>CAZHOR010000008.1:0-110537 GCA_964534325.1 uncultured archaeon
TGGTAGCAGTGTATAATGAGGAGGAGAAGAAGTATCACGCCTACCTCACCAACATACCTCCCGAAGTGCTATCTGCAGAGGATGTCGCTGCACTCTACAGCGCCAGATGGAATGTGGAGCTCATCTTCAAGGAACTCAAAAGCAGGTATGCCCTGGACGTGGTGGACACCACAAACCCCCAGATCATCGAAGCCTTCATATGGACAGCCATACTAACCCTCATCATCAGCAGAAGAATATACAACCTCGTCAGAGAAATAAGCACAAAAGACATGGTGAGATACACTCAGCTCAGGTGGAGCAAGATATTCGCAGAGAACGCTGACGTCCAGCTCACATTGATCCTCGCTTACTACGGGATCGAACGAACCTTCGAAACAGTCATGAACGTCTACTTAAGCCAGGCCCTGGATCCGCATGTCAACCGGAAACGATTGATGGATGAGTGGAGGGCTTAACCGATGACCAATGAAGCGGGATACATCTAATCCAAGTGGTGATTGATATGAGGGTCAAGAAGGCAGTTATTCCGGCGGCAGGTTTTGGGACCAGGATGCTACCCATAACGAAGGCTCAGCCCAAAGAGATGGTACCCGTTGTTCATAAGCCCGTTATCCAGTATGTGGTGGAGGAAGCATATTACTCTGGGATCAAGGATATACTGATTGTTACGGGCAAGAGCAAGAGGGCTCTGGAGGACCACTTCGACAAGAGTGACTTACCAACGGAGAAGTATACGGAGGAGCTGGACAAGATCCTGGAAGAAGTGGACATCTTTTTTGTGAGGCAGAATGAGCAGAAGGGTTTGGGTGATGCTGTGCGGTATGCCAGCTCTTTTGTGGATGAGGAGCCTTTCGCCTTATTGTTGGGAGATAATATTACCATTCCATCCTGTACAGCAGTGTTGATGGACGCTTTCAAGAGGTACAGGAGCTCGGTGATAGCTGTGGAGAAGCTGCCAGAAGAGAGGATACCGCATCACGGTATAATCAAGGGTTTAGAGGTTGAGAGTGGAGTGTATAAGGTGGAGGAGTTTGTGGAGAAGCCCAGTATTGAGGAGGCTCCATCGAATGTGGGGACGCTGGGGAGGTATGTTCTAACTCCTGAAATTTTTGGTTATCTCGATAGTTTAGAGCCGGGGCTTGGTGGTGAGTACCAGTTGACTGATGCTATAAGGGATATGGCGAGGGATATGGCTGTTTATGCTGCTGTTTATGAGGGTAAACGGTTTGATATTGGCAACAAATTGGAGTGGTTGAAGGCTAATGTTGAGATGGCTATGAGGGATGAGGAGTTGAAGGAGTTTGGGGAGTGGTTGCAGGGTTTGTGAGGTTTTATTGATTTTTATTATTTTTCTTACTTTTGGCAATATATTATAGGCCAAATCTGAGTTACGAAGAGGTTATTATTAAGCAAAGTCTTTTAAATTTACTTCAGCTGAGAAGGAGTTGAACATTGAAGACGGTTAGAGAGGCGAAAGATGTCGAATGATTCGGAGTTGAATTCTTCGTTGCGAAAAATAGCTAAGGGTGCAGGAATAAATTTTATTGGTTTAGCATTAGCTTCTTTACTGGGTTTTGGCTCTAGGATGGTTTTGGCGAGGTCTCTTGGTCCAGCAGAGTATGGTCTTATCGCGTTAGGTATTGCTTTATTTAGTATCACGGCTAACATAGGTACCTTTGGGTTGCCAGGGGGCGTAATCAGATTTGTATCTTTTTATAGGGGAAAAGGGGATTTAAAGAGGGTGAAGGGGGTGATTATTTCTGCGCTGAGGATTAATTTGCCCGTAGGTTTATTTTTAGCTGCAGTATTATTTCTGGGGGCGGAATGGATTTCTGTCAGTGTATTTAATGAACCTGATTTCACTCCCGTATTGAGGGTATTCGCCATAGCTCCTCCTTTTTTGGTTTTGGCGAGAAATTTGTTGAGCGCAACAGTTGGCTTTGAAGACATGAGGTATAAAGTCTATGTTAACGAAATCTTCCAAAACTCTTTCCGATTTATAGCGATTGCAATTTTGATAGCACTCGGTTTTGGGGTTTTGGGTGGCGCTGTAGGTTGGATTCTGGCGATAATTATAATGCCCTTCATAGCGTTTTATTTTCTGGAGAAAAAAGTTTTCCCCATCGTTAACACGAACATAAAAGCCAGCCATATGGATAGAGAGCTTTTCTCATTTTCTTGGCCACTTATGTTTACCAGGATCACAACCCTAATAGTGGCATGGACAGACACGCTAATGCTTGGGTTTTTCACCATTACCCAAGATGTGGGGATTTATAATGTGGCTTTACCCACTACAAGGTTAATGCGGATGGGTCTAACATCATTGGCCTCTATTTCTATGCCCGTTATAACTGGATTATATTCGCAAGGGAAATTCGAGGAAATCAGGGCTTCATACAGCACCGTAACTAAGTGGGTACTTGCAGTATCACTACCACTATTTGTTGTTATGCTCCTCTTCTCCGAATCGATAATAAGAGTACTTTTCGGCCAAGAATACATTGAAGGGGCAACTGCAATGTCTATTTTGGCCTTCGGGTTTTTCTTATTCTCTCTAACAGGATTGTCGCAAAGAGTGTTAACAGCATTCGGGAGGCCCAAGCTAAACATGATCTCTTCTTCAACCGCTGCTGGAGGTAATGTAATTCTCAACGCAACATTAATCCCTATTTACGGTATAAATGGTGCTGCAATCGCAACAGCAACTTCTTTTGCACTCATGGGTGGGCTGAACCTCGTTTTCGTTTACCGAATAGGAAAGATGCAACCCTTCAAATTAAGTTACATCAAGATTATGATTGCGGCTGTAATAGCTGTATTAACCATATACGGAATAACAAAACTCTTCTTCGCTCCAGCCCCAATCTATGTTCTAGTTCCAATGTTTTTGATCTTTTTAGCCCTCTACTTCTTCCTTCTACTGGTCCTCAAGTCATTCGAGAAAGAAGATTTGATGATAATGAGAGCAATAGATCAGAAGTTGGGGTTAGAAACTGAGTGGATAAGAAAAATAATACGGAAGTTTTTGTGATAACTCGGTTATCATGGAGAAACCAGACTAAACTTTTTAAAGGAAGTAGTAAGAGATTTATATTGTTCCAGAATATGAGGGCTTAGTGAGAGAAGGATTTAAGGTCCAAGTTCCATCGGAACACTATTTTAAAAATTATGATAAGGAAACTAGATGGATTAGTTACTGGCATCAGATAAGTGGAGTGTCAAAAACAAAGCCAAAGAAAGTCCTAGAGATTGGAATTGGAAATAAAACGGTCACAAATTACTTAAAGAGGCGAGGTATTGAAGTAGTGACCGTAGATATAGACGAGAATTTAGGGCCAAATTATGTTTGTAGTGTGACAGAACTAAGTGACCATTTTGAGAGAAACTCATTTGATACAGTTTTATGTGCAGAGGTGTTGGAACACTTGCCTTTTAAGTATTTTGAGGAGTCATTAAGTGAGATAAGCAAAATTACAAAATATTATGCAGTTCTGACTTTACCTCATGCAGGCGCAAACTTCAAGGTTAGGGTTAAGGTTCCTTATTTCAAGGAATTAAACCTCTACTTAAAAATACCTCTGTTTTGGAAAAAGCATGAGTTTGATGGTCAACATTATTGGGAGATTGGTAAGAAAGGATTCAGTCTTAATAAAATCAAAAAGGAGATAAAAAATTATTTCGAGATTGAAAAGACTTATTGTCTAATTAGTAATCCATATCATCGATTTTTCATTTTGAAACGAAAAACAGTTATCTAAATATTTTCTTGTATATATTTAGGTTAGCATTGACATAACTCTTCAAAGAGCTTTTCTCTCTAATAAAATTCAATCCCTTTTTTACTTTTTTTCTGTAAAGTTTTTTATTCTGTAAGAGGTATTCGACGGTGTCATTGACTGAGTCAGGGTTCCTATTAGACCAAGTATAGAGGGCGAGATCATGTATCTCCTTTCTACTCAAGGTTGCAGTAGTAACTACAGGCGTGCCGCATGCGAGCGACTCAAAACCAACAATAGGAAACACATCTCTCTCACTTAAGATAAGTGTTACATCCGCTAGGTTGAAATAAAAAGGTAAAAAATCATTTCTTACAGAATTTAAGTAAATGAAATTGTTATTTTTCTCAAATAAGTACTTTAATGGTCCATCACCTATAACTATTGGGGTAATTTCTCTGTCATTAACGCTATTAAAAGCATTGTAAAAAATGTCAGCACCTTTTCTTTCACTTACCTGACCAACAAATAGGACCACGTTAGAATCCATTGAGATGCCCATCTCTTTTCTTATTTCCTCTATCTTTTCTTTGGAATATGGTTTAAATGTTTCAGTATCTATAGGTGGATACAAACCTGAAGAAGCAAATCCATGTCTTAACCAAAACTTAGGTTCACCAGCAAGAAACACGTGCTCTGGTTTTACGTATTTTTTCATTAAAGAAGCAGAATATTTAGTTGGTTGCATCCCAACTCCAGTAACAATCGGACCAGAAAAACAAAAGCGGACAAATATTGCCTGCAGGACATTTAATGGTACATGGACTATATCTCGATTATTTAATATTTCTCCACATTTCTTGATGGTGGATGCTATCTTTAACGGATTAAGATTAACTACGGTCTGTACCTTAACTCTTTTATCAAACTGCTTTAACATAGATGAGGGTGCGTTAGCTTTGGTGATTATTTCTACATCCCAATCAGTTTGTTTAGCCATACCATTTACTAAGGACTCTATTCTTTTTCTTGGACCTGTACCAGCAGAATAATCCAGATTATAGCAGAAATACGAAATCCTCATCCATAGATATAAAACCAAACACTCACAGTTTCTTCTTTTCCTTTAACTTCTTCACTTTACTCGAAATCAAATCTTTATCTTTTCCCGTATCACGATACTCGACTTCTCTTTTCCCCGGCTCTGAATCCTCTTTAAATATCTCCTTCAACACTCTACCATCCATATCCTCTGGAACAGGAATCCCGTACATGTGGAGGATGGTTGGTGCGATATCATAAAGTTGGACTTTGTCCATATTTTCGCCATTGTCGTTAATATCAGGCCCGAAGGCGAAGAATATACCCTCCCTTGAAGAATCGTGATTTCCAATATAATTCTCTTCCTTCTTCCTTATTTTGGTAAACAGCTTTCCAACTAAAGAAGGCCTAACTTTAAAAATATCTTCTTTTAGAAAAATTATATCTGGAACCTGTTCTTCGTATTTGCCCCAGTAGATCTCCTCTCCTCTCCATGCATTTTTTACCACTCTATTACCACTTGAATCTTTTAACTGTTTTAGTTTTTTTATTATCTCTTCTCTCACTTCTTCGTAATTTCTATTAAGGTTCTCATTTTTTATTTTAATTCCCCAGCCCTTGCTAGTTGTAAGGTGTGCTTGGGTTTTACTCCAATCTACACCAGGTATGTTATCTAAAGGTAGTATTGCTAAATCTTGTTTTTTTTGTTTATTCTCATTTCCTTTTGAACTTGAACTGGAAAAATTATTTAAGAAATTTAAAATCTTTTTCGCGAAAGAATCAGTAGTGTACAACTCGGTAAGGCTATACCCTAACTTGACTAACAGTCTTTTGAAAGGGTTGCCTCTCATCTTCAAATAACCTTCTCTTAATAACCACTCGTTAAGGTGGAAGTTGTATTCAGCAGCTGGGCCAAAACCATGATCAGAAACAATGAATATGTCTGATTCATGATAATTTTGAGAAAAATCCTCTAGCTGTTTATCTACTTCCTTAAAGAAATTAAGGAGTAAACCTTCATCTCTCCAACAATAGTGTTGACTAGAATCGGTCTCGCTTATCCATAAAAACCCAAAATCATAAACTTCATTTTTTAGTAGTCTGTCAAAAACTCTTAACTTATTTTCCAGCATATCTGAATTATGTTTTATTATTTCCTTTTTATATCTAAATGGATTATTAATAAGAGACTTCCAGTTTTCTTGTTGGTTCTCATCTGGAAAAAAATCTTTAACTATGTTTGCTTTATCTGGTGGAGAAACTAGCTTATTTGCATCTATCAATCCTGGTACTGTAGATATGACGATTCCATTAACCTTTGGAGGCGGGTAAGCAAGCCTCGCTCCTGCAAATAGTACTTTATAACCTTCTCGTGGTAATTGTTCAATTAAGTTGTCTCCCTCAAAATCCTTGTATGAGACAAGGCTTCCGTCTGGCTTTAAAAAATCAAATATACCAAGATTTCCGGGATTTTTACCTGTGTATAGAGTTGTTAGGGCTGGACATGTATTAGATGGTATGGTACTTTCCATAATCTCATAAACCCCATTTTCAATGATGGAGCTAAAAAAAGGCAGTTCTCCTTCTTCAGTCCATTTCTTTACTTTATTCCACGGAGTTCCGTCAAGTCCTATCATTAGTGCTTTAGGAGTATTAGCTGTCATTCATTCCTCCTCCCAGTATACTGTCAACATGAACCAACTGCATATTATTTTTGTCCTGAGTGTAATTAAAAACTTGCTCAAACTTATCCTTGAATTTTTGGTTGTTGAAAGCATGGTAGTGAACGGCTAAACAAAAGTATCCATCATATGAGTTAGCAATTCCAATATTACGTATAACATTATTTATGGAGGTTTTACTTGTTAGTGAAACACAATTGAACTCTTTAATTCCATTTATTTCATAAGGAAATGGTTTTACTGGCATGAAGACATCTCGATTCTTTCTGATCCAAAAATTGTAGCAATTTTTTAAAAAACCTATTCTCGAACTTTGCCTTTCTTTATATTTAAATAACAAATCATCAAGGAACACTTTCCACTTTCTAAAACTGTTTGGTCTTCCCTTAGGTGTAGGATAATATAGCAGTTTCAAACCAGCCTCTTTAACAGCCAAAATACCCTCTTTTGACATGCTATTGCTGGGGGGGACAAAAGTATTTATTTCCGTCTCTAAGACTTCTTCCAAGTATCTTTTCCCCTCAATTACTTTTTCCTTCAGATTTTTGCCTCCCACAAACTCTGGCTGAGGATAATATTCGTGATTGTAGCCGTGAAGCATAATGGAGACATTACCATTCTTGATCTCTTTTTTGAGGAATGATACAAGCTCCTGATTCTCACCCACTGGATATTCTTTGTTAGACTCCCAGAACTCTTTTGGTATAAATGGCGCTTTTCTTGCTTTTACAAACGGTACCACTGCGAGGGATATTGGTATTTTACCCCATAATTCCCCATATGCTTTTTTTAAGTCTTCTGGAGAAGTGAAGTAGCAGGTGTCATCATCTCTTATGGCGAACTTCATGCTTTGTCTGATTAGCCTTTTTTGAGTTCGTATACTTTTTCTAAAGCATCTGCCACTCTTTCTGAATAGTGGTCCCACGTGTTCTCTTCAGCAACCTTCTTGGCATTTTTACCCATCCTATTTATCTCTGATGGATTATCGTATAAATATTGGATTTTATCTTTCATGGCTTCAGAGTCTCTAATCGGTACAATAAATCCTTGTTCCCCATTATCAATTACATCTCTAGCACCTGTGTTGGTGGTAGCTATCACAGGTAAGCCTGACGCCATTGCCTCTAGAATTACTTTGCCGTATGCCTCGCTTAGGGAGGGCATTACAAATATATCTGCTTTGTCATAGTAAGGTTTTGTGTCAGTTACATGACCCGTTGTAACAATACTACCGTCTTTTCTTTTGTATTTCTCTACAACTCTTTTAACTCCTTCAGTCATCCCTCCTACTAGGTAGAGCTTTGAGTTTTTTAGGTTTAATTTGGTCCAAGCATCCAGAAGGTAGATTACTCCTTTCATTGGTGGCATATCAGCAACAAGTAAAACATTGAACTCTTCATTGTTCTTGGCAGTTGGTATAAATTTCTCTGTATCAACACCCATGCCTATAACGGTGGCTATTTTATCTTCTGGAATTCCCTGTTCGATGTAAGTCTCTTTAGCGTAAGTTGATAAAGCGAATATGTAATCCACACCCTCAAAGCTTTTAATATGTTTCTTTAAATGCGAACTATTAAAATTAGGTGAGTTTTGCGAATACTTTTTGTGCTCACTCGCACCAATTTTTTTTGTTTGGTTGGGATGTGCTGTGCTCCCATGGAGCACTGTAATTGAGTTGTGCTTCTGGGCTTTCTCTATACTTTTTAATAATCTGGGCCAGCAATAGAGGATATCAGCATCAATGTGTTTAGAACCAAAATTGTCAAAAAAATTTTCAATATATTCTCTTGCTTTGAAATTCTTTTTCATTTTACTAACTAAATAAAGCAACCTTGAGGTGTTCTTTCCTCCTGGAATACCTCTAACAAATCGTTCCTTATTTATTCCCTTGGTATCTGCGTAGTCTATTACTATTATATTATCAAGAATGGACCTGTTGTAAGACTCTTTTACGGTAAAATAAGCAACATTACTTTTCAAATCCTTATCATATCCGAAGTGGGTATAGCACATAAAATCAACTTTAATACTCATGGCTCATTTCAGATCTTTTGTAATCGAACATTATCCGCTATCTTCCTTTTATTTTAACTTCATATAGTGTAACGAGTTTTTTAGTCAAAGACCAAATTTTTTTATTTGACTTTAAGTAATTAGAAAGCACGTCTTTTATCCAGAGCCTAAAGTAAGCTCTCTTAAATTCTGAAATTGCTTTCTCTCTAAGTAACACCAAATCATTTTCTATTAAATTATCCATGGTTATTTGTGGTGCACCTCTATTATAAGAATTCCAATTGTATTTACATTCATCAATCCACTTTGAATTGTTAACACCTTCTTCAACTAGATACCAATTCTCGGTTTCCGGATAAACATCCAAGATTTGAAAACTACAGTCTTCCAACCCAAGTTTTCTAAGCTCCTTAGCTAAGTTTATAGTATTGAGGATGCTTTTTTTACTATCATAAGGATGCCCTATAATAAAGCTACCTCCAGCACGCATTCCATTCTTTGTGATTGTTTGAACTGCTTTTTTAATCTGTTCAGCAGTAATTTTTTTGTTTATCTTCGCTAGTACCTCGTTATCTCCACTCTCTAATCCAAAAAATACATATACACATCCACTTGTATACATTTTTGAAGCAAGTTCTTCATCTATGGAGTCAACGCGAGTCTCACAAATCCAAGCAATTTTTTTATCAAGTCCTCTTCGTTTAATCTCTTCACAAATCTCTAAGAACCTTTTTCTGCTTAAAGTAGCAGTAGCATCTATTATCTCAAAAAGTCTTCCGTTGATTTGCTCATAGTAGTATTCAATTTCATCCACAACTCTTTTTGGAGATTTTGCTCTCCATCTCTTACCAAATAAGCGGTAACAAAAAGGACAACTAAAAGGACACCCTCTACTTGTTTCGATTGGTATTCTTGGGAAATCTCCACCCAACTTACGGATATATTGTTTCCTATATAAATTAAAATTGTAGTTTTCTATTTTGGGATAAGGTAAAGAATCTAATTCCTTTATTGTTTCTCTTGGTTCATTGACTATAACAGTACCTTCTTGGCTTTTATAAGCTATTCCCTTTATTTTATCTATATTCTCCCAAAGACCATTTCTGTAGTAGTTATTTATAATCTCAGCAATTGTAGATTCACCCTCTCCAATAACTACAATATCAAACCAAGAAAATTCTTTGAGTGTTCTTTTTGGGAGAGCAGACCCGTGAGATCCGCCAATTAATATTATTGGATTGTTCACTCTTTTTATATTTTTAGCCAATTCTGCAACTTGGTTTATATTGTAAGTCATGGATGTTAAACCTACAATAGCTGGTGAAAAATCGGATACGTCTTCTATTATTTTAGAATTTGACATTCTGTAGCTGTCAATCAATCTTATGGTGCAATTGGAATTATTTTGTAGGACAGCAGCAAGGTATGCAAGGCCAAGAGAAGGTTCAGGTTTTTCCCCATATCCAGACTCACTGAAAGCAGGAGAGTCTATTAGTTGTAATCTAATTTTTGGTTCATTATTTAAAGCCATATTTTCCCTCAATAAATTTTATATATTAGATTTTTTCTTTATAGTTTTAACACTATTTGCAATTAATTTTTTTTCCTTGCTCTCATAATACCTAGTTTTCCTCTCGGAAAAACCTGTACCCTCTCTGAATATCTCTCGTAACACTCTTCCGTCAAAATCATTTGGCATAAGAGTATCGTACATATGTAGTATTGTGGGCATTACATCATAAATTTGTAGCTCACCTAAATTAAAATCATCATCTCGGATATCAGGCCCTTTAGCCAAGAATATGCCGTCTCTTGCCCAATTATGTGAGCCAATATAGCCATAATTGTGTTCTTCAGCCTTCCCAAATATTTTTAAATTTGGCCCTGGTTTTAATTCAAAATCCTGTTTTGCTCTTAATACTATGTCTGGCATTTTTTCGAGATACGGTCCGTTATAGATTTCTTCTCGTCTTAAGATTTCTTTAAAAACTTTTTCTCCACTAAATTCAACCAAATCAAGTTCTTTAATTAAGTTATGTCTTATCTCTTCATATCTCTTTTCAGTATTTTTATTGATGGCTATACCCCAGTTTGTTGAGTAATACGAATAACTCTTTTTATAATCAATTCCGTGGTATTCATTTGATCTTTTTTCTTGACTTGATTGGCCTGATTTAACAAATTTCTTTCTAACATCAGAAGGAACAAACTTTCTTGCTAAGAAGTATATTAATGAATAAATAAGTGTATTATAATTCATTTTTAAATAACCTTTAGATGCTAACCAAGCGTCAATATAAAAGTTAATACTAGGTTTTCTCTCGCATCCATGATCTGAGATTATTAGGATATTCCAATCTTTAAAGTCATCCAATATTTTTTTAACAATGTTTAGGATATTGTAATAACTATCAATTATGACTTGTTTATTGTCCCAACAGTAGTGGTGAAGTAGATCAGTTTCTCCTATCCAATAAAAGATAAAATCAAATTCTTGTTTTAAGAATACGTCTGTAAATGTTTCATATTTATCTTTAATCATATCAACAACTTTCTCTGAAAACTCTTTTTGCGAAGGATTTTCCTTCACTTTCCAATCAATTAGACTACCCTCACTCGGAAAACTCTCTATTAGGTTTCTATAATTGGCTGGCTCACATAGAATTTCTTTGCTGTTTTGCAAAAATCCAGAATCAATAAAAACACAATTGGATTTTTTAGGTAAAGGTGAAATCATACGAGTGTTATAGAATAAAGAATGTATGTTGTTCTCGTCAAGAATATCCCATAATTTTGGATGTTTGATCTTATCAGTTCTTACAATAGCGTTCTCATCGTCCAAAAAACCAAAGATCCCAGTCTTACCAGGGTTTTTTCCTGTGAATAAAGCTGGTAATGCCACGGAGGTTTGAGAGGGTATAGTGGATTTTAAAACACCCTTTGTAAAGGATTCGGTAAAATCACTATCGATATTTTTTTTCCACATCTCTAGTAGTTCGTAAGGAACTCCATCAAGACCAATTACTAATGTTTTAGTCATCGATATATCTGTAATAACTAATATTATTTCCAATATTCGTTATACCAATTGACTGTTCTTTTAATACCTTCTTCAATTGACGTATTTGGCTTATAACCAAGTATCTTATTAGCCTTTTCAATGTCAGCTATGAATTTAGTGACTTCTCCGGTTCTACTTGGTTTAGTAATAATACTAGATTTTGAATTAAGCTCGTCCTTCAACATCTGAGCGACCTCAAGTATACTTGTCCCTGTACCAGAAGCGATATTATACGTCTCATTTTTTGCTTTGTTAAATTTCAGTATAGCTTTTAGGGTACCTTCAATACAGTCGTCAATGTATGTAAAATCCAAAATTTTGTCTTCACCATAAACGTATAAGTCTTTATCTTCTTTTGCTAAACTAATAAAAAGAGGGATTACCCTATCACTTTCGTCAAACTTTCCATATACATTTGAATACCTAAGTATAGTGAAATCTATACCATAGCATTGGTTAAAGGAGTGTACTAGAGCCTCTGAACCTACTTTTGAGGCAGTATATGGGCTTTCACAATTTTTTACATATGCCTCATCCTCATTATGGATTGAGTAATCAGTGTTGCCGTAGACTTCTCGGCTACTAGCTAGAATAAACTTGGAAATATTATTCTCTTTAGCAAAATTTAAAATATTGAATGTTGTATCAAAATTCTCTTTCGCAAGAAGAGGATTTTTTACTAAATCAAAAACTCTCGCGTTAGCAGCGCAATGTACTATAAAATCAATATCATTAGGTATATTTTCTAAGTCTTTTTGGCTTCCTAGGTCGCCTAATACTGTTTTTTTATTTGCATCTTCACTCCATTTATTCTCCTTTTTATCGAACCCTATAACTTCGAACCCCCTTTGAGTTAATTCACTAAAAAGGGCTGTCCCTATCATACCACTACTCCCAGTAATCAATAATTTGGTTTCCTCTGCCATACTCTACACCTCATCCATTTTTTGGGTCAATTGTCTATAAACACTTTCCAGTTTTTTTATTACATTTTCCCAAGAATATTTATTCATCTCTTTTAATGAATTCTCGGACATCCATTTGTGAAGGTCTTCATCTTCTATAATCTTTTTGATTGCCAACTCAAGTTTTTTTGAGTCCATTGGTTCAACAATAAACCCATTGTAACCATTTTTTACAAGATCTGGAATACCTGCTAGGTTTGTTGCAACGATTGGCAGCCCATAACTCATTGCTTCTTGTATAACGTTAGGTAATCCCTCTCCCTTAATTGATGGTAAAACAAAAACTTCACCACTTTTAAGAAAACTACTTACTTCGTTAGGCGATACTTTTCCCACAAATTTAACATTATTCGTGGCTATTCTCTCTAACTTCTCTCTTTCTGGTCCATCTCCAACAATTACAACTTCGTTGGATAAATCTCTTGTAGCCTCAAGGAGGTACTCAACACCTTTTCTCTCTATGAGGTTTCCCACGAAAATAATTTTATCTCCGTTTGCATTCTCATTAGGTATTTCAATCCCATTAGGTATTACTGTCATTTTAGCCGTTGGAAATTCATTGAGTACTTCATTTTTCACTTTCTCTGATTGTGCAACCACTAAAGAGTCCTTTATAACTCGTTTAATTAAAAACCTCTTGAAAATATTTTCTTTAGCGAAATACCAATCCCCTCCCTGAATCCATGAAAAGAAAGAGATATTAAAAAATTTGTTTACCATTAACCCAATAAAACCACAAGGGTAAATCATCATGCACTGTAGTACTTCTATATTTTTTCTATACTTCATAATAAAAAAAGGGGCTAGTAAGATAAATGTAAAGGTACTAAGAATGCTATTAAAACGGATATTTGGAACTCTAATGACTTCATAATTTCTTTTGTCCGCATTATGTTTCTTGTATTTTTTAGTGAAAACGATTACTTCGTGTTTCTCACTTAGTTTCTCTGCCATACGCATTGTTTGAACTTCTGTTCCACCCATAATATCGGGAGGAAACTCTTTTACGACTATTCCTATTCTCATTTTAAACCTCTTGTCTCTCGTTTCTCCAATATAATTATGTAATTATGTTTTATGCCTTATTTCTCAATCATGTACATAACTAAAATATGTTCACTCTCAACCAATCCACTTCCCTCTCTAACCCCTCTTTCAAACTCACCTTGGGCTCATAACCCAAAACATCCCTCGCCTTACTGATATCCGCATAAGTATCCCTGACATCACCCTTCTTGCTCTCCTCAAATCTCACGTCAGCCTCACCCAACACCTCTTCCAGCACCCTAATAGCATCGATCAACTCTATCCTGCTGCCACCTCCCACATTAAACACTCCAGTAGCATCACTCTCCCCAGCCTTAACCGTAGCATCCACTATATCGCCAACGTAGGTGAAATCCCTGGTCTGCCTGCCATCACCAAACACCTTGATTGGCTCCCCCTCAATTATTGACTTTATAAACCGGTGGAAGGCCATATCAGGCCTCTGCCTCTCACCGTAGACCGTAAAGTACCTCAATGAAACACAATTGATCCCGAAGTTCATTCTGTAGAGTTCGCACAAGTTCTCTCCAGCCAGCTTGGTCACCCCATAAGGTGAATAAGGCTTCAGATACTGATCCTCTCGCATGGGCAACCCTGTATTACCGTATACAGAAGAGGAGGAAGCGTAAACGAACTTCTCGATACCGTGTTCCTTGCATCCCTCCAGCAATCGCTGAGTAGCAAGAACATTGTTTCTGGTGTAAATGTCGAACTCCTCCCCCCAGCTCTTCCTCACACCTGCCTGAGCAGCCAGATGAAACAGTACGTCAACATTATCCAGCAAGCTCATATCCAGTTCAAGGATATCCTCCTCAATAAAATCAATATTACCCCTAAACCCCACCATATTACTCTCTTTCAACTCTCTTGAATAATAATCGGTAAAACAATCAATCCCTATAACTTCATATCCCCTATCAATTAACTTTTCCGTCAGGTGGGAACCTATAAACCCTGCACAACCTGTTAACAGCGCCTTCATGATACTCCCTAGCTAACCTCGACTTTTTCGAGGAAATCAACCCTGTCGAAATCTCCGTCAAAGGTTGCTATTTTCTTTATTTTATAGTATCTGCATGTCGCTGCTATAAGTGCATCATTAGGTAAAAGCCTAAAATTCTCCATCAACTCTTTAACATCATCTAAATCTTGGTGGTCTTTGAGCACGGCAACGTCAAAATCGTCCAGCAGATTGAAAAACTTTTCAAGCCCGTCTCTGAATGGTTTATAACCGTTCTCGGCCACGAATTCTTTAAAAGCTCTGCTGGACTTAATATTGAATTGCTTCTCAGCGATTTTCCTACATACAATAAACATTGACTCGTTTACTACAATAAAAGGCGTAAAAAATTGTTCCTCAATTTCGAATATTTTAGTTGCTTTATCTGTTAGAGGAGTCTCAAAAAGAAAGTTGTAGAATACATTTGTATCTAAAATCACTGTATCTGTGCCTCCTCCTCAAAGTCATTCAGTTCTTCACCAGCCTCCCCGAGAACACCTCTATATGATTTTATGGTGTCTTCCTTGCTCTCAGTAATCGAAATTCTGTACTTCCTTTTCTCTCTTAATTCAACCTTCTGGAGAGGCTTTAGAACACCATTTTCGTAAATAACATCTATCACCTTGGGCATTATATCACCTTAATACTGTCAGTCCAATAGCCAGTATAAAACATGTAGAAAGAACTTTTTATTAAGTTTTCTCAGAGGAAAAAGAACTCATTCGAGTATAAGTAATCCTGGACTAACTTGCTTTAGCTGGCGTATCATAGTATCAGCATCTTTTCCTCCGGAACCTTTGCTACAAACGGCCTTTGCTGAGGATATTCTTTCCTCACTCTACCAAGCATCTCTTCGATATTCTCTCCCTTTGCCACTACCTCCCCATTTACGATAACCACGTACTTATTCTCCAGACCTGTTTTGTCGAGTTCTACATACGCATCAAAATTCTTTCCCATGGATTCACCTTATTTAACAAAAGGCACTTTTTCCCTCACCTTTAAGAACCATAAGAATTTTGGAGCGTTAGGTGAGGATATGCACGATACGGTCATAGAGAAGCTTGAGCAGAAGGATGCGTTACATCAGTTGGAATGGGACCTGAAGAATAAGTTTGATTTCTCTGATATCTTGGCTGAAGCTTTGATGAAGCGTATTAATCTATTCTTGGAGGAGAATAATCCGCGGGACTTGGGAGTTGGCCAGGTCCCCTACTGGGGAGTAGTAAGCAATGAACCTTCGGGTAAGCCGATGGATGAGCTGGAGAAGTCTCGTGTAAAGCTTACGCTCTATCATCCAGATGACTTGGTGGTCCTCAGAGAACAGGGTATTCGGGCTTTAAGGCAGTGTAAGGTTATGCGGTTAACGGTTGAGGCTAAGGATCAGGGGGTCTTGTTGACTCAGGAGGATTTAGCGCTACTACTTTGCAGTACTGTGCGTACCATCAGGAATGATGTTAGGGAGCTCAGAGACCAGGGGATATTGGTTCCTACTCGGGGGCAGATGAAGGATATTGGTAAGGGTGTCTCCCATAAGGCGATGATTGTGGAAGAATACTTGAAGGGTTATGAGTATTCGGAGATTGAGCGCAGGACAAATCATAGTGCTGGAAGTATTGACCGTTATATCCGTGATTTCTCCAGGGTAGCGTATCTAACTCAGAGGGGTGAGGACTTGCATAAGATCAGGCAGGTCACTCGCCTATCTGAGCGATTGATTCAGGAATATCAGGGCCTATACACTGAGTTCTCATGTCAGGGTTGCCAGAGACTTGAGGAACTCCTCACCAGCACCAATACCGTGGACAAAGAAGGGGGTGTAATGCCGTGAAGAAGGATAAGGATTGGAGATCCTGTATATATGATCCTCAGCTTGATAGGGATTTGGTGACGGTTCTGTGCAATCGTTTTCGTGACCGCTACCGGTTCCTTGGTGGTAAGGAGATCACTCGCTTCATCGTAGAGGATATCCTGGAGGTAGTGGAGCAATACCGGCGTCCACTCCCAGAAGTCAAGAAAGGACAGATCGTCTGGGATGGTGTGGAGATCGATCAGGGTAAAGGTTATGGCTTGTCTATGAAGGAGACGAGAACCAAGCCTGTAGTTCTTACCCTAGTCTCTAAGGAGGATATTGAGAGCAGGAGAGACGGGGTGAGTGCTCGTGAGTTGCGTAAGTTGGTGACAGAACGACTTCATAGTGAGGCGGTTGAGCAGGGTGCAGTCCTGAACCATGTTGATGGTAGCCTCCTGATGGGATACTCTCCTGCTACCATAGGTAAATACATTAAGGAGTTAGAGGAAGAGAAGAACATCCAGATACCTGATAGAGGTAAGATCCACGACCTGGGTAAAGGCGTCACCCACAAGAAGGAGATAGTCAGATACATGTTGCAGCACTACACTCAACCTGAGATCAAGAGACGGACAAACCATTCAGGTGAAGCTGTAGACCGATACCTCAGAGACTATCACCGAGTAAAAACATTAAGGGGTGAACACTCCCCAGAAGAAATCGCCTTCGCAACAGGTCTCAGTGTATCACTCACCAAGGAATACTTAGACCTGATCGAAGAACTGGAAGGAAAAGGAGGGAAAACATCATGATGTCAGACGTTATTGTGGGTGAGGGGGAAATAGTTCCTTATTTTATATTAGTTTATTATGCTTTTTAACATTAACACTAACATTAACGGAGTTGAATGTATTGCCCAAATATATTTAGTTTGGTATCTACAAAGATTCAATAGCAATAGTTGACCTCCTCTTCCAGCTCCTTCAACTCATCTGCTGAGGCCTTACCAAAAACACCATAATATTTTGAGAGGTTTTTTCTCTCAATTCTGATCTTTAACTTTTCACCCTCCCTAAAATCCACTTTTTTAAGCGGTCTAAATACTCCGTCTTCATAGATCACTTCAATAATATCTGGCATTTTCATCACCGTTATAAATTAAATCTCTCAATAAACTTAAAGCTTTTTCTGAACACATTAAGCCACATATACCTTATCAGAAAATAATATCAACGGAGCATTTTTCCTTCATAGTATAATTCGTTGAGAGAACTCAAGTCAATCTCGGCTTTTGGTAATGCTTTAATCCTTCTTTCAAGCTCTTTTAGAAAATCTGCAGTCAAAACTCCTCTTTCTTCCTCAATTTTCATTTTAACTCTGGTTCCCCCTCAGATTTTCATGAGTTTGAATACTCTGTTCTCGTATCGTTCCACATCGAAAACTATATGAGATATGTAACTACAACGTAAATCTCGATCTCCTTGTTTTAAGTCAGGCTACCTAACCTAACCTTCAACCTTAACTCCCAGATGCCTTATGAACTGCATTTGCCTTTCATCAAGCTTGGATAGTAAAAACTCTATTCCCAGGACTTCTCCATCCTCATCGACATCTATAACTACATTGTCTGCTAATGGCTCGGACTCAGCAACCTTTCCTTTTTTGAACCTCACGTAAATGGCGTTTACTTCAGGATCAAATTCGACTGAAGCCATATCTCTTCAACCTCTCTTTATCCACTTTTAAAGTAGTTACTACCACTATTTCATCCTTTTCCTTCAACTCCTCATACACCACCACGACATATCTGTCTCCAAATTGTTTAAATGCAGCTTTCCTACCGTACCTAACATTTATAATTTCTCTTGCCCCTTCAACAGTCGATTTTACTTGCTCAAAAGTTAATCCTCGCTCCTCAAGCCTCTTTACAGCATGATCTGAGACAAGCACAACCAACCCTCATTTCTTAACTATAAAAGCATTTTCATATCAACTTATCCCCATCACATAATTTTTATTCTTATATATAGATAAGATATAATCACCTGCGAGATGGTCTCTGAGCTTATATAACTCTCGGATACAAACCCCTCACTGATACCACCACTCGTTCTCTAGATATCATTCCATGAGGCACTTTATCCCCTTTAAGCGTTCCTGATTACTCAAACAATCTTTCCGCAATCTCAGCAGTCCTCGAATCAGTGGCAGTCACGCAATCAATCCTTTTCATTATAAATTTGTTCAATGACTTCTTCCATAAAGCATTTCCGATAGCTCCTTCACCCCTCAAGCTCATCACTGCTTTACTACCCTTTCTTTTGGCTGCCAATGATACCAGACCACCCTCCCAATTCCTGCCGTCAACAACATCAAAATTGAGTCCGAGTATCTTCAACACACCTTTAAGGGAGTAAGTTGGTCTGGAAAGCCATCCATCTATACTTCTTACTTTAATTAACTCAACCCCTTGGTAGTTGCCTTCACCACCTAAGCCACACAAGATTGCTGTCTCACATTTTTTGGATAGAGCCTTCGATAATTCAAAGACCTGTGTACCAGCTCCAGAAACGTATGGTGGTGCGAAGAGGGAAGCAAAACAAACATTCTTAGGATGTCCATTAATTTGGGAGTATAGCTCATACACCTTATCTGCAACCACATCAAAGGAATAGTTCTCCTTGACTATAGAGTGTATCTTTTCTCTATCAAGCCCTCTAACTTTCTCTATTCCATCTGCAATTGCCCTACCGATTCTCATCTCCACAACCTCGCCCACTTCAGACGTGACCACGTCAGGAGCGGCTCCTACAGGTGTGGCTACAACAGGCAAACCACAGGCTAGCGCCTCCAGCATTGAGTTGGAGAAACCCTCCATGCTGATGGAAGGTAGAACAAACACGTCCATAGCATTATGCAGCAAGGGAACCTCATCATGTTTAACCTTGCCAATGAACTGCACCCTGTCCCCAAATTTCTCTGCTATTCTTCTCAAATAACCCTCTTGCGGTCCCCCTCCCGCCAGAAACAATCTGCCTTCGAGGTATTCGAGGGACTTGATCAAGTACTCAATTCCCTTCTCTGACGAAAACCTCCCAACAAAAACTATGTTCAAGCTATCATCCAGCTCAAATCTTTGCTCAAACCACTCAATAGCCTTATCCCTGTCTATTGGCTTGAACTTATTTGTATTCACGCCGTTGGGAACTACTTTGACTGAAACCATCTTTACACCAGCTATTGCTTAATTTTGCTGTAAATATAACCTACTCCCACGAAGAAGGTGAAAACCCAGATGAAGACCAGCTTAACCAAATCAATACCTGAACCCCTAAAAAACCTACCTAACCTACTCAAAGTCCTTTTAATAATCAAATATATCAAAAAACTTCTCTCCTCACCAATATCCGAGCTACCCTCCATAACAGCCTTCGAATATCCCTGCCAATACGCTCTTTTAATCAAAAACCTCACTCCAGTCCTTTTACCGAAGATTTTGTGATGGACAATCGCATCAGGATTGTACATAACACCCCTACCAAATCTCTTCTTTACTCTATCACACAACTCTGTCTCCCCAGCCTGCAGTTGTCCCTTACCTTTTAACCCAAACTTTGAGGGGTTAAAACCCCCAACTTCCTCAAAAACATCTGTTTTAAAGCTAATGTTGGAGCCGAAAGTATTCCTGACCTCAGTAACCTCCTCAGGGAAGCCTAGGTGAGTAGCGCCTATCATCCAGTAGAACTCCTCCGGAAACCAATTCGGCTTCCCTGCAACCCACTGAGGAAGCAGTTTCCCGCCAGCAGCCACAACATCATCAGCATACATTTTAACTAACTCTTCAACCCAATTCGGCTCAGCGACAGCATCATCATCGATAAAGGCAACAACCTCACCGCTGGCCAGCTTCACACCCCTATTCCTGCTCTCAGTAAGCCCCAAATTCTTCTCGTTGAGGTATAATTCCACCCTTTCATCATTCACCAACTCTGGCAATTCTTCTTTTATCATATTGTAGTATTCTTCATTGCCATCCACTATACACACTACCTCAATATCTGAGTAAGTTTGATTAATCAAACTCTTTAAACACTCCTTGAAATGATCGAACATGGCTGGTGAATAAGTACAGAGTATAATACTAACTTTCATTATTTATAGTAAAATAAAAAGGTAATAAAAATTCTTCTTTAAATGACCTTGAAAACTCTGAGTTATAGCTGATAAATTGAGCAAAATAACTTCAAATAAATAAACCAAAAGAAAAATTTAAATCCAATCCACTTGCTCTTACTGCGATGACTAACAATACCAAGAACTTTCTGGGAAGATACTGGCACTGGTTCTTTATCGCTATTGCAATCATAATAAGTCTTTACATTAGGATTGTTAATCCATGGGAATCGGTTTTCACCTGGACTGTAAGGCTGAGTGGAAACGATCCATGGTATTATTACAGAATAATTCAGAATTTATTAACTCACTTTCCGGAGAGAATATGGTTTGACGCTTTCACTAATTACCCATACGGGACCGGTACCCACTTCGGCCCCTTCGTAGTTTACTTGGGAGCAATCATGGCCAAGTTGGGTGGAGCAACAGCAACATCTCCAGAAGCTTTAAGAGGAGTTCTCTCGTTTGTTCCCACAATAGGTGGCACCTTACTTGTATTCCCTGCTTACTTGTTAACCAAAGAACTGTTCAACAAGAAGGCAGGAGTAATCGCTGCCCTATTGATCATCATGGTCCCTGGCCAACTCCTTCACAGGAGTGTTTTAAGTTTTAATGACCACCACGTTTGGGAAGTTCTGTGGATGATCACAACGTTAGCGCTATTCTCCTACTCAATAAATAAGTGGAGTAGCAAACCAGCTATGGAGAATTTGAAGAGTAATTCCGTCCTTGCTCCAATATTTACGGGTCTGGCAATAGGTATGTACCTTTATTCTTGGGCTCCCGGATTCATAATTGTTTTTATCTTAACGTTATATGTTCTTATCGCATATCTTCTCAAGCACTGGATAAACGTCAAAGCCGAGAATATTGCTTTTATAGGTATTGTCACGTTCTTAACTGCTGCCCTGATTTACCTACCATATGCTTTTAAGGAAACTGGCTTTAGCTTTGCTAGATATACATCATTCCCTCTAGTGGTCTTGTTAGGTGCGTCGGCTATAATGGCTCTATTCCACGGAATTGAAAAACTTGAAAGAAAAGGGTATTATTCAAGATTGGGAATTAAAGAAGAATATGCTTTCCCCGCAACTATCGTAGTGGTGGGGGTAACACTAATTGCAGCAATAGGTTTGGTCGCTCCCTCATTCTTAGAAAGAATTATTAGTATTATCGGCGTTGTACAAAAAACTGGCGGAGCTCTAACCGTAGCAGAAGTCCAACCCTTCTTCACCATGGGCGGGGGACAATTCAGTCTATTCCCAGCCTGGTCCACCTTCGCCACCACATTCTTCTTCGCCATCCCAGGCATAATCTACACGTTCATCAAATTTGTCAAAGAACGTAACAACCTCTACCTGTTAGCTGTCGTCTGGGGCATAGCCATGATAGTAGCCCTCGCAGGCCAGAACCGCTTTGCCTACTACTTCGGAGCAGTATCAGCAATCTTCGCCGCCATCATGCTTGACGCCATCCTCAGACGCCTTAACTTCTATGAAGCAGTTACCGGCGGCATTGAGAGGTTAAAGAAAGTAGGGTACATCCGTATAGCAGTATCCATACTGATTATTATCGCAGTGTTCTACCCTACCTTCACTATGGCTTTCGAGCAGAGCAAATATGCTGGAGGAGGCATCAACAAGCAATGGTTCGACACCCTAACCTGGATGCGCACCAACACCCCCAATCAGGAATTCTACGACCAGTACTACTACCAGATATACGAACCGCACCATGAAGGCGAATATCCCTACCCACAAGAAACCTACGGAGTGATGAGCTGGTGGGACTACGGTCACTGGATAGAAACAATAGCTCATCGCATGCCTAACGCCAACCCCTTCCAGCAGGGGATAGGTAAAAAAGCTCCTTTCAGACCAGGAGCAGCCCCCTTCTTCACCGCGCTCAACGAGACCTACGCCAACAACATCTCCAACCAGCTAGGAGTTAAGTACGTAGTAACGGACGTAGAAATGGCCACAGGCAAGTTCTACGCCATGGGGGCTTGGGCTGAAGGTGATGTAGGCAAAGTCCAGAATATCTATTATAGGGGTGGTGGCTACGTGTACTCCACTCCACAGGGCCAGATAGGGATAGCTACATCACAATATCAAATACCATCGAATGGGAGAGTTATTACCACCATGAACATCCCCTCTCAGAACTATTACCAGACCATGGAGGCCAAATTCCATATATTTGACGGTGACGGCCTTGAGAACTATAGAATGGTTTATGAAAGCAATTTCGCCAGTACAAACCGTCAATCAGGGTTCATGGAACTGATGAACCGCCTCATCTACAATAGATACTACTCCCAGGAAATGGAACAGGAGCAAGTGAACATCAGGTCAACGGGCTACGTCAAAGTATTCGAATACGTTAATGGCACCACAATAGAAGGAACTGTTGAAGAAGACGTGGATCAGGTAACCATAAACACTACCATTCAGACCAATCAGGGAAGAACATACGGCTACCAGCAAAGAGTAGAACCTCAAAACGGTCAATACCATTTCACCGTACCCTATGCTCAGAACACCACATACCCCGTCAAAGCAGTCTCGCCATACTCAATAAAAGCCGGCAACCTGACCAAGACCATATCTCTTACAGACGAAGACCTGAAGGGTAGAACCATCAACCTGAACTTTCCATAATAGGATAGGGATCAACTATAAGTTAAATTAAATAACTCTACTAAATTTACTTTTTTATTGATATCTCTTACAGACGAAGACCTGAAGGGTAGAACCATCAACCTGAACTTTCCATAATAGGATAGGGATCAACTATAAGTTAAATTAAATAACTCTACTAAATTTACTTTTTTATTGTCTTGAATTTGAGTCCGTATTCTGAGAGCACCTCAAAATCCCTGTCACAAGTGAATACAGGTTTATCGTGGGCAATTGCGGTTGCCGCTATGAGGAGATCCTTTGCAGGAGGAACATTGCCCTTTTTCTTTAAGTCTCTGAACATCTCTCCACCAATCCTGGCACTTTTCTCTTCAAACCCTGTTTTGGGTAGTTTTTCAATCATGAGCTCCTCTTTCTCTTTTAAGGTCCCGCAATAAAGTTCAAAAAGAGTAATAGTTGTTATTCCGTAGGTTAATTCTTTGTCACGTAGATTGTTTAATGTTGTTTTATTTCCTCTAAATATCTCTATTATTACGCTCGTGTCAATGATTGCATCCATTCTTCTACCTCTCTAAGTTCCTCTTTGAATTCCTTTATCTCTTCGTCATCTCTGGTTCCAAAACCAATCAAGAGGACATCAGAATTTCCCTGTCTTTTTATAAGGTCCCTGATAACTTCAGAAAAGCTCCTTTTACCCTTGACTTTTACCAATTCGTTATACACGTCATCAGCAATAGTTATTGTTTTCCCCATATTTTCATGCATGCATGCATTAAATAAAAATCTTACTCTATTCTACTATGTTCTATGTTCACAATAATTGTGGATATTAGTGTGGAGGTTGCTTTCTACACCCTGTATGTTAAGGCTCTCACCAGTAACTAAAAAAGACGTAAATCGATTAAGAACTTTAGCGAAACACCATGGTTTGACGATGGACTTCTGAAGTTCAGCCGCGTGGAATTGCTATACTACTATGTACTTTTTGGGGTATGTGTTATCGACAAGATGGTTTTCCAGTTCTCCTCAATAACAATTAAGTAGTCCAAAACCAAATTAAGGAAATGCCTCTGGATATTCTGGAATCAATTAACCCTCCTTTTAGCTCATCTCCCATAGACGAAATGAGAGAAGCTTTTCAGAAAATAGGGCTATCATCAATGGACGTTCTCCTGGAGCTGGGATGTGGAGAAGGGCACAACCTGATTCTTGCGGCAGAAGAATTTGGTGCACGAGGAATAGGTTACGAGTTTCTGGATAGCGTATACGATAGAGCTAAGGAGAACATAGAGAACCATGATTTGCAGGACTCGATTTTATTGAGGAGACAATCCCTCTACGAGTTACAGGAAGAAGACCTGGAAAGTGCAACCGTCGTCTACCTCTACCTATCTAACACTGCAAACCAGATACTGGAGCCAGTTCTAAAACAGTATTCCATAAAGATCCTTACCAGAATATTTGACCTCCCATCTGAAGGTAAAAAGCTCACAGAACACATTAACCTATATGACGACTTTAACGTTAGAAGTGAACAACCAAAGATCGCCAAAAGCCTGGTGAAAATAATAACCGGGAAAGAACAGAGGTAACAGATTAAAAGGTTAAGCAGGCAAGATAATGATCATATACCATCTTCAATAACTTCTCAAAAAAAGAATTTTTTTAAACTGTTTCAGGCTCAACAATTTAGAGATACCATGAGGATCGCTATCGTTGGGGCTGGAGTAGCAGGGTCTTACCTGGCTTTCATGCTTTCCAGAGAGCATACCGTAGATGTGTTCGAAAAGAAGTCATTAGAAAATTTGAGTAGAGACTGTGCATGGGGGACCAGCCTGCGGATGCTCCAGAAATACGCACCTCTGATGGGTCGTGACCCCTCTGACTATCTGAGGTTTGTGGGCAAAAATTTTGAGTCCAAGGGAATAATAAACAGGGACACGGTAACCTTTAACAAATTTCAGTTCTTTCAGGACCTCTTGAACTCCAGCGACGCATTAGTCCATTACAAGTATAAGGTCACCACAGACGATATTGCTGATTACGACCTGGTCATTGATGCTACGGGCTCCGCTCGCTCTCTTCTTCCTCCCCCACAAAGTGGGTTAAAGGATAGGTGGGTCTGTCCCTGCTACCAGTTAGACGTTAAATCCGATGACCTTCCTGAGGACTTCTTCTTTGAGCCCAGAGGAGTTGGCTACTTATGGGTCTTTCCTCAGGGTAATGGAGTCTACAAGGTGGGGTGCGGCTCTTTTGACCTCAACCCCCGGAAAGAAGTGGAGAAGTATCTCTCTGGTATGGCTTATGCAGTAATAGATAAAGTGGGAGCGGGAGTAAGGTTGCTCCCTCCCTCAAGGTCGAAACCATTCTATTCTTTAGGAGAATCACCGGTTATAGGTGTAGGGGAGGCGATAGGTACGGTATCCCTGGTAAGTGGTGAGGGCGTTTATCCCAGCCTTATATGTGCTGACATCCTCCTTGAGTCTCTCAAAGAGGAGAGCATTGAGCAGGCAGCGAAAGTTTATGAATCCAAAATCCTTGAGGAATTCAGGTGGATGGAGTCCCAATTCAACTTCATTTACTCTGTGAGGTATGGGAACTATTTAACTCAGCTATGGAATTTACTGCGCCTGGAGATCCCCGATTATGCATGCGGTACGGTATCCAAACTTAAGATGATCATTTACAACCGATAGTCTTAACTGATTATCCGTGGAATAAATTAAAGTTTTTCTATTTTAGAAATGAATTACTATACAGACTTAGATCCAAAATTGAGGCTTTAGAATAATAATGTGGCCAATATAACTTTTGGAGTAGCCAGAAAATTTTTTATCCACAATACCTTGTTACAATCATGTTTATCACTCTGGACAAATTTTTTCCAGTAGCTGAAGACGATTATTCGGAAGAAGAGCAACTGGAACCCATTTTTGAGGAAGAAATCCGTAATTACCATCACCAATTAAATGAAGAGCTTGATAGAATATACAAGATCGCTCAAGAAGCCAGAGCGAAGGGTCTTGACCCCTCACTTGATGTGGAGATCCCCGTGGCCAGGAACATGGCGGAAAGAGTTGAGAGGCTGCTGGGTATAGACGGCGTAGCTCAAAAGATTCAGCAGTTGGAGCACGAAGGGGTCAGCAGAGAAAAGATATGTTTTGAGATCGCTGAAGGTATTGTTAAGGGAGATTTTGGTCAATTCGGTAAGAATGAGGCTGTGGACCTGGCGGTCAGAAGCTCGGTAGCCATACTCACTGAAGGAGTGGTAGCAGCACCCATCGAAGGAATTGCTAACGTCAAAACGGATGAAAAGGGTAATTTCCTGAGGATTTACTATGCAGGACCAATTAGAAGTGCTGGAGGGACTGCGCAGGTGATTTCGGTGCTGGTGGGGGATTATGTCCGCAGGAGTTTGGGTTTGAAGAAATACAAACCTACTCAGAATGAGATCCACAGATACGTGGAAGAGATACCCCTCTACAAGAAGGTGGCCAACCTCCAGTACCTCCCGGAGGATGAGGAGATCGAGCTTATTGTTTCCAACTGCCCGGTATGTATTGATGGTGAGCCTACAGAAGAGGCTGAGGTCTCCGGCTACAGAAATATACCGGAAGTGGGGACCAACAGGGTCCGCGGCGGTATGGCCCTGGTCATCGCCGAAGGTATAGCCCTCAAAGCCCCCAAGCTCAAAAAACTCGTGGGAGATCTGGGCATAGATGGCTGGGAATGGCTGGACACCCTAATATCCAAAGAAGACGATAAAGAAGAGCAAGAAGTAGAGCAGGAGGGGCAGGAACAGGAGGGTGAAGAATCTAAAGAACAAAAACCGGGTGTCAAGCCAGTAGATAAGTATCTTAAGGATATTGTGGCTGGAAGACCTGTTTTCGGCCATCCTTCCAGAAAAGGTGGCTTTAGACTGCGTTATGGGAGAGCCAGGAACTCTGGTTTCGCTACTGTGGGAGTAAATCCTGCTACTATGGTTATCGTTTCCAGTTTCATCGCGGTGGGCTGTCAGCTGAAGATCGAGAGACCCGGTAAGGCTGGTGGGGTCGTTCCCGTGACCTCCATCGAAGGTCCTACTGTCAGACTGAACAATGGCGACGTGCTGAAGATCAATACGGCAAATGAAGCCCGTACTCATCTTGACCAGATAGAAAAGATACTGGATATGGGGGAAATGCTCATCAACTACGGTGAGTTCATAGAGAATAACCATCCTTTAATCCCTTCTTCTTATGTTTACGAGTGGTGGGTTCAGGAAGCCCAGGTGGAAGGAGATTACTCCAGCATTAGTGAAGATGAAGCCTTGAAACTGTGTGATGACTATGGGGCCCCAATGCACCCCGATTATACTTACTTGTGGCATGACGTCACTGTGGAGGAAGTAAAATATCTCCGGGAGTTCATCGCCGGATACGGTAAGGTAGAGGGAAAATACGGGAAGAGCACTCTGGTCGCCGAGAGCGACCCTCAGGCTAAGGAAATCCTGGAGAAGCTGCTGGTAGAGCACAAGGTCAGGGAAGGGATGCTGGTGATGGGAAGATGGAAGGTTCTGGTCAGATGTCTGGGATTGAATTACGATCTAAAAGAAGTCACTTCCTTCAACGGAGAAAAAGATCCCCTGGTACTGGTGGGAAAGCTCTCCGGGCTCAACATCAGGGCGAGAGCTCCAACAAGGATTGGTGCCAGGATGGGTAGGCCTGAAAAAGCTAAAGAAAGAAAGATGAGTCCCCCTCCTCACGTTCTATTCCCCGTAGGGTACACAGGTGGGAAGACAAGGGATATAAAGAACTCCATCAATTATACCAGCTCCTATAACGCTGCCAGAGGAGAGTATCTGGCCGATCTTCCCATAAGGGTATGTCAAACCTGTGGAAAGGAGACTTTATGGACCAAATGCGATTGCGGAGGGACTACAGAGCAGCAATATTACTGCAATAGCTGTAAAACCAAAACAAAGGAAACGATTTGTCCGCAATGCAGCAGGGAGACACATGGTTACAGAAAAAGGAAGATAAACATCAGAGAAGTCTATGAGAATGCCTTGAACAACCTCGAGCTGAGGGATACTCCTAGCACCATAAAGGGAGTAGTAGGATTGACTTCCAAGAACAAGGTAGCGGAAAGAATGGAGAAAGGACTTCTGAGGGCCATCCACTCCGTTTACGTGTTCAAGGACGGAACTATCCGTTACGATATGACGGATGTCCCTGTAACTCATTTCCGGCCGGCTGAAATAGGTGTTACGGTAGAGAAGTTAAAGAAAATGGGATATAGCGTTGACTGGAGAGGTCAGGATCTTAAAAGCGAGAGCCAGGTAGTGGAGCTTAAGCCTCAGGACATAATACTTGCCAAGAGCGGTGCCCAGTACTTCTTGAACGCTGCAGCGTTCATCGACGACCTGCTGGAGAAATACTATGGTATGGAAAGGTTTTACAATGCTGAAAAGGAAGAAGACCTCATCGGCCACCTGGTGATCGGCTTAGCGCCCCACACTTCTGCTGGCGTGTTGGGAAGGATAGTAGGGTTCTCTGACGTTGTTGCAGGATATGCACACCCCTATTTCCACGCTTCTAAGAGGAGGAACTGTTTTTCATCAGAAGAGACCTTACCAATCTATGATGGCGAAAAATGGAGAATTGTCAAGCTCGGGGACTTCATCGACCATTTGATAAAGGAAGGAAGCTACGAAGTAACAGATTTCGGTGATGTAGTGGTTCAAGGCAATGGCTATCATACCATCTCTTATATTGATGGCGAGTGGAAAGTGATGAAAGTTTCTGCCTTCTCCAAACATCCTTCACCCCATAAGATAGTTAAAATAAGAGGTAAGGATGGAAGGACCATAGCGACCACTGGTGACCATCCCTTCCCCCAAAATAATGGTAGCAAGGGTAAAATTAATGCCAGCCGTGTAGAAGAACTTGTTTCTCCCTCGAAACTAAATATTCCTGAGAAGGATGTGGACTTCATAGACGTTCTCTCTTTTAATATTAAGGATTTAATGGTCAAGGGAATCTCTAACTACTTTTCTGATAAGATAAAGAAAAAGGGCGGATTTGAAGCGTGTGCCAGGCAATTAGGTATTCCAAAATCCACTCTGTGGAATTATAAGAAACGAGATTCAGTTCCCAAAGAGATTATGGACAAATTAGGCATTGAAATACCTGAAGAAGTCTACGTGAGTGTAAAGAGAGATACAGTGGTGTTACCAAGGTTTTTGAAGGTGAATGAGAAATTCCTGCAACTGATTGGATATTATATTGCTGAAGGCTACGCAAGAAGAGAGGAAGAATCGTTTTATCAGGTGGCAATTGCTTCGGGAAATGATAGGGAATTAATAAGAGGACTTATCAAAGAAAGTCTAAGAATTACACCTGGTGAAGGTGAGGAAGCGTTAGTGATTTCATCTAGAATGGTTTTCGAGCTTTTTAATGAACTCGGATTCGGCTCGACGGCACAGGAAAAGAGAATTCCCTCGTTATTCCTTTCCCTTCCTCTTGAGAAATTAAAGTATTTGTTGCGGGGATATTTTTCCGGAGATGGATCGGCATCTCGAAGCAGCACTTTAGAGGTAAACTGCACTCCAGTAAGTACAATGCTCCTGAAAGACATAGAATTCGTACTGACCCGATTTGGGATTAGAGTATCCTGGTATCACGATAATAGGGCTGTAACCAGCGGTACTGTAGCTGAGTTTTATTCTCGAAAAGGAAAAACAGCTCAAAACGTATCTCATAAATTAAGAATCTATGGTCAGGAGGCCAAGAAGTTCTGTCAGGAAATAGGATTTCTGGGCAAGAAGCAGGATAAAGCCAGTAAATTGATTGAAGAGTGGAAGGAAAGAGAAGGCAGATACAGAATAAATAACAATTGCAGAAATGTTAAAGTTCAATCAATAGATATTATCGATAACGATGGACCCGTCTACAACTTAACTGTTGATTCTCATAACGTTCTTATATCCAATACTTTTGCATATCAGTGTGACGGTGATGAAGATTGTGTCATGTTGCTTTTTGACGGATTACTGAACTTCTCCATGGATTATTTGCCGGATAAACGGGGTGGCAGGATGGACGCTCCTTTAGTGCTTACGGCGGTCATTGACCCCAGAGAAGTGGATCATGAGGTTCACAACATGGATGTAGTCGATAGATATCCACTGGAGTTCTATGAAGCTACAATGGACCTCAAGAACCCCAAAGACCTCACCGAACTTATAGAAATGGTGGATGACAGGCTCTCCACTGAGAAAAGGAATTATGGCCTGAAGTTCACCCACGATACAGAAGATATCGCTGCAGGCGTAAAGATGAGTGCCTACAAGTCGCTTACCAAAATGAGCGATAAAGTGCACGCTCAAATGTCGCTGGCAGAGAAGATCATTGCTGTAGACGAACACAACGTGGCTGAAAGAGTGATCAACACTCACTTCCTTCCGGATATAATCGGGAACCTCAGGGCTTTCTCCAGACAGGAGTTCAGATGCGTGAACTGCGACCAGAAATACCGGAAAATACCTCTACAGGGCAAGTGCGTCAAATGCAACGGTAAGCTGACCCTATCAGTGCATGGAGGCTCCATTAAAAAGTATTTGGACCTTTCCAGAGAGTTGGTTGAGACCTATAACGTAAAAGAGTACACCAAACAGAGATTGAAGCTAATAGACCTGGAAATACAATCATTATTCGAAAGCGATACTAAAAGACAAATAAAGATAAGCGAATTCTTCGGCTGAAATACTTGGATATTATCTAAATCGGTTTAGAACTTGGTTTAGAATCCGATCAGAACTCTTTGACTTCAATACCGGCATTCTTCAACATCGCTGCCGTGACGCCGTAACCCTCCTTGATCCTACCGCCGAAAGACCCATCGTAGATCCTTCCAGAACCGCATGAGGGGCTGAGCGATTTGAGCAACGCTACCTCAGCATTCAACATTTTCGCTATTTTGAGGGTCTCCTCTGCTCCTCTAAAGAATTGAGAAGTTAAGTCTTCGCCATAAATGGATTGGACCTCTCCTCGTCCCTCCAGAACGTCAAATCCATCGCCCATCACTTCATACTGTTCTCTGGGAGTGGGTAAACCCGCCACCTGCTCTGGACAAACTGGAATAGGAATAATTTCATTATCTTCAATATACTTCAATACCTCCTCGCTGTAAGCGTTTCCTCCATCGTAACGGCAGTTAACTCCCAGCAGGCAAGCACTAACTATAGCTCTCATTTGAGATCCTCTTTATTGTTGACGTTTTCCCCACTATGAAGTAGTGGTAGTGGTAGGCGTTGATCTTCCTGGTCTTGTAGCCCTTGTTCTCCAGCATATCAAGTATTTTCTCCTCAGAGACCCTTTCATCTGAGGGCGGTCCAAAGGCGGTTTGCTCACTATTCTCTTTCTTCCAGTCAACAACCACCACAATTTTTGCCCTGTAACCAAGGTATTCTTTAGGGTCATCGACTTCGTGCAGGACGTTGCCAAAGAAGGCGAGGTCGACTTCAAAGTCGATTGGGGGTTTCTCACCAACGATCAATCCCACGTTCTTTATCCCCTCATTCTCCAGCCTTTTCGCTGTGTATTCAGCCATATCCCTGCTGATCTCGATTCCATAGACTCTGTGGAAGTACCTTGCCAGGACCACAGTAAAATAGCCTGTGCCAGAACCGATTTCCAGAGCGGTAACCCTGTCCTCGGGAGGAAGACTTGAAACGAAGTCGACCAACGGCTCTTTGGGGAGGATCTTCTTTCTGGAGTCCGATTCGAGCTTATGTTTTTGGGAGGGGTCGAATACGTGAGTCATTAAGTTAAGAACTGTTGACCCATATATCTAATTATTCCTGTTCTGCCTCAGCTACTCTCACCTACCTGCTCTCAACTCCACCCTCAGTCTCCAGTCTTAAGTCCTCAGCCTTCAGCTAAAGAACCGGAAGGCGATGAATGCAATGGAGACCATAATTATGGCATGCTTTAGACCGGATTTCATCTCTCCTTCACCCATCAGGCCTGCCACGAAGCCGCCGATCGCTCCGTTGATGAGGGAAGTGTGGTAGAATAATGTGTTTAGTTTTCCGATATCCGGCATGTTGAATTGGGCACCTGAAAATCCCTGAAAAGAGGAAGAGGGCATTACTTCCAGAAAGTTTTTGCTCAGGATCAATATGGTGAACAGGAACACTCCGAATGTCATGTAGATGACCAGGACGTAAACGAACATCTCGTTCTTCACATTCTGTCTGAGCCTCATGTACAATTGAGCGTCTCTGGCTGCGGTGAACAAAGCATCTTTTACTGTGCCTGACGCTTCCATTGCCCTGAGGAGTATTGAAGTTACTTGAGTGACTGTGGCGCTTCCGGCCCTGGTCTCAAATCTTTTAAAGGCTTGAGGGAGAAGCATCCCCCATTCAAGGTCCTTCCGTATTTTCAATATCTCCTTAGTTAGAACACCCAGGTTGGAGGAAGAAAGCATTCTGACGGCCACCACAATATTTAATCCACTCTCATTGAGGCTGGCAAGCTGCTTCAAGAAATCGGGGATATGTTCTTCTATCTTTCGGATCCTTCTTTTCCTTATCTCTGCCAGAATGGTGTAGGGTAGCGCATTCAACACCAGAATGTATATCAAGATGGTCTCTACTCTCCAACCGATTATGAGAGGGATCGAGGCGACCGAGAGCGGTATGGTCACGTAGAAAGCGTACTCTGGTCTGGAAATAAAGACATGAAGGTCGCTGGCAATAGACCTCACTTCCCTCACCGATTTCTTGAGGGTCCTCTGGAACTTGCTCTCGTATGTGAACTCTTTTTCCTGTTCTTTGACCACTCTGGCCGTTACAGGTAGTTTCTTTACTCTCTCTCCAATCCATTCGACTTCAAACCCCTTCATCATGGAGGAGATCATCAACATGAACATTAAGCCCCCTACCGGCATGTAGAGGTAGATGATGAGGGTCATCAGTTTCTGATTTACTTCACCCAGCATACCCATTACAACGAAGATTATGATAAGGAACAGGGGAGCTACAACCAGAATAGACACGTAAACCTCGGCCATTACCCCCAAAGTGTTGAGGAACAGGCTCTGATATTTTTCCTTCTCGTCAAGCAGGTGCTTGGACTTGTACTCCAGAAACTCCCCCACTTTCCCGCTTCCCTCAAGGATGCTCACCAGATCGTCCAGAAAATCTGAAAAAACCTCGGAGGGGGTTGTCTGGGCGACCTCTCTGATCGATTTAACGAGGTCCTTGTGGAATATCTCTACTTTAGTGACGATGGCACCCATCTCTTCACCGACTTCTCCGGTGACGCTCTTCTCCTCAGATATGACCCTGAGTATCTTGAGGACCGGAGTACCTCCTTTGGCCATCCCCAGCATCATATTGACTGCATGGGGAAAAATAACCTCTATATTCTGCTTTCTCTGAGATGCATAGAGTCTGGGGTAAAACAATATGAGAAATCGGGTTAAATAGGTGAACAGGAGGGTGAAAGCCGCAATCATAAGGACCTCTATCAACAGGAGCTTTTGCGTCTCTAAATAGGGGGGTAGAATGGTCCCGGAGACCAAGTTCAAATTGTTTATGGGCACGGCAAGGGCCTGACCCAGAAGCGCCCCCAGAAGCAAGAAACCCGGGAGCAGGATTAGAGGGTAGAAAGCGGCTATGGCCATGTATTTGGCTACCGTGACAGGGATTCTGCATGACTTGAGGCTCTTCTCCAGATTATGATACTTATATTTCTCTTCGTTATATTTCTTCTTGTAATATCTGATGAGAAAGGAAGGCGCATAGAGATTGAGAGACTTGAGATAAGCCTTCTTTAGGGGATCACGCTTCCTGCTGGATCTTATAATATTTCCTATACTTTTTACCCTCATCAAATATCTCCTCATTACCCTTATCCTGATTTCTGTAATAGGCGTGAATCATCATGGTTACTTCTTTATAGTAGCGTACTCCTCTCTCCTGAAGCATTCTAAGAAAATCAGCCCTCTTTTCCAGCTCATTAGTTATATCGCTGACCTCTACTCCCTGACTCATGGCGATCTTCTCCAGCTTCTTCATGGAATCTACCAGCTTGTAGTCGTCATCATAGCTGTTCCAGGAATAGATCTTGTTAAGCAGGAGGTTCTTGTCATTGGGATCGATTCCTACGATCTCGTAAATGCTCTTGGCTCTCCTTTTCTTTACACCCCCTCTGGTCCACTGGATCTGGACTGCAGCAACATCCTGAAACTGTATCATGCTTCTTGGAACGTTGAGCGGACTGTTCTCCAGTCTGTATATGGCTTGCTGGATTTCACCTGCGTGAAGTGTGGCGAAGGCGGCGTGTCCCGTGGACATCGCCTGATAGAGAGTAAGTGCCTCATTCCCTCTTACTTCACCTACCACTATGTAATCTGGTCTCTGCCTCAGAGCTGTTTTGAGCAGATCATACATGTCAACTTCCGTCTCGTCACCGCTGGTGGCTTGCCTGGTAACTCCAGCCACCCAGTTCTCGTGCATAAGAGCGATTTCCCGGGTATCCTCTATGGATATGACCTTTGCCTCGGGAGGTATGAACATCAATACTGCATTCATGGTGGTGGTTTTACCGCTGGCTGTCTCACCAATTACCATTGCGCTCATCTTATTCTCTACAATAAGCCAGAAATAGGCCAGCTGCTCTGGAGTGTATGTTCCCAGCGTCATGAGGTCTATGGGGGTGAAGGGGTCTTCGGTGAACTTCCTAATAGTAAAGGAAGAGCCACGGGGAGTTATGTCAACTCCGTAGGTTGCCTGCAATCTACTTCCATTGGGGAGGGTGGCGTCGATGATGGGATTTCCGTGGCTAATGTGCTTATCGCACATCTGGACAAGGGCCTGGATTATATGGTCCAGCTCCTGCTCCTCAAAGGAGAAGTGGGTCTTGACGTTGCCGTATTCTTTGTGGTAAATATAGAGAGGTATCTCGGTTCCGTCACAATGAATATCCTCAATATAGGGGTCATTGAGGATGGGGTCCAGAGTACCGTAGCCCAGGAAGTCCCTGTATATGTAGTAGAGGAACTTGAGATTCAGCTCTTCCTGAGGCTGTATTCCATATTCATCTATTATATCCTTGTAGGCATTTCGGAGTATCTCTGCCTTGGTTTCGGGGCTGACGGATAGGTCTTTAAGGATCAACACATTCTCCAGATCCTCAAAAATGTTGGTCAGTATGTAGTACTCATCTTCATTTATTCCCGGCTCCAGGCAGTGATATCTTTTCTCCCCGCTCTCATTGTTTAGAGTTATCTTAACCTCTACAAACGGCTTGTTGATCCAGTAATCTTTTATAACTTCTTCATCCTTTTCAGGAGACCAGGATTTGATCAGGTCGATCTCATCGCTGGTAAGGTATTTTTTAAGTATATCATAATAAGACTTCTTTTTGGGCATTATGATAATAATAGTGATTGAAATATTTAAACCTTTTCTGAAGCCCCTCTCATAACCATGACAAAAATCGGAACGTTTTACTTTATAACAATCTTAACATAAACGGCTAGTTCGAGTATTGGGTCCATTAAGGGTGATTTGATCTGAAGGGGAAAGTATGAGTGAGAAGGATTATTCCAAAGAGCAGCTCTTAACGCTTATCAATAAGACCTTGCGGCATGACGTGCTCAATGACCTGACTATCGTCAATAACTGTATTGAAGTATATAAAGAAAATAAAGACGAAAAAATGCTCAACAACGTCCTTAGTATTGTCAGGAGGAGTATAGAGCTCATCAAGAACATGAAGGAGCTGGAAGTTCTGGTGAATGCAGGAGAAAATCTAAAAGTCTATGATGTGGGGAACGTTATTGAGAACAGCAAAGAAAAACACCAAATAGAGATCAATATTGAGGGCTCCTGTAAAGCTTTAATCGACGAAGCGTTCAGCTCCGTAATAGATAATCTGATAAGAAACGCTATTATCCACGGAAATGCCACCAGGATCGATTTTAATATAAATGAAGAAGGAGATAGGTGCTCCATAGAGATCGCCGATAATGGAAGCGGGATTCCTGATGACATCAAAGAACTCATTTTCGAAGAAGGGTTCACTGGAGACGATCAGGGGACTGGATTGGGGTTATATATAGCCAGAAAAACCGTGGAGAGGTATGGGGGGAGAATTAAAGTTGAAGACAACCGCAACCAGGAAAAGGGCACTAAATTTCTCATCGAATTAAAGTCAGAAGCATAGGGTTCTGCTAAAACGTAGGCCATCATTTTATGCTTTTGTATTATTAAAATATCTTGTTTTATTCTTCTCTAAATCGTAATTAAACTTAGATATATAGCATCATATGATTGGGGTGTATGGGTAAAAACAGCTTCCGCTCCAAGAATGAGGTCAGGGATTACGTCTGGGGGAATATAGAAGCTACCTTTCCTTTGCCGGTAGAAGGCAGGATCCCCAATTTCAGGGGAGCTAAAAAAGCATGCGGCAGGATAAGGGAGCTGGAAAAGTATAAGAAAGCAGATATAGTGTTCTCCGCTCCGGATTCACCTCTTAAGAGGGCAAGAGAAATTGTCATGGAAGACAAAAAAAGATTGCTGGCGGTTAAACCCAAATTAACCGGATTTTTGCTTTTAAAAGACGCAGAGGACGTCACCATAAAAGGCATGTTAAGATACGGGAATGAGGTACCAAAGGAGAGTTTACACACCCTTAATAAAGTGGATATATTTCTTCAGGGTTGTGTGGCTGTCGACGGAAAAGGGAACAGGATCGGTAAAGGGAGCGGGTATGGCGACAAAGAATACGAAATGATCAAAAGAGCAGGTTTGTTGACCGATAGCCTCTATGTGGTGGTAGCCAGTGATTTTCAGGTATTTGACGATTTCAGCCACCTAATGAGCGAGCACGACGCTAAGGCTGACGTCATTCTAACACATACATCAATTATATGGTGCAAAAGATAGCTGATAGCTAAATTAACTTAAGTATATCTCGAAAGTCTTATTAACGTATCTTCTCTACTTATTTTATGGCAAAGAGAATTGCTCTTATGGCATGCAAACGAGTTAAACAGCAGAATATTTGCCCGGCGGACGCCAGATGTCTTGTAGCGCTTATGCGGAGAGAGGGGGAGTTTGAGAGATATAAAGATGAGGACGCGTCAATTGTAGGTATTATCGAATGCGGAGAATGTCATGGAGAAAGAGCGCCGCTCCAACTTGCTTCACTGAAAGGTGTGCTGGCGAGTTTGGGAGAAACAGCTGACGTTATCCATACCGGGACGTGTATATCAGCGTTCTGCAGGCACAAAGATGAGTTGATGAGCTACATTAAAAATAAGGTTAACATCGAGATCGTGGATGGTGGCCATAGATACGCTCCACCTTCTATATTCCCTTGAATGATTTTTAGAACTTTAATATGAAACCCAGAGACCCTGTAGTTGATACGGTAAACGACCTCCTCCGGAAAAGCAATAGAGGTAAGAACAAGATAAAGAAGACTGTTTCAGCGCATTTGGGATACTCTCCAGACAGCACATCAGAGCTTTTGAAGGCTTTCAAGAAGATCAGCGAGGATAAGAACATTCTGGCATCCATGGAAGCGAACGCAGAGAAGAAATATGGTGAGCTGGGGGAGAGGATGGTGGAGCTAAGCATCAGGAACTCTATGGCAATGCTGAGGTTGCGCAAAATAGCTGAAGAAAGGAATTTGAAGAAAGTCGAAGATAGGCAGCAGGCTGTGAACATCATTGAAGAAGTTTTTGGCTCCCCTTACGATTACATTGACCTGATGAACGATATGGTGACCATTGAAGAGATCATAAGCGAGAATAAGAACCCCATCACCAGATTCTTCTCCACCCGCATCTCCCACCAATACAGAAAAAAACTGGAAATACTTGAAGAAGAATTATTCGATTCTTCCCAATAACTATGAACTAGAGACCAAAACCACTTACTGGTGGAGTGGGACGCCTTAAACTGTGATCAACTAAACCATTGATTAAAAACCATCTATCATATAAAAACATAAATCTAAAAACTTATCTAAATTTAGTTCAATTCATCTTATGAAACACACGTTACGAACGGGACTGAGTTTCGGATTAACTTCGGGTGTCATCACTACTCTGGGTCTGCTGGTCGGTTTGAGCTCTGGTACGAACTCAAAGATTGCGGTGATGGGAGGTATACTGGCTATCGCCATAGCAGACGCTTTCTCGGACTCTCTGGGCATCCACATCACGGAAGAGGCAAAGGATACGCACAGCGTCAAGGAAGTGTGGGAGTCAACGATCGCCACTTTCTTGTTCAAATTCGTTACTGCCATCACATTCATAGTTCCTGTTCTACTGCTGGATCTTTCCCTTGCCGTTGTAGCCAGTATAGTATGGGGAATGTTATTGCTGGCTATATTCAGCTTTTATATCGCAAAAGATAGGGAGATAAGCTCCTGGAAAGTAATAGGGGAGCACGTAACTATAGCCCTGGTTGTGGTTCTGGTCTCACATTACGTAGGAGAATGGGTGAGGATCACTTTTGGATGGTCATAAACTGTTGGTCCTAAACTGTATAACTGAATACGATAATGCCTGAGCTCAAACACTTGCCGCGCCAGATATTCTATTTGGATAGGTCGAATAAAACTACCCTCTCTTTTATTATGTCCGGTAGTTTCTCTGCACCTGTGACCGCTAATTCTTCTTCATTTATTTTAAAGAATCTTTTCAGGTTCTCAGCTTTCTCTTCACCTATGTCGAGCACTTCTTCTTCCTTGAAGCCGGTAACTTCTTTGAATTTGCTTATACAACCTTCTTCTCCCACCAGCACTGCTACCACTCTATTCTTCGAGTTCGGTTTCACACCCATCTCCAGAGCCTGGTTGATCTGCCTGTTCGCTGAGGCGTATAGCATGATCTCTATGGGAAGGGCCCTGGCTACGTTCTTGCCCTCCCTCCATGAATCGATGGCTTTTCTGGAGGCGACCTCGGCATGTTCTCTATCGGCAATATACTCGGCACTCAAAAGAGCTATGTCACACCCGGTAAAGTTTAACTTCTCCAAAAAGTCTTCTATTTTACCCACTTGGACTGAACCCTCAATAATAAATATGTGAGAGGTTAAAGAGGCATATTCATTCATAATACTCTCATGACGGACTCCATTCTAAAACCTTTATTGGTGAGATCGTATCTCAAAACGGTTTTGGGAACTAAGGCTCTTTTCAGCTTGAGGACCTTTAATCTCCTCTGCATTTCGTCCTCGATCTCTCTCATGGAGAATTCGATGACCCCATCGCCAGCGTGCTTCATGGCTACTTCCGTCTGGTGGTCGAACATCCCTTTGGTCATCAACATGAAGAATAAGGACTCATCCTGTTTGGAGGTCCCTGAGAACTCCTCTACCAGCTTGAACACTTCTTCCCTATCGTAGTGGGTGAAGAAGTAGGTGATGTTGTTTATTATGACCCTGTCGTACCGCTCATCCTGTATGGATGTCTTCAAGCCGCTGAGGGTATCGTATCTGGTCCTTTTGAGATAGGCTTTAGCGGAATCCTCTTCTGTGGGCAAACCCATTCTGGTGGAGACCAGATCAATGATATCTATTTTGGAGAGTATGTCGTCGGGCACGTCAAAGTAGAGGCGTATGCTCTCTTTGAGCTCCTCCACAGTATCGTCTGTGGTTACGTAAAGGACCTTTTCACCATTTTTTAAACCCTCTATGGCAACATGAAGAGAAAATATATCTGCACCTGCTCCAGGTTCTTCTAGAAGCAAGACTACGCTACCGCTGGACAACCCTCCCCCCAATTGAGCGTCCAGAGAGTTAATGCCAGTGGTAAACTGCCTCATTATTATAACCTCCTTACAATACTTTGTCATAGAATTTATAAAACTTCTTGTTGGACTATGATTATGGAATTGAAATATAACGATAAAGGACTTATACCGGTAATCGCTCAGGATTATGATACGAGAGAAGTTTTAATGCTGGCTTATGCTAACGAGGACGCTTTGAGGAAGACATTTGAGACAGGAAAGGCACATTACTGGAGCAGAAGTAGAAAGGAGTTGTGGATGAAAGGTGGAACATCAGGGAACACTCAGGAAATCGTTGAGATCAGAACGGACTGTGATGCTGACACTATATTATATCTGGTCAGGCAGAACGGTAATGCATGTCACACCGGCAATTACTCCTGCTTCTACACTGAACTGGAGGATTTGTGATGAAGAAATATGTTGTTGACACCAGTGTCCTGATAGATGGTAGGGTTTCCCAAATGCTGGAGAAGGATCAGATCGAGGGCACGATAATCATCCCCGAGTCTGCGATGGCAGAGCTTGAATCTCAGGCGAACTTCGGGAAGATAAGCGGTATCCAGGGCCTGGAAGAAGTGGAGATGATCAAGAAGTTGAGTAAAGAGAAGGATTTTGAGCTGCTTTATGTGGGTGATAGGCCCAATCTGGAACAAATAAGGATGTCCAAAGGAGGAGAAATAGACCACCTCATAAGGAAGGTGGCGGAGAGCGAGAAAGCGATCCTTATCACCAGTGATAATGTCCAGCATCATGTTGCTATTTCCCGGGGTATAGAGTCAATGTTCTTTAAACAGGAGAGGGTCACTCCGGAAGAGACAAAGATACTGTCCTTCTTCACTCCGGATTGTACCAGCGTTCACTTGAGAGAGGGTGTGCTTCCTTGTGCTAAAAGGGGGGAACTGGGAAATCTCAAACTGGTTTGTATCAGGGAAGACCCTATGACCGTTGAGGAGCTTCAGCAAATAGCTCATGAGATCCTTGAGGCTGCCAGACAGGATGGGGACAGCACCATTGAGATAGAAAGGCATGGGGCGACGGTAGTACAGCTGAGGGATTTGAGGATCGCCATTGCGGAAAGACCCTTCTCGGACAGAATGGAGATCACGGCTGTAAGGCCAGTTGCAAAGCTAACGCTGGACGAATACGGGGTAAGTGATGACTTAAAAGGGAGGTTTGTAGAAAGACAGAGAGGAGTAATGATCTCTGGACCTCCTGGAGCTGGAAAGTCCACCTTTGCGGCAAGTGTGGCTGACTTCCTCATGGACAATGGGTTCATGATAAAGACCATGGAAAGCCCCAGAGACCTCATGGTCAGGGACGACATAACCCAGTATGCTCCACTGGATAACGATATGCGATTGACAGCTGACCTATTATTGCTGGTGAGGCCGGATTACACTATATACGATGAGCTGAGGAGGACCTCTGATTTCCAGGTCTATGCGGATATGCGGCTGGCTGGAGTGGGAATGATAGGTGTCAGTCACGCGACCAGAGCCATTGATGCGGTTCAGAGAATGATCGGAAGAGTAGAGCTGGGAATGATACCTCAGGTAGTGGACACCATAATATTCATCGATGCTGGAAGACTGGAAAAGGTTTATGAGCTCAACTTCACAGTCAAAGTCCCTGCGGGAATGTATGAGTCCGATCTGGCCCGACCGGTCATAGAGATATCCGATTTCAATACCAAAAGTGTGGAGTACGAAGTCTATACGTTTGGAGAGCAGGTCGTGGTCATGCCTGTAGCCAAGGAAAAAAAAGACCTGGGACCTGTGGAGAACAGGATTGAAGGAGTTATTGCCAATTACGCCAGCAGATACGAGATAGACGTCCTGAATGAAAGAAAAGCAGTGATAAAAGTTCCCGAAGAAGAGATCCCATCAGTGGTGGGAAAAAAAGGGAGAACTATAAATAGGATTGAAGAAACTCTGGGGATGAGTATCGACATTTATCCTCTACCAGTTGAGGAAGAGAGTAGGGAGGTAGAAGTGACCGAAACCAACAAACACTTGATCATCCACGCCGAAGGATTGGAAAAAAAGAAAGTAGATATCTATGCCAACGGTGAGTTCCTATTAACAGCATCGGTAGGAAGCAAAGGCCAGATAAGGGTTAGAAAAGAGACTGAGGCCGGTAGAGATTTGAGAAAGGCCCTTGCAAAGGGAGCTGAAATTTACATAAATTATTGAGGGTTTCAATTGAAATTGAATGTAAGATACGTATTTTTGGCCATATACATAGTGGTGGCATTGATCGCTCTCGCAGCCACACCCCAGTACCAGGAAGCGGGTTTTCAGGCATTTGAAGACCCCTCTGACGTGTCGAACTCTTTACTGTATTTTGGAGCTATTCTGGGTTTTACAGCGTTGATCCTGATCATAGCGAGATATAAAGAAGGTTTTCTTCAGATAATGCTCTACCTCTTGATCCTGATGGCAATATATTACGTGTTCGTCCCCTTCATTGGAATATACTCCATGATCCCGTCTGTTCTGATCGTCGTTCTATTGATCAAGAGGAGCAACTGGTTTGTGATCGATGTGGCAGCATTGCTGCTGGCGGCAGGCATAACTTCTATATTCGGCATAAGTCTTGAACCCCTGCCGGTGATAGTCCTGATGGCTGCGCTGGCGATCTATGATGCCATCTCGGTTTACAAGACCAAGCACATGGTCAGTCTGGCCGAATCTGTGACCAAGCTCAAGTTACCCATGTTGTTCGTTGTGCCGTATTCTCTCAAATTCAAATTTGAGGACCTGGAAGATGCCAGAGGTAAAGCATCATTCATGGGAGTGGGTGATGTGGTGATACCCAATATACTGGTGGTCTCTTCCCAGATGTTCTCCAACGCAAGTTATATTGGCTTCATCAAGATCCCTGCCCTGACCACATTAATAGGGGGGACTCTGGGCCTGATGGCCCTTCTTATACTTATGGAGAAGAGAGCAGGAGCACATCCGGGGCTTCCATTCCTAAATACAGGGGCTATAGTAGGATACCTGGTAGCTATTCTCTTTTTAGCTCCTTCATAGAAATTTGGACAACTTCATCCATCCCTTCATCCGTGAAGATGGAGAAAGCAGGTATGTCCCTGTATTCGTGCATATCTGCCTTGGAGTAGACGGGGATGATGGGTATCTCAAAACTGCGCCTGACTTCATTTAGAAGGGATTTCTGAGCCTCCCAGGTGTACCCACACGTCTCCGTAGGATCTATAATGAACAGTATGCAGTCAGCAAGATACTTGAGGCACAGGATCGCTCTTTTCTCGATGTTGTTCCTCTTGTCGAAGGGCCGGTCTAGAAGACCTGGGGTATCGATTATCTGGACCTTCTCTCCGTTGAGACTTCTGAGCCCCACAAATATCTCTTTGGTGGTGAAAGGGTAAGTGGCTACTTCCGGCTTGACTGTGGATATTTTTGCTACCAGACTCGACTTTCCCACATTGGGATATCCGGCCACCACTAAAGTGGGGGAATCGTTAAAGGTCGGTATCTTTCTCAACAGGTTTCTGGCTTCATTCAGGTATCTAAGCTGAGGGTCGATTTGATTTATGATGGAAGAAACCCTGCCATAGGAAGATTTTAAGACCGAATCGATATCCTTACCCTTCTTGATCTCCTTAACGCTCTTATTGATGACCCTGTGAACCGACTCGTCAGCCCATTTCAATGATGCCAGAGCCTTTTTAAGCTTTCCAATCCCTACAGTAACATCTACCAGCTCTCTGTAGAAGTCGGGCAGGTTGTCGTAGCTGGGGTGCGACGAATTGATTTTTTGAAGATGATTTGAAGTAACATTAAGTATAGTATTTAATTTATTAATGTATCTCTTCTTTTTGTTCCGCTCACTGATCTTAGAAGCCCTCCGAAAAGCTTTATCGATTAATTCCTCTGCTGTCAGGACAGTAGGCAGCTTTCTGGGCTCAAATCTTTCCATATTATCTCCTTTGTTCATTTATTGGTTAAAACCCCTTACTTTTACTAAATTTAAATATGGTGGAACTCCTAAAGGTATTTTTAAGTGAAATATTTACTTTGCAAGAAAGATATTTATACTCTTTTCTTTTATCGTATGGTAGCCGAGGGAGCATAATGATGGAATTAACTCAGATTCAAAAAGATATATTGCATGCTCTAATAACCATCTATAAGGACAAGCGAAGTCTGTCGGTCAAAGGTGAAGAGATAGCCGACCTCATAAACAGAAATCCGGGGACTGTAAGGAATCAGATGCAGGCATTAAGAGCAATTGGAATGGTAGAGGGTGTTCCTGGACCCAAAGGTGGTTATAGACCGACCTCCAAAGCATACGAACTTCTATCCGTCACCAAACCTGAAGAGTCTGTCAGAGTGCCCATTATTGTCAATGACGAGTCCTCAAGCCTGAATGCTGAGGAGATCGTCTTTCCTTTGTTAACCCATCCCAAGTTGTGCCAGGCGAGAATAAAGGTGCTAGGGAGCTTGAACAAGCTTTCATCCGGAGACAGGGTTATAGTAGGGCCAACACCCGTTAACGAGTTAATGCTCTACGGAAAAGTTGCTGGAAGAGATGATACTACCAGCTCCGTTGTGGTCTCCATTGATAAGATACTGGCCCTCCCCAAAGATACAGTTGAAGAGCACATGTCTTCACCCATAATCTCTATGGATTCCAATGAAAAGGTCCCCATAGCGGCACAAACGCTGGTGGAGAACGAGATACGCCACGTCCCGGTCAAAGAGGACGGCAAAATAATTGGAATGTTCAGCCTCAGGCACGTAGCCCAGGCTGTGTCGGAGAATAAATTAGATAGTCCGGTAAAAGACTTTCTGAGCCCCAGAGCTATACAGGTAGAGAAGGATACCCGTATCAAAGAGGCATTGAGATTGATGAGGGATGAGGACGCCAGGATACTGGTGGTAGCTGATAAAGGAAATCCGGTTGGTGTTATAACAGATCACACCATACTGAACAAGCTGGCACCGGACCAGGTAAAGTAGGTTAAGCAGATGGGAGTAGAGGAAATCTCTACTACCTTTGATATAAGCCCAATTTTTTTTGTTGAAACAGGAAGAATCAAAGCTGGAACCACAGATTGTGTACTGCTCCAGCAGTTCTTCACGGATATAGCAACTAACTATACACCAAAATTACATCAGATGCTTGAACGGGGATCATATCACGCAGGTCCACAAGCTATCGATCCAAACGCTGTTGAGCTAAAACACCGAGAAATTAATGAAATTGAGGGCCAGATACACAAGGAACTGGAGAAACACACACTACATGAAGTTTCAAGAGATAATGGTCTGGAGATCATTCCATGTGCGACTATATTGAACCGCATATCTAAACCCTTGGTATCTCCCGGCGTCTTTTTCTATTTGTGCCGCAGAGAAAGATCAGAAGAAGTCCAACAAAAACTTTCCTCGATCCGAGAGATAGAGCTGGAAGCATTCAATGAGCTGAACGAAAGTTATCCAAATAGTCCAGAAGAAGCGGACAGTGAATGGGTGGAAAAGATAGTCAGCATCAATAGAATGGAAGGCGAACTCCTGGGATACCCCCAGTGCTGTGTGTCCGAATTCATCAAATCCAGGGAAAAGGGAAGAAATCATGAGACTGAAATAGCTCTTCAGTGCCTTCAAAACGGTGATGTGGAGCTGGCATTGGATTGTTTCCTAACCCCCCGAAAAGTAAGGGGTGTTGAACTCCCCAACTCCTTCTACTCCCACTTCACGTCCAACTTTTACCCCTGTTCAGTTGAGTGTGACCAAGCGATCAGCATCTCAAAAAGGAATGAACACTGTTTTGGTGATCTATATATTGCATACGAAGGAAGACTGATTCTTAATGTTCTATACCATCTCGCCACATCATACGGCAGCTACCGGATAATCAAGGCCCATAATCTGAAGCTGGAAAATGATTACAGGAAGCAAGTGTGGAAGTTCTTTGACAGGTTTGATGAGGAAAACCTGCAGTTTATGGAGAAGATCAAGGACTTGCTGATATACTCCCCCAACGAGATCGGAGACGCGTACATAAAGAAAGTCATTGAACATGAACCTTCTTGATTATGGCACACAACTTGCCCGAACCTGAATAAAAACTAAATAACATTTTTGTTCTACCTTTTTATAAGGAGAGAGGTGGTGAGCGGCTGACCGAGAGGAGGAAAGTCCCCCCACCGTATGTGGCAGGCTCCCATAAGGGAGAACTCCGAGAGGGGTGGACCGGCACAGAAACGAGACCCCATGTGGGATATGCGAGGATTCCGCAAGGATGAGGTCACCACGTGGGGATGAAACGGCCGACCCTGCTGGTGCAAGCCGTTAAGGCGCTTAGATTAATGCCGCTAAAACAGAAGGGGGCTTACGGCCACCACTCTCCTTCACTCTTCACCCAAAAATTTTTAATCATATCTCGGAAAGTTAAAAATCTGCTTGAACAAAAATATAATATATTGGAGTGCGGAAGATGGAGAAGGTTAATACCATAAATGCTGGAAAGAATGGATTGACAGAAAATTTAATAAGCGAGATAAACTCTCGCCTTGAGAAGCACGGGACAGTAAAAGTTAGAATGCTCCGCAGCTTCCGAAATGAAGATAAAAAGAGGCTGGCTAATGAAATCGCCTCAAATGTTAACGGCGAGCTGGTCGATATGCGAGGATTTGTACTCACTCTAAAGAGGTGTTAGAAATGGCGACAGTATATGATGTTCCAATTGATAATTTAATCAGGAATGTGGCGGAAAAATTGAAAGAGGTCGAGGAAGTTCACCCGCCCGATTATGCATATTTTGTTAAGACAGGTGTTCATAAGGAAAGGGCCCCTGAACAACAGGATTGGTGGTATTTGAGGGCTGCTTCAGTGATGAGAAAGGTTTATACCGATGGACCTGTTGGCATCGAGAGGCTGAAAACTTCTTATGGTGGAAAAAAGAGGAAGGGAGTCAAGAAATCAAGTTTTGCGAGAGGAAGCGGCTCTGTAATCAGGGATATCCTTCAACAGCTGGAGAAAGCTGGCTATATCAAGACAACAAAGAAGGGTAGAGAGGTAACACCACAGGGTAGAGCGTTTATGGACAAGAATGCTAAAGCATTAAAGGATACCATCGTAGAGGAAGTGCCTGCTCTTGCCAAATACTAACCCGGGTGGTTATTATGGATGATGATCTTGAAGAGCTGAAGAAGAAAAGACTAAAACAAATGCAGGAGCAAGGCCAGCAAGAGCAGGATATACAGAGACAACAACAAGAAGATCAACAACAGGAATACGAGGAGAAAAAGAAGCAAATACTTCGCTCTATACTTGATTCAGAGGCCAGAGAAAGGCTGGGGAGAATAAGAATAGCCCACCCGGAACTGGTTGAAAATGTGGAACAACAACTCTTAATGCTGGCCCAATCCGGAAGGCTCAATCAGAAGATAACGGATGATATGCTTGTTCAGATACTGAAAAAGGTTACACCCAAAAAGAGAGAAACCAGTATCAGAAGAAAGTAACAGGAGAAGGAGAGATTGATATGAGTAAAAAGACGTTGGGAGTAAAGAAGAGGCTCGGTAAACGATTGAAGGAGAACAGGAGAGCTCCAGTGTGGATAACCATGAAGACCAACAGAAAAATATTTGCCAGTCCCAAGAGAAGGAACTGGAGAATGACCAAACTTAAAGTTTGATTCAAGGTGATAGATATGGCAACCATAGTTACTGAAAGGATCTATTCACTCAGATTGAGACAAAAAATGAGGAAATATCCCAGATGGCTCAGGACCAAGAAAGCGGCAACATATGTAAGAGATTATCTCTCAAAGCACCTTAAAGCCGATCCGGAAGATATAAGGATAAACGAAACATTAAATGAGGAGATTTGGAGCAGAGGGGCTAAAAAGCCGCCTGCCAGAGTAAAGGTTCGAGCCGTTAAGTTCGATGATGGTGTAGTTGAAGCAGAACTTGCTTAGATATCTTAAATATGCCCAATTTGCTGAGAATAGATGGAATTCCTTTGATCGGACTTTATATCAGAGCCACCGACGATGTCTCGATTCTGGGTGTTAACCACAAAAGGGCTAAAGAGCTTTTAAGTGAAGCACTCGATACTGAAGTAATTGTTACTACTGTAGCAGGTTCTGAACTGGTAGGGGCTTTACTGGCAGCAAATTCAAACGGTGCAGTGGTCAGCCACAGGGTATTGGACAGAGAGAAAAAAAAGCTGAATAAGGTTTTTGATTTGACTGTGGTGGAGACCAACATGACCTGTTTCGGGAATATATTGTGTGTGAACGATAATGGAGGAATAATACATCCAGATGTGGATCAGAATTTGGTCTCCAAAGCTGAAAAAGCTCTGGACGTTAATATCGAGCCTGGAGTGATAGGCAGCACCAAAACAGTGGGAATGGCTGCCTGTATCACCCAGAAAGGAGGTATCATCAACCCCAACTCAACCGAAAGGGAGATCAAGAAGATCAACGAGATTCTTCAAGTTGAAGTTGAGCGCGGAAGCGTTAACTACGGAGGGGACATGGTGGGAACCGGTTTAGTAGTCAACAGTAAAGATTACATAGCTGGTGAGGATACAACTGGTTTTGAGATGGGAGTAATTGAGGATGGATTAGGGTTTGTGAGGTGATCTTATGTTTTTTGAGATAAAAGGAAAGTTCAGAAAGAACAGAAAATGGCGAAATTTTACTAAAAAAGTTGATGCACAGAATGAAAGAATGGCTATAGAGAAGACGTATTCATTAATAGGAAGTAATCACAAGGTCAAGAGGAATCTTATAGAGATCAACAATATCGGGCAGGTCGAAGAAGAGGAAACCCCGTATTAATTTAAGATTTGAATATTTATATTTATAGTTATAGTTGAAGTTGAGGCTGATTATTATGGCGGAAAGTGAAGATAGGGACCAGAAAGTTCAGGAGAAATATTATTATCTTCAGCAGCTGAGGAATGATAGCGAAACCGTCCAGAATAGGATCAACGAGGTTGAGAACGCACGAAACGAGCTTGATAGCACCATCGAAAGTCTTGAACATTTTGAATCTCTGGATGGAGAGGTAGAAGCCTTAATGAATCTGGGTGGAGGAGTATTTGCCTACGTCGATGTGGAAGACTCCAGAAAGATGCTCTGCGATGTCGGTGGCGGAGTAGTCATGGAAAAGGAAGTTGGGGACGCTATCGAATCTCTTAAAGAAAGAAGGGAAAAATTGAACGAAAATATCTCAAACCTGGAGAATACCTTCAACCAGATCGTAAACGAAGCAGAAAAGATACAGCAAGAACTAACCCAGCTGGCCAGAGAGGAATAGGATGTTCAAGGGACTGAAGGACAGGCTCAAGTCCTTCGGAAAGAAAGTTGACGAAAGATTCGAAGAGTCCTTAAGCGAAGAAGAAGCTGAAGCGGAGGAAGAAACTGGGGAAGAGCTTGCGGCTGAAGAGGAAAAAGCTGTTAGTGAAGGCAAAGTTGAACCTGCACAAACAGGGAAAACAATAAAAGCTGGTAAGTCCGGTAAAGCTGGGAAGCCAGAGAAAATTGCTGACGCTAAAAGATCAAGAGGAGAAACTCCAGCCACAACTAAAGCTGGAGAAGTAGATGAGGGAACCCAGTCCAAGGTCGGGTTCAAAAAGAAGTTCTCCACTCTTTTATTAAAGAGAGTAGTCGTTATTGACGAAAAGAAGCTTGAAGTTATTCTTGATGAGCTTGAAGTGCCCTTGCTGGAGAGCGATGTCGCTTTTGAGGTAGTAGAAGAGATATCTGACAAGCTCAGGGACAGGCTGGTGGGCAGAACTAAAAAGATCAACGAAAAGCTCTCTGACATCGTTTTGGGAGAGTTAAAGGATATCCTTAAGGAGATACTGGATAGGAATAAATTCGATTTTGAGGACTATATTAATTCCAAATTAAAGGAAAAGAGGCCCGTTAACATCATTTTCGTGGGAGTGAACGGCACGGGCAAGACCACCACCATCGCAAAATTCGCCAAAAGGCTGATGGATAACAACAATTCCGTGGTGATAGCCGCAGGCGATACTTTTAGGGCAGGGGCTATCGAACAGCTCGAAGAGCACGCCAACAGACTGAACGTTAAAATGATCAAGCACAAGGCAGGCTCGGATCCTGCAGCAGTGATATACGATGCCGTTAAACATGCAGAAAGCAAAGGGATTGATGTCGTACTCGCGGATACCGCAGGGAGAATGCACACCAAAAGAAACCTCATCGACCAGCTGGAGAAGGTGAAAAGAGTAACCAACCCGGATATGACCATCTTCGTTGACGAAAGCATTGCAGGGAATGACGCTGTGGAGAGAGCCAGAATGTTCAACGAATCCGTGGGGATCGATGGAAGCATTCTCACCAAACTGGACGCAGACCCCAAGGGAGGGACTGCGATCTCCACCAGCTACGTGACTGACAGGCCCATACTGATGTTCGGTGTAGGCCAGGGCTACGGAGACCTCAAGAAATTCGACTCCCAATGGCTGCTGGACAGAATATTCGAATAATTTAATTGATATTTAAGTTGTAATTGGTTAATAGGTTATAGGTTCAAGCTCTCTGGCTTAGATCTTTCGGGTCCCTGTTTTATTATTTTCTCAGTAGTCCTTCTTTGGTGGTGCTCTCCAGCTGTCTGATGGTGTCTTCTACCATCTTGAAGAATCTGGAGTAATCGGGTGGAGCCACGTCCAGGAACTTCTTGTAGTAATGTATTGCTTTTTGGAAGTCTCCGCGGTCCCTGTATGCTACTCCCAGGTTGTAGTGGGCGTCGGCGTTCTGGGGGTCCAGTTGGAGTACCTCTTCGAACTCTGTGATCGAAGTGTCTATCTTACCCTGTTTATAATAAGCAACTCCCAGGTTTAGATGAGCGAAGGTGTGCTGGGGGTTTATATTCAATACCTTGAAGTATTCTTCCATAGCTGCTCCGTCATTCCCTTTGTCGTGGTACAGGGTACCGAGCTGGTAGTGGGCGTCGGCGTTCTGGGGGTCTTGTCTTATTATCTCCTTGAACTCTATTTCGGCGTTATAGTGATCGCCTTTTGCCTTATATGCAATTCCCAGATTGAGATGGGCTGAAGTAAAGCCTGGATCGTTCTTCAGCACTTCTTTGAACTCTCTAATGGCCATATCTGTTTCTTCTGCTTCTTTATAGGCCAGAGCCAGATTATAACGGGCTTTAACATTATCCGGTTCTATTCTCAGAGCTTCTTTATACTCCTCAACTGCTTTGTAGAGCTCTCCCTGTTTATAATACGTGTCGGCCAGTCCCAGGCGAGCACCAGTGTGTTGTGGGTCTATTTTCAAGATATGTGTAAATTCGGCAAATGCAGACTCGAAATCACCTCGCCGATTGTAAATTCCTCCCAGCTCGCAGCGGGCTTCCAGGTGATCGGGGTCGCTCTCCGTGACATCCATGAATTCTTCAGCAGCTCTATCCATATCATCTTTGTTCTTATATGCAATTCCCAGATTATATTTGGCTTCAACGTGGTGGGGAGCTATCTTTAAGACCTCCTCAAACTCTCTTGTAGCCTTATCATCCTCTCCCTTTTGTCTGTATGCTATTCCCAGGTTGTACCTGGCTTCCAGATGCTGAGGGTCTTTTTTCACTATCTCTTCAAAGATCTTTATGGCGTTATCCAGTTCTCCCTTCTTGTTATAGGCTTCACCCAGATAACGTAGAGACTCCAGATCCCCCGGATTCTTTCTCAACACCACAGTGAACTCATCAATAGCTCCCATATAATTTTCCTGGGTGAGATACATGTATCCCAAAGCGTAGTGGGCTTTTGTATTTCCTGGTTCCTGTCTAACCACTTCCTGAAGCTTTTCGACCGCTTTATCGGCGTTGTATTGCTGGTAGTATATCATTCCCAGGTTGAGATGAGCGTCAACATCACTGGGGTTGACCTTGAGTATATCATTGAATTCCTCGATTGCGAGCCTGACGGCACCTTGTTCTTTGTACAATTCTCCCAGCTTTAACTTAGCTTTATAATGGTCAGGATCTCTTCTCAATACTTCAAGGAACTCTCTGACAGCCAGATCATAGTCTTTCAATTCCTTATACATCTCTCCCAGCTCGAATCTCACGTCGAGATCAAGGGGATCGATCTTCACCACGTCTTTATACTCTTTGATGGCTTTATGGAACTTCTCTTTCTCTTTATATGCCTTCCCCAGCGCGTATCTGGCTTCTTTATTGGTGGGATCGAGCTTCAACCCCTCTTTCAGGTACTTAATGGCCTTGGTACTCTCTCCCAGCTCAAAATAGACTGTTCCCAGATTGATGTAGAGGTCCTCGTTTCTCCAATGTCCTGAAATATCTTCAAGCTCGTCTCTGGATAGCTCAAGATCCCCATTCTCTTTATAGGCTATCCCCAGCTTGTACCTGGCGTCGAAATGGTTTTTATCCAACCTGATAACTTCTTTGAAACGCTCTATAGCTCTGGCATATTCTTTATTCTCCCAGAAAATGGTTCCCAGCTTATACTGCCCCTCTTTGTGGTCCGGGTTTTTACTCAGGAACTGTTCAAGTTTTTCAGCAGCTATCTCATAATCTCCATTCTGGCTGTAAGCAATTCCTAGGGTATATTGAACTCCATCGATATCTGGGTTGAACGATGAAGCTTTTTCAAGCTCTTTAATAGCCCCACTTGAATTCCCGTTAAAATAATGGGCGTAGCCCAGCCCCATTCTGGCTTCAATGCTGTCGGGATCTATCTTTAGACTCTCTTTATATTCTTTAATTGCTGTATCATAGTCTCCTTGCTTATAGTAGATGTCCCCTAACTTCAAGTGAATATTCTTGTCTTTTGAATACGCCTTTAAGGCCCGGGTATACTCTTTTTTGGCTGCATCCAGAAAACCCTGATTGAAGTAGATGTTCCCCAGGATTCTCTGGATTCTGGGGTCGGATTCGATCCTAAGAGCCTCTTGAAATTCCCTGATGCTCAGTTCAGTGTTCTTTACCCCACTTGGATTATAATACAGGAAACCCAATTCATAGTGGGCTTGGAAACTATTGGGCTCCAGTTTGAGGTATTCGTTGAACTCCTCGATGGACTTATCGAACTCCCCTTTTTGCTTGTAGATCAGGGCTAAAGTGTAATGGGCATCCTTATTGTCTGGTTCAAGATCTAAAACTTCTTTGAACTCCTTGATAGCTTCGTTGAACTCTCTAAGCTCGTAGTAGATGTACCCCATCTCATTGTGACCTTCCAGATGCTGGGGATTCAATCTTATAACTTCTTTGAACTCCTCTATAGCCTTATCGAGTTCGTTCTCCTGTTTATAGATAACTCCTAAAAGATAATGGGAGTCAATGTGACTGTCGTTATGGGTCAGAACTTTTTTAAGGTATCTTATAGCACTTTCAGTTTCGCCCAGCTGGTAGTATATTTGGCCCAGGTTGTAGGAGACTTCTTGGTTTCCTGTTGTTTTTATTACTTGTTCTAGTTCTTGGGCGGCTAGTTCGTGGTCTCCTTTTTGTTTGTATGCTATTCCCAGGTTGTATCTTGCCTCTAAGTATTCTTCATCCTGCCGGCATACTTCTTTGAGTTCTTTAATAGCCTTTTCTAAGTCACCTTTCTCTTTATGAATAATACCGGATTTGAACCGGGCCTCTACGTAAGTGGAATCCAGTCTTAATACTTCCTGAAATTCTTTTAATGCCTTATTCAGCTCGTCTAACTGGTAATATATATCTCCCAGGTAAAAATGACCTTCAGTATGGTTGGTATTCAATTTCACAACTTCTTTGAACTCCTCTTTAGCTTTTATAAGAAACCCTTTGTTGTAGTATGCAATACCCAGATTATACCTGGCTTCCTGATGCCTGGCGTCAACATCTACGACTTCTTGAAACTCCTTGATAGCTTTCTCAATATCTCCTTTTTGTTTGTATGCTATTCCCAGGCTATATATAGCGTCTTTGTGCTCGCAATTTAAGCTCAAAACCTCTTTGAATTTTTCGATCGATTTATCAACTTCGCCCAATTGGTAGTATATTTGGCCCAGGTTGTAGGAGACTTCTTGGTTTCCTGTTGTTTTTATTACTTGTTCTAGTTCTTGGGCGGCTAGTTCGTGGTCTCCTTTTTGTTTGTATGCTATTCCCAGGTTGTATCTTGCCTCTAAATGCTCACTATCTGTCCTCAACACATCCAGGAACTCTTTTATGGCCAGATTAAGCTCCCCAGTATTTAAGTAGGCCTCTCCCAACTTGTATCTGACGTTGATGTCTTCAAGATTGTGTCTCAGCACTTCCTGGAACTCCTTGATAGCTTTATCATACTTGTTTTGCTGATAGTAAAGAAGACCAAGGCGGTAATGTGCGGTAAAATTGTCGGGGTTGAATGAGAGCAAGTTCTCCAGGGCTTCAATTGCCCTGTCGGGATCTTTTAACTGTTCGTAGATAAGTCCCAGATAATAATATATTCCCTCAAGCCTCCATTCCTCAACCAGAAGTTGTTCGAACTTGTTTTTGGCCAGGTTGAGCTCTCCCTGCTCTTTGTAGGCAATTGCCAGATTGTAGCGGACCTCGAGATCATCAGGACTGTTCTTCAGCACCTCCTTGAATATGGGTATCGCTCGAGAATAATTCTTCAGCTCAAAATAAGCAAGTCCCAGATCACGGGTTATATCATACTCTGGATATTCTCTTATCTTCTCGAACTCCTCTATTGCACTGCTGCTGTAACCCTGCTGAAGGTATATGGTGCCCAGGTTGTATATAGCGTCTTTATGGTCGTTATCTCTCCTCAAGACCTCTAAAAATTCTTTGGCTGCCAGTTCCAGTTGTTTATTCTCCTTTAAAGCCAGCCCCAAACTGTAATGGGCTTTTATATGGTGGGGATTTAGCCTCACAACTTCGTCGAACTCCTTAACAGCCTTCTTTACTTCTCCTTGCCGGTAATAGATGAGTCCCAGCCTGTAGTGGCAGTTCACGTGGTTGGGGTTCAGCTTGAGGAACTTCTCCAGATGTTCAATCGCTTTCTCGAACTGTTCCTGTTCGCAGTACAACATCCCCAGATCATAACGGACCTGCTTGTGGTTGGGGTTCAGCTTGAGGAACTCTTTATAATGCTCTATAGCTTTATCGAATTTCTCCTGCTTGTAATAAGTGATTCCCAAGTTGTGATGCGCTTCTGCATTTTTGGGGTTGGCCTTCAAGCATTTGTGATACTCTTTAATGGCCTTATCCAGCTCTCCGGACCTGTAGTAAACCAGACCCAGATTCAAGAACGCTTCAGAATTATTTTTATCGATTTTTGTGGCCTTCTTAAATTCCTTCTCGGCTTTTTCATAGTTTTCCTGGTCCATATAAGCTATTCCCAGGCTTATATGGGCGTCAGGGTCTTCTGGATTTATGCTAAGAGCTTCGATGTATTCCTTAATAGCTTCTTCAACATTCCCTTTAAGGTAGTAGAGAAGCCCTAAGTTCAAGTGTGCTTCACTGTCATCTGGATCTATCTTCAGGACATTTTTGAACTCTTCAATAGCTCTGTCGGTCTCTCCTTTCTTGTAGTATAGGAAACCTAAATTGAATCTGGCTTCGACGTTATCCGGCTCGGTCCACAGGATTCTGTTGTACTCTCTTATAGCTTTATCCGGATTTTCTGTATCAACTTTCTTAGAGGAGTTCATAACTCACCCTTCTTCATGGTTATAATAATGAAATATTGTAATGTAGATTTGGATGCCCAATTATTAAGAGTTACTCAATTGGACATAATGAGGAGGGAAAGGGGGGGTTGAGAACCCCTCATAATGTGAAATTGATAATGGAGAGAATAGAAATTGATTCGAATGAATATTATGGGAGCAGAACCGTTCAGAGTATTTACTTAATAGAGAATAATCCTTATTGGAAAGCAAATATATATGCTGAGGTTTAAAGTGAATTAATATGAAGATTGCCGTGCTCCGACCAAGAGAATACATTCAGCAGACCCTGGATATATTCCCTGCCGATATGGAAGTCATTCCGGTCCCATTCCTCAAAATAAATGTCAATGCAGAAGGAATTGAGGAATTAAAGAATTTGAACCATTTTGATGTCGCTGTGGTGACCAGTCAGACTGCTGCCAGGATCATATCAGATTACTCGCACATTTTAAAACATAAAAGAGTGATCGCCATCGGGAAGAAAACGGCTGAAGCATTGTCCAGATATGGGATCGAGGCCGAAATACCGGAAAAATTTGACTCTCAAACAGTATATAACCAGTATAAAGACGAATTGGAAAATCTTCGGGTTGTGCTTTTGAGGAGCAATAGAGGCGATCCCGTTCTGTTAAAACTAAATGATGTTGCCCGGGTGGAGGAAGTGGTCCTCTACACCATTGAAAAAGAATGGGGAGAGGAGCAAAAAAGGCTCTTGAACATGATCAGAGATAAAGAGGTAGATGCTATAGTCTTCTCCAGCAGTATGATGGTCAAAAGCTTTATGGGTCTGGCAGAGGAGATGAAAATAACGCAAGAATTGATCGAATGCTTAACCCGGGTCTGGGTGATAGCTATCGGACCTCCAACTGCCAAGATGCTTAAAGAATATGGTGTGGAGGCGGAAATGCCTGAAGAATATACTTTTAACGGTATAGTTAAATTACTATCCAGCTTAAAATAATTGATTAAAAGATGATTAAATGAATAAGTTAGATAAGTTAGGAAATGGATAGGGGGTGATGGGTCTGTATCTGAGTTGTCCTCAATGCAATAACGATACCTTCAAAATAAGGGATAGAAAAGCTGAATGCACCAAATGCGGCAATATCGTATACATATGTGAAGGTCGCAAGCCGGAGCCCCCGGAACATCCGGAACCAGTCCCACCCAGCAAACCTCAAGAGTACTGGTACAGGTGAGATCATGGATGTGATGGTCAGAAAAAGTGAGCTGCAAGGTAAGGCTACTCCCCCACCATCCAAGAGCTATACTCATAGAGCTCTGATCTCCGCATCTCTTTCTCCCATGGCCAGAATTAAAAACCCCCTTATCTCTGAAGATACTATTGCCACCCTCAATTTTTGCCGGTTCATGGGGGCTGAAGTGCAGAGGACATGTGAAGGCTTGCTGATGGGGGGAGCGAACCCCCACAGAGCCGAGGGATACCTGTATTTAGCAAACTCCGGCACTACCCTCAGAATCGCTCTGGGACTGATATCGCTGTCCAGGGGATGTAAATACACCGTTGCAGATGGTGACGACTCCCTGAGGAAAAGACCTAATGAGCAGTTGATCAGAGCCTTGAAGTATCTTGGGGCGGATATAAGGGGGTCTGGAAACTATGAGGTGCCTCTATGGGTTAGGGGAGTTATAAAAGGGGAGGGGATAGAGATGAGTGCCGATAGCTCTCAATATGTCTCATCTCTACTCTATGCCCTCCCCCTCGCATATGGGGATTCTACTCTTAAGTTAACATCAACGAAATCAAAACCGTATATTGACATAAGCTTACACGTCCTGAAGGAGAGCGGAATTGAAATTGAAGTTGAAGAGCAGGAAGGTACTTACATTTACCACATCCCTCAGGATCAGGATTATCGCCTAAGAGGCTTTGAAGTTCCAGCAGATTTCTCTTCTGCAAGCTATCTTATAGCCGCTGGCCTGCTGGGAGGTAGAGTAAAGATAAACAATATCTTTAACTCCATGCAGGGAGACAAAGTTGTAGTGGATGCGATCAAAGAGATGGGTGGTAAAGTCTCTTGGAATAAAGAGAAAGGTGTTCTGGATGTGGAAAGATCCGAACTGGAAGGAATAGAATTCGATGGGGGTAACTCTCCAGACCTCGTGCCGGCAATAGCTGTTCTGGCAGCAGTAGCTAAAGGCAGGTCCAGAATATATAACGCTGCTCACTTGAGAATGAAAGAAATAGACAGGATAGAAGGGATTTGCAGGAACTTGAGGGCTCTGGGTATTGAAGCCAGAGAGACAGAGGATGGCATGGAAATTGAAGGCGGCAGCATCAAAGGAGGTACCGTAAATTCATATGGGGACCACCGAATGGCTCTGGCATTCTCCCTTCTGGGCCTGATGGGCGGTAAAGAAGTAAGAGTAAAGAATGCGGAGGCAGTCTCCGTTTCTTATCCAGGATTTTTTAATGTTTTAAGGTCACTTGGAGCTAATTTAAGCACAAGAGGGAATTGAAATGACTGGTAGTGTTTTGGGACAAATATTCAGGACCATCACGTGGGGTGAGAGTCATGGAAGAGCAGTTGGATGCGTAGTAGAAGGCTGTCCCTCTGGCTTGACCCTTAATGAGGAGGATATCCAAAAGGAGCTGGATAGAAGAAGACCGGGAGGGAGGTTAGCCTCCTCTCGAAAAGAAAAGGATAAGGCAGAGATCCTTTCAGGAGTTTTTGAGAACAGGGCTACAGGAACCCCCATTTCTTTACTCGTATGGAACAAGGATGTCGATTCAAAATCATATGAAAAATTCAAGGACCTGTTCAGGCCGGGTCACGCCGATTATACCTACTTTGCGAAATATGGGATAAGAGACTGGAGAGGAGGAGGCAGAGCCTCGGCCAGAGAAACAGTGGGCAGGGTAGCGGCAGGAGCTATAGCCAAAAAGATATTGAAGAATTTTGGAGTGTCTGTAGGAGGTTATTCTAAGGAGATAGCAGGGATAAAATGCGAGCCTCCATGGGACTTCGAAGAGAACATCCAGAGAGCTGAATCGAATGAATTGAGATGTCCTGATGAAACTGCAGCGAAACAAATGGAAGAAAAGATTATTGAAGCCAGAAAAGAGGGAGACAGTGTGGGAGGCATTGCAGAGATAGTAGTGAAGAACCCTCCAGCAGGATTGGGTGAGCCTGTATTCAACAAGCTGGATGCTTACCTCGCATATGCCATCATGAGCGTACCGGCAGTTAAGGGTATAGAGATCGGTGCAGGTTTCGAGGCAGCCCGCATGAGGGGTAGTGAGGACAATGATAACCTGACTGTGGACAAAGGAGATATCGGGTTCGAGACCAATAACTCCGGGGGCATACTGGGAGGAATATCCAATGGAGAGGATATCGTCTTGAGAGCAGCAATAAAGCCCACTCCATCCATATCCAGAACACAGAAAACCGTTAACTACAGGAAGATGGAGGAGGAAGAAATAGAGGTCAAGGGCAGACACGATCCCTGCATTGTGCCCCGGGCCGTTCCTGTGCTGGAAGCCATGACAGCTCTGGTGATAACCGATTGCATGATGATGCAGAGGCTAATTCCCCGATTCGTATAGAGCTTCCCGGGTTTTCCATAACTTCTGGTTGTCAGCTGAGATCTTTTTCAGAGCTTCCAGAGCCACATATTGAACATAAGAACTCCTGTCATCCAGTAATTTGGATAGATAGGGGGCTGCCTTTTCTGCAAAATGGCTGTATTTGCTTCCGATAAGCCCCGCAGCTTCAGCGGCTCTGTGCCTCACCCAGGGACAATCATCGTCCATCAAATCTATTATCTTCTCTTCTGAATAATACATCCTGCCCAGAAAATGAGCTGCGTGCCCCCTTACCCATTTGTTCTGGTCATGGAGGGCCCTCAAAAAAGTGTTGACAATATAGTCCTTTTCCTGCAATCCGTTTTCAGCATTCTCAGTAATTCTGCCCAGAGCATAAACCGCTCGTATCCTAACCTGCCCATCTTCATTCTCCATTAGCCGTATAAGTTCTGGGACAAGGTCTTTGTTTATCCCTAACTCCTCAAATTCTTTTTTGTATTTCTTGCTATTGACGTATTTCTCCAGCTGGGATTGCATTAATCCATCCTCAACCTTTCACCTTAAAAATCTATATGTAGCAATCGATAGTAAACAGATAGTAAAAGATATATGGGAAACGGAGGAGTTTGAACAATGATAGTTGTCATTTCCGTAGGCGGCTCTGTTCTGATGAGCGATTTCAATTCCAGTAGAGTTAAAGATTTTGCCGCAGAGATCGAGAAGCTGGCTACTGAACACCAGGTTTTCGTAGTGGTGGGAGGCGGAAAGGTAGCCAGAGAATACATCAAGCTGGTCAGAGAGCTGGGAGGAGATGAAACCTCCTGTGATTATGTGGGTATTGATGTGACCAGAATGAATGCTACCGTGCTTGCTTCGGGCATAAAGGGGGCTTCCAGAAAGATACCCCATGATCTGAAGGATGCATACGAATATTCTTTGAACCACTCTGTAGTGATTATGGGCGGAACGTTTCCTGGCCACACCACCGACGCCGTGGCAGCCCTACTTGCAGAGTATGTTAACGCCGATATCTTTCTTAATGCCACTTCAGTAGATGGCGTTTACACTGCTGACCCATGGAAAGACGACGGAGCATCCAGATTTGAAAAGATATCTACCAGGGATCTGGTGGAGATAGTATCGCAGGCAGAGGCCAACGCAGGAAGCAGTACAGTACTCGACTTGCTTGCAGCCAAGATTATAGACAGGAGCAAAATAAAGACCGTAGTATTTCTGGGCAAGCCAGAGAACATTAAAAAGGCACTTAAGGGAGAGATAGAAGGTATCGGAACCGTAATCGAACCTTGAGCTAACCTTGAACTGTTATTGATTGCTTTAGTGGTAAATAATAGTGGTGGAACTCAAGTGGTTCCACCACAGCGACAAGTGGTGGCCGGATGTCCGCATGGTTGGATATCGGATGGATATCGGTCGGATTCCGGTTGATAGTGTATATTTTTTAATAAAACAAATAGCTGTCGAGTGGTGTGAAAGTGAATTAAATTTGGTACCCCAACCTAATTCTTCGAATAGACTATTTTCTCATACGCATATAAGCAAAATTTAAATACATCTTGTTATAACGTAATGTTAGTAACCAAAAGTGGTTAACCAAAACTCTATGTTAAAAAATAGTAGAGAGGTGTGAAAAATATGGACTGTAACGATGATAGATGCAATCCCTGGAGGAGAGGGAATTTGAATAGGAACAGATTCACCGACCTGTTCGGCGGATTTGGAGATTTTGACGAGATGTACGAAAGAATGCTTAAAGAATTCACTCAAACCTTCAAGAACCCGGAGCTGGGAGCCGGACCATATGTATGGGGCTTCTCAGTGAAATTAGGGCCAGATGGCAAGCCAGAGATTAAGGAATTCGGTAATAGACCAGGATTAGATGAGGAGCAGCCGACCGAGGGGACAGAGGTAACTGAAGGAATGCAAGGCGCTCGCAAACCCTTAATAGATGTCATGGAAGGCGAAGAGGAAGTCAACGTCATCGCAGAGATGCCTGGGGTTAATAAAGAAGATATTCACGTTGATGCATCTGAGACCAGTGTTGAAGTAACTGCAGAGACAGAAGACAGGAAATATCATGAAGTAGTGGACTTTGGAGCCGAAGTGATTCCTGACTCTGCACAGGCGAAGTATAACAATGGTGTTCTGGAGATAGTCTTCAAGAGAAAACACAAAGAAGAGAAGAAAAAGATCAACATCGACTAATCCTCATTTTCTTTTTTATTTTAATCATTTAAGTCGATCTAAAAGTTGGGAAAATAAACTTATGTTCAAAGCAATTAACAACAGAAAGTAATTAGCAAATCAATCTTCTTTTTGTGGTTGATTGAAGAACTGCAGGATTATGAGCAGGTTATGAGCAGGTTAGAATAATCCCAAAGAAGCTTTACAAATTCCTCTACGCTCAGTTCGGCCTGATTTAATATAATTCTGAGAGTCCCTTTTTTTAGTGAAGAATGTAAAGGTACAGTTACTTTAATTGTCCTTGTTTCAGTTCTCTTCTCCATTCTGACGTGACTGCCTCTCTGTCTTACGGCTATAAACCCAGCTCTTGATAATGCCTTGATAGTCTTCTCTCCAGAAACTACGGGCAGCTTGAAAGGCAACTAACCACCAATTTAAAAAATCAGAGATTAACTTCAACTACTTCAGCTTTCTTATCTTGGGTCTCTGCTTCAATTTCAGCGTCATCAATATCAAGATAGAGTTCTATTGCCTCGGTTATATTCTCTATCGCTTCTTTTTTACTCTCGCCCTGTGAAACACAGCCTGGTAGTGAAGGAACGTAGATAACATAGCCACCCTCCTCAGCTTCCTCAAGTATCACTTTGAATTTCATAAGAAAAAATGGGCATGAGAAAGTTAAAAAAGTATTGTTGATAATACAATATAAAACATCTTCACTGAGTACTTGAATCCAAGCACTTTGCCAAGTTTTGAGTTGAATTAAAGCTTAAAATATTATTGGAAATGGTTATAACCTTTAAACTCCACTCTTTCCTTACCACCATCCTCCAATTCTAAAATAACTCTACCTTCATCTCCTTCACCTTCACCCACTTCTCCGATAACGAACCCGTGGGTGCACTGTTCGGCGGTATATACCAGCTGGAAATCACCACCAGAATACAGAAATAATTCAAGGGCTTTGTCTTTATCGGCGTAGGTGGTTAAATGCTCTAATGGCAGCAATTCCTTTTTTATTACCATATCCACGGCGCTTTTTTTGGCCATGAGGTAGAGGGAGATAGCGAGGCTATCGCTTATATCCGTCATGGCTTTCGCGTTCTTGGATAGCTCTATTCCCTCTTCAACTCTGGGCTGAGGAGTATAAAGTGAAGAAGGAAAAGCGGTCTCACTCCTGTTTGTGCCTGAAAAGAGCTGTTCTAGGGTTATTTGTGCTTTACCCAGTGGTCCTGTCAGGCAGATTTTGTCACCTGGTTTTGCACCGCTCTGGGTTACAAACCTATCTGCTTCTCCTACGGCGAATCCCGAGATATACAGCTCATCGCCAAAATCTATGTCCCCGCCCACTACCGAGACATCATAGCGGTTTGCAAGCTCCTTAATTCCTTTGAATATTTCTTCATACTTTCCGTCCTTAAGGGCCGCGTCGTCAAGGGTTATGTTGAACAGGAAATGCAGAGGCTTTCCTCCACTTCCGGCGATATCGCTGAGGTTTACGGCCAGCGCCATGTACCCCATCTCTTTGGGGAGCATACCGGGTGGAAAATCGGTTTTCTGGTGGACGCAATCCGTAGTTAGCAGGACATTCTTCCCGCCTATGCTCACTACAGCACAGTCGTCTTCCCCAGATCCCATAAGGACGTCCTTTTTACCGCTCTCGAAGATTCGGGATGCTATTCTGATCACATCGAACTCGGATGTCATGACTTAAAACCTACAATCCCTCTAAAATGCAAATGGCCCGGTTCAAGACGTAATTGCTGGTGAGAGCCCTCTCACCGAAAGAGACCTGAATAAAACCGTGTTTATCCAGTATATCTAAAGTGCTTTCTGTGTAATCTCCATGGGGAAAGCCGCCGACACATAACACTATATCTTCTTCGGCTTTAACCCTTTCCTTAAGGTAGTCTTCTTGGTGTTCCCCATTCCCTCTCATAACGATCTTACTGCCTTCAACAGAGGATAGTAACTCATTCAGGGTAATGTCCAGCACTTCCATGAGCTTTTTATCTCCACCAGTGATCACCTGCTTCTCCAGCAGGCTCTCCATCAATCCTTTGAACCGATTGAAGTTTCTTGGCAGTCGGGTCTCACTGTTTACCCATATAATTTTGTCTTCAAGGGTGTGAACGTAAACTTCCATTTCAGTGGAGATGGGGGAATCCAGAGCGGATATCAAACAGAAATGAACTATATCTGGTCTCCCCTTCTTCTTGCTGTCCTCCAGAGAAGAAATTGCAGGATAATGTATGGAATCGTCAAGAATGATCTTTCTGGCAGGCTTATTCCTTCTCCTGGAGTCTCTGGTTATGGACTCGTGAGATGATATGGAACTGGGGACCCTTTCAAGAGAAGACTCAAGCAGTATGAGCGTGTGCTTCTGCTTCTGATCCTTCGTGTTTTCCGAATACATCAATTACCTTGAACTCAACGAAACCAAGGTCCTTTATGTCGTATTTCCCTATTACGTCCCAGGGGATCTCCCAGTGGTGTGGATGATGGTGATCGGATTCAAAGAACACCTCGGCTTCTGGCTGGGTAACAACCCTCATCTTATAATCGTAACTCTTCAGAAGTATAACTCTGATGTGCTCCCCTCCCTTGACGCCAAGATCTTCAACCACCTTCTGGGGAGGCATTACAAAGCAGATATCCCCTTCGTACCTTACTTTCTCCAGAAGTATCATACATCTGCTTAATACATCTCAGATATAATTTTTTCCATTTAAGTAGCCATTCCCTTAGTCCAAGCAGTCTACTCTTATATCACTTGAATTACTTCAAAAATTAATAGACGAGAACAATCCAACTTTCTGAGGATGGGGGAATAAGTTTAATTATGGGAGAGATTAATTTATTTCTCGACAGTGGTTTAGTATATGTAATTCAATTGGATTAAGGCTGGTAAGATGACAGCAGAACGTCAGAACGACATATATAGGGATAAGAGAATCAGAATGGCCAACAGATTACTGGAGGAGCTCAATTTAAGCTTGGACGTGTTTGAGGCCATGAAGAAGGTTCCCAGGCATGAGTTCGTACCATACGAGCGGCGGAGTGAGGCTTATTCGGATATTCCCTTGCCCATTGGGGAAGGGCAGACCATAAGCGCACCTCACATGGTAGCTATAATGTGCAATCTTCTTGATTTGCAAAAAGGTGATAAGGTTCTGGAAGTAGGGGGAGGCAGAGGTTATCATGCCGCTGTTGTGGCCGAGATCGTGGGGAAAGAGGGGAAGGTTATTGTGATGGAGATAAAATCGGAGCTGGCCAGACTTTCTGAGGAAACACTCCACGAGCTGGGCTATGATAATGTCAAGGTTATAACCGGGGACGGCAGTAAGGGTTACCCGCCAGAAGCTCCTTTTGACAAGGTATATGTCACTGCATCGGCTCCTGAACTACCCAGGCCACTGATAGAGCAAATAAGACCTGGAGGTAAGATGGTCATCCCCTTAGGAGAGTACATGCAGTACCTCTATGTAGTGGAGAAAGATGAGCAGGGCAACGTTGAGAAAAGAAGCTGGGGCGGGGTTCGATTCGTACCCCTTGTTGGGGAATTTGGAGTAAACTCACGGAACAGTAAATCCGGTATCTAAAAATCCCTCAATTATTTGTCTTTGGGTTATGCGCCTGATTAGATTTTTTCAAGGCCTGACGGGAAAAAATTTTATATCGCATAAAAGGAGATACAGCGATATTAACACGGATGAGTTTAAAATGTCGCTTACCTTTCCATTTAAAAACTGGCAAAAAAATTTATATCTGAGAAAGTGCTTTAGGGACAGGACTTGAAGCCAGTTTGCCCTCGCTGGTAAATTAGTCAATAATAAAAATCCAATGGGCTCGTAGCTCAGCCAGGCAAGAGCAACGGCCTTTTAAGCCGTTGGCCGCGGGTTCAAATCCCGTCGAGCCCGTCTTAACATTTGCAAGAGAAGAGGTGCAGGGTGAAAAAAATGAGCAAAAGCGAGTTACAAGATCATGTAATGGTTCCCACCCATGAAATATTAGATGAAGACCAAACTGAAGAATTTCTGAAAACATTAGGTATTGATAAAGAACAATTACCGAAGATTAGAGCGGACGACCCTGTAATAAAGGAGATCGGTGCTAAGATCGGAAATGTGGTAAGGATAATACGGGAAAGTCCTACTGCAGGCAAATCTGTAGTATATCGACTTGTTGTATAATATGAAGGATATATCTAAATTGGGAGTAAATTGGACTACTATTAGTCTAAGTTATCTTTATTGAGGAGGTTTTAAAATATGCTGGATAGGAGAACTCTGGGAAAAACTTACTTCACTCACGAAAGGCTGGTCAAACACCAGGTAGATTCTTTTAATAGGTTTATTAATGAAGGGCTGCAAAGAGTTATTACCGAGCAGGGAAGAATAGAGCTGGACATTCCGGAAACTTACGTCAAACTGGGGAAGATTTGGGTAGAAAGGCCCTTGGCGAAAGAGGCTGATGGAAGCAGGGTACCTCAATATCCCGCCATGGCAAGATTGAGAAATCTTACTTATGCTGCACCGATCCACCTGCAGGCGACAGTGGTTGATGAAGGTGCGGAGCTGGATGAAGAAGCCATAGAGATCGGCATGCTTCCGGTTATGGTCAAATCCCAGGTCTGTAATCTCACGGATATTGATGATGTCACCAAAGTAGGGGAAGACCCCGTGGATACTGGTGGTTATTTCATAGTCAACGGCAGTGAAAGGGCTTTGATGACCCTGGAAGACCTTGCACCCAACAAGATCCTTTTGGAGAAAGAGACCAGGTATGGGGAGTCAATGGAAGTGGCAAAGGTCTTCAGTCAGAGGGCAGGTTACAGAGCTCTGGTTGTGGTTGAGAGAGGTAAGAACAATATTCTGGAAGTGTCGTTCCCTCAGATACCCAAGAGCATTCAATTCATCACTCTGATAAAGGCTCTGGGAATTGAAACCGACCAGGAGATAGTTACTGTAGTCAGTGAGAATCCAGAAGTAATGAAGTTCATGCTGGAGAATGTGGAGATAGCTGAAGTCGAAAATCAGGAGGAGGCCATAGAGGCTATCGGAAGGAAAGTGGCTCCTGGTCAAAGCAAAGAATATAGGGTTAATAGAGCAAATCAGGTTATAGATCAGTATTTCCTCCCCCATTTGGGAACAACCCCTGAGTCCAGGAAGGCAAAAGCATTCTTTCTGGCCAGAATGGCTGAAGCAGTTTTTGAGCTTACACTGGGAATCAGAATGGAAGACGATAAAGATCACTATGCAAATAAAAGACTCAAGCTGGCTGGCGATTTGATGGAAGAGATTTTCAGGGTTGCTTTTCTGAGGTTGATGAAGGATGTCAAATACCAGCTGGAGAGGGCCAAAGTCAGGGGGAGGGTCCTCAAAATGTCCACTGCAGTGAGGAGCGATGTCCTCACGGACAGGTTGATGCACCCCATGGCCACAGGGAATTGGGTCGGCGGAAGAACAGGTGTGTCCCAGTTGATCGACAGGCATAACTGCATCTCCGTTATCTCCCACTTGAGAAGAGTTATCTCACCATTGTCCCGCTCTCAGCCTCACTTTGAGGCCAGGGACCTACATCCAACTCAGTGGGGTAGGATCTGCCCCTCAGAGACACCAGAAGGTCCCAATTGTGGCCTTGTGAAGAATTTTGCTCAATATGCTGAAGTTAGTGTGGGTACCGATGAGAAGGAAGTTAGAGATGTGTTATACGGATTGGGTGTTGAACCCATTAGAGGTGATTAAATGGCTGAAGAAAAATCCATTTCAGGCTCAACCAGGGTTTACGTTAACGGTGACCTTTTAGGGTTTCATGAGAACGGTGGCAAACTCGCTCACCAGATCAGAGAGATGAGAAGAAAGGGAAAACTCTCACCACAGGTCAATATTGCATATCATCCGGATTCAAATGAGATTAGAATTAATACTGATGCAGGAAGGACCAGAAGACCGCTTATCACCCTGAAAGACGGAAAACCGACGATCACCAACGACCAGATCGATAAGCTCAAAAAAGGAGAAATATCGATGGCTGATATTGTCAAACAGGGCCTCGTGGAGTTCCTCGATTCTGAAGAAGAAGAGAATGCTATAGTAGCTGTCAATGAAGAGGAAATAGGTTCAGATCACAGCCACCTTGAACTCGACCCGTCATTGATCGTGGGCATATGTACCGGTTCAGTTCCCTATCCGGAGCATAACGCCAGCCCCAGGAACACCATGGGCGCTGCAATGATCAAGCAGGCTTTAGGATTGCCCTACGCAAATCATGAATGGAGAGTGGATACCAGAGGACATCTCCTGCATTATATTCAGAAACCGATTGTTTCTACTGACACCCAGGCCGAAATCCAGTTCGATGAGAGGCCTGCTGGCCAGAACTTCATTGTGGCCATATTGAGCTATGAAGGATATAATATTGAAGACGCCCTCATCTTCAACAAGAACAGTGTGGAGAGAGGTCTTGGGAGGTCCCATTTCTTCAGGACATACGAAACAGAAGAGATGAGGTATCCTGGTGGCCAGGAAGATAGGCTGGAGATACCGGGTGCCGACATCTCTGGTTTTAGAGGGGCAGAAGCATACGCTCAGCTGGATGAAGACGGATTGATCTTCCCGGAGACCGATGTTGGACCTGATGAGGTATTGATCGGTAAAACCTCCCCTCCCAGATTCCTTGAAGAGCCCACAGAGCTGGGTATCAGCCCTCAAAAGAGAAGGGAAACCTCTATTACCATGAGGTCGAACGAGAAAGGAATCGTCGATTCAGTGTTCTTGATCCAGGCCGAAGGCGGCTCCAAAATAACCAAAGTGAAGATCAGGGACTTGAGGGTTCCTGAGCTGGGAGACAAATTCGCTTCCAGACATGGCCAGAAGGGTGTTATAGGCTTACTGGTCCCTGAAGAGGACCTCCCATTCACGGAGAATGGAATCGCCCCAGATATCGTTGTCAATCCCCATGCGATCCCATCCAGAATGACAGTAGGACATACTCTGGAAATGATCGGTGGAAAAGTAGGCTCCATCGAAGGAAGAAGAGTTGACGGTACCATATTCCACGGTGATAAAGAGAAAGCCCTTAGAGATGCGCTTAAAGAGCACGGATTCAGCTATTCGGGTAAGGAGGTCATGTACGATGGAATAACCGGCAAGCGCTATGAGGCTGAGGTCTTCGTAGGAACTATCTATTATCAGAAACTGTATCACATGGCATCCAGCAAGATCCACGCCAGGAGCAGGGGACCGGTCCAGGTCCTGACCAGACAGCCCACTGAAGGTAGAGCAAGAAAGGGTGGATTGAGATTTGGAGAGATGGAAAGAGATGTGCTGATAGGTCATGGAGCCGCTTTGCTGCTGAAGGACAGGTTGCTTGAAGAGTCCGATAAAGTAGAGATATTCGTTTGCGGGACCTGTGGTCATGTAGCCACTCACGATTATAGAAGGAATACAGCATACTGTGCTGTTTGTGATGATGAAAGCAATATACATAAAGTAGAAATGAGTTATGCGTTCAAGTTGCTGCTGGATGAGCTGAAATCCATGATGGTTGCACCACGCCTGCAGCTTGGCGATAAGGCCTGACTGATTAGGAGGTGTAGTTTAACATGATTCCCAAGAGGATCAATTCCCTTAAATTCGAGGTTTTAAGCCCTCAAGAAACCCGCAGAATGAGTGTTGCCAAGGTCATAACTCCGGAGACTTATGACGATGATGGTTTCCCCATCGAAGCCGGATTGATGGACCCCCGGCTGGGAGTAATCGATCCCGGATTGAGGTGCAAATCCTGTGGCGGAAAAGCAGGAGAGTGCCCGGGTCATTTTGGTCATATTGAGCTGGCAGCACCGGTAAATCACCCCGGGTATGCTAAATTGATAGGAAAATTATTGAATGCTATTTGTAGAGAATGTGGAAGGATCCTGCTCAAGGACAAGGACAGGGATAAGTTCATAAATGAAATTGAGAGAAGAAAAGAGCTGGGCCAGGATTATGAAGATATCGTAAAGGAAGTGTTTAGGCTCACCAAGGGAGCAAAGAAGTGCCCTCATTGCGGGGAAGAAAACATTGAGATTAAGTTTGAGAAGCCCACGTTCTTCTACGAAGGCGAGCACCGCTTGACTCCCAAAGATATTAGGGAGAGAATGGAAAGCATATCGAATGCCGACATTCCGGCTTTTGGGATGAATCCCAAAGCTGTCAGGCCTGAATGGATGATATTGACCGTGCTTCCAGTCCCTCCAGTCACTGTGAGGCCCTCTATTATCCTGGAAACCGGTCAAAGAAGTGAGGATGACTTAACTCACAAGCTGGTAGATATAATAAGGATCAATCAAAGATTTCTGGAAAATAAAGAGGCTGGAGCTCCTCAATTAATTCTTGAAGATCTTTGGGAGCTTCTCCAGTATCACGTAACCACTTATATGGATAATGAGGTTAGCGGTATCCCACCTGCCAGGCACAGGAGCGGGAGACCGTTGAAGACCATTGCTCAGAGATTGAAAGGGAAAGAAGGAAGGTTTAGAGGCAGTCTCTCGGGTAAGAGAGTGAATTTCTCTGCCAGAGCCGTTATATCCCCTGACCCCAATTTGAGCATAGGTGAGGTTGGGGTACCGACCTTCATGGCCGAAGAGCTGACGTTCCCCTTATTCGTCACCGGAAAGAACATGGAAGAGGCAAAGGAGTACATCTTCAGAGATGAGCACCCCAAAGCCAATTACGTGATCAGACCCGATGGCAAGAGGATCAGGGTGATGGACTCCAATAAGGAGGAGCTTGCCGAAAAGCTTGAACCCGGAATGATCGTAGAGAGACAGATGATGGATGGTGACGTGATACTATTCAATCGACAGCCCTCTCTCCACAGGATGAGCATAATGGCCCACTACGTCAGAGTTCTGCCGTATAAGACCTTCAGGTTGAATCCTGCGGTATGCCCCCCATATAACGCTGATTTTGACGGGGATGAGATGAACATGCATGTTCCTCAGGGCCTGGAAGCTCAGGCAGAGGCCAAGTTGTTGATGTCCGTTGATAGTCAAATCCTGTCACCCCGATTTGGAGGACCCATAATAGGGGGAATACACGACCATATATCCGGTCTCTTCATTCTTACCAGAGGAGAACAGAAGTTCACACTGGAAGAGGTAGTAGCATTGCTCAAGTCCATTGACCTCGATGAGATCCCCATGGATAAGGACAAGGACTACTGGACAGGAAAAGAAATATTCAGTCTTATACTACCTGACATCTCTATTGAGTACAAGGCAGAGTTCTGCAAGGGTTGCGAGGAGTGCAAGGGCGAAGACTGCGAAAATGATGCTTATGTGGTCATTAAGAACGGTGAGTTGATCCAGGGAACCATTGATGAAAAATCCATAGGAGCTTTCAAGGGCATTCTGGTTGACGAGGTAATGAGGAAATTCGGCAGTGTTGAGACCAGAAAGTTCATCGATAGGTTCACTCAGCTGGCCATCAGGGCTATAAGCTATAAAGGATTCTCTTTCGGTATAGATGACGAAGAAATACCGGATGAGGCGACCGGGCAGATCAGAGATGTTCTGAACAATGCCGATATTAGAGTTGAGGAGCTTATCAACGCTTACAGAGAGGGTATACTGGAGCCCATGCCGGGCAGGAGTTTAGAAGAGACTCTGGAAATGAAGATAATGCAGGAATTAGGTAAAGCCAGAGATAGGACCGGTAAAATCGCGGGCAGATTTCTGGGTCTGGACAGTTCGGCAGTGATAATGGCGGAGAGCGGAGCAAGAGGCTCCATGTTGAATCTAACCCAGATGGCTGCATGTATTGGACAGCAGTCAGTGAGAGGAGAGAGGATCAGGAGAGGTTATACTTATACCAACAGGACACTTTCTCATTTCAAGCCTGGAGAGTTGAGTTCCAAGGCAAGAGGTTTCATCAAGAGCAGTTATAAAGAAGGTTTAAGCCCCGTGGAATATTTCTTCCACGCTGTAGGTGGTCGGGAAGGTCTGGTTGATACAGCCGTTAGAACATCTCAGTCAGGTTACCTGCAGAGAAGGTTGGTCAACGCTCTCCAGGACCTGAAGGTAGAATATGACGGCATGGTTAAGGAGCAGACCTCCGGAATCCTCGTTCAGCATAAGTATGGTGAAGACGGGGTTGACCCCATGAAGAGCTATAGGGGTAGAGCGGTTGACGTTAAAAGGATTGTTAATGAAGTAGTTTCAGAGCAACAAAAAGGAAAAGAAGCAGTTGCCAAGAAAGGAAAGGGGAGGAGATAAATTTGAAATACGAATCAGCCCTCAATAAATTTCCCATTCCCAGTACGATCAAAGAAGAAATAGGTAAAGAACTGGAAGAATTGAATGTTACCAAGAAGGTAGCCGAAAAGATTGTGGAAAGATGTTACTGGGCCTACATGACCAATTTGATGGAGCCGGGTGAGGCTGCAGGTATTGTGGCGGCTCAATCCATCGGCGAGCCAGGGACCCAGATGACCATGAGGACGTTCCACTATGCAGGTGTGGCTGAGATCAACGTCACTCTGGGTTTGCCCAGACTTATAGAAATCCTTGATGTCAGAAAGAACCCCTCTACACCCCTCATGACCATTCGGTTGAAGGAAGGTTACGCTGAAGACAGGGAGAAGGCCAGGGAAGTGGCAAACAGGATAGAAGCTACTTATATCCTGGATATTGCTGACGTCATCACGGACATCAGGAACATGGTGCTGGTGGTAACGCTGGACGAGAGAGCCTTAGAAAGAAAACAACTGTCTGCTGACGAGATAAGGAAGAAGATCGAGAAATCCCTGAAGACAGAGGTAGAAGAGGAGGACGGCAAGCTCATAGTTAAATCCGAACCATCATACAAAACATTGATGGACATGTTCGATAAGCTCAGAAAGCTTGTCCTTGCGGGACTAAAAGAAATTAAAAGGGTCATAATTAGAAAAGAGGATGATGAATACGTTTTATATACGGAAGGCTCCAGTCTCAAAAAGATAATGAAGATCAAAGGTGTGGATTTCACCAGAACCACTACCAACAATATATACGAGATTTATGAGGTTTTGGGGATTGAAGCGGCGAGGAACGCTATTATAAAGGAAGCTATATCCACTCTGGAAGAACAGGGTCTTGAAGTGGATATAAGACATATAATGCTGGTTGCGGATGCTATGACCTCCGATGGCGAATTAAGACAGATAGGGAGGCATGGTGTAGCCGGTGAGAAGCACAGCATTCTTGCCAGGGCTGCATTCGAAATGACGGTCAATAATCTGCTGGAAGCAGCCGTCAGAGGAGATAGCGATAAGTTGAGCGGGATTTCCGAGAATATTATTGTTGGTCAGCCCATTAAACTTGGAACAGGAGATGTGGAGCTAATAACCAGATATGCACAAGCTAAGAAATAAGCAAAGGGGGTAAAGAGAATGAAAGTAGAGATTGATAAGGCTTTAAGAAAAGCTCTGAAGACAGGCGAAGTTTGGTTAGGAAGTAAAAGAACCATTAAAGCTCTTAGAGATGGTGAAGCTAAACTGATTATAATGGCAACAGACTGCCCCGAAGAGATCAGAGAAGAAATAGAGAAGTACGATACTCCTGCAATGGAATATAAAGGCGATAATATGGCTCTTGGGGGGGTCTGTGGTAAACCTTTTAGTGTTGCATCCCTGGCAATACTTGAACCAGGGGAATCCGAGATTCTCAACGCCATTGAAAGCCATTGAAGAACAGTAGCATGAAAAATCGGGATCAATTATCAAGAGGATGGTATTATGGGAGTGAAGCTTTCATCGGAGAGTATACGGTATCTCACTCTTTTCGAAAGTTTAACCGGTGCAAGTCTTAAGGATTGCATAGTCGAAGATGAGAAGATAGTTTTCGTAGTAAGAAAGGGAGAGATGGGTGCAGCTATCGGAAAAGGTGGAATTAATATTGAAAAAATAAAAGAGCTGGTTGGGAAAAGGGTTGAAGTTGTAGAACACTCGGATGACCCGGTAGAATTTGTTGAGAATATTTTTAAACCCATCGATGTTGATGTCAAGTTGCAGGAAAAAGATAATAAGAAAGTCATTCAGGTCTCTGTAAACCCGCAGTATAAAGGTCTGATAATCGGTAAAAGCGGGAAAAATATAAATAAAGCAAAAGAGTTAGCCAAAAGGCATCATGAGATCGAGGATATCATGATAAAATGAGAGCTGAATTGAGTATTAAGCAACGATAGAGGTGTATTCCATGACCAAGGGATTGTTTGCAGGCAGAAAGCTACTAAACAATAAAAATAAGTTCAGATGGAAGGACAGAAGGTATGTCCGCAGAACGCTTCGCCTTAACATAAAGGCGGACCCACTGGAAGGATCTCCAATGGCCAGAGGCATAGTACTGGAAAAGCTGGGAATAGAGGCCAGACAGCCTAACTCTGCTATCAGAAAGGCAGTTAGAGTTCAGTTGATCAAGAATGGGAGACAAATATCTGCTTTTACGCCGGGAGACGGCGCCATAAACTTCATAGACGAGCACGATGAAGTGGTTGTGGAGAAGATCGGTGGTGCCATGGGCAGAAGCATGGGAGATATTCCTGGAGTCAGGTATAAGGTGGTCAAGGTCAACAACGTTTCACTTGATGAGCTGTGGAGAGGTAAAAAGGAGAAACCATTAAGGTGAGATTATGGCCTACGGACTTGAGAAGGAAGATATACTTGTTTTTGGCAAATATGATCCCTCAGAAGTGGAAATAGGTGATCCTGCTTTACAGAATTATATTTCACTTGAACCCAGAAGAGTCCCTCACACTCGAGGCGTACACGCCAACACTCCATTTGGTAAAGAAAGGATGTCAATTGTGGAGAGGTTGATCAATAAGATAATGAGGAAAGAGCATAACACCGGTAAAAAGATTCAAGCTTATAATATTGTTAAGGAAAGTTTCGAAATTATTGAAAAGAAGACCGAAAAGAACCCTCTTCAGGTCCTAGTTGACGCTCTTACGAATGCTGGGCCAAGAGAGGGAATTGTAAGGCTCAAATATGGAGGTATAGCTGTTCCCAAATCAATTGACATCTCCTCCATGAGAAGATTGAATCAGTCACTTCAAAACATATGCGAAGGAGCCAGAAGGACCAGCTTTAAATCTAAAAAGAGCGTTTCTGCCTGTCTTGCTGACGAGATCATGAACGCAGCCAACAATGACAGCAGAAGCTTTGCAGTCTCCCGAAAAGAGGAGATAGAGAGAGTAGCTAAAAGCGCAAGGTGATCGAGATGGCCAGAGCCAAGAAAGTAGCCGATAGAATCAGGTCTTTGATGAACTATCCTGATAGGATAAGGAATATCGGGATAGTCGCTCATATCGATCACGGTAAAACCACATTAAGTGACAATCTCCTGGCCGGTGCGGGAATGATAAGTGAGGACCTCGCCGGACAACAGCTCTACCTCGATTTCGATTCTCAGGAGCAGGAGAGAGGTATAACCATTAACGCTGCTAACGTCACCATGGTCCACGGGTACAAAGATCAGGAATATTTGGTAAATCTCATCGATACTCCGGGACACGTTGACTTTGGTGGAGACGTCACCAGAGCAATGAGGGCTGTGGACGGGGTCGTAGTTGTTATTGATGCCGTAGAAGGGATCATGCCTCAGTCCGAGACCGTTTTGAGACAGGCTTTGAAGGAGAAGGTTAAACCCATACTCTTCATAAATAAGGTTGACAGGCTGATAAAGGAATTAGAGGTAACCTCTGAGGAAATGCAGGAAAGACTGCAAAAGATCATAGGTGATGTTAATAAGCTCATTAAAAATGTCAAGCCTGAAAAATATCAGGATTGGAAACTCGATGTTAGTTCCGGAAGCGTGGCTTTCGGATCCGCCCTGTATAACTGGGCTGTAAGTGTCCCCTCCATGAAGGATACTGGTGTGGGATTCCAGGAAGTTTACGATTATATTAAGGCTGATAAGAGTAAGGAGCTTGCAAAGAAATCCAAGATAGCAGATGTAGTCCTTGAAATGGTTATCAATCACATGCCCTCACCAGTAAAGGCGCAGAAGGAGAGAGTCGGCGCCATATGGAGAGGCGACATAGAAAGCAAAGAAGGAACAGCAATGGCAAAGTGCGACCCCAACGGATCCGTAATCTTAATGGTAACCAAGATCGTTGGCGATATCCACGCAGGTGAAATCGCTGTCGGCAGACTGTTCAGCGGGACCCTTAAACCAGGTACCGAGCTCAACGTCATAGATATGAAAAGAGTGAATCGAGTGCAGACCACAGGTCTGTTCATGGGGCCCAAGAGGATCGACGTTTCGGAAATACCTGCCGGCAATATAGTTGCATTAGTAGGCTTAAAGGATGCAGTTGCAGGTTCAACCTGCACTACTCTGAAGGAGTTCGAGCCTTTTGAGCGCATAACCCACGTAAGCGAGCCCGTGGTGACCATGGCCATTGAAGCCAAGCACCCCAGGGACCTCCCCAAGCTCATTGAGGTCCTGAGATCTATTGCCAAAGAAGATCCTACCCTTCATGTTACCTTAAATGAAGAGACCGGTGAACACCTTATAAGTGGTATGGGAGAGCTCCATTTGCAGGTTATCACTGAGAAGATCAGGAGAGAAAGACATCTGGAGATAATTACCTCACCACCCATTGTGGTGTTCAGAGAGACAGTAACCAAAGAATCAAGCCCTGTTGAGGGCAAATCCCCCAACAAACACAACAGATTCTACATAACGGTGGAGCCCTTGGAACCCGAAGTAGTAAAGAGATTCAAAGAAGGCGAGATACATCACAAGATGGAGAAGAAAGAGAGAAGAGCGGCACTGGAAGAAGCAGGATTGTCAAGGGAAGAAGCAAACGGGTTTCAGGAATTCTTTGAGGGCAATATTTTCTGTGATATGACCAAAGGTATTCAGTATCTGCACGAGACGATGGAGCTCATCCTGGAGGGCTTCAGAGAGGCAATGAGAACTGGTCCTCTCTCCAGAGAACCCGTAATGAGCGTCAAGGTCAAACTCGTGGACTGTAAACTGCACGAAGACGCCATCCATAGAGGTCCTGCGCAGGTCATTCCTGCCGTAAGGTCAGCCATCTTTGCTTCCATGCTGCTGGCTGACGCAACCCTGTTGGAGCCCTATCAAAAGGTTCACATCAGTGTGCCCCAGGACATGCTGGGTAGCGTTACCAGAGAAGTTCAGGGAAGAAGAGGCCAGGTGCTGGAGATGAATCAGGATGGCGATATGGTGACAGTGGTGGCCAAGGCTCCTGTGAAGGAGATGTTCGGATTCGCCGGAGACATAAGGTCAGCAACTGCTGGAAAAGCCTTCTGGAGTGTGGAGCACGCTGGCTTCGAGTTCGTACCTCAAGGTATACTGAACGAATTCGTTATGGAAGTCAGGAAACGAAAAGGCCTCAAACTGGAGCTCCCAACTCCAGACTATTTTCTGAGCTAATTAGACCTTAACCAATCTATTTTCTTTTTAATTTTAACACCTTGGTCAGCAGAAATCTTCTGGTTTTGATGTTGCCAGAGATTATACGAATCAGGGAATTAAAAAGCGGGCAATTAAAAAGCCAATTAAATATATTAATAGGAGTGAATTAGTACATTTATGGGCTTGCTCTCACCACTTAAAAAGGATGAACAGCAAAAATGCGATTGGTGCGGAGAAGAAATGGAGAAATCGTATTTCACCAAATGCGTTGATGGGAAGAAATACAACTTCTGCTCTAAATCATGTAAGAAGAACTTCAGAGCAAGCCATAAAAATCAAGGTAACGCTTCCTCCTGCCCAACCTGTATGTTTCGGACCATGTAATTATAGGTTGAACAACGTGATTATAGCAATTTTAAAACCGGTTTTAGTTGATTAAGGCTAAGGCTAAGGCTAAGGCTTGGGTAAATGAATCAAGTAATAAGAATGGAGAGATTGACTCCCTTTTCGATTCTTAAGGCCCTCTCTAAGACAACCCCAATTCTCTCCACATAAGGGCTGAACGCCCCGTTTTGGAGCAGAATATTCAGTATTTAAATAATTTACGAAACGCTCTGAATTATAATTATTATTAATCAGGATTTTTTTGTTTAATCGACTAAAGATTTTTATTGGCTTAAATTCATTTTTCTAGTTCTGATAGCAGTAAAAATAATGGGAAAAAATTTAATTAGTTTTTGGGCCACTCTCATGGAAATGACACTCTCCATTATGGTAATCCCTGTCCTTGCTCTGGCTTTCCCGTTGACAGGTCCTGTGTGGTGCCTTGTTCGCTATCTTGAGTATCTTGAGTATTATTGGCTTCTCCTTGTCCGCTTTCAGCGGTTGTATTCGCTTCGCTTATCGTCCGGTTTTGGTAGTCTATTTCATCTCCGTTTACGTTTCTGGTCTTGTTCAGGGCTTGTGTGGCCATCTCCTGACCTGTTTTAGACTTATTTATCGCTTTCTCTATGGCTGATTGCGCCTGTGATGGAACTTTTTGTAGCACGTCCTTCAGGGCGGTCTGATGAATTGAAGTAGCGTTCTCCACCAGTTTTCTTACTCCTGCCGGGTTTTTACCCATCTGTTTGGACATATTGGCTATCTCTTCACCCAGTCTGGCGTACTCTTCGTAATCTTGAGCAGCTTTAGTAACCTCTTCTGTTTGACCTTTATGGGCCGCTTGTCTGGCATTCTCTATTCTTCCTTTGGCAACGTCCATAGCGATTTTAGCGGCCTTTTGAGGGTTCTCTCTTGCCATAGTTCTTAGAGCTTCCTGATTACCTCTCATTGAGTTTTCCCTGGCAGCGTCTATACTTTCTTTTGCCTGGTCAGGCACTTGCTGTCGCACTCTCTCCAGCACCTGTATGTGCTTGGCTGTGGCATTGGCGACAAGTTCAGTTACATTGCCGTTCTTGCTGTTGTTCGATAGGGCAAACTTATTCGCGTTCTCCAGTTGATTTTGATACTCTTTACCTAGATCATCTATATATTCTGGTTTACCCTGTTCAGCCATTGCTTTCGCTTCACTGAGCCTTAATTCTGCATAATGCAGGTGTTTCTTCGCTTTTGCTTCTTCACTGAATGTTAAGGCCATATCAATATTTTCAAAGGCTTTTTTAACTCCGTACATCCATGAATCAGGTGTTATTCCTGTGTCTGGTAATTGGGTATTTTGGTCTTCTAATGTTGTATTCTGGGCAGCAGCGCTAACTGGTATAAATGCCAGCAGGATCAGTGCTATACAAACTACATATTTTTTAATCATTTTTACATCACCTCAATCACTACTATCTCTTTTCTTATTAATAAATAAACTTATAACAATAATTGAGACCAGTAATTCAAAAAAGGCTCAAACACTTTATCAAACTTTACAAATCTTTATCATGCTTCTATTAGCTTTATGCTCCTTGCTTCTGTAAAAATGGTAAAAATAAATAACATTTACACCATAGGATATGTTAAGGAGGTAGTTGGCTTTGCTCCTTATCTCATTCTGGTATCCCAGCATTCTGGAGCTGGTTCTTGACCTTAACTTCTAAATTCTTTCTGGTGACTGGAACCAGCTCTTTCAGCTTTACCTGCTTGTCCCCATTCAGTTTGCACTGGTTCATGGGCAAGTCCAAGATATTACCATCCACTTCATACACAAAGTACCCCTTCTCACCGTCTATGGCCATGACGTATTCTTTATCACCTGCTTCGCTGACACTGACCCCCGAAACTTTTCTCAAAGCATCCAGAACGGAAGCACCCTCTTCTATCTCTACAGAAATGGGCTCTTGAAGCTCTTCCAGCAGGGAAAACACTTTTTCTGTCCTTGCCCTCAGCAAATGCATTCTACCCAGTTCCCTCTTGCGGATCAAACCCGCCTCCTCAAGTATCCTGATGTGCTTTATGGCTGCTGGGGTGGAGATACCCACTTTTTTGGCCAGACCGGTGATATGAATCTCTTCATTAAAAAGAACCTTCAACATCTCTCTGCGAGTGGGACTGCTCAGAGCTCTGAAAATATCCTTCATATTCATCACCTTAATCTCCGTTAACCATTAAGTTAATGATCGGTAATCAATTCCACAACTATAAAAAACTTGTTCTTTGCCACAGGGATATGCGAACCTGGATCGTAATTTCACTGGTTATAATATGTGCTTTGGCAGTAAATGTGGTTGAAGGTACGGCTTTTCATTTAGATGAGCAGAGAACTGGTAATTTTAGTGATGAGGGTCCAAAAAGAGGTGAATTAGTTTACAAAGCCCCTTTAACTGGATTTATTGATAGCTCTCCTGTTGTGTGGAACGTTAGCGCTTACCTGACCAACAGCCCTGGAATGAGTCCCAGTACAGAAAATTTGGGTCTCTATGCAATAAATGCTACCAGCGGCAGTGTTGAATGGAATGTATCAGGGATTTATGGTATGGCGACTCCTGCAGTGAGTGATGACTACTTGTTTGTTCACTCCTATGACAATGAAACCGGTAATGGTGTTCTGGCCAGTTTTTACGCCTCTAATGGGACTGAGAGATGGAATATAACTCTGGAGGAAAACGTGGGCTGGTGGAAAGTATCCTCTTCTCCACTCATTCATGATGGTAGAGTTTACGTATTAAGCTATGGTGGAGATTTGCGCTGCATGGACTTTCATGGTAACGAATTGTGGAACAAGAGTTCGGGCGGCGTAAATGAGAATTACTTTAGTTCTCCTTCTTCGACAGGTGAATGGGTGATTTATCCTCAAAACGATTCCAGTGAGTACTACTTGACCGCTGTAAATGAAACAGGATCAACTGTGTGGAAAAGACCGGTTAATGGTACTTTAACCAACACACCTGTCATTTCTGAGGGTAATGTCTATATCGCCACAGAATCAAAGCTTTACGGGTTTGAAGTCGGAGGCAGTGAGCTGTGGAATGTATCCTTTGATGGTGGGATGTCAACTCCGGCTATCGCTTACAACAAGTTGTTTGTGGGTTCAGAAAATGGTAAATTCTACTGCTTTAACACCACTAATGGAAAGGAGATATGGAACTTTACTGCCATAGAGAATCCATCAGCTTTCGATTCAATAAAAAGCTCACCAGCTTACTCCAACGGTATCTTGTATTTTGCCAGCAATGAAGCCAATGGAACTATGTTTGCATTGAATGCTTCAAATGGCAGCCTGGAGTGGAAGCATGAGTTGGGTACTTACGTAATGTCCTCTCCTTTCATACACGAAAACCGGCTTTTTATAGGAGCTGATGACGGCAACGTGTATTTATTCGGGCTGTGGAAGGGAAAAGTTGACTTGAACCCTGCTAGGGTCTCAGTAGAACTTGAAAGCGGAAACATCACACAGATAAGTGGTAAATCAGCGTTGGCAGCTTTAATGAATACTGGACTCAATTTAACGGTGACGAACTCTTCATGGGGGCTTTACATTGAGAGCATTGCAGGTATTGAGCCTGAAGAAGATAATTACTGGATGTATGCTGTCAATGGTATAGAACCACAGGTCGGTGCTGAGGACTACGAATTAAGCGATAATGACCGAGTGGAATTCTTTTACGCTCCATGGGGTACAGACCCTGAAAATGCTGATTACAGGATAGTAATAGACGTAAATTTGACCAGCATAATCTGGCAGGGCTCGGTTGAATTGGAGCAGGGTAACTTTACCGTAACCAAGGATAATCGAACATATGAAGTCAGTAATTTTACTGCTTTAGGAGCTTTAAACCAGGCAGTGGATAGCTCTTATACTGTAAGCGATGAGTGGTATGAGTCATATGGCACGTTGCTCGTAGATTCTATTCACGGCATTGAGAATAACGGGAGTTCTGGATGGATGTACTGGATAAACTATCCCGATGAACCGGCTCCTTCTGCCGGAGCTAACAAGTATGCAGTTGAAGCAGGTGATACTGTTTACTGGTATTACTCTGATAACATGAGTACCACACCCGAGAACTCGACAAAGGTCCTGAAAATTGAAGTTGAGGCTAAAGAGGTAGTTATAAACTCTCTTAACGTTTCTGAAGGAAGTAGAGGAGGAAATGCAACTGCATGGGTAGATTTAAAGGCGTCAGAAGAGGGATGGTATGTAACTGTGGTTAGCGGTACAAATGATGGAGAAAGTATTGCCGGCATCTCTACATTTCATATTGGTAAGAATGAATCGCTAAAAGTACCGGTAATAGTCTCAATACCGCAACAGGTTCCAGCTGGAGATTACGAGCTATATGCTGGCATCTACAAACTAAATGATTACCCCAACAATATACTGAACTGGTACGGGAACCGAACCTGCGAGGTGAAATGATTGAGAGGAATTATTATCTTTTTGCTATCCATCGTTTCCCTTCTTGCTGTAACCTCTTCAGCGTCTGCACTCTCCATGGAAGTCGAAGGCAGTAACGTAGATGAGCCAGTAGAGATAACACTTGACGAAAAGGCTTTTGTAATCTTCAGGATGAATCAGGGGACCCCCATTTACGCTCAGGGCTCAACAATTCAGTTTACACCTAGAATAACAGGGGACTTACATATTGAAGTTATTTGGGGAGAAGAAAAAGTAGAGAAGACCATTAAGATTGAAGAAGAAAGTGGTAGCAGAGGAGGAAGTAGTGGGGGAAGCAGTGGCGGTAGCAGTGGATATTACTTACCCGAAGGAACTTTCATCAAGACCGCATCCAATACTGGAAAGGAGTATACAGTTGAATTGAGGACAGCTTTAGGTGTTTTGGGAAAAATATCGGAGGTGAAGGGCTTTGATTATGAGATTGAAGAGACTGATTGGGGCCCCTTCTTGGATTGCGTCAACGGCAAGTGCGCTGAAGATGGAGGAACTGCCGGATGGATGGTCTGGGTCAATGGAGGTTCAATATCCACTTCAGCAGACCAACGTAAAATTGCTGAAGGGGATTCCGTAGTATGGTACTATTCTGAAGGCATGAGCGACAGCCCGGACACATCTGGTTACGTAGTAAATATCATGGTCAAGGATGGTTTTTACCTTGATATACAGATCCAATGGCCATCTGGAACTGGTAGCGGTGATACAGGTAGCATGAGTTCCTCTGATCCTTCCAGTAAGGGTTCTGATTCAGGAGCAAACGAGTCCACATATTTAACCAGCTACTCCCAGCCATTAACCATCCAGCCCAATGGAAGTAAGATACGCTTCTCACCGGAAATTACCAGCGAGTTCAGTATCACCTCCCTGAACATAACATCTGAAAGCAGAAATCTCAACCTCAAATTATCCCGTAACGTGCTCACTATGCCGGCAGATGTTTACGATAGCTTCAGTATTGAGCTAAACCGGTCAGCAAGCGGCAGCATACAGTTCAGAGTATCCAAACAGTGGTTGAACGATAAGAACCACACTAAGGAGGAAGTGGTTCTCATAAAACACCGGAATGGAGAAAACATTGAGGTGCCCACCGCCATCAAGAATGAGAGTGAAGGACACGTCTACTACCAGTCCCAATTAAATTCCTTCAGTGAATTTGCCATTATAGTCAAATGGAAGAACTTTCCGTTGAATGTAACCGATAAGAGCATAGTGAAGGCTTTGAACTGGCTTAAGACCGCTCAAAATGGTGATGGAGGCTTCGCAAATCCGGAAGAGAACAGCTCCATATCCAAGACCTCCTGGGCTGTAATGGCTCTTGTGGCGGCTAAACAGGATCCCTACAACTGGACCAGGAACAATAATTCGCCTATAGATTATCTGAGGAACAACTTGGACCGATCACTGGGTGAGATGGGTACTGCGGACTATGCCAGAACCGTTTTGGCTTTAAATGCTGCCGATGAAGACCCGGAGAGATTTGGTGGAGTTAATTTGACATCTCAACTAAAATCAGAAATGAAGCCGAACGGTCAGATGGGGGATTTCGTTTACACTACCATATGGGGTACTCTGGCTCTGGAGGCTTGCGGTGAAGATGTAAATCAATCGATTAACTGGTTAAAGGACCAGCAAAACCAGGATGGAGGTTTTCCATGGGCTGTGGGAGAGAAAAGCGATTACGATGATACTTCAGCTGCAATACAGGCTATAATTGCGGGTGGAGAGCCAAAGAACTCTGAGGCAATTGAGAGGGCTCTGGAATACTTAAAGACGGGTCAGAACGAGGATGGCGGTATAAGGTATTTCGGCAACTCGGCCAGCAATGCAGCCAGTGATGCTTGGGCTATTCAGGCATTGGTCGCTGCAGGCAAGAATCCCACTGAATGGGGAGAGAGTAACTCGAGTGTAGTTGATCACTTGCTGGGTCTTCAAACCGAAGAAGGGCTCTTTAAATACACTTCATATCAAACATCCAATCCGGGATACATGACCGTCAGCGCCATTATGGGTTTACTGGGAAAGCCGCAACCGATTGAAGCCGGAAGCCTCGAAGAAACTGAAGATATCGAATTCAATGAAAGTGAGCTCTCTAAAGACGAAAACTGGGAGAAGCCACAAGAAACTGGAACTGGAACTGGGACTGGAACTGGGACTGAGGCTGAAATTGTAACACCTGCAAAAAAACCAACCCCAACACCAACAAACGCAACTGTAGACATTCCTGAAGCTACTGCAAAGAATTTGAGCGAGGGAGAGGGGACAAAGGAAGAGGAGAATTTACTTTTCCCGGTTTCGACGGTCGGCATACTGGTGATCTGCATGTTCTTAGCGGCATCTGTATCCATTGCCTATCTGTGGAAGAGGACCAAATGAAGAAGGAATTTGAAGTATGAAAGCCAAAGAAATCATCTTTTTACTTTTTATACCGTTTATCCTGATGTTATCTGGATGTGTTCAGGATGCGAGTGATTTAAACGATTCAAATAGTCCTGAGAACTTTACGAATACTACTAACGTTACGGAGGCGATTACACCAAATGCAAGCAAAACGGTTTTTGTGGATGACTATGGCTATAAAGTTCACATAAATGACACTCCTGACAGGATCGTCTCCCTTTCGCCCAGCAATACAGAGATATTATATGCGTTGGGTTTGAACGATAGTATTGTGGCTGTGACCGATTACTGTAACTACCCCCCAGAAGCAGAAGATAAGCCTACTATCGGAGGTTATACTACTGTGAATGTGGAGAGGGTTATCTCCATGGACCCTGACCTGGTTGTAGCTTCCCACGGCAACGGGAGGCAGGTAGTAGAAACACTTAAGAGATATGTGATAGTCTATGCTTTAAATCCTCAGGATTTAGAGGACGTTAAGCACAACATAAGGGTGTTGGGGGAGATAGCAGACAAAGAGGAGAACGCCTCAGAGATCACTCAAATGATGGAAGACAAGGTGGAGAAAGTCAGAGAAGAGGTTCAAAAGAGGGAAAACAAGGATGTTAAAGTGGCTCACATCATCTGGCATGACCCCATCTGGGCCAGCGGGAAGAACACTTTCATTAATGAAATCATCAATATTGCCGGAGGGGAAAATGTCTTCAGCTTTGATGGCTTCAGAATAGTCAACAGAGAGGAGCTGTTGACCAAAAATCCGGAGGTCATAATCGTTAATGGAGGCAGTGGAATGGGGAACAAAGGAAAGGACATAATATACCAGGAAATAATGACGATGGATAATCTTAAAGCAGTTAAAAACGATAATGTTTATGTTATCAATTCAGATATTGTTTCCAGACCTTCTTACCGGTTGGTCTATGCTCTGGAGAAAGTAGAGGAGTTTCTGGATAAGAATAACTGAATAAGATTATCCTATTATTCTTTTAGTAGCTCGATCAACCTGGAGTTCTCCTCCGACTTCCTCACAGAGAACCTGATATACCCATTTAAACCCATAGATGAGCAATCCCTCACTATAATCCCCTCACTCTTCAAGCGGTCTATTGTTTTGTTTCCGGCTTTCATGAGGAAGAAATTGGCATCACTCCTTACACCAAGCTCCCTCTCCATCTTGTCCTTTTCCTCCCATATTCTGGGGATAGTTTCGTTTAGAAACCTAAATTTGTCTTCAACCACTTTTTCCAGAAACGCTCTACCAGCAGAACCGATGCTCCAGGGCATCCTAACCCTCCTGAACTCTTCAGGGAAGCCCGTAACATAGCCCACCCGAACCCCGGGCACTCCATAGCTCTTGGTGAAGGTCCTCAATTTTATGGTTCTATTGCTTTCGGGTGACGAATATCCATTGACGAAGTCCATGAATGCTTCATCCAGCACCAGAATAGATTCCGTATCCTCTACAGCATCAATAAGGGGCTTCAACTTTTGTGGCGGGTAATATTTTCCGTCAGGGTTGTTGGGGTTGCAGAAGAAAACTACACTCTCTCTATCTCGTTCTTTTTCAACCTCTTCAACCATCTCTTCCAGCGTCTCGCACTTACTGATCCTGGCCCCGAACATCCTGGCTATTCTCTCGTATTCGGAGTATGCAGGTTCGGGAAGGACTACTTTCCTGTCTTTCATGTAGAGGAGTATTCCTGTGAGATATAAGGCTTCAGTTGCTCCTGCTGTTACGGTAACACCTTCGCCCACCAGTTCGGAGAGCTGTTGTTCCAGCTCTTCATAGTAGGTATATTCCGCAGAGCATCTCACTCCCTTCTCGAATACTTCGTTTATCCATTCTGGTTGATAGGGGTTAATAGATATGGAGAAATCAAGATATTGTGAGCTTTTTATTCTGCCACCGTGTTCGGTTTTATATTCAAATCTGAAAGGTCTCATTTAAATCATCTTATCTTGTTCATCTGAAAGCTCTCAACTTCAATTCATTCAAAACTTTAATTAGGTCAAAAACTTTTTGAAAGTTATGAAAGTGTTCTCCTCGTGGAGTGGGGGTAAAGAAAGCTGTTTGGCCTGCTATAAGGCTATAGAACAGGGTTTGGATGTTTCTTACCTCCTCAATCTTATTGACTGGCGGGGAAAGAGCAGATCTCACGGAGTGAGAACAGAAGTCCTCCATGCTCAATCCGAAGCTCTCTCCATCCCCATTATTCAAAGAAGAACTACCTGGGAAGATTACGAAAGTAATTTCAAGAAGGCCGCGAGGGACCTCAAGCAAGAAAACGTACAGGGTGGTGTTTTCGGGGACATAGATATTCAGGGGCATCGTGACTGGGTAGAAAACGTATGCGCTGAAGTTGATGTCAACCCTATTCTACCACTGTGGGGCAGGGGACAGGAAGAAATAGTGCGTGAGCTGGTGGATTTGGGTTTTAAAGCTGTCATAATCGTGCTGGACAAGAATGCTGTAAGTGAAGGCTTTCTGGGGCGGGTTGTTGATAAGGATTTTATTGAAGAGCTGAAACAAAGAGGGATAAGCCCCTGTGGAGAAAGCGGGGAGTACCACACTCTGGTTGTGGATGGACCTATATTCAAGAAAAGATTGGTTATTGAAGACAGCCGGAAATTAGCGGCAGGAGACAGGGTTATGCTGGATATAAAGGGATTCAATTTATCTGAAAAGGAAAATAACGGAAGATAAGATGGCTGAAAGTAGTTACATATTTGAACTAAGAGAGTTACTGAATGAGTCTGTGGAGAGAAATTTCTCATCTGACAGCGCCATTCTGCTTTCCGGTGGTCTGGATACGAGCATACTGGCAAGTATTTTGGCAACTATTAATAAGGAAGTACCGGCTTTCACTGTGGTGACGGATGGAGGCACTGACCTTGAATATGCTCAAAAGATAGCTAAAAAATTTGATGTGGAGCACCACGTGATCCGGGTATCACAAAAAGAGCTTTTTGACAGAATACCAGAGGTAGTCAAATCGCTGGGGAGCTTTGACCCCGCTATACCCAATGATCTGGCCATCTACATGGGGTTGATTAAAGCTAAAAGGAAGGGGGTCAAGAGCATAATTACAGGGGATGCGGCCGACGAGCTTTTCGGTGGTTATAACTACATGCAGGACCTAAATAGAGATGATCTTGTGGATCATACGAGGTATCTTGCCCGGACAATGAGTTTCTCTTCCAACAGGCTTGCTTATAATCTGGGAATCGGTATAAAGCAGCCCTTCAGGGATGAAAAGATTGTGGAGTTTTCTCTTAACCTGGATCCGGAAATGAAGGTGAGAAGAGTAGGGGGTAAGACCTGGGGGAAATGGATCCTGAGGAAGACGTTCAAGGAAGAGCTGGGAGAGCTTGCGTGGAGAGAAAAGGTTCCCATCGAATACGGATCTGGAACTACGGGACTTAGAGAGTTAATAAGGAAGGAAATACCCGATGAAGTGTTTGAAGACAGGAAAAGGCTTTACAGAATGGAGTTCATCAACAAAGAGCACCTCTACTTCTACGAGGTCTACAGACGTTTCGTGGGAGAAGTGAAGAGAGCGAAAAAGGGTGAGAACGAATGCCCCGGATGTGGAGTTAAGTTAGATGGGTACCACTGTGGTATATGCGGTTATGCCTACCCTATAGAAGATATAAGATGGTGAGAAACGTAAAAGCGACCGCAAGCCACTCTACCGTGACGATCTTGAATACCTTTAAGGATCTCTTAATATCACTGAGCTGCGCCTCTCTTCCGGGATAGGAGTAGGAACCTTTCTTCTCCAGTTTTACTCCCAGCACCGCACTCATACCTGCAATCGACTTATCATTTATTTTTTTGCTGAATCTGTAATATTTTAAGGCTTCACGTGAGCGGGTTAGGGTCATAAAAAGCAGGAACGTGATCCTGGAGGGAATGAAGTTGAGCACGTCATCCAGCCTGGCCACCAGTTTACCGAAATAGAAATGTCTGTCATCCCTGTAACCGATTACGGCATCCATAGTATTCACCGCTCTGTAGATGAGCGCTCCGGGGAGACCAAATAGAATGAAAAAGAAGATGGGTGAGACCACACTGTCCACCATGTTCTCCGATAAGCTCTCGATCGATGCCGAGCACAACTCATGCCTATCGAGGTCACTTACCTCTCTGCTCACTATCAAGGAGGTTTGCTGCCTCTGCTCATTGATGTTCGTGGCAGCGGTCCTCCTGACGTGATCTACAAGACTTCTGACTCCGAAGGTCGTTTTGGTGAGGTAGACAAAGATTGCTAAACCTATCCAGTAGGGGAATAAACGGGGGACCAGCGAGATCAGGAGAGCAAGGCCGATAACGAGCAGGGTGAGTAGAGAGCCGGTAACAAAGTCGGTGTATCTACTTCTCCGGGTGTAAGATCTATCAAAAACTGAGGTTAGTTTGCCGAATAAGTTGGTGGGATGAACTCTGGGCTCGCCTATAAGCAGGTCAAGGACGATAGCTAAAAAAAGGACCAGTATCTTCTCACCATTATCCATGAGAAGTATATCTATTATCGCTTGATTAAGAATCTCCATGTGTGGTTACTCCATGTACGGTCGCTATAGGCTGATCAAATAACCAGAGCAACTCAAAAACTCAAAAATTTTATCTTAAATAAGTTTAATCCAAGCTTATGAAAAATTTGATATCATTTTTTACCCGCATTCCCGTAAGTGGAGACCTGGAGAAGATGGGAAGGGAAGTGTGGCTCCTTCCTCTCCTGGGTATAGTTACTGCATCTCTGTCATCCCTAATTCTTTACTTTGACCTTCCTCTCAGGGGTGTGCTGGCGGTTTTGGCCCTTTATGTGGTGATGGGTATAATCCATCTTGATGGTCTGGGTGATTTTGCGGACGGGGTCATGGTCAAGGGGAGTAAGGAAGAAAAGATCAGGGCTTTAAAGGATGTCAATGTTGGTACAGCCGGAATATTTGCTCTGACATTTGTACTGCTACTGCAGGTTTTCTCCCTGGATATTTTACCTTTCTGGAGCATATTGGTGGCTGAAGTCAACTCCAAGATGGGGGTGCTGGTTATATCAGCCCTTAACAAACCACTCGGTAACGGGCTGGGGAGCCACTTCATGAACTCCTTGACCTTTAAGCGATTGGGTCTTGCAGTAATTGTCTATCTAACCATAATGGGTTTATTCTTCGTTATTTACCCTACATCGGCTATTTTAGCGGTTTCATTGCTGGTCCCGCTGTTTGTGGGCAGGATATCGGTGAAGAATTTTGGTGGGGTGAATGGGGATTGTATAGGGGCTTGTGCCGAGTTGACAAGGGTAGCTGGTCTGGTATTGCTGGCATTGATTTTAGTTTAGGATTCTATGGTCTAACTTTTCCGGTGCGAATATAGGAGCATTGTATGGATATGGAGCAAATATGGAGTAAATTGCAATTAGTATACTATACTATCTCATTTCAACGAATACTGGATCTTCAGATAACTTCAATTGAGAGGCGTCTATTTCTCTCTTGTTACCTAACATGTCTGTCACAATCAACTTTCCGTCGATCTCAGGATTGAGATTATTTGAACCCCAGAGTACGTAAACAGACTTATCGTTGAACGCGAACTTATACTGTCCTTCTGTCAGTATCTGTACCTCCCGAAAGCCATCAAGTTTCTCGATCATTGTTTTCATTGCATGGTAGGCTGGCTTTTTATTCCCTGCAGAATCTATTAATGCAAAATCTGGTACCTCTTGGCCAGGCGGTGGCTCATTTGCAATGTAAAATGTATAGAAGATTTTGTCTGCACCATCTGCAAAGCCCAGGACATATTCCTTAATCAATTGCTTCGCCTGCTCTTCTTCGTTGACATTTTTCCCAGCTATCTCTCCGGAGCCTATTTGGACTTCCGTTACCCAGAAGTCCTCCACACCATATTGGGACAGTAGATTGGCCCAGCTCTCTGTGTTGCGTTCTTGACAGTTACTATCTTCTGGTCCCAGTGGAGCACAGATAGAGTGAGTATTTCCTATGTCAAAATACTTCCATCCCTCCAAACCCAGTATATCCTCCCAGAACTCTATGGAGCCCGGACCACCAGTTGCCCCACCATTAATAATAATGGCATCTTTATCTGCGCTTCGTATTGCCTCTGAGGTTGCTTTCAAGACTTGCAGGTAATCCTCCTCATCCCCTCTGAAAAAGTTAAAATCACCCCCCATCTGGCCAGTTTCTGGCTCATTCAACACTTCCCAATGTTTTATGGGATACTTTAACCCCGGCATGTCACCGATTCCGTCACCATCGTATCTTTCCACCATTTCTTGGACAAATTTTTTGTATGCAGTTGTATCATGGGGTTTATACCTGCTTGTGGGGAGTTCGTTCTCAAATCCTTTTGAGGCTTTCCAGTAATCTTGAGACTTCCAGTAATCCTGGTCCCATTCAACGAATGGCCAGATTGTAGCAAGTATGTTTATGTTATGTTCCTGAGCTTGCTTTACATACTCGTCTGTTTCCGTAAAATCATATTCTCCTTTCTCCTTCTCAATTAAATTCCATCTGAATGGCCCTGGATGAGGCCTATCCCATTTTATTCCAAGTTCATCAAATGGCCTGAAATAATTTGATTCCACGCCCCCAACAGCAAATAAATTCCCAACAAATCCAAAACGAGAATCTTTGCTTATCTCTATATCCACTGTATCTATGCTCTCCTGGCTGGCGTTTGTGATTTCTTTGCAGTCTGTAGGGCAATTCTCAACAGTTTCGGGACCATCACAAACCCCATCGCCACAGAATTTCTGGCTTTGTTGAACAGGCTTGCTTGGAGCGCCATCAGTAAATCCTTCGTTGATAGCTGGTTCACCGGGTTTCTGGTTAACGCAACCGCTGGTAAAAATAACTCCAATAATAGTTAATATCAAAATTCCACGCAGCCAATATTTTTGTCTCAAATTCATTACAATTAATTAAATCATATTTTTTTAATAAATTTTTCTATCTAAAACGAACACCCCAACATAAATAGCCCACCTCTTTTGCTACGGTACAATGCACATCTCAATAATCCCAGAAAACATCCTCTGAATCGCATTTGGGACAGACGGATGCAGTCAAATAACATTCTCTACCCATAATAATATCGAATTGGCTTATATTGAACTCATCTTTCATGACCTGCTCAATCTGGATCTCATCCAGTCTATTTTCCGGTACTACATTGACTTCAAAAATTCTTCTCTTGAAACTGCCTTTGTAATCACATTTCAGGCATACGATGGGATGCAACTCCTTCACTTCTCTGTCAAGTTTTGATGTCTCTTCTGGTGTGAGTTCTTTGACCTCCACGGGTTTCAGTATCTTGTGGTCATCAACCAGCTTTATGTCATTCTCCACAAGCCAGTTGATGGCATCGTTCCTGATATCTTCTTCCTTGAACTCATTCCAGTTGTTCCACATGTCATACTTATCCAGGAGTTGTTTGAACCTCTTGAACGGCTTATTCTTTTTCAATGCGCCCAGGAACTCATTGATCAGATCTGAGTCCCTCAATCCGTAGGCAAATAGCTCCATAAGCATCTTGTCCTGATGGGGGAGTCTCTCCGGTATAGTCAGGTACCTTCCACTTTTAATTTCACTTTCCAGTTCCTCCAGCTTTTCCTCAGCATCAGGGTCAATGTCCTCGTTGATGTTCACTATGGTATTCTCCTCAAGGTCGATGAAAAAGTGGTTATCAACATTGCAAAACTCGAAAGCCACTACCAGCTCATCAAAATCCAGATCCAGTTCTATACTATTGTTATCCATCTTTAAACCCCTCCTTACCCATTTATACCTCTTCTCACAAATCCGAGAACTCATCCTGAAGGGCTGGACGTTTCGGATAATTATCTCTTATGGACTGAATGTATTTCTTCCATTCTTCAGGTTTTTTCAATTCATAAATATAAATGCGCTTTACTTTTCGTGCGTAAGCAGCTGCCTTCCGGTAGGATTTGCGCTCCTTTTTATTGATCTCTCTCTGAACCAATTCTTTGTAGAATTCCAGAATCTCGTTGGGATAAATATCCGTCAATTTGTCTGCAAATTTCTCCCTGTCCTCGAAGAATCCCCAAACAAAGCTTCTAAAGGGCCCAGATATATTATCCTCCTTTCTGCCAAGCACGTATTCCAGAACCTTGTTGTATTCCTTTTTATCCCAGTGAACTTTAGCCAGGTCACCTTCTTTTAACTTTTCCAAGCATTCTGTCTCTATTTGCAGCCAGTCCTCTTTTTTACAGAATTTCTCCAGCTCTTTGTATCTAGAATAACTGGGCCGATCCTCGAACTTGAGCACAGCGTACTTCAGAGCTTGGTGGTAGTCCTTATCTCTGTAATAGTTAAACAAAAAATCGATCAGGTCGATGACCCTCCCTTCACCCTTCTCCAATCCTTCTTTCGCTACTTCAACTGCTTTATCCACATCTTCTTTCCTGTACCAGAACTGAGAAAGGTCGTAGTAGTCCAGCCCATATTTGAGCTTCTTCTGGCGCTCTCTCAAGTAACTCTCATCATCATTGAGTTTGTCCCGGTATATCTTTATGATCAGGTTATTGTGGCTGTCAAAGCTGTCTTTCTGGAGTTTTTCTATGATGAACTCCCATTCTGATCTATCAACGGCGATGTCAAAGAGAGCCTCCATCATCATGTCCTCCAGTCCCGAGTTATCCAATATGTAGTAGTGCAGCAGGTCTCCCATAAACTCCATCTTTACGTCATGGGGCAGTTTTCCCTCATTAAACATGGATACGATCTCTTCCAGGTTATTGAACACCAGCTCTTCCTCTTCTTCGGGACCGCCGCCGTAGTCACCAAATCTGTCGATGATAGGGTCAATTTCTCTCCACAACTCTTCGAATCTGTGGATATGGATGAATTCACTTTCACTCTCATCTTCAAGCATCTTCAGAAGTTTGAGCTTCGCATCCCTGTTGGTTCTGATTATCTTTACTATCATCTCTACCAGAGCTCCCGAGGGAACTTCCATCAACTTGTCTTCAATGGCGGTCAATTTCTGCTCCTCTTCTTTCTTCTCCTGGAGGAACTCCTCTTGTTGGTTCAAAAATTGGTATAGGACGGCGACTACATGCTTGCAGCACCAGCCATCGTAAGGACAATCACATCTCCAATTCAATTCTCCATCCGTCCAGACCTTTATGGTGTAATCCCAGCTACCGACCACGGTGGCACAGAGCATGTCCCCTTCGAACCACACCCTATCCACCCTACCACTGCGGTAATAATCAACCCCCCTCTCCCACACTGCTTCTGAATCTGCAATACCTTCTACGGTCTCTTCACTTATATCCTCCAGTCTCATTTGTTCAGCCATACTTTATCCTCATATTTGATGTTTACTACTTTTCAAAACACCAACCCCTTCTCTTAAACTCCCACACATCCTTGAAGGGATATGTGCATTTTATTGCTTCTTGCTGACTCATTTCCCCAGCCTGACCTTTTTTCCAGTCCTTTCTATCCATAGTGCCGAAAACAAAATAGTCATTACCAATAATGTCCGGTGCATACTGCTCACAGATGTTGACCAGGAGCTTCTCCAGTTCTGATTGTTTGACAATTATCAGGTCGCATCCAGGACAATATTTAGTGGATTTATTGAGAGAGAATAAACCTCTGGGATCAATGTGAATGACCAGGCAGAACTTTCTGACTCTCGTTTTGCCCTCACATTTTGGGCAGCGGGTAAACGCAGAATCAATATAAGGATTCAAGAAAAAATAATGGCGTGCCTCTCTCAGCCTCTCCCGGAGCTTGTCTTTTCCGGATTTTCCCACTATAAACCCTCCGTATACTGAAACAGAAAATGTTTTTGTGTAAGATTCTATTTATTTCTGACCCTTATTCTCACGTAGAATCTCCTGGACTTCGGGCGGTAGACTCTTTATATCCACTATTAATCCGTTTACCATCACCAAATCAGAAAAAGGACTTCTCTCTTCAACTTGAGCCGTAGAGAATTCCGGGTCCCAGTAACTCATTTTGAACATATCCCGGACGGTTTTGGCTTTTTGAGAAGTAGTGCTTTTGGATGTGCCAAAGTAATTGCATATGTCGTCAGCAGTTGCATAAGGATCAGAACTCCGATCGAAGAGGAAGTTTATCTGGCCCAGAGCGTAAACTGTCGCCGCTGCCCAGATCTCTATCCGACCAGATAGAAATGGAACATTCTTCTTACGGGCCATCTTCCCTATGAGCTTCTCACACAACTGTTTATACTCTTCATCCAGGTATTCATCACAAAATTCAGCAGTCATGTCGATAAGTTTTTGCTTCTTCTCTTTTATGCGGGTTTTATCTCTCATAAACATCCCCATTTCTCTCTCATCTTTAATTATTTATTAATATTAATTTCCCGTCCTTTCTTCCAGCACTGCCATTTCTAAAAATCAGCCATATAATTGTCACCAAAATTTAATTCCTTTTTAATAATATATTCGACTTCTCTAATGTCTTCCTGGTCTTTATGTCTCTTTTTCCATTTCTCATGGACAACTTTAAAGTAATCCTGGGGAGCATCGATCACCCAGTCTGCAAACTCGGTTGTCGCACTTTTTTCGAATTTATGAATTCCTTTTAAAATTCCCAGACAATATCTTTTAGCCTCCATATGCATGGATAGATTTTGATATTTTTCCATTTGATCTATGAAGGGTTCTAATTGTTCTTCGAACATTTCCCAGGCCCTTTCATTTGGGTCAACGTATCCATATCTCGTCTTTCCAGATTGATCCCATAGTTCTTCGACTTCAATACGATCCAATTCATCAAATACATCTTCGGCTATTTCGTCAATATCTACGTCACTCAAATAATCTAATGCTATCTTCTCAATCCGCTTTTTAATGTTATTGTCTTCACTCGCCAACCTCTTTAATATAATATAGGCGTCTTCTTCGCTTATTTCATCAAGAACATCTCTCTTTTTCGGCATATAACCACATCTATTGTAGAATTTGTTATTTCCTCTTATTGGGATTGGGATTGAGAGCTCTATCTATACCATCATGAAGACTTACTTTAAAACGTCTATATCACTTGCAGGAGTGTTTTTCCCTTCAACGACTGACCCGAAAATGTAAACTTCCGCTTTTCCGAGCAAACCTTCAGCAAGCTCTTTGATCAACCTGGCATACTCCATGTAATTCTCAAAATATTTTCTTTCTTCCTCGGCTGTTTGAGCAATGATATCAAAAAAGCTCATAATTTCTGATAATCGCTAAAGATTATGTCCGTAGGCACACATCCCTACCCGGGGAGAGTTGACCACAGGCAGGAGCATTTCTTCACCGCACTCGTGTTCTTTAGCACAGCTATCGCAAAGCCATCCTTCATCATCCCAGATACACACTGCGCACACCCACTTGGCAGCGCTTCCGCACTCACAATTTATTTCAGGAGGCTTATTTCTGGCGAGAACCCTGATCTTCTGATCCAGTTTACCCTCTCTTTCTGAAACAACCTTTAAGCCCAGTTCAGTGGTAGTTCCAAAGTCGTACTGGTAAAAGAATTCCATTCCGGGAATGAGCATCTTGTCCAAGGATATGTTCATACTCCTATCCCCCACATCAACCACCTGGGAGAAATAAGGAGTGCCCTCGATGCTGAATGCACTCAAGTGCCCACAGCATTCCAGCCAGGTATCTCTCAGAAAGTTGTCAACATCTTTGAGTTTTGCACTACCATTCACTTCAATGTGCATCCAGTATTCGGGTAGGTACAGCCCATCCACTGCAAGATGGAAAACCCTGCTTTTCCCTTTGCTTTTCTCACCCGCGTCCTTCTGCTTGCACGCCTTCAGGTGGTTTAGCATTCCTGCCTTACTGTAAACACCACCACAAAGATAACACTCTCCAGGGATATACGCCATCAGCTTAACCTCATCTATTCACTAAAACACCCAATATATAAATTTTACAAAAAATTCCAGTCATCCGCTAAAACTGAAGCGAAAATCCTCAACTAAAGTTTTCGGCATAGTTAAGATTTGTACTTCTCCGCGATCCTCTTACCCCTCTCCAGAGCCATCAATTTCTCTCTGTAACTCTTGTGGTAACTTATCCGATGCTTTAAGTCATCCCACAACTTTCTCCAGTAGTAAAAGTATTCCGATATCTCGATTTCATCACCGAAAACGACAGTATAGTTCTCCATAATTGATGCCTTAACCTTGAGGGGGAGAAGCTCAAATATCCTGAGATCATAGACTGAACTCACCCTGGTGAATAGCTCCTTTAAGATGGATATATTCTTTCTCTCATCCCTTGTCCTGGTGATAACAGCAATATCTATATCTGAGCCTTCTCTGTACTCGCCGGAAACATAAGAGCCGAATAATACGACTTCATACTTCGCCAATGGCTTTAGGTCTTCCTTAATCTGGTCCCAGCTCATCAAGAACGCCCTCAACCCGCTCTATAAAGGTGAATAAAGCCTCTCGTACCTCATCTATCGACTCCAGAACCAGAGTTTTGTCAACTCCGTTATACCTGTGGACTATCCAGTTCCTGAGTCCATTGCACATTTTTAATGAATCTGATAGGTTGCTATCTATGATACCCATTTCAGTTAGAGTTTCAATGTTGTGGTAGTCATCTTCAACTTTCTTACCCAGATCTTTGACCAGCATGGCAATAATATCCATAGCGGCCTCAATAGATGTGTGTAAATTGTAAAAAGTTCCGCTTACCTCTATAGGATGTTCAGGTTTGGTTGGTAACTGTTCGAACGCCTCAACGATATACTCTATCTTTTCTCTGTACCTCTCGGCTCTCATAACTGATTATTATAGATTGTTACAAGTTATATTTTTCTTTCGGAGATAGAAGACAGGAGACGAGGAGACATGACACAACATAAGAATAAATTAAAGTGGTGAACTTGGGTAGTGAAACAAATGACTCTCAAAATAATAATGGCAGGCGGTAAATCCAACAGAATGGGTGAAGAAAAGCCGGTATTAAAGGTGAACGGAACTCCCATAGTGTTGAGAGTCTATAACGCATGTCAGGAAGCATATGTTGCGGTCAGCAGGCATACACCTGAAACCAAAAAGCTCTGCACGGAGAACAACCTTCCGGTTATTGAGACACCGGGGAAGGGTTATGTGGAAGACATTAAATGGTTGCTTGAGGAGTACGGGCCATTCGTGAGTATAACAAGTGACATACCATTTATTACCGGGAAAGACTTGACAGAGATCGACAAATACTTCAGAAAGCACCCGGTAAGCTTGGTAGGGTATATATCAAAGGAAGATGTCCCTGAAGAGGCAAATCCTAAGGTCTACATGGGCAAGTGCATCGTAGGCATAAATACCGTATCTTGCGGAAAAGAAGAGTTTTTCAAACTCTCGAATCCATATCTCGCCTTCAACGTCAACTCTCAGCACGATCTGTCTGTGGCCAATAAGTGGGCAAAAGAGCTGGACCCGGATCTCTATTAGTGCTTGGCGTATTACAGCGTTTAACCAGGACTGTTTTCCCATTTTTGAAGGCTCTCTCTCAGGGCTTCGTCTACCGCTTTACCGATGTGGTAGCCAATTTCTGTAGCGGTCCCGGCCCAGTCGAGGTCACCTTCTTTGCTGAACACACCTATTCCATCGCTGGTCGTGCCCGTCGCATTGTATTGCTCCAGTATGACCCTGGTCTTCACTTCTGTAGCCACCATTATTGTGTTAACCATCCCGTTCAGGGTTAGGCCCTCGTTTATCAGAATAGCAATGTTTACAGTTCCTGGAGACTCATTGAATCTGCTAAATTTGGTCTCTCCGGCGATACTGGGGTTATTAACACCTGCGGTCAAATAGACTTCTACACAACCCCTTTTTGAATAACTGAGGACTTCAGGAATATCCACGGCTGTCATGAACCCCACATGTCTTTCAAGGCTATTGTTTTCCTCAAATCTAATGCAGTCCTCTCTGTGGTCGCCAGAGTAATCCTTGTCCACATACATAAAGAAGAATCCATTGGCTTTGGTGAATCCGCCGTTATGTGCTGACGAAGCAATTGCCTGCATTTCTTCATCAAAAGATTTAACAAAATTCTTTTCAACAAAGAATTCGGCCATCTTATCCCTTATGTTCTTCCTGCAACCTTTGATAGAGCTTTTCAACTTCTTGGAATACATCGTCCTCTGAAAATCCTTTCTTTTTGGCCATGTAGACACTGCCCCCGGCTCCTGCTCCCTCTTTGACGTAGCCCTCCTCGTAATCCCTTAGGCCTCTATAATTTGAGTGGCTGAAGTCGAGCATGGCGGTATGGTAATTTACACCGATTTGCTCTGCAGTATCCTTGAAACTGGCAGATCCGTCCTCAACGATGTATTTTGTGGTAGCTATTTCAATTTTAGATACGTCTTCACCCATAGCCTTGAGCATGGCAGCTACCGCCAGCAATTGAGTTCCACCTGCCAGCACCACTTTTTTGTTGAGACCAAGAGACAATCCCAAAACTGTAGCAAGCATGGGATCCCCAAACTCCTCTAAACCTCTCAATGGTTTTTGTGAAAGATCGATCATCCCTGTCCTCTCGAAACCTTCGCCAATTACTTTATCTTTTACTTCTTGAGGGTTCTGAGGAGAGGCAGAGCTGGTATTCGCATCGTACCCCAGAGCCCTTAATACTGCCTGAGCTGTAGTGGTCCCACCCGGAGTGCTCTCCCCGATCACTATTTTATTCAATTCCAGTTTGTCCAATTCTCTTCCCAGCGATTTTGCTCTTTCTATTATGTTGCTGGCGTTTGGTACAGCTTTTTCTGTACGGAAATCTTTGCCAGCATCTTCTGAAACAAAAATGTGGGGGAGGGCAGGCGGTAGGTATGACCCTCCTCTCACCGCCATACAAGAGAAATCTGTCAGTTGGTAGCAGGCTTTGGTTATTATGGCTGGTGTGGGGTGCCCTTCAGGAGTTACGGGAATCTCTTCTATGCTCACCGGCTTATCCATCATAATGTACTCTACATCTGCCAGAGGAGTGAATTTGGTGAGCTCTGGAGAAGCTCCCGCCATGGATATCGATGGTATGGTTGCGATATCGGTGTTCCCCAGAACTATCAGCATGAGGTCGGACATAACTATTCTTAAGGAGGTCCATTTAAATTAGTTGTCATCGGCCTGTTAAGATCAGAAAGAACTCGATGACAGTTTCTCGAAGCTCTCCATTTTTATCGTTGTATCTGATCTCGTTGAGGACATCTATCATGGTCATAGTAATTTCGTCTTCGATGTCGTCTCCTATTTCTTCATCTTCCACATTGAGCCCCAATTGATCGTACTTTCTTGCAATATTCCCGATTATTCCTATCCCTATCAAGTTGGCCAAGTTAAGGAGAAAATGTAATCTGTTATCGTCCATCTCATGCTCCTGTTTTTGTTCCTCTCCATCTTTGCCGAAAATCAGTACAGAGCGGGCACCGATGATAAACGAGTTTACAACGACGCTGTTCATATCAGCATTCTCAATGTTTACCACACACATCTTCAACAAATCGTAAGATGATTTTGAGGAGAATGAAGATGCAAATGTATTTAGAGCTTTAATGTACTGGTGGTCATCAGGCTGGATCATTCTTTCTAGGAAAGAGTCTTTGTCTACATCATTTTCAACTATTTTGTGTAACCCCAATTCAGAATAACATTTATTGCAGATCGTTAGTCCATAATAATCTTTTACCCTGCTCCGGTTCTCTCCACATTTAAAACATTCGGACATATCATCGCTTTCAAATACGGTATATAAAAACATGAGTTTTAGGTGATGTTAGATAAGGGCACGAATTTTTATTCCTGCCACTGGTTAAGCATTATGAGTGATGAAAATATGGAAATGGATCCTGTTAAGGACATCGAGATCAAAAAAGAGATGACTGTCCTGGAACTAATTCAACAAATGGGTAGTGCTGGAGGATTCAGCGCTAAGAAGGTTGCTGAGGCGGTGGAGATATTCAAGGAAATGAAAGATGAACAGGTTACCACTTTTCTCTCCTTCCCCGCGGCAATAGTATCTACTGGGACCAGAGGCGTTATTAAAGAGCTTGTAAAGAGAGGGCTGGTCGATGTGGTGATGACCACCTGCGGAACGCTGGACCATGACCTGGCGAGAATATGGAGGGACTACTATCACGGTAGCTTCACTTTAGATGATGCAGAGCTCCACCACAAGGGCATTAATCGTATAGGAAATGTGCTGGCTCCCAATGAGAGCTACGGACTCATTCTGGAGGAAAAAATTCAGCCCATGCTGGAAGAGATCTATGCAGAGAATAAGAAATTATCTACCAGAGAGCTGGTAAGAGAAATTGGTAAGAAACTGGACTCAGAGGAAAATAAAGAATCTTCCATCCTGTACTGGTGTTACAAGAACGACATACCGGCGTTTGTTCCTGCCATAACCGATGGCGCCGTAGGTTTTCAGTTGTGGCTCTTCTACCAGCAGCACAAGGACTTCCAGATCGATGTCCTGAAGGACGAGAGCGAGCTGAGCGATATAGTCTATGGAGCACAGAAAACGGGAGCGCTAATAGTGGGTGGAGGGGTATCCAAGCACCACACCATCTGGTGGAACCAGTTCAGGGATGGGCTGGACTACGCCATTTACATCACCACTGCCGTAGAGTGGGACGGCAGTCTCTCGGGAGCAAGAGTACAGGAAGCGGTCTCATGGGGGAAAGTAAGGGAGTTCGCCAAACACGTTACAGTTGAGGGAGATGCAACCCTAATACTACCCTTGATGGTATCAGCACTGCTTTAATTTAATTATTATTAACTAAAATATTGATTAATGAATTCAAAACATATATGGCCAAATAAGATTAAGGTTGTCATATGAAGGGTAAGATCCTCATCCTGGTCCTCATATGCGTCCTCTTAACGGGCTGCGCTCAGAAAAGGATAAAAAACGAATCTATAGAGATAAAGGGACATGATATTTCCAGAGAATGTCAAGTAGACGATGACTGCGTGCTGGTGGATAAGCAGCTGAATTACAGCTCATGCTGGCCGGAAGCGTGTGCAGAGATCGATTACTCCCTAACGAAATACGTGGCTGTTAACGGGCGGTCATTTGAGGATTTTAAAGAAAAAGTTGGTCCGCCAGGAGATGAGTGCGGACCTCAACCATTATGCCCCATAAGAATAATCAACGATAACTTTACACCCAGATGCATAGATAACACCTGTGAAAAAGTTCCCCTTAATGAAAAATAACCCAATTTTTTGAAGGCCAGGAAGACCAAGAATTATAAACCAAAAGAATCAATACATGGCATGGGCCATATACCCCAGGACCATCCCCGCTATAGAAGTCTGGTTACCAGAGAAAAGATAGTTGAGGGATTCGAGAGGGGGTTAGTCGCTTCCCAGGGGCTCATAGCCCATGGGAGAGGAGAAGCTTTTGATTATATTCTGGGCGAAAGATCCCATGATTTCGCCCTTAAAGCTGAAGAGGCTGCAGTCCAGCTTTTGATCAACTCAAGAAACCCGATTATATCGGTGAACGGTAATACCGCAGCCTTAGTACCTGAAGAATTGGTAAAGCTGTCAGAGTTACTTGATGCTCCACTTGAGGTAAACCTATTCCACTGGAGTCAGGAAAGAGCCCAGAAAATAGCGGATTTTCTCCAGCTCTATGGAGCGAACGTTCTCTCTGCTGGAGATGCTGTTCTGGAGGGATTGAAGTCGGACAGGCGAATAGTGGATAGTAAAGGCATATACAGGGCAGATACAGTTCTGATGCCGCTGGAGGATGGGGACAGGTGCGAGATATTGAAAGAACACGGGAAGAATGCTATTGCTATCGATTTGAATCCCCTGTCCAGAACATCTCAAATGGCCGACATCACCATTGTAGATAATGTCACCAGGGCTATTCCCAACATGATAGAGTATGTTGAAAATCTTAAGGCTTCGGAGCCAAAATATTCAGGATTTGATAACGAACAGAATCTGGGAGAAGCCGTGGGGGTCATCTGCAGTTACTTGAATTGCAAAGTCTCAAAATGATTTTATACTTTAGACTTGAGTGCCAGATATGATTGCTGACGTCTACATTTACCTCAAAGAAGGAATTGCTGATCCAGAGGGGGAGGCAACCAGAAAAGCGTTGAGACTTCTTGGTTTTAAGAACGTTAAAAGCGTCTCTTCCAGAAAAGTGTTCCGGATAGACGTTGATGCTCGCAAAAAGGAAGATGCGGAGAAAGAGCTGGTGACCATGTGTGAGAAACTTCTTGCTAATCCCGTAATTCAGAGCTACACCATCCAGTGGATAGATTGATTGGTTACTGGCTTGAAAATGTAGGGTGTAATAATTAAGGTGAAATGATGTATATTCTGGTTGATGTGCCTTTCGAGCTCCACGAGATCAAGATCCTGGAAGCTGATGATGATTCTTTGGTAAAGATGAGTGAAGAGCTTGGCCTGGGGCTTAGCTTAGATGAAATGAAGAGAGTAAAGGAGCATTTCCATCAGAAAGGCAGGAACCCCATGGATATTGAGGTTCAGAGCCTGGGGCAGGCATGGAGCGAGCACTGCTGCTATAAGAGCTCCAAATACTATCTAAAACAGTCTATCGTCGGTCTCTCTGCTGATTACGTGATATCGGCTATAGAAGAAGATGCGGGTGTAGCAGAATTTGACGAGGAACATGGTTACGTGCTCGCTCTGGAGTCCCACAACCACCCTTCTGCGATAGAGCCCTATGGTGGTGCTGCCACGGGAGTGGGAGGTATATTGAGGGATGTCCTGTGCATGGGTGCCCAGCCGATAGCCCTAATCGACCCCCTGTATTTCGGGGATCCCGACACACCCAGAGATGACGTTCCGTCGGGAACAAAACACCCCCTCTACCTTCTTTCGGGGGTTGTAGAGGGAATAAGGGATTACGGCAATAGAGTGGGTATCCCCACGGTATCGGGCTCCGTTTTCTTTGACCACAAATACCTCACCAACTGTATCGTCAACGTAGGTTGTGTGGGCATAGTTAAGAAGGACCAGCTCATCCACAGCAGGGCCGGAAACGCCGGTGACGTATTCATTCTTGCAGGAGGCCCTACAGGTAGAGATGGTATACATGGAGTAACATTTGCCTCATCTGAACTACACGAAAGGAGTGAGGAGGAATCCAGAGGTGCTGTCCAGCTGGGTAACCCCATCATAAAGGAGCCCCTCATACACTCCTGCCTGGAGATAGTGGACAAGAGACTGCTTACCGGAATGAAAGACCTTGGCGGTGGAGGACTGAGCTGCGTGATAGGAGAGATGGCTTCGGCTGCTGGTTTCGGGGCTGAGGTCCATCTAGAGAAGGTTCACTTGAAGGAGAAGAATATGGCTCCCTGGGAGATATGGGTATCCGAAAGTCAGGAGAGGATGATGCTCACCGTGGAGCCCAAACACGTTGACGAGGTCCTCTACGTATTCCAGAAGTGGGATATCCCCGCAACTATCGTGGGAACTGTAACCTCTGATAAAGACCTCAAAGTCTATCACCACGGATACAAGATATACCACATGGACATCGACTTCGTCACTTCTGCCGTAGAGTACTGCAGGAATTATTCCAGCATCAGCAAGGAGGTGGATGAGCAAGAGACCACAACTATTCCAGAAGACTATCGTCAGACCTTCCTGGACATACTCTCTCATCCCAATGTGGCCAGTAAAGAATGGGTCATAAGGCAATACGACCATGAAGTGAGGGCATCAACCGTTCTAAAACCTTTACACGGTAGGTTCAACTTTGAGGGGCATGGAGATGCATCAGTGATAAAACCCACCACCTCTAACCGGGGACTATCGTTGAGTGTGGCCACAAATCCCTGGCTGGTTAGAGCCAACCCCTACTGGGGAACTGCCTCCGTTTTTGATCAACTGGTTAGGAATCTGGTGGCTGTTAACTCAGTTCCGCACAGTTTCGCCGACGGTCTCAACTACGGGAATCCGGAAAAACCGGAGAGGATGGGGGAATTCGTTGATTCTACAGAAGCAATGGGCTGGATGGCAAGGGAATATGGCCTGCCCTGCCTCAGCGGTAATGTCAGCCTCTACAATGAAACCTCCCATGGTAGCATTCCTCCCACACCTACTTTGGTGGGGATAGGTATTGTGGAAGATGTGAGAGAGTTGATCACTTCGGACTTCAAGTACAGAGGGAATGCAGTTGTTCTAGTGGGAGAAACCAAAAAGGAGTTCGGTGGAAGCGTTTACTCTCAAATAAACGACATGAAGGGAGTTGTTCCCAGAACTTCGCCCCAGAAGCTTAAGGTGTATGCTGATGCCATGCTGGAGAGTTTTAAGGAATTCGACGTCAGAGCCTGCCACGATATATCTAACGGGGGTCTGGCTGCTGCCATGGGAGAGATGTGTATAGGTTCTGGAATGGGAGTGAGCGTTGACCTTTCCGGGATGGGTGAAGATAAGGAGACTTACACCAAGCTTTTCTCCGAATCCAATACTCGCTGGCTGGTAGAGGTCAAACAGGATGAAATTGATGACTACATCGACTTTTTCAGATCCAAAAGATTGACTGCAAAGCATATAGGTGATACTGGGGGCGACAGCATTGAGTTCAAGGACGGAGACTTCAATTTCGGAGTTCCTATTCAAGAGGCTGAAGAGGCGTGGAGAAATGGTTTAACAAAATATATTGAGTGATATTATGGACAAAGAAGAGATCAAGGTAGCGGTGCTCCTTATTGAAGGGACCAACTGTGAAATGGAGACAGTGAACGCCTTCAGGGAGTTAGGGGTTTACAGCGAACCAGTTCACCTGAAGCAACTCTACAGCGATATGATAAAGGATGAAGAGCAGAGGAGCATGGTAGACTACAACTGTATGGTTTTTCCGGGTGGTTTTTCTGCGGGAGATTATGTTAGAGCCGGTGCCATATTCTCTGCCAGGCTGAAGAGCGTTCTCACCGATGATTTGAGGGACTTTATCAGGCATGGTTACCCTGTTCTGGGTATCTGCAATGGGTTCCAGATCCTGGCGGAGCTGGGGGCTTTGCCAGGATTGGATGAGGACAATCCTGTAGGAGAGCCTCAGATGGCCATTGGGGTCAACGACTCCAACAAGTTCGAGTGCAGACCCACTATTCTCAACCACGAGAACAGAGGAAACTGCGCTTTTACCCATGAACTGGATAAAGGAACGGTCATGTTCCCCGTAGCACATGCGGAAGGAAAGGTGATGTTCCCCATGGGAGAAGAAGAGGATTACATAGACCAGTTGAGACAAAACGACCAGATAGTGTTCAGGTATGTTGATCCACAGGGAGAATACGCCAGCTATCCCTGGAACCCTAACGGCAGTATGTACAACATAGCCGGGATATGCAACGCCCTAGGTAACGTATTTGGTCTCATGCCCCATCCCGAGAGGGTTTTCCGGGATTACAGAGCAGGTGCGAGTGGGGATGGCAGGTACATCTTCGAAAGCGCGGTCAAGTACCTTATGAGCCTCTAAATTATTATTGATTCAATATTCGGTTAGTTTGCTATGGCCCGACTTGCAGTGGTGAAAGGTGAAGAAAGGAGAGCGAACATCTATAAAGCCCTCAAACTTATTGAAGAAGATCTGAACCTTCTAAATGGAAAGAAGAGGGTATTATTGAAGCCGAACTTGACCTCGACCCATAATCCCTACGCCAACACCAGTGTAGAGGTGGTGGAAGAAATAATAGATTTTGTAGCTCAATATGGCGATAAAGAATTTCTTATCGTGGATGGAAGTGGAAGCGCTCACATTCAGGAAGAAACCACCTCCTCGGTTCTGGAAAAGTTCGGTTACTATAAACTGGAAAAGAAATACGAAAACGTAAATGTGACCAGTGTAGATGAGGTGAGCGAATTCTTCATCATACCGGTCGTGACTGTTGACGGGGAGGAGGAAGTGAGGGTTGCCAAACTGGATGTGGATTACTCTATATCTATTGCCATACCCAAGACCCACGACTTTGCTATAGCTACTCTGGGCATCAAGAACATGGTGGGTCTGGTCAAACAGGAAGATAAGGAATTGATCCACGGCCATAAAGGGAAGACAGATCTTGAAAAATCGGTCAAGCTCATCCACCGTAACTTGCTCTCCCTCGCTAGAGCTACATGGCCTGACCTAATAGTTCTGGATGGCTACTACTGCATGGAAGGGGATGGACCTGTCAGAGGAACTCCTGTGAAAATGGATTTGTGTATAGCTTCAGTCGACGCCCTGAAGGCTGATGCAGCAGGAGCGAGGGTTATGGGGCTGGAGCCGGACGAAATCGGTTATCTGTACTATGCTGGCCAAGCAGGGCTGGGCGATCCCTCTCTGGATAACCTGTTTACTAAGAGGATCATGTCGACTGAAATCAAAAGCGAAAGTAAGTTCAAGATGCACTCTACGTATGAGGTCCAGAGGATGTGGAGGTAGCTAAATTAGCAATTAAACGTATTGGCTTGGCATGATACTGGTCATGGGCTGGCGCGGTCACATGAATCTGAAGCTCTCTACAGTGTTTATTATTACTCCTGACCCAAGTTTTTCTTCTAATTCGTGTATCAGTTCGGTGGAAAAGATTACTTCACCATTAATTGAGCTCTCATATCCCTGCATGTGGTCTTCTAATGCTACTATCCTGTATTTTCGCTTCAAAAAGAATGGATAGGCTTTCTCATCGAAGAATTTCATTCTTGCTGTGGTTTGGTTAGCAATAATGGATGTGTTTACTTCTAAAGCCTTCCAGTTTATTCCGGCTTCCTTTTCACCGAGTTCGGGGCTGAATCCACCGATTATGCTTACATATGTATCTGAAATCACTTCTTGGGGGTAGAGGAACATAGCAATAATTTATTAAGTCTATCATGGTATATAATTTTAATTAATCCATGTCATCAAGGCCATCAGAATAAGCCCTAAAATAAGGATGTCAGAAAAAGTATTTTACCCCAATTGTATTTTTTTCAGTAATGTGGGAACGCATTGTAGAAAAATTTGAGAAATATCCCTCACAAAGGACTGTGGCCAGAGAGTTCCTCAGATATGGAATATCTGTTCAGGATGGTAGGGCCTTTATCGGAGATATAGAGCTTGTTCCTACCAAAATAGCTGAAGCCATAGGGGTGGATAGAAAGGTTGTAGTAATGGCTATGCAGCAGATAGAAAGTGATGAGGAGCTCAAAAGGGTATTCTCATTGTTAAAGCCTGTGGTCAATATCACAGAAGTGGCTCGAATTCTGGATTACAGTGTTCTGGAGGTCTATGCGGAGAGCTATAAAGTCGGGATCGTTGCTGGGATAACCTCCATACTGGCAAAAGAAGGTATAACCATTAGATATGTTCTGGCCGAAGACCCAGAGCTGAGTGTAGAATCTAAACTAACTGTTGTTGCTGAAGACAAGATCCCGGGAAAACTGGTGGACGAGTTCCTTGCTGTTGAAGGCGTAAAGAAGATTGTGATAAGCTGACCTTTACCTGTTTTTGACCCAATTTCCTGACTTTACACTGGTTTTACTTGCCTACATCATATTTTACCTACCACTTTCTCATCCAGAATTGTGGCATGAATAGTGTCAGCACGGTAAATATTTCCAGTCTTCCTATCCACATATTCAGGAGGAGTATCACTTTTATGTAGTAGGGGAAGAAGGAGTAGCTCTCGCTAGCGCCAGCCAGACCCATAGCAGGTCCTATGTTGCTGATACAGGCCGCCACAGAGGATAGAGTGGTAAGGAGGTCGAAGTTGGACATGGCGATTAGGATAGCGGACACTGTAAAAACCAGTATATACAGGATGAAGAATCCAGCGGTCTGGTTGAGTATATCTTTTTTGACCACAGTATCTCCATACTTAACAGTTCTGGCTGTTCTGGGCTCTGCAACCTTTAAAACCTGCAGGAAAGCATATCTAACCAAAAGATATAGCCTTGTGACTTTCATACCTCCTGAGGTGGAGCCAGAACTCCCGCCAATGAACATGAGGACCAGAAGTATCATTTTGGCTCCCATACCCCAGGTGTCGAAATCGGCGGTAGTGTATCCTGTGGTGGTTGAGATGGAGACCACCTGAAATATGGAATACCTTACGGAGTCCATGTATCCCAAACTATTCAGATTGAGCAGTATAATGATTACGGACGCACTTGCCAGGATCATTAGATATACCTTGAACTCAGGGTCTCTGAAGATGAGGCTCCTCTCTTTGAGCAGATAGTAGTGGAGAGCAAAATTGATTCCACCTACTAACATAAAAAAGGTGATCACGCCTTCTACCATCCAGTTGTTAAAGAAAGCGATGCTTTCAGTATGATTGGAGAAACCTCCTGTGGAGAGGGTTGTAAAGGCGTGAACAACAGAATCAAACAGTGGAACCCCCAGTAAATAGAGGATACCAATTATCACTACGGTGAATGAGAAGTAGATGCTGTAAAGGATGAGTGCCGTATCCTCCAGGCGGGGCTTCAACTTCTCTAATGTGACCCCGGGATACTCTGCGTGGAAGAGGGTCTCGCTCTTGGATGCCATGGCAGGAAAGATGGCTACGAAGAGGACTATGATCCCCATACCACCCAGCCATTGAGTAAAATTCCTCCAGAAGAGAACGGACATTGGTAAAAACTCTACAGAATCGAATATGGTGGCGCCTGTGGTGGTGAAGCCTGACATCGATTCGAAAAGAGCATCCACAGGATGGACTCCTATGGTCATGAACACAAAAGAACCTACAAATGAGACGAGGAACCAGCCCAGCCCTACAATGGCTAATCCTTCCTTGTACCTGAATACCTCACTTTCCGGCTTGAGAAAGGTGAATAGACCCCCCAGGAGGATGGAGATCGCCATGGGAACTATGAAGGGCATGAGGGATTCTCCGTAGTAGAGAGCGATGATTAGGGGGATGATCAGAATCCCCGTGAAGTAGACTAGAATTTTCCCCAGAAAATTGAGGACCAGCCGGATATTCATTTTTATTCTCCCACGGTATTCCCCTATTACTTATCCTACGCTCTCAAGACAAACTGGACTCTACTTTTTCTATCTGGTCCCAGGTAGTAAACACCAGAAGTTTATCTCCCTTATTTATCTCTGTATCTCCCTGAGGGATGAGGCAGTCCTCGCCTCTCAAGATCCCACCTATGATCGCTTTTTTGGGTAGCTTGATATTTTTTACCATCTTACCCGATACTTTAGGGCTTTCCACTGTTATCTCCAGAACTGCGGCTTCTCCTTTTTCTACATCCGCAATGGTTTCCACATGCATCCTCCTGAATAGCTTCATAACCTCCGTATAAGCAATGGTCCTGGGAGAGAGTGCGGAGTCAACCCCTACTTTTTCGAACAGTTTTGCGTACAACCCCTTTTCTACTCTGGCAATAGCTTTTTTCGCCCCAAGGTTCTTGGCCAGAAGCGAGATGAGAAGATTTTGGCCGTCACTATCAGTAGTGCTTATCACCACATCCGACTTACCTACTTCTTCTTCCTTGAGAAAATCCAGATCGGTTCCATCCCCCACTATCACTCTGGTCCTCTTCAGCAACCCGCAGAGGTTCTCGCATAATTCCGGGTCTGAATCGACCAGTTTGATATTGAGGTTGCTTTTATCAATGATCCTGGCAACATAACTTCCTACAATGCCTCCTCCCACTATAAACACGTTTCTGGTGATGGGATTCCCGAAAACCTCAGTGATATTGCCTATACTATCTGCCCTCCCCAGCACAGATATCTTATCACCCTTGAGTATCTGAGTATCTCCTCTGGGGACCACCAGCTCGCCTCCTCTGTATATTGCTGTAAGAATGATGTTTTGCGGTAACTGCATTTCGGAGATCTGTTTACCTATCACGCTGGAATCCTCAGGGACCACTAATTCCACCATATCTATTTTCCCGCCGCTGAAGGACACGAATTCAACAGCGCCCGGAGTGGTCACCAGGTTGGCTATAGCGTTGGCCAGAGCCAGTTGAGGACAAATAACCAGGTCGTAACCCATGAAATGATCTTTAACTACTGGCTTATCAACGTATTCTGGATCACCAACACGCACGATGGTCTTCTTGGCACCCAGATTTTTGGCAGCAACCCCGGAAAGCAGGTTTATCTCATCTTGCCCGGTTACTGCCAGAAAGAAATCAGCGTTATAGATCATGGCCTTTTTCAAGATTTCAAGATTGGCAGCATTCCCTTCTATAACTTCAACATTTAGTTTATCTACTTCACTGGCTCTTTTCTCATCTTTTTCGATAACCACAACCTCGTAGTTATGGGAAAGGTCTTTCGCAACATTGTAACCTACTTCACCTGCCCCCGAGATCACTATTAACATTATAAACACCTAGATTCCGTCTGTTTTAACTCAACTGTTCTTCAAGCTTTGGTAACGAATATTCAAATTTTACTTTTAGGTATATTATTCCATTTCTCAGCATCTGCTGCGTCCTCTCAATCAATAAATAATTATCCATCCATACAACTCATCTACTTCATATCGGTGAAAATTTAAAGTGCT
>CAZHOR010000009.1:0-96242 GCA_964534325.1 uncultured archaeon
AGTTTCAGTCTTGCGACCGTACTTCCCAGGCGGCGCACTTAACGGTTTCCCTACGGCACCACCAGAGCTCGTGGCTCTAGTGACACCTAGTCCGCATAGTTTACAGCCTGGACTACCGGGGTATCTAATCCCGTTCGCTCCCCAGGCCTTCGTCCCTCACCGTCGGACCCGTTCCAGCTGAGCGCCTTCGCCACAGGTGGTCTTCCCGGGATTACAGGATTTCACCCCTACCCCGGGAATACCCTCAGCCTTTCCCGGTCCCAAGCCTGGCAGTATCCCCCAGCAGTCTGACCGTTAAGCGGCCAGATTTCCCAGGGGACTTGCCAAGCCGGCTACGGACGCTTTAAGCCCAATAATAGTGGCCGCCACTCGGGCTGCCGGTATTACCGCGGCGGCTGCCACCGGCCTTGCCCAGCCCTTGCTATCAGATGCTCTTTACACATCTGGACAGTCCGCGCGATGCACGGACACTCTGGCTGACCCCGTCACACTTTCGTGCATTGCGGAGTTTTCGCGCCTGCTGCGCCCCGTAGGGCCTGGACCCTTGTCTCAGGATCCATCTCCGGGCTCCTGCTCTCACAGCCCGTACGGATCTTCGGCTTGGTGGGCCGTTACCCCGCCAACAACCTAATCCGCCGCAGACCCATCCTTAGGCGGCCGAAGCCTTTCGGTCACGGAACATTCCAGTATCCGTGGCCTATGGGGGATTAGCCCCAGTTTCCCGGGGTTGTCCCCCACCTAAGGGCAGGTTGTCCACGTGTTACTGAGCTTTTCGCCGGTGCCTGCCGAAGCAGGCCCCATGACTAGCATGGCTTAGTCTCAGCCAGATAGCAGCGGCCTCTGGCAGGATCAACCAGAATTGGGGGAGCACGTGTGGAAAAACACGTGCATAGCGGTACTTAAACGTCCCTACTAACACTGGATATGCCCTGTCAATAGGCCCATATCAGACCGCATCTTCATGCAGTCCTCACTACTACTGATATACCGCGATTAGGAATTTATCTACCCGTCATCATGGGCCGAAGCCCTATTCGGGGTACTTGCCGGAAATCGCGGAAACGTAAAGGGAATTTGCTCTTATTCCTTACGTGTCTTATCGGTTTTACGTTGATATTTAAATATTTTAGTGTTGGGCACCGATTTGTTATGCCCTTTTTGATGCAACTATATGTTATCTCTTCCTGCCTTATAAGCCTTTTGCTCTTGACCATGTCACACGTCAATATCCGTCTTTAGAAACATGGGAGGCACTATGGTGCTTTTTAGGGTTTTTGGTGCTACTGACATCACTATGTTCTATGCGATTACTGTATCATTGTCGGTTCTCATCCTGACTTGTGACGGATATTTAAACTTTTTTCTCCTCGATTTTCAGGGTTTATAATGGAATACAAATTAGAGAACATTTTTCCCACCGAAATATATATATTCATATCTCTGGAGCTTCTTTGGAATGACCACCATACAATTTCTAGGAGGATGCAAGGAAGTCGGAAGGTCTGCAGTGGCAGTGGACTCCATAATGTTAGACTATGGTATGAAGCCTTCCGAACCGCCTGAATATCCTTTTAACGGGGTTTTACCTTCTCACTTGATTATCACTCATAGTCACCTTGATCATGTAGGTGTGGCTCCCAACCTCATGGATTATGACCCTATGGTGTATATGACACCCCCTACAAGAGATCTATCTAGTGTCCTGCTCAAGGACTCCATGAATATTCTGGAGAACCCTCCATATTCCAAAAAACAGTTCAGGCAATTCGAGAGCAATACAGTGGATGTGGGTTATGATAGACCAGAACTCATCGACGAGTGGGAAGTGACCTTCTTCAATGCAGGCCACATCCCGGGTAGTGCCACTGTTCATATGTCAAGGGACGTTGATATCCTGTACACTGGAGATATAAGGCTGGAAGAGACCAGATTATTGAATGCGGCAAACACAAATTTTCCCCAAACCGATGTTCTCATTGTGGAGAGCACATATTACGGAATCGAACACCCTATCAGAGAGGAGCTGGAAAAGGCCTTTGTCGAATCCGTAAAGGAGACCATCGAAAATGGAGGACATGCAGTGATCCCGGTGTTTGCGGTAGGAAGAACTCAGGAAATAATTATGATCCTCCAGAAATATGGTATAACCCCCTACGTTGACGGAATGGGTAAAGACGTAGGAAAATTGATCGAGAACTCTCCGGATTACATCAGGAGTCCCAAGAAGCTTAAAAAAGCTTTGAACAGGAGTATTCCGGTGAAGAAGGGCAAGAGAGAGGACATACTTTCAGAACCTTCACCCATCGTCACCACCGCAGGAATGTTGAACGGCGGCCCCGCATTGTTCTACATATCCCGGCTGTATAATGACCCCAAGTCGAAGATACTGCTGACCGGTTACCAGGTAGAAGGGACCAACGGCGAATCGGCCCTGAATAAAGGGGTTATGAACCTGGGTATGAGCACGGTCAACCTCAAGATGGGGGTGGAGCAATACGATTTCTCCGCCCACGCCGACGATAAACAGCTAAAAGAGCTGGTAGAGTCTGTAGCGAATAAAGGGGCTGAAGTAGTGTTCGCGGTTCACGGGGAAGAAACCGAAGCGTTCTGCGAATGGATTAAAGAAGAAGTAGGTATTGAAGCATACTCTCCATATAATGGAGAGATCTACGTCATATAAAGCTCTATTCTTTTGTGCTGTTCTCATTCTTTCTCTTTCAGTTATTTCTCTTTCAGCAGTTCAAGGTATGATTCCCGTATGCTCTGCTCTTCGTGGAAACCCAGTCTTTTTGCCAGCCTGAATATCTGCAGGGTCTTCTCCTCTACGTCTGACTTTTCTCCTTGAAGTTCGATCTCCAGGAACTCTCCCAGATTTTCTACTCTATCTATACAGACAGTGGCTCCTTCCAGTTCGTATATTCTCCTGTTCTTCACGACTTCTCCAAAAGGTGTGAAACCGAGGTCTTTTAGAAGCTGGATTCCAGACTGGTAGTCATCGATACCTACTTTAACTTCCTCCCTGCTTTTGGTCCTGGAATCCACTTTGGGTCCCTTGTAGGTGACAGTCACACCTTCGTTGTCTTCTCTTATCCTTAACGCCTCGTCGCTCTCCTTGAAATCCTTCCACGGGGAGTTAAAATATATATCGGACTCTGTTTTCTCTACGATGAACTCTGCAGAATCCTCAATTTTTTCTTCGACCTCTTTTATATCTTCAATCCGGAATTTTACCTCCACCTCTATCATTGAACTCATTTTATGACACCTAACCTTTATATATCCTTCAGCATTCGGGCCTAAATTGGAGGATAATATATGTCAGCAATTGAAAAAGGTGACTTTGTCAAGATTGGATATACAGCGAAACTCGATGATGGCACTGTAATCGACACCACGGATGAAGAAGTTGCAAAAGAGAACGGTATCTTCAATGAGAGAGCGACCTACGGAGATATAACCGTTATTGTGGGTGAAAGACAGGTCATAACCGGACTTGACGAGCAGCTGGAAGGTAAGGAAATCGGTTTCCAGGGAGAGATCGAAGTGCCCTCGGATAAGGCATTTGGAGCATATGACCCGGAGGATAAGGATTATATCAGCCTCAAGCAGCTGGGTGAGAGACCGAATATAGGACAGAGAGTTCAGGTAGATCAAAAATACGGGTATGTAGAGAGGATCATCGGTAGAAGAGTGATAGTGGATTTCAACCATCCATTCGCTGGAAGGGACATCAGTTTCGAGGTTAACATCAAAGAAAAGATAGAGGACCTCAAGGAAAAGATAGATGCCATCTTCCACATATACACCGGACAGCATGTGGATATAGAAATAGAGGACAAGAAGGTCAGAGTAGAGGTACCCAAGGGAGCAGCTCTGGACCAGTACTTCCTCATGGGCAAATTCTCCGCATCCAATGCAGTATTCAAGCACCTTGACGTAGAGGAGCTGGAGCTAGTAGAGGTATTCAAGAAACAGGATGAAATGGGGATAGGAACTCAAGAAGCAGCTGAATCCGGAGAAGCAGGAGAAGCCGCTGAAGTAGCAGAAACTGAAGAAGCAGGTGAATCCCAGGAAGCAGAAGGAACTGAAGTTAGTGAAGTTAGTGAAGAGGAAGGATCTCAGGCTGAGGAAGGAGAAGAAGCCGCTGAAGCTGAAAAAGAGCAAAGCTGACCACAGTTGAATCATTTCAACTTCATTTAATCCTTTTTGGATATTCGTTTCAGTTTATTACTGGAATGTTTGGCCTATTGGCTTACTGGCTTATTGTCTCGCTGGTTTATTGGCCCACTGGTCCTCTTAGTTGGGGTTAACTTGCTTCACCTTTAGCATATCAGAGTTCCTCTCATTTGCACTGCCGTACTGGGAGTGAGGATGTAACTTATTGATTTGACAGTTTATAAGCCTCTATTTTATCGGTCTAATGGCTTATCAGCAAGTTTTTTATTTTTTAAAAATAAGTAGGAGTTGGATGTACGTCATACTTGTAAAAGGTATTGTTCAAGGTGTAGGATTTCGTCCTTTTGTGTACAGGCTGGCGAAATCCATGGGCCTCAAAGGCCATGTTAAGAATACGGGAGATGGAACTGTAGAGATCTTGATAGATAGGAATATTGACGAGTTTGTTCAGAGATTAAAGTCGGAGAAACCCCCTATATCGGAGATAGAGTCCGTGGGCATTGAAGAGACCAATGGCAGAGCCGAAGAATTTACTATAAAGAAGAGTGGGGGTAAGAGCAGGGAATTATCGTTACCCCCTCCGGATGTGGCCACCTGCCAGAACTGTATTGACGAGCTCTTTGACCCCCAGGACAGAAGGTATGTGTATCCTTTTATTTCCTGTACCGATTGCGGGATGCGTTTTACCGTTGCCCAACAGCTCCCCTACGATAGGGAGAACACCACCTTTGTTGATTACCCTTTTTGCTCTGAATGCAGTGACGAATACTGGGATGTAGAAGATAGAAGGTATTATGCTCAATCCATCGCCTGCCCTAACTGTGGGCCCCATTACGAGCTTGTATATGGTCAGGAAATAGTCAAGGGTCTTGATGGCATTATCAAGACCGCAGAATTGCTGGATGATGGCAAGATAGTTGCAGTGAGGGGTATGGGCGGGTATCATATAGCTTCTCTCACTACGGATGACGTGGTATGGGAGTTAAGAGAAACACTTGACAGGCCTCAGCAGCCTTTTGCTATAATGGCAAGGGATCTTGAAGCGGTGAGAAATATCGCTTATGTTGACCAGGTAGAAGAGGAAGCTATGACCGATTATACTAGACCGATAACTGTGTTGTGGAAGAAGAAAGACATGGAAGCTGTTGCACCGGGTTTGGATAAATTGGGAGTAATGCTTCCCTATGCTCCTGTTCACCACATCCTTTTCGAGTATTTAAAGGCGGACTATCTGGTGTTAACCTCCGCAAATATGCCCGGAGAGCCCATGTTCCTTGAAGACCCCCAGCTTCCGGTTGACGGGGTTTTGAGGCACAACCTGAAGATAAATAATCGAACAGATGACTCGGTCATAAAGTTCGTGAACGGAAATAGAATGATGATAAGACGCTCCAGAGGTTACACTCCCAAAACAATACCCCTCGAATCGAATCTGAATGCTGTAGCATTTGGAGGAGAGCTTTATAATTCCATCTCCATGCTCAAGGATAAAAAGGCGGTGGTCTCTCAATACATCGGCAATACATCCAATTTCAAGACCTACAATGAGTTCTTCAAGCCGGCTTCCCGGTTCTTGACCTCATTTATGAACCTGGACGATGTGGATACCGTCATCTGCGACCCTCACCCCTTATACAACACCTCAAGCTTTGCAGAGAAGTTCGCTGAGGAGAAGGGTGCCAGAATGATCAAGGTGCAGCACCATTTTGCCCATGCAATGTCCGTGATGGCCGAAAATAACATGGATAAGGCCACGGCAATAACGGTTGATGGAGTTGGTTATGGGTTCGACGGCAAGATATGGGGCTGTGAGGTATTGAACCTCGATTTTGACCGGATGCAGTTCGAGAGAGCTGGCAGATTAGAGCTGATAAGGCTCCCTGGAGGAGATTTGGCTGTAAGTTATCCCTTGAGAGCCCTATTTTCGATTGTCTACGACCATAAAAAGGATTACAACTTGCTTGACGGCTACCAGAAATACCTCAGAAAAGGCGAAAAGTTCGGTCTGTTCGCCAAGCAATTGGACTCCAAAATTGCCCTCGCTGAGGCATCATCAGCCGGTAGATATCTTGATGCAATTTCTGCCATGCTGGAGACCTGTCTGGAAAGGACTTACGAGGGTGAGCCGGCGATGAAGCTGGAGACCATAATGGAGCCAACCGACTCCTACTATGAACCCCAGATTGAGACTGTCAGAGAAGAAGGGCTATATTCTGCTCCTTATGTCAGTGAGCCCGGCAGAGAATCTGATGTGATGGTGTTGAACATAGGGGGGGTTATGTGTGACGCCCTGGAAAGATATAATAACGGAGAAAAGAGGGAAAAGCTGGCTTACCAGCTGGTAGATTACCTGGGTAGAGGAGTTGCCCAAATGGCCGAAAAGGCTGCCAGGAAATCTGGTTCCGATCGTGTGGTTATGAGTGGGGGTGTAGCTTATAATTCCCACTTCACTCCCATCGTTGAAAACTATCTAAAGGATCGAGGTTTAAGCCTGTATCTCAACAGGGAAGTGGCTGCAGGAGATAATGGTATAAGCCTGGGTCAGCTATATATAACCAAGTATCTGGAAGATTAAGGAGGACGAGTAAAATGATGGTTAGAAAAGAAGATGGTGCAGGCGGAAAGTATATGGTCGATTTCTTGAGGAAACATATTATCTCTAAATTCAATTCCAGAGTTGGTGAGATATCTCTGGAGGATATGGATGATTCAACTGATTTTCACTCTGATTATGTTTTGACCACGGATTCTTATGTGGTCGATCCTGTAGTATTCCCCGGTGGGAGTATAGGCAGTCTGGCCATCTGTGGAACTTGCAATGATATGTCGGTTCTGGGTGCTGAGCCGTCATTCCTTTCTCTTTCCCTGATCATACAGGATGGGTTCTCCATCGAGACACTGGAAAAGATTGTGGCTGATATGGAGTACTGGCTGAAGGAGACGAATGCCAAGGTGATCACTGGGGACACCAAGGTTGTGGAGTCCAATATAGGCATCTTGGTCAATACCTCCGGAGTGGGGTCGCGGAACGGTCATCTGGATAAGAATCTTGGTGTGGTCAAGGAATACAGGAACTATCCTTTTAACTGGATCAGGGACTCAGGACTTGCACCTGGCGATGCCATCATCATCTCAGGAGGGATTGCGGAGCACGGCGCCGCTATAATGTCCAGCAGAGAGGGTCTGGAGTTCGAGATCGATGTCAAGTCAGATGTTTATCCTGTCTGGCTGTTCGTGAGCAAGGCACTGGAAACTGGGGGTATAACTTCAATGAAGGATCCCACAAGAGGGGGGATTGCAGGAACTCTGAATGAGATGGCAGAAAAGAGCAACACAGGTGTTCTGGTCGATGAGGAGAGAATACCCATCAGAGAAGATGTCAAGGGCTTCTGCGATGTATTGGGACTGGATTCGATGGCCATGGCAAACGAAGGAAAAGTCGTGATGGGCGTGTGCTCTGAAGTAGCTGAAGACATTCTGCAGGTTTTGAAGAAAGCAGGTCAAAAGGATGCAGAGATTGTGGGCTACGCTACTGACGAATTTCAGGAAGTGGTGGTAGAGACCATGGTGGGGACCAAGAAAATACTGCCCAGCCCGGCAGCAGACCCCATTCCTCGTGTATGCTAAACATATAATTTTATTTCTTACGTTCTTTACTTATCTTAAACTATAGCTTATTAACCGTTAAAATAAATAGTAGTCGTAGAATAGTAGAATCTAAAGCATAGTTGGTCCAGTTGTATCCTAATTATTTTTTCTTATTTTAATTCCTTAGTTTTACTTCGCAATATTTTATATATTTGTTCGCATAGTTTGTACTTGAAATAAATATGAAAACAAATTGGAGATTTTTTGGAATATTTATTACGGCAATATTGGTTGTCCCAATGCTTTTAGTGGTCTTCGCCCAGAACTTCAACCAAAATGGCCAAAAAAGTCCAATCCTTTCTAATTCCTGATATTATCTTCGAAAGGTTTATATATATTCAAAGAGTTATGATGATTATAAGGAGGTTGGAGTATGAACCTTGGAAAATTGAGTAGAAGGAATTTTATGAAAACAGTGGCCGCAATGGGCGCAACAGCTTTCCTGGCAACTTACAAATCAGAAGTAGTAAAAGCTGTCAATCAAGTGAAAGATTACTGGCACATCAACTGGATAAATGGAGCTTCTTGCTCAGGTTGTACAGTGTCCTTTGCCCAGGTAGCGAACCCCGATTTGATACAAGTTCTTACGGAGATCACTGTTGGCACCTCTGACTTGCCAATAGCTCTACCCGACTACATGGAGACCATCCATCCTGCATCAGGTTCTCTTGCAGAGAGCCTCAAGGAGAGGTGGGCTAATGGACATGAGGGCAGAAGGATACTGGTAGTCGAAGGCTCCATACAGGACCCTGGATACTGTGTTGTAGCAGGTAAGGACTTTAGAGACCACGTTAAGGAAGCGGTAGAACATGCGGATGCAATAGTTGCCGTAGGCCAGTGTGCCACATACGGCGGAATACCAGCTGCAAACCCGGATCCAACCGGCGCCAAGAGTCTGACGGATTATCTGGCCGAGATAGGAATTGATAAGCCAGTCATAAACCTTCCCATGTGCCCGGTTAACGGTGAACACGTATTGCTTACTCTGGCTGCAGTCATGATAGAGGCACCCATAAATTTGGACAGCCATGGCAGGCCCAAAGCGTTCTTCGGGAAGAATATGCATGACGAGCTCTGCCCCTATAGACCCTATTACGACAGGGGTGAGTTCATAACCGTACCCGGTGAAGGCGAGGGATGCAGATACAAGATCGGATGTAAGGGACCGGCAACCAACACTGACTGTGCCTTGAGGAAGTGGGTTGATGGAACCAGTTATTGTGTAGAAGTAGGAGCACCCTGTATAGGGTGTGCAGAGCCTGGATGGCCTGACGACTTCTCACCGTTCTATGCGGAAGTATCCGAAGTACCCACTCTTCTGGGAGTGAACTCAACTATGCTGGGACAGGCATTGCTGGGAGCAACCGCAGCCGGTATAGCTGTGCACGGGGTTAAGAAAGCTGCTACTAAAGGAAAGAAGAAAGATGAGGAGGAGAAGTAGGAGGTGTGTTGAATGTCTAGAGTGGTTATAGATCCCGTAACTAGAATTGAAGGCCATCTCAGGGTAGAGATGGAACCCAAGGACGTAGAGACCTCTACAGGTACCTGGCAGGTAGTGGACAACGCCTGGAGCAGTGGAACGCTGTTCAGAGGATGGGAAAACATTCTGAGAGGTAGAGATCCCAGAGATGCCTGGTTCATCACCCAGAGAATCTGCGGTGTTTGTCCTGCACCTCATGCAGAAGCCTCAACCCAGGCTATTGAAGCAGCATTCGATGTGCAGCCCACACCGGTTTCAACTCTGATGAGGAACATTTTGCACGGAGCATATTATATCTACGATCATTTGATCCACACTTATCTATTGGTAGGTCCTGAACTCGGTGTGCTGGCCAAATACCCGCCCATGGTCCCACCCGCATTGGGTAAGGATGGTATCTCCAAGCTGGGACTTGGTTCAAGCTATGCTAAGTGCGTGGAAATACAGAGAAAGGCCAATGAGATAGTCACCCTGTGGGGAGGAAAGTTCCCTCACCATGCTGACGAATATCCGGGTGGTATGACCGTCAAACCTACACTGGACAGGATAGCCTCATCCATTGCCAGAATGGCAGAGATCTGGCCCTTCATTGCCAAGACGATGGTAGGTGACCTGCTGGCACTCAAAGAAGCAAACTCCACTATCGCTGAAGGAGTAAGCAATACGCTGGATATCGAGTTTAATGGTCTGCAGGACGTAGGTGTTTCTACAGGTAATTTCCTGAGCTATGGAATCATGCCCGACCCTGAAAATTACGATGACTGGGTGGCCTTGAGTGACGGACAGCCCGGAAAAAGGAGTAGTGCCCTGATAAATGCGGGTGCATGGGATGGCGATTTTAAGGACTTCGATCTCTCCAAGATAGAAGAGCAGGTGAAGTACTCCTGGTACGATAATGCTGGAGGAGCACCCAGCCAGGAAGACGAGCCCAAACCAAATAAGAATAAGGAAGGGGCTTACTCATGGCTCAAAGCACCCCGATACGACGGCAAAGTCTATGAAGTCGGACCCATCGCCAGAATGGTCAACACCTTCGGCACTGAATGGAAGGTTGACAGAATCAACCCCCTGACGGGAGAAGATCTGGGGCCTCTGGAATACAAGATGCTGAATCCCAACGGCTCGGTGATCGATAGGGTCGCTGCCAGAGTTGCCCTTACACAGTTGATGGCCAACAAGATGTTCGAATGGCTGCAGGACCTCAAAGGATATCTGGGAGAAAGGGTCACCAACTTCAAGCAGGTACCTAATACTGGAGAAGGATTCGGCCTTTACGATGCACCCAGAGGAGCGCTTTTGCACTACCTGGACGTCCAGGGTCAGAAGATAAATAACTATCAGTGTGTGGTGCCCAGCACGTGGAACCTCAGCCCCAGAGATAACAATGGCACTCCTGGAGCCGTAGAGCAATCCCTTGTGGGAACTTGGCTGCCTAAGGGTCTGGATGTTCCTACCGTGGCAAGCACTCTGTGGCCGGAAGAGAACATCGACCTGTCTCCACTGGGAGTAAATTCCACGGTCAATTGGGGTGACGCTCTGAAAACGGCCTTAGAGCCTCACGGACTGGCAGGGCTCAACATGGAGCCCCTAAATGGTGACAACTTCAACACTTCTCTGGCTATAACCGTGGTCAGGAGCTTCGATCCCTGTATAGCATGCGCCGTTCACACCATTAACAGGAGGTGAACCTGTTGACCGAAACAGAGTATACGTTCACCCACGAAACCAGAGAAGAGCACAGCGCAGACAAGGTAGAAGTAACCAGACATTCATTGAGCGTCAGAGCAGTTCACTGGGGTATAGTGATAACAGGAATCATTCTGGGCCTTACCGGATTGCAGATAGGTGGCCTCTACGGATTCAAGATAGTTTATGAGCAGACCGCCGCCCTTCACATGTGGGCAGGCCTCATATTCGGTGCTCTGTGGATATTCTTTACCTACTACATTCTGGCCTACGAGTGGAAGTGGATATCCCTTGGCAGGATACCTTATGCCATAAACTATCTGCTGGCGGAGACGAAGGCGTGGTTCGGCGGTGAGCATGTTGAGGACCCCAGAGGCTATGACACCAAGTCAAAGAAGTACGTGGAAAAGATAGTTCCCACCCAGGTAATGGTATGGTGGATCTATCTGGTACTGACCATACTGATGGGTGTGACCGGTCTCTCAATGTTCTACAGATTCGAACCGGTGCTGAGCTTCTCAGGATCTATTGCACCCATATTCGGTTCTGCAGACGGATACACCATCTTAAGGGCCGCTCATAGACTGGGAATGTACCTGTTCGCCACCGTAATGATAATGCATATCTACGCTGTGATCGTCTTCGGTGTCCTGAGGTCGATGATAACCGGCAGCAGAAAAGAGAAAGTGAAAGATTGAAGATAGCTGTTGTTGGTATCGGGAACATATTGCTCGGAGACGAAGGGGTTGGAGTAAGAATAGTTGAAGAGCTGAAGAAAAGAGATCTGCCTGAGAACGTCGAAGTTCACGACGGAGCAACCTCAGGCATTGCTCTTCTCAATTTTTTAGTTGATAAAGATAAAGTAATCATTGTTGACGCTGTTAAGGGTGGGGAAGAACCCGGCACAGTTTATCAGTTCTCCATTAACGAAGCCCTGCAGAAATCAGAAATGATGTCACTTCACGACATCGATTTCGTCACGGCTTACCAGACCTCCAAGGACATCCTGGAGCTGACAGATGACATAACGGTTATAGGTATTGAGCCCAAGGTAATAGATAATGGGCTGGAGCTCTCCGAAGAGATAAAATATGCCATCCCTCAAGTCATTGAGCTGGTACACCAGAATCTGAACTGAAAGAATTATAGAAGAACCTTATATCGTTCATTCACTCCACAGCTTTTTTGAAGTGGTACAGGGCTAAAAGTCGAATAGAAAAGAGATCCAGGCCAGCATATACAGCCATACCATAAAGAATATTACGCCCTCCATTTTGAGCCCCTCGCCATGTCATCACATGTCAAGATATAATGCTTTTCATTTTTAACCAGATTGTTATAATCCTTGTGTGAATTGGGAACAAGATGGAGAAAAACAGATACAGAACTTCTCTAACTATCTACCTATCCTATCCCATCTTCATCTGATCATGAACATCTTGAAGAAGCTGTTTATCCGTTCAAAGACTATTTGGACTACGCCTTTGTCTTTCTCGATTACTTTGGCACTTTCCATTTCTTTAAATGAAGCGGCTACGTAATCAACTCTACTCTCTTCTTCAATCCGCTCTTTGATCTCTTCTACCTGGCAATAGACGTTATCCCCGTCTTCGTAGAGGCTTACTTTGTACCTTTTTGAGAGGTAGTTGCTGCTGCACGGCTGGAAACAACCGGTTATCTTAGCTTCTCTGGTTATAATGTCCTCTCCAAAGCTGGCGAGAGTCAAATTGAATCTTTTTGAGGAATCGGGAGCGAGGTCCCAACCCTCTCTAATCTTTTTACCGCTGAAAGAGAATGTGGGGTTGCGGAGGGTTTTGTCGCCCACGTTCTTGAAGATGAAATTGACGTTTATCTCATTCCCATCTTTTTGTGATGAACAGGAGAGTGTTGCAGAAGGCATCTTGGGTTCACTTACTGAGACATTGAACTGGATAGCCGGAAAATCCTGCTGGTCGGTAACATCAGCTTCAAACTCCGTAGGGTAGATCTGTTTCGCTGCCCAGCGTCCACCTTCACCAGAGAAATATAGCCTGACCTTAAACCACTGCTCTTTGGCACCGTCTATCCTGTAGTTCAGAGAGAACATCTCTTCTTCTCCTACTTCGAACTCGGAGGTCCATTTGAGCATGGTGTATCTGACCTTGATGGGGTTCTTATCGCTGTCCACAACCTCTTCACCCGGGTTGTATATGGAGGGTCTACCGGAAGTGTTTACCACGTCTATTCCGTCCGAATGGGATAGTATCACATCTGCCTCAGGAGAATAGGTTCCCAGATTCACCACTCCAATCCCTAGATAACCTACTTCACCTGTAACCATTTCACTGTTGTAGGTTATGCGGGTGATCCTCGGCTCCGGCCTGTTGGATATAGGTGGTTTTTCGGTCTTGTAGTCCCATTCTGGCGTTCTGGGTTCTTCAGTCTCATACTCCCATTCAGGTACGCTTGGCTCCACGTCTTCTTTTTCATACTCCCAGACAGGCAGTTCCCTATCCTTCAAGACCTTTACCAGTTTCCCATCAACTATTTTATAGTGGTTAAGGTCCTTACCACCCGCTCCACCGTGCTTGTAATCCTCCCACTCGGGCTGACCGGGTATGGGCTCTTTATCGAAGCCTGGCCACTCAGGTACATCCGGTTTCTTATCCCAATCATCACCCAGAGCCGGCTGGGCAGATATTACCAAAAGCAGTATAACGGTTAAGCACAGCACACCCCTTCTCATTTTCTTTCATATCTACTTGGCTATTTACCATTAAATATTTTACTTTGCCATGTCATTATAATAATAACCAAATTGAGCTTTTTTAGGGTTATCGGGTTGTTCAGGAGAACATTTACACTCATTTTCAGTAAATCAACTAATTAAAGAAAAGATAAATAATAATAAAATAAATTGTTTGTGGGAGGTCGAGGATGAGAGAATCCCTTAAATCAAAGTCACTGATTAACACGCCCTTGAAAAAGGAGGTACTGGAAAAACTACGGGAACCTAAGAAGGTAAACGAGTTATCGAAATCCATGAACTTATCCAGGGATACGATCAAGCCCCACATCAAGTACTTTTCTGAACAAAATCTGGTGACCCGGGTTGAAAGTGGTTACAAACTGACGGATTTGGGAAAGATAGCTTTAGATAAAATTAGTGAGTTGGAGTCGTTCATGGAATTAAATGAACAGCTTGGAGATTTTTTTGTTTCTCACGACCTATCTGCTATACCACAAGAATTGAAAAGGGATATCCACTTGCTCAAAGATTGTAGATTTTGTTTGAAAGAGAGTCCTTATGAAATTCGAGATGAGTGGTACAAAATAGCAGATAAGTCCAACTGGATTAGGTGCGTGTTACCTTTTCTATATCCAGAGCTATTGAGAATATATCCTTCACTGGCTGAAGGAAAGGAATTTGAAGTGATAACCACCACAGCTGTTCATGAGAAAGCCAGGAGCGTGGATGCTGAGCTTTATAAGGAATGTGTGGGTTTAGGGGAATGGTATCTGTGTGATGGGCTTACTGAGGGTTTTTGGGTATCTGATAAACAGCTTACCCTTTTTTTACCCCAAAGTGGAGGAATAGACCTTATTAATGTCCTCGTCTGCAACTGTGAGGCGGGGATCGAGTGGGGTTCCCGGTTGTTCGATTACTATCGTGAGAAATCGACCAGAACCAGAGTTACAGAGTTGTAATAGGGTGTAGGAGTGTAGTAGTTGCGTGGGTGTTCTGGTACACCCATGGGTGTAATTAAAAGGGAAGATTTTATATATTATAATAGATACAATATTCGTTGGCCAGGGTGGGGAAATGTACCGGTTGGGGGGTAAGATTAAAAGGTTTGGATCCTTTTCTGCGCCACCCTGGCGATATAATAAACGTATCTGTGCCCAATTGTTCTTTTCTTGGGATAATAAGAAAACCTCAGAATAGTATGTCATATATTTTAATTAATCCTTAATAAATTGAATATCAATCAAAAGATTTTAATTTGGGCAGCAAGCTATTGAATTTATGGATGAAATAGATAAAAAAATCCTTCAAATCCTGCAGGAGAATGATAAGGTTCGCTATCACGAGATCGGGAAAAACCTCGATATTGGAGCGAGCACTGTTCACTACAGAATCAAAAAACTTACAGAAAACGGTATTATAAGAAGCTTCTCGGCCATAATCGATCCCAAGGTAGTGGGATATGATACCACAGCATGGCTGGGACTTTCCGTAGACCCCACCAAGATGGACGAGATCGCCCAGAAGCTGGTAGAGTATGATGAAGTCCAGATCGTCACTACGGCTACAGGCGACCACGATCTCCTGGTCCAGATAATAGCCAGGGACGAAAAAGAGCTTTGGAGGTTCATCAACGAGAACATAAAGCCTATGGAGGGTGTGGAAAAGGATTTTGACGTCTCCACGTTCCTTGATGAATATAAGCGCTCTCATATCATCAAGCTCTGAGGCATGAGGGAAGAGGAGATTCTGGATACCGTAAAGGAGTTGATCAGGACTCTTCCCCGTTTTTCTGACGGTAGAATAGATTATTCTCGGTCTGAATTTGCACCAGTGATCACTGTTTTCGTTAGATCTGGTGACAAGTTGCTCTTGTTGAGGAGAAGCGATAAGGTGGGCTCCTATCAAGGAAAATGGAATACAGTGGCAGGCTATCTGGACGAAATAAAGCCCGTTAAGGATAAGGTTCTGGAAGAGCTTGAAGAAGAAATAGGGGTTGAGGAGAGCGATATATCCTCTATAACTTATGGTGAGCCATGGGAGTTCAAGGACTCCAGTATAGGTAGGACGTGGTTGATAACTCCTGTTCTGGTGGAATTAAAACGAAGACCTGAGGTCAAGCTTGATTGGGAGCATACAGAATTCAGATGGATCGAACTATCCGAGCTTAGCCAATTTGAGACTGTCCCCAACCTGGATAAGAGCTGGAAAAAGGTTAAAAAAGGTATTGAGGATTAAGCTTGAGATTTAGTTTTGATCTGCATCTCTTCTCCTCAGGAGCAGGGCAGCTCCTATCAGGACCAGTAATACCGCCAGTAATTGTGAGTCGGTCAACCAGAAAGGCATCGTCTCCTGAATGAACAGGAAGACACCTACCAGTATCAAACCATAGGCCAGAAGCTTTTGACGTCTTTCGGTTTCTGAGGTAACGTCTGAGGTGGTTGTTGCAGTCGTTGTAATTGTTGCTGCTGTTTCGGCTTCAGCTGCTTCTGCTTTCTCTTCGGGAGTTATTAGCGCCAGAATGATGTATATTAAGAGTGTGACACCCTTGAGGAGAACCCCCACAACGAAGATCAACCTAAGGAGAGTGACATCCACATTGAAGTATTTAGAAAGCCCACTACACACTCCAAAAATGATTTTGTCATCCCTGCTCCTGTAGAGTCTCTCCACGATAGAAGTTCAAGAGTTCGACAGCAATTTAAAGTTTTTGTGGTGGATGCTCGGAGTCATTCTGAATCGATTTTGGTCACTTTAAAGTCTTGAATGGTGCTGACTGTGGTCTCATTGGATGACTCTCTGGTTGCGTTATCGTCCTTTTCCTCTTTATCCTCTGGAGATTTCCATCCCAGCTTTTTTTGACTGGAAGTGCTTTTTGTGTGCCATGTGGTGTTGGGTGTTGTTGAGTCCGTGTCTTCGGAGGATGATCCTGACTCTGATCTACTCGCTGGAGGTTTTAGTCTGGAATTTATGGATTCCGGGGCATCATTTGGTCCCTCAGAACGATCGGGGGTGCTCTGTATGTTCTGACTCTCCTGGTGAAGACAACCACAGGAGGAAAATACAACTAACAGCAGAACCAGTAAACTGACCTTAATGACCATACCTCTCCAACCTCGAACCAGAATAGCCAGTTAATACTATAAAGAACTTCCGTTTTTGATTCCAGATGTTCAGGAGGGTTCAAAAATAAAATTTTTATTTAAGTTAACCTAAAATAAACCTATATATTCAGAGAACATAGTATCTTCAATAATACAGAGGTAAGAGATAATGTTAAAATTGAAGTTGGTAATAATAACTTTGTCCATCTTATTGGTGGCGGCGGGCTTCTCTGGTTGCAGTCAGGAAGAGAATGGCATAAACCCAACTCCATCTGCAGTGACACAGGAGGAGAGCCAAGAGATAGCGGTTGATTATGTCAAGAACATGGAAGAGTACACCGATTACGACGGAAGGAATCTGATGCTGGTCAATACCATGACGTTGAAGTGTCCTTATTGCTGGAGCTTTACCTACCAGTTCGACATGCAGTCCATGAAGGATGCCAGCGTAGTAGATGAAGCCAAGGTGAGGGTCATCGTTCAGGAAGGTAAAGTGGTGGAGGTATTCTCTGCACTGGGAATGAAAAAATCGGAGAGTAAGCCTGAAGGGAGCATGTATGCTTCTGAACTCCTTACTGAACCGGTTTATGAGGGGTCAGTGAAGGTCTACGGAGAAGTTAACAAGCTGGGAGAGTTAGACAGCAGTTTTGAACTCACTTCCGGAGGAGAATCTCTAACTGTATACTATGATTTGGCCGATGAGGATAAGCCTGATGGAAAGGTTTGCTGTGAAATCTTTGGTTACGGAAAGGGAATGGAGAAAATCAATATCCACCATGAATGGACCTCTCCAGATAACTGCACCGTTCCCGAAGGTTTTGTTGGCGGGGACAGAGAAATAGTTGACGATAAATACTGTCAGGGAGGAACCGCCAGCATAGAAGAAGTGGATAATGGTGACTGGGTAGTGGTCACCGGAGAGCTGAAGCAGAGCGAGAATGGAGCTCCAGCTCTGTGGGCTCATAATGTGGAGAAGGTGCCTCAGGATTACTGCTGTAAGGATGACACTATGGAGTGCATGAGCATAACCGAAGCCAGAAAAATAGCCAGGAACAGTGAGTGCGGCGACAACCTCACAGACAACTATACGTGTAATAATGTCACCGGAACCTGGTGGATCGATCTGAGTATCCAAAAGGAGGAGTGTAACCCCGCATGCGTGGTAGACGTCATAGATAGACGGGCAGAGATAAACTGGAGATGCACCGGACTCAAAACCGAATAAACCTTTTTTATTTCCATTTATTTCATATAGTGCTTATATTCTGGATTATTAGATTATCATTTTATGTTAATTTATCAGCAAACCTCAAACAATATTTTTTTATTTAAAGAAATCAGCTCCCTAATGGTTAAAAATAATAAGGTTTTTCAAGGTTAAGTATAATTGAACACCAAAGGTTGAGGGGGGTGAGAATATTAAGAAATTATTGCTAGTTGTAGCTCTTGTTAGCCTACTGGCCATCGGAGGATTAAGCGCTGTTCAGGGAAAAGATAAACCAGAAGGAAAACCGTTTCAGGCTTTGTGGGAGGCAATAACCAGTTTAGAGGACCAGGTTAACGGGATAGAAGAAGATTTAGATAAAAACTACATTAACGCATCCAAAAACCCGGACTATGTCGCTAGGGGATGTTTGGCCTGCCATAATACATACACAAACTATACATTGGTGACAGAAGCCTATTACAGATGTGATACCAGTTCAGAATGTGAACAACATCCATACCTGGGGCCTGCTGATAATATGAGCTACAACAATACTGCGGAAGCCTGTATGGACTGTCACGATGCTGACATGAGCGATGGTGCTTTGCCTTTTTCGGATATAGTACATCCTTCACATATGAACAGCCATCACTTTAAATACCAGTATGATGGGAACTGCTTCTCGTGCCATCATATAAATGCAACTAATGGAGAATACGAACTGTTAACCGGCAACGTCCAAACACACGGATTAGGAAAGCTCAACAAGGATTTTTACGAGTAATTAGAGAACAAATTTTATTTCTTTTTTTAATGCAGTGAATTTAATGCAGTGAACCCATCTTCGAAAAAGGAGAAGATTTATTTAATCAGGTTTGTAACCATCTCTATGAATAAAGTGGGGATGGTTGTCTTACTGGTTTTGGCGGTGGCGATTTGTGGTTGTAGTGAGCAGCAGGATGACACTAATTCGGTTGAGCAGGCCCAACTCGGTGTAGAGCTGGGTTTTGAGAGCTTTCCTCAAGAGCACACCTGCGATGGAGATGACATCTCTCCACGAATTGAGGTTTCCAACCTTGATACGGAGAACGCTGAATCGATGGCAGTTGTAATTGAAGATCCCGATGCTCCCCAGGGAATCTTTACTCACTGGTTGATCTGGAATATTGAGCCGACAAACACTATACCTGCAGGGATTCCCCAGCAGGGTGAGGTAAGTGATCCTGTAAATGCTGTACAGGGTGAGAATAGTTTTGGGGATGTGGGTTATGCTGGACCCTGTCCTCCTGAGGGAAAAGAGCACACATACAATGTTGAGGTTTATGTGCTTTCAAAGAAGCTTGATCTTCCAGCGGGTTCCAGTAGAGCCGATTTTGAAGATTCCTTAACGGGATATGTGCGTCAAAACGGAGATGCTCAGGTGACTTACAGCAGATAACCCTAAAGTCTTTATTAATCAATTTAGGTTAGAGTTATAAAAGTTGAGCACCACTTGTATTCATGAAGATCGTTTTTCACCCCAGGTTTCATCAGGTATATACGTTCGACCCGGCCAGTGAAGCGGGCAGGATGGGAGCAGTGGTCTCTGAGCTGGATGATTTTGAGTTTGTGGAGCCTGAAGAGGCGGGGGAAGAGGATATCCTTCTGGTCCACTCTAAGGGACATTTTGAGCACGTGAAGGGTATGGAAAAGGTCTATGGGATGGCGATGCTCTCTGCGGGAGCGGCAATTAAGGCTGCCCGAATATCGTTTGAAGAGCCAGCGTTTGCTGCCTTACGACCGCCAGGCCATCATGCCAGCCCCAGTAGCTGCTGGGGTTTTTGCTTCTTCAATAACATAGCTATAGCTGTCAGGAGGCTTTTAGAGGATGGATCGATCGACAGAGCCGTAATAATTGATTTCGACCTCCACTACGGCGATGGGACTGCCAACACCTTCAGAAATGATGGACGGGTAGATTATTTCCACCTCCCGGGGAAGGATGTTGACAGCATTTCCAATTTTCTTTCTGAGAGTGAATACGATATTATAGCTGTTTCTGCTGGCTTTGACAGGCATAAGGAGGACTGGGGCGGCATCCTGGAGACAGAAGACTATAAAAGGATGGGGGAGATCGTCAAGAATTATGCGGAGGAGAAATGTGAAGGAAGGCGGTTCGGAGTCCTGGAGGGAGGTTATAACCACAAAGTGCTGGGAGAGAACATAAGAGCCTTCGTTGACGGATTGAAGTAGAATTAGGAGCAGAGCTTGTTAGAATTATTCCATAGGTCAGCTATAGTTTTTTGATCATCAGTAAAGCGTCGTCTCCGTTGAGATAAAAGCTCGCCATGTATTCTCTCTCCTTGAAACCGAATTTCTGGTAAAGCTTTCTAGCATCAGGATTCTCTACCCTGACCTCCAGATAGATCTCTTCTACACCCCTTTGCTCCATGTTGCGTATTAAGGCCTTAAGAAGCGATGAACCAACTCCTTTTCTCCTGTGCTCTTCTTTAACTACCAGTTTGAGGAGGTGCCCTCTCTCAATTATCCTTTGATTTATCTGCTTCTCCACCGTAGATATAGCGTATCCCAGGATCTCGTTCCCCTCAGTAGCCACTAAAAAAGTACTCATCCCGGTCTTGAGGTAGTCTCTTAACGCAAAAGGTGACCACGGAATAGGAAAATTCACCCACTCAATACCGTATATCTCGTCCAGGTCATCTTCAGTGCAGGGTCTTACCTCAATTATCTTGGGTGTATCTTGCTTACCTTCCTGTCCTTCCGTATAGGTGGTAGACATTAGCAATTCCCCATAGCCCTTATTTATGTAAGCATATGAAGTACATAAATTTGACCATGAAATAGATGTGAATGGGCATTTCACCGTTTTCACATAATTTTTCATAATTTTTAATTCCTGAATAAAACCATAAATAATGGATTAAAGGTGAGTAGAATGAAAAGAGCCACACTTGCGTTGGGGGGTTTATTGCTGGCAGTCATGTTAATGGGTTGTATGCAGCAAGAAGAGCAGCCAGAACCCACTATCATCACACCTGCCACGCCTACTCCTACTCCTACTCCATCACCCAGTGCGGAATTCGGGGAAGTGGATTTTAGGGTGGTTGCTGATGGAGTGACAGCACCTGTGAGTATGGCTTATCCGGAAAGCGGTGATAGGCTTTTCATCGTGGACCAGGTAGGAATTGTGTGGGTGATGGAGGATGGGGAGGTCAGGGATGAACCCTTCCTGGATATTAGTGATAAGATGATGAGCCTGAATCAGGGTTACGATGAGCGAGGGCTTATGGATATAGCTTTCCACCCCAATTACGGGGAGAATGGAAAGCTCTACGTTTATTATAGTGCTCCTCTGAGGAATGAAGCTCCGGACAACTGGGATCACACCAGCCGTGTTTCAGAGTTCACCGTATCTGATGGAGAGGTCGAAATCGGCTCGGAAAAGATTGTTTTGAGTGTTGATGAGCCTCAATCCAACCACAATGGCGGGCAGCTCCTTTTCGGTCCTGATGGATACCTGTATATTTCGCTGGGAGATGGAGGGAATGCTAACGACCGGGGAGTCGGACACCCGCCTGAAGGCAACGCCCAGAACCTCTCCACTTTGCTGGGCAGCATCCTCCGCATAGATGTTGATGGAGATGAACCTTACGGGATCCCTGAAGACAATCCATTTGTTGGTGAGGAAGGAAGGGACGAAATATTTGCTTATGGGTTCAGAAATCCCTACAGGATGTCCATGGACTCAAAGGGGAGGTTATTTGTTGCTGATGCCGGTCAAAATCTCTTCGAAGAGGTCTCCATAGTGGAGAAGGGAAAGAATTACGGGTGGAATATAAAGGAAGGAAAGCACTATTTTGATCCCGATAATCCTCAAAACCCGCCGGATAGCGGCCCTGGTGAGGGACCTTACGGCAGAGAGCTGGTGGACCCCATAATCGAGTACAGGCATCCTGAGTCTGGTGTCTCCGTGGTGGTAGGGGGGCACGTTTACGAGGGAAATAGTCTTGCTTCCTATCAGGGAGCCTACATATTCGGGGACTGGAGCTTCTCCTTCTCACAGCCACAAGGGAAGTTGTTCTATGCCACACCCGATGATTGGAATGTCGAGAATCTTCCACTAAAGGATAGAGGAGATGGAGAGCTGAATGAGTTTATTTTAGGATTTGGAGAAGATAGACAGGGAGAGTTATACGTTCTCACCAGCGGGACATCGGGACCGACCGGTGAATCGGGGAAAGTGTACAAAATAGTGCCCGCTGATATCTGATATTAGAGGGGGTTATAAAAATGGATATAAAGAAGAAAATAGTTTACTTGGTCGTATTTTTGACCATAGCTGGTTTGAGCGGATGCGCACAAGAACAGGGTCAGAACGGGATGAGAGAACCGTCTTTGACCGTTTCTGACCAGGTGATGCGGAATAATGAGGTGAGTATTGATTCAGTTTATCTGGATGAGCCGGGTTATGTGGTCATTCACAGGGATGACAACGGGAGTCCGGGCGCGGTAATCGGACACAGCGAGCTGATTTCGGGTGAGAGGGAGGACTTAAAGGTGAGCGTTTCAGGTGATATTACGTCCACGGTACACCCCATGCTGCATTTCGATGATGGAGATGAGATGTATGAGTTCCCAGGTGACGATGGTCCGGTTACAGTGAACGAGCAGGTTGTGATGAAGTCCATGACCATTTCTATGGGAGTTATGATCGAGGGGTTCGCCTTCAAACCCAGTTCGATTACCGTACCCGAGGGTATGGAGGTGGTGTGGATGAATGAGGACGGAACAACTCATACTGTCACCAGCAGGGATGAGGTGTTCGATTCAGGTAATATAGCAAATGGAGAGAGCTATTCATATACTTTTGGTGAGGCAGGGACATACGAATACTATTGCACACTCCACCCATCAATGGAGGGTGAGGTAGAAGTAGTATAATTCTTTCTTCTTTTCTTTTTTATTTTTTGGGGAGAATGTTCGCTGTTAGTTCCCTGATAGAATTGATTATAATAATGTTGGACTTGCTTTAACTATTTTTAATAATTGTTTTAACAAACGTTATTCTAAGTTAAACCAATAATATTACCTCCCCGGGATTCGATTTTTCTCTTTTTTTAATTCGAAGAAAAATAGAAAATTCACAAAATTAATATGGGGTGGAAAACTCCTCAAATCGAAAAAGATTTGAGATATATTATTTAATTACAAAAACAGAATACTTATCTGCTGGAGTGGAACCAATTGAAGCAACGGAAAGTTAAAGCCAAGTTTTATTTAGGTGGTTGGTGGTAAGGGGGAGTTGGCATGCCGGAAGGTAAACGATTCGGTGGTGAATTAAGAGCCATAATATTTGACATGGATAACACTCTATTCGATTTTGTGGAAGCAAAGCTAAAGGCTTGTGACGCAGTAGTGGACTTGATGGGAGCTGGTGATGGAGAGGAGCTAATCAAACACTTCTTCTCCAGCGGGCATGGTGTAGAGGACTGGAAGAACATCGCCGACTACATGGGAAAGTACGGAGTATGCCCCAGCTTGTATGAGGAGTGCTGCCGGGTTTATGACGACATAAAATTGAGACATATCGACCCCTATCCCGGAGTGAGGGAGACCCTATTGGAGTTGAAGAGCAAGGGGTTGATGCTGGCGGTGGTCACTGACGCGCTCAACGGTCACGCTATGGACAGGTTGAGGAAGTGCGGACTTCTGGATTATTTTGACGTGGTCGTTACCGGTGACATGACGGGCAAAAAGAAGCCCGAACCCGATTCCATCACACTTGCTCTCGAGAGGTTACAGATTGGTGCTGAGGAGGCTGTCCTGGTGGGCGACAGCTTGAAGAGGGACATTGAAGCCGGGAAGAGACTGGGGATGAAAACCGTTTATGCTGCATACGGTGACAGGAACTACTTTGACGGTAGAGGAAGTGAGGCTGATTTCGTTCTCCATGAGTTCGGGGAGTTATTGCGTTTGGTTGAAATGTGAGTTAAAGTTAGTTGAATATCGTAGAACTTCAGCTTTTCCTGGCCTTCAGTCGTTTACTGGAACTTGATAAGGTTTTGATGGATTACCAGCATTTCCAATATTATTGTAAAGCAATTATAAAGAAAGCAATAGCTTTTTGTATATTATATGCCTACCTGTGTGCAAAACAAGGATAAGTTATTAACTCTGGATAAGGATTTCAAGAAAATCCAGGAAGTCTATGATAAATTTGAGGTTGAAGTGATTGGATAATGATATAATATGGAGAGACGAGCTGAAACTCAATTCTGACTCGTTCTCTAGCTCTGTATCGCCTTAGCCTGACATTCTTGAAGTTTTTTATTGAGTTTATCCGTCGCTTCTTCTGTAAGGTCATAGGTGATCTCGTTTGATTCAATGCTCGACAGAGGGACTTCTTCGATAGAGCCTCTGGAGCCAATGAGCATTACCCAGTCCTCAGTTTTAACTTCCCCATCCTGATCCAACTCCGTTTTAGAGTAGAGGAGCACGTCCTTAACCAATTCCATATTTAAACACCCAATGCCTCATTGTTCTTGATGTATTTTAAATGTTTCGGTAAGCCTAAAAAATGTTAAAGGTAAAAAGTGGAAAACAGATTAAAAATAAATTTAGAAACTCGGGATAGGAGTATTCGGCTCCTTCGCCAGAGGGGAGCGAAGAGAGGTAAACGACGTCGTCTATTGGTTGAATTCGAGAAACCGAGCTTCGACAACTTCATGAACCTTATATTTTATCTTGAGGACTTACTGGGAAGGGAAGTCAATATATTGACTGCTGAGGGTTTAGAGAGAATAAGGACTAAGGATGAGATCAAGCGGACTGTTATTTACGTATAAGTGGGAAATCAAGTCCCTGAAATTTGAGTTGGGAAGTCACTTTCATTATAATCAAAAGGACTTTGTAACAATCTACAAAATACAGAATAGAATCACTTATAAATCAAGAAGTTGATATATAATATAATAATTGATGTTATTAATTCCATAGGTGTGATGTATGGAAAAAGAATCAAAAAAGATATGGTTGAAAATAGAAGGTAAAGCTGTTCTCAGAAAAAATATGGTTGATGCATCCGTCTTTGGTAATGTCCTCATTGGTATGCAGAAAATAATAAATTCATTGTCAAGAATAAAATACGGTAGGAGGTACAAACTTGAACGTTTTCGCCTTTTTGTCACTGAATTTTCACCAGGAAGTGTGATAGCTACGTTAGAAAGCTCTTCTCAGGCTGATTTGATGGGAGCGATACCTTTCAACAAAGTTGCAGAAGATTACATGAATTTGACTGAATTACTTGTAAATGACCCTGACGAATTTAAATCCGACATTGAAAAGAAGATTCCTGAACCTCGTGAGAGGATTAAGTTACTAAATAATCTTAAAGAGATCTGGTCTAAGGAAGGAAAATACAAGTTAAGTGTTAATACTGAAGAGGAAAGGCCAGAGAAATTTTTGACTTTAAAACCAGAAGTATCAAAGCACATAGAGAATCTGGTGAAAGAGTACGAGAAAATAGAAGAAATAAAAACTGAGGGAATAATAATACGAATCAGAGGTGACGACCCCAACAGGTATTTCGTTATTAATACAGTCTCCAACACATTAATTAAGTGCTTTTACGAGCCGGAAATGGAATCCGAGATTAGAGAATATTTCAAGCAACCAGTGACCATAAAAGGCTATCCCAAAAAGAAGGCAAAGACCACAATTGTTGAACAAATAAATGAGCTAAAACCCTTCACTCGTATTGAATTAGATAAGATTGGTAAGTTTAGACTGGATGAAGCGATACCTTTCGACATCTCCTATGACTCTGTTGAGGAGACTTGGCAAATAAAGAATGATGAACTTGTCTTGCATGGGGAAGGGAAACTATTTCAAGAAGCCATTGATGATCTGGAGGAGAGTCTGGAGACATTAATAGTAGGTTTTCTGGCATTTCCAGAAGATCAGATTAGTGAAAAATCCAAGGAAATCAAGTCTAAAATATCTCAATATTTGGACATTGAGCGATACAGGTCGTACTACAGTCCTGTGGTAGCTTAGGTGAAATATGGATGCCTCTCAAGAGAGACAAAGTTATAAGAGAACTATCCAAAAAAGGATTCAAAAAAGTTGTAAGCAGAGACCACATCTACTTATTTTTGATAAATCCGGACAACCAAGAAGAAACGGTAAGCTACATTCGAACGAAAGTTAGTCATGGAGGAAAGAAGTATAAAACCCTTTCAGATGATTTAGTCACTAAAATGAGGAAAAATTTAAAGTTTGAAAACAAAAGAAGCTTTGAAAAATTCGTGGATTGTTCTTATGATCTCAAAGAGTATATTAATGATCTAAAAAGGATGGGTTTTTTTGTAAATAAGCTTACCGGAAGAAGACTACAATCTGATTCTCAGGAAGGGTGATTAAATGTCCCAAATTGTTGGTGTAACATTTCCCATCCCCAAACAATACATGCACCGCTTCTTCAGCGGTAGTGGTAAAGACGTGTTCGTCAAACCTGCCACCGTCTACAAGCAGCTGAAGAGGGGGTATGAAGTTCGTGTTCTATCAGTCCCACGAGGACACGGGCTACGTAGGAGAAGCCGTTATCAAGAGGATCATCTTGATGGACGACCCCATGAAGTTCTTTGAGACCTACGGTGACAGAATATTCCTCACCAGAGAAGAGCTCAAGGACTATCTCAAGAACCAGGAGAAATGGAGCAGCAGCTCCAGGAAGAAGAGGCAGTGGATGGCCATTGAGCTGGAGAACATAAGGAAATACGATGAACCCGTTAAACCCAAACGCTTTGTGTCCGTGGGAGGACAGTACCTGAGAGAATAAATGGAGACTTCTCTCTACCAGAGAAAGATTTGAGACCATCAAATATGTATTGGATAATAATTTATTGAAGAGTTTATGAAGTCAATAAAATAAATGGTTCTGTGTAATCCAAACTAATACAATAGTATTCTATTCTCCTCGCATTCCCCATGGTATCCATGTTACAGCGTTTATTCCGCCCAATACCAGCACCGATATCAAGAAGATGGCGATATTCTGGTAAATATCGTAATTTGAAGCGTATGTGAACGCCCACCCAATAAGGAACAACAGCCACCCGATCCCCGATACCGCCGATATTGTTACTCTCCATCTCAAGTTGAATTCGGACCCCAACCCCAAACTCACCCACAAAACGGAGGTCAAGGCGCCTGCAAGCAGGAGAGAAACGAACAGGATACCGAGATTCTGGTACACGCTATATTCTCCTGCATAGAAGAACAGCCACGCGATAAGGAATATCAGCCACGCTACCCCTATGACCGCCGATAGGGCTACCCTCAATCCCAACCGGTTACTCTCTCCCTCTTTCATCATACCATTAATCAATCGAACTTGTATAAAAAACAATCTATACAACACTAAAGCTCTCCAGACATACCTCTCCGGAAAAACAATGTAAACTAAAATTAAATAAAAAAGAGAGTGTAAATTTGGAGTGTTGAGTTTATGGAGTTTATCGTGGTTACCATCTGTATCTCTCTTTTATCCGTTCCTCCCTTGGTAGGGTGAATTTGTCCATGTCGAACTCTTCAAGAACCTTTGGAGGGCGTAGTGCACCTATTTTTACGTATTTGGATAATACTGCAATGTCGTAGTACTCGTTCCCCACCTTGAACTCCTTGACCAGTGTCGCTTCCCGGGAGTAGCCCCAGAGGGATGCTCTTTCCAGTGCATAGACGTCTATAGTAGGGGTCTCGATCTTTAATTTCTCTACTCCTACCGCTGTTGCGATCTTGTCGCATGCTGAGGTCATTCCGACGATTATGCCTTTTTCTTTGTACTTCCTGTCCAGCAGGATGGATAATACTGCAACATGACTCCTTCTCTTCCTCTGGTCGAATCTCATGGCTACACTGGCAACTACCTTTTCGTTATGGAGGGCTATCAATGGTAACACTTTGGTGTAATCGAGCTCTTCTATCCATCTTTTGACCATCTCAGTGTCCTTGATATCATCTGCCAGGTATCTGACCTCTCTATCATCGAATTGCTGGAAGAATGCAATGAATTTGTCCTCGTCCTCTTTTACGAGTGGTCTTATAGTTATTTCAGTCCCATCCTCTAATTTTATAATTCTTTTTAGGTCCCCCATATCCATTTTTAGCATTTTAAACCACCATATCGTAATTAATCTCTATCATATTTAATACTATTTTATTAATATTTGTAGTAGAATATACTTTATACTTAAAAAATATTTACAAAATACAATTAAAAATGTTCAATCAACTATTGAACCCAAAAGAGTAATCTTCACTCCACTGAAAATTTTATTAAATTCAGCTCAACACCATTAGTGAGTGGTCATGTTCCAGCCGAACTTCACTTACACCGACAAGATCGTCAACAACCTCATCGAAATAACTTCAGCTAGAGATACTGTTCTCAATGCCTACATAATCCCCAAGTGGGAAGTGGCTTTGCGGAGAGAAGCGCTCATTAAGGCCACCCACGCATCCACAGCGATAGAGGGCAATCCCCTGACATTAGAAGAGGTGAGCATGCTGGCCATCGGGAGGGAGATAACCGCCACCCAGAAGGCCAAGCAGGAAGTCCTGAACTACCTCAATGTCTTGGAGAACATCGACAGGTATCAGAAGGACGGATGGATAACGGAAGAGACGGTACTCAAACTCCACAGTGATCTCACAAAGGACGCTCTGGAGCACCCCGATTACGAAGGAAAATACAGGGACATGCAGGTCTACGTGGGGAACAGGATGACTGGAGAAGTATCCTTCAGACCGCCACCGCCCGAAGAGGTCCCTGATCAAATGAGAGATCTTATAGAATGGCTTAATTCCTCTCAACACCTGCACCCCGTGATAATTGCAGGCATAACTCACTACGAGCTGGTCCGCATCCACCCCTTCGTTGACGGGAACGGGAGGGCGGCAAGAGCCCTGGCAACTCTGGTCCTCTACCTCAGGAAGTTCGACATCAAGCAGTTCTTCGCCCTGGACGACTACTACGACTCCGACCGCCGCTCTTACTACCGTGCCCTGAAGTCCGTGGATGAGAACGGAGACCTCACCGGGTGGCTGGAGTACTTTACCGACGGCATCTTCATCTCCATAACCAGGGTGAGGGAAAGAGTGCTTCAGCTCTCCATGGAGAGAAGGAAAAAAGAATCCAGGGGTCAAATAGCTCTAACCGAAAGACAGATGCAGATACTGGAGCATATTCAACAGCAGGGAAGGATTACGGCTGGAGATGTAGCCGAAATGTTCGATATAAGCAGGCAGGCAGCCCTTAAAGAGCTTAACAAGCTGGTCGATCTGGATGTGATCGAGTTGAGGGGCTCAGGAAGAGGAGCCCATTACGTCATGATATAGTTCATCTTATTATGGCTCTACTCTCGAACCTGTTGTCATTTAAGTTGTCATTTAAGTTGTCGTTTTCATTATATTTGGTCAATAGCTTTATATCTATCTCACCTTATGTTATACTATGGACACCATGGTAATTGTTGGCTTGGTTTTAGGGTTTTTGCTGGGAATAAGCGGAATAGCATTTGTGTTCGATGTAGCCAGTGAGGCGATTTCTTCCGCCCAGGACCTGCTCACTCAGTTCAGCACACTATCCACCATCGCCCTCATAGTAGTCGCATTAATATTGATCGTTGCCGTCAAAATGGTCTCCTCGCTAATAATTGGGATAGTCATTGGAGCAGTGCTTAACATCATCCTGGAGATCAACGGCTTCAGCATCATGGACGAAGTGGGCTCTGCGGTCATGAGCATGTTCACCATACCCCTGCGGATCCTAACTCTTTAACAGTTTTACTTTTTTTTACCTTATTTTTATTTTCCTCAACACCATAAGAGCCAGTATAAGGCCAGCAGCCCCCAATACGAGCTGGAACCCGGGGAGCAAAGGCAATTCGCTCCTGGCGTAAATACTGGTCTTCATAACGTCCGTTCCGGAGAGATGCCACTCCGCCGTATTGCCCTCGACTTTATCGGCGTTGGAGTCAGTGATCTCACCCGGCATCTCCAGATGGTAATCTAGGGTCATGTCACTCAATAGTCTGTCCGCGATCTCCCCCTGAGGAACGTCTTCGTTCACGAAGCTCTTATCCTCGTATACAAGCTTACCATCCTCTTCGTATATGCTGATGTTCCCTCCCTCAACAGGCTCACAGTTGGTGGCTTCAAGAGTATAGCTCACCGTATCCCCCCTCAGCACCTGATCATAGTTGGCTTCACATTCAAGATTGTCCTTGAAGCTGGAGGTCAAGTACTCCCCCACCGTAGAATAACCTTCTTCTTCAGCTCTATCCACCAGCGTGGAGTGTACAGTTGGGCTCGTATTTATGACCATCTTATAGCTCTTGATCGCACCCCCAGAGCTGACCTTGGAGTCCACATTGAATGACATACATCCGCTGAGAGCGACAGCACACAACAACATCAGGATAAGCAAGAACCTCTTCATACCATCCCCTTGGAGTAAATGGTATAAGATAATTCCTGATAATGGGATAATGGGTAACAACTTTATTAATTGATGAAATACAATTTATTATTGAATGCCCAAATCCAAAGAGGAAGAAAAATATGTGAAGGTGTGTCCTGCCTGCAACAGCATCGATGTAGCCCCTGACTTCACCATCCCCGCGGCGATCGCTGCCGGCGGTCTCTACATGTTCCGGTGCAACCGGTGCGACTATGTGAGCACTCTTTTCCCTGAATTCCCTATAAAAGAGCTACCTGAACCGATAGACCTGGAAAATATCGAAAGAGATTATCAGACAGTAGATACCACATTCGGTAAAGGCTCTTTTGCCCTCCTCAAGCTGCTCGCTCCTTTAGGGCTCATCATCAGTTTGTTCATGTACTCCCTCCAGCAAAATCCCTTGTTCATGCTGGGGATAATAATTCACGCATACTTAACCCTCTACGTTTATGGCAAGAACTATTTCAACCGTAACAGGGCGCTCAGGATAGCAGGAGTCGCAATTATAATCCTCTACGTGATATTCTATTTCCCTCTTTAGCGCTCAACCATGACAGATCTTGTTCTGTCAGGAATATAGAACCTTACCCCCTCATTCTGGAATTAGTTTTGCTTACAGCCACTGTTACCCTCTTATTGATGAGCAGAAAGGAGTGGAGGGGAGGGAAGAGATTAAAAGTTTGCTGGCCACGTCATCTCCAGTATAGTGGACAAGAACCAAACATTATACTTAGACTATAGCTCAACAGCTGAACCTGGATATCGAAGAAGTGAACAGGATCTACAGCATGTTATACAGTAAATAGTTGCTAGCTGCCCAAACTAAGCCAGTATGTTGAGGACTGTGGAGCCCACCTGACCTACAATGTCAGTATTCACCTGCTCTACAACTTCAATATCGTTTATTTTCAGGATAATATTGAGCACGGCCCCCATTATCACACCCACCGCCAGAGAAGATACCAGCCTGACCATCACGATAAATACGAGGGCTAAGACTATCAGGGCTACGGTTGATAGGGTGGTGAGCTGGGAGAACTGCTCTTCAGCATGCGAGAGGGTCTCGGTCATCAGACCGAAGATGGAGGCAACACCACTCATTCCCAGTAGAACACCTATTAGCACGCCTATGATTACGATAGCCGTGTCTCCCATACCATTAACGACAGATCAGGTGGATAAAAATATTTTGAACATAATAGTAGTAAAACGAGGGGCTCGCCCTAAATCATAGCCCCTATCACTTTAATAATGGAGCAGATCAAACTTTTTCCAGGATCCAGAGAATTAAAATGACTTGTGATCAATTCTATGGGGAGCAGCGTTGTAGATTTGTTGGGATTATCCCATGAAGTTAAAATGTTATTCAAGTAGGCGATTAAGTACTCCATTTTGGTTTCAGAGCCACTTGAAGGCGCTGAATGAGGGGACCAAAACTTATAAAAATATATCTCAGGAACCGATGATATGGTACAGTCATCAGATAATCAACATCAGGGAGTTGAAGAAGATAAAGAGCAACAGATGGATAATGAGCAGGAAGCCTACCAGCAGGAATTCACTTCAGAGGACATAGACTCCTTAAAACAGCAACTGTTAGAGGAGCAAAAGAAGGCTGAGGAATACTTCAACAAGCTCCAGTACCTCAGGGCCGATTTCGAGAACTACAAGAAGAGAGCTTCCAGAGAAGTGGACGAGCAGGTTAAGCAGACAAAAGTGGAGCTCTTCCGCAAGCTGCTGGGAGTCATTGACAACCTGGAAAGAGCTGTAGAGGCATCCAGAAACAGAGAAGAGGATGACCCCCTGGTGGAAGGTGTAGAAATGGTCCTGGACCAGTTCAAATCCATCCTGAGAGAAGAAGGTGTAAGTGAGCTGGAAGCTGTGGGTCAGAAGTTCGACCCCAAATACCATGAAGCAGTTGCATTTAAAGAAGCGGACGAAAATAATATAATCTTGGAGGAGAATCAGAAGGGTTACTGTATGGGTGATACCATAATAAGACCTTCCATAGTAATAGTAGGAAGGAGGTGCGACAATGAGTAAATTAATTGGAATTGATTTAGGTACAACTAATTCAGAAGCATGTGTGTTAGAGGGTGGAGAACCCAAGATGTTATCCAGCGCTGAGGGGAGCAAGTACTTCCCGTCTGTGGTGGCCTTCACCGAAGACGGAATGATAGTTGGTGAACACGCCAAGAGACAGGCAGTGCTCAACCCCGAAAAGACCATTTTCGAGATAAAGAGGAAGATGGGAACGGATTATACGGTGAAAATAGATGATAAGGAATACACTCCGGAGCAGATCTCTGCGTTCATTCTGCAGAAAATAAAGAGAGATGCGGAGGACTACCTCAATGATACGGTAGATCAGGCAGTAATAACGGTACCGGCATACTTCGACGACAACCAGAGAAGAGCGACCAGGGACGCAGGGCAGATCGCCGGACTGGAAGTGCTCAGGATCATTAACGAGCCCACCGCAGCCTCTCTGGCTTATCAGATGGATAAAGAGGAAGAGGCCACTATTGCCGTATTCGATTTCGGTGGTGGAACCTTTGATATCACCATTCTGGAAGTAGGAGAGGGAGTTTTTGAAGTTAAGGCTACCAACGGTGACACCCAGCTGGGAGGTGGTGACATCGATCGGGCACTGGTTGACCACTTCCTCAACAGGTTCAAGGAAGATACAGGCATAGACCTCAGTCAGAACAGAGAAGCCATGCAGAGGTTGACCGAAGCTGCAGAAAAAGCCAAGATAGAGCTTTCCAGTATGAAGAAGACCAATATTAACCTCCCGTTCATCTATGCGGATGATAGCGGCCCCAAGCACATGAACTACGACCTCACCAGGGCCAAGATGGAAGAGCTGGTGAGACCCGTACTGGAGAAAGTCAGAGAGCCGTGTGAGAGCTGTGTTAAGGATGCCGGAATCTCCAAGCAGGACATAGACCACGTAATACTGGTTGGTGGGTCCACCAGAATGCCTCTGATGAGAGAAATAGTGAAAGACATATTCGGCAAAGAATCGGAGAGGGGCGTGGACCCCATGGAGTGTGTCGCTGCCGGAGCAGCCATCCAGGCAGGTGTGATCTCAGGTGAGGTTACTGACATTTTGTTGCTGGACGTTACTCCCTTAACCCTGAGCGTGGAGACAGCCGGTGGAGTTGCCACTCCTCTAATTGAAAGGAATACCACCATACCCACCAAGATAACCAAGACATTCACCACCGCCGCAGACAATCAGACCGCCGTTACCATTAACGTCCTGCAGGGAGAGAGGCCCATGGCACAGGGTAACGTATCATTGGGTCAGTTCAACCTGGAAGGTATTCCACCTGCACCTAGAGGTGTGCCGCAGATAGATGTCACCTTCGATATCGATGCCAACGGTATTCTTAACGTCAATGCCAAGGACAAGGGCACAGGCAAGGAGAACCACATAACCATCACCGGCTCCACCAGGTTGTCCCAGGAGGACATAGACAAGATGGTCAAGGAAGCTCAGGAGCACGAGGAAGAGGATAAGAGGAAGAAAGAAGAGATAGAGACCAGGAACGAAGCGGACTCGCTGGTGTACACCACGGAGAAAATGCTGGAGGATTACAAGGATCAGATATCCCAGGATGTACACGACAGGATCAAGGAGAAAGTAGATGCCCTCAAGAAGGCTCTTGAAGGCGAGGACATAGAAGAGATCAAGAAGAAGCAGGAAGAGCTAAGCAACGAAGTGCAGGAGATCGGAAAACAGATGTACGAACAGGCGGCTCAAGCCCAGGCTCAGGCCGGACAGCAGGCAGGCCAGACAGGACAGCAGGGAGGTTCTGGATCTGGCGGAACCTACGAAGCGGATTATGAAGTGAAGAAGTAATTAAGCTTCAGGAGTAATAATGGCCGAGCAGGATTACTACGAGATACTGGGCGTTGACAGGAACGCCTCAAAGGACGAGATCAAGAAAGCGTACCGCAAACTCGCCATGCAGTACCATCCGGACCGGAATAAGGATCCGGATGCTGAAGAAAAGTTCAAGAAGATCTCCGAAGCATATGCAGTGCTATCAGACGACGAAAAGAGGGCACAATACGATAGATTCGGGCACGCAGGTATAAGCGGCCAGTACTCCTACGAAGACATATTCGGAGGAGCTAACTTCGAGGACATCTTCAAAGAAGCCGGATTCGGTTTCGGCGGATTTGAAGATATCTTTAACCATTTTTTTGGTGGAGGATTCGGGGGCGGATTTGGCAGAGGAGCCAGAAGAGCTGAAAGAGGTTCTGACCTGGAATACAGGCTCAACACATCTTTGGAAGAAGTCGCCTTCGGCGCCAATAAGGATATCAAGATAAAGAAGAAAGTAAAGTGTGAGGAATGCAACGGCACCGGAGCCGAAGACCAAAGCTCCCGAAAGACCTGTCCCGATTGCGGTGGCGTGGGCCAGATAAGGAAAGAGAGCGGCAACATGTTCACCCGCTTCGTGCAGGTGGTCCCCTGCAACAAGTGTAGAGGCTCTGGAACAATAATAGAGAACCCCTGCAAGGAATGCAAGGGAACAGGCACGGTCATGGGCGAAAGAACGATCTCTGTTAACATACCAGCCGGAGTTAGATCAGGTACCGTACTAAGGGTCGCCGGGGAAGGGGAATACGGAAGAGATGCTTCAGGAGACCTCTACGTGGTGGTCAATGTTCTGCCCCATGACACCTTCCAGAGAGAAGGGGATGACATAATCGTGGATGTGCCCATAAACATAGTGCAGGCATCACTGGGGACCAAGATTGAGGTTCCGACCCTCAACGGCAATAAGAAGGTCAAAATAGAGTCAGGAACCCAGAGCGGGGAAATGATAAGGCTCAAGGGCGAAGGAATACCTCACCTGGAAGGAAGAGGCAAAGGCGATGAATACGTCCGGGTCCAGGTACAGACCCCCAAAAAATTGTCCAGAAAAGCCAAAAAGCTGCTGGAAGAGTTGGAACAGGAAATATCATAGCTCTTACTCTTACTATTTCTTCTTCGAATATCTATTTTATTTTTAACTGTAGTATGAAGTATAAACAGCTTGGTAAGTATACCTCTCTTAAGATCGACCGGTCAACAAGCAAAGACTAACGAACTAGCTTGAATGTTCTCTTAATACTGGTGGTATCGGGAAGCGGTGCCAAGCTTTGCTACAGAAATTTCGATTATCAAACCGAGGTGTCTCGCTTTGCTCAACACCTCTCTAACGTATCTACTAGAGTGTAAACTGTTGATTTACCTGCAGTAAGGGAAGGGGGTGGAGGGGGATCATGAGGTGCACTAGAAATTATGATTCACCCCCACAGAACGCATTTCTGGTTAATATAAAATTTCTGATAAGCCAAACCATAAATAATGAGTTATCTAATCTCTATTGGATGTCTCGAGTAGTGGTTGCCCACCGGAAGCATCCTCGGATAGAAGATGTTCTGGAGCAACTCCCTTTACCGGATAAACAGAAAGTGGTTCTCAAGCCAAATCTGATCACCTCCTCCCCACCTCCCATAACCACCCCGGTAGAAACTGTTGAAGTCCTAACAACCTATTATCGCGAAGCAGGACATGAGGTGGTGATAGCGGAGGGCTCGGGCTGGGGAGACACTTTAGAGATTATGGACGAACTGGGCTATACAAAACTGGAAAAATATGCTGCTCTGGTGGACCTCAATCAGGACGACTACGAGGTGAAGAAAGATCTGAATGCTCTTTTCCTTACAGAGTTCGAGTACACCAAAACCCTCAAGAACTCCTACCTGGTTTCGGTGCCGGTTTTAAAGCATCACTCCACCGCACAGGTAACTCTCTCCATGAAAAATCTCTTGGGAGCTACCCTGGGACAGAAGGGAAGGGTAGCCAAGAAAGGAAGGTTTCACAGGGCACTGGACGAATGCATTGTGGACATAAACTCTTATCTCCAACCTGATTTAGCCGTAATCGATGGGAGGACAGCAGGATTCGGAAGAGAGCTGTCTGCCAAACCCCAGGAGCTTAACAAGATCATATTTTCTCCGGATGTTGTAGCTGCCGATGCTGTAGGAGCCACTTATCTTCAGAAGGACCCTCTATCTATAGGACACCTCATGCTTGCTGAGCAAAATGGTCTGGGAGTAGCGGACCCTCAACGCATCGAAGTGGTAGAAGAACAATAACACGATCAAATAAGATAAAAACAAAAACGAAAATAAAAAAAATAACGATAAGTACAGCTTTATCCCTGGATGGTTGATATGCAGCTCAACATACCAGAACCCGTCTCTGGAGGTATAATCCTCTCATACAAGTGCACCAGCGGTTGCAGGCACTGCATGTACGCTTGCTCTCCTAAGTGGAGTGCTGACTGGATGGATGTGAAGACGCTTGAAGAGGTCTTGTATCAGTTGAGGGGAAAGATACAGCCGGGGTTGAGCATTAACTCCGGGCTCCACTTCACCGGTGGCGAGCCTTTCCTCAACTTCGACCTTCTCCTCAAAGCTGTGGAGATGGCTCACGAGATCGGAATCCCTTCTATCTTCGCCGAAACGAGCTGTTACTGGTGTGACGATGGTCAGGTGATTAAAGAAAGGTTCTCTCAACTGAAGGAGGCCGGAATGGAAGGAATGCTCATCAGCGTCAACCCATTTATTCTGGAGAACGTTCCCTTCGAGAAAACTGAAAGGGCCATAGAGGTTGGCCGGCAAGTCTTTGAGGACAAATTGATGATATACCAGCACTTCTACTATCAATTGTTCAAGCAGTTGAATGTTACAGGTACCATGCCCTTTGAAGTCCTGGAAGAGAGCATAAGGTATGCGGAAATGATACCCATGGGCAGAGCCCCTTATAAACTAAATTATTTATTCCAACAATACCCTCCGGGCCAGTTCTTCGGCCATAACTGTGAGGAAGAATTGAGGAGGCAGTGGCACATCCATGTGGATAACTACTGCAACTACATACCCGCTTACTGCGGAGGAATATCTCTGGGGGATGCTCGCGACGTCAGCTCTATTCTTGAACTCGACCTGAATGATAAGCCGGTGTTGAAGGCGCTGGCAACGGACATAAAGGAGTTATATGAGCTGGGTCTGGAATACGGTTACCAGCCGCTGGACAGCTATGTATCCAAATGCCATTTATGTGTGGACCTCAGGAAGCATCTGGTAGATAAGGACGATTTTCAGGAGCTGAAACCACAGGAATTTTATCGCCACCTGGAGTAATCTTATTCAGCATACAGTTCTTCATCAAACAAATTGTCAAGTATTGTCTAAGTTAATATATTTATACAGGTTGGTACAACGATATGAGGATATGAGAACAGCATGGTTGAAGATAAGAATGGGACTTAGTGTAGTCCTTTTATTCGCTATAATTTACGGATTATTGGTATTCGTAGCCACAGTTGCGGGAGTAGGCACGCCTATAGTGTATGCTATACTTGCCTTCTTGATTGTGGCGGGGCAGTTTTTCCTGGGCCCCAAGATGGTAGAAAAAACAATGAAGATCAAGTACGTCTCAGAGAACGAAGCACCAGAACTACACGGTATGGTGACCGAGCTTGCCATGAGAGCCGGTATTCCCAAGCCCAAGGTAGGGATTTCGGAAGTTCCCATACCCAATGCTTTCGCTTTCGGCACTTCCAAGAGCAACGCCAGAGTTTGTGTAACCAGAGAGCTGATGAAAGTTCTGAACAAGGATGAGCTGGAAGGTGTTCTGGCCCACGAGATATCCCACGTGAGGCACAGGGATATGGTGGTCATCACTGCCTTAAGTGCAATACCCATGATAGCCTACATGGTCTACTTCAGCTTCCTCTTCTCTGGAATGTTCGGCGGTGGAGGCGACGATGAGTCTTCTATTCCTGCTCTGGGAATAGCCATAGTAGCATTCATCATATACTTCCTCACCAACCTGGTAGTCCTCTACGCATCTCGTATAAGAGAGTATTACGCCGATGCAGGCAGCGTGGAGCTGACCACCAAACCACAGGCACTCGCTTCTGCCCTCTACAAGATAGTTTATTCCAGTTCTAAAGTGGACAAGAAGAAAGTGAAGAAAGAGATGGAGAGCATGAGAGCATTTTTCGCTGCAGATCCCATGAAAGCCAGCAGTGAAGTTAGGGACCTGCAGGATGCGGATAGGGACAGGAATGGAAGAATTGACAGGGACGAGCTGGAATACTTCTCCCAGAGAGCTCAGATAAAGACCACTGACAGGATAATGGAGTTCTTCTCCACCCACCCCAACCCCGTTAGCAGAGTAAAGAGATTGGGTGGCTATCTCTAATCATCTTTTTTATTATTTTCAATACTTGCTATGGATATCGGCTATTGTGAGGAGTGCGGCTATTTTGAAGGTGAATGCAGTTGTGGAAAAGGCAAAATCATTTTGGGGTCCGGAAAGAGGATTAAGGCCAGTAAGTTCCTTTCCGGGTTGCTCAGGCACTTCGCACCCGATTTTGGCTTGAAGGTGGACTCAGAGGGATGGGCAGACATAAATGAAGTGGCCAGGATAGTCAAAGAAAAGTCTGGGGCTGGAGTCAAAGAGATCGAAGCTCTTGCCGAACTCGACCCCAAGGGCAGATTCCAGGTCAGGAAGGGGAAGATAAGGGCAAGATACGGTCACAGCATAGACGTGAAGACCGACTGGACTGAGAGCGAGAAGGTACCGCCCACACTGTATCATGCTACAGATCCCCGCCGGTTGGGGGCTATTTTTGAAGAAGGATTACTGCCCATGAGCAGGAGAGAAGTGCACTTGACTCTTGATCCCCAGGATGCCATAGAAGTGGGTAAAAGACACTCTAAAAAACCAGTCCTTTTGGAGATAGATGCCCAGAGAATGGCCCGCGATGGTTATAAGATAAAAAAGAAGGGCGACATATACACCACTGACATGGTACCTCCCCCCTATATAACTTCTCACCAAAAGGAAAAACACTAACATCCACCTAAAAATTGAAGTGCAAAGTCATAATGGGTTTAAAGGAAAACATAATTAGGACCATGGAATCCAGTTAAGTGTAGAGGTGAGGATATGAGGTCGAAATTGAATTCAAAATATAAATCTATAATAGTCATTTTACTGGCTTTTACTTTACTGGGCTGTGCAGAGCAGGCCGGTCTGGGTAAACCCCAGATCAAGGGCTCGGTTAACCAATGGGGTGAGGTAACAGATTCAACAACGGAAGTGGTCACCAAAGTGAACGTCTATAATCCAAACCCCGTTTCACTGCCCCTTAAAAACGTTCTTACTACCATATACATGAACGATATAAAGATGGGTGAGGGTTCTGCCGTAAAGTCGGAGATCGGAGCCAACTCCAATTCCACTATAGTCATATCCACTGATATCCAGAATGACAGGATATCTAAATGGTGGATCAGCCACATAAAAAACGATGAAGAATCTTCCATGGTCATGGAAGGTGACCTGGTCTTTGATTTGAAGGTAACTGAATTCAGTTATCCTATTGAAGAGACAAGCCAGGTTAAGACCGATATACTCGGCGGAATGAGTGTGAGCTCGCAGAAGATCGATTTAGCTGGTCCGGGGTCCATTACCATAGAATCCGCTGAGTCCCAGTGGGGTGAGGTCAACCACAACTATACCCAGATCATGACCACAGTTAGAGTCCAGAACGACTATCCCGTGGAAATATCCATAGAGGAAATAAAATACTTGGTGGAGATAAACGGTATAAGACTTGCTGAAGACACAAGTGATGTGACCAAAGTTATCCAGCCGAACTCGGAGTCAGAGCTTTCTTTATCTACCAGGATGACGAATGATAAGCTTGAAGAGTGGTGGGTAACTCATGTAGAAAACGATGAGAGCTCAAAGATAAATACTACCGTTCAGGCTGTGGTCGAAGCGGGAGGTCAGGAATTCGAGTTCGATCTGGTGGATCAGCAATCACAATTCAATACCGAACTGCTGGGGTAAAGGGATCGGCTTTCCTCTACAATTTAACAATATTTATTATTATATTAAATATTATTTTTTAAAGGCCCATAAGAAGATCCCCCGACCATGTAAGTATAGTAGAGGTGAATAAACTCTTATAGCTCTCTAAAACCACCTGAGAGGATGGAGACTGAAGCTATTTTATGAGGATTTTAAACCGGAAACCCTGCCAGTAGATGATAGCCTGAGTAATCCGGAGTGACGAATCCCTCTCATTAATTTGAACAAGACCTTATTCAGTGACATCTGACGTCGTTGATTAACATATGAACGGGAAATGCACGCCCTTTCGATTTAAAAATTTGGGGTGCATAAACCGTAAAACACTTAAACAAAGCCTCTGAGAGGAAAAAATAGGTGTAAACATGGACGCCAACAAAGAACAGGATTTCGGCTCAGACCCCATAGCTGTCCGCGAAACGGACCACTACATTGATGAATACGTGGGCAGCTTTGCTGAAAGGTGGGATGAGCTTATTGATTGGGAAAGTAGAGGTAAAGGTGAAGAGAGATTCTTTATTGATGCTTTAAAGGATAGGGGGGTAAGAAAGGTACTGGATGTAGCCACAGGCACAGGCCACCATTCCGTTAGGTTAATGCAGGAAGGATTCGATGTCACCAGTGTAGATGGCAGTCCGGCCATGCTGGCCAAGGCGTTCGAAAATGGAAAGAAATACGGGCTGATATTGCGGACGGTCAACGCAGACTGGAGGTGGCTGAGCAGAGATATACATGAAGAATTCGATGCCATAGTCTGTCTGGGCAACTCATTCACTCATCTCTTTAGGGAATGGGATAGGAGAAGGTCGCTGTCTGAGTTCTACTCCAGGTTGAAACATGACGGAATTCTTATGCTGGACCAGAGGAACTACGATGCCATTATGGATAATCGAGAGCTGGACATCAAAAAATTGAAACACGGCTGCTCCGCCAATTTTGTGGGCTATTCCGACGATAAGCATACCTATTATTACTGTGGGAACAAAGTTTCTGCATTCCCGGAGTACGTGGATAACGGTTTGTGCCGTTTCAGATATGAGTTCCCCGGTGGGGATGTCTATTATCTTAATATGTATCCCCTGAGAAAGCAATATGTGAGAAATTTAATGAGAGAAGTTGGTTTCCAGACCGTTGAGACATACGGTGATTTTAAACAGTCTTATACGGATGAAGAACCCGACTTTTTCATCCATATAGCTGAAAAAGAATATAGAGAATAGATTAATAAAGGGATATAGACCAAGAATAGTATCTTTAGTTGCTGAAATAAGTTAAAGGAGGTAATATGATGAGTGAGGATGAAGAGAGCAAGGCGATAGAATCTGCCAAGAGTTATTATGATAGCGACGATGCAGATACTTTTTATTACACTATCTGGGGAGGAGAAGACCTGCACCTCGGTATATACAAGACTCCGGACGAAAACATCTTTGATGCCAGCAGAAGAACGGTGGAGAGAATGGCATCAAAGCTCACCAACCTCGACGAAAACTCCAAGGTAATAGATCTGGGGTCTGGGTATGGAGGAGTTGCCAGATACCTGGCCAGAACATATGGATGTGAGGTTGTAGCCCTTAACCTCAGTGAGAAGGAGAACGACAGGAACAGGCAAAAGAACAAGGAACAGGGTCTGGAAAACCTCATAGAAGTTGTTGACGGTAGTTTTGAGGAGCTACCATATCCGGATCAGCACTTTGACGTAGTATGGTCGGAAGACTCTTTCCTTCACTCCGGGAACAGGGAGAAAGTCGTTCAGGAGGCCGTTCGCGTTCTGAAGAGTGGGGGCGAGTTCGTTTTCACCGACCCCATGATGGCCGACGATTGTCCCGAAGGAGTTCTGCAGCCCATACTGGAGAGGATAAACCTGTCCACCATGGGATGCCCGTCTTTCTATAGAGAAACGGCTAAGAAACTGGGTTTAGAAGAAATAGGGTTTGAAGAGCTGACAGAGCACCTCATCAATCATTACAGCAGGGTCCATGATGAGACCGAAAGGAGAGAGGAAGATTTAAGGCAACATGGTGTAAGTCAGGCTTATATCGATCACATGAAGAAAGGTCTCAAGAACTGGGTTGACGGCGGTAAGAAAGGATATCTGGTGTGGGGCATCTTCCACTTCAGGAAGAAATAACCTCATTTATTTAAACCCCATAATTTTTTCTTTTTAAATGGTTCTTTAACCGGTTTTCTGGAATTAAATTTTGTAGTGGAAATAATTCTGTTGGTTTAGAATATTAGTGAATATTTATAAACTTATAAAATATTTATTTTAATGAGCTTTTAAAAAGAATAGCAAAACATATATGTATAATGAAGATAAATAACGGTTATAAAGCTGTTAAAACAGAATTGCAGGGGAGAATGGTTACCTTTTCTACGAGGCACTGGATAAAGGAAACCTGCTAAATTCTGACAGCCTAACCAGAGGGGATGTATAAATCGATATCATCACTCGGTATAACACATACAATAGTCTTACATGATGTCGTCGATTAACATATGAACGGGAAATGCACGCCCTTTCGATTTGAAAATTTGGGGTGTACAAACCGTTAAATACTTAAACAATACCTCTGAAGGGAAATATGAATGGTGGTAATATGACTGGTGAAACTGAAAAAATTATTGAAGAACTTGAACAAGCAATACTGGAATTCGATAAAGATAAAGCCACCCAGGTGGCTCAAAAGGCAGTGGATAGCGGGGTAGATCCCGTTGAAGCTTTAAACAAAGGGGTCAGACCGGCCCTTGATACTGTGGGTAAAAAGTTTGAGGAAGGAGAATTCTTCATCATACATCTAGCTGCAGCCGGTGAGGCTGCGAGTGAAGTAATAAACAAAGTTCTCAGACCTGAAATCGAGAAGAAGGGAGAGACCATCACTGTTACTGGAAAATATTTGATAGGAACAGTTGCTGGAGATATCCACGAGATAGGAAAGACTATTGTGAAGGCAATGCTGCTCTCTAACGGTTTTGATGTGGTTGATGTTGGTATGGATATACCATCCGAAACTTTTGTAGAAGAAGTCAAGAAGCAGAAACCGGATATTCTGGGGCTGTCTGCTCTGTTGAGCACAACGATCCCTGCTCAGAAGGAAGTCATCGAAGCTTTGAAGGAAGCAGGTTTAAGGGATCAGGTAAAGATCATGGTAGGCGGAGCCCCCGTCACTCAGGAATGGGCAGACCAGATAGGGGCTGACGCTTACGGTGCCGACGCTATTGATGCGGTTGAAAAAGCCAAGAAATTGATGAAATAATCCATATAGAATAGTGAGTTGATATTATGAAAAGAGGTCCTAAAATTAAAATTCAGCAGTTACTATCACAAGATGAAGTAGAGGCAGTCCATAATGCTGCTCTGGATGTTTTGAGAGATACTGGAGTTGATTGCTATTCCACCAGGATCATGGATGTATTTGAAAACGCAGGGGCAGATGTGGACCGGGAGAACAGGAGAGTAAGGATCCCGGAATTTCTGGTCACTGAAGCCATCCGAAAAGCCCCTTCCAAGATACTCTTCTGCGGAAGGAACCCTGAAAACGATATCTTGCTGGAGAAGGGCAGGATATACTACGGTTACGGTGGTACACCCACTCCCATGATACTGGACCACCGCACGGACGAGTATAGAAGACCCAAAAAACAGGACATGATCGAGACCACCTTGGTGGGGGATGCTCTACCCAACATGGATTTCATGATGACCAATGCAGGTGTCTTTGATGTTCCATATGAAGTAGAGTATCTCCACGAGTTCGATGTCCTTTTCAACTATACGGAAAAACCCATTCTTTATTCCGCACCCAACGCCCATCTGGCCAGAAAATTCCTGGAGATGGGAACGGAGATCGCAGGAAGTCTGGAGGAGCTGCAAAGAAGACCTTTCATGAGCCTCTATACCGAGCCTGCTTCTCCCTTGATGCTCACGGAGTCTCAGGAGAATATAATCGATTTTGCGGAGGCCAATATTCCTTTAGCCATCGCTCCAATGCCCACTTCTGGCGGAACTGCTCCCGGTACAGCCATAGGCAGCTCTGTGATTGGGACCGCCGAAACGCTGGCAGGAATAACACTTGCTCAGCTGGCAAACCCACATGCACCCGTCATATACGGGGGATGGGGATTGCCCATGGACCCCAAGACCGGTGTCTGTGCTTACGGCTCACCCGAGTTCGCCATGGGGGCCAACACCATAACCTCACAGATGGCTGAATTCTACAACATGCCTTCCTACGGGTTCGGAGGATGCTCCGATGGAAAACTGATCGATTCCCAGTCGGGTGCTGAAGCAATGCTGAATATCATAGTATCCGGTTATGCCGGGATCAACCTCATCCACGACTGCGGTTACCTTGCTGGAGGAATGGTGGGTTCGACCGAACAGGCAGTTATAACGGATGAAATGATCAACTTCGCCAAGAGGTTGTTCAGAGGTGTCCAGGTTGATGATGACCATCTCGCCGTAGATGTCATAAACGAGATCGGCCCTGGAGGATATTTCATATCCCATAAACACACTATTGATCATATTTACGAGTTCTTGACCACTGACCTGTTCGACAGGGACTCCTTCGACACATGGCAAAATAAAGGAAAGAAGAGCACTCGAGACAGCGCCAAAGAGAGAGTAAACAAGATACTGGAAGAGCATAAGCCACAACCTCTTTCTAAAGAAGTTAAGGACAAATTCGCCCAGATCATCAAGGACGAAGAAAAAAGGCTTGTGAAAGCTTAAAAAAGGTGCAAAACAATGAGACCTGTTACTGATGGGGGAATACTCAAGCTGTTATCTGATGAGCAATTGGAGGCTATGCACCTCGGAGCCCTGGAGATCCTGAGGGATACAGGGGCTAAAATCGAGGACAAAGAAGCGCTGAAGATACTGGCAAATGGAGGCGCAGAGGTGGACCATCAAAAGATGGTTGCCAAGATACCCGAGCACCTGGTACTGGATACCCTCCAAAAAGCACCCAAGAACGTTACTTTTTACGGCAGGGACCCCGAACAGAGCTTTACAGTCAAGGGAGGTAAAGGAGTTTACTTCGGTCCGTGTGCAGGACCACCCTACTTTATTGATGAGAATGGTGAAAGGAGAAGAGGTCTGCTGGAAGACATCAGGAAAGTAGCAAGAGTTGCTGATGCCCTCCCTAACATAGACTTCGTTACGGGCCTGTCATCAGCTTCAGATGTGAGTCCTAAAGTGCTGGACCTGCATGAGCAGTATGCTGCCATGTCCAATACCCATAAACACGTTTATGCCTTCGTTTTCGAGGGCGGAAAGGACATGATCAATGCTCAGATAGAGATCGCGGCTTCTCTTGCTGGAGGGATGGAGGAGCTGAGAAAGAGACCCATATTCAGCTTTTATGTGGAGCCTACTTCCCCCTTTTATGTAGGAAAAGGGCTGGGACAGGCTGTAGTGGAGGCTGCAAAGCTCAACCTACCGGTCATCTACACTCCAATCCCGTCTTCCGGGGCCACCAATCCTGCACCCATAGCAGGGACCGTAATGCAGAGTGTGGCCGAATCTTTAGTGGGTAATGTAATAGCTCAGCTCACAAATCCCGGTACGCCTATGGTCCTCGGTCCGGTAAATCTCACCATGGAAATGAGAAGAGGTACAGCCATATACAGCAATATTGAGAGCGTGATGATGAGAGCGGCTATGGCACAGTTCATACGGTATTACAATCTCCCCTCGTGGGGAACTGCAGGATGCACGGACTCCAAGATAATCGACGAGCAGGCAAGCGCTGACGCCATGCTCACATTAATGATATCCGCACTCAGCGGTAACAACCTCAACCATGATGTCGGTTACTCTGAATCTGGTAAGAGCGGGAGTATTGCTCTCATGGCGATGTCAGACGAGATCATAGGGAGCGTGAAGAGGCTGGCCAGAGGCATCAGGGTTGATGATGAGACTCTGGCTCTGGACGTAATCAAGGATGTGGGAATCGGAGGTTCGTTCCTCACTTCCAAGCACACCCTTAACACTTACACTAAGGAATATGTTCAGGAAGAATTGTTCGATAGAATGCCCTATAACATCTGGGAGCAGAGGGGAAGCAAAACTCTGGTCCAGAGGAGCTATGACAGGGTAAATAAGATACTAAAAGAGCACGAAGTCGAACCCGTCCCCAAAGAAGTTGATGAACAGGTTAAAGAGATAATAAAAAGATTTGAGGGTTAACTGAAATGCCCGTTTTGAGCAATCTCTGTTTGGAACCCCGGGAAGAGCAAATATTGAAACGATTGGGCTCCGGATTAGAGCTAAAACCGGATCTGGATGTTAGAAAACGTCTAAAAGAATTGAATGCTGATCTGGATAGCCTGCTCAATCCTTCCATAGCTTATAACTTCCTGGAGATAGTGGAAATAGAGCCAGAAGCACTCGTGCTGGAAAATGAGAGGATAGAAGGCTCTTTGCTCCCCGCTCTATTCAAGGATTGCTCCCAGATCATGGTGGCCGTGTGTACCGTAGGCCCTCAACTGGAGGAGAAGGTTGAGGAGCTCCTGCATGAAGGAAACCTGTTGAACGCCACCCTGATAGATGAAGTAGGAAATGCTGCCATTAATGAACTGGAAGAAGAGTGCTTGAGGATGGCAAACGAGAAAGCAGAGGAAGAGGGACTAACTGCAAGTGGCTGTATATGTCCCGGAAAAGAAGGTTTTACTCTCGATGAACAGGAAAAGATACTTGAGATGGTCAACGCCCGGAAGATAGGAGTTAGATTGACCCACTCAAGAATGATGTATCCCCGGAAATCTACATCTTTGGTCATAGGTATTGGAACGGATTTAGGCCACTGGGATATGTGCGAATACTGTGAGATGAGAGGAAGATGCAGTTATAATAATTAAATTAGCAAAATAATTATATTTATATTTATATGAGATAATCGATCACGGGGGATGTCAGATATGCCTAAAAGATTTGAAGAGTTGCCCAGGAGAAGCGTAATAGATGCTCTTGACAGAATAACTCAGGATGATTCTCTCCCGGAAGAAGTGAGAAAAGCGTCCGAGGACCTTAAAGAAGAATTGCTTCACTGGGTAGAGAGTCACGGCACATATAAAGTATCATTTGAGCCTTTGGGTAAAAAAGGAAAGTTCTCATCTGATCAATCCCTGCTCAACATGACCAGGAGATTGAAGATCAATTTGATGACCACCTGCGGAGGAAACGGGTTGTGCGGCAGGTGTAAGGTCCAGATAATTGAGGGTGAGGCTACTCCTCTAACCAAAAAAGAGCTGGAAGAGCTGACGGAGAAGGAAGTTCAGGAAGGTTACAGGCTGGCATGTCAGACCTACCCCTTAAGTGATTTGAATGTTAATATCCCCTCAAGTTCCTTAAGCGTCTCGGAAAGAACGCTTATAGATGGTTACGAAACATACACCAAACCAGATCCCATAGTAAAAGCCTATAGATTGAGTCTGGACCCAAATATTTCTCTTTCCGATGCTGAAGAATATGCGGACGTGGTTTTGAATACCCTCAGCAACTGTAACGAGATAGACATAGAGGTTTTAAGAGGACTGCTGGATAAGTTGAGCTCCCTGGAGTGGGACATTGATGCTATTGTCAGGGAGAATGAACTGATAGCAATAAACCCCCCCTCAAGCAGGAAGCTGGGGTTCGCTGTTGACCTGGGGACCACCAAGATAGCGGGATACATAATGGATCTGGAAAGCGGGAGAACACTTGTCTCTAAAGGAATAACCAATCCCCAGATGACCTATGGGGAAGATGTGATCACCAGATTATCCATAGCGAGCCAGGGAGAAGAACAAGCAGAAAAACTGCAGATGATAGTGGTGGAAGCGTTGAACGATCTGATCGAAGAGATGTGTGCTGAGATCGGTGCCAAACCGGACGAGATCCTGGATACGGTCATAGCCAGCAACACTGCCATGCATCACCTTTTCCTGGGTCTGCCCGTAACGAAACTCGGCCTATCACCATACATCCCCACCCTGAAAAGCGAGATAGACATCAAGGCCAGAGATATCGGTCTGGTCACGGCACCCGGAGCTTATATTCACTTCCTGCCAAACATAGCCGGTTTTGTGGGAGGCGATCATGTGGCTATGATGCTGTCCACAGACCTGGAGAAGCATAAAGGTCCGGTTATCGCCATAGACATTGGAACCAACACGGAAATATGTTTATGCCATCAGGGAAGGATCACCAGCGTCTCATGTGCTTCTGGGCCTGCCTTTGAAGGAAGGAATATAAAGCACGGAATGAGGGGTTCTGAAGGAGCGATCGAAAAGGTCAGGATCATAGGAGATGATGTAAGATACCATACCATCAGAGAAAAGGAGCCTGTGGGTATATGCGGCTCGGGAATTCTTGACGCGGTAGCACAGCTATATACCAATGGAATAATCGACTCCAGCGGAATTATGAAACCACATCAGAGGGTCAGGAAAACTGAAGAGGGTGTGGAATTCGTCATAACCGAGCCGGATTCAGAGAACCCTATTACCATCACTCAGAAAGATGTGCATGAGATATTGCTTGCCAAAGGGGCGATCTACACCGGGATACAGGTACTCCTAGATGAAAACAACTTGTCCGTATATGATCTGGAAAAAGTGATCGTCTCAGGTGGTTTTGGAACCTTTATAGATATTTCAAGCGCCATTACTATTGGCATGCTCCCCCCATTGTCTCTTGACCATTTTGAGCAGGTGGGAAACGCTGCAGGAATAGGAGCAAAGATCGCTCTGATCTCCAAAAAGAAAAGAGATGAGGCGGTGGATATGGCCAACAGGACGGATTATATTGAAATGGCAGAAGTGCCGAATTTTATGAAGATATTTGCCCATTCTACCTTTTTGGGTTCTTTAACGGAGGTGAAACATTGAAAACCATAGTCAATCGAAAAGAAGGGAAAGAGATAATAATTACGGATGACGGGCCTACTGTTCTCATCGGTGAGGGAATAAATCCTACCGGGAGAAAAAAAGTGGTCAACGCCCTCAAAGAGGGTGACTGGGATGTAATCAAAGAAGATGTTAGAAAACAGGTGGACGCCGGCGCAGATGTTCTGGATGTCAACGTCAGCATGGCAGATGCAGAGGAGGCGAGCCTGCTTCCTGAAGTGATAAAGGTAGTAATGGATACCGTGGATATACCTTTATGTATCGATACCAGCAGTCAGGCTGCACTGGAGGAAGCACTGAAGGTCTACGAAGGAAGACCTATTGTCAATTCAGTTACGGGAGAGGAGAGCTCTTTGAGCACTGTCTTGCCCCTGGTTAAAAAGTATGATGCGGCCGTTATCGGTCTGGCCATGGACGAAGAAGGTATCCAGAACGATCCCCAGAAGAGGGCAGCAGTAGCCCGCAAGATAGTGGAGAGAGCCGAATCTGAAGGCATTCCTCCTGAAAATGTTATAATCGATTGTTTAACCCTCACCATCGGGACGGACACCAGTAACGCTCTGATCACCCTGGAAGCGATCAAGAAGGTCAAACAGGACCTGGGAGTGAACATGACCCTGGGTATCAGCAACATATCATTTGGAATGCCGGATAGAGAACTGTTGAACAGCTCTTTCTTATCCATGGCGATACAATCTGGTGTAACCTGTCCTATAGCCGATTCTGCAAGTGCTAAACCGATTATTTTAGCTACAGACCTGTTGCTGGGAAGAGACAGGATGGCAGAGCGATATATAGCTAATTACAGAAAAAGACAGAAGTGATAGAGTTTTGCTCTATCCCACCTAATTTGTAGTTCTATTTATTAGTTCTGTTCTCCCTTTTTTCTTACACCCATCCTCTTTTTCTTTCCCATATTTGTTTTTTATCCTCTCAGCTAAGCTGGAAGGCTCTTAAAGGATCTTAAGGCTGTTGATGGTACTGAGTATTGATTATGGGAATACCAAGGGGATACCGTCTATGTCTATCTTTAAAATTTGAATGTAACTCGTTTACTCTATTTTATGGAATAATTTATCCTGCTTTCGGCGGGAGATCGCCAATTAAGGCCTGAAATATAATGTGTTAAATGTTGGCTGTAATAGATTTGCAAAGCTTTTTATCCTTCCTATTCTCATCTTCGACAACTCTTAGCATTTAGAGAGTCAAGAAAGAACGGTAAACTGGTACTTATTTACTTAAAACTGGGTTGGGTGCGTTTAATGCCTGTCGAACGGTTGGAGATAACTGCTAAAAGCTTCGTTTATTTCAACCTCCTGGCCGTCTTTACGGGTATCGCTTGCGGAATCATTGCTATTGGCTTCAGGTATTTGATATTTGGATTCAATGACATATTCTTCACTAAGAGCTCTCTTTTTCTGGGGGCATTCAGTCCGTATTATATATTTTTGATCCCTGCTGTAGGCGGTTTGTTTGTGGGTCTTTTGACCTATTATCTGGCAAGAGAAGCTAAGGGACATGGCGTCCCCGAAGTTATGGCTTCCATGGCCCTCTATGGAGGGAAAATAAGGCCCAGGGTTGTGGGCGTGAAAGCGCTGGCGTCATCCATTTGTATCGGTTCAGGAGGTTCTGCAGGACGTGAAGGACCTATTGTTCAAATGGGAGCTGCTGCTGGCTCTACTATAGCCCAGAAACTGGGATTCAATCCCTATTACACCAAAGTGCTGGTCGCCTGTGGAGCCGCGGGAGGTATTGCAGGCACGTTCAACACCCCTATTGCCGGAGCACTGTTCGCTCTTGAGCTGATAATCAGGGAGCTTAAGGTAAGGTCTATCACTCCCATAGTCATATCCGCTGTATTCGCCACCATAGTCTCCAGGATCCTGTTATCTTTTCTGGGGGTGCAAACCGCCTTCATATTCGAGGTGCCAGCTTACTCTCTGGAGACTCCTTGGGAAATAATATTCTACTCCGTTCTGGGCATAATGGCGGCTTTAACCGCTATTGGGTTTATAAAGTCTTTGTACGGTATTGAAGATATCTTCGATAAGATAAAGATCCCCGATTATCTTAAGCCTGTCATCGGTGGTCTTTGTATAGGTTTGATGGGATTGATCATTCTATTGACCACGGGAGAACCATTTATCTTTGGAGTGGGATATGAGGCCATCTCCAAGGTTCTTCATAACGAGCTGTTCTTTACTCTGATATTTGCCCTCATCTTCCTCAAGATCATAGCCACATCTATCACTCTGGGCTCTGGAGGTTCAGGAGGTATATTCGCTCCCTCCCTGTTCATAGGGGCCATGCTGGGTGGAGCATTCGGAATGCTTGTGCACCAGGGATTCCCCACCATAACGGCTTCACACGAGGCTTATGCCATTGTGGGTATGGCGGCGGTCTTTGCGGGCGGTAGCGGGGCAATCCTCACCTCAATAATCATGGTCTTCGAGATGACGGGGGACTACGCCATCATACTTCCGGTGATGTTTGCCTCCGTTATCAGCACCTCCGTAGCCAAATTCATCATGGACGAGACCATCTATACCCTCAAACTCAGCAGGAGAGGCATCGCCATAGAGCAGGAGATGAGCATAACTCTAATGAAGACCATTACAGTCAGAGAAATAATGAAAACCAAAGTGGATACCGTCAACGAAGACCTATCCATAGATGACCTGGTAAAGAAGATCGTGAATTCAGGACACATGGGATACCCTGTGGTTGACAGTAAAGGAAAGTTGAAGGGAATAGTCACCCGATCAGATGTTGAAAAGGCTATGAAAACCGCAAAACCCAACTTGCTGGTCAAAGACATTATGAGGAGGGACCTGATGGTGGCTCACCCCGGAGACACTCTGGAGGACGTCCTGATGAGAGTAGGATTCAAAGACGTCTCCCACTTCCCGGTGGTGGACCCGGAGGACAAGACCAGGCTGGTAGGGTTCTACACCAAAGGCGACATGTTCAGAGCCTACAAGCATAAGAGAGTAAAGGACTGGCATAAAGAGACGTGAATCTTTCCATTAGTTTGGGTTCTTGGTTCAAAACATTTATCACCTTTTGGTGTGCACAGCTTGATTCAAAAGATATTACCATAAAAACCTTTAGTGGGGGTTTTGGAGGAGTAAGCTAAATGACAGATCTGCTGGAAGATGTTTATGGGACATTATTCAATCCGGTTTCCACCTTTAAACGGATGATAGAGGAGAATACCTCAATTGTTTTTGCTGTCATAGTGGTTCTGGTTTCGAGCCTCTGCAGTGGTGCTGGCAGTGCCTTGACCCAGAGCGCTTTATCATCCCCTTTTGGAGCATATCCCGGCTTAGAAACTTATCAGCTTCAGAGCATGATATCCCCTACTGTATCGCTGATAATGGGGTTGGTGGGTGGAGTATTGGGATGGGTGATCATAGCCGGTGTCCTGCATTTAGTGGCCAAAGCATTGGGGGGTAAAGGCACCTTCGAAGGCATGTTGCTTCTCATGGGTTTCGCCACATTGCCGAACATATTTCAGGCGCCTGTTGGGTTGATAGCCTTTTTATCCGGAGGATTGAGCGGATTGACCATATCCCTCGGTTTGGGAGCCCTGCTGGGTTTGTGGATACTGGCTCTGAACGTGATCGCCATCAGAGAAGCACAAGGATTCACCACAGGAAAAGCCATCGTTACGCTGGTACTCCCCGTCGTAGTGCTGGTGGTGCTGGCACTCGTTCTGGTGGCAATCTTCTTAGTAGCGGTGATGTAATGGTTTTAGCTGTTTGTCGGGTGGGCGGTAAAATAATGTGTAGAAAGAATGTGTATGAACAGTGCGGTAGGAGCAAGTGGTATCGTAAGATGCCACGCGGCTCCAGAACGCATTTCTGGGTGGCGGTGATGTAATGGTAAGGAGGGTCAAATTTGTTGAGAGATAAGAGGAAAGTTGTTGCCCTTGTCATACTGGGTATCTGTGTGGTATCCGCGTTAGTAGGAATTGCCTTCATACCCAGCTCCCCGGTCGATGGCTTCAGCAGCGGTAAGATAGCTGTGGTCCGAATTGAGGGGTCGATAACCGGAAGCAGTGGCCTGGGGATACTTGGTGGGGGGACAACGGCTATAGATATTGCTAAACAGATCAAGCGGGCGGGAGAAGATCCCTCGGTGGAGGCTATTGTGTTGAGAATTAATAGTCCGGGTGGAAGTGCTGCGGCCTCTCAAGAGATCTACCAGGAGGTTTTGAGAGCCAGGGAGAAGGGAAAGGTAGTTGTTGCTTCCATGGGTGATTCTGCCACCTCAGGCGGTTATTATGTAGCTTGTGCGGCGGATAGGATAGTGGCAAATCCGGGGACCATAACCGGGAGCATCGGGGTCATATTTTCTCAGCTCCAGTATTCTGAGCTGATGGAGAAATACGGTATAGAAGCTAACATTATCAAGAGTGGAGAGTACAAGGATATTGGGTCGCCTTTCAGGAACATGACCGAGGAGGATAAACAGATACTTCAGGATATGGTGGATGACGTATACAACCAGTTCGTGAATGCTGTAGCTGAAGGAAGGGATATGAACCGGAGTGAGGTGCTGGAGCTGGCTGATGGAAGAATATTCACCGGCAGACAGGCACAGGAAAAAGGGCTGGTGGATGAGCTGGGGAATTATCAGGACTCCATTCAGATGGCAGCGGATATGGCTGGAGTGGATAAACCGCAGATAGTGGAGTACGGAAGAAGAACACCATTCGAATCATTCCTGGGCCTATTTGGTAGAGAAATAGGTCATGGAATGGCTCAGACGTTCTTGAAGGCGGGACAGCAGGAAATAAATTTCGGTCAACTCATCTAAATCAACTCATCTAAATCAGTGAAAACTCGATTTCAAGAAAATATTTATTATTTTATATTAAATTTGGAGCGATCGGAGGTCTTGATGAATTGTGCAGCAAAGGAATGCTCTCCAAAAAGGTTTATATAGTTCGTTAAGACTTTTTATAACAAAAATAAAAGCTTAAGACTGATAGAGAGGGGTTTATTTATGTATCATCAAAGGCAAGGCGGGAATATGGACGATCAGGGCAGCTCCCATGAAGAAGAAATTGTTCAAATGCTTCAGGAGCTCAAAACGGATATTAAAGTTTTAGGTGTTGGAGGAGCCGGTTGTAATACCGTGAACAGGATGTATGAGGACGGTATTGAAGGTGCAGAGCTTATAGCCATAAATACTGATGCGCAGCATCTATATCATACTCAAGCTCATAGGAGATCCCTTATCGGCAAGAAGAAGACCAGAGGACTGGGAGCAGGCAGCCTGCCACAGGTTGGGGAATCATCTGCTCACGAGAGTGAGGAAGAGGTAAGGAGACTGGTTGATGGTGCCGACCTGGCGTTTATAACCTGCGGACTGGGGGGAGGTACCGGTACCGGTGCTGCACCCGTTATCGCTGAGGCTGCGAAGGAAGCGGAATGTTTGACCATATCTGTGGTATCTACACCTTTTTCAGCAGAGGGAGCTGTGAGGATGTCCAATGCTGAGGCAGGGCTGGAGAGGTTGCGAGAAGCTTCGGATACAGTGATCGTTATCCCCAACGACAGGCTCCTCAGAGTGGTACCCAATTATCCCATGCACACAGCATTCAAGATATCGGACGAGATCCTCACCAGAGCTGTAAAAGGTATTGCAGAGCTGATAACCAAGCCGGCTCTGATAAATCTTGATTTCGCCGACGTCCGCACCGTGATGGAGAAGGGCGGTGTAGCCATGATCGGAGTAGGTGAGGCTGATGGAGAGGACAGAGCCAGAGAATCAGTGACCAGCGCCCTAAAAAGCCCGCTGCTGGAAGTCGACATGTCAGGAGCTCAAGAAGCCCTGGTCAACGTCACCGGCGGTCCGGACATGACCATCGAAGAGGCAGAGGCCATAGTGCAGGAAGTTTACTCCAGAGCCGACCCCGATGCGAGGATCATCTGGGGAGCTATGGTGGACCCCGAGATAGGGAGCTCCATGAGGACCATGCTGATAGTCACAGGAGTGAAATCACCTCAGATACTGGGCAAAAGCAGCGAAGAAGTGAGCAAACGACACGGAATAGACTTCATAGGCTAAAATATCGACCAGTACCAATCCAATTGAGAGCTACGAGGTAATTATTTTTAATTCCATCATTATCTTTTATCTTTATTTTTATCCATTCTATTTTATAGTGGACTTTTGATTTTAAGTCTAATGATCTGGGTGGTTCTTACTTATCCCCCAGATAATAATCGTTTTTGGACACCATAACTGTTTTTATGCTCTTTAAAATGTTGTTGGGCCCGTATATACTTTTTGATTTACCATCCAAAAAAAGGAGTTTTTATTCCCGTAGTGCAAAAAATAACAGGATTTGAATCATTTTTGGAAATCGGAGAGGTGAACTAAAATGAAAAAGGTCTTGATTTTGGCTGTGCTCAGTGTGATTCTGATCACGGTGTGGTATTCGACCTACTAATATTGACAGACGATGACGAATATTACACTGGCAGGAGCTATAGTTTTGAAGCATCTATTGACCCTCCGGATAAATTACCTGAGGACCCCGTCTATGAATTCATATTTGATGATGGCGTAACCCAAAAAAGCTCCTCTAACACTGTCTCCAGAGAGTTAACCATGCCAGATGGTTATTCTCTTACAGCGAATATATACGATAAGGCCGGGAAGCTCGCTTACCAAAAGATCAGGGTCTTTGTTTTTGTCGAACCAGAAGAAAGGAAAGAAAAAAACCAACAAAGCGGTTTAACGGCGGCCCAGTGCACAGAAATGGGGGAAGAGTGTGCCATCGCCTGCAACAAGATATGTGAGCAGACAAAAGGAGAATACTGCGAAAAATACCCCTATTCAGGCTGTGCCCTCGATGTCTTCTGCTGGTGCAATGTCTGCTCCATATACGATACCAAATGGTGCCCGAATTACCCTGATTATCTGGGTTGTGCAGAAGGAGCGAAAGGAAAATACAGGAGCTGCATTGAGAACTGCCAGTCGAAGCGGGAATCAGGTGGAGATGTCTCTACATGCTGGCAGGATTGCAACAAAGAGTTCAACGATGCCATCATAGAATGCAAGCAGAGTCCTTGTCAAAGCTTCTGTGAGAACAAAGGCTACGATAAAGGAGAATGGGCCAGATACACCCAGGAATATGGGTGGGACTCATGTTATTGCAGCAATAATTGAGCTTAACCTTAGAGCCCTAGATGGTAAAAACGTCATCGGTCTTTTGGATATCTTAAGGAGATCGATATGTTCAAGTTCCTGTTCAGGTAGTTTCTGTTCCACCAAAAGATACTGTGAATGACCTTTCAGTAAAGAAATATTAACTATGAGTTGAACACTTCATTGCAGGAGTATAAATGAGGACCTTCGTAACCGGGGCTACAGGTTTTATTGGGAGAAGGCTGGTGGGAGCACTGGCCGGTAAAGACCATGAGCTGTACTGTATAGATAGAAGGAAGAAATGCATGGAGCTCCAGGAACAGTATGGTGGAAAAGCTTTTGTTGGTGACATTACAAATAAAGAAACCCTCATGGAGAGCATGGTGGGTTGTGAGCAGGTAGTGCATCTGGCAAGCAATGCTTCTTTCTGGGAGCTGGACAAGCAGAAGTATAAGACCATCAATGTGGAAGGAACCCGGAATGTGATGGAAGCTGCCTTAGAGCTGGGGGTATCTAAAGTGGTCCACATAAGCTCTGCACTGGTTTATGGGAACACTCCGGACCGTCCATTTCGGGAGGAAAGTCCGGTGGGCCCCGTAAAATATAGTGAGTATGCCAGGACAAAATATGAGGGAGAGAAGGTAGCCTGGGATTATTACAAAAAAGGCCTACCTCTGGTGGTAATGTATCCTGGCTCTGTCATAGGTCCGGGCGACTTCAAGGGGTCAGGAAGATACATTTACGACGTGATCCACCGCAAGCTACCTGCAATGTCTTTGGTGGATTCCGTTCACACTTTTGTTTATGTAGATGATGTAGTAGATGCGATAGTCAACGCTCTGGAGAAAGAGGGCAATCAGGGCGAAAAATATCTGGTGGGTAAGTACCAGCTTTCCGTGGGGGAGTTCGTGGAATTGGTCGGCCAGATATCCGGAGTTAAAACTCCCGGATTTCGTGTACCTGATACCATCGTTTTATGGGCTTCGGAATTGATGACGGCTCTATCCCATTTGACCAGAAGACCACCCCCGTGGGGAATGTCTGTGGACTGGGTGAGGTCCATATATGAAGGAATGGTTTTCGACGGGACCAAGGCCGAAAAAGAGCTCGGTATCACATACACACTCATCAAAGAGGCAGTAGAAAAAGTCTTTGAAGACTATAGAGCTTGATCGAGCCGTAAAACCAACATGTTGAATTTTCCAATTTCGCGTTCATCCCGTTATACGCAGTGACCTTTAGAGGAACTTGAGGAACATATAAATATTGTTTTGCTTGACAGTAAATGAATAGAGACCTGAATACCTGTCGGGGTCTTATCAGGATTGATTAAACCGGGGTAGATAAAAAATGGTCAAAGGACTGGATGTGGGGACAGTAAATATCGTTTTTGCGGAAAAGCAAGGGGGCTCCACTGCCTTTGCCCGGCAAAGGAATGCTTATCTCGAAATCGATGATAACGAGCTTACAAGGTCCATGTTCGATTCCGCAAAGGTCCTTTTCATGGAGAAGAACGGTAAAACCCTTTTACTGGGAGAAGATGCCGTAAAGATGGCCGGTATCCTTAAAAGAGAAGTAATGAGGCCGATTAAGTGTGGGATTGTCACCCCTGAAGACAAGGATTCGCTCTCCGCATTGAAGGTTATTGTGGAAAAGATAGTTCCACCAGCAGAAAGCAATGAGATAATGTGCATCTCTTCTCCAGCAAGGATCATAGACTCCAATATCGATGTGAGTTATCATAAAAAGACCCTCAAGGCCATGGCAAAGAAATGGGGATACGAAGTCACTCAAATCGACGAGGGTCTGGCAGTGATTTACTCGGAGCTGGGGAAACAGGGTTTTACGGGGGTGGGGATAAGTGTGGGAGCAGGTTACACCACCGTCACTATCGCTTATAGAGCCAGCCCGATCATCTCTTTTAGTCTCGCCAAGGGCGGTGATTGGATAGAAAAAGAGGTAGCATCTGCAACGGGGATGAGAAAATACAGGGTGAACTCCATAAAGGAAGATAGTTTCTCGCTCAACTCCCAGTATGAGGTGGGAAGTGTAGAAGGTGCTTTGAACATCTATTACGAAGCCTTAGTGAACTACGTCCTCAGTAATCTCCAAAAGGAGCTGGCAGGAGTGGAACTTCCTCAAACTGAGTTCTCTGTTGTTGTTGCTGGGGGCATTGCGTTGACCGAAGGATTCGTGGAGTTATTCAAAGAGAAATTGGACCGGACTGAGCTACCGCTGAAAGCAAGCTCCGTGAAAAGGGCAAAAGAACCGATTTACACTGTAGCCAGAGGTTGTTTGATATCCGCTTTGACCACACAGAGCGCAACAAACTCCAAAACAGCAACAAAAAACGAAAACGAAATCGAAAGTAAAACTGTAACTGTAACTGGCACAGTATCCGAACCTGAAACTGGAACAGACGCTGATCTGGTAAAACCAAAGAGGGAGCCTAAAAGGATTAGATTGTCTTCCAGAAAGCATCCTCCTCAAAAGATTCTGGCAAGGTCTATGGCCAATAAGCCGTGCGTGTCCTCGGATGGGGTTGTGGTGGGAACTGTCCACAATTTTACCGTGGACACTGAGTCCGGGTCTCTAAAGGACCTGTGGATAAAGCCCAGAAGCAGTATGTCCTTTTTGAGCACCTACAGCGGTTTATACGTGATCCCATTTGAAAACGTAAGGTCTACGGAAGAATATATTGTGATCAAAACCCTGAAGGTGGAATGAAGATCAACCAATTGGTTAATAAAAAATAAAAACTATAGTTTAAGGCCGTAAAGTTACCTTTTAACTTTATCTCTTGGCTTCTTTTCAACTTTCTTGGCCTCTCCTGGCTTTGCCATTTTGCACACCCCCTATTTAATATCCTATTTAAGTTTAAGACCTCTTCATTAGGTCCCTGGATTTAATAACGGTTCTAGAATAAAAAACTCTCTACAATGGGACTTAAATTGTTTTTTACACCTACGTCGTATAAATTTTTCTACGCGATTTTAAAGGAGTCTTTAAAAACATAAGACATTCGGCAGACAGGGTGTTGTTGTACCCGGGGTAGAAAAGGGGTCGGACAAAAAGGTTCTAACCGGGGGCCGGAGCGATACAAAATAGAGGTGTTAGGTGGGTCTCAAGGAGGTAGAATTTAGAATAATGTACCACTCCAGCTAATCTCAATTGGTTATTAAGAAGTTTAAGCTTTTCGTCAAATAACGAATAGTATTTCGAATTAATTCGACATTGACGCAAGTCCGTTCAGGTCTCTCTTAAGCCGGATTCGAAGCCCGAGTCGAGTTTACTTTGGATAAATAATATAAGACTTTTACAGGTTCAATCCCTTATGCTCATTAGTTGTCCCATTAGTATGATATTGAATTTCGTTGTAAGGTAATATTTATTAATTTTAACATAGTTTTAACAATAAAATTCGAAGGATGTATAAGAATGTGGAAAAGGAGAAGAGTGATTGGAGAAGTTTTGAGGGTTTCAATTGTTGCGTCATTTATGCTGTTGTTGATCACAGCCAACGCTAGCGCGCTCGATTCAAGTACTATGCAGTCTGGTAATATTGCTTTGAAGCTGTTGGACATAAAGGATGAGACTGGGGATACGATCACCATCAATTATGGGGAAACGTTCAAGATGGAGGTGACTTATCCTGCTGACTCAAGCTCGACTCAGTACATTGATCTGAAGGATAGAGATGATAACAACGATTTGGTTAAGCGTTATACTCTTGGTTCGACAGGAGCGCAGACCGTCAGTGTGTTGAGTTCGGATTATGGGGCTGTCACCAACTTTACGATTGTGGTTTATGCCGGAAAAAATGATGAGACATTGAACACCACTGATATGGGGAAGATCATCAAGGCAGACATTACGGAACCTGAAATAGATTTGAGCATCAATAACCCCTCTAAACCGATAGCGGAGGGCGACAACCTTAGAATATCTGGAACTATAACTGCTACGGAATATACGTGGCAAATAACGGGACCCTATGATAGCGATGATTTCTCGGTGCTTGCAAATGAGGTGGATGTACTTTCAGGCACTCAGCAGACGGTCAGCTCTGGGGACGACAGTGCGACTGTGGAGTCAAGTGATCATGATATAGAGTTGAGCATTCCCACGCACGTCCTGCTGGAGGATTGTGGGGGTGATACGGGCTCATATACTTTCCAGGTATGGAACAGCGATTATCCTGACGCAAAGGAATCCATCGATTTTAGCGTTGTGGGATTGGAAGTTTCCGTAACGCTCAATAAGGACACAGTTAGACTGGGAGAGTCCCTGGAAGTTACGGGCACTACTAATGCAGCAGAAACGAACAGCGTTTACGATGATACCTCAATTGGCGACAACGAAGTAACTATCTATGTTTATAATGACACCCAGGGTGAAGCACAGGATCTGGTAGGGAGTTTTCCTGTAAATGTTAAGAGTGGTGGAAATTTCGAGAAGGACATTGATTTCGATCTGGATTGGGATGCGGACACCACCTACAGAATAAAGGCAGTGGTTACCACAGGAAGTGCTTACTCCAAGGACAGCTCAGAATACGTCGATGTGGACTATCCGGAAGTAAGTTTTTCGACGAGTGGTGTAACATTCTCCCGAGGAGATAAGGACATAAACTTTAGAGGTCAAGCGAGTCTATCCGCTGGAGAGTCCGTCTACTTGAGTGACTCAGATTTAAGCAAGTTTATGGATTCAGGATCTTATACTACTGTTACAAGGGATGGTACTAAATACGTGGAAGCTCTTGTGGGTTCGGATGGTTCATGGCAGACTGAGGATATGAACGTTAAAACAGATGCATCTGAGGGATCATACACGGTCAATGCATACATATTCGATCCCCAAACTGGCTCTCAACTGGATGAAACATCTATTAAGGTTACAATTGGGAAACAAAGCCTAACCGCTAATATCGATAGAACTACAGTCCCCAAAGGAGGGAAGATCAAGATAGATGGGTCCACCACAGTTGACACCGTTTTCATATTCTGCAGTGAATCTGATGTATTCCAGGGTGTAACTGAAAACCCTTCAGGCACTCATACAGTAAGAACTGAGGACATGGATGTAGGCGTAACCGATAATAAGTTCTCCAAGACGTTGACTGTGAACACTCAAAACGTTGATGCCGGAACATACACTCTATATGTTTATGCACCTTCATCTCCCAGTACGATAAAGGTAACAGAGGACAAGCAGAAAACGTTCTCCGTAACTGTGAAAGAATCCGGATTTGAGAGTATACCGGAGAGCATCACCATGGTCAGAGGAGACAAAGTTGAACTTGAATTTACTGTTCCTGATACGTCAAAGGATGATGTATATGCCGAATTCACTTTCAGAGGCTCGGGTATAAAGATAAATCCTGACGAATACAGTCAATTCGAAAACCAGTTACCTGATAAAAATGGAGTTATCGAACTGACCCTCTACCCGTTCTGGTACTCCCCATCTGGCATGGATGTACTGGAACCCGATTATAACACCTCGTCTTCAGATGCCATGGACAACTCTATACTATTGCCAGCCGATGACTATAGTTTAACAGCCGAACTATTCAATAAGGACCCCGTAGCGTCATTAGAAGAACTTGAAATACCTGTCAAGGTAGTAGAGCCGGAGATCACTGTTGAAGCGCCAAATGAGGTCAAACAGGGTAACGAGCTCAAAGTAACCGTCAAGACCAATAAAGGAGAAAATTATGATGGGATATACGTGGTCATAGGGAGGACAATGAACCCCATATCGCAGAAGGTAATGACCAATGCAAATGGAGATGCCACAGCGACTTTTGAGACCCGCAGTCTCGAACTGGGTAACTACAAGGTTTACGTCAGGGATACCATGAGAACAATCCATCCTGACTACAATATAGACGACTTCTACGACTGGGACCCGGCAACCGAGAGGGAGAAATGGGTAAAGGATGACATCCTTAAGGCCACAACAATAAGTGTTGTGGAAGAATTAACCGTCACTCCAACCCCAACCCCAACCCCAACACCTACTAAGACCCCGTCCATTACCGCTACACCATCCACATCTCCTACGTCTCCACCAGTAACCACACCCACTGCAGCTCAAACCCTCACAGAAACTCCACAAGCACCTACTGCCACCCCGAAAACAACCACACCTACGCCCGCACCACCTATAACTGATATACCCGGTTTTGAGCTGGTGTTTGCCCTGGGAGGATTGCTGGCATCGTTGTACCTGTTGAACCGCAGGAATTGAACCTGAAAACCAGTAGAAACATTACAACCAACAAATTTTTTTATTTTTAATTTTATTAGAAGATATGGGGGGTTGAAATGAGGGGAATTGAGTGTTCAAAGGGGGTTTCGCTGAACTTTGTTTTTGTCCTGCTTATGGTGGTAGCTTTGTCTGTTGGTTTATCAGGCTGTACGCAGGAACAGGAGCCGTCCCAGCCTATGTCGTATTCTTATTCGTTTGAAGACGGCATGCAGGGTTGGACTAGCGATGGGACCGACCTGGATAACCCACCGGTGAACTGGTCTGTGGAGCGGTCGCAAAAGCTCGCCTACGATGGTAATTCATCGGTCATGCTCTACCTGGATAATGTGAACGATGCTGGCAAGATATGGATGGAGAAGGAGTTCAATGTCTCTCCTGGTACCCTATACAATGTGAGTGTCTCTTATATGTTCGCTACTGGAGATTTCGGTGACGTCAATCTATTCACCATCATTACTGGAGTGTCTCCAATGTCGCCTGAAGAGGCTGGCGACCTAACTTTCCAGGAAGATACAGGACACCATCTTGATGAGCGGGGCTTTGTATGGCTGGAAAAAGACTACAACTTCCACCAATCAAGCTCAGATGGAAACCTCTATGTCAGCATCGGGGTGTGGGGGACTTGGGAAACTCTTCGTGTTTACTACATAGATGATGTGAAAGTCAACTTAACACCAGCTGAAAAATGAATAAACGTTCACTTAAAATTGCTTTAAAATTAATTTATAAAGATAAATACATTTATATTTAGATTTAAGGATAACTTCGAATTAGACCTTCCAGAGGGTACACTTCCTGCAGCTGTCATTGGGCCTTGACCCGCACACAGCACAGATTTCGCTTGTTTTCCCTAATACGTGTTTCCTATCCATTTTTTTTGCTATCACTATAGATGGTATCCACTAATTAGACATATATATTCTTATCGGTATCTGTTCTATGGTTACCATATGGAGAACTATTATTATAGGCAACAGTTTACTATGAATGTATTAGAAAAACATTGAAGAGTCTGTGGTTGTCCGTAGGTTTTGAGGATCCAAATACGGTTTTTGCTGTTACAGGGTCCTGTAAAGAATGAAATAAATATTTATATATCCAATGATGTTTGGGGTGAATAGATTGGCATTCAAGGGGGAAGTAATAGATAAGTTTGCTGCCCTAATAGTAACAGCATTTGGACTTATAGCGGCTTTAGCCTGGAATGAAGCCATTAAAACGATTTTCGCTCAAGTATTTGGAGCAGCAGAAAGCGTGGCCGCAATGCTGGCTTACGCCATTATTGTGACCGTACTGGCAGTTATTGCTACCATATGGATAGGTGGGATCTCGGCGAGGGCTAAAGGAGAAAAATAACGCAATAATGCGACTATTCAATCGCAATTGCTATTGCAATTATGGGACAAATGCTGAAATTTTTATTTTTGGGATAAACCCTATGAAATGGAAAAAGTGCAATGTTATTTAAACAATGGAGTTTGAGTATTAATGGAATGGAGGTGTGTTATGTCTGTAAAAGATGATGTGGTCTGCCCATCCTGTAACGCTCTGGGAGATAAATCCGGAACGGGGGAGAATGTGGCGAGGTATGAGTGCCAGTCATGTGGTCATGTGTGGTGGGAAGCAGAGGATACCATCTACAAGAACGAGTTCTTCAACGAAGTTATAGGTTTCTTCCAGCAGGAGCTGGATTCAGCCAGGAAGGGAAAGGTCCGGCATTACACGGAAGAAGATGCGAAAAAGTTCCTGGAATTAGCTAAAGGCAGGGACCTGGAGATGCTCTCCAGCGAGTGGGATTATTTGGTTAAGACGGAAGACGGGAACTACTACTGGACCAACAAAAAAGACGACTTCGCTCGAGTGATCTAGCAAGCATCCAGTAACCAAAAATAAAAAAGCGAAAAGGAGGGTAAAAATTTGCCCTAATATTTGGTAGAAATGTCTTCCACGTTGCTCTCGATTCTGTTGCTCAATTCCTCTGCCAGGTGTGAGTGGTAGTTATTTATGGAGAACACTCCGTATGTAGTATCCTTTAGCTTTATCTTGCTCTTGGCAATGAGCTGAGCTCCCTGCTGGCTGTTAAAGATCACTGGAACGTTTTTCCCGCCGAATTCTGCGTCAACGAACTTCTGGAAGTAAGTAGTGTTGCCTGTTGAGGAGAAAAAGAAGAGGACATCAACTTCTGCCTGAGAATAGATTGGAGTGTAGAATATATCGGTCCGCAGAACTTTGGCGGCTACTACAGGTCCATCAAAGACTTCTTTGAGATTTACAAAGGACTTGACCTCTCCACTACGTTGAAGCTCCTCTTTCAACTCCTTCTCCAGCTCGTTACCTATAGGGTTTCCTCTCACCACATGGAGATAAATGTCCCGGAACTCTACTTCCGGCTCGTTCGTGGAGAAACTCTCCATCTGCTGATTGGTAACAGTCTCACTCTGGATTAAACCAAAATTGAGGAAGAGGAATGAAGAGGCCGCGGCAACCAGGATCAGCGCTAAAGCGATTGCAATTCTATTTTTCTGTATCATACTGATAACCTCCTTGAATATCCGAACTGTTTTTAGTGATTTGACGAAGATCAATAGTGAATACTTGAAGTATAAATAGTTTTTAGTCCGTACGATTAGAGTTTTTCTTTGATGCTCTTTATTTTATTGACTATGTCTTTTGAGGTCTTTGCCTTCACTGATTGCCCTCTAACAGAGCTATCCTTTCGTAAATCCTTTATCTGATCGGAGCCCTGGGGAATGCATCCAGCTTCAACCAAATCATTCAGTTCTTTATCCGTTAACAGGTTTTCGAGCTCATCAGTGTTTATGTACAACTTTCTTTCTTCTTTATCAATCAGGATTTGGGTTCTGTAACCCTCTTCAAAATTGTTAGGCGTCTTCCCCTCATATACTTCCAGAGGATTATAAAAAACATCACATGACTTGCACTTCTTGCTCTTATAAGAAGGTGTATAATGCATACACCGAAAACACCAGTTCCTCTCGATAGCGTAATCCGGCCTAACCACTTTTTTAGTCACCATCTTTCATTCTGCCAAATTTTATTTTTATTTTTTACAGTAGGAGGTTTGTGAATATTCAACTACATCTAATTTTTCCTTTCTTTTTCCTTTAAAAAATAATAGGTGAAAGAGATACACTAACCATTATTTGAAAGAGGTTAGAAGGACCTTCAAGTGCATTAAATTTCATGGTCCCCAAAGTTGACCAAACTTTTCTAAAGCGTCTATTAGGAACAAAATCCGAATAACCTCCTGCAAAGGGATTTGGAGGAGGGCTGGAAGTGAGGTCAGAGGCGCCTAAAAATTATAGTTCCCCCTGGTTTCCAGCTCTTTTCCAACTATCTACCAGTATTCTCCCTTAAATCTACCTGCAGAGAGGGTTGGAAGGGAGATCAGAAGATACACTTAGAAATTACGATCTCCCTCCCACACTTTCAGTTCACTCGGAAAGTAATTCTTTAACCTGTTTCAAGGTAAATTATACCTCCAAAGGACTGCCTTGGCTTACCTGAGTTCGGGGGTGAACAATGATCTGTAGCCGGGGTGGTCAGGGGGTTCAGATAATAGTCTGGAGGAAATGTGGTAATATGGATGATGTCGAGCCTAATAATGGGAATGAGACGGTTGAGCTGGAGGATTTGCCTGGTGTAGGGCCTTCGGTGGCTGGAAAGTTGCGTGAGGCTGGTTTTTCGGCGATCGATGCTATTGCGGTGGCTTCACCTAATGAGCTGGCCACTGCTGCTGAGCTGGGTGAATCGAATGCTGGCAAGATTATAGCTGCTGCTCGTTCGATGGCAAAGGTAGGGGGTTTTGAGAGCGGTGAAGATATTCTGGAGAGAAGAAAGAAGGTCAAGAAGATCACTTCGAGCAGTGATACTCTTAATGAGCTTTTTGGTGGGGGCGTGGAGACCCAGTCGATAACGGAGTTGTTCGGTGAGTTCGGTTCCGGTAAGACGCAGATATGTCATCAGCTGGCGGTGAATGCTCAGCTTCCTGAAGAACAGGGCGGGCTGGATGGCTCGATCATAGTTATTGATACGGAGAACACTTTCAGGCCGGAGAGGATAAGTCAGATGGCTGAATCCAAGGGGCTCGATCCCAATGATGTTCTGAAGAACATTAATGTTGCTCAGGCTTATAACTCCAATCACCAGATGCTCCTGGTGGATAACGCCAAGGATCTGGCCAACACCCTCAAGAGAGATGGAAATGATGTCAGGTTGCTGGTCGTTGATTCTCTGATGGCCCACTTCAGGTCGGAGTTCGTGGGCAGAGGCACTCTCGCGGATAGGCAGCAGAAGCTGAACCGGCATCTCCATGATCTTGTCCGGTTTGGAGAGCTGTTCAATGCTGCTGTAGTGGTCACCAATCAGGTGCAGGCTAAACCGGATACGTTCTTCGGTGATCCCAACAGACCGGTTGGCGGTCATATCGTGGCGCATACTGCAACCTTCCGCGTCTATCTACGGAAAAGCAAGGCCGATTTGAGGGTGGCAAGGCTCATAGACTCGCCACACCTACCGGAGAGCGAGGCCGTCTTCAAGGTGACTGAAGGAGGGATCGTTGATAAATGAACCTTTTAGGAAATACTTTTTTCTATTTATTTTATAATTCTGAATCCGGTAGTTTTCATTATCTTATTTGAAATAAAGAAGTGAAGGGCTGGGAAAGGTATCATCATATAAACATAATTGTTTGTACCTCAGTGTAGTGGTTCAACAGATACTGGATGTTAAGCTTGTGATGAGTTATAGTTTTTAATTAAGGTTTGTTTTTTGTACTAATTAGGTTCGATTAGAAAGCTTTTTATCTGAATTGGTAGTCTTTCAAGTGTTCAATTGTTTTTTGTGTGTTTTAGAAGGGATAATTAATGTCATATGATGATTATTAGGAACCTATATATATCTTGGTTACCATATTAGAGACTATATCCGTATAGGAGGCAGAACAATGAGCAGAGAGATTATATGTATTGTATTCGCACTGGTAATATACTTTACTTACTTGGCATTCGTAACTAGCCTGGCCTAATGAAAAATTTTTTCTATATATTGGGTCAAGCAATTCGTGTACAGTCTACTTGCTGAAATGGTTTGCCTGCAGATATGGAATATGTAATACAAAACGGATTTCTCACCTTAAAAATACCAGACATCCTTTTTTCTGCTAACCCGGACGAGCTATCTCAGGGTTTTAGCAGACTCTTGTTCTTTTATTGTGTACAAAGTATAGCCAAAAAACCGATCAGGGTTACTGCAATAAAGGATAAGTTAGAAGGACGTTCAGCGAAGCGAGACACCTCGGTTTGTTGGTTCAGCTCTTTTGGTTTTTAATGAATTCGGGTCGGGCTAATCAAGTCTCTTCCAGTAAATTCTGTCATTGATAGAGAAAGATATATGAAGGTAAAGAATTCGCATTGCTACAGGGAGTTGGATAAAGAAGTTAAGGTTAATGAGGTTAATGAGGTTAATGAGGTTAATGAGGTTAAGGTGAATTATTGATGGCTGTAAGGAAAACTATCACTCTTAACAAGTTGCAAAGGGTAAAAGAACATCTCACTTCGAAAAAGGATGCGTATCCCAGGAGGATTGGCCTGGTCATTGATGGGCCCAATATGTTGAGAAAAGAGTTCTCCATTAATTTATACGAGATCAGGGATATTTTGTTGAATTATGGGGATATCAAGGTTGCTAAGGTCTTCCTCAACCAGTATGCTGGGGTAAAACTGGTGGAGGCTGTGGAAGCTCAGGGATTCACTCCGGTCATTACTTCCGGAGATGTGAGCGTCAAAATGGCTGTAGAATCAATGGAAATGGTATATAATGATGCCATCGATACTTTAGCTCTGGTCACCAGGGACGCGGATTTCAAGTCAGTGCTTAACAAAGCAATGGAAGCCGGAAAAGAGACCATCATCATAGGGATTCAACCCGGGTTCTCTACTGCTCTCAAAAACCACTCGGACATAGCGGTCATCCTCCACGATGAGGATTTTGAAGAGCATGAAGAAACCATCGAGACCCCCGAACCTACCGCCGAGATCACTGAAACCGGAAATGAGCCAGATGGCCATTGATAAACAAATATAATTTGAAAATAAGCGTTTAGAACCAGGTGTTTTGGGGAACCGAACTTAGAACATAACTCCTTCTCCCACCCGTCTGATCTCTTCGATCAGGTCCTCCTCAGTAAGCATAACGTTCTTTTCCTCCAGGATCTTCTTCAAGTAGGTCACATCCAGCTCTCCGTTGATAAACTTTTGAATTACTTCCATGTTATCTGTTTGGGGGTATTCTTCTTCTCTCACGAATTCCAGGAAGGATAAGATGATGTCGTCGGGTTTTTGAGGGTTTCGAGAGTGAACGTATTTCTTGAAGTCTTCATAGGTCTGCCTGAAAATCTCGTTCTCTATCAGAGTTTTAAATTCTTTTTCAGAGAAGTAGAACCTCTTCTTTGCCAGAAATAGTCTCAATTGATTAAGACCCCATTTCTCCAAACCATCTTCTGCGACTTCTTCACCAGCATTGCTTTCTGCCCGATCGGAATTAAGCAATAAGTCCTCTATATCGGTCTCCTTCCAGTAAATGCTTATGTTGTTCTCCTGAATTATTCTTTTGACGTAGTCGAATAGGTACTGGTAAGCCGGACTCTCCAGGAATTCGGCCTCCCTGACCTCGAAAGTATCCCCTTTTTCAACCTTGACGTCCGTAGCTCTCCCCTTCATGGCCGATGTATGCTCAGGGCTCTCTTTTTCCTTCTCCTTTTTTGTTTCGTGCTTCACATCTTTTGCTTCATCCACTTCAGAGAATTCGATTTCGAGAGATGTGGACCACATGGAAATCAAGAACACTATTAAGGATAACAGGGCAAATCCTAAAATGAACAGGGCAGGAAGGGCAATGGTGGGAGCGTTCAGACCGAATAATTGGTGGATACCAGCCCAGAAACCCAATAAAGCGAAGATGAGGGAAACTATGGAGATTGCAGGGAGCAAGTATGCTATTTTTATGTCTCTCCCCATTAATTCTATAGACTCTTTCATGCTCTCCAATCCCTATTTTGAATGAATTTCTTCGGGTGGCAAGTAATTAATCTTTCTTTTGGAATGACTTGAAGAGTGGAACGGTTTTTCTTCACTTTTGGGTGAATATTTAGACCCATCTGATATTATTATAAGCATCAATGATTTAAATTTATGTTATTTCAAAATTTAATAAAATTAAACCTAAACAAAATAGAGAAATACTTAAAAGTATAATGAAAAAATAAAAAGAGGGAAATATATGAAGAACAATTATCTGGTAGTAATTACCCTGATATTGGGGGTTATGTCTGGATTGGCGTTAAGCAACCTGGTGGCACCAAGTGCAGTAACTGCCGCCGACTCCAAAGATGACGAGCAAAGGCGCATCCATGTCTCCGGGAGCGGTGAAGTCAAGGCCGACCCCGACCAGGTTGAAATCTCTATGGGAGTAGAAGTAACAAGAACAACAGCTCAAGAGGCAAGGGAGGAGAATGCTGCCATGACCAATCAGGTCATAAATTCGTTGAGAGGTATCGGAGTGTCCAGAGATCACATAGAAACCGTGAGATTCACCATATTCCCGGAGAGAGAATACGATGAGGAAACACGCAAATCCGAGGTAGTGGGTTACAGGGCAGTGAACATAATAAAGGTCACTTCCGAAGACACCGATATGGCAGCCAGAATAATCGATACCGCGGTCAGTAAAGGGGCAAATAGTGTGGAAGACGTATCATTCACTCTGCAGGAACCAACAAGAAAGGAACTCCGAAAAGAAGCAGTCAAATACGCCGTCGATGATGCCCAGAGCGAAGCTCAAAACGCTGCAAGAGAGATGGGCATCAATCTTGGTCCACCCATAACAATAGACGTTACAAGCGGTTTCCAGCCCTTCGAGATGAGGTACGAGTTTGCCGGAGCCAAGGGTGAACTTCAAGAATCCACTCCCATCGTACCCGGCAAGGTAACCGTTAGAGCCAACATAAACGTTGCCTACAGCTTCACCTAAACCTAAAACCATAATTTTTCTTTTAATCCTTTTTTGTAATTTAGACCGATTAATTGGCTATAACAAGCTATACTCGATTATTAATCAAATCTCGCGTCTTATTACAGCTCTATCACGTTCTCGAGATCCTTGTATTTGGAAAGCACCTCTCTCCCTTTCTCTGTGGTCTGATAAATCGTTTTACCACCATTAAGCTTTCTCTAATCAGCTTTGCTTCCTTTAAATGTTCGATATATTGTTTAGCCTGCTTGAAATTCAAGTATGCAGAATAAACGATTCTGGTTTTGTTGGCGCCGTTCAAGGAAACCTCTAAGATATCTATCATTATCTCGTAACCGGACCTTTTCTTATAATCCCACATAACAAACCCCCACTAAACTCCCGAACTTAGCTTTAGCTCTTAGTTGGGTGCTGAACAATTAAATAGTTTTCTAATCCATAATCAGCGGATAACATTCTTCTGCAATCACTCTTTTTTTGCAAAAGCTTGAGGAAACGAGGGATAACAGGCCAAAATAAACTTTTTCAGCACCAATTTTTGGAACAGTGGGAGGAGATCTGTGATTGGAACAGATCCATTGTTATCTAAGGCAACCATAGCGATCCACGAAATAAAAGTTACTCGAGAAAAACGGGTTTCTTGAATCTATTTCTCCTGCCATAGACCATATAGTAGAGTATAGCACATTAAAAGCATGACGAAGGTGAATGGGAGGGCGGCAGTAATTGCCATTTGCTGGAGAGCATCCAATCCGCCTGCTATAAGCAGGATGGCGGCGACTACGGATTGAACGACTCCCCAGATGACCTTCTTGTATAGTGGGGGTCTGAAAACCCCTCCGGATGTCATCATTCCCAGTACGTAGGTAGCAGAATCTGCAGAAGTGACAAAGAATACCACTAAAGATATTACTGCCAGGGTGGACATGAAGGGAGCAAGGGGGAAGTGGTCAAATACTACGAAGAGCGCGGTTGAGGCGTCGGCTGTCACTGCTCCTCCGATTCCGGCTCCCGTAACTTGCTCCAGATAAAGGGCAGTTCCTCCGAAAACGCTGAACCAGAAGAAGGTGAGGAGCGCTGGAACGAATAATGCCCCCAATATGAACTCTCTGATGGTCCTCCCTCTGGATATTCTGGCAACGAATAGCCCCACAAACGGGGACCAAGAGATCCACCATGCCCAGTAGAATAGGGTCCACGCCTGGATCCAGTCGTATCCCTGGAAAGGATTTGTCTGCAAGCTAATCTCCACTATTCTATTGGCGTATTCCCCCAGTGTGGAGGTAAACACGTTTAGTATAAAGGCTGTAGGACCCACGATGAACATAAAGATGAGCAGTGCTCCCACTAAGAACATATTCAATTTGGACAGAACTTGAATACCTGTATCCAGTCCCTGTATGCTGGAATACATGTACATTACGGTCACGACAACAATAATAGCCAGAGTGGTGGTGGTAGTGCTTGGTATGCCATAAACGTGTGCCAGCCCACTGTTTATCTGCAGTGCTCCCAGTCCAAGAGAGGTCACCACACCAAAGATAGTGGCAAAGACCGCCAGAATATCTATGATGTGTCCGGGTGCCCGATATATTCTTTCTCCCAGTATGGGATAGAAACAAGAACTGATGAGAGGCGACATCCCTCTCCTGAAGGAAAAATAGGCTATAGAGAGACTCATTACGATGTAGATGGCCCAAGGGTGGAGACCCCAGTGAAAGAAGCTGTAACGCATGGCAAAAGAGGCTGATTCACCGCTGGCTGGATCGATCTGGGCAGGAGGGCTGATATAATGACTAACCGGTTCGGCCACACCCCAGAATATTAGACCTATACCCATTCCTGCGGCGAAAAGCATGCTGAACCAGCCGAAATAAGTGTATTGAGGTTTTTCGTAGTCTTTTCCCAGTTTAATATCCCCATAGCGGCTGAAAGCAAGTACCAGACAGAATATGAGGAAGACGAGGCCGGCGAGCAGGTAGAACCACCCAAAGAAGTCAATGATCCGCTGGTGTATCAGGCCAGATATCTCATTAAGCAGCTCAAGACTGTATATCCCCAGAAATACAAAGGCCAGAACGATCAGCAGAGATACCCTGAAAACAGTGTCCCTACCCAGGATGGGGTGGTACACTCGACGGTAGAGGTACTTGTAAATGCGGCGATAGAGAAAAAGATAGACTTTGGAGAGAGGATCATGAAGACGGCGACCCAATTTTCGCAGACGATACATGGCCATCTCTCAGTTTATTATAAATCACCTATATTAATGTTAAGTTAGGGTTTATGGTTTATGGTTTAAGGGATTAGCAGAATGGATGAATTGGCAGACCCGGAAACTCTCTCGGATGTGGACCCCATCAGATTAGGCCCTCCAGGCCGGCTTAAACGCCCCATCACTATCAAATCCGCTTTCTTTCGCTCTGAATAGCTGTGGATGACCTTGTGTGGAGAGCCGACAGCCGAAATAGATTCTATGGGTTTAAAATAACCTTCCAATTCTTTTTCCAGCTCTTCAAGCTTGGAGTTAACCTCATGCTGTCTCCTCTTCTCTTCAAAGGGGTCTGGAGCCCTCTTACCCACGTGTAGAAGGTATATCTCCTCTACAAGCTCTCCCAGATACTTGACGTAATCCAGGGCTTTTTGTGCGGTAGGACCGAAGTCGGTAGCGTAAAGGATTCTGGAGATAGGCTCTTGCGCCAGCAGATATGGCCGGGATTTATGGACGAATGTGGGTTTTTCCGTTAGGCGGATAACATCTCTGGAAGTGCTCCCCAGAAAAGTGCGGTACATGAACCCCCTGTGGTTGGACGTAATGTAAATGAAGTCTGCACCAACGTCGTTTGCGGCTTGCGATATCTCCGATGCGACATGTCCTTCTCGCACTTCTGTAGTCAGCTCCATTTCGGTTTCAGTGGACAGAGTATGAGCTATTTCGTCAATATAATTCTGAAGCCTCTTCTTCTGTCCGATCCCTTCAGACAGCACGTGCAGGAGGTGTACAGAATTGACTTTAAGGGATTGAAGGAATTGGATCATTGCAGAAACCTCTTTTTGAGAGCGCCTGAGTTCCAGTGGTACCAGAGCCTTATCGAACATGGAGTTCACCAACATTGCCAATATTTTCTAATCGATCTAATAGAACATCCTTTCAACCTGCTTTATAAGGTTTAAGACTCCGGACTCCGGCCCAGCGACAAATTAATTAGCATTATTAAGATATTACTGTTAAATTCTTGTTCGGGGGATTGAATGGTAGAGAAGAGGGTTGCAGTCGTTACGGGAGCTAACAGGGGAATAGGATTTGAGATAACCAAAGAGCTCGCACAGAAAGGTCTAAAGGTTATTCTAACAGCCAGAAATGATTCAAAGGGGAATAAAGCCGCTCAAAAGCTAAAGGATCAGGGCATGGATGTGGTGTTCCATCAACTGGATGTAACTGATGGGAACAGCATTCAAGAACTGGTGAACTACCTGAAAAACGAGCTGGACAAAGTGGATGTCCTGGTGAACAATGCAGGCATATCTATTGATAGAGATAAGACCACTTTAGATATTGATATGGAAACAGTGAGGAAGACCATGGAAACCAACTTCTACGGACCTTTCAGGGTGTCTCAGGCCATTATCCCTTTATTGCTGAAAAGCGATGATGGGAGAATAATCAATATATCCAGCACCTTGGGAGCATTAAACAACCCTTTCAGTGGGAAGACATCTTACAGTATCTCCAAAACAGCACTTAACGCCTTGACCGTGAATATGGCAGCCGATATGGAGGGGAGAGTAAAGGTCAATTCCATGTGCCCTGGATGGATGAGAACCGATCTCGGTGGCCCCCATGCAACCAGGTCAGTAGAGGAAGGTGCCGACACAGCAATATGGCTTGCAACAGCACCAGAAATTCCTAACGGAAAGTTTTTCAGAGACAGGAAACAGATAGAGTGGTAAAAAGGTTAAACTTGACTCCGAGGTTTTTTGCTGTCAAGTGATCGATTTATTATATTGTGTCTCTTTGTGTCTCTCAAATTTAACCGTTTTATCGTAATCTCTTTTAAGTAAAATAGGTGGCGGAATAAGTAGTTCCGCCACGGGTTTCGGTAGGCAGACGGCTGAGAGGACAGACCGGATGGGCTGGGTTTTCAATGATCGAGAAAGGCTCAAAAAGCCTTCACCCTACACCCCCTCCTAAGGCCTGTAAATTATACTGTGGTTTTTCGGATAGTTATTAATTATGAAAAAAGAGATGAAAATAGTGTAATTCAGCTTTCGGGGTAGGTTATTGAGGTGGCATCTACTCTGGCAAAACTGGTCATTTTATGCTCCTTAACCTCTGAACCGCTGATGATATGTTTCACCACCACATTTCTGACCAGTAAAGCGTCAGCGATAAGGTTCCGGTGGCATCTCCAGGGGACTGCTTCAGCACACATCAATGCTATACGTTTGTTCTTTGCTATCTCTATTAGGGTGTTTATTGCGGAAAGAAATTTTTTGGTCTGCATGTAGTCTGCAAAACCCCGGAATGAGGAAGCCTTCCAGCCAGTATTAACAGAGTCTTTGGAGGGTTTACGCAGTCCACCCAAACTCTTCATGTGAACGTAATCAATCCTGTTTTTCTTCAGGAATGCTGCAAGCTCTTCTTTGTTGAACTGGGGGTTGTGCTTCGAACCGGGTAAGGTGCGGATATCAACCACTTCCTGTATATCATGGGTCTTGAGCAGCTCAACCAGCTCATCAAGGCTGCGAGTAGAATGACCGATAGTAAAAACAATCAGTTCCTCGTTATTGGCTCTCATAGTTCCTTAACCATGAATCTTCAACAACCGAAATAACTTTTTCGATATGGAGTGGGTGATAGTGATTGGTGATTTGATGGAAGCAGTTGGATGTCTGATTAAGTCTTTGCTGGGTCAAATTAAGAACCGGGATGGAGATTGGTTGAACTATCAACCGCCACCTATTCGTTCTATAAAAATAAGTGGATTATTTATAGGCTTTAACTTTGAGGCTTATGACCTCTACTCCTGCTATTCTGTCACCGAAGATGTCTTCCGATATTATTTCTACCTCGCTAAAACCGCTGTCCTGGATATGGCCTATATACTCGTCTTTTTGTAAGGCTCCGGCAAGACAGCCTGCCCAGGCTCTCTTATCATTCTTAATTTCTTCTGGTAATTCACCTTTAACCACGATATCAGAGATGATAACTCTGCCACCAGGTCTTAGAACCCGAAATATCTCTTCAAAGGTTCTGGATTTATCGGTGGAGAGGTTGATGACGCAGTTGCTGATGGTCAGATCGAATGAGTTATCTTCTAAAGGGAGTTCTTCCATCTCTCCCAGCCTGAACTCCACATTACTGTACTCATAATCTTTTGCCAGCCTCTCCGACTTTTCTACCATCTCTTCGGTCATATCCAAACCGATGACCTGTCCAGTTGGACCCACTTTCTCTGCCGCCAGAAACACATCTATTCCTGCTCCTGAACCGAGGTCCAGGACTTTCTCCCCTTCCTTGATGTCTGCCAGGGCAGTGGGATTACCGCATCCTAGACCTTGAATTGAATCCTCAGGAATGCTCTCCAGTTCAGAAGCATTATAACCTATACTGACCGCCTGATCGATATAAGAGCCACAACCGCAGGAGGGACAGCAACCTGTATCCTCTGTGGCTATTCTGGAATACTCTTTTTTCACCGTATCCTTTATCTCTTCGTCTCTCATTTCATCTTCTTTCATTTTATCACCTCAACAACAGGGGTCCACTTCATCAAGACCGAGATAGAGCAGCATCTCTTTGATCTTATCATCATTAATCCTGTAGACGATGTTCCTTCCATTCCTTTCCCTTTCCAGGACCCCGGCATCCACCAGCAACTTCAGGTGCCTTGAAACAGTGGTCTGATCCCTGTTAACCATTGATTCGAACTCGCAGGCACAACATTCGTTGTTCAGAAGGAAACTGACTATCCTGAGCCGTGTCTCATCTCCCAGAGCCTTGAAGAACCGGACTTTTTGTTCTACCTTGTCCATAACATATGCATATATGCACATAAATAAATATTTTTTGCTTGAGAATTGATTCAATGTTATCGAATTTCACCGTATTCAGTTAGAGAAGTGTGTGGCTACCACATCGATGATAACTCCGTAAGCGACTCCCGCAAACCACGCTGGCACATCCTTGAGCCCTGTGGAGAAGAAGATGGCGGAGGAAACTATAATGCCCAGTATAAGTCCTCTAACTCCAGCGTTTTTGAGGTTCTTTCCTTCAACTTCTTTTATTAGTTGCCAGGAACCAGCAAAACCTATGAGAACACCCATCAGGACCCGGTTATACCACATACCGAACAGGTACCACTCATTACCCGTCATCCCTACCCGGCTCCCCACACCTATAATGCAAAAGACTCCTAAAACGGCACCGAGAAGGACAGAGATTCCGAGACGTTTGTGATTGGTCTGCATATTCATCACAATATCCCCCTACAGGCTACTGGTTTTCTTAGTATAAATAATTAAGGAATAAAGCTACTGGAACAGATTATGGAGATGGGGTGAAAGGAATGAAATTCGTCTGGATCGCCTATTAGTTAGTCCTGATTTTCCTCCCTGAAATGTATTTATTGACAATTTTACATAATATATTTCTGTTTAAATTTGATTTGGAATAAATGAATTTTAAACCCTTATCAAAGTAAATAAGAGCTTAATCCATTATTCTGGCACTTATTGTTCTTTTTTAATGGATTAAAGAGTTAAACAGACCGTTCAGGTTTATAACTATAATGATAATAATAAATTAATATAGTTAAGTTTTAATTTTTAGAATTAATTAGGATTGAGGTGAGAAATTAAATGAATTATAAGGAAGAATTAAATGAAATATAAGGTATTAGCAGGTTTGACTCTGTTTTTTATACTTGCACTCAGCAATGCCAGCAGTGTTGCTGCGCAGGAAGTTGAGTATTCAGGATTATATGTGGATCCTATCTATGCTGATCCTGGTGCTAATATAACGGCATCTGCGTGGGTTAACAATACGGGTACATCGAACCATACGTATGTGGCTAATTTGACTATTAATGGTTATGTGGCACTTAATAAGACTGGAACTTTGGAGCCGGGTCAGTCTGTTGAATTGGCTTTCTTGGTTACAGAGGATATTTATGATTTATACGTTGATACGCGGGTTGATGCGTATGTGTTTAATGTGAGTGTGGGTGATCTTCCTCCTCGGGATGTGTATATGGCTCACGATAGGGCCAGTAATTCGGTGTTTTTGTATAGTGCTAGTGAAGACCGTATAGATATCGAAGATAAATATAACCACTTCTTGGATGATGCGATTTCGGTTGAGCCTGTTTCGGGGAGGTATCCTCCTACCAGCTTGTTCGGTTATGTATACGATTTGCTTACAGAGGGGTGGTATGCCGAGAATAGTGTTGGTTATGCGGACGCTGGCAACCGATTGCTTAGGGCTTATGCTCATGCTGATATGCAGGACAGTCTTGATGGTTGGAATTCCGATTCAGGCTCTGATGCGGATTATTGGAACACTTTTAGGGTTCTCCCCGGTTCTTCCGGCTTGCCTGAGGGTACACCAGTTAATGTGACCATCTTTGCTGAGTTGCACGGCAATTTCTTGGCGTTGGGAGGCGGCAACACTGTCACTTCGGATGGGATGTGGTGGAACAGTTATGTATATGCATCTGGGGGTATAGAGGTCTTTGACCCCCACAAAATCGCTTGCGATGGTGATTGGTGCTCGTACGGCAACAAACTCGTGGAGATGGATTGGGGATTATCTAAGAACAGTTACGGTAAAGCATACCCTGCCAGGGACGACTTTTACTATTACTGGGATTACTCATGGGCTTACAGGGTTTTCGATGAAAACGGAACCCAAGCCGAGGACGAATACGATAAATGGTACGAAAGTTTCGGCGATAGCATGTATTTACTGTCTCCCCAGTTAAATAAAACGTCGACCACCAGAAACAACACCCTATCATTCACCGTCCCCATCAACTTCACCACCGAGATCGGCAAAAAACTCTACTTGGGGGCTGATGCCGATGTCTGGTGCGATGTCTACAGCGAAAACGCTGACGCAGACGCAATAGGGGATATGCTCTACTCCTTCCGGGCGATATCCGTGACACCCGATGCCGAGGGCACAGAAATCGAGTGGGCGGTTGAACCCACAGGAGCTCTTGAACACTCCAACCTATCTGTTTCACCGTCGCTTGCGTTTGCCAACCAGTCCATTGAAGTGACCGCAACCGTTTATAATCCCGAAACATCCACTATAAATTATACAGTCCCTGTTACGGCTAACGGAATAGTTCAGGGATTCGCCACAGGCGAAGTGTCCCCTCAGTCGGAGAAGGTCATCACGTACAATCTATCGCTGATCCATCCAGGGACCTATGATGTTGGTCTGGCCGGTCTCCAGCCGGTTCGCATCAAAGTGGCCTCTCCTGAGGGGATACCTGACTTGAGGATAGCTCAGGTGAGACCGGTTCAAGTGGTATTCGATTCGGATGTTAATGGCGACGGGATACTTGACCTGGTAGAGGACAAAGAGCTGGCAGTGCTGGTGACATTAGAGGGTGATAATCTGGATAAGATAGATCAGTCGGTGACCTTATCGCTGATAGGTTCCTGGGGGACGCAGGAAATAGTTTTGAGCCCTGAAGAGCTGAGGAATGTAACAGAGAGTGGTGAAGAGGTAGTAATGGGTCGAATGGATATTGCTCCTACTGGCACTGGCGATCAGAACATCACGGTTATCGTGGACTCAAAAGATTCGGTTGAAGAGTGGGATGAGACCAACAACGAGTATATCGTTACCGTGACGGTGAAGGACACCAAACCATTCTCCATCTACTATTTCAGGGTAGTGTCACCAAAAGGTGAGGACTCCAAGTGCTGCAGTGTTGAAAGTGGTGGATATCCCGCGGTCACTCACTTAGAATACGATGAAACTATCAACCACAGCGACCGGTTCGTGATAGCGACCTTCCCCATTCCTGAATCGGAGTATTCTAGCAGAGGAAATTCTAACTACTTCGGTCATATCCATGGAGCGTACGAGATGGATGGGGCCCAGCGTGTATGTACATGGGAAGCAATAGCTGCAGACGTGAGCAGTCTTGATTATCATGCATACCGGTTGAGCGGAGGAACTGCAGACAGGTCTGTGGGAGTAGTTGAAACTTATTACTTCGTTTACCACACCAATAGGGCGGATATAGCCGGACTTACATGGCAAGGAAGTTCTGTTGTCTTTGTATCTGGGAATGGTGCCGACAAAGAGATAACGGAGAATAATATAACTCGGGACCTTGGAGAATGGAAAGCAACAATTACAGCACACGAACTCGGTCATACTTATGGATTATATATTGGTGGTATCCCAGAAGAATACGATGTCCCTGGAATAGACTTTGCAGAAGGGTACTGGGTTAAAGAAGGTAAGCACGTATCTGGAGTCCCCGCCTTCATGGAAGGAGGGGATGAGTGGTGGGATTACGGTGCTGCCTGGATAGATAATCAAGTGGACCATCAGGATGACATGGAGGACTATAACAAGATATTCGCCCGAATGCTGGTAGATCCAGCCGACCCACCCAAGGTTCTCTACGTCAAGGGATTGATAAAATCCAATGGCTCTGCAGAATCGCTTCCCTGGCACTATCATGAAAACGTGCTCTTATCAAACATACAGGAAGGGGACTACAGCTTTGTAGGGTTGAACGCCAACGGTGAAAAAGTGTTGGAGCAACCATTTGACGCCAGATTCACAGTCTATATTGATACAAAAAATGAGAGTTACAGCCACCAAACCGACGTCGCTCCATACTCCTTTGCCATGGAATATCCCCTGGATGTGGTAACGCTTCAACTATGGCACAAAGGCGAGGTTCTGGAGGAATTCGATACCGCATCCAAGTTATTACATGATACGGTGGACAATTTGCCTGACGAAGCGTTCGCCACAGAAAACCAAACAAAGATCCAGTTGTGGAGAGAAGAACTCCATGACCTGATCAATGATGCTTCAAACGAATCGAATTCAGGTGAATTTGGTGGGGCTTCTTCGATCATTAACAGTGATCTACGAAACGCAGTCGATAGATGGATACTGGATAATTACACTTCTCAGGACCCTATGAATACAGACAAGGAACAGCTATTAACTATACTGGAGGATTCTGTCGATAGATTCGATAATGCTCAAACCCTGAAAGAACAGAGAGAAGGAAGCGGTTAAAACCCCTCAGCCGTCCAGAGCAAACAGGGGCGGGTCTGGAGGATCTGGAGGTACAGCTAAGTTGCCAGCTTTAATGGGTGGAGAGTTTGAGGAGGTCTTTGACAGACAGCTTGTAGGGATGATCACTCCGGAAGGTCCGGTTGTAGTGGATTTCCCTGTAGAGGCTCCCATAAGAAAATTGACTTTGATGACAAATAAAGAAGTTCAGGACCCTTCATTCTCTGCAGGAAAGCATAAGGTAAAACCCTCGTGGGTGGGCGCTCCTGATGGTAAAGTCCACTCATTCGTATCAGTAGCCACTTCCATAGACCAGGATGATCTTGGAGCAGTGGACATAGAATTCACTTTGCCTGAAGGCTGGCTTAAAGAAAATGCTGTGCACAAATCAGATGTGGTCCTCAGCAGGTGGGTTGATGGTGAGTGGATGGATCTGGAAACAGAGGTTATCGGGAACAGCAGCATGATAACTTTCAAGGCCAGCTCACCGGGATTGAATTTATTCGCTCTCAGAGACGTATTCGCCGTAAGAGGATATAATTTAGACGAGGATAAGGGATCAGGGGCTGTAGATAAGGATCTGGAGAAGACGGAGAGCAACACTCCTGAACCCGAACCCAAAGCGACTGAGCCACAAACAAAAACTACTTTGATGGAATCGGATGCAGTTAAAACTCCAGTGCCAGAAGAAAACTCGTGGTGGCCCACAGTGACGATAGCCATAGCGGCGATCGCTGTCACTGCAGTAGCTTCTCTGACATACTTGAGAAGAAGATAAAACAACTATTTCCCATTTTTTATTCTTTTTATTAAGACTTACAGGCAAGGATAACCATGAAATCAAAAGTAAATTATGAAGTTGACCCAAATAAAGAGCGCCCGGGCCGTGCATGGTTTGAGGAGTGCAGCGCACCATAAAAGCCTTTTGCTTCTTTTCAAGTTTTAATCCAATTAATACATATACTTTCCGTATTTCACTCAACTGTTACAGCTTCCACCACTCCACTCCCTAAATCGCCTTAGTTATGCTCAGGTCTAAAGTCTTTCTTGCTTTTTACTTGCGCTACTCTCAAAATTCTTCCCCTTCGCTCATCATTTTAGGTTGCTCGCAAAAATCTGCGAAACTCTTTTAGTTGCGAGTTTTTCTCACGACAACCTTCGCAGTTGTGAGGGTGAGCGATTTAGGATCGCTCCGGTTGGTTGGAGGCTTCGGCCGATGAAACAGTTAGTGGTTGTCAGAGCAAATCCAGTTTGTTTTTCCCTGGTGAGCGATGAAGGTAGCGATTACTAACTCCAGTCGTCCCATCCACCAGATAGTAGCTCGTTCTGGTGAGTTGGAAGATAAGAGCAATATGGAAGTAAGCATGTATGAGATCTGGGAAGTGGAGCAGTTAATCAGAAAAGGTTTGCCGATGTATGAATTAACAGATAAGCAGGTAATGATTTACAGAGAGTTTTTGAAATGATTTTTCTTTTTTCTTCTTACGAAAGCTATGAAGTCGGGCTAAGCACCAACTCGACTGAGCCGTTTAGAAGTGAAAAGCTTCGAATTGAGGTTTGATATGATAGTAAAAGAAATACATCCTGCTATGAGAGTAAATCTAGAGAGAATATGTTGGAGTAACGGAAATCAGTATTACAATCAGAAAGTTATTGAGAGATTATATCGATCCACTTTCCTAAAAGGAAAACCTAAACGAGTTATGTCAACCAATGGAAGTGACACTTATCACTTTAAATTTAATAGAGTTAACTATGAAGTAATTCTGGGTAAGAAAGAGAAGAGAGGTCTTTGTGTTTGCAAAGATTTTGAAAGAAACCTTGAAATAGCTAAATCCAAAGACTATGAATTTGTAATGCCCTGCAAACATCTCATAAAGGTAATGTGCCACAGAAGAACAACCAGAAAGTAAAAGCGCTTTTGTATGGTTCTTTGTAAGTGGAGGGAGAGTACGGCGTTTTAGTGGTCAAGTTGGAGAAAGATGTATCAATACCTGTTTTTTATCTTTTTTATGTTTACCTTGAATAATACTAAATTAATTCTTTAGTTTCTTGTAGATATAGAGAGCGCTTCCTATAGCAAGAGGGAAAACCCCTGCTTCAAAGCCTGGAATTTCCTTATTACTAAAATTTGAAGGGGTAGAAGATGTTAAATTGTTATCTTTTCTTAAAGGGGTTTTGCTTTTTGGAGTTGTAGTGTTTTCAGGAACTTCAGTGGGAGTTTCGTAAGTATCTATTTTGTCCAAACCGAGCTTTTGTGGTGTTTTGTCTACCAAGTTAATCCACCTAGTTGCTTTTCCAGAAACAAGATCAACTTCATCAGGGCTCTTGTAATACAACAGCTTTTGGAGCCCGCTCGAATCTTTGGCAACATCTTTAGGAGGCAGGTCCATGCTTACAAGACAACAAGGATACCCATATGAAACAAGGTAACGAGAAACCTCCCTAGGAAGAAATTCTGAGAAAGTGGATAGTTTAGATTCCAGCCCTTTGTCTGAAATGTAAACATCCTTGAAGAATTTTATGTGATCTTCAATCTCCCTCATCTCATTTATTTTGTTCTCAAGCAGTCTAAATTCATGGAAAGCTGTTAATTCCTCTGCTTCACCTTCACCATCCACATCAAGGTAACCTACGTACAAAGGTATTTGGGATGATTCAACAATGGAAGAGACGCACAACCAAAAAGCAAAATCTGTGGGGCTTATCTCAATTTCACTGATTTTCAAGTTACCATTTTTATCGTACTTCGAGTTTCTGATTAATTCGTCTGTGGTATCTTCAGGGTGTCTGAGAGGCTCGTCCAAGGGCTTGTCTGTTTTCTTGAAACCCTCTATGTAATCAAAAATCTCGTGAGGGGGAACATGCGAGAAAAAGTATCCTGTGTCTTCAAAGTAATAACGGGTCCCAGGCCTGGGACCAAAAACCTCTTCAAAAGGGTATTCCACAGAATTTTCCTTGGTTTCTCCCTTGGCGATTTCAGGAGCCAAGACAGAAGCTGAACCATATGCTATCATCTTTAGAAAATCTCTTTTTGAAATTTCATGATTTCCCCGATCCATAATAATACTGATCGCAGAAGACGTTAATTATATTTTCCACATAATCAACAACTAAAGAAATTTTTAGACGACACATTAAACCAATAAAACCCTACCAGCCTTTATCTTCAGTTCCGATCGCAAATCACCTAAATCCGCATGATCACACTCATATTATCGAATTTTTAAAACTGTTCAAACCAATTAAAACTTACTCGACATTGTTCTTACTTAGTATGAAAATGTCAAAGATGATAACTACAACTATATAATTAGCAGAGCTTTTGTACGCTTCTTTGTAACCGACGGTTAACTGTGAAATTTATTGGTAAGCATAAAAATCTGAAAATTTTAGGCTACAATAATTATTTTAGATAATAAATAAAATAGAAAAGCCTTTATAGTATCTACTTTTTGCATAGTTTGCTAAATATAAAAAAGGTTTGGAGGGGTTTAGATGAGGTTTAGGGTATTGTTGGGTTTCTGTGGTTGTATTTTTTTGTTTGTAGTAATTACGTTCTTCACGTCTATTCTACAAAAAGAGGAACCGATTAGGGTTCAAGGCAAACCAGTAAAGCAAATGCAGGAGTTGGAGGGTCTGAAATGAATGTCAGATATATGATTGTTACTGTCGTATTACTTTTGGTTGTGGGACTTTCTTTAGGTATTGGTTCTGCTTCTTCTCCAGATTTAAAGGTAAATGTGAAGAATACGCCAGGTTATACTCTGCCTGATTGTGGAGGTACTATAGAAGTGGTGCTCTTTGATAAAGATTATAATTCCATTGAGCAGAAATCTGAAACTTATTCAGGAGGAGAGTCTCAGGTTCAACTTCAATTTGATGATCTTGCAGATGATAAGTACATCATAGAAGTGTATCAAATACCTAATGCTGGGATGAAGCTGTCTGAATTTTGGGGTAGTATGGTTGTGGAAGTAAATGTTTCAACAACTGTGGATTTTGTAAGACATACTCAGTGGATCTCTGATGTTAAAATAAATGGAGAAAGCCCTTACGAGGATGATATGGAAGTTAACGTTGGAGAGAAGGTTCATGTTGACGTAACCGTGCAGAATGATGAACATATCTCCAAGGACGTTAAAGTTAAACTTATTCTTGATAGAGATAAAGCAAGTCCCTACGACTTTGAGAATGCTGAGGAATTAAACATTCAGGGGAGTGAAGAAGGCCGTTTCGGTTATGATTTCTATCCAGAGGAAATAGGAACTTATTACTTCTACATTGTAACTGAAGGTGAGTACAATAACAAGTACGTGGTTGTTGATCAGCACGACTGGTATAAAGGGATCGTTGTAAAGGAACTTTACAATCGAGAGATTACTGTACATGTAGAATATCCTGATGGGGGTACGATTGTTCCTGATACTGCCATTCTTTATAATAGTAGTTGGAATGAATCCAGAAGGTTGAATCCAAGTTATGATGAATTCACATTCACTGATATCGATGTGGGAACATACCACGTAGAAGCCTATAAAGATAATATGTGGATTGGAAGTGCAGAAAACATCGAAGTTGAACAAGGGGAAGATGAATTTGTTACCATAACAACGTTATATAGGCGTAGCTTGGATGTTACGGTCTTTTATGAGGATGGAGTTACCCATATGGAAGGGGCAACTGTAAAGGTTTATAGTTGGGATAGCTATAACCAAAATTGGGATTATGAATATAAAGGTACCACAAATAGCCAAGGGAATGTGGTCTTCTCCAGTTGGCCCACCTCGTATTCTAGCGAGAAATACAAATTGTTAGTAGAGCATAACGGTTATTCAAAGACAGTGGACCCTGTCTATGTGGACAAAAACAATGGAAGCTCATATCAAGTAATTATGCCCGAAACTGCTTATTTTGAAATTGAACTGGAGAATCCAAGTTATAATATTGCTTTTGGAGATTTCATCGTCATCAATGGGACTTCTGAGGGATTTACAAACTTGTCATGGAGCCTTCTTGGTCCTTATGACGGCTATTTTAGAGATGTTCCCGTCAGTACCAATGGTGAGTTTAAAATTACTGTTAATACCACTGATTTGTACCTAAATCACGATGCAACTGATGGTTATTACGAATTAAAAGTAGAAGGTGGTATACATTCGTCAATTGTACCTATAATTTTGAGAAAGCCATGGACTGAAATTGAAGTCGATGATAGAACTGTTTTTCCAAATCAGGTTGTAACGATATCTGGAACCACAAATGCTGCTCCAACTAATAGTCAGTTTGATGATGCTACCCCAAATAATATAACAATCTACTTTACAGATCCAAGTGATCCTGAACTTTCTGATTGGAGAGAAACTAAGTACAATTTCACATTTGAAGTTAACGAGAATCAATCATTTGAACTGGAATTTAAGATACCATCTGAATGGCATGATAATTGGTGTTATGCCTATGCATTTGCCCACACTAACAAAAATTTTGTAGATGACACATTAACGTTTAAAGTAGGAGAAGTAGAGATGCAAGTTCTAAATCCCGAAACTTGGGTAATCTCTTCACCTGGCTATTATAAACTGAAGAATAATGTCACATTTAACGGTACTTATATCTTAATTGAGTCTGATGACGTAATCTTTGATGGGAACGAGCATATAATTAAGGGCCATGCGAGTATACTAGTGTACGATGGTAGGTTAGGACTCCTAAGAAACATTACGCTAAAAAATTGTGATATACCATCTGGTTATGTTTCTTTTAGAGATGCTAGTTGCGGTAATTTAGCCTTCTCAAAAGTTAAATTTGCTTGGTTACTTGATGTACAAGACATGAGAATATCAAACAACAGCTTTTCAGCAGGTCATCCCGGATTGGAATCCAATGGATTAACTGTTTGGGATGCTAGCAATATTTCTATCATTAATAACACTGTACAAGGATGTTCAGGGTCTGGGATAGAGCTTAGTGGTTGTGAAAACAGTACAATATCCAATAATAGAATAGTGATGAATGGAAAAAATCCTTGGTGGATTGGGGCAGGAATAAAGCTTAAAGAATCGAGATTTAATACTATTTTTAATAATTTAGTAATAGATAACGAACTATACGGAATTTATATTGATGATGACAGTATGAATAACACCATCTATGGCAATTATTTTGACAATAACAATAATTCTTTTGTCTACCACGATGAATACTCAAGTTATATTCCAGTAAATATTTGGAATTCTACTAGAGAAATAACCTATACGTATAAAGGTAACACATACACCAACTACTTGGGTAACTACTGGAGCGATTATGTGGGTTCAGATACCAGTCCAGAGGATGGAATTGGAGATGAACCTTATAATATAGACGGAGATCAAGATGATTATCCACTCATGCAACCATTTGAGAATTATATCTCTGACTCCAACACCGGAAACCTAACGGTCAACGTTTACAATGTTAATGGCGACCCAGCTGCTGAAGTTGAGGGGACTACTAAAATCGAATTGATAAAGGCTGGTGAAACGTTGACATTTGAAGAGAAAACAATTGATGGGGATAGCAAGGCTACATTCACAATTCCCGCTGGTGAATACTACTTTAATGTCTGGCATGATCCACAAATTGAGCAGGGAAGGAAAGAGCATTGGGGACAAAAGAAGGGGATAACTGTGGCTGCGGGAGAGATCACTGAAACAGACTTCTACAGACAAAACCCTTATGTCGAGAAATTCAATACTAAAGAAGTAGATGTAAACAATCCAACGGAAGTTAATGTTACCATCAAAGTCCCCTCAAACTTTGCTTCTGATGAGGTGGACGTTAAAGCATCTGTCATCCTAAAGAATGAGAGTGGACAAATAGTTTTAGATGAGGAGAGTGGTAGTGAGACTATTCAAAAGGGTGATGATAGCACCTTCACTTTTAACTATGATCCACCTGAACCCGGAGTTTATACAGGACTCGCCAAGGCATATATTGTTGGTGGAGGAGAGATTTGCACTGACAACTATGGTTGGGTGGAGTTCCCATTTCAGATGTATGATCTCTGTGTTAATGTTACTGCGGGGGACCCTTCAGACATTTTAAGTCCGGTCGTATTAACTAAAGTGGAGCTCAATGATTCAGATGGAGCTAAGGTGGGTGAGAATCTTACAAATATCACTGGCTACGCCTGTTTTAACAACTTAAATCCGGGTGACTATCAACTAGAGATTATAAATGGGGAGAATATAGAAGAACGTTCCATAGAATTAGATCGATCAAAGACTGAAGATATAATACTTGATGATATGGATTTATGTTTGGTGGAATTTGAAGTTCTCCATTACCCTACAGGAAAGCTTCCTGATTTTTCTTTAGAGATCAACAATTCAGGGAAAATTCATAAATCAAACGTATGGGGATTATATTTACCATGTAACGAGAGTTACAAATCAAATATCTCTTCTAGCGATTGCCTGTCTCAAGAGTTCTGGTTTAAAACGTTATATTCAGAGATCAGGCTTATAGTATCTCTTATCCAAAAAGAAGACATAAGTAAGCAAGCCTTAACTGGCTTCAATCCATTTTATGATACCTATATATTTGAGAATTGGGGTGCAGAAGTTAGTGAAAGAGGTATCTGTTACGGAATGGTGTCTACATCTCTTCTCTATTACGAATGGAAAAAGGAGTTATATTCAGGTTCCGAAGGCGGAAATGTAGCGCCGCATCCTTTAGATTTTGAAGATCTTGTTAACTACACTCCTGAGCACGTCCCCAGATGTGATGTGATAAATCAGGATCAGGATTATCTTTGCGGTTATTGGGATTTTAAAGAAGAAGAAGTTAAAAAATTGGAGTTTGATGGAGCAAAGATAACACCCTTGGATAATGTTATGCTTTCAGTATTCCTCCATCAGGTTAAGCAGCTACCTTGGGCTCGCTATTCTATTTCTTCTGAAACTGCTTTAAGTAGGATTGAGGATGGTTTTCCAGTTATTATCGTATTAGAGAGTATATATGGGGGTAAGCACGCAATATTGGCGTTCGGATATGTTAAGAAGGGAAATGATGTATATTTTAAAATCTATGATCCCAACAGAAACTCCTATGATCCTCTTGATAAAGAGGTTAATCTAATTATGAACTGGGCAAAGTATAACCTTTCAGATAATAGCTTTAAATATTTAAATTATGATATTGACTCATTTGAAACAACGAATACACTTACTTGGGATGATTTCCGTTGGATCCGAATACCATTTGGGGGCTTTACTGAATACCATGATATAATTGGTAATTATACAATTCTCGCATCCTCAAACCCTGTTGGGCTAACAACTACGGAGTGTGAAAAAGGATATTGTTTGGGTTTCTTCGACTCAAACCAATATAAGACTGATATCGATCACTCAACTGGTTTCATGGAATATAGGAAAAGTCACATAGGAGATACATTATACATTGGCAGTACATTATACGTTGTTGCGTATCCAACCAGTACGGCTGTGACTGTAGAGACAGAAGAGATCCCTGACTTTACTGACCCTCTGGTTATAACTTCTGTTAACTTTAACAGGAGTCTGACAGTAGTGTCGGAGGATAAAATAGTTGCTGACGTTAACGGAAGCAGTATCGATGTTAGTGGACAGGGAGAAGTACAACTACAAATCAATGAATTCAAAGATGACGGAAGAGAAAATAAAACCATATCGTTAGTTCTAACAAATAATTCGACAGTTTATACAGATTTAACTAGCAATTACATTACAGTAGATTATGATGGAGACGGAGAGATGGACAGCAATCTTTCTGCTCCCACAGCAGATTTCTCTACTAGTCCTCAGTCTCCAACAGTAGATGATACTATAACCTTCAACGCTAACACTTCCTTCGATTTGGATGGAAACGTAACCACATATCGCTGGACCTTTGGAGATAGTAACACTGCTAGTGGTTCATTGGTTGAGCATTCTTATAGCGATGCAAATAATTACACTGTGAATCTAACAGTCGAAGATGATGACGGATTATTATCCACAACCTCAAAACAGATTTCAGTTCTTCCAGCACCTCAACCCACAAAAACTCCTACACCAGCATCTAGAGGTGGAGGGGGAGGCGGAGGAGGTGGTGGACTACCACTCCCAACTGCCACACCAACAGAAACTCCAAAACCCACTTCCACAAGCAGTGTTAGTGTGCCTTCAATCCCCTCAATGCCATCCACACCAGAAGAAACTCCTGAGACTCCCACAGAGACTCCTACCGCTCAACCAACTGCTACACCAACTAAAACACCATCCTCATTCTTAACCTCAATTTGGCAGCAACCAACAGTAACAATAGGTATAGTTGCAGTAATAGTGGCTGCTATTGTGGTTATAGCCTATGCATTCAGGAGAAAATAACTTTAAATTACTTTTTTATTTATTTTTCTCAAGTGGTTTTTGTTTAAGTCATTGAGACTATTTTGTGGATATCTTATTTAATTAAATAGATTCAAATGTAACATTTAGTACTGAATATCGGCTAACTGTCTCAACAAGGTTATTTGCATCACTATTATGATATTAATTAGAAATATACAAAAGACAAAATTTTTATAATTGGTAAGTTCAATTATGCTACTTTCTGGTTGGACGGGGTTAAATGATTCATATTTGTTTAACTATCTCGGAGGTTTGTTTATCGTGAAATGGAATAATTTTTTTCTGGAGTACGGTAGAGTATCAATAGCTTATAAAACCCTCATATTTTTCTCACTTTTTTTACTTGCTGGTTTGGGGACAGCCGTGGCACAAGACCATACAGACGCAACATTAGATATTGAGGATGCTCAAATAAACAAGAGTGAGATTACCCAAGTGAATTTAACTGCTTTGAATGTAACTGACTTAGCTAATTTTGCAATAAATATCACTTATGATCCTTCGGTAATTAATATAACTAATGCTATTAACAATCCTGTTTTTGAAACAGAAGTCAATAATTTGGTTTATGCTGATAAGGGTTGGGTTATGGTAGGTTCACTTAATAAAGGAGCAGGTCAGAGTGGGGATGTCTTACTGTCCACCTTAACTGTTAAAGCGGTGGGTGAGCAGGGTGACACTACCTCCCTCAATCTAACTGCGGATACGTTCATCAATTCATCAGAAGCAGATGTACCAGTTAAAATTGATAATGGATCGGTTAACATACCACCTTTCGCAACATTAGATATTGAGGATGCTCAAATAAACAAGAGTGAGATTACCCAAGTGAATTTAACTGCTTTGAATGTAACTGACTTAGCTAATTTTGCAATAAATATCACTTATGATCCTTCGGTAATTAATATAACTAATGCTATTAACAATCCTGTTTTTGAAACAGAAGTCAATAATTTGGTTTATGCTGATAAGGGTTGGGTTATGGTAGGTTCACTTAATAAAGGAGCAGGTCAGAGTGGGGATGTCTTACTGTCCACCTTAACTGTTAAAGCGGTGGGTGAGCAGGGTGACACTACCTCCCTCAATCTAACTGCGGATACGTTCATCAATTCATCAGAAGCAGATGTACCAGTTAAAATTGATAATGGCTCAGCTAATGTTGCAGGTGGGTTGCCTGACTATACGGTTTTAAATTTATCTCAAAATGTTTCAGATGACTCCATTAAGCTTAATATGGAGTTAGAAAATGTTGGATACAATACCACTAAAACATCTACTATAAGATTAAAAGTTGATGGGGAAACTTATGAAGACATTGAAATCCCTGGTATGCCCTCCAGTAAAAAAATAAATCTAGAGAGGAGCGTAAAGTTCAATACTGCTGGAGAGCATAATGTAACGGTGATTGTGGATGCCAACGATGATGTTTCAGAGATTAATGAAACCAATAATACACAGGAAATAACTTTGGTTATATCGGATTTTGTTCTTAAGGCGAATGCACAACCTGAAAGGTGCGATAGAAATAATCCAATAAGTATTTCGGGTGTGGTGGAGAGTGATAATGGAGATCCAATACCGAGTAAAACCGTTTATATTGAAATAATTGTTAAAGGGTACTCCCGAAGCTTTTTAGCAAGAACTAATGAAACTGGAAAATACTCCTTCCAGTTCAAGCCTTTAGCTACAGAAGCTGGACTCTATACTGTTGATGCTCAAACGACTGTAGACGGCCTAAATAAACACTCAGAAGACACATTCATAATAGATGGATTGTTGTTTAACCCGCACAGGAAGAAAGTATCAGTGATAAAAGGTACAACAAACACCATTTCAGTATCTTTAAACAATATTGGTGATACAGAACTCACTAACATCTCCATAAATCTTTTAGACCTTAATAGTAGCGATTCGATCTCTGCCAACTTGAGCGATGGTACTTTAAATATTCTCAAACCAGGTAGAAGTCATGAAATAAAGATAACTTTATCTTCACAAATAAGTTCTCCTGAGGAAGCGTTATTTAGGTTGACGGCTCAATGCGATCAAAAAGCAAGTGATTCTGGGGAGCTATATACTGATTTGTACAAAGGAGATCCAGTTCTGAAAGCTGAGCCGAATATACTGGAAGTAAGCACGAATCCAGCCAGGTCAGTTGTAAGAACAGTAAATATTACTAATATAGGTTACGCTAACTTGGAAGATGTTGAGCTGGTTTCTTCAGATTTGGAATGGGTATTAATCCAAGAGAATAAAAGTTTAGGAGATATCTCTCCAGGTGAGGGTAAGAGCTTTGATGTGGTGATCTACCCACCAAATGACATTTTGGGCAAATACAGCTCCAGTTTAGAGATTCAGAGCAGCAACCACAAGACAGTAACTATACCTATGACTATTACAGTTACTAAATCCAAAGAGGGGGCACCGTCCTTCAAGGTTAAGGACAATATCACGGAAACCAATGTTTCTAATGCAAAAGTTACTCTTGTTTCTAAGGAAGCTGAAGGCATATTTTACGAGAATATTACCCAATCAGAGGGGTTGACTTCATTTGAAGATATCCCTATCGGTAAGTATGATTATAGAGTCACTGCTGAGAATTATGAGTCATCGTTTGGTGAAATTTATGTTGAACCAGCTAACAGCTCTGGTCGTACCTATGAGGTCATGCTTAACCCGGACTTTTTAGACATTGCTTGGAATGTGGAACGCACAACTATCGAGGACAGGTACAACGTTACTCTTGGTGTGACTCTAAATGCGGAGGTTCCTACACCAGTGATTCAAGCAATCCCGAGCGATCTCGATTACACAATATATCCTAACCAAACTATCTCAAATCAGCGATTTAAATTACATAATCTGGGTTTAATTCCTATCTCTGATGTTAAGATTAGCACAAACTTAGATTCTGGCTTGAACTTAAACCTCCTGTCAAATGAAGTAACTGAGATTAAACCAAATGAGTCTGTTGATATACCCTTCACTGTGGGAGTCTCCCCACACACTTCCAACGGAGTAACATTAGAAGGGAAAATAAACATAACTGGGGAATTCCTTTATAAGAAAGATAATGTCTCCAAAATGGTTCGATTAGATAACGTAATGATAGATTTGGAGGTGAAAGTTCCTTCAACCAGTTTGGTCATTAATCCTTCAAAACAGTCCTTAATAGTAGAACCGGGAGAGACTCAAAGATCGACTATTAAAGTCAAAAATATTTCTCCTTACTCCATCGATGACGTTCAAATATCTACATTAGTGGATAAAAATGTCTCGATTGACTTGCTGGTAAACAACTTCCATTTAAACAGTAGTGAGAGCAAGAAAGTACCTTTCGATGTTTCAGTGTCAAGTGAGGCTAGCTGGGATCAAGAGCTTCATAATTTAATCTCAATAAATGGAATTGAACAAAGAGAGGGTGGCAAGGAAGTAATAGCTAATACTGGTGTTGATGTAATAATTCCAGACAGAAAGGCTGGTATTTTAGCTTCAACTTTTTCAGCAACAATGGAGCCTGGAGACGTAATAGAGCAGAATGTTAGTGTTGCAAACTATGTAGTTAAGGGAGGGAACACAGATAAGAGGGTTCCTATAAAGAATTTAACTTACGAGTGGGATATAAAATCAAATTATCCAAAAGACATTGACGTAAATGAACTCCGTCCTGGATCTTCAATTGGGACATTAGATCCTGGTGAACGTAAAGAGATCGAATTTGAGGTATCAGCAAACTCTAGTGCTCGCCGAGGCGAAACAACATACTTAATTTTCAAATACAATGGGAGTTACGTCGGAGATAATAATGAACTCGTTTATGTTAACGGATCGGCTACAAGCGAGATTAGAGTACCTGAGCTGGGGCTAGTAGTAAATCCAAGAAGCCTTGTTACAGCGCCAGCTTTGGAGAATGCTTTTCAGGGGGACTTTAATTTTAGTATTACTGATGTTTCAACCTATCACTTTACGGTCACCAACCCTCATATTAGAGATGCTACTCTGTTTAGTCCTGCATTGGGAGTGGCGATAGATGCTGACCTATCAGAGACTACTGAGAACATGATAATGGGGAATGTGAGCGCCTCAGAGGTAACTAAAGATTTAGCAATTGATATTGGTAAAATCATAGTGGGTTCTCCGTATCCAAATCCAGGTTTCTCAATAAGTGTATACAGAGGCTGGTTTTTAAGTAGTTTTGGAGAGAAGTTAGATAAAACTTCAATATCAAGAGATGAATCAGCAAGCTTAGGAGTCAGAGGTATTTCTGTTTTTGGCAAGTTATTGCCAAGCGTTTACGATGGAGAAATTAAATTTAACTATAAATGGGACCATAAACAGGAGAAGGATACAAAGAGTATACCAGTTCAAGTTCTTGATATAGGAATATTGTCCAGAGCAATAATGTGGGGTTTCTCCAACTATACATTTGAGGAAATTGATCCCCCCAGCTATCCTGGAATAGAAGAGCAAGATTACGACATAAATTATGGGCCTAAACTGACTGATTATACTGAAGCAAAAGTCAGGATTGAGTTAAGCCAGTCTTTGGCCTTAGAAAGGGAATCCTTTGAAGCTGAAGCGGGGTTAACGAATAAATTAGATGAAGATCTTCAAGACGTTGATATAGATATTGAGATAAGGGACAATAATGGTAGCATTGCTAATGATAAGTTCTTCATTCAACCACCAGCTCTGACAAATATTGATTCTACAGATAATGGCACCATAAAGGCTTCTTCTACAGCTTCTTTGAAGTGGTTGATTATACCTAAAACTGGTGCAGGCGGCAAAGATCCGAGTGGACAAAATTACTCAGTGCAGATGAAAATCAGTGGTAATGCCAATTCAAGCTCATTCGTTGCGAACAGTAAGAAGATAAACATCACAGTAAAACCACAGCCAAAATTAAACTTGACCTACTATCTACCAGAAGAAATAGAGCCGAATGAGCCATTCCATCTTGCTGTAGAGGTTAATAACTCAGGTCATGGATGGGCTAGGAACCTAGAAATTGAATCTGCTCAACCCAAGATTGTGGATAATGAAGGTGATTTGCTCCTTAATTTTGAAATTATGAGCGATCTAAAGGTCAACATTGGAGATGTGCCTCCAGGTGGAATAGTAACAAGTTATTGGGAGTTAAAATCTAATGTAGGAGGCGAATTCACTAATTTCACGGCCAACTTCACGCATGATGAAGCTTTGGGCGGTGAAGCAACCTCTTTAATAGAAGATGTAAACACAGAGATATTAGGGAGAGAATTATCCGTTACTGGAATGAAGATTCCTTATTCAGTAGATACTGATGGGGACGGAATTCCAGATAAAATAAAAGATTTAACTGAACCTGATAGCGAGAGAAGTGTTTATAAGAAAGATCATACAATAACTGAAGAAGATAAGGAAAATAAGACTATGGAAGTCTCTACAGCTAAAGCTGAAGATCAGTGGATATTCTTGGATATTCCAGACATGTTTAATAATGAAAGATCAATAAAAAGCGTAGTTAGGTCAGATGGTGTAGTGTTAGATCAAAGCAATTATTGGATCGAAGACGGAAAGGTTAGAATAATAGATGACCCAGGAACCACATACACTATTCAATATAGCAGAGAATTTTGAAAAACCTTTCTATCTGTCATCCTTAATAAATGTGAGTAGGCAG
>CAZHOR010000010.1:0-87608 GCA_964534325.1 uncultured archaeon
GGCACGAATTTTTTTACTACAAATTAACTATTCCAAATTAGGACATTAGGAAATAATTACTTTTTATTTTTATGGCTTTTTATGGGGTAGATAATATATATGAATAATTGAGGAGAGGCCGGGGGTGGGATAAAACCGAATTTTGGGGGGGGTTCGGGGTCGGAAAAGGCCAGGCCTCTCCGAATACTGGTAAAATCTATTTATGATATAAAAATTATTCGGTTTTGTTCCTATTTCTGTTGTTTCCCCAGGTGCTCCTGCAGCCATTGAATTTACTGCCTGTTTCAGTTAAAACTAACAACAAATTGAGAAGATTGAATGAATTTCTGGTCGAAAGGTTATCAATTTAATGTAATTCAAAATAACAACTTGAAGATGTTTTCGTGCTCAATGAGGAACTTCTAAGATAACACTTAAGGCAACCATTAAACCATTTAAGTAATAGTTGATATACCCACCAATGTCATATTACATAACCGAGAGTATAAAGCGATTTAGGGTGACAAAGGGTGAATGAAGGGTAATCAAGGGGTGATATTATTAGTGTGGAAATGAAACCGATTGGTTACGTGCAAACGGATGCGAAGGAAGTTCCAAGGCATTGGACCATGTCCGATGTGGAAGGGAAGCTGATCATCAATGAGGAGTATTTAGAAGGGATGAAGGACATCAAAACAGGGGACCAGATCGTGGTTATCTTCCATTTCCACAAAAGTCCTCAGTACAACCCTTCTTTCCTGCGCCAAAATCCTCCCCATAAAGGAAAAGAGTATGGAGTATTCAGCATTTGCTCTCCCATGAGGCCCAATCCAATTGGGTTATCAGTTGTAGAAGTGCTTGATGTAGAGCATAACATCATCCACGTCAAGAATCTGGACATGCTGGATGGAACGCCCATCCTGGACATAAAGCCGGATGTCCGCTAACTGGTTAGGTGAACGCCCATTGGAGCCTTTTAAGAAAGAATAAAAAAGTTATTTTTTCAGGGCTTTGTAAACCGCGGAGAAGTCCAGTTCTTCCATTTCTTTTGACATTGTAATACCGAACAGCTCTTTTGCTATGGTTCCGGTGAATAAGGGCATTTTCATCTCCCTGACCATATCCTGGAGATAGTGAAGGTCTTTGTAGATGAGGGATGCCTTGAAGTGGGTGGAGAAGTCCTCATTAAGCAGTTTTTCTCTTTTGGCGTTGAGTATTTTAGAGTCCCCGGCACCAGCAGAAAGTATGTCCAGCACTTTTTCTTTATCCAGACCTGCTTCTTCCCCAATGACCAGTGCCTCTGCAAGAGTGCTCATCAAGGAGCCCAGCACCATGTTGTTTATCAGCTTCATTCTGGTAGCCATTCCTTGCTCTCCCATATAGAAGACGGGCTCTCCTATCATCTCCAGATACGGTAGAGCTTTCTGGTAGGGTTCTCTGTCACCACTTACAAGGACGGTGAGTGTTCCCTGAGAAGCAGGTACGACACTCCCGATCACCGGCGTCTCCAGATAATGCGCTCCTTTTTCCCTGAAAGCCCTGCTGAATTTCGCTACCTCTTCAAAATGGTTGGTTGTGGTATCCACCACGATCTTCCCCTGACAGTCGCCCTGAAGTAGTCCCTCTTCAGAGTACATGACCGATTCTACTGCCCTGCTGTCGGTGAGGTTAAGGAAGACGAGGTCCACTTTATTCATTATGTCTGCAGGGCTCTGAGCTATATCCACACCCAGGTCTTCAGCCTTTTCTGTGGTCCTGTTCCACACTATCAGGTCTGCTACCTGCGAAACCAGGTTCCTTGCCATGGGTTTGCCCAGGTAGCCCAGTCCGATAAACCCGATCTTCATAAAACCACTCCCGATCTCATCTGTTTTTATTCCTCGCATCTGGCAGGTGGCGCCATGAACTCCGGACCTACGGGGTCTTTGACGGTCTCCTGGATTATGGAGTCGATGTGCTGCATAGCATCCTGTCCCAGTTTCCATCCCATAACTTCATCCACGGGGTCTACCTGTTCGGGTTTTCTTGCGCCCCATAGAGCTATTCCGTCTCCTATTCTGTCCAGTATCCATCTCACTGCAAGGTGAAGAACTCTTTTATCGTAGTTTTGAGCGAATTCGTCCAGCTTATTTACAGCCTCCAGATATTGCTGGTAGCGAGGGGACTGGAATTTGGGATCCATTTTTCTCAGATCATCGCCCTCGAACTGAGTGTCTGGGCCCATTTTACCTGTAAGCAACCCTCTGCACAGTGCTCCGTATGTGAGGAGGACAATACCTTTCTCCCGGCAGTAAGGCAGTACATCGTCCTCAATTTCCCGCTCAAAGAGGTTGTAGGGCGGCTGGCAGGTGTGGATGGGAGCAACCTCCCTAAACTGGTCCATTTGCTGTGGTGAGAAGTTGCTGACACCTATCGCCTTCACTTTACCCTCATCGTACAGCTGTTTCATTGCCTCTGCGGTCTCCCTTATGGGAACGATGGGATCTGGCCAGTGGACCTGATAAACGTCTATGTAATCCGTTCGCAACCTCTCAAGAGAGTCTTCTACTTCTTTGAATATCCGGTCCCTGCTGGCGTTCCTGAAGACCTCTTCATTCTCAGTCCATTCGATCCCGGCTTTGGTAGCTATCACCAGGTCTTTTCTGTTCCCATATTGCTCGATCGCCTTACCAACTATCTCTTCCGATAATCCGAAGCCATAAGCAGGAGCAGTATCAATAAAATTGATCCCCTTATCCAGAGCCGAGTGGATGGTCTCAATGGATTTCTTTTCATCTGTTCCTCCCCACATCCATCCACCTATGGCCCAGGTGCCCAATCCAATTCTGGCAGGTCTAACATTAAGTCCGGGAATTTGAGTGTACTCCACGATCATCACCTCTTCTGGTCATTCCGTTCATTAAATCCAGTTATCTCACGAACAAATAATAGGTTTTTTGGAGAAGCGATAAAAATAAAATAGAAAAATAGAATAAAAATTTATTCTTTTTTGAGATGTACATCCATTTGTGGAAACGGGATCTCTATGCCCTCTCTGTTGTATGCTTCGTAGACCTGCTTCGTCAAGTCGAGGAAGACGTTCCACCAGTCCTCTTTCTTGGCCCATGCCCTCAACTGTAAGTTAATTGAAGAATCTCCCAGCTCCAGGATAACGACTGCTGGAGCGGGGTCGCTCAATACCTTGGGATGGTCCTTCATGAGGTCCATAGCTACTTTAACTGCCTTATCCAGATCTGTACCGTAAGCCACGCCAACGCTGACATCGGCCCTTCTGGTGGGCATTCTGTTGTAGATGGTTATCGTATCATTCCATATCAGCTTATTGGGAATAGTTATGAGCTTGTTATCCAGAGTTAAAAGGTCAGTAGCCATTATACCTACTGCACTGACCGTTCCTGATTCTCCACTGACCTCTACGTAATCCCCTTTGTCGATGAGTTTAAGCGAGGCTATCCAGATACCGGAAGCCAGGTTCGTGAGTGTATCCTGCAAACCGAAGCCCAGGATCAAGCCTATTACTGCGGAAAGCCCGATTATCACCGAACCAGTATGGACTCCTAGTACACTGGCCACCAGAAGTATCAGTACAACGTAGAGCAAGACACTGAAAAATCTGCCCAAAAACTCGACCACAAGTTCCGATAACTTGGTCTTAGTCAGGCTCTTCTTGAAAGCTGAAACGATCAATTTTATAGCTAGCCAGCCCACAACAAGAACAATTAAAGCTGTAATTATCTGCATAGGCGTTATACCTATATAAGGTAAAGGTTCTCCCCAAACTACCAAACTACCACCTTCCTAAAGCTTGTTCGAACATTTATCACCCACCCCTTTACGGTTTTCCTGTAGTTCACAAGATATATATCTAATTTTCCAAATTTTTATTATTGTTGATTATGATTTCTTAAGACCGGTTATAATTGTTTTTGAGGGTTTTGAAGAAAATAATGGAAAACGAGAAGGGGGGCAAAAAAGGAAAAAAGATATTGAAAATAAAATGAGTATCTCAGGACTTTTACTCATGAGTCCGCCCAGGAAGTTCATGAAGTGCTTATAACTTAATAAACATCAGGATTTATTCTTTTCTATGCTTCAGAAGATGCTCCAAGTATATGGGGTCTCTTCCGGTCCTCTTTTTGTTCTCTTTATCATTTTTCTTCTCTTTCTCGGCCATGAAACAATTGATGAAATGGTCAACTGCCTGGTAGAGAGCTTCTTTGGTTGTGGATTCCCCTGATTTCTCCTTTAGCTTCTCCAGAACTTCCTGGGGTATCTTGACCTGCACAAATATCGGTTTACCCATGACAATCACTTATTTTTTAACAATAAGTTAGAAGTTTATAGTTAATAAGTTTAACCTGAGACATTGTGTCTATGAAACAATATTCTACAACATTGTTCTTATTATTCTAAATAAATGAGTTACTGATGAAGGATTTGTGGTGGTCAAAGGGAGGACAGTAATTTAAGGTTGAGACCCTCTTTTCGAGAATTCAGCCCATAAACCCCCTGATTTCGGTGCACAATGGCTATAATCATTATTATTCAGCCGTTTTAGACCTCCAATATTCATGAGGCGCTTGTAGTGAGGATCAGGAGTAAACTCCGCTTTCCACTATTCTGATGTCAGGATAATCGAAGAAAACATTAAAGGTGTAGACAGTATTTTGACAATGCATAGGTTCTTGCAGAAAAATTGGAGAAAAGAAAGTAGTGTTCATCGAACTCCATAAAGAGATGATCATTATTGCGGACTGGGGAAAAAGTTCGAAGTTTTTTGATGGGAAAAGCTGTTTTAAACCCTGAAAACATTTATAATGGTAGGACATAATTAACGTATAGAACATTAGGCCAGTGATATAAATGAGCGGGTCAGAAGATAAAGGAACTCCTGCGGATTCGGGCAGTAAATACTTGATACATTCCCAGTTCACTGCCGAAGGAGTAGTGGAGAGCTCCGATGTCGTTGGTGCTATTTTCGGACAGACTGAGGAGCTTCTGGGTAAAGAGCTTGACCTCAGAGACCTTCAGGAGAAAGGTAAGGTAGGGAGAATAGAAGTCAGAGCCCATAATGACAGCGGAAAAACTCATGGGGAGATCGAGGTCCCCACCAGCTTGGATAAAGTGGAGACTGCTACTCTGGCGGCTGTGCTGGAGACCATTGAGAAGATAGGCGCAAGTAAAGCTGAAATATGGACTACTGAGATAACCAGGACCAAGTTCGTGGAAAATAAAAGGAAAGAGATCGTGGAGAGAGCAAAAGAGCTTGTCAAAACCTCGTTCAAGGAACACAAGGAGGAATCAGAAGAGATCTCCGAGCTGCGCAACATGGTCAGCTGAAAAGCGCCACATCAATACAACTTCTGATAAATGCGCCGCTGAGAGGCTTTGATAAGCGATCAGAGGCTTTACCATTAGTTTCCCAGTTTATTATATAAATAATATTTAGGAGAAACCAAAAATTAATAAGGCAAGATATAGTACGTTCATTTACCAGGGTGGTATTAGGGTGGCCATTTACAATCACTTCCTCTTACACCCTCTTGACACCCTGGTACTTAATACATCAACAAGCTCTGTGTGACCTTCTTTGTGCTTTTTTAACCTCCTATAAGCTGTTAAAACTCAATCAAGAGGTTTTGAGGGTCTCAGGTTGTCAACCAACCTCTTTAAGCCTTAATTTCTCTATGTTTTAAAGTAATAACTTCAACACATCTACTTGTACATTAAAGGCCTTCAAACCAAATTACAAGGAAGCCAAACCTACCTTCAGCCAAAAGCTATTTATATTTTAAATTACAGCTTTAGATATAAGAGGAGGTGATTGTAAATGGCTGGAATACCAACCGCACCTATTGATAGGTTGATAAGAAAAGCGGGAGCAGCAAGAGTTAGCGAGCAGGCTAACAAGAAAATGGTTGAGGCATTAGAAGACTATGCCTCAGACGTTGCCAGAAAAGCTGCCGATATTGCAAGGCACTCTGGCAGGAAGACCGTTAAAGCTGAAGACGTAAAGCTTGCTCTCAAGCAGTAAGCTGCTTCCCAAACTTTTTTTATTTTTTATATTAACTTCACAACCCGGTTTTTTAAGGGAACAGAGTTCAATAAGTAATTTATATGTTTGCTTCTTATTCTAATTCGATCCAGCTCCCAAAGCCCTTTCAGGGCTCTACATACTGCTCACACTCGTAATATGCTGAAAAATGGTGAAAAAGGATTAAAAAAGGGTTGAAAAAGAGTTAGTTGTTTATCCGTAGCCCAGGAAAGTGCTGGTGGCTTTGGTGCTCTCCGACTTCACTCTCTCTTCAAAGCTACCGTAGAAGCTGAGGGTTGATTCGTCGACACTGGGCCTCACTTTCTTGAGGGCATCCATGAAATGCCTCATCTCAACCTCTTCTGTGTCCATATCTTCCCTGAAGGCAAGCATGACCGCCTCCCTGGCGACTGCCTCTATGTCCGCTCCCACGTATCCTTCTGTGATGTCCGCCAGCTCTTCGATATCCACATCCTCAGATACGGGCATGTCCTTGAGGTGGACATTGAGTATTGCTCTCCTGCTCTTCTTGCCGGGTGCTCTCACCAGCACCAGCCTATCGAATCTTCCCGGTCTCAATAATGCTTTGTCCAGTATATCCGGGCGGTTGGTAGCTCCTACGACCATCACGTCCTCCAGCTCTTCAAGGCCGTCTATCTCTATGAGCAACTGGTTCACGACCCTCTCGACCGCACGGCTGCTCTCTCCTGTTCCTCTCATCTGGGCGGTAGCGTCAAGCTCATCAAAGAATACTATACAGGGCGATACCTGTTTGGCTTTCTTGAATATCTCTCTTACGGCTTTTTCGCTTTCTCCCAGCCACTTGCTGAGGAGCTCGCTTCCCTTGACGGTGATGAAGTTGGCTTTGGTCTCATTCGCCACGGCCTTGGCGATCAGGGTCTTACCGGTCCCGGGTGGGCCGTAAAGGAGTACACCTCTGGGGGGTCGGATGTCGAACTTCTTGAACTTCTCCGGATAACGTAAGGGCCACTCTACAGTCTCCACGACTTCTCTCTTCACATCATCAAGTCCACCCACAGCTTCCCATGAGACCATGGGGACCTCTACCACCACTTCTCTCAGGGCAGAAGGTTCTATCTCCTTAAGTGACTCCTTGAAATCATCCATCGTCACTTTTATGGAGTCCAGGACTTCTGTGGGAACCTCTTCATTTTCCAGATCGATCTGAGGCAAGTAGCGTCTGAGAGCCTTCATGGCAGCCTCTTTGCACAATGACTCGATGTCAGCTCCCACAAATCCGTGGGTCTGCTCGCTGATCCTCCTCAGCATGTACTTGATGCTCTGCCTCTTGAGCTCGGAATAAGTGCTTGGAGGAAGTGAATGAACGATGTCCGATACATCAACATCTTCAGCCATCCTCACATCTTCCATAACAGTATCCACTGACTTGGATAGCTCAGATGCCGGTTCTGACTCTACCGCATTTTCTGGTTCTGTTCGCTGTTCTGATCTCTTTTGTTCTTTTGACCCGGTCTCGGTCTGTGACTCTCCCTCTGTTTCCTTTTGAAGATTGTTCTTAACTTTCTCCAGTGATTCCAGTACTTCTTCTTTGTTGTAGTCGGGTTCCAGAGGCATGTTCCTGGTGTGCACCTGCAGGACCTCTTTTCTACCTTCCAGGTCAGGCACACCTATCTCCAGCTCCCTGTCGTATCTTCCCGGTCTCCTCAGGGCTGGGTCCACAGCGTCGATCCTGTTAGTCGCTCCTATGACCACTACCTGTCCTCTTTCTTCCAGGCCATCCATTAAGGCCAGCAACTGGGCTACAACTCTTCGTTCCACTTCACCGGTGACCTCATCTCTCTTGGGTGCGAGAGCATCGATCTCATCGATAAGTATTATTGAGGGAGAGTTCTCTCTAGCTTCCTCAAAAATATCCCTCAGCCTTTGCTCTGATTCACCGTAGAACTTGCTCATTATCTCCGGACCATTAATGGTGTAGAATGAAGCTCCGATCTCGTTGGCCACTGCCTTGGTGATGAGGGTCTTACCCGTTCCGGGCGGGCCGGTGAGCATAACTCCCTTGGGTGGGTCGATGCCCAATCTCTGGAATATCTCCGGATATTTGAGAGGAAGCTCTACGATCTCTCGTATCTTCTGGAGCTCTTCCTTCAGCCCTCCAATGTCCTCATACGTGATGCCGGCCTTACCCATTCTCTCGAACCCTTTGGCGGGCTCTTCTCTATAGATTATCCTGGTGGACTCGTCAATGACCACGGGACCTTTGGGGTCGGTCTTCACCGCCACGAATAGCTGGGCATGGCTCTGACCGTGCTTCCCAAAACCGGATAAAGCTGGCGAGCCAATAACAGGGACAATATCACCTTCGATCAAGGGCCTCTTCAATAACTGATGCTTCAGATACTCCCCAATATCCATTCCATAAATCTTGAAGTTCATCTTCTTCAAGGGAGCAATAGTAATGGACCTCGCTGACTCAGGCTCAACTCTTTCCACTTTAACTCCATCTCCAATGCCTGAACCAGTGTTCTCTCTGACGAACCTGTCGATACGCAGTATGCCTTTACCCCAATCTCTCTTGGGTGCTCTCCACACTTTCGCGACGGTCTCTCTCTTTCCCACAATCTTTATGATATTCCCAGGGGAGATCTTGAGGTTCAACATTGCCTCAGGATCCAGCCTTGCAACGCCTCTCCCCGAATCACTCGGATAAGCTTGATTCACCTTTAAATTTGCTTCCAAATTTGATCACCATTGCATAAACAATTTTTCTAATCTATGTCTACTCAACCCTTATATCACCTTTATGCCCCATATAATAATGTGATGACATAACAGGTTAAGTTCACACCAAATCGGGGGAGTTAATGTTATAATGAAAATTCCTGCACAAGATTTAAGGAAGACTTAACTTTCTCTTACTGTGGGATTTCTGGATAGATTCACCAAAAAGAAAGATGAGCACAACTTTGAGGAGAGAGGAGAGCATAAGGGACCAGATAAGGAACCTGAACATGAAGAGCTTGATTTACCGAAAGAAGTCTTAATAAAACCAGGCAGGATAAAGATGGAGTTCCTGGTAAAACCCGATCTCGAGAAGGAAGACCGGGAGAAGCTGGAGAGAGGGATAACCTACAGCAGCGGGCTGGCTCGCTACTACCGATTCTCCATAGACTTCGAAAAGAACTACAAAGTAGGAAAAACCAGGGTGACCGTGACCTGCGTAGAACCGCTGGTGCCCGTGGAAAGATCGGAGGAAGTCGGATTCTATAGTGATGTAAAGGAATTCTTCTCCACGTGGTTGATAGAGGCCCTCAAATACATTGGATACCAATGCGAGCTATACAACTGGAGATACGGAACCTAGTGAGAATAAGCTGGTTCTGGACAACTTAAACGGTTTTAAACTGCCCGAATTCAGTTCCCGCTAAATTCAGTTCCTGCTAACATGTCAAAGATAACTTTTAGAACAAATAGAACTTAACCCAAAAAAGCTTTAACTAAACGTGTCCCGAGAGGGGTGACTCCTCAGAGATGCAGATAAGTGAAAAGATATATTTCTTTCGAAAAAATAAAATTTTGAGGAAGTTATAATCAATCGCTTATAATTACGATGATTTATTTGGTCTGGTTGGTTTGAAAACTGGAATTCGTTGTTAGATGGCTAAAATTATAGCCTTTAAACCCATCAAACCCAAAAAGAGAGCCAATAGAGAAATTTTCGGGGTTTTCCCTGATTTCAGATAGCTTATTGACGATCTCATCTCTGGAGGGGAGGGACGTGTTATCAGTATTATTCAGGAGACTGCTTAGGCTTTTATTACCCGAGAAATCTTGACCAGCTTGGGAGCAGCCAGAGAAGATTAGAGTGAGGATTAGGATTAAAAAGAATGTGAATGTGATTATTTTGGATTTGGTTCTACGGTCTTTTGGGGTCACATCTACAGTTTGAATGAAGGATGATAAACGTTTTTTCTTCTCTTAGTTGAAATTAGTTCACTAGTTACAATATAAGACCAAGAAATCACAGTCTTAAAGATTAGTTTACGTCAATTCAGAAGAATCAAAATGTCCAGCCTTCTTGCCTGAACATATCAAATATATTCAAACATTTTATTCCATAATGGTTGCATACGTAAGGAATCTTAATTTGATTACCCTTCAAAACTTCTTCTTTACTATGACTGGCTCAACTCCAACTGATCCTGATTCACTATCAAATCTGGTTTGTATTTTCAATTCAAGAGCTAATGCTACCAACCAAGGATCGGCGTCTGTAGGCGTAGCTTTGTTAACTTTGACAAATGAACCAAAATTATTTAGAATATCTACAAGGTGCCTCTGTTGTTCAGTTGTGTAGTTCTTAAAGAGTTTTGGATATAGGTTCTTTTGCTGTTTAAACCATTTTTTTAACTCGTCATCTCTTCTCACTATTTCTTCATAAACTTCGACATGAGAACATAGGCGGTTCTCCGAATGCAATGCTATAAGCCTATCCCATACTGACGGATATAAATCTAATGGGTTATGTTCCTTCAGCTCTATGAATGAACTCGAGTCGATTGTACTCGATTACCAAACTACCTCACCTGGTTCAAAAGTTTCTTGAACGTTTTAGTCTTTGCGTTGGGTATTGCCTCCAAAGCCTCAGAATATGGGATTTGCTTGTTCTCGTAGTTTTGAACAACTAGCTCTATATACTTCTCTCCGAGCTCCGCTGACACCCTTCTTTCGCTAGGAACTGCTCCTTTCTGCTTCTTCTTAATAGCGGGTTTAAACCGCTTCAAGTTCGATTCATAATCCTTTTTAGAGATATAACCCAATTTAAACATATTATAAAATAACATGTGTTTACTTACATTGTACTTCTTTGACATCATGTTCAATGTTTTTATATCGGTCAGTGAGGAACGATTTTCGTCAAAAACCCTATGAGCTATATCCTTCGGAAACAAAAAAGATGATGCGAACTCATTACACCATTTTTCAACACTATTCGTGGCTGGAGCGGCAATGGTGGGTATGTCAACTACTGATTCACCTAAGAGTACATGCCCAAATTCATGTAACAATGTGAAGATTCTAGGTGTATAATAGTCTCCCGAGTTTATTGTAATGACTACAGGGTAATCATCAATTAAAGTGAATCCTCTTGCGTCTTCCACCGGCATGTTATACTGGAAAACGAAGATATTTAGATTTTCGATACCTTCCCTCAGATACTTCAAAAAACTTGAAGCGGCCTTAAAATTTGTCTGCAATTCCTCAGACAATCCAAGCTGCCTTCTGTATCTCATAGCAGCCTCTTCTGGTTTATCGTCAATGGTCAGTCTTTCAATATATGGGGCAGGATTTTCTCCTAAGTTTTCAATAAGTTCCTTGGCTACTTTCCGGATCCCACTTACTTTTCTAAATATAAGTAGGGTTTTTTTGGTAAATTTGCTCTCCCTCCCAGGAATAAACCTGCAATCTTTTGGTCTATACGTTTCTCTTGGATTTGGAAGATAAAAGGCTGCAACAGGAACTTTATATATCGTGGAAAGGTTCTTGATTAAGGGTAAAGGTGGTCTTTTTTTTCCTTCTTCTATCAGTTCAAGTTTTTGTTTCTCTATTTTTAATTTGTTAGCTACCTCTTCGATAGTGTAGCCTGACATCTCCCTAAGCCATATTAGGACATCGGGGTTCAAATCAACAGCTACCTCTTCAACCATCTTTTAAATTTTTGTGTTAATTATTATTAAGCTTTTGCTATCCTCTTTGACGAAACACAGGTAACACCAAAGTTATTAAATTATTTTACCTCTGAATAAAAAAAGAAATGATTGAGATGGCCTTTTCCAGAGGAACTAGTAAGAGAGTTATTGTAGTCTCTTTATACTATTTGTTGTTACAGTTCTACTTTTATCTGGGTTTTATCTAGGTGTACAAAAATTTTCGGGCCTAATACTACAAAAACTCTCTCTAATCCAAATCACCAATCATTTAATCTAACTAATTCAACCGCTAAATTAGATGCTCTATATGTCTAGATATATCAACAAGAGAAAATAATTATGTAGTGGGCTCGGCCGGATTTGAACCGGCGACCTTCGCCGTGTCAGGGCGATGTCATAACCACCTAGACCACGAGCCCTTCACTCTACTTTCTATTCCTTGATTGTTTATGAAACTTATGGTTATGGGTTATGGTTGTTCAAGGTTTTTGATCTTAATTTTTCTATAGCTAAAGATTTAATCCTTAGTCCATTTCGCTGCTCAGGATTCCCCATACGAAGTTGAAAGCGGATTCAGTGTTCTCCTGGAGTATGTCCATGAATCTGGTTCCGTCTATGTTCTCTATTACGGGCATGCACTCGTTTTTCTTGATCTTGTTTCCTTGTTCGATTATTTCGTTTGATATGAGTTCTTTTTCTATTTGGGTTTTTAGTTCTTTGTTGCATAGGGTGCTGTGGTATATGGTGGAGAGGGAGTCGAGGAGCATGCTTCTGACGTGTTTTTCTCCTTTTTCTTCGTGGAGGTGGGGGTTCAGGGTTTCTACCTGGAATACTTCTATTCCAGTGGTTGATGCGTCTGTATAGGTGGATTCTCCTTTTCCGAATTCTTCAAGCAGGTAGATGAGCTGGTATGGTTCGACTGAGTAGCCGGTGGAGTAGTGCATTATGTTCGCCAGCTTCATGGTCATGGCGTGTTCTCCGGCGTTCCCTGTCTTGACTATATCTGTTCCAAAACCGGTCTGGTTGGTCAGCATGGAGTTGAGGTACCTGTTGGTCGTCTCTGACACCCTCCCCCATTTCTTGAAGTATAGTTTGCGTTTGACTATCTTGGGTTTGTGTTTCCAGTGCAGCCTCACCATGGTATAGGGTGATTCGCACATGCAGAATCCTGCTGCGTAATCCTTGATATACTCGTTTACTGCTCCGGGGAAGTAGTTGTCGGCATCGATGAATCCTACGTAATCCTTGCCCAGCGCTTTGGCCAATGCGAGGCCGACTATCATTCCTTCAGCCTTACCGTCTCTGACCAGACCATCTTCGTCTATGATGTGTGGGTAGCCAGTCTCCTTGAACGCCAGACCCAGTCCTGGGTCTTTCTGGTGAATGAGCATGATGGGGTGCTTGGTGAGCTTGTGAAATCTTTTTATTATGTCTTCTTCCATCTTGAAGATGTTCTTTCCTGTTCTGGAGCTGTTGGATACTACAGCTACATGACATCTTTTGGGTATGGCTCTTAGCACACCTTCAAGTAAGTTGGTCTTTTCGTCTTTAACGGGTATTACAATAAGCATTCTCTCAAGTACGCTCTCGATCTCCTCATTGGATATGGAATGAAGTAAAGTGTCATCAACACCTTCTGATTCGAGCTTCAGCACCTTCTGAACGTCATAAATTTTTACTGAGCCCAAAATTTCTGCACTACGAGGAGCTTCTATGAGCATTTTGGATACCCCCAATCATCATTCGAGGCCATGTTATAAAAATGTTGTCAGTTTCACTCATATCGGTTGAAGACTGGCCATACCTCTTAAATTGGGCGTCAAAAAAGGGTGTAGCGAATTGATGACTTATAAAGAGTTCATAGCTCGATTTTAAGAACTGTTGAAGTGAAGAGGATTCCGATAAGGGTAAAATACGGGGGAGTTGATATCACCGTTTCACGAGTGTCTTAACTCTGCAATGGAGTCCAGTATCCCTTCAAAAGAAACACGTTCTGCTGAAGAGGGTTTTAACTCTATGGTCTTAAAGGGCCTCATCAGCTTCAAGATCTCTTCGGTTGTAGTCTTCCATGGCTCTTTTATGGAAGAGACAGCCGTTAAAGCCTTCCTGTACAATTCCCCAGAGTAAAGGACTGCCTTACCGGGAGCAATGGCTATAACGGATTGAGCATTAAGGGATTTAGCTGTGGGTGCGGCAGCATTGTTGTAGGATTCTACCACCATGAAATCATGCTTACCTGCAATATGGTTCAAACACTCGTCCGCAAGAGCATAGGAGCTGAACAGCAGCTCTTGGATGAAATCCATATCGACTTCCACCGGATTCTCCATTGAGCTCACGACTTCTCTCACCTCTTCCTTCATGGTTCCCGTAAGCCTCTCCACATTGGGGAGAACGTAATAATGCTTCGTCCCCTTCATATCCGTCACCCTGATGACCACCAGTTGTGAGAGAAGGTTCATTCCCAGGTACTCATTGCTCTCCCATTCGACCCTCTCCGGGTCAGGGGGGACGAGCAGGGATACCACAGGACCTTCGCATTCTATGGGGTCAGAGCTACCCGCAGCCGTGTGGAGTTTGTAGATGTCGCTGCCGATAAGCTTACCATACTGAACACTTCTCTCAACGCAGTCATACTGGTACCAGCCGCTCATGGAGCTGATGGGCTTGCTTACTCCCACATCATACCCCCTTTCCCGGGCCTCAGATACGAGGGAGCAGGCCATGCTGGTCTTCCCCGAATCGAACGGGAGGAGCCCCACCACCAGAACTTGATCTTTACCTGTATCCGGTATAGAATGATTTTTATTGGCGGAATCTTCAACCATAAGATCTCTGCAACCCGGCTTTTATTATAGGTTGTGGATAACCAACGGACCATTAATGAGAATAGGCCAACGAAGAAAAACCTGATACACAGGCCGGAACTGTACTGGGATAGAAGGTAAAGGGTAACGTGAAAAATATTTTAAATTGTTCTGTTATTCAATTCAACATGGATTCCGATAAAACCATTGCAGAGAAAATACTCTCCAATAAGAGTGGAGAATCTGCTAATGCAGGAGAGATTGTGATTGCTCAAGTTGATCAAATAGCTTTACAGGATGGAACTGCTCCTTTGGCCATAAGCCAGATGAAGGAGCTGGGTAAAGAGATCCAGGCTGCTAAAAGAACTCATTTTTTTGTGGACCACGCTGCTCCATCTCCCAGAAAGGAGCTTAGCAATGACCAGAAAATGATTAAGGAGTTTGCGGAAAGCATTGGCGCCGATTTCAACCCCCCCGGGGAGGGCATAATTCATCAATTGATGGTTGAAAGGCACGTCAATTCCGGGGAGCTGGTAGTCGGTGCGGATTCTCACACCTGCACTTATGGTGCCCTGGGAGCCTTTGCCACCGGTATGGGCTCAACAGATATTGCTGTTGCAGCAGTGCTGGGTAAGAACTGGTTTAAGGTCCCAGAAACCTTCAAGATGAACCTGGAAGGGGAGTTCCCCCACGGAGTTTATCCCAAGGACCTTATTCTCAAGATAATCGGTGACTTAGGAGTGGATGGTGCCACATATAAGGCACTGGAGTTTCACGGTCCAGCAACAGATTCCATGCCCATGGATGGTAGGTTCACCATCTCCAACATGGCCGTGGAGTGCGGAGCCAAAGTGGGCTTGTTCAAGGCTGACCAGATAACCGGGCAATATCTGGTGGAGAGAGGTAGAGAGAACCAGTTCAGAGAAGTTCAGCCAGATGAGAACGCCGAATACGAGAAAGAGTTCAACTTCGACGTATCCAACTTGGAGCCCATGGTCGCCAAACCGCACAACGTTGACAACAGCGCAGAAATAGGCGAAGTCGCCGGTACTCCAGTAGACCAGGTTTTCATTGGGACTTGCACCAACGGAAGGCTCTCAGACATTGAGAAGGCAGCGGAGATACTCAAGGACAGGAAGGTCAAGAGCAGGCTCATCTTGGGGCCTGCAAGCAGAGAAATCTACGTCAAGGCCATGGATTTGGGCTATCTGAAGACCATAATGGAAGCGGGAGGTCTGATCTCTCCACCAGGGTGTGCTTGCTGTGTAGGAATCCATATGGGTGTCCTTGCTGATGGTGAAGTTTGTGTGTCTACGGCCAACAGGAATTTCAAGGGAAGGATGGGCAATCCAGAAGGAGAGATATATCTTGCTTCCCCTGCCACTGCAGCAGCAACAGCAGTTAAAGGAGAGATTACCGACCCACGAGAATTGGAGTAATAACTGCTGGCTTTTAGCTATCACCAGCAAAGTTATTAAACACCGAGATTTCAGATAAAAACGGTGACAGAGATGGAACTTGATAAACTCAAGCATGGAACGGAACTCATCAAGAGAGGATTTGCCAAAATGCAAAAAGGCGGGGTCATCCTGGATGTAACAAATGCCGAGCAGGCCGCTATAGCTGAAGAAGCCGGTGCTGTTGCGGTAATGGCCCTGCACAAAGTACCTGCAGATATCAGGGAAGCTGGCGGAGTGGCCAGAATGGCGGATCCCAAGATCATTCAGGAGATCATTGACTCTGTAACCATTCCTGTAATGGCCAAGATAAGGATCGGGCATGTAGCCGAGGCCTACACCCTGGAGTCATTGGGTGTGGACATGATAGATGAGAGCGAGGTATTAACTCCTGCAGACGTTTTCTTCCATGTGGATAAACGCAAGTTCACCATTCCATTTGTATGCGGTGCCAGAAGCCTGGGAGAGGCCGTTAGAAGGACCTGGGAAGGTGCTGCCATGATAAGGACCAAAGGTGAAGCAGGTACAGGCAATGTGGTGGAAGCGGTCAAGCACATGAGGATCATCAATAGGACCATCGCTACCCTCAAGGAGCTCAACGAGGAGGAGACCTACGGAATGGCCAAGCATTACGCCAGCACTTATACCAGATTGCTGGAGACTACCAGAGAAGAATCAGGTTTCGGAGGAGATATAAGCCTCAAGGACGTTGTTTTTGAAGATTATACTCTTCAGAACATTATCGATGGTATTCAAAAGGAATTGAATGAAGTTAAAAAGTATAAAAGGCTGCCTGTAGTCAATTTTGCCGCCGGAGGAGTGGCAACACCTGCAGACGCCGCATTTATGATGAGATTGGGGGCAGACGGTGTTTTCGTGGGCTCAGGAGTGTTCAAATCCAATAACCCCAAAGAATTCGCCAGAGCCATAGTTGAGGCCGTACACCACTACGACGACCCCAAGATCATTGCCGAAATATCCAAGGGCCTGGGAGACGCCATGAAAGGCCTTGACATGCTCCAGCTGCCAGAAGACGAGAGGATGCAGACCAGAGGAGTGTAATGCGTGTTTCCGTTGTGGGATACCAGGGAGATGTAGAAGAGCACGTAAATACTCTGAAAAAGGCTGCCAATAAACTCGATCTCGATTGCGAAGTTTTGCCTACTCGCGACCCGGATGTTGTGGCTCAAAGCGATGGTGTTGTCCTCCCCGGTGGAGAGAGCACCACCATAAGCAGACTAATTTTTTCCCACCATATTTCTCCCCAGATAATCGAGTTAGCGAATAAGGGCTGCCCGGTTATGGGTACCTGCGCTGGCATGATCCTGCTAGCCAAACACGGCGACGAGCAGGTGAAGAAAACCGGGACAAAATTACTGGGGCTTATGGACGTGACGGTCAAGAGGAATGCTTTCGGAAGGCAACGAGAGAGCTTTCAGGTCAACCTTGATATAAAGGGTATAGGTAGCGTCGATGCAGTGTTCATCAGGGGTCCCGCCATAATTGAGGCGAACGGGAATGTAGATGTTCTGGCCAGATTCGACGATTACATAGTTGCTGCTCAGCAAGGGAATCTGCTGGCACTCGCTTTCCACCCCGAACTAACAGAAGATACCAGAGTTCAGGAATACTTTCTGAACATGGTGAAAAGCTGGAAAGTTGGGAGCAGCCAATAATGATCAGATGTCGGTTGCGTCAATAACTGCTCCTTTCTGCCCCGCATACCTGTAAAGTTTATAGGCCAGCAGTTTTTTGTTCCCGGTTATCATGAACGATTTTTTGTTCCCCAACACTATCAATTTCTTTCTTGCCCGGGTGATGGCCACGTTGAGCCTTCTGGAATCGGAGGCGAAACTCAAATCCTTGGTTGCGGTCAAGGAAAGTATTATGACGTCCTTCTCTCTTCCCTGAAAGCCGTCTATGGTGTTGACCTCCACATCCGTTTTGGTGGAGATGAGCTCCTTCTGCTTCACGTAAGGAGTGATGACCCCTATATCCTCTGCTCTGACACCGTGGAGTTGAAGCTCTTCACACAGAGTTGCTGTGGCTTCAGCCTCCCCGAAATTGTATTTGGAGCCCTTACCCTCCTCAGTTCCCTGAACGTTCAAGAAGACCACCGGAAGTTGAGGGGACAGAACAGGGTTAGTTGAGCCGATATTCAGCCTGACGTCCTTGCAGCTCTCGTGAGGGGTTATGGCTTTCCTGTAGATGAATTTGGCGGCGAAATCAATGATATCGGGATTGCTCCTGTAGTGGTTCCTCAACCACACTGCCTGCGGCTTCAGGGAGTAGAAGAAGTTGAAAGCAGAGAATTTAGAGGACTTATTATTGTACCGAAGAACAGGAGAGAGCTGGTAGGGGTCGCCTACCATCACAAACCTTTTCCCTTTCTGCATGGCCAGCAGAGCTGCGGATACCAGTGCCTGACTGCTCTCGTCGATGAACACCAAGTCAAATTTCTGCTCGTTCATGGGGTAGATAGCGCTCTTTATGAGGGTGGAGCCCACTATGGGAGTGGAGTTGAGGGTCTTCAACATCTCCTGCTCTATCTTCTTGGAGTTCTTGGAATAGTACTCGGCCACTTCTTCCGGGTCATCATCTTCCACTTGCATCTTGTGGAGAACATTTTTCTCCAGGGAGTAGCTCAATGCACCAGGGGATATTCTGGATGGGTTCCCTACTCTGGTGGCTCTGGATGTCTCCAGCTTTTCGATGGCGTTATCCACAGCTCGATTGGTATGAGAGGCAATCAAAACCCGCATACCTCTCATGGAAGCCATCTCCGCTGCCTTGGAAATGAACTCGGTCTTTCCCGTTCCGGGAGGGCCAATAACCAGCAAAAGGTGGTCATCGGGAAGTTCGAGGGAAGTTGCGGCAGCAATACCCTGGTACCTGTCCAGCCCGTTTATGTTGCCTATGGAAGCAGAATTATAGACCTGGGGCAGCTCTTCAGCCATGTAGCGGTCCAGAATATCCAGCTGAAGATCATAGGAGATGAGATTCTCCATCACAATAAGCTTCAAATTTCTCTTTTCGGGGGTCTGTATGAGCTTCACCACCTGATGATCCCCGCTCCGGATGACGTAGCCCAGCTCCTGAATGGTACTCCCATCCATGAAACCCAACAGGGTCCCTTCGGGCAGCTTTCTGGTGTCTATAACCCCTATGTTATTTTTGACCGCCAGTAGCTCTCCCTCAAAAGATGCTCTCTGCTCTGCCTCCTCTCTTACTATATTCCTCTCCTCTTCCAGGATCTCCCTCAGCTTAAGAAGCACTTTTTGACTGTCCATATTAGAGGCACCTACAATGATGAATTATGATGTTGCGTTCCTTTACCGGGCCAGTGGTGCATTGTTTATATTTTACTAATTCACTGGTTGCCAGCATACAGCATATGCCAATGCCCTATGCCCATAGAATATGCACATAGGTATTGACCATAAGTTTTAAAAACAATCTTGGATAAGCGGGTGTCATAAAGATTAAAGCATTTACTTCTTTATAAGCATGTTAAGGGCCGGTAGCTCAGACAGGTCGGAGCGACGGACTCTTAAGGTCTGTCCGGAGATATCCGTTGGTCGGGGGTTCGAATCCCTCCCGGCCCGTTCCCAATTCAAATAATATCAATTTTGGTAGCCTATTAACTTATATATATTTAATATTTGATTATTTTTTATGCTCCCTTCAAGCCATTTAGCCGCCGGATACTTGCTGGCGTACCTTTTTTACTCTATGGACTTTATCGGGAGCACGGTTTTCTGGCTGGCTATACTGGCTTCCATATTGGTGGACATAGACTATTTTGTGAAGTATACACATCGGGAGCTCTTGACCCACACCCCTGTTTTCTGGCTCATAGTGTTCACACCGCTCATCATATGGAGGTTTGAACTGGTGGTTGTCTTCCTGGCCATAATGCTTCACTTCTCCATGGACATGGTGGACTGGGGCATCATGATATTCTACCCCTTCTCCAAGAAGAATTACGGCCTGAAACTGCTACCCGAGCTGGAGTCGAACTCTCCCCCAAAATTCTTGAAGGGCTACATAGCCAATACCAAAATGGTCATCCTGGAGGTAGCCATTATCTGCGCCGCCATTATCCTGGCAGCGACAGTGGATCTCTAATATCTAATGCCATCCCAGCATCAAATCATATCCAATCTATCCGATCTCAAAATTTTGAAATTTTGAACAAGAAGGATAATAAAGGTTAAGAGAAGATCAGGAGTGTTTACTCCTTTTCTTCATTACTTCTTCCAGCTTTCTTTCCATGGGCTCTTCATCCGTATATTGACATCTCAGGAAATGGTTAACCGCAGTAGCGATTGCGTCTTTGGTTGCGTTTTCGCCGGTCTTCTTCTTCAATTCATTGAGCGTGGACTCATCCAGCACGGTTTGGGCGTGAACAATATCTGCCATAATTATCACCTAATCCATTTAAATTAGTTTAATATTTAAAACCCATCATATTCTCTATGATGACTTGATAACCTGAGGGGGAATTAAGTTCCTCCTCAAATCAGAACTTGGAACACCCTTAACTACAGCAAAAAATATCTTCCCCCTGGCAGAAGAGGGTTTATGACGCCCAAAGAAGCTCTGGAGATATCCAGAAAGGTTACAGAGGAAGTCAAGAACAGCATATCAAGAATACCTGCCGTGGAGCTCTCTTCTGAAGTGGGGATGGGGAAAGATGGCACCCCCACCAAGAAAATTGATAAAGTGGCTGAAGACGCCGCAATAGATGTCCTGAAGGAGCACGACGTTACTGTTGTAAGTGAAGAAGCTGGTGTTGTGGGTGAAGGTGATGTTTATGTGGCTCTGGACCCCATTGACGGCACATTCAACGCAGGAAGGAATATCCCTCTCTATGCTGTCTCCCTGTGTTTCTCCACAAGCACCAGGATCGCAGATACGTTTATGGGTTATGTCTGTAATCTGGTTACAGGTACGGAGTACTGGGCGGATACTAAAGCCGCGTACAAGGATGATGAAAGGATCTTTGTTTCCCAAACAGAGTCTATTGAGGACTGTAACGCCATCTTCTACTATCCTGACAGAAAATATGGTTTCAAAAAGATAAGAATAATGGGTAGTGCTGCACTGGAAGTCTGCATGATCTCTGATGGTACTTTTGACTGTTTTATAGACTCCAGAGGGGATAAGGGGTTTTTAAGGGTTTATGATATTGGTGCAGGCATATACATAGCCAGGCTGGCGGGAGCGGTGGTCACTGACCCTGAAGGAATTGGTCTGGATGAGAAAAGAATTAAAATGGATGAGAGATTTAAGCTTGTAGTATCCAATAAACACCTTCATCCTCAACTTCTGGAGCTGGTATGATGGATGGCGCAGTAGTATATAAGCGGGATTCAGGGGAAATCGCTCAGGATGTGCTGGACTTCTTGAACAGCAGGGAAGTTTCGGCCAGGGAATTCAATTACTTTTCTCGTGAACTGGAAGATTACGATTTCATTGTCAGTATAGGGGGCGATGGAACTATTCTGGACATACTTCAGGAAGTAAAGAAATGTCCGCCCATATTCGGAGTGAACACTGGAAGAATAGGCCTGCTCAACCATTCCGAGAAGAACGATTTTAAAGATAGGTTGCAGGAAGTTTTGGAAGGTAAAGTGGGTACGGATGAGTTCCTCAGGATCGAGGGGTTCATAAACGAAGAGAAGATGACCGCCATGAACGAGATCGCAGTTTTGAGCTCCATACCTGCCAAACTGCTGGGCGTGACGGTTAAAGTGGATGGGGTGGAGACCGAGAGGGTTAGGGCAGATGGTATGCTGTTCTCAACCCCGGTGGGCTCCACAGCCTACGCTCTTTCGGCAGGAGGTCCTGTAATCGACCCTCATGTCCATTCCATCCTCATTGTCCCTATTGCTCCATTCAAGCTGGGATGGAGGCCCTGGGTAGTCAACCAGAACAGGACAATTGAGGTGGAGTTGACCTTGGGGGAGGCAAAAGTAGTTGCAGATGGTAGAAGATCTGCAAAGCTATCCACAAACGATGTACTGACCATCAAAAAATACGAACACCCCGCAGTATTCTTCAAAACTCAATCAGAAAGAATAGAAAAAATTGTTAGCAGGATAAGAACTATCGAATAGCCTTAGCGCTTATCGAACTCCGTTTTTAATTTATCATAAGTTTCCTGCAGAGCCTCGGGCACCACATTCACATCCCCCAAGATGGGCATGAAGCTGGTGTCGCCATCCCAGCGGGGGACTATATGGGCGTGGAGGTGGTCTTCCATTCCCGCACCAGCAACACTACCTACATTGATGCCTATATTGAAGCCATCGGGCTGCATGACCTCTCTTATGATCTCTTCACATATCCTGACCTGCTCCATCATATCCAGAAGCTCATCCGACGCAAGATCTGTAACGTCTCCTACATGTCTGTATGGTGCTATCATGAGGTGGCCGGGGTTGTAAGGGTAGCGGTTCATTATCACAAAATTGTTATCACCTCTGTATAAAAGTAGATTTTCTTTATCTCTATTTTCCTTGGGATATTCGCAAAAAATGCATCCTTCTTCTTTCGGTCCTAAGATATATCTGATTCTCCAAGGGGCGAAGATGCGGTCCATAATTTTCCCTCCATAAATGTCTCGAGATATTTGTCTTTCCGTTACAATAAATTTATGATGTTTTCGAGCACAAATTATTTTAAAAGTAATGTGGAGTAAAAGGCTATGGGTAATATGGAAGAAAATAAACACCATCACTCTGAAGAGGACGATTTACTCGGTGGATTGGATTTCGAAACCACCGCTGATATTAAAGTTCCTGATAAATTGATTGACCAGGTTATAGGTCAAGATCATGCTGTTAATGCTGCCAAAAAGGCGGCTGTTCAAAAAAGGCATGTGATGTTGATCGGCCCCCCCGGTACAGGAAAGTCGATGATAGCCAAGGGAATGGCGGAACTGTTACCCAAAGAAGATCTGGAAGACATTATTGTTCATACCAACCCTGAAGAACCCAATCAACCCAAGATAAGGGTAGTACCAGCAGGGAAGGGGAAAGAGATTGTCAACGCCTACAAACAGGAAGCAATGAAGAAAACACAGGCAAAGAACTTCCTCATTTTCATGCTGGTCTTCTTCGTCATAGGTTACACGCTCATAACCAATCCTGAATATTTCCTGTGGGGGATCATTGCTGCAGCCTTAATATTCCTGGTCGCCAGATACGTTCTTCCCAAGGAAGAGAAGAATATCCCCAAATTACTGGTAAGCAATGCTGAAAAGACTATAGCACCTTTTGAGGATTCTACCGGAGCTCATGCAGGAGCACTCTTCGGTGACGTCAGGCACGATCCATTCCAGTCAGGAGGCCTGGAAACGCCTGCCCACGAAAGAGTTGAAGCGGGAGCCATCCACAGAGCGAACAGAGGAGTGCTCTACATAGACGAGATAAACACTCTTGCCATCGAGTCTCAGCAGAAGATCCTTACCGCCCTCCAGGAGAAGAAGTTCCCCATAACGGGTCAATCAGAACGTTCGAGCGGTGCCATGGTCAGGACCGAGGCAGTCCCATGTGATTTCATTCTGGTGGCTGCAGGGAACCTCGATGCACTTTACGGAATGCACCCCGCACTCAGAAGCCGAATTGAAGGTTATGGCTATGAAGTCTATGTTAACGATACTATAGAAGACACACCCGAGAACAGAGAGAAATTCGTAAGGTTTGTTGCTCAGGAAGTAGCCAAGGACGGTAAAATACCTCACTTTGACGAGTATGCCGCTGCCGAGGTTGTAAAAGAGGCCAGAAAGAGGTCAGGCAGAAGAAACCATCTTACCCTGAGGTTCAGAGAGCTTGGCGGCCTAATAAGGACTGCAGGTGATATAGCTAAAGGTGAAGGTTCTGACACCACCAAAGTAGAGCATGTTACTGCCGCCAAAAAGATATCCAAAACTATTGAGGCCCAGCTCGCAGACAAGTTCATTGAGAAGAGGAAGGATTACAAACTCTTTACCACAGAAGGACAGGAGGTCGGTAGGGTCAACGGACTGGCGGTTATTGGAGAGTCTGCAGGAGTAGTTCTGCCCATAATAGCCGAGATCACGCCTGCCCTGAGCAAAGAAGAAGGTAAGGTCATAGCTACAGGCAGACTGCAGGAGATAGCTCAAGAGGCAGTGATGAACGTATCGGCTATAATCAAGAAATTCACCGGCAAAGACATCTCCAACCTGGATATACACATCCAGTTCGTGGGAACCTACGAAGGAGTAGAAGGAGACTCAGCAAGCATCAGCGTAGCTACAGCAGTTATATCCGCCCTGGAGAATATTCCTGTCGATCAGTCGGTGGGAATGACGGGAAGTCTATCCGTGAAAGGCGAAGTGCTGCCAGTAGGAGGAGTGACCCAGAAGATAGAAGCCGCAACCCAGATGGGCATCAAGAAAGTTATCGTTCCGCAGGACAACTTCGACGACATAATGCTGGACGCAGAGCACGAAGGAAAAGTAGAAATAATCCCCGCAATCAGAATCGAAACAGTACTGGACCATGCCCTGATAGGTAAAGAAGCAAAAGAGAAACTCCTGGGCAAACTCAAGCAAGAAGCCTACGTATAGCTCTAAAGGCGTTTAAACTCCAAATTCCAAATTTTTCTTTAATTTATTTGAAACTAAAGATTGAGCTTAATTTATAAGCTAATGAGTAAAGGACTCAAAAGATAAAAAAATCTCGTTTTAATACCTTAAGAACTCAGTTCAGTAGTTCTCTATTCCCAGTTTCTCTAATGTTTTTTCGGGGTTGGTCTGGTAGGCGTAGATTATGTTGGATACTTCTGCGAATGATTCTACGTCATTTTCTAGCATGTAGTCCAGTATGGATTTTCTTCTGTCCAGTTCTTCTTCTAGTTCGTTGCTGTCCCATCCTCTTGATTGTTTGATGTCCTCCAGTGCTTTTGATGCACCGATCCTCACGTGGGTGTCCTTTATTCCGTCGTAGTTGAATACGGTTGAGGTTCTGAGCATCTTTGTCTGGGGATCCAGGTCGGTTACTTCCGCTATTTCGATATTTCTCCTGTATCTGTGCTCTCCTACGTAAACCTGGGACTGTATGCTCACGATATCCAGCGCCTCTATCATGGGTCTGGGGACGTTGATGGGTGGGTTCTCCAGCCGGTGAATAACTCCGTTGAATGTGTCTGCGTGAAGTGTGGAGTAGGTGGTGTGGCCGGTGGACATGGCCTGGAACAGAGTTAAGGCTTCCTTACCCCTGACCTCACCCACAATGATGTATTCTGGTCTCTGTCTCAGAGCGGCTTTCAGCAGGTCATACATCTCCACTGACCTAGAAACATCTGCAAGGGTTGTTCTGGTTATTCCCGGTATCCAGTTTATATGAGGTAGAGTTAGCTCTCTGGTGTCCTCAATGGTGACTATCTTGGATTTGGGTGGGATGAATAGGGCTACCGCATTGGTTGAGGTTGTTTTACCGCTGGCAGTACCTCCAGCGAAGATGAGGCTCTTCTTGTTCTCGATACATAGCCAGAGGTATGCCACCTGTTCAGTGGAGAATGTTCCCCATTTTATGAGGTTGATGGGAGTGATGGGCTCCTGTCTGAACTTTCTTATGGTGAATGTGGAGCCGTGGTCCGTGACCTCTCTGCCCAGGGTCATCTGTATCCTGCTCCCATCAGGCATGGTAGCATCGATCATCGGCTCGGCAATGGATACGTGCTTACCGCACTGCTGGGCAAGCTTTATAACGAATCTGTCCAGCGTCTCCGGGTTATTGAACTGGATGTTCGTTTTGAGGTTGGTGTGCTCCCGGTGAAATATGTAAATCGGTTTATTGTACCCGTTACAGGATATATCTTCAATTTGAGAATCATACATCAGCGGAGTTATTTTCTCGAACAGTATTGAATCCCTCAACACATAATACAGGACCCTATAATACTCCAGTTCCTCCAGTTTGATCCTGAAATCTTCCAGGATCTGGTCCATTTTGTCCCTAAGTATCTCCTCTCTCTCTTTTTCTTCTTCTTTGGTGATGGGGAAGTACTGGAGCTTGTTCAACACCTCTTTGACTATATCCTTTTCTCTCTCTGAAAGTGATGGTTCGTTAATATAATAGGTTGACTCGTCCTCAGACTTCCCGTCAAGAATATGGACGCTGGCAAAAACGTATTTACTGTAAATGGGATAACTATCGATTTGAGTTAAGGTTTCGGGGACCTCAAAATCCTGTTGAAGTGACTCGGCAAGATCCTTAAAGACCTCTTCATCAACTTCTCTTTCTTCTGTTTCATCTCTCTTCCCTTCCTTATCCTTTAGCTCGATCGTCTCTTTTGAGGTCTCCAAATCCTCATCTACTTCTTCTGGTATATCTTCCTGATGGTCATCTACTTCATGTGCTAATTCATCTGATTCTTCATAATCATCGACTTCTTCTCCAATTTCTTCTTCTATCTCTTGTGTGGATTGTTTCTTAAGCCTGAGTCTCATTATTATTATAACTATAGCTATAGTAAAAAAGTCTTTTGATGCTCACATGATGCATCGCGAATAAAACCCATAAATTGGTCTACAATCAAAAACTACCCTATATAAATAGAATATAGCTTAGAAGCTAACATTAGTCCTGAATCGATTTGAGGATGCACTGCTTGAAGTTCGAGGGGATTTCTATCCTGTAGCCTTTGGGTTCTATAGGTATGATATCGTCCTCAAAGTCTTCTATAGGGCTTTCCAGTATGATATTCCTATCCCAGCCACCTTCCCCCAGCTTTTTCTGGAGTTTGAGGGTAAAGGGGAAAAGCCGTCTTATCATGAATTCAGACCTCAAATCTTGAGTTGATTTGGTCAGAAGGGCAAAAACAGTCCCACCCTGGCTGTGCACCTTCCAGATGGTGTTGAGAAGAAAGAGATAAGTTTTCTCTAGGCCATGAACGAGTAGCAGCTCGGGGATGATGGTAAATATGAGGGAGAACCGTTCAAGATTTTCTGCTGCTTTGGAGATGGAGATGCTAACCTCGTTCAGGTTCATGATGTTGACCAGACTGTAATCCTTGTACTGCTTGGAAGAGATAATTCGAAGCTCCCCTTGAAAATCATAAGAAGAGAGAATGGATTCGATCATGGTGGGGGGCTCATAAGCAAGCCAGACAACATTATTAGAATAGGAGGAAGCAAGATTGAAGAGGAGGGAGCTTCCTTCATGTCCAGGGTCTGCTACAAGCAACAGGTCGGCATCAGATATCCCTACCACATCTTTTGATTCCTTTTGATTATAGCTCAAGGAGTCGCTCCTCATATTTTATTCCTTGGACGAGATATATTTTTTGTTTTCCATCAATCAATGTCGTTCGTTATACTCTCCTTATCGATATCATACTTCTCAAAAAGCTGGTTCAGGTAAACAGGAATTCTACCACTCCTTCTCTTCTTAGTTTTTCGGGTTCTTTTTTGTTCCTTTTCAGCCATAAAACAATTAATATAGTGGTTGATAGCCTTGGAAAGAGCCTCTTTGGTCGTAGATTCTCCCGTTTTCTTTTTAAGCTCTTCAAGAATATCTTTAGGCAATTTTGTCTGCACAATAATAATTTTCTCCAAATGTATCACCTCACCATTACTATTATAATCATTGTAAAAATAGTTAAATGTTTCGGTTTCACACAACCGTTATTAATAAAAGTTTACAATGAAAATCGCTCACACTTTTTAAGGGAAAAAATAATGTAGTTAAAGATTATGGAGGACCAAATAATGCCCAATCCTCGAACAGAGAGATCATAGATTTAAAACCGCAAGAAAGGGACTTCTTTATAGGAGAAGAAAAACCACACAGCCAGAGGAACTACTAACCCGATAACACCTATGGCATCCAGCACAAATAGGGCCAGCTGGTTGTTGTAGTACGCGGGGAAGTGGGCCACCAGATCAAGGACGTGCACCATCATCATTAGAGCAAGACCTGCGACAAGCATCTTCAACCTCTTTTTCAAGACAAGTGGAGTTGCTATTGTGAGGGAAAGAAATGAGACCAGATTGAAATTATACAAGTGAGTGTTGCTGAGATTCAACGCAGAGATTTGTTGGCTCGAATAGCCCATTAATAACACAAACGGTTTAGATAGAGCTAACACAACGCTCTGGTAATGCAAGCCTGCATAGAGCCATATAGGGAGCAATACGGCAGCGGCACCAAAGAATTTTGCTATGAACAGGACGGCCTGTCTATCCTTATCCGTGAGATCAGGTTTTATTTTCATCTTTCCCACCTTCAGGCATACCTTCTGGTTTATCCCCATCCTTAATAATTCTCAACCACACCAGAAAGACGGCGACCACGAATAAAATGAAGGTTCCCTGCCAGAAATAGACGTGAAAGAACTCGAAAAGAGAAGGAGCGCTAATTCCAACTGCTCCCAAAACGAGTAGCCGTATTATATCGATCCCATAAAGAAGTGGTACGCCTGCAACAACTCCCAACCCTTTGTTTTTCATGGTGGTGGGATATGCAGACACGCATGAAACATAGACTATGGAAGAGAAAATTGCAGTGCACTCATCGATTATTTCCATGGAGAATCCATCCAGAGAGATCACTGCTCCATTCACAGTCGCTTCAAACCCCAGGAACGACAGGATAGTTCCTGTTATAAAGGCAGTTGAGGTTCTGAGCCCTGAGACCAGAAAAGTTTCTTTAAGAAGATAATAAACGGTGAAAAGCAAGAGTGAGATGATCATGAAGGTCAAAATAAACTTTAAAACATCCCTTCTGGCTCTCTTCTCCTCCAGATGTTGACGAAACTCCTTCTTTTTTCTTTTAGCCATTTAATATTCAACACAATAAAACAATATAGCTTTTTTTATTCTCAATTTAAATGGTTCAGTAATAAAGAATGCTCAAGCAAGGCCCTCATAGGCTTCATGGTGCCTCTTTGGAGTTTAAAAAGGCGATTATACTCTCCAATATTTTACCCCTAACTTATTATTCCTGACCAAAATAATAGGTCCTGCATCCATACAAGGCACTCACGTCTATCCATTAAAGTGTAGATGAAACCGGGCAATAAAAATTAGAGCACTCATTTCCTGCGGTATAATAACTATCAAGGTCTTTTGAGTTCTCAGGATAAACTCTATATACCTTCTTTAAAAATAAAATACATGAGATGGAATATAGCCCCTTTATCTCTGATGATAGTCTCAATTGTATTGATATTAGTGGGTTCATATAATGCTTTAATCGTTCTTCCCGAGTCCCCTGAACCAATACTGCAGAACAGCTACAGGATCGTATTTTTCCACGTACCATCTGCTGTAACCTCATTTCTGGCATTCACTTTCACTCTGGTAACTTCCATCCAGTATCTCCGCAAGAGGAGTTATAGATGGGATGTAATGTCCGTTTCATCGGCCAAAGCCGGTTTCTTCCTTATCACCGCAGCACTCATTAGCGGCTCTATCTGGGCGAACGTCGCCTGGGGAACCTACTGGAACTGGGACCCCCGTGAGACCACTGTGCTTATCTTATGGTTTGCCTACGCAGCCTATTTCGCTCTCAGGGCATCAATTGAAAATCCGGAAGAAAAGGCCAAGTCATCATCCATTCTGGCCATATTCGCTTATGTCACAATACCTCTGAGTTATCTTTCCAGCTCAATATATTTCTCACTCCATCCCGCTACCAGAGACCTGAGCATCGATGTGGGCATAGGCTCTACACTGGGAATGATGATAACCGGATTTATGCTTGCTTTTGTGGCGTTTTTCATTCTTGATTCTAAGTTGAATACTCTGGAGCTAAAGATTAAGGAGGTGGAATAGATGGATGATTTTACAGCAGTATTTATGGCAGTAGTAGTAATCGTTTTGATCATGGCAGCTCTTTTCTTCACGACCCTGAGGAAGGCCATGAACATAGAAAAGGAACTGGAACAGCTCAAATAGGAGCGTATTAATTTAAGTTGTTATATAATTCCTCCATAGTCCTTGAGGGGGTGAGGGATGTAGAACTAACAATATTGAGGATAAATTTCAGGGATTTCACGGAAAGTACGGCAGCTCTCATGTTATGCACTTTTGGGGCGCTGGTGACTGGAGTAGTTATGGGTCACGGCAGTGACAGATTCGTTGTGCTCCCCGCTCTCATTCTGCTTATTCCCCCCAGCATTGCTCTTAGAGGGAACATTTACGCCTCTCTGGGCTCCAGATTGGGCTCATACCTGCATACGGGTAAGATATCTACCACCTTCGTAATGGATCAGAGGGTCGCAGGGAATGTGTATTCCTCTACATTCCTGTTGTTGATCTTCAGCATTATTGCCGGACTGCTTGCCGCTCAAATGGCAGTTCCCATGGGATTGACAACTGTTGAGAGCTCAAATGCCGGATTTCTGGAGTTAACCCTGAGTCTTGCACTCATCTCCACTTTGGCAGCATTCTTCTCTGCTATACTGATGATCCCCTGTACCTTTGCCCTTGCTATCGGGAGCTACAGGTGGGGATGGAACCCTGACAACGTAACGGCCCCCTTTATCACTCTCGTGGGTGATATGGTGACCTTACCCATCTTATTTGCTTCTATGGATATTGTGCTGGCTTTAAACTCTCCTGTGAAGATTATTACTACCATTATGGTTTTGCTGCTCACAGCTGGATTCTACATTCTCAACAAAAGGACTGAGAAGGGGGGATTGGGAGAAAAAATTGTGAGGGAAAGTATTCCAGTGCTTCTAATATGTACTATCCTCAATTTCGGTGCGGGAACAATATTGGGAGATAATCTGGAGAGTTTCGTGGCTCTGGCAGGGCTGTTCATTATAATACCCGCTTTTCTGGAGGATGGGGGGGCCATTGGAGGTATTCTTTCCGCCAGGATATCCACCATGCTTCATCTCGGTATCCTCTATCCTGAGTCCAAACCCCCCAAAGAAGTTTTGCTGAGCTTCGGGACCATGCACCTTCTGGCCCTCATAATATTCCCTGTTATCGGCCTCGCTGGCCAGGCGGTAAATCATCTTCTGCAATTGGCCACCATCCCCACAGTCCAGATGCTTCTCCTGACCGTCATAGCGGGCCAGCTGCTTATGCTTACACTTGATCTGCTCACCTATTATTTTTCTGTAATCGCTTACAGAAAGAATCTGGACCCGGATAACGTGGGAGTCCCATTAATAACCTCTTCAGCAGACATACTGGGAATGGCATGCCTTATATTCACTATGGCGATCCTGAACATCGTTTAACTAAAATCAGTCAAAGATAAATAATTAAATAATTAGTAATGAAAACGTGATGGTCGTATGAAGGTTCTCTCCCTGCTCTCCGGAGGCATAGATTCCATAATAGCCTGTTATCTGATGCTGGATAAAGCTGAAGTAGAGTACTTGCACATATCAACAAGCAACACATCAATAGGGAAGTTAAAGGAACTGGTATCCCGAATAGATGGAGAAAAGGACAGGATTTATTCTGTTGAGCACTCTATGATAATGGATCGGATCAGGAAGTTCATGATAGAGAAAAGAGTTAACGACAAGTATACCTGTGTTTACTGCAAAAGAGGAATGCTCAAGACGGCAGAGGCCCTTGCAGATAGGATCGGGTGTGAAGCAATTCTGACCGGGGACAGCATTGGCCAGGTTGCCAGCCAGACCATAAGAAACCTTTACATGGAAGATATTGCGGTTGAAACACCAGTTATCAGGCCATTGATCGGTATGGATAAAGAGGAGATCATAGAGCTGGCCAAAAAAGCAGGAACATACGATATTTCCATCAGGCAAGATGAGGGCTGTGTTTATCTTCCTTCTCAACCCATAACCAGAGCAAAGAAAGATAAGATGGTGGACTTTGATTTCAGCTTTGACCCCATTATAGATGAAGTAAAGGTTCTGGAAATTTAACTGGTTTGGCTGGGCCTGTGGTTAGCTCATGGATTTTATTGTCAGGCGAAGAGAATGTTCATCAGCTTAAGTCCGTCCACCTGGCCCAGCAGCCCTTTTCTGCAGGCTCTCTCCGAGAAGGTCTTGACATCATCCCTTTTCTTGCCAAAATAGACAAATGGCACCGGCTCGGCTACGTGGGTTCTGACGGAGATGGGTGTGGGATGGTCCGGCAGCAGCATGATCCTGATCTCATCCAGCTCCAGCCTATCTAGGAGATAACCCACGACCTTCTCGTCGTATAATTCTATTCCTTCTATCTTATTTTCGAGGCTGCCTTCGTGTCCGGTCTCATCTATACCCTCTATGTGCAGAGCTACAAAATCTGAGGAATCCAGACTCTTGAGAGCGGCTTTGGCAAGTCCTTTGTAATTGGTGTCTATGTAGCCGGTCATTCCGGGAACCTCTTTCACCTCAAGCCCGATCCCTTTACCAATCCCCTGGAGCAGATCCACTTCGGATATCATCACTCCCTTAACCCCCCACTTCTGGGTGAAGTTGGGGAAAGAAGGTATTTTACCTCCACTCCACGGCCATATCATGTTGGCCGTCTTCCCCTTCATGACTTCTTTCGATTTCTCTATCAATTGGTTCAACAGGGATGCGAGGTCTCCATTAGAGGGAAGATGATCTTCGAACCTCTCTTCCAGAATGTCATGGGGTGGAGTGGTCTTCACTTCCTGATCAAATTCTTTATTTATGGTCAGGAGGTTCCTGTAACTTTTCCCCCTATAGAATCTGGTAACCTCTCCTGCCTCTTCATTGAGGTCGTTAAGGTCGTTGAGGGAGCCTATGATGTCCTTCGCTTCATCGTCACCGACTTTTCTTCCGGAGTGGTCTTTCATTATACCATCTTCGACATAGACCAGGTTGCACCGGAAGACCATGTGAGCGTTAATATCTCTGGCAAGGGCTTCAATAGGTCCTCTTCCCGTATGATACTTGACCGGGTCCACTCCCAGGATGGTCATGTTGGCGATATCGCTGCCCGGCTCGTAGTTGTCAGGGATAGTCTTCGTGATCCCACAAGCTCCTCTATCGGCTAGGTAGTCCATACTGGGTGTGTCGGCGTATTCGAGCGGTGTCTTATTTCCGATTTGTTTAATGGGCCAGTCGGCCATTCCATCGGGGATGAGCAGGAGATGTTTCATGACTTCGAATGTTAATCAAACTTCATAAATAGATTTCTGGAATATGGATAGATATACCATAGCTGACCACATGAATTCCAGCTTATCCTAAAAATTGTATGAATTGTATGAATTCTATCAAGAGGAAATGACTTTAGATAACCGAATATCTAAAATGGTGTCCCAAAAGGTTTGAATGAGGCCTGTTTAGTGATAGAAAACTTTAGCATTTTGAAAAGGACAAAATAAGAAGATTTATATATTGAAAAGATTATCTGATCTATTGGATGGAGGTCAGTCCACTACCACAAAAAGCTATTAGGAGTTTTTTATATCTCCACCGACCCCCCAACATTTATATTCAGCTTGTGAAAGTAGTGGATTTGCCTCAAACCCCAATTCTACACCGCAGGATGTTAATAGATAGTTAATAGAATGTTAAGGTAATTTTTTATTACTACGAACCATTCATTGAACTATAATGGAAAATGAAGTCACTCTCAAGATCTCCGGAATGACCTGCGCCATGTGCGTTAAAGCTATTGAAGTAGCAGTGGGAGAGCTGGAGGGCGTGTCAGAAGTTAATGTGAACCTGACGACGGAGAGTGCCAGGGTGGTGTTCGACCCACAAAAGATTGCTCTCGATGATATAAGGAAGACCCTTGAGGATTTGGGATATACATATGAGGGAGTTGCTGGTGAATCGAGGGAAAAAGAGGGCCTTGCGGACGTTGCCATCATTCAACTTAAGAAGAGGTTTGCCGTGGCGGCTGTGGTAGGCTCAATTCTCCTGGTCATCGGTAATGGAGAACTTCTGGGTTTACCTGTTCAGGAGTTCCCTTATCTCGAATGGGTTCAACTTTTCATTACTATCCCTGTGGTTTATTACTCTGGAAGGGGGATATTCTCTGTTGCCTTCAATTCGCTGAAACGCAAGATACTAAATATGGAAGTAATGTACTCCATGGGTGTCGGTTCTGCATATGTGGCAAGTATCGCCGCTACCATGAACATCCTTCCCCGGGACTACTTGTTCTATGAGACCGCGGTGCTTCTCCTGGCTTTTCTTCTTCTGGGCAGAACACTCGAGGCTACAGCGAGAGGCAGGACTTCAGAAGCCATCAAAAAGCTCATGGGGATGCAAGCCAAAAGTGCTGTTGTCGTAAGGGAAGAAGAGGAAGTAGAGGTTCCCATAGAGAACGTGCAGATAGGCGACGTTATTCTGGTCAGGCCGGGTGAAAAAATACCTGTGGACGGCAATGTAGTGAGTGGAGTGAGCCACGTTGACGAATCCATGGTCACTGGAGAACCCATACCCAATAAGAAGACCACCAATTCCGAGGTTTTCGGGGGTACGGTGAATCAGAACGGGGTGTTGAGGATTGAGGCCCAGAAAGTGGGTAAAGATACCCTCATATCCCAAATAATCCAGCTGGTGGAGGAGGCTCAGAGCACCAAACCACCCATCCAGAGGATCGCGGACACCATTGTATCCTACTTCATACCCGCTGTGCTTGTAGTTGCCATCGTTTCATCCCTGCTGTGGTACCTTGCAGGCATGCCCGTCATCTTTGCTTTCACTGCTCTGATCTCCGTAGTTGTAATTGCCTGCCCCTGTGCTTTTGGGCTGGCCACTCCAACAGCCCTAACAGTGGGGATGGGTAAAGGTGCTGAATACGGCATCCTTATCAAGAACAGCGAAGCCCTGGAGAGAGCGAGGGATATAACCACAGTCGTATTCGATAAGACGGGTACCTTGACAGCAGGGAAGCCTGAAGTTACGGATATTGTATATTTTGACGAATTGAACGTCCTTCAGCTCGCCTCCTCAGCAGAGTCGGGTTCAGAGCATCCCATCGCACGCGCCATCGTGAATAGAGCGAGACAAGAGAATGTGAGGTTCTTTGAGCCTCAGCGATTTGAGAGCCATGCGGGTTTGGGAGTTGCTGTCAATTTAAACGGTGAGAGGGTTCTGGTGGGCAATAAGAACCTCTTAACTCAAAATGGTGTGGCCACTGAAGAGGCAGATAAGGTGGTAGGGGATCTGGAAAGTGCAGGTAAGACCGCTGTCATGGTAGCCCTGAACGATAAGGTGGTAGGGGCTGTGGGTGTTGCAGACACATTAAAGGAGACTGCTTCAGAAGCAATCCAGGAGCTGCGTAAGATGGGCAAAAAGCTGGTGATGGTCACCGGGGATAACGGGAGAACAGCAGAAGCCATTAGTGGAGAGCTGGGTATAGATGAAGTTATGGCCGAAGTCCTTCCCCACCAAAAAGCGGAAGAAGTGAAGAGGCTTCAGGAGAGCGGGGAGGTAGTGGCTTTTGTGGGTGACGGCATAAACGATGCGCCGGCTCTTGCTCAGGCTGACATTGGGATCGCCATCGGAAGTGGGACCGATATCGCTATCGAGAGTGGAGAGATCGTGCTGGTCAGAGACGACCTTATGGACGTGGTAGCAGCCATCAAGTTGAGCCAAAAGACATTAGGGAAGATAAAACAGAACCTTTTCTGGGCCCTAATATACAACTCCATACTCATTCCTGTGGCAGCAGGCGCTCTTTATCCATTCTTCGGTATATTGTTCAGACCAGAGTGGGCTGGAGCCGCAATGGCAGCCAGCAGTGTAAGTGTGGTAACCAACTCCCTGCTGATGAAGGGTTACAGGGTGAGGGGGATGAAAAAATAAAAATAACATGAATTATCATGACGAAATATGGCAACCGACCCAGTGTGCGGCATGGAAGTAGATGAGAATGAGGCTATTAAAACAGAGTATAAGGGTAAAACATACTATTTCTGTGCTCCCGGATGCAGATTTCTGTTCGAGAGGGAGCCGGAGAAATATCTGAGGGAAGGACCGGTAGGAATGCCCGGCAAATAAGTGATTCAATCACCTGAAAGCTCTTCCACCAGCTTTCCACCGGCTATAGATGCTATTAGCATGTAAACTGTGAGCACAACCACGAAGAGCCACCCGAAGTAGTAGATCATTACTGGCAACAAAGGTATCTTTATCGCCCTGTTATAGAGAAAAACGGCTATTAGACCATTCCTCATTCCCTGCTCTCTCAAGTCTTTTAATAGAGGATACCATGCATATATGGGACCGTGGCTGATGATACCGGCTATTGCTGCCAGCAACCACCCCTCGGCCCCTGAATCTTTCCCCACGTATTTAGAGATCTTGTGGGGTGTCAAAACGTAATTTACCACCCCCATGAAAACCACCACCAGGAGAAGAATGGGAGCAATTTGGTACAACAAGTTACCGCTTTCGGTCGCAGATTCCAGGGTCTTCTGGGGCCTGAACAGATAAAGGACAAGATAAAGCAGCAGAACCGCAAGAAGAAAATAGAGGCCGTAATTCCTCTTCCTCTTGCTTCCACCCTTCTTTTTCACTGTATCACCATCAATGTAGAGACAGTTGCTATGGCTACCAGTATGGCCAGAAAAAAACTAACCATATTCCGGACAGCAGCAAATCTATTCCCCAGGATACCGGCTTCCGCAGGATATTGCACCACTCCCACGGTCACCCAGGCAACTATAAAGGCCGTAACAGCAAATAAACTTACTCCATCGGCCAAAAGCTCCCCCCCAATAATATAACTGGTTATGGGGTTCCCCGCCAGCACACTCCCTGCAAAAGCACCTAAAACAGTGTCACCCAGTAAATGCCCTGTAAAAACAGAGGAGATAATCTTCTTGGGTACTAATGTGTTAAAGAGTCCCAGAAGCAAGATAACGCCCAGCAAGATGGGTAATACAGACATGAAGCTTCTGGCAGCCCTATAGAAAGCCCTATAGATGCTTCTCTCCCCGGACTTCTCCCCGGACCTATTTTCTTGTTCCTTATCTGAACCCTTCATTCTTTATCCTCACAACTTCCTGATGTAAAATTTATTACCTTCATATTCCACTTCAACCAGATTATGTTCGTCTAAAAGCTTTTTGACGAGATTCCAGCTCTTACCTCTATTGTTCAAGAAACTCTCCACGCTCGCTTTTCTCATGGGGTGTACAGAGGTAATGCTCAGCAGGTCTTCCTCAACATCTCCACTTGAGACGAAATAAGGATCTTCATGCCCGGTAAGGACTTCGACCGGAATGGATTTGCTCTTGAATTCTTGGTAGGCGTAATTCAACCTGTGCTCAGACGCTTTTTTGACCCAGTCTTCTGCAGGCGGTCTAAACGGGCTGGTAATAAAACTCTTCTCCCGGTTCAGTTCCGCTATAAAATCCCCCAGAGCTTCTATTTCTTTTTCTGAGTCGTTAATGTCCTTGATTAGCATGGTCTCCGTCAACAGACTGCCGGTAAATTCTTGAGAGAACTCCTTAACTCCCTTCAGCATTCTTTCAAGTTCCAGCGATCTTTGGGGTCTATTAATAGTTCTCCATGTCCGCTCATTTACTGTGTCTATCTTTAAGGAGACCAGGTCAGCCTTCAACAGATCCTGTTGAACATCATGTCTCCACACCAGAGATGAGTTGGAGATCACCGCAACTTTTATCCCCAGCTCTCTCAAGCTCTCGATCTCTCTACCCAGGTTGAGGTCCAGTGCAGGCTCTCCATCCGGAACGAATGATATGTAATCGATAGATTCCCCCTCCTCGATTACTTCAATTACTTTCTGCTTTACACTGCTAATCAATTCCTCCGGAGGATACATCTCCGCCCTCTCCACCTGCATAGTCCGGGTCTTGCCCAGCTGGCAGTAAACACAAGAGTATGTACATATTTTTGGAGGTATGTTATTTATTCCCAGGCTTCTACCCAGCCGCCGGGAAGGCACTGGACCGAACGCTATCATCACCATCCCTCATCTCTTACTAACCTTGATTTATCAGTATCGTAATTTACTTTATCCACACATATACATCATATTTTTAGGTTACCCGAAAGATATAAGTACCATTTTGAATACATATTCATTGGTGATGATTATGCCAGGTGGAGATAGAACCGGACCAAGAGGAGAAGGCCCCAGAACAGGGAGAAGGGCTGGATTTTGCTCAGGATACAAGATTCCAGGATATGCCAACAGGTTTAACAGAATAGCAAGACCAGTATCCAGAGGATTTCAGGAGTTTCAGGGTCGAATTGGCCGAATTAGAGGGAGAGGGGGAAGAGGAAGAAGAGCAGGAGGCCGAGGATCCCGCAGAGGATAGCAAATCGATAGTCATATCACTATTGATCTATCTGGAGCATTCTCCAGAAATCAAGTAAACCGATTCGAGATTACAACAATCACAGATATCGCATACATTATAATCTTTTATTCTTATGTCAGTTCTGAGGGCGTAAGGGGGTTGTTGAGGATGAATGAGGGCTTCTTTACATGTAAAAGATGTGGAGGTAATGAGTTATTGGTTAAAGAGTACTATAAAGTAGCTAAATGGCTGATGGAGACTCAGGACTGTAGTTGCGTAAGAAGTAAGAATGGACTGGCTTACGAGAGCAACTACGTTCTTTATATCCCTGGTGTCGATTTCTACAGGTTGAATCATGACCACCACTTCAATGAACCGGCTGAAGAATATCATGAACATGTGGGAGAACCCTATATAAGGGACTTCAGTGTGAATATCTACTGCAGGTACTGTTACGAACCTCTGGGAGAATTTGAGGTCCATGAATTAGACCCGCTGGATATTGAAGTAGGTGATGTAGAGTTTTATGTGGTCTGTGCCAGTTGCGGTAGAGAAATCGAGTTCGGGTGGACATACTCTGGAAGAGATGCTCTCATCTGGCCCGTAGAGTGTTCCGATTTTGGTCATCGGAACTGCATCCCAGAACAAAGATATAGAGATAAGTGGATTAAAAGAGGATGGTTGAAACCCTTAGGTCTCTAATCTACAGCTCGATAAGCATGCGACCGCGGATGGTCAACTTAAATATTGTAGAACATTGCAGAACATTGTAAAACCACACTGTAATTTCAAAACCTTAAGTAACTAATTTACTGAACAGTGTTACTTATTTTTTCTTCATCATGTTATTAATATCTGGTGGGCCAAGATAGGCGTGGTTGGAATAATCAGATTTGTATTTGTTTCAAGTTATATAGTGCCGGTTGGAGGAAATGATGGATACGAGATCAGGGAAGCCACCAGAGCAAAGATATCCGTTAACAAAAGATATTAGCATTACCTTCTATCTGGTTGCTTCCAGAAAATCGAAGCGGCTCAAAAAGACCGTATGGATCGAGAGCATCTTTTACGACATTTTAAAAGAGAAGAATATCATTATCAGCGACCTGGTCAATTATCTTCTGGAGAGATACTTTGAGGAGATGGAGTTCCTGAATACAAGAGAGCACCTCAAATGAGATTAGGCTCAAACGGTCTAAATAAGCTCAATAGACTATACACCAATATACTGTATCTCACATTATTTTTATGTTATCTCTAATACTTTATAAGGTCAATAACGTGGTACAATTGGCTTCAGCAATAATTACTTATAAGTGGAAGGAAAGTTAGGGGACTTAACAGGGGGAATAAAAGTGGTAGTGGGTAAAAGGATGTTTAGATCATTGGGTAAACTAACGGGTAAACTAACGGGTAAATTATTCGCCGGAACTGGAAAGCTCACCAGATCTGAGAAGACTGGTCCAAGATGCCTTCAAGGGATTGCATCGCTCAACATCCCGAAAATTGTGTCGTTGGCTGTGATCCTCTTCTTCATGTTGTACCCGGTCTCTTCGGCAGGGGAGGAAGTGGAAGTAAATGTAGACGAATTGAGCAATGAGACTCGGTCGTGTTTTAATTGCCATCAAAGATATACTCCGGGTCTGGTTGAGGACTGGAGGTCCAGCAGACATGCTTCCACAACTCCTGCTGAGGCTTTCCAGAAGGACAGGATAGAGAGAAGGGTCAGTGTCAACTACTTGTCAGGCATCCCTTCAGAGTACAGGAATAATGCGGTGGGCTGTTACGAGTGCCACAGCCAGAACACGGAGGATCATAATGATAGTTTCACCCATTTTGGGTACCGTATAAACGTGGTGGTATCCCCCAACGACTGCAGCACCTGTCACCCTGTGGAGAGGGAACAGTTCTCCAACACGGTAAAGGCTCACGCTTACGGCAACCTGGAGGAGAACCCTCTCTATAAGACACTCTATGAGACCATGACCACTATATATTCTGCCAACGGAACAGAACTGACACCAGAATACAGCCCGACCAACGCCCACAATGAGACCTGCTTTGCATGCCACGGAACCAAGTTGAGCGTAAATGGTACCAGAAAAGTTGAAAGGTCCGGAGTTGACGTTGAAGTTCCCAGCATTCAGGGATGGCCCAATCAGGGAGTAGGGAGGATCAATCCCGATGGCAGCAAGGGCTCATGCACGGCATGCCATACCAGACACGGTTTTGAGATAAGCATGGCCAGAAAGCCCTACACTTGTGGGCAGTGCCACTACAAGCCCGATGTTCCCGCATACAATGTATATAAGCAGAGCAAGCACGGTAACATCTTCGAATCCAAGCACGATGAATGGAACTTCTCTTCCGTTCCCTGGACAGTAGGTGAAGACTTCAAGGCCCCCACATGCTCTGCGTGCCACAACTCTCTCGTTGTGGATAAAGCAGGAAATGTAGTGTCCCACAGAACTCACAACTTCGACAGCAGGATATGGGTCAGGCTTTTCGGGATATACTCTCACCCCCAGCCCATAAACGGCTCCACCTACAAGATCATAAATGAGGATGGCCAGCCTTTGCCCACTACTCTAACAGGAGAACCCGCTTCAGAATATCTCATAAGCGAGCAAGAGCAGGCAGAGAGAAAGGAGAAGATGAAGAAGGTCTGCATCCAGTGCCACAGCACTGAATGGGTGGAAAACCACTTTGAAGAGCTGGAGAAGACAAATAATGAGACGGACAGGATGGTGCTGGAAGCCACCAAATTGATGTCCACCGGATGGGAGAAGGGCGTGGCAGTAGGTTTGCCCTCGAACTCCAATCCCTTTGACGAGCATCTGGAGAGGCTGTGGGTTGACCAGTGGCTGTTCTACGCCACCAGCTCCAGACATGCGTCTGCCATGATGGGCCCGGAGATCCTCACCTTTGAGCTGGGCTGGAGCAAGCTTACCAACAACCTCTACACCATGAGCGAGCATATAGAGATGAAGTCCTCCATAAATGACCAATCAAACGAGCAAGAAGATGGCCAGTTGCCCGGTTTCGAAGCATACTTGCTGGGGGCAGCAGCCATGACATCTTTAGCTATAATCGCATGGAGAAGAAAGAAATAAAAGAATTCTTGATTATCGGTATAAAGGTTATGGTTGAAAGGATATAATAAAGATTAAATCTATTGAGTATAAATTTCCAGTATGCCGTATATTGAGGTGGGGTCAAAACAGATTGAAGTGGATGAAGACGGTTTCCTCAAAAATCCTCAGGATTGGGATGAAGAGGTTGCAGAAGCTCTTGCCAAAGACTCTCGGTTCGGAACGCCAACTGAGCTAACAGATAAGCATTGGGAGATCATCAAGTATGTGAGGGATTTCTACCTGAAAGAAAGTGTAGACCCTCCCATCAACATGCTGGTAAAGAAAATTGGGGAGATCTACGGGGAGAAAAAAGTTCACTACGACTTTATTGAAGAGTTGTTCCCTGACGGCAGGGTCAAAGGCATTTGCCGGATCGCTGGCCTTCCTGAAAGGACAGGGGACAGATAAAAACAATCGGAAAACCAATTCTCATTATTTTTTATTTTACTCTCAAAATTTTTCTTTTATAACAGCCCTCTTTATAACAAACCTCTCTATGGCAGATTTCTTTATCACAGATGCCTCAAATAATTCCATATAACTCTCCGGTCCAGGCTGAACAGCAGGCTGGTCTCAACGTAGCCGGAGAACAAGCACCCTTCACATTTCTGGCTTAACTGCGTACTCCGGGGCTTCCACTTCTTCCAAAGCTCGTTTAGATCCTCGTCTGCATCACCTATTACTCCGAAGCAGCTCTCCACTTTTCCGTCGAGTCCCAGGTGCAGGATGGTCTGATTGACCTTGCAGTTGAATTCAGGTTTCTTCTCCCGTATCATCTCCAGATAAGGATAGGAGTTCAGTACGCTCCTTCCCTCTTTTTTCATCTCTATTATCCTGTCCACCGCCTGTTTGTACTTTCGCTCGTCCCTGATACCGTATTCCTCCCACACTTCTTCCGATATGCTCTGGTATTCGTTGATGGGCTCGAAAACAATACCCACACCCAGCTCCTCTGCAAGGTCTACCAGGTCCTCAACTTCATCCAGATTGATATTGTTGAGGACGCAGTTGAGAGACGTCCTGATGCCAGCATCTCTGGCTTTCTTGATGCCCTCCACCACTTTTTTGAGGTCACCTCCTCTCAACTGGGGATATGTCTTGACCCCGTCCACGGATACGATGAGGTAGTCGCATTGCTCCAGCATCCCCAGTTTATCCTGCAGGAGAGTCCCATTGGTGATCACCATATTCAACATCCCCAGAGATCTCGCATACTCCAGGCACTCCCCCAGATCGTCCCGAAGAAGTGGTTCAGTTCCCCAAACAGTGTAAACCACTATCCCCAGCCTCTTGCTTTTCTCCAAAAAATCGAATACCTCTTCTTGAGACATTTCCTCTCCTTCAATGGATCTGAAAGGGCAAAAAGGGCATTTCAGGTTACATCTGTTGCTGATGGTGTGGGCTAAAATAACTGGCCTTCCCCTAACATACTGTGCAATTCCATTGAGTATTAGACGTAAAGATGACAGCATATATGTTTTTAATTTGTCTTGTGAGGGTCAAAAATTTTTTGTGAACACCTGTACTCTTTTTTATTATGAGGTTAAGAACGAGAACAATTCTGGCTCTTATATGGATATTTATCATATTCTACCCCAATCCTTTTTCCCTCGTCACCAGCCTGGAAAGGCTCTCCAATCCACCAGTCAATTCTGAACTACCCATATCCGTGGAGAACCTTTCATCGGATCCAAGAGAGGTAGAGGATTTTGTTACCAGCTATGTAAAGTATGAATACGACTTTGCGGTTTACGGCGTTCCCTGGTACATCCCCACTCCTGACCAGGTCATTGAGAACAGTAAAGGGGACTGTAAGGGCAGGGCCATCCTTCTTGCCTCTATTTTAGAAGAGAAAGGTATCCCATACTCTTTCCGGATATCTCCTGTACACTTCTGGGTCGATTACCCGGGTAAACAGGAGACCAACTTCACCATGAAATACGAAAACGCTTCGAACGCACTATATTCCGATGGGGAGTGGAGATGGCCTGAATTGATGGAATTCCAGACATACTACAATTCCTGGAAAGCTGCCCTCTGGGATTCCATGCCTCTCCTCAGAAAGATCTTATTGGTAGGTGGCTTAGTGATAATAGCCGGATGGAACAGATTGACCAGGATAACACATGTGAAGTTCAGGAAAAGTTTTTAATAAATAAGGCGTATGGAGGAATACACAACAGAGGTTATGTTATATGAAGCAAGAATTCTGGAAGAGATTGGTCCAAATATATCTTCAGGCCAACACCGAAGACGCAGTCAACGACCTAAAAAAGCTTAGAGAAGATGTAGAGAACGCAGATGTCAAACAAGAAGATAAGGATAGAATGTTATCCATCATCGACAACATACTCAATAGCGACAGACTAATGTCCACCCTCAAAAGGTATACAGAAAACGAGATAACCAGGTTTATCGGCGGGGATATGTGCTACTGATTCCGGGGTCTCTCAGCTGGTATAATTTAATTCTCCACTTCTCCTGTCCATTTTGTGATATAGTCTTTTATAATGTATAATATCTTCCCTAATGCCATTAGTTAGATTGGACCTCCGTTTCACTTCTATTTGGAGTGACCTGATAGCGGTCTCCAGTTATTCACTTTTTAAACCATATATAATATTATAGCAGAATAAAATTTAACGAATTCAAAAATACCATATATATGGCAGAATAGGGTTGGAAAAATTAAGGGAGGTGTCCGAAGTGGACAATCGGTATATAGTTAGTTTGATATTGGTAATGGGGATATTGCTGGGATCAGTGATAGTTTCAGTAGCCGACCCCTCCAACCCACAAGAGCAGGAAGAAGTGAATAAGCTGCATGTTTCAGGTAGCGGTGAAATGGAGATGGACCCCGACCAGATGGTTGTCGAGTTGGGAGTTGAAGTGACGGAAGATACAGCCCAGGAGGCCAGAGAAAAGAATGCTCAACAGACAGAGTCAGTTATAAATGCGATTAAGGCTATGGGTGTATCCAAAGGGCAGATAGAGACCGTAAGATTCTCCCTATACGAAGAGAAAGATGAAACACGTTTCAAACCCTAGGAAGAAGAGGAAAGAGAGTCTAAAGGTTATAGGGCCGTTAACACTATAAGAATAACCTCTAATGACACGGATATGGCTGCTGACATTATTGACACGGCCATCACCAGCGGAGCAAACGACGTGAATAGGGTAAGCTTCACCCTTCAACAGGCCACCAGAGACCAGGCCGGAGAACAGGCAGTCAAAAAAGCTGTAAAGGACGCCAAAAAAGAAGCTGAAAATGTAGCTCAGGAAATGGACCTCACACTTGCTCAACCGATTAACATCGATGTATCGTCAACCGGCTTTAGAGCATATAGGCCCCACTTCGATATGGGAGGAGTTGCAAAAGCCACACCTACACCTACAGAAGAGACCTCTACTCTCATAGAGCCGGGTAAAGTAACTGTGACAGCGAAAATTGACGTGGTGTACAGTTTTGTTCCTGCGTCATAAACAAAAACCTCTTTATTTTTTATTATTACATTGAATGTGGCTCAGAAGTGATGGATATATAGTCAGTTTTTTAATTTCTTTCTTTAGCTACTTAATAGGGTGATAACGTGTATAAAGCGGTATTTCATGTGGATATGGATAATACTCTCCTTTTCGGGCTCACGTTGGCCAATATAAAGAATTTCAAAGAGGACGCGGGTAGTGCAGAAATTTCTCTGCTCGCCAATGGGCCTGCTGTCAAGCTTTTTGTTAGGGCTGCAAACGAGAAGTTCAGGGAAAGACTTGAAGAACTGCATGGGAAGGGAGTAAAAATATACGTCTGCAACAACGCCCTGAACGCTCACGTGATCGGAAAAGAAGAATTATTTGATTTCTGTGAGATCGTATCTGCAGGAGTAACTAAGCTTGTTGAGCTCCAGCAGGCCGGATACGCATATATAAAACCATAAAACCGTAAATCTTTTTTTTATTTGTGCTCGGGATCCGAGTTCAAAATCAAATTCAAATCAGTTTTACGGGCACACATTGCATTACCCCTTCGAGACCTGAAACTATTAAATACTCCATCATGAACTGTTGGACATGAAGATCCGGTGGATTGGTCATGCGGCTTTCCTCCTTGAAGGCTCTAAGAAGGTGTTGATCGACCCCTTCATAACAGGGAATCCTAATGCTGGCCTGGAACTTGGTGACATCGAACCCGACCTCATAGTGGTGACCCACGGGCATGGAGACCATTTGGGTGACGCGGTAGAGCTCTCCAGGAAGCACAACGCTCCAATAGTATGTATTCACGAGCTTTCCATCTATCTTTCAGGGAAAGGAGTGGAAGCAGTGGGAATGAACATTGGCGGCACTGCTGAGGTGAACGGAGTTAAAGTCACCATGGTCCACGCCCTGCACTCTGCTGATGCGGAAGAAGGTGGGAGCACAGTGAGCATGGGAGACCCCGCAGGCATGATCATTGAGATGAACGGAGCGAAAGTCTATCATGCAGGAGATACTGACGTGTTCATGGACATGCAGTTGATAAACGAGCTTCACCAACCCCAGGTAATGCTCATACCCATAGGCGACTGGTTCACCATGGGAATAAAAGGTGCGGTGAAAGCTCTGGAATTCGTGAATCCGGAAGTAGCAATACCAATGCACTACAACACATTCCCCGTAATAGAGCAGGATCCGGAGGAATTCAAGAAGGCTGTAGAAGATAAGGGCTTAAATATTGATGTCGTAGCTTTAGAGCCAGGGGAGAGCTTTGAATACCGGTAGAACTCTGGATACAGTAAATCAGATGTAAACTAAACACTTAAACACTTATTTATTTTTGTATGTCTGAACCTCTTTCTATTCCATCCTCTCTTTTCTGGGTCAAAAGGTAGATCCCCGATCGTTATGGCCAGCAGAAAACCGATGGACAGGATCGTGGTATAATCGACTTCCTGAAGATTTATAACTATAATATCCCTGCCCAGTAACGAATTATAAAATTATAAAATATCTACTCATTAAAAGGTTAAAAGGTTAAAAAGTTATTTTAAGGGTAATGATCTCGAAGGGGTTCATTTTCAACTGGATGGAGTTGCCATTGGGGTCAACCGCTTTTAGCTCTTCTTGCTCTTCTTCCAGCAGGTTGGTTGCTGTTACTCTTTTTGGTGCGGTGAACAGGGAGACGGTACCTTCAGTGTATTCTCCTGAGGCGTCGTAAAACCTCAGCACGACCCCTTTTCCGTCTTCTGATGGTTTTAAAGCCGTCATTATCAGGTTATCCGGTTCTATGCTCACGAAAGACCTTTTTGACCTGAACTTTTCTGCCTTGGGTACCTGCATGGCGATTAAGTCGTTGTTGAACTCGTATCCCTGCATATATGACTTGCCTTTCTTCCAGTCCCCATCGTGGGGGTAAATTGAGTAGGTATAGATATAGGTCTTCATCTCTTTTGCATCCGGAACAGGGATTGCAGGACCGGACCTGCCGTCGGAAGAAAGGATGTCCGTTGCTCTCAGTAAGGTCAAATAAATATCTCCGTCTCTCACTTCATTCTCCGGGGTGCCCTTGTTGATGATGGTCAGCCCCTTATCGCCGTCACTGTAATCTATCCATCTCAGGGAGGAAAATGCTCCTGAAGGAGTTTCTACCCAGTCATCTGGGTTGAAATAGTACTGGTTGGTGGGCCTGCTCACTGTCCCGAACTGTGTTTCGCACTGGTACTCTGGAAGGTTCATGTTGGTGGAGAATCTGGTCCTCAATCTTATTCTGGTATGGTTGTTATCTACTATTGTCTTAAAATCGATTCTGGGCAAGTCCCTATACACAATTATTTGTTTGGTTGCCTTGAAGAAGTTGTGCCTCCACACCAGTGGGTCTAACTTATCAGTAAGTCTATACGGCCATCTCAAAGAGAAATAATCGGTCTCAACGTTAATCACTCTTCTCAATGGTGATTTGTCTATCCAGAAGTTCTTCATTCTGAATGACCCGTATTTCATTCCCTCCCCGCTCTCTGTCTTCATGGGGAAACCCATGGTGTCCTTGTGGTAGTAAAGGTCCCCTATCTCTTCTTCCAGAACGAGCTCGTTTGCTCTACAGACTCTTTCATCCCCCTTATAGATATCTATCAGTCCGGTGGAAGGATCAAACACCACATTATGGTGTTTGGTTTCGATTGTGTTTCCCCTTATCCTGATGTAGCTTTCAGCTTGCTTTTCCGGCTTGTTCTCCGTCACCTTGTACACTTTGTAGCCCATGGGTGGAACGGTGGCAAAGAACCCGATTCTGGCGTATCTCAGGGATTCATCCTCGAATCTGGTGAATCTGATTACTTCTACCTCAACTTCTTCATCGTCACTTTTCAGACCACCAATTCGGTACACGTCACCTTCATTGAAGTTGAGGTCCAGCTCTACCCAGTTGGTGACTTCCCAGGATAGAGGATTGAACACGACCACATTGCCACGCATACCTTCTACGGAGTCGTTATCTTTCTCCAGGACTTCATTCAGCACTCTGTCGTGGAGATATGGTAGCTTTTGCTTGAGGAATCCAATATATTCTCTCACCTCCTCGTATGCGCTGTCCATACTGGTTCCTGGCACTACATCGTGGAAACCCAAGAACAATAATTTGGACCAGAAGTCGTGAAGCTCTTCTTTATTGGTCCAGTAACTGTTGAGGGCACCCAGAACAGCCACAAACCTTTCAAAGTTCATCACCCAGTTCTCGTATTTTCTCTGGGCTTTTTTAACCCACATCCTGCTGGAGGAGCAGTCGGGGAACACTTCAGAATACTTGCTGGAGTATATCTCACCTTTTCTAACGGGAAGGTTGGAGACAGTGGATGCATCTTTTTCCAGTTCCTCAAAGAATTCAGATGGTGTAGCTATTTTCATGGTCTCTCTATGGCGCTGGTTCCATTCCTCCACAGCCTGAGGCGTATCCGGCTGGGGCATGGTGACACCGCTCCCACAAGGCATCAGAATGTGTTTGGTGAGTGCCAGCTCCCTCAGCTTTCGATAGCTCTCATCCAGTTTGCTCAGATCCAGTCCGGCTCGATAACCCAGGGGCATCCAGTGGGACAATATCCTTGTCCCGTCAAGACCCTCCCACAGGAACTCGGAAGGTTTATTCTCCGGACAACCCCTTCTGAATGCCAGATAGCGGTAACCGGATCTCCTGTAGATTTGAGGAAGCTGAGCATTCAGGCCGAAACTGTCCGCCTGCCACATCACAGGGATATCTATCCCGAACTTCTGTTTCACGTACTGTTTACCTGCAAGGATCTCTCTGATGAGGGTCTCTTCCTGGGGGAGCATGGTATCTGCCATCAATCTCTCCCCATCAGCGATTTCGATCCTTCCTTGATGGATGTATTTCTTCAATTTGGAGAAGAGGTCCGGAAACCTGCCCTCAACCTCTTCCAGCAAAAAAGTTTGCTCAATAACGAACTTGTAGTCATCAGTATTCTCCAGTAAGCTTATCAATTTTTTCAATATCAAATCTATATTAATGTAAAAGTAGTCTTCCTTGGTGAACACCCATACCGCATCATAGTGGGTGTGAGGAACAAGATACACAATTTCTTGCTGCTCGCCTTCACTTCCTTTCGATTCCATAAACCAAAATCGGATATTATTACTCTAAAATTTTTCCTATCCGGTCGCAATAGATTATGATTCTAACCCCCAGCAGAACTTTTTGAGTATGCTGTTTCCCAATGTATCCGGTTTTTTTGATCATTAGCCATTAGCTAGGAATAACTTAAAATAATGTACGAATAACCCAAAACAGGTACATTTTGGGGGTAGAAGATATGGGGCAAAGAAAGAATGGAATTGATGAAGTCAATGGAGGAAACTTCCACGACAAGAGCAAGAAGAATGAAGAAATACACGCTGATGGGAACGAACAACGACACGAGCATCATAATGAAAGTGAACATGAAGAAAAAGAAGAACACTCAAATCACAAAGAGCCCGAAGAACATGGTGGTGAGCATAGAGGACACGATAGCTATGAAGAACATAAGGGACATGGTGGACATGGCGGGCACGGTAGGGGAGGTCATCACGCTCACATGCTTCAGGATTTTAAGAAGAGGTTCATTGTCTCTGTAATCCTCACTGTCCCTATTCTGGTTTTGTCTCCCCTTATTCAGGATTTCTTTAGCTATACTTTCAGGTTCGCTGGAGACAGCTATGTGGTCTTTGCTCTATCCACAGTGGTCTTCTTTTATGGAGGTTACCCTTTTCTCAAGGGTATTGTGGATGAGCTGAGGAAGAGGAACCCGGGAATGATGACCTTGATAGCGGTGGCCATAACTGTAGCCTACTCTTACAGCTCTGCAGTGGTATTCGGGCTGCCGGGGAGGTACTTCTTCTGGGAGCTGGCCACCCTGATAGACGTGATGTTGCTGGGGCACTGGGTGGAGATGCGCTCTGTGATGGGTGCTTCAAGAGCTCTGGAAGAGCTGGTGAAGATAATGCCCTCCGATGCCCACCTCATCAGTAACTCTCATACGGTTGATGTCAAGGTAGAGGAGCTTAAGGCGGGGGATAAAGTTCTGGTAAAACCGGGAGAGAAAATTCCAGTAGATGGTGTTGTGGTTGATGGTGAAACCAGCGTCAATGAGTCCATGCTAACCGGGGAATCCAAACCAGTTCCTAAAAAAGTTGACAGCGAGGTAATAGGGGGATCCATCAATGGGGAAGGCTCCGTAACTGTGGAAGTCAAGAAGACGGGTAAAGAGACCTACCTCAATCAGGTCATCGAGCTGGTGAGCCAGTCGCAGGAGAGCAAATCCAGAACTCAGGATCTGGCCAACAGGGCAGCATTCATTCTCACCGTCATTGCCCTCACTGTAGGGGCTGTTACCCTTCTGGCGTGGCTCTCATACGGTAGGGAGTTCGTGTTCGCCATTGAGAGGTCTGTTACGGTAATGGTCATAACCTGTCCCCATGCTCTGGGTCTGGCCATACCGCTAGTGGTGGCAGTATCCACTTCACTGGCTGCCAAATCCGGTCTGCTTATTCGGGAGAGACAGGCTTTCGAGAGAGCCAGGAATTTGCAGGCGGTTGTCTTTGACAAAACTGGAACCCTCACCGAAGGGCGTTTTGGGGTCACCGATATTATATCGTTTTCTGAAATGGCTCAGGACGAGGTTTTGAGGCTGGCAGCTTCTCTGGAGAGCAATTCCGGGCATCCTATCGCCCAGGGAGTCTATAATAGCGCTGTAGAAAAGGATATCGAGCTGGCCAAGGTGGAGGGGTTTGAGTCTATTGCCGGCAAAGGAGTGAAAGGGACTGTAGAAGGAAGGGAGTTGATGATGGTCAGTCCGGGATATCTCCAGGAGAATGGTATTGAAGTGAAAGCAGGTGGTGAGAAGATCGAACAGGTGCAGCAGCAGGGGAAGACGGTCGTCTTCTTGCTGGATGGTGAAGAGCCTCTGGGAGCAGTTGCTCTTGCCGACATCATCAGGAGTGAGTCCAGGGAGGCTATCGAACAGCTGAAGAATATGGGGGTCAACTGCATGATGTTGACCGGGGATAACCGCTTCGTAGCCAAATGGGTTGCAGAGGAACTTAAACTTGATGACTATTTCGCTGAAGTCCTGCCCCACCAGAAAGCGGAGAAGATCAAAGAAGTTCAGGAGCAATACGTGGTGGCCATGGTGGGTGATGGGGTCAATGACGCACCCGCTCTGGTCCAGGCTGATGTGGGTATAGCCATTGGAGCCGGAACAGATGTTGCAGTTGAGTCAGCGGATATCGTTCTGGTGAAGAATGACCCCAGGGATGCCGTGGACATAATCTCTCTATCTAGGAAGACCTACTCCAAGATGTTCCAGAACCTCCTATGGGCTACAGGTTATAATGCCTTCGCCATACCTCTGGCAGCAGGGGTAGCCTACTCATGGGGCATCCTGCTGTCACCGGCAGTGGGAGCCATACTGATGAGTCTTAGCACCGTTATAGTGGCCATAAACGCCAGATTACTGAAGATGTAGTAGTTAACTGCGGCTGTTCTTCCACCATGATGGTAGGAAAATTTTGGTGTAAAGGAACTTCATTATGTCTTTCTCAGTTAATATGCCCTCTATCATCTCTTCATCCTCACCAATCAATACTACTCCATAATTCTTTTCAAGCATGACTTGTGAAATGTTAGCTATCCTGTCAAGAGGGTCACAAAATAATGGTTCCTTGTATGTGAGAAGGTCCGGATTCTTTAAAATACTACCTACCGGCTCGTTTAATGCTTTTTCTGTCTTCCCCGTAGTTAACAAATCGAATGACTCTTCCGCAAAATATCTCAATATTTCTCTTGTAGTTATTATCCCCATAAAGGCATCTTCGTCCATAATTGGAACTCTCCTGAATCCCTTGGAGATCATAGTTCTCATTACATCTCTAATACTATCGTTAGAGCTTGCTGTTAAAACGTTCTTGCTCATATAAAAGTTTACACGGCCCTTAAGCTCTGTATGAGCCGCCAAAAACTTCAAAACGTCCCTTTCTGTAAGGATCCCCACTATTCTTTTTTGCTCGTCAATGACAGGGCAGCCACCCACATCATTCTCAACCATCAGTTCCAGAGCATCCGGCCAGGTTTCAGTGTTCTTTACTGCAACTACATTTTTTTCCATTATCTCTTCCACATCTATCTCTGCATTAACCGCTGCCGCTACATCTCCCCCATATTTCTCACTTACGAGCCTGTGTTTGCCGCTTAAGAATTTTACGAGGTCTGTGGCAGAGACTATGCCCTGTAATTTCCCTGTCTCATCCACTACAGGAATCCTCCTGAAGTTGTGGTCAACCATGAATCTAAGGCAATCTAACACCTTTGTTGCCTGACCTACAGTTATGACATTCTCTGTTGCCAATTCCATGACGTTTCGGGTTTCTTCGTATCTACTTTCTTCCATTTCTATCACCAATACCAAATTTAAATTCTATAAGTCTCTCACATTCTTATTTCTATTCACATCTCGACGATAGTACATCTCGATGATAGTTGAAAAATTCAAATATTATTTTGGCGTTTTGGTATTTAAGGGGGTTGGTTTAGTGTTCTAAGGATAGTACTCCTGCGGCGCTTAGTGTGAGGATTACGGCTACTATTAGGGACAGGTCCTCTGGTAACATCGTATTTGACTACTTTACCTAAAGACTCTTCAGTAACCCATTCCAAGTACCATCTTCTGTGAAAGTCTGTCCACTTCTTTTTACCTCTGGGTACTCCACACGAGAACCAGCCAGCAGTATGATCGAACCTATCAAGATTACCAGTATACCCAAAAAGAATTTTATCAGATAATCACCAAACTCGCCCATAGTCTTCGCCACATGGGTCGCCAGCATGGCACCCACAACAGCGAATGTCGCGTATAGGGAACCGCTGCAAAAAACAGTATCTGGTTTTTGACCAAAATTTTAAAAATCCACCAAATCTTAACGATTTAAGATGATAAAAATACCCAAGTGCATGAGCACTCAGCACCCGGATAACGTCAACTTACCCTTCTTCGCCACCAATACGGAGCTGGGAGGGGAAGATGAGATACAGGAAGCCTACTATGCGTTCTCTCATCTGGAATGCGATGAGCAGATGTGGGACTGTGAAGGAAAGGAAGTGGATAATTTTGTGGTCAAAAAATTGCTGACCAAATACGAATCCTTCTTTGAAGAGAAAACCCTGGGTGATGACGTTTTCTTGACCCTTAGAGTCCCTAATCCCACGGTAGAAAAGGCTGAGGCCAAAATCTTGCTGGAGACACTGGAAAGCATTCCCAGATCCTTTGACGCTGCCAAACTGTTTTATCAGAAAGATGTTCCTCCCATATTCGAAGTGATCCTTCCCATGACTGCTTCATATAAATCACTGGATAGGGTTTACCGGTATTATCATGATTTTGTGGTGGGCAAGCAATATAAACCCTTCAGAGAGGGTGACCTGACCATTTCGGAGTGGATTGGAGAGTTCAAGCCTGACAGGATAGATGTGATACCTTTGTTCGAGGACAAGGATTACATGCTCACCGCTCACCAGATGATCAGAGAATATCTTCATGATAAGGACATAGAGTACCAGAGGGTTTTCCTGGCAAGATCTGATCCTGCAATGAACTACGGGATTGTCAGTGCAGTCCTGTTGAACAAAATAGCTCTTCAAAGGTTGCATAGGGTATCGGAAGAGACCGGAGTGAAAATGTTCCCTATCGTGGGGGTTGGCTCTTGTCCCTTCAGAGGGAATCTTTCACCCACAAATGTGGATAACGCTCTCCAAGAGTATCCCAGCGCCCACACGTTCACCATCCAATCTGCTTTCAAGTACGATTATTCTCCAGATGAAGCGAGAAGAGGTATCAGAAAGATAAGAGAGAGGAAAACAGGTTCTCCTCAAGAACTGGAGGAACAAAAAAGCCTGGAAATAATATCCAAATACAGTAGAGAATATCGGAAACAGGTAACGGAGCTGGCTCCTGCGGTAAATAAGGTCGCCAGATTCGTACCCAGCAGACGAAAAAGAAAACTCCACGTTGGTTTGTTTGGCTACTCCCGGAGTGTTGAAGGAGTTACTCTTCCCAGAGCGATCTCTTTTACTGCAGCTCTTTACTCCATCGGGCTTCCTCCAGAACTCCTGGGTTTGAATGCCCTGGATGAAGACGATTATCAGTTCGTTAAGGATACCTACGTGAATTTTGAGGACGATTTGAAGGACTCATTGAAATATTTCAACCCGGACACCCCTTTCCTACCGGAGGAGCTTAGGACCAGCATAGACGAACTTCCCATCTATTTTGAACCAGATAATGAGCATAAGAGGGTTACAGATATTATAGCGAATTCTATAAGGATGGGAGAGGTTGACGGGCTAAAAGAGTATGTGTTAAGAGCGGCGAGCTTGAGAAAATTTTTAGGATAGCCGTATCTCTGTTACATAAGGTTTAAATCCTTTCAGTCAGATGGGGGGGTATGAGGAGGTATATATTCTTAATTTTGGCAATTCTCCTTATACTGCTTGCCAGCGATGCGGTTGTAGCACAAATGGGACGCGGCGGTATGGGTCCAGGCGGTATGGGCCCAGGAGGAATGGGGCACTGGCAAATAGGACACAACATGTGGGAACAGGGACAATCGATTAGGGCAGATCACAACTGGCGAGGGATGGGATTCATGCATTCCGCAGGGAACGCTTACGGTCACTATGTGACCTTCAATATCACTGAGGAAGGAAATGTTCTGTACTACACTATAGCCGGAGACTCACTGTTCAACGTAACCTTTGAACCGTTCGATTTCCAATCACAGACGGTCAGAGGCAGGAGTTCAGTAACCACCTTGGTAGGAGATAGTACAGTTGTCCAGCTCCACGATAACCCTGCAGGAGTTATAAACATTCTTCCCAGTGAAGATATTACCATCACATTTGAACTGGCCGACTACGTGAACGCTTCACAGGAAGGAGAGTACGTAGAATTGAGAACACAGAACGTTACAGGATATGTGATAGGGACGGGAGATGTTGAGTTCGATCTGACAGATGATGAGCTTACTGTGGAAGCAGGACCGGAAAGTACCATTGTCTTTAGGGCTCCACCTGTTAACGTTCCTTCTTACGGGTTCATGCACCAGAGATACGCTCAAGAAATAGCTCAGAACAGGATCGGGCTGGAGGTGGCATTTGGTACCAACTCAACGTATGACGTGGTCAATTACTCCCCCAACATGCGCCTGGAATTACAGGAAATAAGGGAAGAGCGCATCAGGATGCAGGTGAACTCCACGGATCCTGAGGGAAGGGTCATATCCGTGAACCTGGATAACACCTCACTGGAGATAAGAGAAGGGCAGAGGCTGAGGATCTACTATGATGAACAGCCTCTTAACTGCACAGACGATCCGGAGACCGTGTTGAACGGCACAGAACAACCTCTATGCTGGGTATCACCAGTGCAGAACAGATCAGCAACATGTTTGATGTATATACCCAACTTCTCAGTGCACACCATCGACCTGGTAGCCGAAGAAGAAACGAAAACCCCCACACCATCTGAAACGGTGACCACCATGACAACCACTGAAGCACCACCAACCGAATCACCCACCGAACAACCAAGGATCCCTGGTTTCGAGATAGTAAGTGGAATAGCCGCTTTGATAGCCATAGCACTTATTTTCGTCCGGAGAAAAGACTGAATAGGAAAACACTAAAAGGAATAATTGGAGGGCCTAAGAGCCCTATATTTTATTTTAAGTAGCTTTTCGGAGGCCAAGGTAAAAAATGTGTTTAATGGCCTAAATTTTCATTTTTGCCTATAATTTTTCACAATGGCTAATTACGGTGAAATCGAATAATTATGTTCAAATTAGGGGGTGTTCATAGAATGTTCAAGAAAAGTTATGTCATAATAGCCGTTATTGCGGTGCTAGTTATGACAGGGATGGTTTTAGCAGACTTTGGTAGTGGTATGAGCAATACTAAAGGAAAAGGCAAAGATATGGGAAACGGATTCGTCGGTGGTTTCAATTCAGTCCATGAAGACAAGTTGAAAGCCTACCAGAAAGAAGGTGGGGAGGTCAACTGGATCTTACCTGGTCCTAGAGAGTTAGATCCCGAGATCTTTGGTGACGTTGAGAATCCATTAGGTTTTGAAGAAGGTATAGGTGTTCCCATTGGTGCCAGGGAAAATGATAGTGGAGGCAACTGGACTACTACTTCATTCCCAACTCCTTTCTCCGACAAATATGCTCCAGTATCTGGCTCATTTGATACCTGGATGGTAGATAAGACGCCCGTTGACCAGTATGATGGTTCAACCCCAGATTATGCTCAGGGAGTCTTCAAGTTCACCAGTCCCGACAGCAGCATGGAATACACTCTCGTCCTCAAACATGTCGCATCCAATAATCCGGAGAGTGCCCACCCGTTCCTTGGCGGCGTAGTGATTGATGGATGGTTACACGGGAAGACATCCGTAGGGACTAGATTAATGCCCACAGTTTATACATATGGTGCTTTCTGGGGAATAGCCGAACTCTGGGTGGATAATGGGACAGCCGAAAAATGTTACGACAATGTTATGCTGCACGTAATGATAACCGAGAACGTCAGAAATGACGATTACGAGCTAATGATAGACAGTGAACTGGAAGAAAAGAGGAAGAACAAAGGTTTGGGTATCGACACTCATGTAATGGTTCCACCAGGAGCAGTACCTGAGGATGCGAGATACACTTTGCCCGATGACATGAAACAACCGTTCCTGCACATAATGTATGAGGATACAGATCTCAGAGGAACCGAGATCCTCGATTAAAACTCTCTTATTTTATTTTTCATTCTGAGATATCTAGTTCCGCCGATATCTAGTTAGCGAACTTGCAATGTCAACACAGCTTCTCTAGCGTACTGAATAGTGTAAACCTGAAATAAATCTACATACAAAGGGGGGTGAAGGGGGAATCATGAGGGCCATTAGAAATTATGATCCCCTCTCAAAAAATTTTTTAAATTTTAGATTAATCTAAAAATGTGGAACGTGTTGAAGAGTATCTGGAAGCGATATGGGATATTCAGAGTGGCGAGAAGAGGATGGTGAAGACCAACGACTTATCCAAGAAGCTCAATGTCAAGCCGTCCAGTGTGACCGAGATGCTTTCCAAGCTGAATGAGATGAAGTATGTGGAGTACCAGCCCTACTATGGAGTTTATTTAACGGAGAAGGGTGAAGAGTACGCTTGGAAGATCAAGAGGTATCACCGGATCTTTGAGACTTTTTTCAAGGATTTTCTGGAGATCGATGAGGATGAGGCCCACAAGCTGAGCTGTGAGCTGGAGCATCACGTTAACGACGCTGTTGCGGAGAAAGTATGTGGGGTTATAGCCAGCTCTGATTGCGAGATCTGTGAGGAGTGCACCTTCAATATTTATCGGCTTTCGGAGGCAGAACCGGGCGCTTATGAGGTGATTTTCTCTCCTGCCGCTGCAGTCAAGATGGGAGTGAAACCGGGAACTGTCCTGGAGTTGAAAGATGACGGTGCGGTCAGCATTAGCGGTGAAGAATACCAGATATCCCCCAAAATCTCGTCCAAGATCATTGTAGAAGGAACCAGCTAAAAATCCTTGACTTAATCTTTCATATTGCTTAACCCTGGGTCTGGAGAGCTTCGCCTCTGACTGCTATCCCTGTGGCGAAGGAAACGGCGGATAGGCCGGTCTCCTTACATCTTTCGATTGCTGAGTCAAGTATGGCTGCCTTGGAGACCAGCAGAGGTATCCCTACTCGCACGCATTTGGCTACCATACCCTGAGATATCCTCCCCGATACGAGAAGGAACGTCTTATTCAGTTCGACTTTTTTCATTATTCCCGTCCCGATGGCTTTGTCGATGGCATTGTGTCGGCCTACATCGTAAGCTCTGACCACCATACCCTCCTTACTGACCAGCGCGGCGATGTGGTATCCTCTGGTCTTCTTATACTCTTCAGCCTCTAGATACTGGAGAGCGTCTCTGCATTCATCCAGTGTAAATCTCTCTCCTCCTCGGACAAGTGGAAGACTATCAACCGCGCTATAAATGCCTGGAGAGCCTGAAGAGCGCAGACCTAACTTCTGACTCTTTACGGGAGCATTAACATAAACCGTATTATCTTTCAATTCGATAGTGAAGTTGTTATCCTTGACCAGGCCTTCAGAGAGCAAAAAACCGGTCACCATCTCTTCCAGATTGCGGGGTGTGCATGATATATTGAAGCTCAACTCCCCGGCTACGATGGTAACCATGGCTTCTTGAGGGATTTCCAGTCTGTGGTCGATCTCTACTATGTCCATAGTTACCAGATAAATGAACAATATTAAAATTTTACATCCAGTTCCAGTTCTACAGCCTCTTCTTTCGCGCCTCGGTGGCCAGCTCGTGGGCAGCTCTCACGGGTTCAGGAAGCTTGTACCCTTTTAAACACTCTTTGGCGAATGACAGAGCGGTTTGAGGTGTTATGCGTCCTCCAGGGGATACGTAGATGGGTCTACATCTCTTACACGTCTTCAGTGCATATCCTATTAGCTCGCCCTCGTTCATCAGGGGTTTGCTCTCCAGAATTTCCTGAGGCTCTTCCACCTCCCCAAAAAGCCTCTTTTTGGTGATGCCGATAGTGGGTAAATCCGTTTTGACAGCCACATAACAGGCCAGACCGCATTTGCGGGGGTGAGCAATTCCGCTGCCGTCGACAACTACCACCACCTTAGACTTATCAAGATCTTCGATAGTGGTGATTACTGCCCTCACCGCCCTCACTGCGGGCATGCCTTCTCTGAACATGAGGAAGGTGGGTATGTAGGGGAAAGTGACGTTCTCCACAGTTGTCTTACCTCTTACCGGCTCCAGAGAAGGGAATTTGAGGAGTGCGCATGCAGAGATGACTTTCTCTCCCACAAAAGACTGGTCCACCCCCGCCACATAATCAATTCTATTTACATCAAAGCCATCAGAAAGAACTACCTTCTCCGCCAGCTCCTGCTGAGACCTTCTCAACTCCTCCAGATCATAACCACCCTTTTCCTCTCCCCTTACCTTTCCAGTTCCTTTCCCCTTCTCTTTATTCATGGTGCCCCAGTTCAGGAGAGCTCTTTTTCCAGCTCGCCAGCGAAGTTGAGGATGGTGTTCTCGGAGAAATAATCTCCAATTATCTGCATTCCCACTGGGAGGGCTCCGGCATTTCCTACCGGCATGGATAATCCGGGCACACCCGCCATGTTAATGGGGACTGTGTTGACGTCCATTTTGTACATGGTGAGGGGGTCCGCCAGCTCTCCGATCTTGAATGCGGTGGAAGGCATGGTGGGGGATACGAGCAGATCATAATCCTTGAGGGCTCTGTGGAAATCGTTCTGGACCAGTGTCCTCACCTTAAGAGCCTTCAGGTAGTATTTGCCGTAATAGCCTGCGGAGAGGGCATAACTCCCCACCATTATTCTCCTCTTGACCTCATCTCCAAACCCTTCGGCCCTGACTTTAGAGAAATACTTGGACCATGAATTGAGTTTGTCCAGCCCATGACCGTACCTCACTCCATCGTACCTTGCCAGGTTGGAGGATGCCTCGCTCATGGCTATGACGTAATAAGCGGCGAGACAGTATTTGAAGGATTGAAGAGATACTTCTCCTACTTCATGACCCATTGACCTTATGGTCTTCAGGGCTCCATTGAACTTGCCTGTGACCTCATCTGAGGCGGTCATCTCTTTTATGACCCCTACCTTCAGCTTCTTATCCTGCTCCCTGAACTGGAAGTCCTTACCGGCGTTGGTGGAGTCTCTTTTATCCTTGGTGGCAATAACTTCCATGAGCAGAGAAAGGTCACTGACGCTGGAAGCGATAGGTCCTATTTGCTCCAGAGAGTTGGCATAAGGTATCAAACCATAACGGGAGACGAATCCGTAGGTGGGCTTCAACCCCACCGTCCCGCAGAAGCTTGCCGGACACCTGATACTGCCTCCAGTATCACTTCCCAGGGCAAGAACTGCTTCTTCTCCACCGATCACTGCTGCACTACCTCCACTGCTTCCGCCTGCAACCCTCTGAGGGTCATAGGGATTCCTTACCGGCCCAAAAAAGGAGGTCTCTGTAGTGGTGCCCATACCGAACTCATCCATATTGGTCTTTCCCACTATGATCGCTCCCTCTCGTTTCAGCATCTCCACCACTTGGGAGTCAAAGGGCGGGACATAACTATGCAGAATGTTTGAGGCGCATGTGGTGGTGAGGTTTTTGGTAGTGATATTGTCCTTCACTGCTACGGGAACACCCGCAAGCCTCCCATTTAGGTTCCCTTTATCGTATTCCTTTGCCAGCTCCAGAGCGTTCTGCTCGTTCAGGGTTATGTATGAGTTTAGGTCACTACCCTTTATCTTATCCAGTAGGTTCGAGATCAGGTCCGAGGCTTTCTCGTTATCCAGTTTTTCTTTCCATTGGGAGACGGAGATCATTCGATCACCCTGGGACCCTTGATGTAACCATCTTCAACGTGTTTGGCGTTTTTCAGGGCTTCTTCCTGTGTGAGGCACTCTCCTTCCTTATCCTCTCTAAATACATTTACAAGGGAAAGAACGTGTGAAGAAGGTTCAATATCTTCTTCCACCTCATCCAGAATGTTAAAATAATCCAGAATATCCTGAAAATCATTTCTGAAGTTTTGAATGTCTTCCTCTTCCAATTCGATCTTTGCCAGGTTAGCGGTATGCAACACATCTTTATCTGTTATCATGGAGAACACCTGCGTTAGTGGTAGAGATACTGAATTGAATAAATTTTTTTGGTTTACCTTAGTTTATCTTAAAGACTTTGGCTTCGATCACAATCAAAAAGTTCCCTGGTTTCCGGCGGTTATCTACCGGACACCAGGAACATCAGGAACAGCAGTACAAAGAAAAGGGCCATCATGGCTAATGAGAAGTTCCTCTGCTTCTTACGGCTCTTGATCATCTCCTCTTCACATTCAGTACTGCAGTATGACTCTTCCGGACCAACTGTCTTTCCACAGACAACACAATGCTTATGAGGTACCACACTGAGATTTTGTCGGGTCATTTGTTCCACCGTTGAATATATTACTGGCTCAATAATTCAAACAGTTTTTAAATTTTCTGAAAACCTGAAGAAAACTTGAAGAAGACTTATATATTTATCAACAATATCGATATTGATGGCTTCGAAAGTAGTTCTGGCGATTGACAGGGACGACGACCTCGGTAGAAAAACCAGCATACCATCTCCTGTTATCGGCAGGGAAAACAACCTTAACGCTGCCATCGCCCTTGCATCCTCTGACCCTGAAGACTCCGATATAAACACTATTTTTGGGGCTATAAAGCTGTATGATGAGCTGAAAAAGGAAGGGGAGGATGTTGAAGTCGTTACCATTTGCGGTAATGAAAGCGTAGGAGTTATTTCCGATACAAAAATATCCAACCAGCTGGACGAGATAAAATGGAGGACAGGAGCTAAAAGCGTTATAGTTGTATCGGATGGTTCTGAAGACGAATTCGTCCTCCCGGTTATATCTTCCCGCTTCAGTATCGATGCCGTTAAGAGGATAGTGGTCAAGCAGAGCAAGACCATAGAGAGCACTTATTTCCTCATCAAAAGAATGCTCAACGACCCCAAGATCGCCAGGGTTACCTTAGCTCCTCTGGGAATAATCTTCCTGGTATATGCCATATTCCTCCTGGCGAGGTATCCTGAGTGGGGGCTGGGCGCCATAATCCTGATCGCCGGATTCTACATGGTCCTGAAGGCATACGGTTTAGAGGCCGCCATAGAGGACTACTTCGCCACCCTAAAGAAATCGCTGCTGGAAGGCAGGCTTTCGTTCATTACCTACGTCACTTCCGCCATGCTGTTCATTATTGGTATCATTCAGGGTTTCAATAAGCTGTGGGGGCTGTATAATCAGCCCATCACCCAGGGAATCCTCATGTACATTCTGTCCTTCATCTACGGCTCCGTGTGGTGGATTGTGGGAGGAGGTATCTCTGCCATGGTGGGCAAGATTCTCGACCTCGTCATCGAGAAAAGACCTTTCAGACGTTATCTGGTCATCCCATTCCTTCTAATATCCTCCGGTCTGATACTGTGGGGAACCAGCTTCTTCATCCTCTCCAGAAGTGATGCATTTGGATTCTCCCCCGACGTTGCATTTGAGTATCTCCTGATGTCCATTGCAGGAGCCATCTTAATAGCCGTAGTCATCATACTGCCTCTCACCAGGCAGAGCTGAATAAAGTTACTAGCGGGCTGAATAAATTAGTGAGTTGAGTGAGTTAGATCAAGCCCAGCTCTATTCTCAGAGCGCATGCCTGACATTCTTCGCTGGCTGTGGGCTCGCCACATGTTTTGCATGCGTTCAGATTCATCTGAGGATGCATTTCTTTCAGACAGGGTATGAGCTCCTCAAAGCTCTTCATCACGGAGAACTTTCTTCCCGGGTATTTGTTCTCAAAATCGTAGAGATAATCTCTGACCGCTGCTCTTACGGGGAACTGACTGTAAGGACACTCTTCCACGTCAAGAGGGAGACCGAATAGAGAGGCGTAGATCACTGTCTCCTTCTCGTATATCTTCCTGAGAGGCTTTACTCGCATTATAAGTCCTTCCTGCTGTTTCTGAGGTATGAGCCTGGCCAGTCGAGCGATATCGGATTGCAAGAAATTGAGGAGGATCGTCTGGGTCTCATCGTCCAGACTGTGCCCCGTTGCCAGTTTGGTGGCACCAATTTCTCTGGCAGTCCTATTGAGCAAGTACTTCCTGAATACGCCGCAGTAACTACAGGGTTTCTTGTCACCCTTTTTCACCATCTCGTCCAGAGTCGCTCCTATCCCATCCTTGAAAGACACGATATGGTGCTCCATTTGCAGTGAATCCGCCAGTTCTCTTGATATCTCTACTGTAGGCGGCCTATACCCCTCAATCCCTTCATCTATAGTGATTAGAGCAAATTCCAGATCCTTTCTCTTACCGTAAAGCCTGTTAAGGATGTGAGTGAGAACGATGCTATCTTTCCCCCCACTAAGAGCTATGGCTATCTTATCCCCGGTTTCGATCATCCTGTATTTGTACACGGAATTCTTCACTTTTTTATCCACGTCTTTGATGAAGTGCTTCCTGCACAGGTGTCTACCGGATGGTCTCTGGTGGTACACAGCTTTATTGCCGCATTGACTACAGACTGCCACAGAGTAAGGATTGAAAAAGGGATATAAATTATCTTTTCACCTATCTTTTATCTTTTTTCTCTGCAAACATATCAGGATTTGAATTTCTCAGCACGTTGGATCACATGTAGGTTGCTCTCAATCTGTTCGATATTTGCTTTACTAAAAGAGCGCTGAATATTAGAGTCAAAATTAGCATTATGGCTACATATATAAATGACAGCTCCTCGACGCTTAAACTGGTAAATGAAGTCAATGGAGCCAATGTCTGAGGGATTAACGCCACAAAATATGCAGAAGATGTCCAAAGAATTAAAAAAATTAAGGTAAGGATTATCTTCTTCATGTACATCTTATTAGCCTTTAGACCCCTCTTTTGGTTCTTTGAGTTCTTCGACTTTCTGACTGAACTCTGTAGCTTTCCTTTCGATGTCCTCGGAGAACGTCCCTCCCACTCTGAACAGTGTTATTATTGCCCAGAGCAAAAGCAGGATCAGGATTATCCCTGCCAGAGACGGGTGAAGACCAGCGACCATGGGAAGGAAAAACAGGTAAGCTATTACTGCAAGAATAATAAATCCTATTCCCCGAAATCCGGTCCTGTATCTTTCCAGCTTTGCATCCGAGGTTTCACCTCTAGCAAATTGTAGTGCGGTCAAGCCAGCCAGCCCTCCGATCAGGTCTGAAACTTCCTTTAATATCCTCAGGAAAACTATTACGAGGGCAATTATGACTATCGCGGAGATAATAGCTTTCATCCCCATCAATCCGAAAATAAATGGGTCCCCCAAAGTATCTGCCAGAGGCAAAAACACAAGTACTGCAAACAGCCATATAAGCACAGCTATTGCCAGATTAACCAAAATTTTGGGAAAGCTTTCACTCACTTCTCTTCTGGATTCCTTTAAAATCTCTTCTCTACTCGGCAATATTATACCCCCATTCTTTAACTAATAATAAAGCTATATATAGTTATGCACATATAGATTAAGGATTTAAATTAAGGAAGTATCTTACGAGAATCAAATAATATGGGGCTATTTTCGTATCCATTAGAAGTTATTCATGAACCTTGATGCGACCAGCTGACGTGAATATGCTTGACAAAAAACTCGTAAAAAATTTAATTTAGTAAGGTTATTAGGGCTTATTGTGACCGACTTCGTTTCTGCGTTCAAGAGCATGGACAGGAAGAGGTGGAAGGTGCTGGACGGTATATTCCACTACATGTGGGATTATGAGTATGTTCCCTCCGAGTTCATCGCCCGGCACTCCAGAATAAGCCCGGAAAAGGTGGAGCAATTGCTTAAGGACCTCTCCGATAAAAAGCTGGTCAACAACAAGATGTTGAGCTACTACGGCTCCTCATTCACTTTTATTGGGCTCTCTCTTTACTCTCTGTGGAGGCTGGTGGACCACGATGACGTGGAGATGCTGGGGAACGTCATAGGGGAGGGAAAGGAGAGCATTGTTTACAACTGTATATCAAAGTATGGAGAGTCAGTTGTCAAGTTCCATAGACTTGGCCACCCCTCCTTTAAAAAGGTTAAAGAGAAAAGGGGTTACGGGACCTTCCATTACTCCGTTCTGGGTGCCAGGTCGGCAAAAAACGAGTTCGGTGCCCTCAAAAGGCTTTATGGTCTGGTGCGGGTTCCCAGACCGATCGCGTGGGAAGGTAATGCGGTGGTTATGGACCTCATAGATGCCGCAGAGCTCTATAAAGTCAAGGTGGAGAATCCTAAAGAAGTGCTTGACCTCATACTGGAAGAAGTAAAGGAGATGTACAGGTTAGGCATTGTTCACGGGGATCTAAGCCAGTACAACATTCTGGTGGAGGAAGAAGGGGTGTGGGTAATCGACTTCCCTCAATTCATTGAAGCGGATGCGGAGGGAGCTGAAGATTATCTCTTGAGGGACCTCACCAACCTGATCCACTATTTCAGCCGGAGTTATGGTATAGAAAAAGATATTAAGAATGCCTTAGAATATATGACTGAGAACTAAGTTAATTAAGTAAGTTGAAAACAAACTTAGTTCAAAATCAACCATAGCGAATCTAACCCTAAATGACCCCGATAAAATCCCAGATAAAAATACTAAAGGTATAACATGACCTGCACCTTTGGAGTGGATATAGTTAAGAGGTCTCACGGGAAGGCCAAGTACGCTCTTTTCATTATCCACGGTGAGCAGGAGATCAAGAAGATCGTATCTAAAGCCAAGCTCTTCCGGCTGGTAAGGCAGTATAACCCCTCCATAGTTTCAATAGATAATCTTGTGGAGCTTTTTTCTTCCAAAGAGAAGTTGATCAAGTTCTTGAAATCCATACCTCCCACCACAAAACTGGTCCAGATAGCGGGGAAGCAGAGCCTGCCCTATCTCTCCAAACGCTACGGACTGAGCATTGACATAAAGGACCCCATGGATGAAGCCAGAGCCTCAGCATACCTGGCAACCTATGGAGTGGGAGAAGAGGTCTCCGTTTTCGTGGATAAGACCAGGGTCACTGTTTCCCGTAACCGGAGTCTGGGTAAAGGCGGTTTCAGGCAGAACAAGTACCGCAGGAAAGTTCATGACGCTGTCAGAACCGTTTACAAAGAGATCAGGGATGTACTGGATGAGAAAGGTCTGGATTATACTGAGGAGACCAAGCCGGGTTATGGTGGGATGTCCAAAGGGATTTTGTCCATAAACGCTCCCAAGCAGGATGTTCCCGTTAACTCCTTCAAGACCAAAGATGTTCAGGTCAAAGTGGAGGCTATGGAGAAGGATAAGATAGAGTACATACCCTTGGGTAAAACGACCATGCACATAATCGCCGGTATCGACCCGGGGACTACCATAGCGGCTGCCATCCTGGATTTGAACGGTAATCTGTTGGGAGTGAGGAGCAAGAAGAACTGGAGCTGGGGAGAAGTAGTGGAGTACATACTCTCATTCGGTCAGCCTGTTATAGTTGCTACCGACAAGAGCAATGCTCCGGAGTTCGTCTCCAAATTGAGGGCCAGCTTCAACGCTGTCCTTTACACGCCCAAAGAGGATTTGGGCACCGGAAAGAAGAGGCAGCTCGTATCAGATTACAGGTTCCTCAACACCCACGAGAGGGATGCCACTGCAAGCGCTATTGATGCATTCAACTCCTACAAGAACAAACTATTGAACGTTGAAAAGAAAATGACCCCTGGAATGGATTCCGACGCCATTAAGACAGCGGTGATAAGAGGGATATCCTTAAAGGACGCATTGAGCGAGAAGAAGATAGAGAAGCAGAAGGAGAAGAAACCTGTTCAGGAGCAAGTGTCCAGAGAAGAGGTCAACAGGAAGGAGAAGGTAATAAAGGAGCTGGAAGACGAGAACGCCATCCTGAGGGACGAGATATCCGCATTGAGGGAAGAATTGGAGAAGCTCCGCGGCAAGCTGACCCATTTCTCCTCGCAAGAGCATCAGAAGATCAGAAAAGATACTTACGTTCACAACCTCGAATCCGAGGTCAGGGAACTTAAAAAGGAGTTGAAACAAAGAGATAACTCCCTTGAAGAGCTAAATGAGCAGCTCCAGCACTTAAAGAAGATAAAGATGCTGGAATTCCTGGGGTGGACCAGCATTAAGGTGATAAAGAAGTTCACCAAAGACGAGATCCACAAGATCGAAAGAGACCTGGGGATCAATGAAGGGGACATCATCTATATTGCAGACTCAAGCGGTGGAGGCAGAGCCAGCGCAGAACACCTGGTGAATAAAGAGGTGAAGGCATTGATCACCAGAAGCAAGGATATGTCTCACATAGCAGCTTCCATCTTTGAAGAGGGAAATATTCCGGTAATAGAACCCGCTGAGCTGGAAATTGAGGTTGCGGAGGATATTGCGGTTATCAACTACTCCAAATTCGAGGAGATATACAATAAAAAGCTCACCGAAATCGAGAAGAAAAAAGTGGAAAAACTGGAAAAGATCGTTCTGGATTACAAGAGAGACCGTAGCGCCAACGCGCATTAACGGGGGTTTGCAGTCAACTATCGCTATCTTGCGCTGAAGTAGCTGACCTCTACCACGTCTCCCTGAGTGCTTTCCAGTATTCCCGGGTTGTAGACGTTGCGAAGTCTGCCAAAGCCTTTGGGAGTTATTCTCAGCCTCACCACTGTCATCTCGCTCTCTTCTATGAACCTGTCGGAGGAGAACACCATTGAGTGGGACAGGGATTCTTTGCCGTTCACTTCCGCTATCACTCCTCTGGTCCCTTTGTCCAGATCGTATTGCTTGCAGGGAGTGAGGAATATGCAATTCCCTACTTCGATGCTGAAGGCGGTGGCCACGTTGTGAGTGCTTCTCAGCTCTATGGTCTTAATATCTCTGTTCACCACGTCTTCGAGTACCTTTCTGGAGATTCCGGTAAGTATGTGACACCTCATATTATCACCCGAACATAGGGAATTCTTCTTTGCCGGACGTTTCTTTTTCCTCTTCTGCACGGGTTTGATCTGCCAATTTCTGCATCTGAGCTTCAATATATTCTGCTTCTTCTATTAGCCTCTCTGTGTCGATATCCAATCCAAATAGTTTGTTCAGGACCTTGATTACCTCTGCTGCGGCTCGTGGATCGGGGTTGGAGCCATAGGTCTCTCCCAGCAGTATCAATCCCGGATACTTCTTCATAACGCACTCATTCAGAAGTGAGCCGGGTGCACCGGTTATCGTTCCGGTCGAAAATATTTCTACGTCATCCTTTATCTCTTCCAGAAGTTCTTTACTGGTTGCGGCACCGAATACTCTGTTCTTACCCTCAAACGTAGCGACACCGGCAAGCGAGTACAATTTTCTGGCATTGATAGTGGATGCCCAGTCAACAATGCTGGTGACCAGATCATAAGTTATCTCCTGTGAAATGGGGACATCTGAATGCACCAGCACGATTCCGTAATCCACCATCTGGTATATCCTGATAGGAGGTACAGCCACTCCATCGATTAATGTAGCAACAGGAGGTAATTTGCCCGATTCTATAAAGCCTATCGGCTTCAGTTTGTATTCGTTAACGATATGAGCTGACGCAATGGTTCCCACCAGACCGATTCCTGGGAAACCCGTCATCACAATGGGGTCCTTAATATCCAGTTTTTCAACTACTACTTCCGTATTGGATTGCGCCATACCAATTTTCTCTCAGATTAACTTATATATCATTTTCTGAGTAATTACATCCATGAGAGAGTATAAATTTAAAAGGGGTTTCAAACCTCACAACGAGAGACTGGAAGAGATGATGGAGAAGCATTTTGGCGGTTTTGAAGTCGATGGTGAAGTTTATATGGCCAAGTTTGGGGCTGCCACGGCAAAAATGTGGATCGAGGACAAGCTGCTCAAAGTGGAAACAGAAACAGACGTCAATGCACCCAGTGACGTGGCTGCACAGACTGTCAAGGTTTACAACAAGTTTCTGAAAGAGCTGACGGGGTATACTGCCAAGCAGAGACAAAAGATGATGAAGAAAGCTGCTGAAAAAGATGAATAAATAGTTGTGATTATTTAAATCATATTTAAATTAAATTGATGATTATTATTTAATAATTTAATACACCAAAAGACTTATATTTTTTTGAAAACAGAAATAGTGGTGTGCACGAAATGGGCTATGCTCAATCTCTGTTCCAGCATGTGATGAGGATTGCTGAAGAGAATAATGCTAAAAAGATCCCCCGTATAATCCTTGAGGTAGGTGAATTACTTTTGATCAATCCTGAACAGCTTGAATTTTGTTTTCAAACACTAAGTGGAGATTCTATTCTAAAAGATGCTGAGCTGGAGATCGAGACTCAAAAACCGCTGGTCCAGTGCGTTGTATGCGGTAAAAAATACGATCACGTAACCAGTTATTGTGATTGCGGTGGTATCGTCTCTGTTGAGGGTGGAAAAGATATGATAATAAAGAAAGTGGAGATGGAGGTATAATGCACAGAATTGAAGTTGATGCGGAAGTTGATGTAATGGAAGCGAACAAGAAACTCGCCGGAGAAAATAGGGACTATTTCAAGGAAAAAGGGATTAAAGCCATCAATATAATGGGTGCTACGGGGTCGGGAAAGACCCTGCTGATAGAGAAGACGGCCAGTTCCCTCAATGGAGTTGCTATCGGTGCCATACTGGGAGATGTTTCGGGTATGGCCGATTACAACCGGGTGGTGAAGCACGGGATCAAAGCCGAGTCGGTAAGCACAGGCAAGGAATGCCACCTGGACGCCCACTTCGTGCACCACGCGGTAGAATCCTTTGATGATGTTAAAGTGCTCTTCATGGAGAACGTAGGCAACTTGATATGTCCTGTGGACTTCGATCTGGGTGAGAACTATCGGGCTGTAATGGTCAGTGTGACAGAGGGTGACGATGTGGTGGAAAAGCACTCAGAGATATTCAGGCTCGCCGATATCATTATAATCAATAAGGTGGGTCTTGCTGATGCCGTGGAAGCCGACGTAGATAAGATGGAAAAGGATGCCAGGGACATCAATGCCCGGGCTTTAATACTCAAGATGGATTTGAGAAAGGATATTGGATTTAATGAATGGATCGATTGGTTAAGGAATAAGGTGATATAATGTGTCTTGCTATACCTGGAGTTGTAGAAAGTGTAGAAGATCCTTTTGCTATTGTAGATTTTAGCGGAACTAAGAAGAAGGTCAGGATTGATCTGATCGATGATGTGAAGCCGGGAGAATACGTTCTGGTCCACGTCGGTTTTGCCATCGAGAAGATCGATGAGCAGGAAGCCAAAGAGCTGGAAGAAATGTTGAACGAGATCCTGGCGCCTCCTGAGGAAGTTCAATGATATCCAAGGACAAGATCAAGAGCGGGATCCAGGAAGTCTCCAAAAAGATACATCAAGAGATGGAGGATAGGGAAGAGATAAGGCTGATGCACTTATGCGGAACTCATGAAGATACCATAACCCGCTACAATCTCAGAAGCCTGCTTCCCCCCAATTTGAAGCTTTTATCTGGACCGGGCTGTCCGGTGTGCATAATCCCTGACACTGACCTGCAGATGGTGTTCCATCTCATCGGCAAGAAGAACATCATCTTCACTACTTTTGGGGATATGGCGAGAGTCCCTTTCGATAAGAAGTCCCTGTTCTATTATCGCTCAAATGGTTATGATATCAGGCTGGTCTACAGCATATTCGATGCGGTAGAGATAGCTCAGGAAAGCGAGAGGCCCGTAGTCCATTTCGGTATAGGTTTCGAGACAACCATGCCCTCCACGGCTCTGGCCGTTCTGGATGAGGTGGAGAACTTTTACGTATTCTCATCGCACAGGTTCTTTATACCCGCCATGGAGCACCTCCTTTCGCTGGGGGAGGCGAATATCAACGGGTTCATCAATCCGGGTCACGTATCAACTATTGTGGGCATGAAGGCCTACGAGAATGTGAAGGAGCAGTACAATGTTCCTCAGGTCATCGCAGGTTTTGAGCCCTACGATGTGATGATAGCTGTTTACCAGATAGTCAAGGCCATGAACAGAGGAGAAGACCTCTTGCAGAACGAGTACACCAGGGCAGTGAAATATGATGGCAATACAAAGGCACAGGACGTCATGGAAGAGGTTTTCGACAAAGAAGACTGGGAGTGGAGAGGTTTAGGCTCTGTCCCCAATTCTGGAGCAGCCATAAGCAAAAAATTCGAAGACTACGACGCAATGAAGGTGTATGAAGACGCGTTCTCGGACTTCGAACCCAAAGAAGATACAAAGAAAAGGGCTTGCAGATGCGGAGACGTGTTGAGAGGACTGATGACCCCCACAGAATGTCCCCTCTTCACCAAAGGCTGTACCCCCAGAGACCCCATCGGGCCCTGCATGGTGAGCTTTGAAGGGACCTGCAACATCTGGGCCAAATACGGCGGATATCAGACGTAGAAAGGTGTAGATACTGGAAGACTGATACTCTCAACCTTAACTCTACCAGTTTTATATATTATATCTTTCCAAATTATTTTAACTAACGAAATAAAATAACATATTAATCCTCAGGCCCACCAAATAACTAGCTGAAACTCTTACACCTACCACGCCTCGAGGCTTTGGAAAAAACCGCCCCCGAAGTTCTCGAGGCCATATTTTATTAGTTCGAAACCTTGGTTTAACTGGTTTAATGACTGAAAACTGTAGATAAACATTGACTATGGGTAAGCTGTGAGGAATGTTTACACAATATTTACTTAGACTATAAAAATAAAAAATAAAAAGAAAAGTAATTGGGTTATTATTCAAATACTGAGGTCCATTCTTGGACCTTGTCCTGGTTGGCTGCGGTCCATTCTTCGGCTATGGTTTCTGGGTCTTTATCCAGGTCGCTGTACTGGTGTATCCACTCGCTCTGGGTGTCTGCTTCGATCTGGAATTTCTTGAAGAAGGCATAAACCTTGGGGTAGTCTTCTTGGAAGTCGTTCCTGGCTACGGTGTATACTTTGTCTCCACCACCGTAGATATCTTCAGGGTCATCCAGCTTCTTAATGTCGAATACAGCGAAAGCAGAATGAGGCTCCCAGAGAGTAACTACAACCCATTCTTCCTTTTGGATGGCTCTGTCAAGTGAGGTGATCATTGTGGGAGTGCTTCCCTGACTGATGTCGTATTCTTCCAGACCATATGTTGATATAGCCTGTTCAGTAGAGTTCATTATGCCTGCGCCGGGTTCTATACCCACGATCTTACCATCAAACTTGCTGGAATTCCCTTTCAGATCTTCGACCGAGTGTATTCCTGCTTCGTAGACGTATGTAGGTACTGCCAATCCTAACCAGGTCGTGGGTTCATTAACTGCAACTTGTTCCAGTCCATAACTATACCTGTCCCAGTATTCTCCATGTGTCACGGGAAACCATCCGGCTAACATGGCGTCAATTCCTTCTTTATCGGCTATCTGCTGATAGACAATACCGGCATCCAGCTGCTTTGTTTCCACCGTGTAACCTTCATTTTCAAGTATGTGCTTGACCACAGCGGTCTTTACTGTTACTCCCGGCCATGGGGGTACCACAAAAAGAGTGGTATCCCTCCCGGCATAAAGATAAAGAGGTATGTAGCCAACTCCAATGAAATGGATCGACTTCCGGGCCAGCTCAAGTTTAAGTGATCGCATAATCTCCAATAAGGGTAGAGTCTCAATTATTGATTATTGATTATTGATTATTGATTATTGATTACTCCCAATATTTATGCTACAACAATGGTTGAATAATAAAAAGCAGGGAACTGATTTATCTCAGTCCCGCTCCTGGTGGGACGTCTTTATCGGGATGCATCAATATGGGTTTTCCGTTCACGTCAGCAGCCAGTACCATACCCTGGCTCTCCACACCCATTAGTTTGGCGGGCTTCATGTTCACCAGAACTGGCACTAATTTCCCTTCCACCTCTTCAGGAGAGTAGTCAGCTGCGATCCCTGCTACCATCTGCCTTACTTCATCGCCGATGTCCACTTCCAGCCGCAACAACTTATTGCTCTTTTTAACGTTTTCAGCTTTAACTATCTTCCCTATTCTCAAATCCATCTTCTTGAGGTCTTCTATATCGATCTCAGGTGCTTCTTCCTTCTTCATTTCCATTTCACCGCCCTCGGCTTTTTTAATTCTTTCCAGCATGTTCTTCTCCATGCTCTCGATGGTCTCGTCATCGATCTTCTCGAAGGGGACCTGCGGCTTGTGAAGAATAACCTTTCCTGCCAGCTGTTGAGCATCCCTCACCTGCACACTATTCAGGTCCAGCCCCATGTATTCTCCCATTTTGTAGATATTCCTGGGGGCTACGGGATATGAGAACATCAACAGTGCTCTGGCTATCTGCAGGCAGGAAGCTATAACCTCTTCACACATCTCCTTATCCGTTTTTATCAGCTCCCATGGCCTCTTGTTCTGGAAATAATTGTTACCGAATGTTGCCAGCTCCATGAAAGAATCAGTAGCTATTTTAAGCTCCCATTCCTTCACCGCACTGGTGAGCTTTTCTTCTGTCTCCTTTATCTTCTGAGTAACTTCAGGGTCCACCTTATCCTCATCGACTTCGATCTCTCCGAAGTTCTTCCACGCAAAGAACATAACCCTATACAAGAAGTTGCCCAGCGTAGCGATCAGCTCGTTGTTTATCTTCTCCTTGAACAGCTCCCAGGAGAAGTTGAGGTCCTTCTGGTGAGAGGTATAATTCACCAGATAATATCTGAGGAAGTCGGTGGTGAAACCCGAGTTGAGGTAGTCTTCTTCTACCCAGACCACGTATCCCCGGCTCTTGGAGAGTTTCTTTCCTTCTACCTTGATCATTCCGCTGGCAACTACCCCGTGGGGTAGGGAGTAGCCGGAAGCGTTGAGCATGGCAGGCCAGAATATGCAGTGATGGTACACGATATCCAGTCCGATGAAGTGGATTATTTCTCCATTATTGAACCAGATGTCCTTCCAGTCCTTACCCATCTTCTCGCAGGCCTGCTCGGTGAAAGTGATGTAGCCAATGGGTGCATCCACCCACACATATACCACCAGGTCTTCTTCTCCGGGGAATTTGACGCCCCAGTCCAGATTCCTGGTTATGCACCAGTCCTTAAGCTCTCCCCTAATCCATTCCTTGGCATAATTGAGGGCATTCTCTGTACCCCTTACATTCTCCAGGTAACCCTGTAAAAACTCCTTGAAAAGGGATAGCTGGAAGAAGTAGTGATTTTGTCTCCTGAAGACTGCACCGCTTCCGCACACCTTACACGTTGGGCCCTGTATTTCTCCCGGCTCCAGATACCTTCCACAGCCCTGATCGCACTCATCTCCGCGGGCAGTTTCACCACAGTAGGGGCAGATTCCCTCTACATATCTGTCGGGGAGGAATCTCTGGCACACTGGACAGTAGGCCAGTTCTATCTCCTGAGTGTAGATGTATCCGTTATCGATAATTCTCTGCACCAGTTCCTGAGTCCTCTCGTGGTGGGGCTGGCTGTCAGTCTTCCCGTAATAATCGAATTCTATATCCAGTTCTTTGAATATTTTCTCAAAATGACCGTGATACTTGTTCACCAGATCTCTGGGGGTCACTCCTTCGTTCTCCGCATTTATCACGATAGGGGTCCCATGACAGTCGCTCCCGCAGACGAACACCACATCCTCCCCCATCATCTTGAGGTAGCGGACGTAAATGTCTGCGGGGATATAAGTTCTCAGATGCCCTATGTGGGCTTTGCCGTTGGTATATGGCAGGCCACAAGTCACAAGCTTCAAGTGATCACCTCAATAATTCTATAGCTCCATCATTCATTTCTCGTTTTAGTCCAGTTTTCCTTTGGTGCTCTTTACTTCATCATCAATGACCTGGACCGCTTTTTTCAGGGCTATCCCGAAGGCCTTGAATCCGGCTTCCATCATATGATGGGGGCTTTTACCCTTCACGGAAAGATAAACATTCAATCCGGAGTACCTGCAAAGGGTGTCGAAGAAGTGATAAAAATTCTCTCCTTTAAAGCCGTCTATGTTCCCTAGTTTACCCTCGTAGTTGAAAACACCTCTTCCGCTTATGTCCACGGCGCAGGTCGATATGCTCTCATCCATCGGTACCATTGCGTCTCCAAACCTTGTTATGCCCTTCTTGTCTCCTAACGCCTCTTTGAGGGCAACGCCAAGGGTTATTGCCGTATCTTCAACCGTGTGGTGCTCATCAATTTCAATATCTCCTTTAGCAAATAAATCCACTCCGATACCGGAATGTTTGGAGAAGCTCTCCAGCATGTGATTGAAGAAGGGTAACCCGGTTTCGATTTCGTATTCAGGGGAGTCAAGCTTTATTCCTGCCCTGACCTCCACCTCAGACGTTTTTCTTTCAGACTCTCCTTTTCTCATCTCCACACCTCAACATTATCTTTAACATCGGGTAAATCAAATTCATTCCTCAACACCGATCAGGTCATCAAATTCAAGCTTTTTAGTGTATAATGCTGAACCAATAACCACTCCTGCCACCCCGGTATTTTTAACGTTTATCACATCCTCCCTGGTGGTTATCCCTCCTGCAACGTATATAGGGGATGTTGTTGACTGGACCAGCTTGTGGATCTTATCCAGGATTATACCTCCCATCAACCCTTCCACATCAACGTTGGTATACAAGAAGGACACATCCAGATCCGCATACTCCTCTGCCAGCTCGTAGGGAGTGTATATGGTATCTTCGGTCCATCCCTTCACCACAACCTTATCCATTTTGGCATCAACCGCAACCATGATCTTTCCGGGGTGATCACGGGCTAAATTCTTGACCTCATCCATATTCTCTACGGCCATGGTCCCTACAATGACCCTATCTATCCCCAGGGAGACCAGCCTCTCTATAAGATCTCTACTCCTTATGCCCCCGCCGACCTGGATCTCGCAAGACACATTCTCCCGTATTTGCCGGATTACATCTTCGTGGACCAGCTTACCGCCGAAAGCTCCGCTTAAATCGATTATGTGCAGAGCTCGAGCCTTTTCGGCCCACATTAGAGCGATGTCCACAGGATGCTCCAGGGAGACTATCACGTCATCTTCCTTACCCTGTCTCAATTGAACGCATTTACCATCCTTGAGGTCAACAGCAGGTATAACTTTGAACATCTTGCTGCTCTTTTACTTCCACTTTATAAATAATTTAAGCCTATTACTGGCTGAAAGGTTGAGAAAGGTGAGGAACTGGACTCTAAGGAAAGAGAGTTTATGGGAAAAGATACAGAAAAATCAAAGACAAAAAAAGTTTGAAAAAGACTAATAAGTCTTATCTACTCCTTTTTATTAAAATTAGGGCTGCTGCCGTTCCCATAACAGCGAGTAGAGCTTCAAATCCAGGCATGGACCCTTTGATGGACATAGTTACTTTTTCTTCCTGGACGTGTTCTCCACTAACTGCCTTCAATACTCCTTCAGCAGTTACCCCGATGGGGACATTGGAGGGCACATCTACAGTGTATTCAAATTCCTTGGGATACGGTGGGTACTGTGTGCCCAGATTGTGTTTCTTGCTGTAGACCAGGGAGTTCACCTCAAGTGACAGGTCAATTGGCTCCTCGAACCCCTCTTGAGCGTCGATACGCATTTTGTACTTGATGCTATCTCCGGGATTTACACTGGCTTCTTCTGGCTCTATAGTAATGGAGAATGGGACACTTTCAGCCTGTATAGATCCTTCAGGCTCCCAGGTCCAGCTTATCTTGTGGTAAGAGAAACTAACTTCTTCCAGTCTTCTACCATCATTGCTATCATTCGGTGAAAAGGGTTTAACGGAGGTTATTAGAGCGTCTTCCAATTTGACAGTGTAGTAGTGCTCCTCTGCTCCTGCGGAGGTTGTTCTGAAGAAATTTAGCTCCACACTGGATAGCCGTTCTCCTGTAACAAGAGCCTGCTCGAGCAAGGGACTCGCCTTATCGTATTCCTTTACTATTTTGAGCGGGCCATCAACATGTCTTCCTGTTGGCCTGCCTCTCTCGTCGGTGGGTATCTTCACTTCATGCTCCATAACATAGACCTTGATAGAACCCTCCCTCCCGGCATCAGTGACCGAACCCTCAATATCGCCCTGATTTTGTCCTGTTACCCACATGTAAGCTGGTTGAGAAGCAGAGACCGTGGTGAGGGAAAAGATAACCGCAAAGAGGGCTACTAGTGCGACCAAAAGTCTAATGAATCTGACGGTTGGATTGTTATCTTTCACCCTATCACACTTTTTTCACGACGGCATACGGACAGCATATGGCACCATACGGACAATAACACTTTCTATATAAGATTCCTGGTAGAATCCTGGCTCTCTATTCCTTCAGGTTCCCATGTCCATGTAATCTTGTCGTAGACAAAAGCAACATCTTCCATATAGCCTAATTCTGTTCCTTTTTCATTATCGGTGGTGAACTGGCTCTTTATGGAGACGATCATGGCATCTTCCAGCTTGACGGTGTAGTATTGCTCTTCTGCTCCTGAGGGGGTTGTCCTGAAGAATTTGAGGTCAATATCCAATCGCTCTCCTGTAGTCAAAGCCTGATGCAATAAAGGACTCGACTTGTCGACCTCTTTTGTAATGGTCAAGGGTCCATAGAAGCGAGCTCCCGTTGGCGAACCCCGCTCATCAGTGGGTATAGCTACCTCATGCTCCATATCGTAGACCTTTATAGTATCCTCCCTGCCAGCTACAGTGACTGAGCCCTCGATATCGCCCTGATTATTGCCTGTTACCCACATATACGCAGGGGAGGGAGCAGCAACTATTCCTGGAAGAAGCATTAGGATTGCTAAAGAAAAAGCAAAAACCCCTATCCAGCTTCTCTTCATTCTTCCCATTATAAAACACTCCAAACGTTTAAAGAGATTTTATACTAGTCCGTTATAAACTTAACGATTTTGTTACCTGTTTGTTACCTGACTTTTTGTTTTCTTTACCATTAAAATATCTAAAAAGCGGGTAGGCTTGATTGTCTTTAACTCAAAAATAGTTTTATGAGCTGCTATTACGAGCCGATCAATAGGACAACCTCCACATATCTTTTTACTTTTTTCTTTCAATTATTATAATAAACCATATGTTTAGGCCATCCGAAAATTTAAATATCCAGAACTACAAGTAGATAACCATGAAGATAGCAGCATCAACCAATAATGGTGGAATGGATGACACAGTAACAGAGATGTTCGGCAGGACAGGTAGTTTCACTATCGTGGAAGTTAACGACAACGAAACAGATTCTGTTGAAGTGGTACAGCACATGGGAGCAAGAGGAGGTGGGGCAGGAATCGTTGCTGCTCAAACTCTGGCAGACAAAGATGTGGATATTCTGCTCACCGGTAGAGTAGGTCCCAACGCCATGGAAGCTTTAAGCTCATCAAAAATAAAGATTTATCAGGCTTCAGGAATGAAAGTAGAAGAAGCCGTCAAAAAGCTTCTGCAAGACGGGCTTCAGGAAATCAAGACTGCCCAGGGAAGAGGTACGGGCATGGGAAGAGGTAGGGGAGGAAGATTCTAACTTTAGTTAATCCTTCACAAAAATGAAGATATCGATCGCTTCCGGTAAAGGCGGCACGGGAAAAACGACTGTAGCCGCGAACCTGGCATACTTCAAGGACTTGAACCTTCTGGATCTGGATGTGGAAGAGCCCAACGACTACATCTTCTTTTCGGACTCTGAAGTGGAGTTCGATGGTGAGCCGGTATATCGGCCTGTTCCTCAGGTTATTGAAGACAAGTGCACTTACTGTGGCGTCTGTAAGGACGTCTGCGAGTTCAACGCCATAATCGTTCTGGAAGATTCTGTAATGATATTCCCCCAGATATGCCACAGCTGCGGAGCCTGCAGCTACTTCTGTCCCGAAGAGGCAATAACCGAGGTCAAGAGAGAGATAGGGAAAATAGTGAGCTTGAAGGGAGAATCGGCCAACCGCTCAATTGACTTAACTTATGGGTCTTTAACCATTGGAGAAGCATCACCAGTTCCTCTAATAAAAGAAGTGAAGAAAAAAGCCGGAAAGGATGTAATCCTTGACTGCCCACCCGGAACTTCTTGCCCCATGGTTGAGGGCGTCATAGACTCTGATTTTGTGATACTGGTGGCTGAGCCCACTCCATTCGGATATCACAATATGAAGATCTCCATTGACGTGCTCCATAACCTGAACAAGGAATTCGGTATAGTTCTCAATAAATATGAAGAGGATTGGAGCTATCAGGAAGTAGAGAAACTTTGCAGCAAGGAGAACATACCCATACTGGGTAAGATACCCTTCTCCAAAGACGTAGCCAGAAAATACTCTCAAGGAGAACTGCTTTACGAATACGGTGAAGTTTTTGATAATATATACACTAATGTGATGTCCTATGCATGATCTGAAGCAGTTAACCGTTATCAGCGGGAAAGGGGGCACAGGTAAAACTACCATCACCGCCATGCTCTCCTATCTGGCAAATGACGCCGTAATCGCTGATGGAGATGTGGATGCTCCCAACCTCCACCTTCTTCTCAATCCTGTAGTGCAGGAAGAACTCCCTTTTTACGGAATGAAAAAAGCGGAAATAGATAATGACATATGCACGGAATGCGAGCTGTGCTATGACCTCTGCAGGTTCGATGCCATCTACGTGAACGAAGCAGGTTATCACGTGGATGAGATCAAGTGTGAGGGATGTGCCGTCTGCTATAATGCATGTCCCGTAGAAGCCGTTAAATTGACCACTCCTCAACTCGGAAAGATATTCTCTTCGACCACTGATTACGGCAGGATGGTCCACGCCATACTGAACCCGGGTGAAGAGAACTCCGGAAAATTGGTCTCAGAAGTAAGGGAGAAAGCAAAAGATGTGGCAAAGGAAATAGGCAGTGATTTGTTGATCCTGGATGGTGCTCCCGGTATTGGGTGCCAGGTCATAGCCTCACTCGCCATGTCCAGTATGGCCTTGATAGTGACTGAGCCGACTATCTCGGGATTGAAAGACGCTCACAGAGTTCACGAGCTCACCAAATACTTTGGTATCGTGAGCGGGGTCGTTATAAATAAGTATGACCTGAACGAGGATATGTCAAACAGGATTGAGAATTACTGTGCAGATAATGATATAGAGTTCATGGGGAACATCCCCTTCGATCCCCACCTGCATTCCCAGATCTCCCACCTGGAATTCCCATTTAAGGGGGATGCAGCCCGTAAGATAGAGGAACTATGGGAAAGAATTGAGCCTGTTCTAAAATAAATTATAAACTAAATTAATTAACTATTTTAATGCCTCTCCCACGTTGTCTAAGGTAAGGTAAAATTTTATAAAGCTCGAAAAGTTAAATAGGATAAACTCATTTAAACATTGAAAAAGTTTCTTTATCTAATTCAAGATCCATGATCGGGGTTGGTGATAAAAGATGGACAACAGGATGAAGTGGGTAACAGTAATCTCCATAATATTGTTAATGACCGGAGCAGCAGCCGGAACTGTAGTTGCCCAACAGAAGGCAAATGATACGACCGGAAAGGTACCTGACACCGTTAAGGAGAACAAACAGGAGAACGAGCATGATAATAACAGCAAACAGAACACATACCAGGAAAACAAAGGAACACAAGGAGATGAAAACCCTCAAGACACTCAAGGAGCTAAAGAACCTAAAGAAGCTAAAGATACAGGAAATTTCTTACAGCCTGATGACACAAACAAAGGACCCGGCACTGATAAACAAAATAGAGAGAACGGAACGCCCCAGGAAGATAATGGTGACAGCAAGCAGTCAGGTGAAACTGCTAAAGAGATGATAGAGCAGAAGATCAAGGAGAAGATAGAAGAGCAAGTTCAGATGGGGAACAAGGGAGAAGAGCAATCCAGTAAAGTGAGAGAGAATGTGAAGGATAAGCTGGAGGAAAAGATCAATAACGCCAGAAACTCATCTGAAAAGGCGAAGGAGAACTATACAGAAGCAAAACAGAAATATTTAGAGACAAAGCAGAGGGGCAATCCCAATCTTGAACATGCTCAGGCCATGATGCAGTCTGGAACAGAGTACATGAGCAGCTGGCTGGATAGGATTGAATTGCAGGTCCTGGATGCGAGCTACATGGAGGATAGCAGGAGATTAGCTATTCTGGAGGAGATTGAAGAGTATAAAAATGAAACCAAAGAGAAGAGGGAGATGATCAACAACACCACCAGCATTCAGGAGTTGAGGGAGCTGGGAAGAGGTCTGAACGGTTACTGGGGTGAAGTTCAGGTATTCATTAGATCAGTTGGCTACCAGATAGCCGCTGCGGAGATGGACAACATTGTGGACAACGCAAGAGGCGTGGAAGTTAGAGTGGCCGAGAGAATAGCGGAAATGAATGCTGCAGATTCCGACACCTCAAAGCTGGAAAACCTTCTCAAAGAGTATCAGGAGAAAGTGAACGCCGCCAAAGAGAATGTAGAAAAAGCACAGGAAGCGCTGTTCAACGCTACTACCATAGATGAGCTGGTTGAAGGACGTAATATGATCAAAGAGGCGACTAATCAGATCAAACAGGCGTTCAAGAATGTAGAGCTGATGGCGACCGAGTATCAGATGCAGTGGGAGTTCTTTGGTAATGAAACAGGAGAGGTCTTCGCTAAAGGTGATGGAACTGCCAACGTAAGCGTCTCCGGGATAGTGGTCACTAAAGGATACGGAAGCATAAACGTTACAGGAGGTTCAGTGTCCACCGCAACTGGTTTTGGGGAGAATATAATGGGGAACAGCTCTCAGATGACAGGTGAAGGAGTTTACTTAGTGAGAGGAGATAATGTTTCGGTGAACGTAAGCGGAGAAAGCATCTACCTCTTCACCAAAGGACAGGGTTCAGTGGAGCTTTCAGGCAACTGGACGTATAAGCTAAAAGAGCTACCTCAATCAGACATGGAGTCCAACGAGACAACCAGAGAGACCTTATCTTTTGGAGGATAGTAAAATGAAAGCAAGGATCTTGCTGATATTAATTTTGGTTGCCTCACTGCTGGCCGGATGTACCCAGGACCAGGAGCAAAATGATACTCCCACCCCCGAGCCTTCAGAAACCTCCGATTCTTCTGGACAAGAGGGTACTGTCACTGCTACTCCGGAAGAAACAAGTGCTACAGGAAATGGAACGGGTCAAGGGTCTGTAGACGACGTGAATGATATGGAAAACAATATCTCCGAAGTGGAGAACCTCATCAAGGACCTGGAAGAAACCGAGGAAATAAACTTCAGCATCTAATTTACAACTTTATAAATTTATAATTTTAGCTTTAGCTTCAGCTCAGGTCCCTATTAGGTTATAGGTGGTGTCCCGTTGTCTGGGGTTTCTTCCAGCTCTCTTTATTATCTGTTTGATCTCTTCGGTTGTCAGGAGCTCCCCTGATGTTGAGCCAGCGCTTTTGGAGATCTTCTCTTCAATGAGGGTGCCTCCGATGTCGTTCGCTCCTGTGAAGAGTGCTGCCTGAACTAATTTTGTCCCCATTTTTACCCATGATGCTTGTATGTTGGTTATTTCGGGGAAGAGGACCATTCGGGATACCGCTATGACCAGCAGGTCTTCGAAGCCGTTGCTTCCTTTGGCGATCTTTCCCAGCTCATTGTTCTTCCACATGAATGGTAGAGGAATGAATTCCGTAAAACCTCCTGTCTTCTCCTGTATTTCTTTGATGGTGTTGAGATGGTTTATTCTGTGCTCCCACGTCTCTATATGTCCGTACATCATGGTCGCGGTAGTTGGAATACCCTCTTGGTGAGCTTGCTCAACTATATCAACCCATTGAGAAGTGCTAAGCTTCTGAGGACATATCTCATTCCTGATCTCATCATCCAGAATTTCTGCTGCAGTCCCGGGCATTGAATTAAGGCCTGCCGACTTCAGCTCCTTCAAAACTTCTCTATAGTTCATCTCACTGTTCTTCGCGGCGTGAAGGATCTCCATGGGGGAAAAAGCGTGTATGTGGATCTCTTCCGAGACCTCTCTCACAGCATTGATTATAGATGCATAGAAATCCGTATCAGTCTGCGGGATTAGACCACCTTGAATACATATCTCCGAGCAGCCGTAATCCATCGCCTGCTGGACTTTCTCCCTTATTTCATCCACGGTCAACTGGTATTTTTCCCGGTTGTTGAAAGAACAGAACTTGCATCTGTTTATGCAAATATCGGTATAATTTATGTTCCTGTTCACCACGAAGGTTACATCATCTCCAACCAGCTCCCTTCTCAGCTGGTCAGCATTGCGGAGAGCTTTGTAAGGGTTCTCTAAAAGCTTCAAGTATTGCTGGAGCATCTGTAGCCCTCCTCATTTGAAAGAGAATCAATAAGATCGCTTATCTCTTTACTATACCAGCCACTCGCTATATACTGGGGATAGATGGGCAGTCTCTCCTTTAGAACAAACCCATCACCCATAGAACCTTCAATTTGCTCAATAGACGGGAATTCATGCTCCGGATTTATATGGTCTGCCTCTGAGACCCCTCCAATGTCTCTTGCCCCCGCCTTGATGAATGGTTTGACATCACCCACCAGATTGGGAGGTATTTGGACGGTAATATCGTCGTGTAATACCTCTCTGGCTTCCCTGACCACCCCTACCATTTCTGAGATCGAGGGAGGGGGGTGCGAGGCCATTTCTGTTCCCTTTTTGGGTCTGAAATTCTGTATAATTACTTCTTGAATATGACCATAATTCTGGTGGAGGTCGTTTATGACCTCAAGACTGTAGAGCCTGTCTTCCGGTTTCTCACCGATACCGATAAGGAGTCCTGTTGTGAATGGGATGGATTCCCTTCCTGCATGTCTAATAGTCTCGATCCGGACCTCCGGTTCCTTTCCCGGGCTTTCGGAGTGGCAATCCAGCTCTACCGCCTGCTCCAGCATCAAACCCAGGCTGGCATTAAATGGTTTTAATTTTTTGATTTCTTCTGTGGTAAGTATGCCTGCATTGGTGTGAGGGAGGAAGCCCATAGATATTGCCATCCTGTTCATCTCAACAATATAGCTGACGAAATCCTTGAACCCCATATCTTCTAATCTATTCGATATTTCAAGATGGACTTCTGGCCTCTCTCCGAAAGTGAAGAGAGCCTCGCTGGCGACTTCAGCTGACTCCAGCATCTTCCTGACCTCTTTTTGTGTGAGCAAAAAAGGGTTTGAAGAGCGAAAACCGCAATATGCACACCTGTTCCTGCAGGCATTTGTTAAGGGAATAAAGATGTTTCTCGAATACGTTACAGTATCCACAGTGGCCCTTTCAGCAACAAATTAATAAATTTTGCTGACAGCTACCGACAGCTACCACTTTTTCAGTAAAATAATTAAATCATAGCTGGACCATGTTCCTCCAATGTCCTTTAAGTGCATAGTGACCAACTGGGACTACATGGATTCTCTGTGCGAAAAGGTGGTGGAAGGTATTCGGGAGGACGGATTCGATCCCCAGTACATCGTGGCACTTGCCAAGGGTGGATGGTTTGCAGGCCGGATCATCAGCGACCTGCTGGGACTGGAGAACCTCATCAGCATGGGAATTGAGCACTACTCTGGTATAACCGAGAAGGATATTAAAGTAGAAACTCTGGACCGCACTCTCGAGGGTAAGAATGTTCTCATTGTGGACGATATAGCCAACACGGGAGAAAGCTTAAAGAGAGCTCATGAGCAGATCAAGGGATTAAGTGGTGTGTCCAAGACCGCTGTTCTTCAGCTGATGTACACTTCTTCTTTCACTCCGGATTATTTTGGAGAGTATATCACTGAAGATTCGTGGATGATATTTCCGTGGAACTTCTTTGAAGACATGATAGACATAATCAAAAAGCTGATGGAGAAACAGAATGGCAGCTGGAGCGAGTGGGACATCAAACAGGCCTTGTATAAAGATTATGGGATAGAGCCTATATATCTGGAGATAACCAGACCAAAGAAGCTTTTTGCGGTTTTGAGAGAAATGGAGTGGAGAGGGATTATTAAAGGAGAGTTTTTCGAAGAAGAAATGACCTGGAGGTTAAATAATGAGCGAGGCTGAAATCGCTATAATCGGTGGAACTGGCGTATATGATCAGGACGCTTTTGAGAACATAAGAGAGGTCGATGTGGATACCCCTTTCGGTAAACCCGCCGATTCTATACTTCTGGGAGATTTTGAAGGGAAAAAAGTGGCTTTTCTACCCAGACACGACAGAAATCATCGCTACTCGCCCAGTATGGTCCCCTACAGAGCCAACATCTTCGCCCTGAAGAAGTTGGGGGTAGGGAGAATAATCAGTGTAGCTGCCGCCGGCTCTTTGCGGGAAGAGATACACCCGCTGGATATAGTGGTACCTTCCCAGCTGTTCGATCACACCAAATTGAGGAAGAACACATTCTTCGAAGATATCGTCGTTCATGCGGGTATGGCTGAGCCTTTTTGCCCTCAACTGCTGTCCATTACGGAAGATGTGACCAAAGAGCTGGGTTATAACTATCATTCCGGAAAGACTTACGTCTGCATGGAGGGACCCCAATTCTCCACCAAAGCAGAGTCATTCGTTTATCGTCAGCTGGGCTTCGATATAATAGGGATGACCGCCAGTCCAGAAGCAAAACTGGCCAGAGAGGCAGAGATATGCTACACCACAATCGCCACCGTCACGGATTACGATGTGTGGAAGGAAGAGCACGTTGATGTGGCCACCGTGGTAGAGAACGCTGCCAAAAACGAGGAAAAAGTCAGGAACGTATTGAGGAAACTAATTCCTGCTATCCCCCAAAACAGGGAATGTGGATGTGATAGCTCTCTCCAGTATGCCATTATCACCAGACCTTCGGAGATCAGTGCTGAAGTGAGAGAGAAACTGGATCCTCTGATAGGTAAATATATCTGATCCAGCTTTTTTTACCAAGACTTTTTTACCAAGAACACGAGAACACAAGAACATAAAGATTAAATAACATTTTATGAGAATTTCTTGAGCACGGAGGTGTATTAAATTGGATGATTTTGGAAGGAGACCTCCTGTGGAGGTTGGTGACGTAGTAAATGTAAAGATTGAGGCTATCGGGAGTGGCGGAGACGGTATAGCCAAAGTAGATGGTTTTGTTGTCTTTGTACCCGGTGCTAGAGTGGATGACGAGGTCTCGATAAGGGTTAACAGGGTTCTGAAGAAATACGCTTTTGCTGAAGTAGTAGAATAATTTAGATGGGAGATAGAACAGCTGAAATAGAATAGTTGTTTAGATTAAAGTTCCAGTTCTTTAATCAACAATTTTTAATTCACTTTTATTGTACAACCTTTAAAGTCTGGAGATGAGTTGGGACATCTTCTCAACTCTCTGAGCAACCTCATCCACATCTTTTTTCATATTTTCGACCAGTTTTTTTTGGTCTCCCTTCAGAACTGCTCCATATTGTGTAGGCTCGATCATTCCCGATTGCTCCAGAACTCTTAATGAATACCTTATTTTATGGCGGGGAAGGTTCATTAGTTCTGCAAGCTTGAAAATACCGATAGGCTGATTCTCACCCACTATCTGTAATACCTCAAGATGTCTGAGAGCTATTTCAGATTCGTGATTTAATTTTTTCAGCACCATGTCATACCTTCACTAACTCAATATAAAATATTTATTGAATGTTATCCTTCTATGTTGTTAAAAAAGTGAAATGCATTTTTAGGAAATAGTTCTCTCCCTACAAACGGCATAAACCAGTTTATTAAACCACTAAATAGGCTCTATCAGCCCAATTATCCTGCAGAGATAATAAATCTTACTTTAATAGAAATACTATTTGTTCGAAACAGAATAAGGCTCATCTGTGAAGCTCTTTTTCATCGACTTCCATTAAGGACAGGAGTATATTCCCCTTTAATGTCATCTCAAAATAGTTCTTATCCGGCTCTAAAATGGCAAATCTCTTGGGAACTGGTATGCATAAAGGGTCGTGGAATGAATAACTATATCCTTTATCCATATCAATAACGATATCGGCTTTTTCCGGCTCATCTCTGGTGGCAAGAACGTAAACATCTTTATCCCTGTTCCTGGCCACGATACCCATAAGGTCCCTTATACCGTACTCAGTAAAGAGTGAAGAGAATATCGTTTCTGCCAGTCTCATGAGGTGAAGTGGAACACACATCTCCCCATGAGCCCCTTCTAACTGTCTGATGGAGTTAATGCCCTCGATGTCCAAAATGTCTTCCATTCTCTCAGCTTTAACAGAAATGTAATATAAATTTTTTTCTTTACTCATTAAAGACTGTTAGCACTCATCATTTCTCTTTAATTTAGCTATTAAATATTATTTTGCTGTTCAATAATTAATACCTGTTCCTGATTAAAAGAGGCAAAATTCCAAAAACATTATTAAGTGACGTCAAGTGCTCCGTTAGGGGTAGCTTTGAGAACCGGACATCTGGTATTGATAATGATTGCACTGTTCACGATGGGTCTGGTAGTTCTTCCTACCACTGTATCCCTTCTGGCTGGCCAGCACTCTTTCTACGAGGTCAATGAAGGATACGAAAGCAGGTGCATAAAATGTCATGCTGACATATATGAGGAGCTCAGGAGCGGGTCCAACCACTCCACAATAGATGGTAGCAATGATTTCAGCGGACAGGAATGTTTTGGATGTCATCGGGCTAACGTCAGCATTACTTACGCCAACGCCAGCATTAACCAGCCGGGTGAAGAAGCGCACGCCGCAACCATAAGTGATTGTGGGTACTGCCACTTTGACCAGAACAACAGCTTTAACGCTCCCGTAACAGGTGGATTTGGCTTATCCAATATGGAGCCTGATACCGGAATATATGCATCACACTACAGTTTAGTTATTCAATCCAGAGAAGGTGAACTGGTCTCAAATCACAGTGAAAGCTGTATTGCCTGTCACACTAACTCCAGGGTGGAGATCAACTTCAACGTGAGCGTGAACTCCAGGGTATCCGTGAACAACACCGCTGAAGGATGGGAGTTCGAGTCCATTCAACCCATAGGCTTCGACAATTACACCGAAACCAAAGCTGAATAACCATAACATTTTGAAGCCATCAAATTTTGGAGAACTATGAACTATGAACTATGAACTATGAACTATGAACTATGAACTATGAACTA
>CAZHOR010000010.1:87708-90630 GCA_964534325.1 uncultured archaeon
GAACTATGAACTATGAACTATGAACTATGAACTATGAACTATGAACTATGAACTAAAGTCTCATTATGTCTTTAGGTATAGGTATTGCCTGAATCTACATCACCGGGCCAATTCTCTCTGGAGGTCGTTCCTTCTCCGGAAGTGTTTCCCCAGACGGTTACATTGGCTGTTCCGTTCACTTCCAGCTCTTTTATATCCCACTTAGAGACTTCAAATTTGGAGGTTACCACTTTGAACTCCAGGGTTGTAGCGTGGGCCCAATCGATCTTTACTGGGATTGCGGTATGACAGCCTATACAGCCCTCATTTTCATCTTTTTGCACAGAATTACCAACAGAGCTATTGACAAACCTTATGTGTGTTGCTTCGCTTCCAGTATCCCCTGTCCCCTCAGTTAGTCCAAAACCGCCTGCCGGAGGTATCTGTTTGCCTGTCCAACTATTTCCTTTGTTTCCCTTTTCTTTTGAGGCGCCTTTGCCGTGGCATTTCCGGCAATTCTCTTTTGGACCGAACCAGTAAGGATTGTCACCACCTTTGTATCCTGCATGATTCCCTCCAACAGTATATGTTTCGAACTCTTTTTTGGTTACATATCGATGGCAATCCATGCAGGCCACAGTGGCAGCAGCGTGAGCGTATTCTCCGGGAATAGCTTCACTGGTGCTGTCTTCAACTGCAGCGAACTGATAGGTACCGAGTTTGACCCTATGGCATTGGGAGCACTTCATCCTCCCGTAACCTGTCTCACCGGTATGGGGGCCCATTTGGGCCTCCATTTCATCAGCGATGTCGGCATGACATTTCTCACATCTAATGCCACTGTTTAACATGTTTTGCTCTTCTGCCAGGTCGTACCAGTCGTGCTGCCCTGCAAAAAGACTAACAGCCTGGGGAAGAAAAATGAAAGCCATCGCAAATAAAGCTATGAAAACCAAAATCCTGATACTCAAACGATCACCAACTATTATTCTAACTAATTACTTTTTTGCAATATCAAAAATAGAATTTATATACTTTTTGATTTTATTCATATTTTAATGACCTATGTTTAAGGTTATTATTGTGAGATAAGAAAAAAGATGTTAACTGAGGGCAATGGCTGAAAAAATGGTGAACAAAAATGAATTTAAAAAGTGTTTTATCTGGTTTTATCTGGTTTCCACTCCCATAGTCTCCAGGTAGTTTTTCACGTCCTGTATGGGGACTTCTTTTCTGTGGAATATGCCTGCTGCTAGTGCCGCCTCCACATCCGTCTGGGAAAATACTTCGTAGAAATGCTCAACTCTTCCGGCACCACTGGAGGCGATGATGGGGATGCTCACCCCGTTCTTGACTTGATTTATCAGCTCAATATCGTAGCCCATGTTGGTACCGTCCCTATCCATGCAGTTGAGCAGTATTTCTCCTGCACCCAGTCTCTCGCATACCTGTGCCAGCTGGAGAGCGTCTACGTCTCTGCCTTCCCTTCCGCCTTTTACTGTGCACTGATACCAGCAGTATTCCTCTCCATTGGGACCTAAGAGGTCGGTTTTAATGGTGGTGTGTTTTGTCTCTTGGGGTGAGTTAACGTAAACTCTTCTGGGGTCGATGGATACTACCACAGCCTGATTCCCGTAAACCCAGGATATCTGCTCAATAGAGCTTTTACCACTCCTCTCCCCAGTTCTGAGGTACTCTTCAACAGTATACACTGCATCGCTTCCAATGGATATCTTGTCAGCTCCCGACCTGAAATACTCTGATGCAACGTCCAGTGCAGAGTAGTACACTCCATCTGCATCAGTGTACTCTCTTATCCCCCCACCGATGGTTAAAGGGACGAACACCTGTTTAGAGGTCTGCTTCAATACTTCCAGCATGGGTTGATCCTTCAATGGAAAATCCCGGAACCCCGTGATGTTGAGGAAGGTTATCTCATCTGCTCCCTCATCAAAATATCTTTTGGCCAGCTCTACAGGCTTACCCAGGTTCCTGACCTCCCCTTTTTCCCTCACATCATATCTGTCACCCTTGGTGACCACCAGATCTCCGTCGTCATTTGTCCTGACGTCCAGGCAGGCAATAATCCTTTTAGCCAGCTTGGTCTCCTCGTGGGAGCTGGACGGAGTGGATGGAGATGTACTCAGTGATAGATCTTCGGAATCCAGAAAATTTTGGAGTATCCTCAAGCCGGGCGCACCGCTCTTCTCGGGATGGAACTGGACTGCGGCGATATTCCCCTTCTGCACACCGCTTATAAATTCTCCACCGTAATCAGTGGTAGTTAAGACCCAATCAGAGTTGTACTTCTCGGGTACAGCCCTATAAGAGTGGACAAAATAGAGTTTCTCTCCATTATAACCTTCAAATAAGCTGGAATCCTTTTTAATCTTTATCCCATTCCAGCCGATCATGGGAATGGACAAGGACTCGTCCTCAAATCTCTTCACCTTACCCCTTATTATCCCCAGACCTGGGATGTCCGGCGACTCCTCGCTCCCCTCAAAAAGCGTCTGAAGGCCCAGACAGATTCCCAGAAAAGGTTTTCCTGCCTTTATATACTCCCTTAACGGCTCTACCAGGCCATCTTCAAAAAGTTTCTCCATGGCGCTGCCGAAACTACCTACACCTGGAAAGATCAACTTATCAGCGTTTAATATATCCTCTGGACCGTGAACATCCTTAATAGAGTAACCGTGTTTCTTTATGGCGTTCCTTACACTCCTTACGTTCCCTGCCCCATAATCAAGCAATGTTACCATCTGGTTACACCCGATGGATAGAAACAACTGGTTATATTTAAGTTTTAGTTAGCTCAGGTTCAATAGAATTTCCCAGTTACTGAGACAAAGAACACCAGAATCGCCAACAGACAATCCTTATTATGATTTTAATTATTTTAAGTTGGAAAAAATTTGTAAATAATGGAAGGAATACTCCATG
>CAZHOR010000011.1:0-82921 GCA_964534325.1 uncultured archaeon
CTAGTGTAATGTCAACCGTGTAGTGCCGCAAGATATTTATTATATGTCACCATAAATGTTCCTTGGTGGATTGGAATGAAGAAATATGTCGTGACGCTTACGGAGGAGGAGCGTGAGGCCCTATGTGCACTCGCTTCTAAGGGCAAACATCGGTCGCAAAAGGTTCTTAATGCCTTGATCTTACTTGGATGTGATGAGGGAGAGTTTCAGGGGAATCGTTCGACGAATGAAGAGATTTCTCGTATTCTGCAGATAAGTATGAGGAAGATTGATCGAGTGAAGAAGCGATTTGTGGAGGAGGGTTTGGATGTTGCTCTTAATGGTAGGAAAGGGAGTCGTGTCTATGCCAAGAAAGTGGATGGTGATTTTGAAGCCCGTTTGATCGCGTTGAGTTGTAGTGAACCCCCGGAAGGTTTTGGTAGATGGTCACTGAGGTTATTGGCGGATAAAGCAGTTGAACTTAACTATATCGATAGCGTCTCTCATGAAACGGTACGCCGTGTCCTAAAAAAAACGAGCTCAAACCGTGGAAGCGGAAATGTTGGGTGATCCCTCCCAAGCAGAACGGGAGTTTCGTAGCCCAAATGGAACTGGTGCTTGACGTCTATAAACGCCCATACGATCCGCTTTACCCGGTGGTGTGTATGGACGAATCACCGAAACAATTGATAGGAGAGACCAAGCTACCCATCCCTTCGTCACCTGGTCAGCTGGAAAGATATGACTACGAATACAGACGTCTTGGAATGTGCAATGTATTCCTCGCCTTTGAGCCTTTGGCAGGCAAGCGGTTAGTGAAAATTACAGAAAGAAAAACCGGAAAAGATTGGGCCTATTTTCTGGAAGAAATAGCCAAAGAGTATGAAAACGCTGAAAAAATCACCTTGGTCATGGACAACTTAAAAACGCATATCCCCGGCTCTCTTTATCAAACATTCTCACCAGAAAAAGCAAGAACGCTATGGAAAAGATTCGAATTCGTTTATACACCAAAACACGGAAGCTGGCTGAACATGGCCGAAATAGAACTCAACGTTCTTACACGTCAATGTTTAAACAGAAGAATAGACAACATAGAAACCGTCAGAAAAGAAGTAACGGCGTGGAAGCAAACCAGGGACAACAAGAACGCCAAAGTGAATTGGCAGTTCACAACCAAAAACGCCAGAATAAAACTATCCCGACTCTACCCGACACTTGAAAGTTGACAAGACACTAGTATACATTCGGTTCAGCTCTACACCCTTCTATAATTCTATTGACAATGAATAAATAATAATATAATAATGGAGTATAAACTATGGTTGTTATGATATTAATGGATTTAGGAACTCTTTTAAACTATTTCGATTTATTATAATTCTAATTGAGAGGTTTGAAGAAATGAGAACAAAAATATTGGTTGGTATTTTCATCTTTTTTTGCTTAGTTGGTGTTAGCTCAGCCTCTGCTGCTACTATTTATGTTCCAGATGAACATTCAACGATTCAACAGGCTGTAAATAATGCAAATGATGGAGATACCATCATTGTCAGAGATGGAACTTACCCCACGGGGAATGTACCTGTGAACAAACAATTGACTATTAAGTCTGAGAACGGTTCAACAAACTGCATAGTCAACTTTAACGGTTGGTTTGGGGATGTCTTTCAAGTTACAGCAGATTACGTGAACATAACTGGATTCACAATAAAAGGAGGGCCTGATAGTGGAATAGTCCTAAATAGTGTATCAAATTGCAAGATATCAAACAACAACATATTGGACAACGGTAGAGGTATCTACCTCATAGATGCAAGCAACAATATAATTTCAAATAACAATATATCAGACAATGACAACGGCATTTACCTCTCAAATTCAAACAACAACCAGATCTATCTGAATAACTTCAATAACTTCATGGGCAGCGATGATAGTAATGTTATATCTCATAGCTTAACAAACATCTGGAACTCCACTGAACCGATAAAGTACAACTACAACGGCCAAACATACACAAACTATCTCGGCAACCATTGGGTTGGCTACACCTTCTCAGATAATAATCCAGAGGATGGAATCGGTGATACTCCACACAACATTCCAGGTGTTGGTTATGATAACTACCCGTTAATGCAACCTTTTAAGAATTATGAGACTTCATCCGAAGAAGCTGAGGAGGATACACCAGAGTCAATACCAGAGTTCCCCACCATAGCATTACCCGTAATAGGAATGCTGGCAATACTGACAATAATGAACAGAAGAAGACAATAAACAATTTATTATTTTTTATTAAAAAAATAGTTAGAGATGGCTAATCAACCTTTAATTTAAATTTACTCCGCGTTAAGCGAAGCTAAATACTTTGAGTCAGTAAATAAAAAGGATAAAAAGAGAGAAAAGATTTGACCTATATTAGAAGGTCTCCAGTTCGCCTTTGATGACCATGTCGGTTACTTTGGGGACGTTCTCCAGCCAGTACTCTGCTACCTCATTGGCCTTTGCTTCCAGTTTGGATACGTCATAGCCTTTCTCGGGTATGACCTGTATGCTGCAGACCCTGGGTTCGCTGACCGGCTTCCCGATCTGGGATATCATCTTGACGTATACTTCTTTTACGCCTTCAACTTCTTTGTAGCAGCCCTGGGCGATCAAGTTGGACATCAGGTTGTAGAGCTTGCCCACGTGGTTTACGGGGTTCTTTCCGCTTGTGGCTTCCATGCTCATGGGCCTGCTGGGAGTAATGATGCCGTTGCATCTATTTCCTCTGCCCACACTTCCGTCATCTCCACTGTCCGCAGAAGTGCCCGTTACAGTGAGGTAAACAGAGCCTCTATCGTGATCGTCGGCAGTATTGACGTAAACGTCCACGTCCTTCTCTGTGTAGTCCTTAGCCGCATCCTTGATCTTCTCTGTCAGCTCCTCCTTGGCTGAGATATAATCATCTAATTGGTGAACGTGTTTGCTGACAAATGCGCAGGCAACGGTTAGGGCGATCCTGTCATCCTCTCTCAAGCCCATCACCTTAACGTCCTCGCCTATTGCCTTGTTCTCGTTCCTGAAGTTATTGTATATCCTCTTCTCCATGTTATAGACCAGGCTCTCGGTCTCGGAGAATGGAGCATAACCAATCCCGAACGAAGTGTCGTTGGCGAATGCCACGCCCCTCTCGAAAACGTCTGTGAGGGATGTGCTTCCCTTACCCAGCTTGATGTCAAAGTTCATGTCGGTCTCGGGGTTGAGGTTGTTCATGCTCTTTTTAATGTATTCTCTGGCAGCGCTGGCTGCGATGTCATCTACTGCAACCTTCTGGCCATCGAACTCGTCCGTTGCCCTCCCTACGAGGAGAACGTACATGGGAACATCTATCTTGTCACTTCCATAATCGGAAACAGAACTACCAGCAACTATCTGGCATTCATCTGTATTATGGTGTAAAACATCATCAAATTTTTTCAGGTATTCTTTACACAAATTTTTACTTATTGCTTCTGCCATCCCATCTGCAAGGCTGTCGGGATGACCAATTCCTTTTCTCTCCACGATCTCGATTCTCTGCTTCTCGACAGGGGTTCCAACAATTTCTTCAACAACAACGTTCTTCATTTTTTTCTTGGTATTCATGCTTTCCATTGAAATCCACCAAGCAGAATAACCCGTTCAACGATATATAAGTATTGTCATTCTTGGTCGAATTAAATAAACAGCTTGGCCTTAACTTCTCTAAATTCTTTGTAGAAGTCCACAACATCCTTACCTTCCACGAATGGCATTCCGTTGGCTTCTCCATACTCTATAGCTTTTTCTTTTGGTAAGGCTCTACCAGTATCCTTATCCAGCATCTCACATATGGCTACTGCGGGGCCAATTCCTGCCATTTCGGCTAACGCAACGCTCAGCTCCGTCTGACCTACTCTATCATAAGTAAGGCTTTCTGCAGCCCTTAATAGCGCCACGTGTCCGGGACTTCTAAACTCGCTACCAAAGTCGAAATCATAACCCATCATGACCTGATCCGCTACTTCGCCTACTCTTTTTATGGTCAAAGACCTGTCCTCATCCGTTATCCCGGTATAGGTATCCCTATGATTTACCCATAAAGAGAAGGATGAGCGGGAATCATACTTAATATCGTTAGACATGTGAACAGAATTCAACTCATCCATACTCTGGCTGGCAGCTTTCAATACATCATGCATAAAAGGGAGATTCAATCTCTGAGCAGCTACAGGATGGAGCGCCACACAGATCAAGCCACCTGCATCTATTCTCAACATGGCTATATCCTTGGGTGTAACGTTGACAGCAGGAATAGCTATATCTGTTTCACCTTCTCTATCATCAAAATCGTAGATTAAAACGGGTTCTCCTCTTCTGAATGCTCTCAATGCTTCCTCTATCATATGACCACCTCGACATTTACCGGATCTCCATCCTTTATCCCCAGCTTGTCCCTTATATGAACAGGAGATATAACTTCCATCACATCCGAGGGATAATGAGTTCTCTGAGGGATTACCACAGCTCCTTCAACTTTGTCGATCCTGCAGGGAAACGCTTTAACTTCTCCAAAGGTCCTGTCCTCTGTAGAGAAGCCCTCTATTTTTATTCCTTCTTCTTCATCCAGTCTTCTCCTGAAATAAGCCTGTTCTTTACTGATCTTGAGATTGAGCGTTCCGGGGTATGGATCGAAGTCCAGTTTATCCTTGAACTGCTCCTTGTAACCCTCAAGTGAAACGTAATACCTTCCTTCGCCAACTCCACTCATTGCCTTTCCAGTTATTATAATACTCTCACCTCTGTCAAAGATCTTCTTATAATCCAGGTACTCCCTGTAGAGCTTCTTCTTCCCTTTCTCATTGATGGCTATGAATTGACCATCTTTGTCCAGGACCCTCTCGATCAACTCCCTTTCTTCCAGCTCTTTAAGCTTTCTGGCCGCTGTTTGCAGGCTCTGATCTATCTTATCGGCCAGCTCTTTGGAGCTGATCTTCACGAAATTTTTGGTGGCGCCCATCAACGCCAGTTGCTTCAGGATCTCCGTCATATAATCACTGGACTATCTCATTTTTGAGAAGCATCTCATTGCACTATATAAATATTTTGAAACGGGCTAACTTTTTTAATCCCTAAACAGGTGACCAGGATTATGATCAAAGCAGGCATTATAGGCGCCAGCGGCTATACAGGCTCTGAACTCCTGAGGATGCTATATAAGCACCCTGAAGCCGAGGTAGTTGCTGCTACCTCCAGAAAATGGGAAGGAGAGCATATCGTAGATGCTCACCCGTTTTTGAGAGGGTTCTACGACCTCAAATTTACGGCCCCAGAGATGGGGAGTCTGGAGGGTTGTGATGTTGTGTTTACTGCTGTTCCCCATGGAGATGCCATGAAATACGTGCCCCAGCTGATGGAAGCAGGTGTCAAGGTGGTGGATATCTCTGCTGACTACAGGCTGAGTAAAGAGGTCTATGAGAAGGCTTATGGGGAGCATACGGCATTCATGGATGCGATTTACGGGTTGACCGAGCTTTACCGGGATGAGGTTAAAAAAGCGGAGCTGGTGGCCAATCCCGGATGTTATCCCACAGGTGCGATACTGGCTGCCGCTCCACTTGCTGCCGAAGGAGTAGTGGAGAGAGTAGTTTTCGATTCAAAGAGCGGGATCAGCGGTGCAGGAGCGGATCCCAAGGAGCTGTCCCACTACCCCAACTTGCAGGAGGCGGTGATCCCCTATAAGGTCACCGGCCACAGGCACTACTATGAAATGGTCCAGGAGCTGGAGAACCTGCAGGATGGTTTAAAGGTTTCCTTCACACCCCAGGTCTTTCCGGGGGCGAGGGGGATCCTGACCACGGCCCACATATTCTTGAAGGAGGATGTAGGCGTGAAGAAGATCTATGAGAAGTTCTATGATGATTCTTATTTCGTGAGGCTTCAGGAGCAGGTGAGATTGAACTGGGTTAGAGGAAGCAACTTCTGCGACATCGCCACCTATCCAGAAGAAGGGAGGGTTGTGGTAACTTCAGCTATAGATAATCTGGTCAAAGGAGCCAGCGGGCAGGCCATCCAGAACATGAACTTGATGTTCGATCTGGAAGAGAAGACAGGGCTCGATTACCCCCCACTATTTCCCTGAATAATAGTTAATAGGTTTGAAGTGCTGATAACTTATTGAATATTAGAGAAAAGCGAAAGATTTATTTAGTTTAAAGACAAATATACTATTGTCGGGGTAGTATTATTCTAAAATGATCAACCCCCTTAAACCTCCAAACCCCTTAAACCTCCAAACCCCTCCCGATTATTACCACCATACTACCCCGACTATATTTTAATTATTAACGCTTCCTTTCTAACATCCTATTCATTTGCATTGCTTTATGGACCCAAATCCAGGCCAACTCCAACACCAAAATATTCATAAACACTGGAGGGAAAACAGTCATACTCAAATAATAGAGGCTCCGGTGGTGTAGTCAGGCCAATCATGTGGGACTCTCGATCCCACGACCCGGGTTCAAATCCCGGCCGGAGCACTAAGTTAAAAGTTCGATGCTCGGAACTAGGGGACCGGGCCATAAGTGATAGGTTAAAGGCTGATATTCAACCACCATCTCAACAGGCTTTAGAAATAATACCTGAGTGTTTTCGGGTCGATGACCGCCTTGGACCTACAGACGCTGTTATACTCGCTCAGGCTTTGTGCGACATGAACTCTGTGTATCTATTTACTTTCGATGGAGTTTTAACCAATTCACTCTCCCTACTTGAATTAGAGAAGGAGTTAAGGAGTAATGGAAAAAGAAGAAGGAAACTCAGGATCAGGCATAGTTTTTAAACCCCTGTAACTCCTTAAGTTTCTCCTCAATGAAATCTTTTTTAATGTCTTTTAAATCATGCACCTTCTCAACGATAAGCTTGTTGATCTTCTCTTCAGAATAAGTTCCTGTCTCTAAAAGGCGTTCATTGGTCTTCCACAGATAGAGGATGGTTGCAATAACTTCTAACTCTTTTGGAGTTCTACCGGTAACGTAGTCCTTGAAGCCATCAAATTTATTTTTGTCGTAGGGGACATTACTTAAATTCTCACCGGATTTATTTAATTTATAGTAATCATCGGCCAATTTGGGGGAATACGGCCCTCTGATGTAGAGGTTAAAAGGATAATTGAAATCCATTCCGAATAAATTTCTAGCCAGATATACGTATTTTTGTAATTTATATAAGCCTGCTCTCGAACGAATCAATATCAAAATTCAGGATGTTATATTCTTTTAAGAGGTCTACGAATTTAGCTAATTTCGATAATTCCTTCTTCATTCTCACTCACCTCTTTATATGATATATTTATGGTTAACATGTCAATTTTTTAATATTGTTATCAGCATCAAAGTTAATATATTTTGTGTGTAGCGAAAATAGGTTCTTTGCAGCCTCAATCCATAGTTCCATAGCGGTCTTAATCTGCTTTAGAGTTTCTTCTTCAGTTTCGCCAAAAGCAGAGCAACCAGACACCAGATTACAGCAACGTAACCCTCATCTCCTTCGCTGTAGAAGATATGTGTTGTGTATCTATGCATTCTCTGTCTCCTGACTCCTTAGTTTTGATCGGGCACAACCACAATCTTATCTTTTTACCATCCCAATCCTCATCCATCAGATACATGTTGATTATGGGATTGTTCACTACCGGAAACGTTATTTGTCATTTCTTTCCAGCTCTTCGATAATCTTGTAGATATTGGTCCTTAGATCTGGAACGTCCTCTTTAATGATCTTCCAAACTCTTCTGAGATTAACAGATGAATAGGTATGGATTAAGATATCCCTTAAGCCTGCAATATTTCTCTAGGGGATTTCTGGATACTTCTCTCTGATCTCGAAAGGTATATTTTACCTAGCCTCGCCTATTATTTCCAGTCTTCTTAAAACAGCATCCTGAACCATTCTGTTCTCATAGAAATCCTCTTCGTCGAGATTCTCAACATAACCTTCAATAATCTCTATACCTTCCAGAATATCTTCAAGATATTCTATGTAATCTTTCAGACTATCACCACTTGTTCTTTGAGTATCCTGTCCTTCAGCCTCGGTTTAATGGTGTTATACTCCACCAGATCAACTTTTTTGCCCAGAATATCTTCAAGTTCAATTTTAAGACCCACAAACTCCAGCAAGCTGATATCCTTATCTATATCCACCAGAATATCAATGTCACTGCTCTCTTTCATTTCTCCTCTTACTGAGGAACCAAAAAGCGCTGCCTTCCTTACCCCATATCTTTTCAGGGTGGGAGTTATCTTGCTCTTTATGTCCTTAATCTCCATGTGACCACCAGAGTGATTAGGCCTAACTTTTGTTTTAAATTACTCTATGCATATATAAAAAATAAAAGGTTTATTCTCTCAAGTACTGCCCACTGACGGAGATGAGATTTACATTTCTCTTTATAGTGATTAAAGTTGGGAAATTAACTGTTTAAAAAACCTCTTTTACGGTATCTAGAGCGTCGCTTACTTCATCTGTACTGAAATGGGGCTTTAATTTTCTTACTGATTCGACGATATCATTTTCAGGTAAAGCTGGATAGAAATACAGAACTGTGGCGATAAGTGAGAGCTCTTTAGCCGATCTCAATGAAAACTTCTCGATTATGTGGTCAATATACTGTTTCTTCTCTACATCAAGTACATTTAAGTCCGAATGTTCTCCAGACGGTCTGATAAAATATCCTCTATCGGGGTTCCATGTGATTTTAAATTCATTAGAATATTCGAGCTGTCTCAAGCTGTTCTCAACTTCTGAGCTATACGGCCCGTAATAATGCATCGTATACTCATAATCCACTATACCGAGCCTTTTAAGGAAATACATTATCTTTTGAGCAGTAGTTTTACCTACCTGTTCTGTTCTTTCATTTAATCTTGAGACTACATACTTAAGAATTTCATCTGACATTTAATCCTCTCTCCTTTAATTTACTTTTAGCTTCACCCTTAAATTCGGGTTTGATGTATAACCTTTTTTGCTTCATTTTTTCCATTTTTGGTAAGATTATAGAGATTTCTGATAGCGGTTTTATTTTTCGCTCGTATTCCTCTTTAATATATATTTCCATGTCTATGCCCTCGCTGTTAAGCTCATACCACTTTTTCTCCGCTATATCCTCACAAACGATTAAGTCACCAAGTAACTCTTTTACTTTCTCGAATTCTTTATCCTCTTTTTCCCCTGGAGCCTCGGATGTCTCATAAATACACCTAATATGTCTTCTCTCCTGTATTCTCTTACAGTCATCGTTATCTGACTTCAAGATATCCTTTGCGATAGTCCAATCATCCAGATCAACAAATTGTGTTATTTTTTCGGGCGCAGGAAATTTTCCTCCTTGAAGTATGCTTTCAAGTGCTCTGCTAAGATGGTAATCGTAAGCCCTTCTTGTTTTATGGAAATAAACTTGGGTAAACATATAATATCTTGAGAGAAGAAGAGATTCTGCAACGTGCCAGCCACTTTTATCTACTGCGATGATTGGTTCTTCTGTTTCAGGGTGTTCACCTATAGTAATAGTTGCTATCAACCTTGATACGTCGAAAATTCCGTATTTTACGCCTGCGTGATGAGAATCTCTAAGAAGGTAATCACATCTATCAGCATCAAGTTGCCCTGATATAAGTTGCTTCCAAAATATCTTGGGACCTAAATTAGGGTCGCCCTCGATGAGTCCTGCCACTTCATCAGCTGAAATATTATAATTCTGTTTATTGAGCTCGTTTTCTTCAATCGTTTCTTTCAATTGTCTCTTGATTATTTCACTAGAATAGTCTTCATGCTTGTATGGCTTTTGTGTTTCAGGTTTTTCTTCCATAAGTCTTTTTCCTTCGCCCACGTGAGAGAAAGGAGTATGACCAATATCGTGAAGAAGTGCTGCAAGTCTAATCACCTGTTTTTCTCTCTCAAGTCCAACTTCATTATAATATAGCTTTTGTGTTAAGTACTCTCTGTTCTCGTCTACGCTGATTATTTTCTCGTAGAACTTTGAGGCCAGATGCATTACACCTAGTGAATGCTCGAATCTTGTATGAGTGGCAGAAGGATATGCCATTTCTGTAAGTGCAAGCTGTTTTATTCTTCTGAGCCTCTGGAACGCAGTATGGTTTATAAGTTCTTTTTCGAATTCATTGAAACTGATAAACCCGTATACCGGGTCCCTGACCTCATAGTACTTCATTGTTGATAGCAGTCATAAATTATCTTATTATAAGTTTTTTAATGGTGTGAAAGTGATTTCTCTATTTATATAGAACAGTTTTGGGGTTCCCCGCCTTCCTCTTTTGCAGCCTCAATCCATAACTCCATAGCGTTCTTAATTTCCTTTAGAGTTTCTTTTTCAGTTTCACCGAAGGCAGAGCAACCAGTCACCAGATTACAGCAATGTATCCTTCATCTTCTTCGCTGTAGAAGATATTTATTGTATGCATTCCTACCTTCCGACTCTCTGATTTTTGACCAGCCACAACCACAAAGGCACAAATCTTATCTTTTTACCATCCCAATCCTCGTCTATTAGATAGTCTTCGGTTATTATTGTTGACTCCTCAACATTAAATTGTTTCATTGCCTCCAACAGTGATCTGGTCTCTCTCTTCTTCACCTTATCTGTCAATTCCCAGCAAACCTGAATGAGCTCGATATTTTTCCCCTTTACCACAAAATCAACTTCTCTTCCAGCTTGATCTTTCCAGCCAGAAATGCGTTCTGGAGCCGCGTGGCATCTTACGATACCACTTTGTTCTTTTTTATTGCTTAATCTATATTTTATATTACAGTAAAAAACCTTTCCATAGCTCTTGAGCTGGAAATAAAGGTTGTAGTAATCTTATCTATATAGGTATTGCACTATACTGCACCAATTCCTATAGATTTAGTGCATTATACTACAACAAATGTAGCAGGTTTGGACCTCACTCCTGATCCTCCCTCAAAATGGAGATTAGTCTTAAGGTTTAGACGTAAGAACCTTCAAGGTAGCTATTTTCTTACCATTACCATCATGTAACTCATTGGCTATAGTCAGGAGCTCTTCTGTATTCTCACTAAACTCCACATTCTTCAAAGCCAGTAAGGCAGTAAAGATCCTGTCAGCATCTTCAAAGGATAGTTCTTCGTTCTCCAATTCTTCAACTACTTCTTGAACGAGGTTAACTATTCTGTTTTCAGCCTCTTCGAGGTCAACATCAACAAGATCGAGGATGGCCATAACTCTTTCCAGGGTTTCTGCGGGAAAAACCAGTTCAAATGCTTTCCTTGCTCTTCCTCTCACAATTGTTGATTTGGATTTCAGCACACCCTTATTTTCCAGCCAGTCAAGGTGATGTTTAACGGTTCCAGCATCTAAGTCCATTCTCTTAGCAATAGCGTACGAAGTGTCAACTCCCTTTTCGATCAACCTGATGATCTCATTCCTTCTGATCACACCCGTAATCAGCCTTTTCTTAATCGCTTCAGTATTAGATGGCATTCTTACTTTATCCTATATTGGATAACGTATATAAACCTTTTTACAGAAAAATTGTCAAAGGCCAATATCAGAGACCGTGAAATTTGAATTTACCGACTCTAATTACCTATCGCATAAGAGTTGCAATATATAACTTCATGGAAGATGGCATAAGCATCATATACGAAAAGAGAAGCATAGATGGGAAAACAATTGAAGTATGGCACCTCATTGTTTCAAACGAGAAAGGAATAGTTCACAAACACAGAAAATATCCTTATGAGAATTGATTTTCTTTACATTATTCCACTAAGGTAAAGATGAATCCGCCAGTTTGGAGTGTGAAGGGTTTAAAGTCTGCAGGTTCGGAAGATATGACCCATTCGAATTCAGATCTCGAAGATATAATCCGAGGAATACTTAAACTTCTTTGACTCTTTTTCAGGTTTCCTAAATACAAACACATGCTCGTGAGCAATTAAGTAAAAGTCGTATTTCCCTCTCCACTTCTCTCTGGTGGACTTCATTTTCCACTGCTGCTTTACGATATCTTCTTTCAGATAGAAGCCTGATTCCAGGAACTTTCTCAGGACCATATTAGATATGGGTATGTAGTGCTTATGCTTTCTGGTGTCCCCAATAAGGATTGCACAATAGTGACCGGGTTTTAGGATTCTGTAGCTCTCGGAGGCTACTTTACCCATTTCCTCAACATAACCTTCGATTTTTAGCTTTGATAGATCGCCTTCAACTTCAGAGTAGGATATGATGCCTGCGTAGGGCGGGTGAGTGGTAATGAGGTCAACGGAGTTGTCAGGTATAAGGTTGAGGTTTCTGGCGTCTCCTTCATATGTCTTGATCTTTGGTATGGTATAGTCTTCGTCAAGTGGGTTGAAAGAGAAGTTTAGCCTGTTCCTGGTGAGCATGATGGCGTCACGATTCAAGTCGATACCTATACCATTTCTCCCCAAGAGCTTGCATTCTACCAGGGTTGTGCCTGAGCCCACCATCTGATCCAGCACAGTTTCTCCTGGCTGAGAATAGCTAAGTATGAGGTTTCTGGGGATGTAGGGAGACCAGTTACCCCTGTAATTGCCCTTGTGGGTAGCCCAATCACCTCTGTCCGGGAAAGACCATACTGTCGTGGTTTCTGGTGTGTAGTCGGGTGCGTATTTCTTGATTTTGTGTCTTTGAGGAAGAGAAATCTGGGACTTCCCGATGGTGACATATGGGTTTTCTGTTCTGAATACTTTGTAATCTTCATGAGAGATAAGATCCATCCTGAAGATCTCTCCTCCCCCAAATCGATCTATTTTCGATCTATACAGTTTAAGGGGATCAGATCGATCTTTTTATTATATTTAAAGCTTTTCCTGATCTATTTGATCGATTTCAGGATCTTTGAGGATTAATTGATAAATAGAAAAATTTAGATCCTTTAAATATAACAGAGAAATAATGGAGGATGCCAAAGAAGTCCTAATTCGTGATATCTTTGCAGTTTATGATGAAATTGCTCAGAAGTTTATAGGCAACTCACTGGGAGAAAATATTCAGATTACGATGGTTGCGAAGGAGTACGAGACTCCTGCCGGTAGATCGGATTTGCTTTTTGTAGGAAGTGATGATGTCCTTTACTTAGTTGAATTGAAAGTTGAGGACGCCGTATTTGACCATATAAAACAGGTGAGAAACTATTTTGACGAAATAAAGAAGAAACAGGCTGATAAGGAATTAGCTGGAAGCTCTGTACAACCTGTTTTAGTGGCACCAAATGCTTCACGGCTTGAGATTACAGGTGAGCCAGAGGTTATCCTTATTGATCTGAATGTTGATGATATTCTATACAATTACTTGACAAAAACATCGGCTTACAAGGAATTTAGCCACCTCAAACCCAACATAATAAGAGGTGGAGCGAATATACTAAACCTCAAGAAATTGGTGGAGTATGTTGATAGAGAGGGCGGAATTGTAGAGATAGATGGAGTTATGGAGAGGTTAGAAGAATTTACACCAAGAGGAGGTAGAACTAAGAGTAGCCTTGACGGCCTTATTGAGCGAGGAAAGGATTTTGACCTTTTGGTTAAAAGAGGTAATAAGATTATTCTTAATGGCAGAGGATACGAATTCGTTGAGCTAAGTGAGGATGAACACAAGCTCAAAAAGTTCCTAAGGGAATATATTAACCTCAACCCCATTCACACCAAAACAGTACACGGACTTTGCCTTTTTGTGGAGAGTGTTTACGAAGTCCTGCTCTACCACCACCCCGCCAGGAGAGAGGATGTTAAAGATGTTTTTATCCATAAGAGCATGAAGGAAGATGACTGGAAGGATGACACTAGAGATAGAGCTTATAATGAGTATGCTGCTTTAGCTGAGGAGCTACTTCTTGTCCATAGAATTGGTGATAGAGTGGAGATAACGCCTTATGGTTTGGAGCTGGTGGGAGCGTTGCAAAGTACTAGGGTGAAGAAGATCTATCATTCTCTTTATAAGGGGTGATCAGTTTTTCGATTATTTCGATGATCTAAGCAAATTTTAGTTTTTATTTTCTTCATAAGCTTTATCGATCCCTTCCATAAAATAGAGGATTTCTTCTCCCTTATTAGTTAGAGAATAAAATGGTCTTCTTTTTTCTTCGTCGTAATCAACCTTTATTAGCTTTAATTCTAAAAGCTCTCCCAACCTGTTATTAAAGTTCGACCTGACAAGCTCGGATTTCTTCATAAGCTCAGAGTATGGTTTCTTCCCCTCTTTGAGAGGCCCCATAATCTGTAGTGCATAAGAGTCAAGGAAGTCCATGATGTTCTTCTTTTTCTTGGGCATTACCCTTTTTGCTGTGTAATTTTTTATAAACTATCTACACATTTTTTTGTGTTTTACACAATTAACAAAACTTATAAATAGCACAAATTTCACTCTGCCAACATGGATTCTGAATATAAAGTGGAGACCTGTGAGAACTGTCCCTGTTTTGAAGAATGCCTCCACGGAGTAAGAAAAGAATGCATCTTGAATGAGGAACTCAAAGTTTCTTTCTCAACTCAAAAGTTATAATCTGGCCTTAAAAGACCTTTTCCAGCGCAATTACTATATCTTGCCGGCTCTAATATTAACCCTACTGATCCTCAACATTGCAGACTACCTCACAACTGTTTATGCCCTGGAGAATATTCCTGTTGCCCACGAATCAAATCCCCGGGTTCCCAACCTTGACGTTGCTTTTAAGGTTAAGGTTCTTTATGGGGTACCCATTGGGATTGGAGAACTACTTTTGGCCCTTTTAATGGAGAAAATACGGTTCAATTATGGTTTTGCTTTTGTTTATTTTTGCTACTTCTTGTTTTTAGTGCCTACTACTGCAGTGGTGATACAGTATGTGTGGGTCGTAACCAGTAATGTTTACGTCATATTGGTCTATTCTTAAAGGCTGAGGCTGTAGTGTACAAATTTCAATTTGAGTAATTCTGTCAATTAATCTTATATTTAATAATGTTCAGAGTACAACTCAGCTACCCTATATTTTCCTGCAATATCATCAGTCCCTTGAATTCCTTTATCAAAACTGTCTGTATTTTTTACAGCTTCAAAAGTGGCTAGAAATATAAGGGTAAGTATTAGATCACTAACTTGATTTGGCATACTATCGCTAAACCAAAAATTTATTGGATAGCCATCTGCAATTAAATGAACTGGTTTATTATCCTTAAGAATATAATAAGTAGTTCCAATGTTTTTATTATCTATTTTTAGCTCTTCTTTTTTACCGGATAAAGCTTCTAATTCTTCTAAACCGATTTCTCTTTGATCTGAGGATGCACTCACCAGATAGGTATTATACGCGAGGTTAAGAATTTCACTATGACTAACTGATGTTTCACCTGAACAGCCTACAACTAATAGTTTGTCTTTGACAGCATTATAAGCTTCCTTGACTGTGATATATCTCCCTTTTTCTTTCGCCACAACAGAACTCTCAGCATTTGGGTCAAATATTGTGACATTAGCACCCATATCACTCAACCTTTTAGCAATCTCTCTTCCAATGGTGCCATATCCCATTACAGCGATAGAACTGCCTCTTAATTTTTCATGGTCAAAAATATTAGAAATGTTCTTAACTACAGCATCAGCAACGTGTGGAGGTTCAATTTCATTTTTTATACTAGCCTCTGCGATACTCAGGATTGGCATTTTTATTTTTTTAATATCCTTATCGCTTCTTATACCTCTAGTTGTTTGTTCTACTGAAGCTATGGTTTTTTCCAGAGCCTTAGGGTAAGTTGAATGAATGATAGGAGTGATGTAACCTCCATCCTCGATAATCATTATAGATTCAACTTGATTTGATTCTTCAATTTTCTTCAATACTTCTTCTAAATCATTTAAAGGAGAAATATTATACCCCTTGGTTTTTAATGTTGAAATTATTACTTCTTTATGCGGGTAACGATAATCCTTCCAAAATAAATAACTTTTAGATGGTTCTAATCCCAATTTTTCGCATGACTCAATAAAAACCAATAAATCTTCGAGGAAATGTAGTATAATTAGGAAAGTTATATTCTTATAGTGTTTTCCACTACCCATTAGTTTATTAGAAAAATATCCCAAGAGAGGCATCCTACTCCTGATACTCTCCATCTTCTCCTCAGAAATAACATTCTCTTTTTTATCATGACTTACAGTAGTACTCAAAAGATATATTTCCTTAAAATTATCGGAATGAAAAATATGCTCTTCTCCACAAAGATCACAAAAGTAAGTTATAGGAAATTTATCAGGTTTTTCTTCAATATCTAAAAATCCTTCCCTCCTTGGACACTCTAATCTAAATTCTTTTTGAATTGTCCCTAATTCAACTCCTTTTTCAAGAATATTTTTTAGACGTTTCTCGCTAATACCTGTACTTGCTGAAACATGAGAAGTGTCTATGCCTTGCGAATATAAGTCTCCTGAGACAATATACTCCTTTAATTTATCTATTTCGCCTCTAAATTGAGGATAATTATTGAATATAACTTCTAATGCGTCCCAAGACATAGTTTACCTCCTCCTCTCGGCATTCTCCAGTAATAGCCACTCTATCTCTATACAGTATAGTATGAATTTCTCTGGTTAGTACACCATTTGAATTTTCTGGTAACCAATAAAAATTGCCTCTATTACCAACACCTGAGGTTATACTACCTCTAGCAGCTGAAGCGTCAGGGTCATCGTAAATTCCTTTATCTGACGCATAACTTGCTATATCAATGTTTGAACCTCTTGAGGTTCTTAAACCAATATTTCTTGTTCTAACTTCCCCAGAGTTCTCTATTCTTGAGATTATAGGTGTCAAGTTGCTGTGACTTAATACTCCCCAATCAAACCAGCCATCTAATTGTTGTAAGTAATTATTCTTTTCCTCATTGTAATTCGAACCACTTGGAAGACGATAAATTAAAAGTTCCGCGTCACCCGTGATCAATGATACTCTAAATAGAGATGTTGCTCTAAATTTCCGAATTAAGTATTTTTTAATAAGAATCTCTCTTCCCGATTCATCTCTTTCCCTTGTTCTCTCTAGTTGTTGAATTTTCTCTTTTTTGGTAACCCATCTAATAGATAACCACTCGTCATTGTGCTTTATTGAAGATATTTCTGGCTCCTCAGGTAAAATAAGAGGTCTGTAATTGTTATATAATTCACTCAAATTATTATCTTCAAAAATCCTTCTCACAGAATCAAAATCAAGGAGTCTCTCCAAATAAGAATCAGGTATTTTGAATAAGTAAATATGTTGATTCCCGAAAGCTTCTATCTCGTCTAATAACTCAGTTAAATCCTGCGGAGTTATTTCATTTCTTGAGATGAGATGAATTAATCTGTCTCTTAATTCTTCCTTTGTTCCAGAATAATGAAAATCATTAGAGCGTAAAAACCTTTGAGTATATTCTTTTTTATGTGCAAGAATGAGATCTATTAACTCGACAGTTTCTTGTTCTATTTCTCTCTGGGTATTCATTCCGATCCCAACCTATTTTATTCTTTTATGTTCAAATTTACATATATATATTTCTCTTGATATGAACTCAAAATATTAGTCAAAAAAGCCCAAAAAAAGATAAGAGGAGTTTGATTACCGTATTCCTCCTCTCCTTTTTAATCTTAAATATTTATGCTTTTCGCTGTTTGTAGAATTAGTCACTACTCTATATGATATTAGAGGATACTGATTTAGAGACAAAAAAAGAGAAAAAATGCAAAAGTACAAATTTACCCAGTATATTAACTTTTAAAAACAGTTTTAAAAAGAAATATATATGGATGGCTTGGCAAGTACAGAAAATAAGTAACAAAGTATACGTGAAACCCATAAAAGGAGATGCACAATCCCCAAAATTTAAACACAGACAGAAAAAAGGAGCTTTCCACTTCCTCTTACCAGAAGAACTGAAAATCGAAGAAAATAATACATAAAAATTACTTATTCTGTATCTGATAGCATAACATGCATTAGTAATAAATTTTATCTATTTTAGACTTCTTAGGGAAGAGTTGTAGAAGATCCTTTCTCAAAAAAAGCATGATAACATTTTAATAATCTCAAGAAAAGCAACTGCGAGGGGGTTTTATGGGCAAACAAACATTAACAGATGTGATAAGAGAGATAACTAAAGACTGGGAAAACGAATTTACAACAGACGAAGTTATAAGAGCCATTAACGATATTTATCCAGAAAGTTGGAAAGACAGTTCAATAAGAGCACACTTAGTGGGTTTGAGTGTTAATCATCCTTCTGCCCACCATTATCCAACTCTGTATAGGCAGGCTTTCCTGTATAATGTTGGTTCTGGGAGGTACAAACTGTTTGATCCTGAAGTTGATGAGGTTCCTGAGGAACTTGGTCCACCTGAAGAAGTGGGAGAAACTACATCAATTAGTTTAGAGAGGGATATTGAGGAATATCTTGTAAGGGACCTCTCCAGAATTGAAGAGGGTTTAAAGTTGTTTGAGGATAAAGGGTTAACTGGCAGGCAATATAAGATTGATAAAGGATACATCGACATTTTAGCTGTTGACAAGAACCAAAAATTGGTCGTAATAGAGATTAAGGCTGGCACTGCCCAGTATAGTGTAGTAGGACAAATTCTAAGCTATATATCATGGGTTCGAAAGAACTTAGCTGGAGACAGAGGAGTTAGAGGTATAATAATTGCCAGTGATTTTGACGAGAGATGCATTTGGGCTGCCGAGGAAACTAACTTATCCTTAATGAAATATAGAATTGAGTTCCAATTTGAAAAAGTAATATAAACTATTTTAACCTTATTCCTTGAACTTTCCTGCCTGATGACGATTTAGCGTAATCTAACTCTGCGAGCCCAGCAATAACCAACAAATCAGCAATATGAGGAGCAGTCTTTGTATCAGTAGTTCTACCATACATTGACTTAGCAATCTCCTTAAGATGCCCCTCTAAAGAATCACTTGAATACACCTCAGATATTCTCGCCCCAATAGAGACTTTCTCCTTATTCTCAAGCAACTTAATTGACTCAATTATTCTCCAATGCTCAATACCAAGCTTCGTACCACTCTCAAACTCAAAAACAACCTTATCAGTTTTAGAATTGAATGAGAGTTTAAATCTCTGTGCTCTGGAACTCCTCCCACCAAAAAATGACTTTCTTGGAGACTCAAACCAAATCCCCTTATTCCGATTCATGAAATCAATTATCTTATCAGTCATTTACCTATTCCCTCAAATACTGTCCACCAACAGAGACAAATCGTTGTGGTTTAACCGGTTTATCATACTTTTTTATGTTCTCCAGCTCTATAGCCATCCACTGCCTCTTCTTCTTTTTCTCTCTACTGCTCCACTTTTCCTGGGTCTTCACATAGTCCTTTAGCTCTTCCTTGGTGAGGAATACTCGGCCCCCATAGGTCTCGAAGAACTTCATGGGGTCGTTCATCAAGATTATCCTCTTTATCCTGGCTTCACCCACATAGCCCGTATCCTCATGGGACTGATAGAATACAAACTTCATTCCCGGTTTTAGCTCTTTAAAAGTGGTCGCCGGTTTCACGAAAACATCCTTGCCCTTGAAGAATCGATCCATATACTGTTTGGGTATAGGAAATGTTACGCCTACAATTTGCTCTGCCATTTTAATCACCTTTCTTAAGAATTAGGTTGTAATCCTCTTCAGGTATTTCTCTCATGGCCTTACCTATCAAGTGGCCACTCCATTTCTTCTTGTTAGTGATGAACTTTAGTTTGTGAATGAGGGGTTTGAACTCCACAGGTTTAGAAAAGATCTTTACGGGCTTGAGTTTGACTCTTAGGGGAAATGATTCGCTGCCCATTCCCTGTGGGGTCTTGAACAGTTTTGAGGAGTTATTATATACTTTTGATTGGGCTTCATATACTGCGGGGATTCTGGGTTCTATTATGTTCCTATTTTTGTCTCTTTCCTGTTTGAGGTAGATAAGAAGTTTGTCTCCGGGTTTGACTTTGTTAATGGTGTTCTGATGGCGAGAAGGGACGCCCCAGACGTTGTTCTTCTTAATTATTTGCCAGTTATCTGAGTTGGTTATACAAAGCCAGTAGCTCATATGACCACCTTAGAGAATATTACTTTATTTATTATAAATGTTTGTTGTTTTTTCTGTTAACCGTTTTATTCAAGTATGAAGTATGGATAAAAAAAGTTTTAAAATAGAGATATCCTATAATTTCATATGTATGATTTTGAACAGCTCTGTCTCAAGAATGCCATAAAAGACTCCAAGGTTATATTTGATGACGACCTTGTAAAGATAGCTTCTGATCCAAAGGCAAATATAAATGAGGCGATTTTCGAAGTGGAATTCTCCAATTTCTTGAATGGAAATGCCCATCAAATATACTTAAATCCAGCTCTCTTCTTCAGAAAAACCCATTTCACTGAATACATGAAGAACGTGCTAAAGAGAGCTCTTTCAAGAGTAACATCAATATCTGATGAATCCTATGCTGTAGTACTGGATACAACATTTGGTGGAGGCAAAACACACACTCTCATATCTCTTTACCATCTTTTTGAGAATAGGGATGTTGCCCTGAATTCTCGAACAATAAAACAGATTATGAAGGACTTGGAGTTAGGTACAATACCTGATGTTAAGCTGGTCACTGTTGATGGTCATAACATTGAGCCGGAAACTAATTTATGGAATGTTATTGGTGAGAAGCTTGGAAATGAGAAACTTGCGACCAGAAAATATCCGCCCACCGCTCAAGAGATCGAAGATGTGATTAAGGATATTGGTAGGCCTGTAGTGTTCTTGTTTGACGAGCTTGTTAATTATATCTCTAAAATCATGGGTGAAGAAGATGAAGAAAGCTATGATGGTAAAATAGCACAAAATAAGGCATTTATTCATTCTCTGTTCGTGGCAACTGAGGCGACCAAAACATCTCTTGTTGTGCTGACCATCCCCAGGAGTGAAGCTTACAAAAAAGAGGCGGACATACTTAGGAGTATTTCAGCGATAGCGGAGAGAGGTGCGACAAAAATTGCTCCAGTTGCCAAAGAAGACATTATTAGAATTCTGAAAAAGCGTTTTGTCAAAGAAATTGTTGACGAGAAATTTGCGAAGAGTGCTGCTAAAGCTTTACATGATCTTCAAGCTTCTAAAGTTGGTATTTCTGATGCTTATAGTGAAGAACGACTTTTTGAGTGTTACCCATTTCATCCCCTTCCAGTTGAAGAAATCTTCTTCGGTAGAATTGGTACCTACGAGGATTTCCAGATAACAAGGGGGATTCTCAAGATAATGGCGAGAGTCATTGTGAATTTATTAAGGCACGTTGATGAGTTACCTAAAACTACACTCTTCATTTCTTCAGGAGAAGTAGACTTATCTGAACCTGAAATGTGCAGGAAGCTTACCACCAGCGAAATATTTGGCAAGAACTTAGATCAGGTGGTGCAAACAGATATAGCCACTACGGAGGGATCCGCAAACGCCCAAAAATTCGATAATGCACCAAGATTTGGTAATTTTGCAAGAATTGCAACTACGGTTTACCTTTACTCTCTCTTTCCGGATGAATCAAGGTGGGGAGCAAATAGTAAAAAGATTTTCAACGCACTTGGAGATAGTAACTTCGATCCCTCAACAATAGATACTTACTTGGAAAAACTTTATGATGAAGTATCTATTCACATTTTTAGAGCTGAAGGAACCGATAGATACTTCTTTAAGACCGAAGAAAACCCAAGAGCCTTAGTTAGGCTTGCTTCCCGAGACGTGAGGGACCAAGAAGTTAAGATACATTTACAAAAGCAGTTCTTTTCCAATATCATTCCTTCCACTGATTCAGTTTCGGTAAACATATTTGATAATGAAATCAAGAGGGATAATACTGAAATAGGGAAGTTAAACTTATTTGCCGTGGATTATGAGGATGTTTATAACCATTACATGTCATTAAAGAGGACTAAAGAGTATGAGAGCGAGGCGGACGATGTATTGAGAACTGAAGTTTTTAGCAAAATATTTTCTCAAATGCTCTCCATAACAACGCCCAACAGAAACTCTGTTGTATTACTGTTCCCCATACCCACTGAAATTAATCCGTTTAAGGATTTGGTTAAAGAGCTAATTGCATGCGAGAAACTCAAGAAAGAGAGGTCTAAAGACAAAGATTTCTTAAAGGAGCTAAAGTCGATTCAAGAGAGAATTTATGCTAAAGCTGCTCAAAAGTTGATTAACACTTACTCATATACTGGTTTTTATTACAGGAATGACCAGACCTTAAAACAAATCTCACCCATATCTTATGATAAAAAAGCCAAATACACGGAAAGAATTTTTTATGAGCTAGAGAGCAAGTGGGGGAAGGTCATCAGTAACGCAAGTATAGATTACATAAATGGTATACTTGGCAGAGAGAACGATTACGTCAAGTTTTCAGATCTTGTTCATACAGTAGCAAATTCAACAAGCTATCCGTTTATCCCTGCAAAGCCTCTGAAAGAAAGTATTAAAGAACAGGTAAGCGCTGGAGAAATTGGATTGCTGAGTGGAGAGATAATCGAGCCTGATGAGGTTGACCTCAAAAAGAGTGATGAAGTTCTGAAGAGAGTTAAGTTTGGATCGGAAGTAAGTGAGTTAAAGGATTCCAGCTATGTACTCAAAAAGGAGTTCGCTGAACAGCTTTTTGAGGCTGCCAGAAAGAAGAAAGCAGACAGAATCGCAGAATATGTTATCGAAGCTCTGGGTGACAGTAATTATGCTGAAGTCTCAGAAGTGGAGAGTCATTTTCCCGAATACAGCCGAAGTGATGTAGTTGAAGCTTCAAAAATAGCCGCCAGGCTCGAGGTGTATGGTGGAGATATCTCCCTGATTGAAAAAATTGAGAATGGAGAAGAACCTGATTTTCCTGAGGCACAAAGTATAAGGAATGCGTTTGGGAAAGAGGGCAACAGAACTTACATACTAAAAAAAGAGTTCTACAATGAGGTTATCAGCAAATTAAAAGAGGTAACTCCTGAGGGCAAAACTAAAGAATGGCCAAAAGGTTATGGTGGAGAAGTCGAAACCAAAGAAGAATCGATTCCTGTACACGACCTGGTAGAGAAATTTGATGATTATGCTAACCGAACGGTGGTTGATATCTCTGTTACCGGAACAGGTTCAGGTGTACTTAAAGATGATTCAATGAACATTAGTGGTGCAGTATCGTTCTTGAGTCTAGATGGGAATATTAATGTCTCTACTAAAGGGATTACCACCTTTTATTGTAATGTTTCCCTCGAGAAAGCAGGTACTATAAATGAAATCATGCAGAAAATCGCCAGTCTTGATGAAAATCCTGAGTATTCAATTAACATAAATCTTACCAGGCCTGTGGAAATAAACGAAGATTTTAAGTTGTTTGTAGACCAGCTTGCACAAACAGAATCTGAGAAGATTCTGAAGGTGAGTTAATGCTCTCCATAAAAAATACTGTTTACGAGGTCGTGGAGACCTCAAAGTACATCACCATGTACGAAACCTACCAGAATAGAGAAAGAAACTACAGGATGCGGATAGCTTCTGCTACTGCGTGGAGAAGAGACGCCATAAGAAATTTGATGGATAAGCTCAAGATGGACGGTAAAACTGATGAAATAGGAGACGCCATGAGGGTCTATACCGCTTTTAAGGTCCTCAACTCCATGAAGAAAGCCGAAAAAAGGTACAAATTGATTGACGCTATCGTGAACCTTCCACCTGAAGAAGTATTCTTCTGGGCATGGAAAGTGTCCTCCACCTCAAATGGAGCCTATGCATTTAGAGTTCTTTACGGGCTGGTTTAGGTGTAAGGATGAGGCTGCTAATTGAGGAGTTTATACCTGTTGAAGAGATTAGTGAGGAAGCTAAGAAGGAGAAACTTGGGACAGCTAAACCACCTACTTTTGAACTACATTATTGGTGGGCAAGAAAGCCACTAATAACCGCAAGGGCCGCTTTATTAGGAGCTTTGCTCTCTAAAGAGAACATCCCTCAAAAATTTCAGAATAGTGACTTGAAAACCAGTTTGATTAATATTCTTGCTCTCCCGAAGGATATTAGCAAAGGCCCAAGAGCACACAAAGAGAGTATCCCGGAGGAATTTTTAAGGGATGCAATAATTAAAACATGGGGTGAAATGCCCACAATTTTGGATCCCTTTGCAGGTGGAGGCTCAATACCATTTGAAGCTCTAAGACATGGATGCAATGTAGTCGCTGTTGATTATAATCCTGTGGCATATCTTATTCTCAAGGCAACGCTTGAATATCCTAAAAAATATGGGATGCAGCTTTACTACGATGTTGAAAAATATTTGAACCAAATATTCGATGAACTAAAAAAAGAACTGGGTGGTTTGTATCCGAAACATAATGGCAAAGATGTTGCGGCTTATTTGTTTGCATGGTTAGCTAAATGTCCTCAATGTGGGTTCGAGACTCCTCTTGTTGGTTCATGGCAGCTTGCTAAAACAAAAAGAGGAAAAAAACTTTATCTAAATTACGAAATCATCCATAATGAACTTGAATTTGAAGTTAGAGAAGGATTTGCTTCTGGTGGCAACGTCTCAAGAGGAAAGGGAGTTTGTTTAAAATGCGGAGGCGAAATACCGAACAAAAATGTTGTTGAGGAAATAAAAAAATATGAGAAAGAGAAAGAATTGGCAGTTGTCCTTCTTTCCGGCAATGGAAAGGGTAAAGGATATGATGTACCATCAGAAAATGATTTAGCGGCATTTAATGAGGCTAAAAATAGACTTAAAAAAGACTGGTTTAATTTTTATAAAAAAGGTTTGATTCCCGACAATGAGCTGCCAGATGATAATCGTGGGTCTATTTGGGCTAAAGCGTATCTTCCAAAGTGGTACCAGTTATTCAACCCAAGACAACTTCTATTGATCATCAATTATGCTGAAAAGGCTAAGGAAATAGTTAATACAATAGCGGAGGACGATAGGGAATACGCAAAAGCTGTTGGTGTCTATCTTGATTCTGTACTATCAAAGCACATTGATTATAACTGTAGAGCAGCATCATGGCATTCATCTTATGAAGTAATCTCATCTATGTTTAGGCAAAGAGGCATATCTATGATGTGGAATCATACGGAAGTAAATCCGTTTGTTAAATCTTCTGGAACACTGATTAGCAATATTAACGGTGTCTTAAATTCTTTGAAGTACTCCATCGAAAAACTTTCGTCTACACAAGGTTATATCCAAATATTAAATGAACCAACTGCTTCTTGGAAAACAAATGATAAATTCAAAATTATAGTCACTGATCCACCATACTACGATGATATCCCATATGGAGAAGTAAGTGAGGTTTTCTACGTCTGGCATAAACGAATTTTAGGCCATTTATTTGAAAAAGAATCTAAGTTTTTCTCAAGTGATAAGGTTGAGACTAAAGAAGAGCTTGATGTTGGTGGCAACAGGGATAACGAGTTTTTTAACCAACAGTTCTTAAGGAACATGCAAAATCTGCATAAAATTCTCGATGACGACGGAATACTTGTTCTTTTCTTTGCTCATAAAAACCCTGAAGCCTGGTATTTTGTTTTAGAGTCTTTAAGACAATCTGGATTTAGGATAACCTCCACATTTCCTATTCATACAGAAAGCACTGAAAGCTCAGCTACCAGAGGTAAGAAATCAGTTTATCATAGCCTTATTATTTCTGCAAGAAAGAGAACAGAAGAGAAAGTAGGTTTCTTGGAAGAGATGATGCCGGAGATCGAGACTAAGATCCATGAAAGAGCTGAGATGTTGGAGAATTATGGTTTGAAGGGTTCGGATTTACTTGTTGCTGCTATGGGTGTTGCTTTAGAAGTTCTAACTGGGTATTCTGAAACTAAAAGCTATTCTGGGAATATTACTGCCAGAAGTGCCATAAAGATTGCTCAGACTATAATGGCTAAGCATGAAACGAGAAAAATGATTGGCGAAGAAGCAGACCCTGTTACCACTTTCTACGTTTATTCAAGGATCCACGATATGGATTCAATGGATTATAGTACCGCAAATCAATTCATTAAGAGTCTTGGATTGGATGAGGAGAGCTTGGAGAAGGATAAATTGATCAATATTGAAAAGAAAAAGAGTAAGAGATCAGTTAAACTCCAGGATTACTATAGAGGGGATTCTAATCTTGAAGTTGCTGGTTATGATGCGATTAAGGGTAATTCCCTTATCGATTACGTTCATAAAGCTTTGAGGGCTTACGATATTGAGGGTATGAGGAGATTTGATAAGGTGGCGAGTGAATCTCCCTTCTCAAGAAAAGCTTTTCAGGGAGTGCTTCAGGCTCTGGCAAAGATACGGCAGGATCCTGACAGACAAAACGATAGAGAAGCTAAAAAAGCTGAGGAAATACTTAAGCACATCAAGAGCATAGGTCTTGAGAGTTGGGGGGTTGAATGATTCTCATCCAAAATAATTATTTAGATAATTGAAAATTATTGTTGAGGTGAATTATGACTTATCCACTCTTTAGGGTAGCATGCGATTCTTACTATCTCTACACCAAATATTATTATGATCCGGTGAGTGTTCTTGCTGCCTCAAAAATTAATCTTCTTCCTTATCAGCTTGAGGATTTCCTGAATCTGCTGGATCTTGTTGAGAGCGGAAGGCCTGTAAGATCTCTGATTGCTTATGAGACTGGGTTGGGTAAAACCATAGTTGCTGGATTGTTCTTAAAGGAGATGGCTCTCAAAAACGAGGATAATCGTATTTTGATTCTGACTCCGCCTAATGTCCAGTACCAGTGGCAGGATGAGCTTAAGGATAAATTTGGATTTGACATTCCGCTCCTTAAAGATGTCCTTGATGGAGGAGGGGACCCATTGAAACAGAAATGGTTGATAGCCTCAATGGATACCCTGAAGGGAGAGAAATGGTTCTCCAGAATGAGAAATGAAGATTACAAGAGGGAGATAGTTATTGTTGATGAGCTGCACAGAGCAACTCCTGAGAACAGGAGAGCGCAGTTAATCAAGTTTTTGAGTGACGGCAGGACTGATCACATGTTGGCTTTAACCGCTACACCCCACGATGGAAAAGAAGAGCATTTCATCTACAGGTTGGGCTTGATTAACAGCAATGTTGATGATGATAACTGGGAAGATTTTGTAGAGAATTATGCTTTCAGAAGAAGGAAAAAAGAAGTCATTGACCTTGAAGGTGAGCGAGTCTTTCCCCAGCAGGTTTTGACTGAGACTTTTGAGATTGAGCCTGACGAGGAAGAGAAGGATTTTTACTGGGAAGTTGAGAATTACATTAGATCCTATTATAAGATGGCTGAGGAGCAAAATAATAAGGCTATAGGGCTTGTGGCCACAACTGTGGGTAGAACTGTTTCTTCAAGTATTGATGCTGGCGTTACTGCTTTGGAGAGAAGACTAAATAGATTGATTTACGGTATTACGGAAGATATTGATACTGGGGACCTAATGGATGAGATGAATCGGGCTGAAGAAGAAGCAGATGATGAGAAATTAGAAGAGCTTAGGAATAAGTTGATTGAGTATATTCCATCTGCTAAAAGGGATTTTGTTGAGAAGGAGAAGCAGAAATTACAGGAATTGATATCCATTGGGCATAATTTACAGCAAAGAGAGGAGAAAGACCATAAAACGAAAAAACTAATCAGTATCTTAGAAGACGTAATTAAGAGAGGAGACAAGGCTATTATCTATACTCAGTTTCTTGCTACTTTATCGCATCTCCAAGAGGCTTTAGAAGAAATCTATGACCCAAAAGATATTGCTATAGTTCATGGTGGACTGAGTCATGAACAAAAGAAGTCCGAGGTGTCCAGACTCTGGAATGAAGCAAAGGTAATGATAGCAACCGATGCAGCTGGTGAGAGCCTTAACTTACAGGCTGCAAACGTAGTGATTCACTATGAGATCCCATGGAACCCTGTAGTTTACATTCAGCGAGTGGGTAGAGTTTATCGCTATGGTCAGGAGAAGAACGTATTCATCTATGGAATGCTACCTGTTTTTAAGGTGGAGAAAAGAGTATTGGAAGTTGTTGTCGATAAGATAAAAGCGATCGAGAGAGACTTTGATATTGGGAGTGTTGAGGTCATTGGAAATATTATTTCAGAGAAAGATGTGGAAGACACCATAAGAAGAGAATATGCAAAAGAAGAAGAATCTGCCGAAGAGATTGAGAACAAGTTTGAAAAAGGAAAAGGATTACTTGACAGAATAAAATTAGCCCTACAAAAGGCTGAAGCGGCCAAGAAGCATGTAAGGGCAGAGAAATTGTTTGAAGATAAAGGTATTCTGGAGATAGTTACAGAAGAAGACCTGAGAAAGTATCTTTATTACCTCAGAGAATCAGGATTCGGAATGGGTAATTTTTCCGATGAGTTCACTTACTTCGAGGTTAAGGATGAAGAGATAGACCCTCAAAAAATTCTTGTTGAGCAAAAGCCAACCAAGCCAGAATTACTTGATCTTAGAGATAAAAATACTCTAAATGAGAAAGAACTTAAGTTAGATAATCCTGTTATCCAGCGATCGCTGTATTTAGGGATGTGCAATAGAGGAAAGGGCTTATTTGTAGGAGAAGAAGATGGAAAGGGAGAAGTTAGGATTTTAAAGTTATTTGACTATGACGGTGAACCAATTTATGAGACATTGGTAGTAATTTTTAATGGAAAATATAGGCCATATAGCTATGTCAGATCTCTTGAACCCTTGATACTTCCTGAAAATGTTAATAAGAAAATATTTGATAAATTGGATTATCAGGTGGCCGAAATCTCTGATAGAGAGTTTGTAGACCAGATTAAACAAGAACAAAAGCTTTATCTCAGAGAGAAAGTAGGTAGAGTTCTAAAAAAACTGAGGATGGATGAAGAATACTACAAGAGGTTTTCTGATGAATGGGCAAAGATGAAAATCCAGCAAATACAGGAAGAGAAAAAAGATGTGTATAGGAAGCCCTATAAGATATATGAGGATTATTCAGAAGCTATAGCTAGTTTCTGGGTCATTAAACCTGAAAATTTGAGTGATCTCGCTTACGAGGTTGGTGAGCAAATCGATGACTCTGACATGGGGAACTTATTGGGGAAAGTTGAAGAATTTGATCCCCAATTATGGAAAAAGAAAAAGGAAGTTGAGCTTGCAGGAATGGATATTGTTGAAGAATGCGAGAAGAAAAAAGGAAGAAAGCCAATAGATGTTTCTGCAGATGGACAAGGTTATGATATAGAGAGTAAGGATTTAAATTCAGGTAAGAAGAGAAGAATTGAAGTAAAATCCTTCAAAAAGGAGCCCTATAAAGTTACTCTGTCAGAAAACGAATACAAAGCAGCTAATTTTTATAAAAACTCATTCTGGCTTTATGTGGTAGAGAGGGCCTTAGATGAAAATGCAGATTGCTCACATATCGAGAAAATTAGTGATCCAGCCAATAAGCTGAATTTTGATATTGAATGGAGACCATATTACGTTTGGAGAGTAAATGAGTAGTACTCATAACTAAATAAGCCGTTTTAATACCTAAACAGATCAAATTATCTCCATAAGAAAAAATACTAATACTAAACTAATAATTATGAATAAAAACGAAAAGCTTATCTAATTAATTTCTTATTGAAGATTAACATGAATATCAATGAATTACTGCTTGGAATCCAAAATAAAGACATTGTTTTACCTGAATTTCAGAGAGAGTATGTTTGGGAACTAAATCAATCTAAACAGTTAATGGTTTCTCTTTTCAAAAATTATCCTATTGGTGCTTTTTTATTTTGGAGTACAGACAATCCTCCGGAAATCAAGAACGTTGCGCTCAGTAATAAAAATTTAGGGACGCTTACTGTAATTCTTGATGGCCAACAAAGATTAACTACCCTTTACCTCCTTATTAAGAATAAGATACCTCCTTATTACAAAGAAAGAGATATTGTTAATGACCCTCGAAATCTATTTTTCAATTTGCAGACAGGTGAATTTCAATATTACAAACCCTCTGTAATGAAAGAAAATCCAGTGTGGGTTAAAGTTGTAGATTGTTTTTCTTCAGAGAAGAAGCCACAGGTATTCTTAATAGCAAAACAAATCTTAAAAGATGAAAGTGAAGCTTTTGAATTAGCAGATACACTGAATACTAATTTAAATCAACTCAGAAATATTCTTGAAAAAAATATACCTGTACAGTACGTTCCTGCTACCGCTGGAATTGATGAAGCTATTGACATTTTTGATAAAGTTAATAGCTTAGGAACAAAACTGAGTGATGCTGAATTAGCTTTAACACACATCACCGGAAAATGGCCAGAGGCTAGAAGGATCTTAAAGAAGAAAATTGGAGAACTAGAAAAAAGAGGTTTCTTTCCAAAGAATAAAGGGATTGAGCACCTAGATTTCATGGTTCGTTGCTTGGTTGGAGTGGTAAAAGGAAGAGCATTATTTGAGACTATTCATAGGACACCTAAAGATGAAGTAGTCGAGGGTTGGGAGAAACTGAATAGAATACTAGACTATTTGACAACAATTCTACCAAGTAGTGCTTACATTCATTCAACCGAAGATGTCAATACAACTAATGTCTTTGTACCCTTAATTGTCTACCTTTCTAGGCATGAAAATGTATTTCCAAATAATTCTTCTCTTAAAAGTGCTATAAGGTGGCTTTATCTCGCCCATCTTTGGGGTAGATATACAGGACAAACCGATCAAAGGCTTGATCATGATATAAACATAATAGTTAGAAATAACAATCCTTGGCCTGAGCTTGTGAATACCCTTATTGACCAAAGAGGCAGAATTAAAATCGAGGAAAGTGACGTCGAAGGACGCTCGATTCAACACCCTATTTATAAGATGCTGTACATAGTTATAAAGTCGAAAGGAGCTATTGATTGGTTTAATGGTTCCCCGTTAGACGTTACATATGGAAACCACTACTCAATTCAAAGCCATCACATATTTCCTTCCTCTTTGTTATGGAAATCTGACAAGTATGATACAAATAATCAAATTCATAGGAAAATCATAAATGAGATAGCAAATAGGGCTTTTTTAACTGCAGACACAAATATCAGATCTATTAGAAACAAACCACCAGAAGAGTACTTCCCAGAGATAATTGAGAAATATGGAGAAGAAGCGCTCAAGAAACAACTTGTTCCGTTAGATAAAAACTTGCTCAATATCGAAAATTACGAGGAATTCTTAAAAAAGAGAAGGAAAATTATTGCTGGAGAGATTAACAATTTTATTGAACAATTCGTGGCTGAAGATAAAGAAGAAGTAACAGAATTAACTGTAAATGATTATATCCAATCGGGTGAGTCTTCTGTTCTAGAATTTAAATCGAGCTTGAGATGGGACATGATTCAAAACAACGTAAACAAGAGTTTGCAAAAAGCAGTTATAAAAACAATTGCAGGATTCTTGAATAGCGAAGGGGGTACATTACTCATTGGAGTCTCTGATGACGGGGAAATACTTGGAATAGAGAATGATTTAAGTTCACTCAAGAAAAAAAGTTTGGATGGTTTTCAACAAACACTTATAAATCTAATCACTGAATATATAGGAGCTGAATTTTCTGATCTTATCAAAATCGACTTTGAAAAATTAGAAGACAAGAATGTATGCATCGTTAAAGTAGAAAGTTCTCCTCAACCAGTCTTTATTAAAGAAAAAGATTATAAAGAATTTTACATTAGAATAGGAAACACTACACGGCTTTTGGACAGTGAAGGAACCTATAGTTACATTCAGAGCCATTGGGAATAATATTTAGGATTAAATTCCATAATAGAATAAGTTACTAATCACATATCTCAAAAAGAGTTATAAAAAAGTTAAACGACTGAATTCAAACGCCCCCTGAACTCCAACAAAACAAAATCGGTTCTATTGGCTCTTTCGTGATGATAATTCCTGTTACCATAACCAGCATAAACCGTCCTCATCCCCAACCTCCTACCAGCCTCAATATCCCTATTCAGGCTATCACCACCATCAAACTCTCCCCAGGTTCAACCCCCAACCTCTCCAAAGCCAACTTAATGGAATCAGTCTCAGGCTTCTTTTTGCCAGTCATATCAGCAGAAACCGCCACATCAAACAAATGGTCCAAAACAACCTTCTCTAACCGCTTCACAGCATGCCCATTAAAAGCATCCGTAACCACAGCCAACCTCAACCCCATTTCTTTCAGAACCATCAAACTCTCCCTCACTCCAGGATAAGACCAAATATTTTAATTAGTTAAGCTATGGAACAATAGCACCCAATGCCCTCTTAACAGAACCAATCTGGTTCTCTAAAGACTCTTCAAGACTGTCAGCGACTTTTTCAATATCCTTTATCGCATTACTTGCAGTTGTACACTTCTTATTGATCTTAGCGAGTTCCTCAAGCATATCTTTCAGCTCATCCAACTCCTTAATTGCCTTATTTACGGCCTCAGTATCAACCTCGCCATTACTCTTTTGCCTTAGTCTTGCCCACTGGTATGCTATATGCAACATCTCCGGGTGTAGAGTATCGGCCTCACGGCTACCTAGCGTACAAACAAGAGTATTACCGTATTCGTTGAACCAGCCAATGTCCTTCGGTAAAGCCTCAATATATTTGGATACAAAGACTCCATAATCCGCTCCTCTGTTATTCATTGCTTCCTTCATTTCATCTCTTATTTTATTGAGAGAAACATTCTGCCAGTCTTTAACTTCAAAAACGATGCTGCTTCCGTTATCGGTCTCAACCACAAAATCTCCTTTCTTACATCTGGGGATCTTACCTACTTCATCAGTAGTTCTTGTAACTGGGCACCCAAATTCAGAGCATTCACCAAGGATTTCCTCGCAGGCATCTTCAAACTCATATCCTTTAAGTGTTGTAATATCTACTGCCTCTTTCCAGGCCTCCTCTTTGCCTACAATATCCCTTAACTGTTTGATCTCATCTAAAATCTCTTTTTTCAGTTTGGCTATTGGAGTACCATCTCCACCTGGATCGAGTAACTCTTCAAGCCTGCCACCTTTACCGAGATACTCATCAAGTCTCTTAGAGAACCTACCTAATGGACTGTCTTCATTATCTGGATTGAGCATCTTTTCCAGTGTTCCTCCGCTATCAAAGTATTCACCGAGTGACTTCACGAACTTGCCTAAAGGTGTATGTTCGGTTTCAGGGTCCAGTATATCCTCTATTCTACCGCCTTTGTCAAAATACTCCTTCACTCTAGCCATGAATACTCCTAAATGACTCGTTTCCACTTTAGGATCAAGGTGCTGCTCTAAATTCGACATCATATTATCCAATTTCTTTTCTACATAGTCCAAGTCAACGCCGACATTCATTCTCTTAAAACCAGCTGCACCTATCTTAACAATACCCAGAAAAGTTTCAGTCCTTAATTCCTCATCCTGCTCTTGAAGAACATCGAAAAGCTCCTGGTCAACTATCTCTCCTTCAACATGAACGGTTTTCCCATCTTCTTCAAGTTTTATTTCAAACGACATTCTGTCCGACCCCTATCGTTTAAATTGAGAAGAATAACATCGGACATTAGATTTACTATTAATTTAATGATGAGATTTTGTTAAATTTCTCTGCATTACCATCAAAAAAGCCATAAGTTAAGCAAATTTTAAATATGTGTATTCTCATAACACATATATTGGCTGAGCTGCTATACCACATAAAAAGATTGCTTCCCGAAGGCGATATAATAGAGATAAAGATCTGGAAAATACCTGAATCAAAAGAATTTCCTGAAGGAATCAAATATTCCCTAGTTTACATTCAAGATAACGTTAGAGTGCTTGGATACGATAACGAGAGGGGAAAAGGAGACCATAAGCATTACTATGACAAAGAAGATGAGATAAACTTCGAAAACTGGAATGAGCTGGTCAAAATGTTTGAAGAGGATGTAAAAAGTTTAAGGAGGAAATTATATGGCCGTGAAGGTTAAGGAAGTTAAAGTAGTTGTAAGGCCCCTTGAAAGAGACTTTGAAGAAGTAGAGGAGGCCTTCGAGAAGATAGAAAGTGGAGAACCCATTAAGGATGAGAAGATAGTGGTAGAGAGCTTAGACACTCTAAGAAAATTCCTGACAAATGAAAGACTCAAAATCCTCCGTGCGATCAAAGAACATAAACCCCAAAGCATTTACGAGCTCTCCAAGATCCTCAACAAAGATAGAAGAAACCTCACCCGGGAACTGGAACTCCTCGAAAAATGGGGTTTCATCGAGTTCGAAGAAACACAGGACACCAAGAAAAAACCCAAAAAACCGGTCATAGGCTACGACGAGATCCAGGTCAATATCCCCGTATAACCTTTACAACATAATTAGATGAACTCTCAAGTAATTCTAATGTCCTTGGCATTCTCGACCATTTTAAGTCGTCTTTCGAGGTCTTTAAGGCTCTCAGAATAAGCTCTCCATTCTATATAGTCGTCCCATTGCTCAAAATCTTCTTCGCTGAATTTTGTTAAAACTATTCTATCCTAAAAACCAACCTCTTGAACATACGAGATGTTAAACCCTCCTTTTACTGACCTTATCGTATTCCCTATAATCAAACACATAAACCTGAAGAACGAGGTAAAATATGGGAGTTAAGGACTTGATCTTAAAGAAGATAGACAATATTCCCCAACAGTATCTCACAGAGGTATTGGATTTTATACGCTTTTTAGAGACTAAAACGGCGGATGAAAGGATGGGAACTGCAATCGCAAGCGAACCATCCCTTGAGAAAGACTGGCTGAGACCTGAGGAGGATGAAGCTTGGCAAGATCTGTAAAAGGGATTAGAAATTTTAAAAAATAAGAATACCATAAAGTATTGAAGAGCTAATGTTATGCCAGTCACATTTAAATTCGATGTAAATAATTTTCTATAAGAGGTCTGGAAATGGAAAAGGTTGAGGAGATAAGTAGAGCTCTTAAAGAGAATGAAACCACCTTGAAGGACAAGTATAAAGTTAAAGAGATAGGTATCTTCGGTTCCTGGGTGAGAGGAGAGCAGAGAGCTGTTGAGAGTGATCTGGATGTTCTTGTGGATTTTGAGGAGCCTGTTAGTCTTCTTGAGTTCGTGGAGCTGGAGAGGTATTTGAGTGAACTCCTGGGTATTAAAGTCGATCTGGTTATGAAAAACGCTTTGAAACCGCGGATAGGGAAACGCATACTGAAGGAGGTAGTGTACGTTTGAAGAAAGAGTATAGAGACTACGTTGAAGACATTCTTGATTCCATGAAGGCTATTGAAGAATTTATTCACGGAATGGATTTCGAGGAATTTGAAAGAGACAGGAAAACCTTCTTCGCAGTTATCCGAGGTATTGAGGTTATAGGTGAAGCCGCAAAGAATATCCCTGATTCCATAAGAGACAGGTATCCCGACATCCCGTGGAGAGACATGACCGGGATGAGGGATAAAGTTATTCACGGGTACTTCGGTGTTGACTCCAGAGTTGTGTGGGAAACAGCCTCCCACCGTATTCCACAGATCAAGCCTTTAATTCAAAAAGTTTTAGAGGATTTGGATAGTTTAAATGGGTAAAGCGGAAACTTTATTATGATAGAGAATTGAATCCAGAGGGAGAGCTATGAAAGTTAAAATCAAGATCGATAATAAAAAATTGGAAGAGATGAAGGGTAGAAAGAGAGACATGAGGGCCCTTAGCAAGGATGATGAATATTTTTACCAGCCCGTCTCACTAAATAGCTGTGCTTTTCCAGGAAGAAAATAAAAATTAAATTATGATTATATAATTTGTTAAATCTATAGGTTATTTGCTTTTTAGCTCGCCAAGCGTTTTCTTTCGCTTTGTTTGCTTTATCAAGTTGTCTTTCTTTCTCTTCTAGTTCTTCTTCAATGTTAACTCTTATTTCGCCTGAGAGAAGTTTAGGGAGAAAAATATCTCGGATTGGTGCAAGAACATTAGATCCTAAATTGTTTATACAAACCAATTAGGCTACCTTGAAAATATGCTGGTTTACAGCAGCAGTAAGCAGTACCTTGGCACATACAGCTAATTTTATGCTTCCAGGAAGATGTGTGACAATAATTATTGAGAAAGAAAAAGGAAACAGGTTTATCTTCAAAACTGCCAGAGACTGCGATAATAGTGAGAAAAAAAGATATAAGAGAAAGCATAAAAAATAAGATAAGATGGTAGAGAAAGAAGAGAAAGTTATGAGTGAAATAGAGGAATTGGAAAAGATTCTGGCTGAAAAAATCGAAAAGGATGAGGAATGGGATACCTTAGTAATAGGAGAAGTTAAACCCAGATACGTGGCAAAACCCAGGACACCAGAAGAACTGGAGCGAGACTCTAAATAAATACTAATTTCCTATAAGAGGTCTGGAAATGGGGAAGGTCGAGGAGATAAATAGGGCTCTTAAGGAAAATGAAGCTACCTGAAACAAGTATAAAGTTAAAGAAATAGATATTTCAGTTCCTAGGTAAGAGGAGAAAAAAGGGTTGAAAGCATGAAGAGTTTTAAGGAGATAAGAGAGATCTTAAAAAAACACGGCGATAAATTAAAGGAGAATTTTGGAGTAAAAGAGTTTGGAGTTTTTGGTTCTTATGTAAGAGGAGAACAGGAAGGGGGTAGTGATGTAGATATTCTTGTGGAATTCAAGGAAGGCTACAAGACCTTTGATAATTACATGGACCTGAAGTTCTACCTTGAGGAGCTCCTTGATCTGAGGGTTGACCTGGTGAGTAAAACTGGTTTAAAGCCTAGACTGAGACCTTACGTATTGAAAGAGGTAGTCTATGTCTAAGAGGAACTTACAAGTTGTGCTTGAGGATATAGTTGAGGAGATCGATCGTATTAATAAATTCACCCAAGGGATCGAAGGAGTGGAGGATTTTGCGGAAAATGAGGTTGTTCTTTATGCGGTATTGAAATCTCTGGAGAACATAGGTGAGGCTGTAAAACAAATTCCTGAGGAGAAAAGAGTGCTTTACCCACTGGACTGGAGAAAAATCGCCGGACTTAGAGATATTTTAGTCCACCAATACTTCGGTATTGATGCGGAGATCGGGATATTGTAAAGAATAAATTACCGGAACTTGAAGATGCTGTAAAGCATTTACTTGAGAGCGAATATCCCTAAGAGGATTAAAATGAAAGCTTCATCCGGATTGGTAATACCAATACTCAAGCTATTTCTCTTCCATAAAGGTCGAAAGTGATGTGGATGAATCTAATCTCTTATTCAAACTGCTTTTTGAGCTCCTTTCTCTTCTCTTTTTGATATTTCCCCCAGATACTATAGGACCATACCTGATAGAATTCCACGGGACTAAGTTGAAGATATCCATGATTCCATGAACGCTATTGAAGAACATAAAAGGAAGATCTTGAGGGATTTGAAGGAGATTTTTTCCTTTTCCAGGGATTGAGATCATAGGTGAAGCCGCAAAGAATATCCCTGATCCCAAACCTATTTTTCCAAGAACTCATCTGGAGTATAGACCTCATCAACCCACTCAAAATCTCTCTTATTAGAGGTTACTACAGGACAACCTAACTTAATGGAAATGCTCCCTATCATATAGTCCCTTGCTTTCTGTCTGAAATCCCACCTGCCTATAGCAGCTTCACTCGCGATTCTGGCGCACTCTTCATCGTAAGGCACCACCTGAACCTTCAGAGTATCAAGGAAAACATCCACAAACTCTCTACCATTCTTACCTTTCTTCTTCAGATAATGATACAGGAGCTCAGTATAACCGATGGTGGAGATACAGGCGTTATGATCATTGTCTTTCTCTTTCAGCCACTCACAGAACTTCTTGTGGGAGAAAACATTGGTATCCAGCACAATTGTCATTTATCAATTCCCTCTCCCAGACCGGACTTCATCTCCTCTACCGTTTCCCCTATGTCCTTAAAAAGTTCCAGACCCTCTTCAAGTACATCTGCTGCCTTTACGAGCTTGTAACCATCTCTGGTCTTCAAGAAGACTACCTCCTCTCCAGCCCTAATGTTGAGCTCTTCCCTAACCTTCCGGGGTATAGTGATCTGGTATTTCTTCGTGACAAGAGCCATTACATATCACCAATAGTATTACATTATGGTGAAAGTAATACATAAATATTTCTAAACTACCGGTAGGTAAGAGCGATCTGGATATCCTTGTGGATTTTGAGGAGCCTGTTAGTCTTCTTGAGTTCGTGGAGCTGGAGAGGTATTTGAGTGAACTCCTGGGTATTAAAGTCGATCTGGTTATGAAAAACGCTTTGAAACCGCGGATAGGGAAACGCATACTGAAGGAGGTAGTGTACGTTTGAAGAAAGAGTATAGAGACTACGTTGAAGACATTCTTGATTCCATGAAGGCTATTGAAGAATTTATTCACGGAATGGATTTCGAGGAATTTGAAAGAGACAGGAAAACCTTCTTCGCAGTTATCCGAGGTATTGAGGTTATAGGTGAAGCCGCAAAGAATATCCCTGATTCCATAAGAGACAGGTATCCCTCATCCCGTGGATAGATATGGTCGGAATGAAGGATAAAGTTATTCACGGGTACTTCGGTGTTGACTCTAGAGTTGTGTGGCGAGATCTAGGTCAATATCCCCGTATAACCTTTACAACATAATTAGATGAACTTTCAAGTAATTCTAATGTCCTTGGCATTCTCGACTTAATTCAAGGAGAAGATCTAAGAGTTACCTGCTCTATCTTTTAAATAACTTCATCTGAATTAATACTCTACGTAACGAAAGTAACTAATAAGGTTTCTTCAAACAAAAAAACAGAAACTTTTTAATATCTATTTACATCTAATGTAACTGAGGTAACTGAAATGGTTACTAACAATGAAAAGGTTAGAAAAGGTTTATCCTCCAGAGAGAGCTTCCTGCTCTCAAAGCTCTCGAGCAGGGGTAAAAGGATTATTGAAATAAAAGATATTGAGAACGCTCTCAACACAAACTATAAGAACGCGAAGAAGACGGCCAGCGAGCTGGAGAGAAAAGGTTGGCTGGATAGGTTGAGCAGAGGAAAATACCTGATAATACCTCTGGAAGCGGGTGAAAGAAGTTATTACACCGAGCACGAGTTCTTAATAGCTTCCAGGCTGGTATCGCCTTATTACATAGGCTTTCTTTCCGCCCTGAACTTCCATGGGATGACCGAGCAGACACCCATGACTGTATTTATAGCAACTACCAAAAGGGTGAGGAATAGGACGGTTCACGGCATCTCCTACAGCTTTGTGACCCTCAAAAAATCCAGATTTTTCGGTTACAGGGAGTACGCAGTCACGAACAAGGCCATCAACATCTCCGATCCTGAGAAAACCATAATCGATTGCCTGAATCATCTGGAGTACTCCGGAGGAATAGAAGAAGTGGTCAAAGGACTGAAAAATCCCTTGAATTTAGAAAAGCTGGTAGACTACGCCATTAGAATGGGGAATGGGGCAGCTATAAAGAGATTGCATTACCTTCTTCACACTCTGGAATACCCTATCCCTGAAGGTCTGGAAAGACATTTAAAGGATAATTATTCCAGATCTTACTCCCTCCTGGACCCCACAAGACCCGACAAGGGGAATTACAACTCCACATGGATGCTCAGATTGAACATCCCTGAAAAGGACCTACTTGGTGATGTATATTGATCTCTCCCACAAGACTGAACGTCCTGGCCCGAGAAAAGAGAGTGACTGCAGGACTCATGGAGAAGGACTACGTCAACTCATGGATGCTCTATGCCATCTACTCGGGCCCCCTTAACCATATGCTTTTCAAGGGTGGAACAGCATTATCCAAAATCTATTTCCCCCGGACATGGCGTTTTTCTGAAGACCTGGATCTTACGCTCACAGAAGAAGTTGATAAGAATGAATTCATAAAGAACCTGGAATCTTCTCTGAAAGAAACAACAGCCAGGGCAGGCATAGAATTTAATATAAAGTCCATGCATTTCACCTCAGGCTATATACAGACCAAGATACAATATAATGCCGTACTGGGTCATAAAAACACTACCAAGTTGGATATATCTCTGGGAGAGAGCCTAGTGTTCGACCCAGAAGAAAAAGTACATAAGTTCGAAGACATCCCCAGATTCACTATCAAGTCATATTCCATCGAGGAGATATTTGTAGAGAAAATAAGAAGCCTTTTCGAAAGAAGCAGAGCAAGAGATTTCTTTGACGTTTATAAAATACTTGATTTAAATGAATTCGAAGTTGAAATGATTGCCAAAGCACTAAAGAAGAAGATGGAGAATAAGAACATTGACCTGGATTTGAACATATCCAAGGAAAGGAAGACAGATGTAGCAGATTACTGGGATACTGGTTTGAACAGGTTGATCTCCGTTGCAGAAAAACCTGATTTTCCTGTAGCAATAAAAAAGATTGAAGACTTTTTTGAACGGTTGAGAGAAACGGACAACGATTTTCGATGACCGATTCTCTGATGTCTTAAAATTTCTCAGGATCATACCAAATCTAAAAGGAAAATGGATTTCGAGGGATTTGAAAGAGACCTTTTTCAGGGATTTAGATTATTGGTAGGCAATTTTGTTCAAGAAGATGTAGTTCTTACAAAAACAAATTTAAATATAACATACATACAATGTAAATATATGGGTACGTTAACAATTGTCTTAGATGATGAAGTAGAAAAGGATTTGAGAAAAGCTGTGAGCGAACTATATGGTTCCAGCAAAGGCTCCCTCTCGAGGATTATTGAGGATGCCCTGAGAAATTACTTACACTCCGCCAAAGAAGAAAAGAAGTGTTATAGAGCATACAAAGAAGATAAAATGGTAGCTGAAGCCGAATCAGTAGATGAGCTCGCCAAAATACTAAAGGAAAAGGGTCTGGACCCCAGGGGATTGAGGATCACATCTTGTGAAGAGGTCAAGCGGGTGGCCAGGACCGGATACAGGTTGAGGAAGACGGGTCCATGAATTTCTTTTTACAGGGAGTGCCCTTCCTCGAAATCACCATAGAGAACCCCTTTATGGACTCCATATACCCTGAGGACGGTAAATTATTAGCCGTTTTCGATACCGGCTACGAGGGATTCGCCCTACTCCCCGAGGACGTCTTTAAGGAACTGAAGTTCGACCAACTCCATCCAGAACACAGAGAGCTAATGCTCCCAGACGGATCCCTCATCAACTCCCGGGGAACCTTCGGTAATATAAGAATAGGGAAAATTTCATGTGATGGATTCATAGAGACCTCGGATACCGAAGAAACAGTTCTGGGGATAGAATTCGCCACCAGATTTAGATTCGTTCTTGATTACTGCTCCCACAGACTTGAGGTCCAGGAATGTTAACAAAAATCCTTTTATGATGTAGTAATAAGCATTAACCAATGCCCAAGTGGAGCGGCCCAGGATGGAGATCAAACCCTTCATTAAAACCTAGAGATTTCTGCTAGACAAGTTAAAGATCCCTGCTCTCCCCATTCCTAAATACAACCGTATTGTCAAAGTTATCAGCAAACCACCCCGGATTCTCAGTGTGCACCGGTATCAGAACATCAGGATCAACCTCCTCAATGATCTGCCTTAACTCATCAGCAGAAACATGTCCGGATGCATGATAGCCTTCCTCGAAGTAGGGTTTACCGTCAGCGATTCCGAACCCGCAAGTGCTAAAATTAAACCTCGATAACCAGTTATGCAACCGTAGAAAGTCGAATTCCTGCTCCTCAGTGAAGGCCTCGGATGAAGAGTAAACATAAGTCCCCTTCTGGGGTTTGATGTCCAGCAAGTGCTTCAGGTTATACAGGGAAAAACACAGGATGTACTGCTGGGGATTTCGGGAGATCTCGGTGGGGTCAACGTAAGCATCTCCCCACCTCTCCTCAACGACCTCCTCCCACTTATCCTTCTTACCTTTCAACTCCCCATAAACAAGAACATCATCCATCCTGCAAACGCCGTCAGCGCACTCGATGGCGTGCAGCATGTAGGCGTCCTTAGCATTAACAACCAGCTTCCTCCCCACCTTGTTGGCTATCTCCCTGAACATCTCCAGCCTCTCGAAGTTTCTGGGTGAAAAGTCAGCTGTCACCAATCCATCGGACTCCTCGACCGCATCAAAGCAGTTCCGGAAAACGATATCCTCTGAATCGTGGTAGTCTTCCTCTCTGCTGGTCCTGGTTCCCTCAATGATCAGAGTGGAAGCATCCTTAGCATTTTTCACAAAATCTCTGGTCTTCTGCCCGTACCTGCCATGCAATCTAAGATCACCGGTGTAGGCAACTGTGCTATCCCCTTCCAGGACGTAGCCGGTCGCCCCGTAGATGGAGTGGTCCACCTCATAAGCCCTAACAAGGAAGGGTGTGCTGCACTCACGGACGTGGTCCAAACACCCTGGGTCCAGCTTCTTGGCGTTCCGTCCATCCTGACCCGGTCGGGAGCACATGAAATCCGCCAGGTCATCAGGCACAGAGCTCATGTAAAAGTCCCTCCCCCTGTAAGGCTCTCCCTTCGCCGACTTCATCACCCTGTCCTCTTCCGCTCTCACCGTATGATAGGCTACCTCGGAAGCAAGCTTCGTTGCGGATACATCCCTCATAGCCTTGACAATGGCACAAGTAGTTGGAGAAGCAATGAACGGTATCTTCTCATCCAGTAATCCTGCATTACCGCAATGATCGATGTGAGCATGACTGAATAAGACAGCCTCCACATTCAACCTGGGATAAGAGCTAATGTCGAGATCTGAGGGGACCACATCACTCCTATAGATGTTCAGCTTGGGGATCAAGTCAAGGTAAAGCAGGTCATGAACCCCTCTCACTCCCCTCTCCGTAATGAATTCAGCGAAATACTGGCCATACCGAGCGAAGTTCATCCCGAAATCAAGGAAGACTCCTCTCCCATTCTCTTCCACATAGATCTTGTTACCGCCAATGGTTTCTGCACCATCATAAACCGTTATTCTCATTCAGACCCCCCATCACATAAATCGAATAAACCAGATTAGTAACACGATTGACAGCATTATTTTCTTCTGACCAGATTCTAAACATCATATCCGACCCCACCCAATTTTCAAACAATTTTGTATTAGATTTATCTTTCGAAATTCAATCAAATCATCAGATGACATACATCTTAGAGACAATACTCCCCAACTCAGTGTTCACGATCTTTACGTTCCTACCCTCTTTTCTTCTCTTCACGAAGCCCACGTCCTCTAATTTGCTGATGTGATGACTGATCCTTGATCTCTCGCTCTTGAACTCCTGACTATCCTTCTTGATATCGGAATTCAGTTTGAACACCAGCTCGTCCAGGGTCTTCTCCCCGTCAAGGGCATTGATTATGTCCATCTGCTCCCTACCCGGTAAATGCACGGGCAGAATGGGTACCTCCACTACCTCTTCAATCCCCACCTCCACGTCGTTCTCATCGTATCTTGGTATGGAGGAGATCACCCTCGACCCCGTAACGCTGGCTGCAATATAAGCTGCGATAGAGAACGTTCTCAGGGAGCCTGATATGTTCAGTATTACGTCCTCTCCTTGATCATTTATTAATTGGGCCAGCTGGCTTGCTGCCTTAATGGTGTCCGTCTTATCCACTTCAGTGACCTCCACATCCCACACCGCCTTAACCTCGCTCTCGATCTCCCGTGCAACTCCCCTTGCGATTTCCTCTCCTTTTGATCTCTGTTCTCCTACTGCAAGTATTATTTTGCTGACCGGGTACTCTCTTAGGGCTTTGATGGATTCCAGTAGCCTGTTTTTGTGGTGGCCCACGAACACTATTTGAACTGTCACAATAGTTAATTGTATTAACATTACTTAAACTTTTTGTTCAACTATACTTAATTAAATAAACTATTCAAGTATGAAAAAATTAATAAACAATGAAGTGAGTACTCAACACTTACCCGAGATGGGTGGGGTGATAAAGATCAAGGAGAAGAGAATAACCGTACACTCCAAATGGAGGAACCGCATAACCAAAAGAGAAGTCCTCGACAACAACGGGAACCCACTAAAACCACTGAAGAGGGAGAGGATAGAATCACACAAGAGGTTTGTTTGCTGGGTGTGCAAAGGCTTTGGCTCACCACCAAACCCATTCGTCACAGCAGGCAAGATCGAAGAACAGCCATGCCACACCTGTAAAGGAACAGGAAGAATAACCCTCAAAGGAAACCACCGAATAGACGAAACATACGATTCCAACAAAATATCCCTGATAAAGAGATATGAGATCAACGGAGACCACACCCAAATCATAGAGACCCATGGGATACTAAGAAAGCAGGCGCTAACCAGCTAACCGACCTGTAAGAATGAAGCGGAAAATAGCTCAACCCCAAACAAAAACCATTTTTTACATACTCCTCCCCACCATTATACTCCTGACCCTGACCACAGTATACCTCCTCCCCTCCGAAGTGAAGGAATTATTGACCCTGAAATACCATCTCATCTCCTTCTCAAACCCCTCCGACCTGCTGAAACTCTACACCTACCACTTAGTTCACTTCGACCTCCTGCACTTCATGGGTAATGTTGTGGGCTTCATCTTCATCTACTGGATCCTCATCTCTCTGGTGGTCTGGGGGAATGAGCTCAGGACCTTCAAAATAATGTTATCCATCATATTCATGGCCATCGCACCAGCCCTGGGCATCCTTGACCTGTTCCTGTTCAGTGATACTGTCTTGAGGCAGGGATGCGGTTTCTCCGGCATCCTGCTGGCACTCAACGGCTTAATACCCTACTTCTCCTTCAAATACCTGGCCAAAGAACTCAACATTAGATTGAGGGTGCCCATAATCCACCTCCTGTTCTTGGTGATAGCCTCCGGCATGGCAATAGCCTACATAGAGACCATAAAAGCCTTCATATTCGCCTTAACAGGAACCTTCGCCGTATCCATCTACTTCTACCACATCTACACCAACAACGACATAGAGGACACCAAGGAAACAAGAGAGAAAGTAGTGCTGGTAATTTTCTCCCTCATGCTCTTCATCTGGGTTATAGCCGTCTCATTCCCTCCAGACCTAAAGACCAGCCACGGAATCGTAAATATCTGGGGGCATTTCATGGGACTCTACCTGAGCATGATCATCCTATACTATCTGGGACTGCAGTTGGGTGATAGTGTTAGTAAAGAGGTTGCTTAGACCATATTTGATTAAAGGTGAAAGTGAAAATGAGAATGACTAACAAAAATTATCTATTATCTATTGTCTGAAGGCGCTTTTTATCTTGAGTCTGGCTGAAACACCCTTATCTACATCTCTCTTCAACATAGGCGAGGCAGTAAAACAAATTCCTGAGGAGAAAAGAGAGTTTTACCCACTGGACTGGAGAAAAATCGCCGGACTTAGAGACATTCTAGTCCACCAATACTTCGGTATCGATGCGGAGATCGGGATATTGTAAAGAATAAATTACCGGAACTTGAAGATACTGTAAAGCATTTACTTGAGAGCGAATATCCCTAAGAGGATTAAAGTGAAAGCTTCATCCGGAATGGTAATACCAATACTCAAGCTATTTCTCTTCCCTAAAGTCGAAAGTGATATGGATGAATCTAATCTCTTATTCAAATACCTTAACTGCTTTCTGAGCTCCTTTCTCTTCTCTTTTTGATATTTCCCCCAGATAATATAGGACCATACCTGATAGAATTCCACAGGACCTACGTTGAAGACATCCTTGATTCCATGAATGCTGTTGAAGACCATGAATGCTGTTGAAGAATTTATACAAGGAATCGATTTCGAGGAATTTGAAAGAAACCTTTTTTGCAGTTATCCGAGGTGTTGCTCAACGGAGACCACACCCAAATCATAGAAACCCCATGGGATACTTAAAAGCAAGCACCAACCGATTAACAGTAAGAAATAAAAATTAAAATTTTTTGTTCGTTGTTCATTCCAGCAGCTGGGGAGTCACCATCCAGTGCACCGACCAGTCGCCTTCCTCTTCAGTCAAGCACACTACTCCTCCCATCTGGAAGTTTATCACGTTTTTCTCGGGGTCATTAGCGACCAGCAGACCAGCTAGCTTCCCCATGTGGGGTAAATGCCCCACGAGCATAATGTCTTCATTCTCGTTTTTTAGTTTGTCTCTCCAGATGCTGGGGTCATCCTTCGCCTTCAGACCTTCAGTCTCTCCAACTTCAGACGACTCAACAGCCTCGCTGAGCATTTCGGCTGTCTGTGTGGCACGTAGTTTACCGCTGTGAAGTACTCTGTCCACCTTAATGTTCTTTCCCTTCAAGAAACCGGTCACCCTCTTCAGGTCTTCTTCGCCTTTCTCCGAGAGAGGTCTCTCCGGGTCCTCATCCTTCGGCTTGGGTTCTGCGTGCTGCACCAAATAAACCTTCACAAATAAAACCCCCTTGAGTTCCGCGTACGAACTCCAGCCTAATATATCATTTGGTAGTGGCCAGAATGAAAGGGTAGTTCTGGATACATAACATATGGTTTCACTACTTTTCTTTTATTTTTCACAATTTTAAATTATACGAAAAGCTTACTATTGGTCTAAGGGGGTTGGAATCACCTGTCACCCGTGGTGGGGTGTCGTTGGGGCGATCACCCCACCACTCAATTAAGGTTTTAATTTAGGGTTTTTACTTATTGTTCTTGTCTCTCCCTTCCATCTCCTCAGAAGATAAAGAGCTTGAAGAGTTCCTGAGTGAACCAGGACGATTATCTGATTCTAACCAGATGTCTCTATACAGAACAAATAATGGTTCTGAGGTTGATTAGGACTTCCTATTTTGTAAGATCGTATACTGCATCTTCTAAATCCTCTAACTTTAATACGCGCCTCAAATCCTTCAAGCAGGTGTTGCATACGACCGTTTTCCCCACAACCTTACCTCCCTCGTAAATTTCCTACCTGCAGAAAATGCATGTTCTTCCCATACTATTTAAAAGTTCTAAAACTTAATATATTTTACCATTTTAAACATTTAATTATTGAAATAAAATAATTATGACTTAAATATAATTTGACATCAATCAATCTAAGAGTTTCAGAACGTCATTCTGAACTTTTGATCTCTCTGGTGAAAACGGTAGCATATCCGGCGATGAGCACTACGGCGAAAACTACAGTGTATATCAAAAAAGAGGATCGGGTAAAGATGTGGAAGATGTTCTCCCCTATAACGGAATCCACCAGCTCGAAAACCCTCAGCACGAAAGTGATCACTAAAAGGCTGCCAGCTGCATTCAATAAAGGTCCTGGCAGGTTCAGAGGGAATGACTGGAGCATAAATAAATCCCCGAACAGGAAGATGAATGTCATGTAAACGATGAGGTCCACATTATGGTCCAGGAACTGCACTATACGGTCCAGCAGCCGGTATTCCATCATTGAATTGAGCATGCCCAGCATAAACAGCAAAGCTAAGAAAAACAGCAGTCCCAGAAGCCTGAGAGATACTATCCGAACAACATTTTTGACTGCATCCTTACTCATTTGTGTTTCATGTTTCCCCTGCATGTATCTACATCCACTATCTGATAACCCTCCATACCAGGAATAATATTTTTTCTCAAAGTATAGAAGTAGTAATTCGACCTGGATAAAAAAGTTTTAAAAGTTGTACGACAAAATTATTTATTCGTTAGAAACGAAGAAGGGATTAAATGAGAAAGATTTCAGTCAGGCTGACAGAACCTCATTACGAGATGCTGGAAATGCTGGTAGCATCAGGAGAGTACGCTTCGACCAGCGAAGCACTCAGGGACGCTATAAGGCGCCTGATAACTGAAAAGAAGGACCAGATCGAAAGAGCTCAGGTAAGAAGTCAGTACAAATAATCTCTGTTTCTGAATAATTGCTTCTTCATGACACGGTTTTGTCGTTGACATTCAACTATTGATCCGTTGTATATGGTACCGCCTTCATTGTAGATAATCTACAAGGCAATCCGAAAACAATTTTCTTATGCTGCTTTAAAGGTTAAAAAAGAGGAAAAGAAGGGTATTAAAGGAATTCAGGAACAACTCTTTGTCGTCTTTTTGATCACCTCCATCCGCAAAAGTTGACTTCGACCATACGAATGTTGGGTTCGCCGTCCACTGTGTCATATCACCCCCTGCTAATACATATCAATAATGATTTATCATTAATAAAGCTTTCGTTTTAGCATAACCATTTAATAATTATTAATAGTAAATAAAATATTAGGGAAACGCTTCCACATTACCCGACCTGATACCAGGTTCTACCGAATTGAAAACCGGTTAGTAGATTTAAATGAGAATTAAAAGCACTTGACGGTCATAAAAAGATAAAAAAGCTACAAATATAAAAAAAGAACAAAAAATATTTTGGACGTCAGGAGTGGTAGGCAAAAGGTACTTTCACCATTTTCATTAAATCTTTCACAAATATCAATTACAAGAAAAAACCAAGTACGATTTACCTCCGGTTTGGGGGATTCAACATGACCTCCATGACCAACCTGCCACCCAAAAACATCGTGGTGGAGTACTCTTCGGGGGGTTTGGGTACTCCACCACAATACCTAATTTTTTCTTACAATAAATAATAAAAAAAGAAGAGCTGGTTTAGTTGCCGGTTGTTACCTTGTGCCTCTTTCGGATGGCTTCTTCAAGCCTTCTTTCCAGAGGTTCCTCATGAGTGTAAGAGCAAGTTAAGTAATGATAAATTGCCTTGGTAATGGCATCCTTAGTTGTTTTTTCTCCGGTTTTCTGTTTCAGCTCTTCTAATGTCTTCTCATCCAGAACAGTCTGGGCGTGAACAATCTTGACCATTTTTTATCACCTACATAATGATGACTTTGAAACTTATAAACCTTTTCATTTATTGAGCTCAAGTTTTTCATTAAAATAAAATATGCTTCAAATGATTTTAACTTCTTTCTGAAGTTCTGGAGTCATTAAAGTTAATTACCGCCTTCCCGAACATATTGTATTCTTAGATCAGGAGGTGTTTTGATGGAAAACCAGGTTGAATTGGAGAAAAATATATGGAAATACTTTGAGAAGTATACAGAGCGTATGCCAGAGTTGGGAGAAGCTTACCAGCTCTCCACCGCCACCGCTTACAAAAGTGGGGAGCTTTCCACCAAAATAAAGAGATTGATGGCACTTGCGGTGGCATTGACCTCTGGTTGTCGGGGGTGTATACTCTCTCAGACAGGACATGCCCTGAATCAGGGAGCTACGGTAGAAGAAATATTCGAGGCCTGCGGAGTGGCTATAAGCATAGGAGGGACTATGGCTGCCGCAGAGACCACCAGAGTTGTTCAGTATCTACAGGAACTGGGGAAGATATAGTATATAGTATCAATAATACGATCTAACCTCTTTTTTTATAAGTTCATTCTCAAGATAAAAGATTATAAGAATTCACATTCAAATCCATTTATGGACATACTACAACTGCCACAGCTGGTGGAGAGCCTTCCACAGGATTCGAGGAAGTTATTCGACCGGATCTTCGATGTTTCCGTAAATGACGGTGAGCTGGTCCTGCCGGACACGATGAAGGAGTGGGCCGAAAACAAATTCGGGAAATGTCAGAGACAGCGTATTGTCAGAGTTACCAATAAGGTCATCTGGGAAGGCACTCTATTCAATGAATTGAGGAGCAAGAGACCGGTAGAAGTCAGATCTGATGAAGAGCTGGATAAGATCATAGAAGAGACCAAAAGAGGGCTTTTTTGCCACCCCGAAACCCATACCCCTGCCGACCCCTTTGGGAGAGTGAAGGGGAAGCACTGCATTACGGCAGCCAACATAGCCAAATACGATTACCTTCATGGATTGATCATATTCAACGACCACAATCCATTCATCTATGACCAGGAAAAGATAGAAGATTATCTTCAAACCGCAAAAGAGTGGTTCAAAAAGGCCTATGAATACGACAGCAGAGCACTCTACCCCTTTTTTATGTGGAACTGTTTGTGGAGGGCCGCTGCCAGTATTGTTCACGGACACGCTCAGGTATTGATATCAGAAAAGCCTTACTCCACAGCAGAATTCATAAGGAAGTCGGCATCGAACTACTCCCAAAAATATGGTAGTAACTATTTCGATGACCTGTTCACCGTTCATCACGCTCTTGAAATTGGCAAGGAAGTGAGTGGGGTCAAATTGATGGCCAATCTGGCTCCAGTTAAGGAAAAAGAGATGGTCATGATATCACGGAATTTAACTGATCTCCCTTTCTGTATAAGCAGGGCATTGAAGTGCTATTACCGGCTGGGGGTGAGGAGCTTTACTCTGGCCATAATCATGCCTCCCCTGAAAGAGATACCTGACTGGAATGGCTTCCCCTATGTGGTGAGACTGGTGGATAGGGGTGACCTCATGAGCAGGACCACAGACATAGGGGCTATGGAACTCTACGCCGGGCATTCCGTAGTCTCCAGCGACCCCTTTAAAGTCTTTAAAGAGCTGGAAAAAGAGCTGAAGTAAAGTAACGTTAAGTGACTGTAAAGTCAGAAATACGCGTTCAGGAGGTATTGCTGGACCATGCGGTGGGAGTTGAAGAATGAAGAGTTGAAAGCTATGGCATACCTCATTACTTTGGTCCATTCGCTCATATTGCGGTAGAACATGGGCAGGATCAAGTTTTCCAGCTTATTATAGAGGTCCTGAGCGTCTTTGGTACGCTCCAAATCCTCAGAATTTTCCGTTGTTATGGGACCGATCCCCCAACCGGTGACGCCTTCTATGCATCCTTCTAACCACCATCCATCCAGTATGCTTAATTGAGGTACGCCGTTGAGGGATGCTTTCATCCCGCTGGTGCCGGATGCTTCCAGGGGCCTCATGGGGGTGTTGAGCCACAGGTCCACCCCGGGTATCAGCATTTTTGCCAGATCCATGTTGTAGTTCTCCAGAAACACTATTTTTATGTCATCTTTTATCTCTTCTTTCACTTCAAAGATCTGTTTCAAAAGCCCTTTCCCTTCAGTATCATTGGGATGGGCTTTACCCGCCAGAATAATCTGTAAGGGATGCTCTCTGGAGATCTTAACCAATCTCTGGGGGTCACTAAAAAGCAGGTCAGGTCTCTTGTATTTGGTAATCCTTCTGGCAAAACCCACAGTGAGTTTATTGTAATCCATGTCTACATCGTGCTTGGAGTTCACAGAATCTATTAGTTTTCTTTTGGCTTCTTCGTGAGCGCTGAGTATCTCTGTGCGCGGTATGGAAGCCACATACCTCAAATCGAAAGGATCCTTTCTCCAGCCGCTTATATAACTATCATATAACTTGCGAAAAGGAGGAGATGTCCAGAATACGTGGTGCACACCGTTGGTGATAGAATCGACGGGATATCCCGGATAAAGTGTTCTGAATACCTCTCCATGTCTTTTAGCTACCCCATTTATGTATTCGCTGTGGCTCAACGCCAACAGGGTCATGTCCATCTCGTTTTCAGAAGATATTCTTTCCATTTGCTCATCCAGATAATCCCCCAGAACAGCCTTGACCATGGGAACAGGAAAGACGTCATGACCTGCAGAGACCGGTGTGTGGGTGGTGAAGATACATTTATCCCTCACAATATCCAGAACCTGCTCTTCGGGAATATCGGAGTTGTTGCCCTTGATCTCCTTCATCAGCTCCATAGCGACCAGAGCAGAATGACCCTCGTTCATGTGGTACCTCCTGATATGATGCCCCAGAGCTTCCAGCATACGTACCCCACCGATACCCAGAACAATCTCTTGCTTTAGTCTGTATTTCTTGTCACCGCCGTAAAGATAATAGGTTATTTCTCTATCAGAAGGTTCATTTTCAAACAGATTGGTGTCCAGAAAATAAACTGGAACCTGAAAGCCCCCGATACCTGTTATAATGTACCTCCAGGCCTGGATTATAACTTCTCTACCCTCAATAGTCACAGAGACTTTAGGCGACATGAGTACAGTATGATCATCCATCCTCCAGCATTCCGGCTTTTCTATCTGATCACCTGATTTACCTACTTCTTGACACAGATAGCCTCCGTTGCTGGCCAGTGTTATGGCCAGAATGGGTATATTCATATCCGCACAGGACCTCAATATATCGCCAGCCAGTATCCCCAGTCCACCACTATAAGTAGGTATTTTACTGTCTATTCCTACTTCCATAGTAAAAAGAGCGATTTGACTTTCTCTTTCTGATGATGAGTTATTCTGCATTAGTTTACCTCCACAATGGGCCAACTAAAAACCCAACGAGTGGTTACTTTAAATTTACTCTTAAGATATTCATTCTTTACGATACAAAATTAGATACAAATACAAGTGGTTTTTTAATAATATTATATAAATTATTTAAATAAGCAGAAAAATTCAATACACCCACCGGGTCTATTTGGCTCTCTCCTACATGTTGTATTAAGAAAATTATGCTGATAAGTAGGATTAAAGTTGGTTTGAACTAAACCAAAAGTTATAAAGCATTACACTGGGCTATTTTAGATATGGATATTGATAGACTCAGATGCTTCATTCCCGTGGGGGGTCAGGCCAAAAGATTAAGACCACTTACTCAAGATATCTCCAAGCCCTGTGTCAGATTCCTTAACAGGCCCTTAATCGAGTTTTCTATGGCCATGCTGTCAGATCAGGGGGTCAAGAACTATATTTTTGGAGAGAGGGGTTTCACCAATTACACCAACCTTTTCGACATGTACAGAGAAGGTATTGGTTTTTCCTCAACTTATGGAGTAGAGCCAAGAGTGCACATCAAACACCAGCCCAACTTTGAGGATCTGGGGAGTGCTGATTCATACAGGCTCAATATGGATTACTATGACATCAGAGACCCCGTAATGGTCATACAGGGGGACAACCTCTTCAGTATCGACATAAAGGAGTTTATAAGACAACATGAAGAAAAGAATGCGGTCATGAGTATCGCCCTCTCCAGAGTGAGTAGAGTTGAAGAGTACGGTGTGGCAGAGCTGGACCAGGATATGAGGATAAATAGATTCGTGGAAAAACCCAAAGCAGATGAAGCCCCCAGTGACCTGGCCAACGCCGGCATCTACCTCCTGTCACCTGAGGTGAGGGATGTGGTAGAGAGCGAAAAGGTAAAAAGGATGATAAAAGAAAGGAACAGGCTGGATTTCGGTTTTGACCTCATACCATATCTGGTGGACAATGGATACAAGGTTTATGGTTATGAACTTGACGTGTGGCACGATGTGGGTAGTCCAGAAAGATATCTCAGTGCTATGCAAGCCGTACTCCACGGCGCTATGGACATAAGGATCCTGGAGGATAGAATATCTCCTCAAAGAAATATCTGGGTCCAGGGATACAGTGAAGAGTCTAACAAAAGGAGAGAAGAGCTAGTCAGAAAGTATACGGATGGCAGGTTATCCATAGAAGGTGCAGCTCTAATAGGGAGGCACACTACCATTGGGGATTATTCGAGGATAGTCAATTCAAATATTGATAACTTCTGCATTATGGGAGACTACGTGACCGTCGAAAAGTCTGCCGTAATGGATGCCGCCAGAATTGGAGACTATACTCACATCTCAGACAGCATCATAGGTAGAAAGGTGTTGATAAACTCCACCGCTGACAAAAGAACCTCTATTGAGAGGAATTCAGTAATAGGCAACGGAGTCACCGTCAGAAAAGGGTGTACAATAATTGGGACCAGGATTAATCCCGGACTGACAATACCACCAGGTATGACCTACCTAAACAAATTCCTCCAGAATTACGAAGATGTAGTGGAGCAGGCCTCCACCTGAACAGCCTGTTCTCCCAAAACTGTACTTTGCATAACTTGCACACAACCAGAAATGCGTTCTGGAGCCGCGTGGTATCGCGAAGCGATACCACTAGTATTAAGAGAACATTCAAGCTAGTTCGTTAGTCTTTGCTTTTGACTGGTCAATCTTAAGAGAGGTATACTTACCAAGCTGTTTATAGTTTATATTACAGTAAAAAAATAAAAAAGAGAATATAATATAGACATAGATATTGATATTGTTCAGAAATCCATTTTGCTGTAGGTCTTTCCCATACTATTTGCTATTGTCTTCCACTTGAAGTTTCTCTCCACTTTTTCTCTTCCTCTCTTCCCCATCTTTTTAGAATCTGAGTTGGAGTCCATAACGTAATTAATCCCCCATGCAATGGATTGGGGAGTGGTATAAACTTTGATTCCGTTCTCAAAATTATCTATGTTCTCCGACAGCCCCCCAACTTCAGTAGCTACTACTCCTTTTTTGGCGCTCCACGCCTCAAGCAAAACCAGTCCAAAGGGCTCGTTCCTGCTGGGTATCGCCACAAGGTCACTGGCGTTCAACAATCTCACCAGCTCTATGTCGGGCAGATAACCCATGAATTTCACTGCGTTCATAGTGCTTGCTTTACCGATCAAGTAGCTCCTCATATCCCCATCTCCGGCAAAGAGAAATCTGGCGTTCTTGTGATCCTTCAATATACTTGGAACCGACTCGACCAGCATATCAGGACCTTTTTGGCGGACCAGCCTTCCCATATAGAACACCAGAGGGTCCTGAGGGTTCATGCCGTACTCTTTTTTCACCTCATCCGGATCGACATCCAAATAGTACTTTTCCGGATGTATTCCATTGGGGACCACATCCAGCTTCCATTCTGGAACATCATACAGCCACATTACCTCTCTTTTCAGGGTTCTGGATACTGTAGTGGCTTTTTTACATACAAGGGCAGAATACCACTCCTTATTGGAAATTTCTTTGAACTCCCACCAATCCCCAAAAGCGTTACCGTTCCTCCCGTACTCTGTAGAGTGCAGGGTCAAGACGGTGGGCCTATCCTGTAATAAATGGAGAGCCTCAGTGGGATGCCAGTCGTGAAAATGCAGGATATCAAAACTGCCTCCTTTTTCGATCTTAGAGTAGTCATCCGCCATCAATATGCTCATATTCTTGCAATAATCCAGTATAGTATCTCCTGCGGGATGGCAATAGTGATAGGTGATGTTCTCTATCTCTTCACTTTTCTTTTCTCCTGTACCCAGCGTAAAAAAGTGGACTTCGTGATCCTGAGCCAGATTTTCGGCTAAGCAAGTAGCTGCTGAAGCCAACCCCCCGATCCTTACGGAGTGTAGGGACTCCCAACAAAAGAAACCTATTCGAAGTGTTTCCACAATTCATCACTCCTTTGCTTAACAACCTCCCTCATTATTTTCTTATCCTCTAAATTATTAATTCTTTCTGACAACGTTTTATCTCCTAATATATATTTAACCCATTTAGAAAAATCACTGGCAGAGCTATGGAAGTTAAAGTGTCCTTCATTCATTATTTTCAGGGTTTCAGCAAGCTCATCCATGCTGTGGGCACCTATATTGGCATAAGTCTTATCATAATAAAAGCTAAGCCCTTTTTCTGGAGGTAGCAGTCGGAGATAGTAGGCCGCGCTCTTGTATGGTTCTTCAAGCTTCTCCACGCATTTGGAGTAAAAATCCGACAATATCCTCATATAGGCTGCAAAAACCTCAAAGGGACTTTGCTGAGAGAAGTAGCTGTGAACTGTACCTGGAGAGTCTTCTTTAGCGTACATGTAGTACAGATTGTCGCTGACCTGCAGATACCTCCACAGGTTGAGCATGTTCCTGTCACCTGTTCTCTCCACAATTTTTTGTGACTTTTTTAGGTGATTGAAACAGGTTCTCTGCATGCTGTTCCCTATCCATGCGCTAGTGTCCTTATCAATGTCAGCCCATGATAGCGTCTCCTGTTCCCCCATACTGATTTCGTCTACTGGTTCTCTGCGAGCCAGTTCAGATGGTAAAGCAAACTCCATTTCCTCATGGAGAACCTCACCGGGGAGCCATTTCAAAAATTCAAAGATACCCGATTCTTTCCAGTGGTGCTCTCCAAATGTCTCGTAATCAATAAACAAGTTTATACAGCTTCCACAAGCTTCCTTGATCCATTGAGCATACTTGTTGGCCGTCAGGGGGAACTCTTCCCAAGTCCAGCTGGAAAATCTGAATGCCACGTCATCCGATAACTTGTAATTCCTCAGGAGCAGTCTTATATTACTGTCTTTAAGCCTGTAAATGTGATTGGGGTTTCTGGGCCCCATTATCCTTTCCGCCCCTTCGGTGAATATGGCATCAAACCCCATGCTCTCCACGGTGCGGGCGATGCTATCATTATAGATGAACTCCGTATTTTCAAAGACTGTGGGCCGGGTATGGAATATGTCCTGCATGAGGTCACTATGCATGCTTATCTGATCTTTAAACTCCTGTTTATCCTCGAAAAGGCCCGCCAGAGAATGATAGTAAGTTTGACCCAAAACTTCCACATTCTTCTTTTTGACCAGCTGAGCAAATAAGTCCAGGAGGTCCTTATCCCATTTCTCGCACTGCTCCACAAAAATTCCAGAAAAGCTAAAGGATGCTTTGAACTGGGGATACTCATCCAGTTTTTCCATCATTATGCGGGTGGCTGGATAGTAGCACTTCTCCGCCACCTTTTTGAACATTTGCTTATTCCAGGAATTGTTGAAGAAAACATCCATTAAGTCTTCTTTATTTTGGGCGTATTCCGGCTTAAAATTCCGGTTTATCCTGTAAGGCTGGTGGACTTCAAACGATAATGAAACCCTCATACCTTGGTTTTTCATCTTAAGTAATATAATTGTTATCGATATCAACTATAATTTTGTGGTTTGAGTTAACAACCCTTAAGTTGAGGGTTACCATCGTCTGGACAGCTTATACCAGGGATGGAAAGAGACAATACTTTCTCTGGGTAATTTTTCTGTTTTGGTAATGGTATCTATTGCCAGCAGGTAGTCGATGATCCTCACGGGCATCAGGAAGTTGCACCTAACGTATTCTCTGGCCTTCTTCCCGATTTTCTCTCTCTCTTTCTCGTCCCTGAGCAGCTTCACTATAATATCCGCGGCTTCAGATTCTTTATCGTAGAGGAAACCGTTATCAGAGCTCCTGACCTGCAGGGCTATTCCTCCCGCAGGCCTGGCCACAACGGGTGTTCCCTTCCACATGGCTTCGGTGACAGTGAGTCCAAAACCTTCCTTTTGGGAGTTCTGGATTATTACTGATGATATCCTCTGAATGGTGTTAACAAAGGTATCATTCCATTCTTTAAAGATATGAATGTCATCATCGTCTTTTGTCAGCTCTAAAAGTTCTTTGTAAATTCTTTCTCCTTCAGGGTCATCGGGAGCGAACCCACCCAAAAGAATTAACTGACAGTCCTCTTTTTCCTTTACTTTTTTGAATATAGAAACTACTCCTTCAGGGTCTTTCCAGGGGTCAAATCTGCCGATTTGGGCAATAATTGGTCTTTCTGTATTTACTCTTTCTCTTTCAAGAGTGCGCTCTATTTCTCTATCACTCAATTCTCTATTTTTTTCCGATAAGGGGTCAATAAAGGGAGGAATAATGAATTTGGGTAAAGGCCACTGGTATATGACGAAATGGGCAGCGGTAAAAATAACTCCATCGAAAGCCTCAGCCCAGTAGGTTGCAAAGTTCCACAAATCAGGATTCATTCTCATAGAATACTCGTCTATATCTATATGACATCTCCACATCCACTTCTGGTTATCCACTCTCAATTCTTTTGCCAGCGCGAGTGGCTGAGGATCATGAACAAAAACCACATCAGGGTCATAATCTATTATATTTGCCTCCACATTCTCCTTTATAGTAGCAAAGTAGATTTTTTCGTCTTCCTCCGTTAGTTCTCCTTTTTTACCCTGTAAGAGATGGTGAAGAGTTTTAGTTACTTCAAAGAAATCTTCACTACCAGTGATTACCTTCCATTCATCCTCAACCCCGATCAAATTCATAAAAGGGACAGAAGAACGGAGCATCTCTGCAACTCCCCCACCATAAGGCGTAGAGCTTAATTCCAATACTCTTTCATCACTGACCCTCTCAGAGACTTCCTTTAACTTATCTATCTTATCTTCACCCACGACCCTTGCATAATCGTTCAGAGATGGTACAAATAAGGGCCTGTACCCTTTTCTTGGACTGTATACTGTTCCGTCAGAGAGTGGAGGTACTTTTTCTCCTCTCATTTTTTCTTCGCTTTCCATATAGATCACGTTGCCTTTTAACCTTTTAACCGCTATCTTTTTTGAGGAACAGAATCCCTAAAGGAGGTAGCGTCAGGGAGATAGAGTGGTGTTTTCCGTGGGAGTAAATGGGTGTTGCTTCCGAACCCCCCATATTCCCGTATCCATTACCTCCATATAATTCGGCGTCACTGTTGAGGACTTCCTTCCAGTAACCTCCTTCAGGAACTCCTATCAGATAATTGTATCTGGTGATGGGGGTGAAATTGCATACCACAACCATAGCCTCTGACCCGTCTTTACTCCTTCTTATGAAGGCTATAACACTATGCTCCCAGTCGTTGAAGTCGATCCACTCAAAACCTTCGGGCTTTAGATCGTTCTGCAATGCCCGCTCATTCCTGTAAAGGTGGTTGACATCCTCCAACCACTTGTTTACCCCCTGGTGCTCCCAATAGTCCAGCAGATGCCAGTCCAAACTATCATCGTGGGACCACTCCCTGCCCTGACCGAACTCACCACCCATGAACAGGAGCTTCTTTCCGGGATGAGCATACATATACCCGTAGAGCAGGCGCAGATTGGAGAATTTCTGCCAGTCCTCTCCAGGCATTTTTCCCAGAAGAGAGCCTTTCATGTGGACCACTTCGTCGTGGGACAGGGGAAGCATGAAATTTTCTGTGAAAGCATACCAGATACTGAACGTGAGCTGACTGTGATGGAATTTTCGGTAGATGGGGTCTGTAGAGAAGTAGTAGAGGGTGTCGTGCATCCAGCCCATATTCCACTTGAAATCGAATCCCAGTCCTCCCACATAAGTGGGATGGGATACCATGGGCCAGGCAGTGGATTCCTCTGCAATGGTCAGTATACCGGGAAAACTCTTGTGGATCTCTTCATTCAAATTCCTGATAAAACTTATGGCCTCCAGATTTTCATTCCCCCCGTATTCGTTGGGGATCCATTCTCCAGGACCTCTTGAATAATCCAGATAAAGCATAGAGGCTACGGCATCCAGGCGGATACCATCAGCATGATATTTGCCTGCCCAGAACATGGCACTGCTTATGAGGAAATTGCGGACTTCATTCCTCCCGTAATTGAAGATAGAGCTCTTCCAGTCCGGGTGATATCCCTTGCGGGTGTCTGCGTGCTCGAAGAGATGGGTTCCGTCAAAATAGACCAGTCCATGCTCGTCGTTGGGGAAATGGGATGGCACCCAGTCCAGTATCACTCCAATTCCCTTTTGATGAAGATAATCCACCAGATACATGAAGTCCTGTGGCTTTCCATAGCGGCTGGTGGGAGCAAAATATCCGGTGGTCTGGTATCCCCAGGAGCCGTAGAAGGGGTGCTCCATCACGGGCATGAACTCCACATGAGTGAAACCCTTTTTCTTGACGTGATTGGCCAGCATTGGTGCCAGCTCTCTATAATTCAGAAAACGGTTATCTTCAGGGACTCTCATCCAGGAGCCCGGGTGGACCTCATACACGGAGATGGGTGAGTCGTGAGAGTTGAACTCCTGCCTGTTGTTCATCCAATCATCATCTCCCCATTCGTATTCCAGGTCCCACACAATAGAAGCGGTTTTAGGGGGTTGTTCGTTGTAAAAGGCAAAGGGGTCGGCTTTATCCACAACATAGTCACCGTAGATGGATACAATGTGGTATTTGTAAACATCTCCTTTAGTCACTCCGGGGATAAAACCTTCCCAGATCCCTGAGCCGTCCTCTCTACTGTTCAAAGGATTCGCTTTAGGATCCCATTGATTGAACTCTCCCATCACGGAAACACTGCGGGCATTGGGGGCCCACACCGCAAAATGCACTCCTTCATAGCCATTATTAACTGTAAGCTGAGAGCCCAGTTTATCGAACAATCGAAAATGATTTCCTTCCTTGAAAAGATAAATATCGTAATCGCTAAGCATGGTCGTGCCCTTTCTCCCCTCACTATCCATGTTTTCCATCTTTCCCATGTTTTTCGTACTCCCCCAGAATGAACTTTATCCCTTTTAATGGTATTATGACCCAGTCCGGTCGGTTAACAAGTTCGTAGTTGATTTCATAAATAGCTTTTTCCAGAAGGAAAACATGCAGTAAAGTGCTGAGGTCTTCCCTATTCTCCGGGAGGAGAGATATACCTCTGACAGTTTCCACATACGAGCTGAGAAAAACACCGCTCATGTAATAATACCACAGATCGGCCCATTCCTTAAGTGTGGGCACGTCCTCTGAACGCACGTACTGGTAAAGGGCAGTGTAAGCAGCATAATGGAATGACCTGATCATCCCCGCAACATCCTTGAGGGAGGAGTGCTTCAACCTCCTTTCACTGAGGGCGCGGATCGGCTCACCTTCAAAGTCGAAAATTATCATGTCATCGCCCGTGTATAGGACCTGGCCCAAATGGTAATCTCCGTGTATCCTTATCTTCTTGGCGGAGAACTTTCTTATCAGAACATCACCCATGCGGTCAAGGATCTCGGGCTCCAGGAGGAAGAAGTTTCCAGCCTCTACCTGAACGTCTCGTGGCATATCTTTGACATTTTTGGAGAGGAATTCTGTAGTTCTCCTCACCAGACCCCTCATGGACTGGTAAAGAGACCTCTGATAAAGTGTGGAGAAGCTTTCAGGGGAAAAATCCGGTTCATTAGAAGATGAAAGGGCGGCATGCATTTCGCCCGTCCTCTTACCCAGCAAATGAGCCATCTCCAGATACACTCCCCCCATAAGGTCGTGTATCAGGGGAGGGACAGTGGTAATGCTCACCTCCAGAAGAGAAGAGGGGAATTGAGGCTGTATTTCCGTTATTCTGGACAGGACCTGTTCAAAATACTGTCTTACGGCATCCACCATATGCCCCCAGGCTTCACTCTCATGGGGAACATATTCCTGCAGAATACCCAGTATCAATCGCGTTGAGCCGGTCCTGTATTCAATGGAACCCAGGAATGGGGGTGAATGTTCAAAGCCAGCCTTTTCGGTGAGAAAGGTCCCGATCTCCAGATCGGGGTTGATGCCCTCATCGATCCGCCTGAAGAGCTTCATGAAAAATTTGTCTTCGAACAGGATGGGAGTATTGCTCTTTTGAGACTGAGATAACCTGGATCCTGCCGGAAGACCCCTCAATCTCTTAAATCTCCCCAAGCCAGGACTCAGGTGATTTACCATTTCTCCCTCTTGCCCTTTTACGGCCTTTCCTTGAGTAACCAGTGAAAAAAGGTCTTTACGGAACTCCTCATCATGGACGCCATCAACGATGTATCCTTGACCGCTCTCAGTTGTGAAGAATGCTATCAAACCCTCTGGTCGGTCCATAACTTTATCTATTTTCTCTACCCTCTCCTCAGATAAAGGTATGAAGGATACAGGTATTTGATAGGTCTCGCTCAGGCCTTCTGTATAATTTATTTTAACCAGAAGAACTGCAGAATGATTGATGGGTATATTCTCCATAACTTCCACGTTTTGAATTACCCTCGACTGACCTGCAAACCACTTGCACCTCTTGAGGTATGAGGGTAGAGCTTTCTCCAGTTTCTTTACCTCTCTGCTGCCCACAAATTTTTTCCAGCTGGTGGCCTTTAATTCCGGAATTCTTTCCTCTGCCCTGGATTCCTCTCCTTTTAAGGTGAACATGAAAAAACCGTAGGGATTAAGGGTCAAGAGGTATGGAGATTTCTCAATGGGAGGGAAAGTATTCTTGCTGAACATCTCTTGAGGAACATAGCCGCTGTACTTCGATAGATCGAGAAAAACGGGTTGAGGTTGTCTGGACAGGTTGGCCACCATAAGAATGACCTCATCCTGATACTGGCGGGTGAAAGCCATTATCTTCTGATTATCTGGAAATAGTAGCTCCGTGTCTCCTCTACCCAGAGACCTGCACTTCTTCCGGATGGATATCAAATACTTTATCCACCACAATAACGAAGAGGGGTTTTTCTCTTCATTCTCCACGTTTACAGCTTCATAGTGAAAATTGGGGTCAATGATTACGGGAAGGTATAGTTTATGGGGGTTTGCCATGGAGAACCCTGCATTCCTGTCCGGTGACCACTGCATGGGAGTCCTCACACCGTCCCTATCCCCAAGGTAGTAGTTGTCCCCCATCCCTATCTCGTCACCGTAATAGATGACGGGGGTGCCCGGAAGGGTCAACAACAGGGCTTTCATAAGCTTGATCTTCCTGAAGTCGTTCCCCAGAAGAGGAGCCAGCCTGCGGCGGATCCCCAGATTTATTCTCATTCGAGGGTCTTGAGTGTAAACCCGGTACATGTAATCCCTTTCTTCGTCGGTGACCATCTCCAGGGTCAGCTCGTCGTGATTCCTCAGGAACAGCACCCACTGATAGTTCTCCGGGATGGATGGTGTTTGCTCCAGGATATCGATTATGGGAAAGCGGTCCTCCATCTGAATGGCCATGAACATTCGGGGCATTAGAGGAAAGTGGAATGCCATGTGGGTTTCGTCCCCATCTCCAAAGTAGGCTGCTGCATCTTCCGGCCACTGATTCGCTTCAGATAAAAGCATTCTGTTAGGAAAATTCTTGTCCAGGTGCTCTCTCAAATCCTTCAGGAACTGATGGGTTTCAGGTAAGTTTTCGCAGTTGGTCCCTTCTCTTTCGAACAGGTAGGGAACAGCATCAAGCCGAAGCCCATCCACACCCATCTCCATCCAGAAGTCTATAACCCGAAGGATCTCCTTCTGGACCCTGGGACTATCGAAATTGAGGTCGGGCTGGTGAGAATAGAACCGGTGCCAGTAGTATGCTCCCGCAACGGGATCCCATGTCCAGTTGGATGTCTCGAAGTCCTTGAATATTATCCTGGCATCCCTGTACTTTTCAAGTGTGTTGCTCCACACATAGAAGTCCCTCCATACGGTTCCCGGTTTCGACTTCCTCGATCTCTGGAACCAGGGATGCTGGTCAGAGGTGTGGTTGATGACCACCTCAGTTATCACCCTGATATTCCTCTTGTGAGCCTCCTTGAGGAACTTCTTGAAATCCTGCAGGGTGCCGTAATCGGGGTTCACCTTGAAATAATCGGAGATATCGTAGCCATCATCCTTAAGAGGCGATTGGTAAAAGGGCAACAGCCATATGGCATTGACCCCCAGGTCTTTTAGGTAATCCAGCTTCTGTATAAGCCCCTTGAAATCACCGATCCCGTCATTATTGCTGTCGTAAAAGCACTTAACGTGGACTTCGTAGATTATGGCATCCTTATACCACAGAGGATCATCTCCCAATTCTACAGGCTCAGGTACAGGCGCAGGCTCAGGCACGGGACCACCTTTTTAGTAATTAGATAAAATAGGTAACAAAACAATTAGTTTAGCTCCTTGATCTTGTAATTCATTTTCTTCCATACAACCACAGCATATGATTCAATTCATCGCCAGGGATCTGCTCGAATTGTTGAGGAGTGAGTCTCCACTTCCAGTTCCCGGTGCCTCCTGCAGGCCTGTTCATGCGGGTCTCTTCTCCCAGACCAAGGATATCCTGCACCGGAATGATGGCCGTGTTTGCCACGGACATTAAAGCCAGTCTCATGAGGTCCCAGTGAACTTCTTCTCTCTGCACATCCTTCCCCAGATATGTGGATAGTCTTTCTATATCCTTTTCATGGGCTTCATAGTCAAACCAGCCTCTAACAGTGTTGTTGTCATGAGTTCCTGTATAAACGATGTAGTTCCTGTGGTGGTTATGGGGCAAATAGGGGTTCCGGGGATTGTCTTCACCAAAAGCGAAGAGAAGGACTTTCATCCCCGGGAATTCATACCTGCTCATGACCTCTCTCACGTCAGAAGTTATAGTGCCTAAGTCTTCAGCCACAATGGGCAGGAAGGGGAATTTCTTGGCCAGCTTGTGGAAGAAATCTTCCGCCGGCGCCTCCACCCATTTACCGTTCACCGCTGTCTTCTCTCCCGCAGGAACCTCCCAGTAGGCTATAAAGCCCCTGAAATGGTCGATCCTCACGTAGTCGAACAGTTTAAGGTTGTGCCCTATCCTCTGCAGCCACCAATTGTAATCCCTCTTTTTGAGAGTATCCCATTTGTAAACCGGGTTGCCCCATAATTGTCCTGTTTTGCTGAAGTAATCGGGAGGGACTCCTGCCCCGAACACGGGCAACTTATTCTCATCCAGCTTGAATATCTCCTGATGAGCCCACACATCAGAGCTATCATAAGTGACGTAAATGGGGAGGTCCCCCAGAATATGAATGTCTTTCTGATTGCAATAGCGCTTGAGAGAGAACCACTGGGAAAAGAAGACATACTGAAGGAATTTTTCTCTGTTGACCTCCTCCTTCAACTGCTCCCCCTTGAGCTCCAGCGACTTTCTTTCCCTATCCCTGACCTCCTGGGGCCACTGATTCCACGTCTTTTTATAGTGCTTCTTAAGAGCAGTGAATAAGGCAAAATCGTCCAGCCAGTTCGAGTGCTCCTCACAGAACTTCTGGTACTCGTATTGATAACTGTCCTGTTCTCCCTGCTTCGCCATGAAGTTCTGGTAGGCCGTATCGAACAACTTTTTCTTGTAGTCAGTTACTGTTCGATAATCCGCTCTATCCTGAGGGAAGTCGGGGACGGGTTTCAAATCCTGTTCCGAAAGCAATCCATCCTGAACCATTAGCTCCGGGCTGATAAGCAGTGTATTTCCTGCAAAAGCGGAGTAGCTGTGGTAGGGAGAGTTATCGTGGACCACCTCGGTAGGATTCAGGGGGAGGATCTGCCATACGTCAAAACCAGTTCCAGCGAGAAAATCTGCAAATGTGTAAGCCCATGGTCCCAGATCGCCTATTCCGAATTGAGAGGGGAGTGATGTGATGTGGAGAAGTAATCCGCTTCCTCGTCTATTCATATTTTTCACCTAAAAGCAAGGCTACAGGGAAGTATTTAAGAACATCCCCTACCATCAATTTTTCCCCGCCTTTGACCTTATTTCCCGTAATGGCGTCCTTGAGCTGGTCCGATCCCTTCAATCCCTTGGGGAGGACTATGTGTGTATCCTCCCACACTGAATCCAGCGGATACTTATTTTCACTCATTTCATTTTCACCTATCAAACTGCTCACAAATCTTGATGCCACGGTAATCGCCCAGCGCTCACCACGATTTCGTGCAAAGGCAATTATGTTTTCCTTGTGTTTCCCGTACACTTCAAGAGGGACGTAATCACCTTCCTGGAATACCTCTATGTTCTCCTTTCTAACTTTCAATGCCTGATGTATCAAGAACAGCTTTATCCTCCCATCTCTGTAAGTCGAAAGAAGCTCCTGAACCAGAGAAAGAGTATCCTCTCTCTCAGTTATGTGTTGAAGGGATCTCATCCTCTTCTCAAAGTCAACGGGGCGGCGGTTGTCGGGATCGACCAGATTGAGGTCCCACAATTCAGTTCCCTGGTAGAAATCGGGGACTCCTGGAGACGTCATCTTTACGACGGTCTGGGAGAGCGAGTTGAAGATCCCCAGGTAGGAAACTTTTTTGACGAATGGTAAGAAGACTTTGAGGAATTGATTATCATCTTTATCTCCGGGCTCCAAGATCTTTTCTACAAAATCGACAAACGCCTCTTCATAGTCCGAATCGGGTTTTATCCATGCGGTATGGACTTTGGCTTCTCTGATGGCCTTGATTATGTAGTCCTTTATCCTCTGAGTGAACTCTGAAAGCTCATTATGGTCGAAGGGGTAAGCTCCCACCAGAGTTTGATACAGGAAACACTCATCGTTCTTATCCGGGACCTCTTCTCCTTCAACCACCTTCTTCTTGCTCCTGTTGATCTTGGCCCATTCCTTCACCCTTTTTTCCCATTCCTGAGGTATCTCGGAGAGCACGTTCAATCTGGCCCTCACATCCTCTCCTCTTTTGGTGTCGTGGGTGGAAGTGGCGTTCAACGTGTGCGGGGTTTTAGTCCTCTTTTGATTGAAGTCATGGAATTGTTCAACAGAAACACCGAAGTTATGGGGTTCTCCTCCCACCTCGTTAAGGGATATAAACCTGTTGTAAACGTAAAGAAAAGTGTCTTCGAACCCTTTGGCCATCAGCGGTCCGGTGAACTGCTGGAATCTCATCACGAAATGAATGAACTGCTCTTTTTCCTCTTCACTCAGAGAGCTCCACAGCTCCAGCAGGAGAAAATCCTGGACGTAATTCAGCTCATGTTGAAGATCAGGGATTTTTTGGCTTGCTTTTCTGACGGCTTCCTTTATATACTCTCTGTCCCCGTCTCTGGATGCGTTTCTGCTGGTGTAGGTCCGATAAAGAGGGAATTGGGCCAGTATCTCTACCAGAGCCCTCTTGATACCGTAAAGGGTTTTATCACTGCCGTGACGGTATTTAGAAGAGATGTTCTTGAGCAGGAGAGCCAGATTCTCCACATCCCCTGCCATATGCTTTCCTATTATCAGCCTTTTTTTCTCCACTAATAATTCACTATACGACTTATTAAGGCCAGTGAAATTGGAGTAAATCCTGTCGAACTCCCTCTCATTCTCTCTCATGCAAAAGACATTGTTCAGGTAATAGATGAAGTCGTAGCCGGTTGTGCCCTCCACTGGCCAGAAAGAGGGTATCTCTTCTTCGGGCTCCAATATCTTTTCCACTATCACGTAATCCGCTTTCTCCCTCAGCTTTTTCACGTAATCGGTGGGGTCGTAGAGGCCGTCGATGTGGTCCACTCTAACCCCCGAAAACCTTCCCTTCTCCAGCATATCGGAGACCAGGGAATGAGTGTGGTTGAAGACCTCTTCATCCTCAATCCTCAGACAGATCAACTCGTTGATGTTGAAGAACCTCCGATAGTTTATTTCTTCAGAAGCTACCTTCCAGAAGGATAACCTGAACACTTGCTCCATGAGGAGGTCTTCCAGCAAATCGAAGCTCTGAGGGTCCTCCACAGTTCCGTTGAACAGGAGGATGTTCTGATCAATAAAATCTCTAACATCTTTATTTCTGGTGTACAGCTCCCACAACATTCTCTTGACGAATCCGGGTTTGTCGTACTCCTCCTCACCTTCGGGATGTGTGCGGAGCACGTAGAGGATGCCCAAGAATTTGGTGTAATCTGGATGCTCACCGATCTTTCTCTTGAGTTTCCTGAGGCTGTGTGACAGTATGGTGGCGTAAGAATCTATCTTTAGAGGGAAGCTGATATCGAAGTAATTGATAAAAAATCCATTGTGATGGTAACTCAACTGGATCTCTCCTCTTTCAAGGGATTCACCGAAAAAGTCTCCCAGAAAGGGAGCAAGGATTTTGCCCTTGATGCTCTCGTATGGGTGGTCCCACTGGATATCAAAGAACGAGTAGTATTTTGAGTTCTGTCCACTCTCCATTATGTCCATCAACAATTCATTTTGCCTGTCATAGGCCATGTGGTTGGGGACTATGTCCTGAAGCCACCCCATCTTATATTCGCTTAGTTCGTCGCATAATCTCTCGAATTGTTCATCTGTTCCCAGTTCGGGGTTCAATTGGTTGGGGTCAACTATATCGTAACCATGAGTGCTCCCCTTTCTTGACTTGAATATGGGTGACGCGTAGATAAAGGATACATTGAGGCCCGAAAGATATGGGATGATCTCTCGAGCATGCTCAAACCCGAAAGAAGGGCTGAACTGGATTCTGTAGGTGGAGACGGGAACCCTGCTCATGCTTATACTCATGTTCATGTGATCTTCACTCCCATATATTCTCCCAGAGAGTCGAAAAGTTCCACCCATTCTTTGGCCTCTTCATCCTCTCTTTGGCGCATTTCCTCCATTATCTGTTTTCCTATGGAGAAATACAGGTTCTGAGATTTCCACAGATCAGGGCCGAGGTTGAGAGGCTTTACGATCTTTATGAGAGAAATTGTCTGTTCTATCAAGAATCTGTTGTAGGGGTCCTGCTGGAGATTCTCCATCAGGTTGGTGATCTTCTGGCTCAATACGTGGCGAGTAGTGACCTTATCCACCTCAAAACCCCATTTCTTTATTTCTTCTACCAGCTTTTGAAGCTCTTCCAGATCTGGCTCCTCTCCTTCAAGCAGTTTACGCAGATCCATATCCAGTACAAACTCCACAGGAGCTCTGATAGCTTTGGGTAGAGGCATATTTGTCTCTTTCATCACCTGCATGACCGGGTAGTTGTGCTCGTATATTTCTCTAAAGATGCCTTCAATATCTTCCATAGTGTCTCCGATTATTTGGCTCAGTATTTTCCTCTGCTCGTCTTTGAATAAGTGCCAGATAGTGTAGCTGTGAGTGCCGAAGTGCTCGTCCATAGCCTGAATTACCTCTGGAACATTCCCCTTGGAGAACGATTCTTTCATCTTCTCTTGCATGGCTTTGAACTCCTCATCGCTCAGGCTGTTGCTTACGCCACCCCATAGAGTGTGGTTGCCCATGTGGAGGGCTGCAAAGCATATTTCATCTTCTTCCCTGGTTATAACCGATTTAATTCTGGCCTCACCTAAGGCAAGCTTCTGCACTCCTGCCTTATCCAGGTCATACATCATATTTTCAACTGTATAGCAGTAGATACGGGCGGCCTCTGGATACTCTTCGAAAAGAGATGACAATGCATAGTGAGCGGCAACTCTAAGGAGATCGAGAGCAGCCGGCCTTACATACATCTCGTAGACCTGTGAACCATCCTTTATTTCCTCAATATTGCTGGGAGCCTCTTCCATGAATTTGAGGAATTCCGGTTCCAGATCCTTACCGCTGACTTCTTTGGCTAGCTGCATTGCTCTGGCAGCGTATTGAATGACCTGCACAGTCTCAATACCGGATATCTCGTCAAAGAACCACCCACAGCTGGTGAACATCAACATAGCGTGTTGCTGCATCTCCAGCAGCTTTAGCAGCTTGACCTTATCATCTGCGGAGAGTTCCTTCTGCGCATGTTCAGAAAGGAATTCATCAGTATAATCTCTGTTAAGGACCACCCATACATAGTCGTTTCTGGTCTTCCAGGGATCATTAAAGTAATCTTTAGTCTCTTGCTCATAAATGGCTGCTAATTCATCCCTCAACCAGTTCATGGCCTCTCTCAACGGTTTTCGCCATTTTTGCTGCCAATGGGGATTCATTCCTGTGTTGCACCCACAATCATCTCGCCACCTCTCTACACCGTGAATACAGCTCCAGGAAGAGTCTTCCACGATTTTTACCTCATGAGCAGGTGGGTGTTTTTCCAGGTATTCAGAATAAGTAATGATCTCCACTTCCTCTCTGGAATCAATGTGTTGAAGGCAATACGCCAGAGCCATCTCCCCATAACGATGATGGTGCCCGAAAGTCTCTCCGTCAGTAGCAATATGGACTATTTGAGGTTCAATTTCCTTCTGACCCTCTTGTTCCTTTTGCTCTGTTTGTTCCTGCTGTTCACCTTCACCGCCCTGTTTCTCCCCGCTCTCTTCACCTCCTGTGGCTTCTTCACTTGCTTCGTCTTCACTTGCTTTTTCATCGTTTGTGAAGGCATTGAGCAATCTTTTAGCGAATGCTTCCCCGTTCTTTAGCATATCGCCAAAGGCGATGTCGTGGGATATGGGGCCGTCGTAGAAGAACAGGGATATGGTTTTACCTGAAGGTAATTGATACAAGTAGGGCTTTTTGGGATCAATGTCGTCGTTCAACTCCTTCCACTTCTCTTCACCCATCTTCCTCACTTTTCCGGCCTGATGAGGGGCTAAAATAGTGAACTTTATTCCGTTTTCAGCCATTATCTCCAGACTCTCCGTATCAACAGCTGTCTCCGGCAGCCACATGCCTTCTGGCTTTCGACCGAAACGGTATTCGAAGTCCCTGATGCCCCACAGGATTTGGGTTTCCTTGTCCCTTCTGGTGGCGAGAGGCATTATCATATGATTATGGCCCTGAGCAATAGCGGAACCATAGCCAGAAGATTCCACCTTATCCTTGTCTGCCTGAATGATCTTTTGGTACGTCTCCGGTGAGTTGTCCTTCATCCAGTGGAGCAGGGTAGGTCCAAAATTGAAGCTTACTCTTCCATAGTTGTTGATTATGTCAACTATTTTCTCTTCTTCTCCCAGAATGCGGGCAGCCGAGTTGGGGGCATAGCATTCATTGTTTATCCTCTCATTCCAGTCGTGGTAGGGGTGAGCAGAATCCTGGATCTCAATATCTTCCAGCCAGGGATTCTCCCTTGGAGGCTGATAAAAATGTCCGTGAACACATACATACTTCATAATTAAATCACTTTCCTGTATACTACTAAATTAAAGGGTGCGATATTTAATACCTGCTTTCCACTAATATTCGGAGGAATTGAAGAGCCCTCGCCCCCCCATTTTCCCTCACGGGAATCCAATACCTTATTCCATCCATCCTGAAGGTCTAAATCCGCGGTGACCTCCTGAGACCCCAAATTCATTATATAAAGCACTTCATCACCTTCATGCCATCTCCTTACAGATATAATGGTCCCTTCTTCCCTGACATCCATATCTTCTTTTGAGAGGTGGTAAAGGGATGGGAATTCTTTTCGCAGTCTGATAAGCTCCCTGTAAAAATCGTAGAGGATTTGGTGCTTTCCTTCCTCTCTTTTTTCCCATCTCAGTTTACATTTGCTGAAGGTTTCCTCCCTGTAGGGATCCGGTATTTCTTCTACCCTATCTCCCCAATCAAAATCACTGAACTCCTCCCTCCTGCCTTTGCGGACAGCCTCAACGAGTTCCGGGTCTGTATGGCTGATGAAATACAGGAAAGGGGATTCTTCCCCATATTCTTCTCCCATGAACAATAGGGGTACGTTAGGTGATAGTATTACAGCTCCTGCTACCAGCTTGAGCGCCTCAAAAGACAGTATTGTGGATAATCTGTCTCCCCCCAATCTGTTGCCTACCTGATCGTGATTCTGAGAGAACACCACAAATTGATGGGCGGGTCTATCTTGGGAGGAGCTTCCGTGACGCCTTTTTCTGTATTTAGAGTATTGCCAGGAATAAACAAATCCTTCTCTCAAAGCTTTGGCCAATTGCTTTAAAGAGCCAAAGTCCTGATAATATCCCTGTCTCTCACCGGTGAGATGGGCATGGAGTGAGTGATGAAAATCGTCATTCCACTGGGCGTGAATACCATAGCCAGCTTCTCTGGGCCTGATGACCTTCACGTCATTGAGGTCGCTTTCTGCAATGAGATAGAACTTCCTGCCCATCTCTTTAGATAACTCATCTACGCTCTGGGCCAGTTCCTCCAGAAAAGGTCTGGCGCTCAAGTCGTAGATCCCGTGGATGGCATCCAGGCGGAGAGCATCCACATGGAACTGCTCCAACCAGTAGAGGGCGTTCTCAATAAAAAAGTTCCTCACTTCATCGCTGTATGGACCGTCAAAATTGATGGCATCGCCCCAGGGAGTCTTATAGCGGTCGGTAAAGTAGGGGCCAAAGTCCCGGAGGTAATTACCTTCAGGTCCCAGATGATTGTACACCACATCCAGAATCACCGCCATACCCCTTTGGTGGCATGCATTGACCAGCGTTTTAAGGCCCTGGGGACCGCCGTAGGAGTTCTGGACCGCGAAGAGGTATGCACCATCGTATCCCCAGTTCCTCTCTCCCGGGAACTGGGCAACAGGCATCAGCTCAATAGTGTTGACGCCCAGATGGATAAGATCGTCCAGCCGAGGTATAATGGATTGAAAGTCGCCCTGTGGAGTGAATGCTCCCGTATGCAGCTCGTAAATGATCATTTCATTGAGCGGAATTCCTTTCCACTTCCCGTCATCCCACTCAAAACTGTGGTCTATAACCTGTGAAGCCTCATGAACTCCGTGGGGTTGATAATGCGATGCCGGGTCTGGCCTATCCACCTTACCGTCAAGAGTGAAAGTGTAAACAGTGTCTGGTGGAGCCTCAGCCAGAACAGACCAGTAACCCTTTTCATCTCTTTCCATAGGGACCTTCTGCCCCTCAACGTTCACACCTAAATCTTTTATAAAAGGTGCCCACACGGTGAACCTGGTCTTATTTTCCCCCATATACCATGATCCTATCTTCAAACCGACCCCATCCCTAAATAATTCCTTGAACAGCTTTTCCCACTTTTTTGGTTGTAAATCCTCTTTGTATAAGCGGGTATATAAAATTTAAGTTAACCAGCGTAGCACAGTGTAAAGACCCTCTTTCTTTCCATTCGAACCGGAAATAGTCAAGATCGTGTATTAGGCTTCAGAACAGCTCATTATAAACCAGAAAAATAAACAATAATGCTTATTAAATTTGAAGGTAACTAAAGTTATGCAGATTGTCATGGAGTTTTTCGGTAAAGAGTTCACTGCAGCAATTAGATGGGTCAACGATCTCTTACCTGTCCTTGCCTACCCTCAATCCGTTAAAGATAACTTCAAAGCCTACCTGATGTTCAGGGATGTCCACAAGAACGAAGCTGAGCATAAAAAGATTGTCTCAAGGAATTTGAGATATGATATAACCATTATCCCTCCCAATAAAGTTGGTGAAGAGTTCATAAAGACCTATGGCCATTATCACCCGGTTGCAGAGGGCAACCAGTCATACACCGAAATATACGAAGTTCTGGATGGTGAGGCTTTTTATTTACTTCAAAAGCTGGATAACGGTGAGGTAGTCGATTTTGTGGTTGTGGAGGCTGCTAAAGGTGATAAGGTTGTAATCCCTCCCAACTATGGTCATGTAACCGTAAATCCTTCAGACGAGAAATTGAGGATGTCCAATTGGGTTTATAGGGAGTTTGAATCACGTTATGAGACTTACAAGAACATGAGGGGCGCCTGTTATTACTATACAACTGATGGTTGGATTGAGAATGAGATGTACGGGGATGTTCCCCCAATAAGGTTTGTCAAACCCGTTATCCCTAAACAGCTAAATCTGAATAAACAGGAAGAGATGTACGGACTTGTGGATGACCTGGAGTCTCTGGAGTTCTTATGGAAACCCACTGCACATAAAGAAATGTTCGAACGGGTTTTTAAAGAGGTCTGATCGATCAAGCAAGATTGGTGGTAGGATGTACATGATCATAGGGGGAGAAGAATCTGGTCCCATATCCAACAAGCTGGGAGGGATATGGAACGTAATCGATGCGGAAGCCAGGTATCTGGCCAGGATAGCCTCAGATGAGATCATTGTTGCGGGACCATATTTCGAGAGGCTGGGACAGGACTGGAGCCCCAAATCCAGAATTACGGACCTCACCGGGTTTGAGCCCATCGAGGACGGCAAATTGCTGGAAGTTCTGGATGGGATAGGTATAGATTACCGGGCGGTAAAAAGAGAAGGGGGAACAGAGGGAATAAAGTACGCGCTTTTCAATACTGAGGAGTGCATGAGCAAGAGAGTGAACTACCAGGGCAGTAAAGTGAGGTTAAGTGATGTGGTCAAAGCTGAGGCATACAATCTCCTGGGCCTCGATTCCTTGAAATATGAGAGCACCACTTACGGAGGAGAATATACTCATTACCTCAATTTATCTTATGCCATATCAGAGCTGGCAAGGGGTTTATCCACACAAGAAAAAGTCTCCCTGCAGTGCCACGAGTTCCCTGTGTTCTATGCTTCAGTTAGACTGGAGAGATTATCTGTGCCGGTGAAAACACTGGCTACTTTCCACGCCACCAAACCCGGGAGGAACTGGGGCGCGCAGAACTTTGAAAAGGTGTTGAAAGGAGATGCTACCTTACCCCCAAATATTCAGCACGGTTTGATGGAAATGGAGAAATTGGCCAGCTATTCAGACGTGGTGAGCTTCGTCAGCAACAACACCAGGAATGAATCCAGATTGTTTTACGGTATTGACGGCATTGTCATCCGCAACGGTATCGAACTGAATGTGAATAGTGTCAACTGGAATAAGAAGAGTAGAAATCTTCAAAAAATGCAGTCCTTCATATCGGACATTTTGAAGAGGATGGACGGAGTTGTTGTGGAGGACAAAGCAATCATACCCATTTTCACCATCTCCCGACTGGAAATTGAGAACAAAGGATACCCCGATCTTCTCGATTCACTGATCATTCTGGATAGGATTCTCAAAAATAAGGTGGAAAATAAAGAGATAGATGATGTAAAAGTGTTTTGCATCCTCATAACTGCTGTGGGGCCCAAAGAACCTAAAACGCTTCCACCAGGTTTCCCTCTTAATCTGGGTGACGAGTTGCTGGTGGGTGATGAGCTGAGGTTGAAGCAAATGATAGATGAGAGAGGTCTTGGGGTAAAGAATATCAGCCGCAGGAACGTGTGCGCTCTCCTCTATCCCCAATGGGTGAGTAAAGAGGACGGGGGCTTCAACATGACCCTAAATGAGATCTCTTCTGCCTGTGTAGCGGGAGTATTTCCCTCACGTTATGATCCTTTCCTCCTCACAGCTCTGGAGGCTTGCAGCGAAGCATGTTCCGTAGTCCTGAGCAAGGCATGCGGCTTCAGCGGGGCTGTCAGAGAGCTCCAGCAACAGAAGGGGATTTATGGAGGAGTTATTCTGGTGGATAATATCGAGCAGAGTTACCTCCAGACGATCACGGATTATGCTTTAGGACTGTCTATCATAATTGATGCGTTCTTAAGGGACTGGGTAAAGGACAGAATGATGTGCGATGTAGCGTTCCTCCTTGCCAGAGAAATGGACTGGGAAAGCCCGGTTAGAAGCTATTATGAGATCCTCAAAGAGTAGTCTTCACTATTTCTATTTCAATACCACCTTCACTGTTCAAGTGATTTCAAAATAAAGTATAAAAACCGTGATATCCACTATCAGTGGGGATTAAGATGGGGAAATTGTATAATCTAAATCTGGACCTTGACGATGAATTGTCAAATCAGTTCGAGGAGTCCAAAAAGTATTCAGGGAGCAAAACCGACGAAGAGTTCATCCAATACCTTATCAAATATTTTTACAAGAGTGAAATCGAGTGGTCGAGTTTTAAAGACGAATAATGTCTTAACACAAAACATCTCTCAAAACAAGGTTATGCTAAAAATGCTGAAAAGTGCTAAAGACTCGGAGGAAAAACGGAGGCCATCATCACTTTTCAATGGAGAAGGGAAAAATATTATTTACTATAATTTATCATGACCAGTTAAAGGTAGGTTAAGGTAAAACTACAGGGATGAGAATATGGAGCCGCCAGTTGTCAGTGCCGAAGAAGTGAAAAAGGATTTGTCTCAACTATATACGCTGGTAATTGATGTCAGGGATAAGAAAGATTACGATAAAGGTCATGTGCCGGGAGCTGTTTTTGCGGAAATAAAGAACATCGAGGGGCTCAAGCCAAGGCTGGAAGAGGCAGAGAAGATATACGTATATTCCAATGACTATGATTGTCCTGCCAGCACCATAGCCTCAAAAGAGATAATGAAGATGGGTTTTGATAACGTGTACGACTTTAAGGGCTCATATAAAGAATGGGTGGACAAAGGATATCAAATCGAACAACAATAATGAGCAATAATTATGGCATTCAATTTCGAGATCACGGCAAAAAGAATAATCCTAAGAGATGACGTGAAAGAGCTTTCCTGGGTGGAGTACGAGGAGGAAGACGGTACCATTCACCTTATCCAAACCTTTACTCCCCGCGAGCACAGGGGGAGAGGATATGCTTCCCAGGTAGTAGAAAAAGCTCTAAAGTTCGCGGACAGCTACCACAAAATAAAGGTCTCCTGCCCGTATATCAAGAACTGGATAGAAAAACACGGGTTCCAGAGAGAAGTAGAGTTCGTAGAAGACTGAACTATTCTTGGAATACATCTTCTTTAGATTACCAACGCTAAAATTTCTTATTTGTCAAATCCATCAGCAAGGTCTTCCAGCTCTTTCTCTACCTTAAAGTATTGCTCCAGAAGTGATTTTCCCAAGGGAGTGAGGGTTGTCTTCCCTCCGGATCTCCCTCCCCTTTCCCTCTCCACTACTTTACCTGCTCTGTTCTCCATCTTCTCAATGTAATTCCACACAAAACGGTAGGACATATCCAGCGATTTGGCTGCCTGGGAGATGGAGCCGTGCTGCTCAATAGCTCTTAATATCTCTGCTCCTCCTTTCCCCATAACCGGTTTACCATCCTTCTCGAACCAGAACCGCCATCTCAATTCCATTACTCTAAATAGTTCAGCAACTTCTCAAATAAACCTTTTACCCCAATAAAATCTGCCACCTGCTCGTCTCTGGCTTGAGAGAAAAGCTGCTTGATCCCCCCCACCTGCTTTACTTCCCCGTCCATCATCACTGCCACCCTATCTGAGAGGGCGGCAGCCTCAATGAAACTGTGGGTTACGTGCACAATAGGAACAGCAAATTCAGAATGGACCTTTCTCAACTCCTCCATCAGCTTTTCCTTGGTCCTCAGATCAACTGCAGAGAGAGGTTCGTCCAGAAGGATCAGCTGGGGTTGGACGATAAGGGCTCTGGCCAGAGCAACTCTCTGCTTCTCACCCCCACTGAGCGTTGTAGGGTCCCTATGTAAAAGATGCTCAATACCCAGAGTTCGCGCCAGCTCCTCTACTCTGGAGGAGTTTCTCTCTCCTTTAACCCTAAGACCGTACTCTATATTCCTGAAGACGTTGAGATGAGGGAATAATGCATAGTCCTGAGGGACAAATCCGATCTTCCTTTTTTCGGGGAGCAGGTTGGTGGCATCCTCCTCATTTATGGTTATCCTTCCCTTGTCAGGAGTGAACATGCCAGCAATGATCTCTATCAAGACGCTCTTTCCGGCTCCAGTGGGTCCCAGCAGAACGAAGTACTCGTTACCTATTTCCAGAGTAATGTCCTTTAGCTGGAAATTACCCAATCTCTTGGAGATTCCCTGGACTTCAAGTACCGTTTTCATTCTTCCTCCCCCACAAAAGAACTCTCAATAGCACGAATACGATCAGAGAGAATATGAACAATATTACTGCGATGGGCCTGCTGGCTTGAAGGCCTTGACTCAAGAACCTGTCATATATAAGAGTTGAAGCCACCATAGGGTAATAGGCTATCATGACCACAGCACCGAACTCGCTTATGGCTCTGGCCCACGACATTAGAGCACCGGCTGCCATGTGCCTCCAGGTGAGTGGGATGGTTATGGTGGCGAATACCCTGACCGGTGAGGCGCCAAGCGTTCGGGCCACATGCTCCAGCCTGATGTTCAGGTTCTGAAAACCTTCTCTGGTAGTGTTAATGTAGAAGGGGGCTGAAACGAATAACATTGCAGCCACCACACCTGGTAGAGCGTCAACGAACTCGATTGGGGCGAAAGAGCCGATAATGCCTCTGGAGCTGAAAACCGATAGTAATGCTATCCCGGATACAACGTGTGGAATGATGATGGGGAGGTCCACAAAACCTGCTATAATGCTCTTTCCAAAGAAATTGGTCCTCACCATCAAGTAGGATAGAGGGGTCCCCAGTACAACCGCGATAACGGTGGAGAGAAATGCAGCGTAGGCGGTGAAAAGTATGATCCGCCACACATCACTATCAGTAAATGCCTCATACAATCCATTTAGATCGGCTGTTTGAGTGGCAAAAGTAGAAAAAACAGGTAAAATAACGAACAGGACCATCAAGGAGGCCAGTATAGCAAATAATACCTTCAATTTCATTATTACTCCTTTATTTGGTCCTGTCTTAGATTTATTGATCTGATATTATCTCCGTTTAGCTTACCGCTTCTTTAAGGTTAGCGGGGATCTTGTCGGTATTGTCAACTTCAGCTTCTATGGGTGGCTGACCAAGTTCTTCGAATACTTGTTTTCCTTCTTCACTTATCACCAGCTGAACAAATTCCTCTGCCGAATCCTTGTGCTCAGCATTTGACGGTATGGTCATCCCATAAACTATGGGCTTTCCTGCCACCTCATCTCCACTGGCGAGAACTACCTTAACCCTGTTGTAGAGGTCTGCATACTGGTCACTGCCCAGAGATACCTTATCGGGCAGCTCCACAAACTGGTGGTCATGCTGTTTGGCAACACTCCTGTATATGAAGTAATAATCGATTTCACCTGACTCTAAACCATTTATGAGCTCCATCTCCATGCTCCTGACCATCAGCTTGTCATTATTGGGCTCTATGTTCTCTGAAGAAGGCATTTCAAGCACGTAGCTATCCCCATCCTTAGTGAATTCCAGGTTGGAGTAAGAGGCTACGAGGTCGTCATATATGCTGTCATCATTATAGTGGAGCTCTGCCAGCTTCATAACCATCTGAGAGCGATATCCACAGGGATCATCATTGGGATTGGAGAACCCGAACTTGACATCCGACTTCCTGAGGATATCGTACCAGTTATCAGAATTGATCTCATCAGCATACTTGCTATCCTCGTGGTACGCCAGCACTACCTCGTTAGCAGCGAATTTCAGGGTCCAATCCGCATATTCAGGATACATCAAGGTGGGAATAAGAGTGTAATCTGCCGAACCTACAACATCCGCATTCTTATCCAGCTCCGTCACTTTCCTGATGGTTGCGGCACTACCCGCTCCTTCCAGCTGAACATCCACATCAGGATGCTCCTCTTCAAACATTGTCTCCAATTCCTTCATGGGCTCCGTCAAACTGCCCGCATGGAAAACCTTCAACTTTATTTTATCACCAGTGTTAGACTGATTACTGGCGCAACCAGCAAAAATAAGCACAGCCATTAGTATTAATGTAATCGCCAATTTTTTCACCATATCACCGATATGTTCTGCTGTGCATAACGTTATTTAAATCTTGTTTTTTGACTTTTGATGTTTGGGTTTTTGTTTGGATTTGATTCGTGAGTTGAAGGATTTTATAGTTCAAGTGCTATAAATTCAAACGTTTAACATAGAAATATAACGAATAAATTTGCAAAAAAATTATATATAAAAAATCAAGCCTACCTTCGGGGTGTAAATTTGACAATTTGTATCGCCGCAATATGTAGATGCAATGGCGTTTCAGGATATGAAGAGGACTCTGAAGCAATAATTTTTGCCACTGATCATATGATAACTCTTCCAGAGGTTGGTGAGTTCGAACACACTATCAAGAAATGCAGAAAAGTCAATAAAAATACAATAGCGATGCTGTCAGGAGAAGCTCTTTTGTTTGACGATGCACTCGATGGAACGAATAGCTTACAGGGTTTTGATAGCATAAGAGATAAGATACATGAGAACATGAATAGTTTGAGAAACCAAAGGATCGAGAGTTACTTGCTTGACAGGTTCAACATTCGATTTGAAGATTTAGGAGATTACATGCAACTGCCACAACATAACAATATGTTAGAGAGGATAATGAACGAAATCAGCAATGTACACCTGAAAACTTCTGTCTTATTAGCCGGATATAAGAATAATAGAGCCGAACTCACTGAGATAAATGAGATTACATATATAAATACACGAGATATTAACTTTAATGCAATAGGGTCGGGTGGAACACAGGCTATTAATACATTATTATTCCAAAGTCATACTAAAAACGATAAACTAAAAAGTGCTGTATACAATGTGTTTAAAGCTAAGAAAAACTCTGAAGTTGCAAGTGGGGTTGGTAGAGAAACAGTTAGAGGGATTATGTTTGAGGATGGCCATACCCTTGAACTTACTAACGAAAGTATTAAAGTGTTGAATGACATATGTGTACAGGAAACCAACTTTGGTAAATCCTATAGTAGATTAGATGAGATATTATAACAAGGTGATCAAATGCTGGAAAAAATTGGAAGGAAAAAAGATGATAGATTTGATGAATTAGGTATCCTGCGAACAAGGATTTATCCAAGAGATGATGATATTGACATAGACGCTAAAAGAAAAGAATTGATCAGAAAAATCAAGGAAGGCGAAATTGGATGACCATATTTTTTGTTTTGTGAGTTCATCTTGTGCTTTTGTTAATCAGTAAAACGTGAGAATCTCTGTTGAACCCTTGACGAGATTTTCTTAGCTGTAGTCGAATAGTGAGACAATTTTTTAATTTACCTTCTATGTTGTAATTTTTATATTGCCTAGTGGTATGCATATCAGTAATATTAAATATCTCTTCTTATTATTTCCTTGTGTCAAAAAAATATGATGGCCGAAATTGAGGAGATAAAGAGGAGGAGGAAAAAGCTGGGTATTACTCAGAAGAAGTTGGCGGAGAGTCTAAACGTTAGCCAGCCATTAATAGCCAGAATTGAGGCTGGAAGTATTGATCCCAAGCTTTCTTTGGTGAAGAAGATTTTGAGCGCTCTGGAGATGATGGAGGGGAACATAACTGCGGGCAATATCATGCACTCTCCTGTGAGGTACGTTTCTCCTCAGACTACTCTGAAGGATGCTATTGAGTTGATGAGGACCGATGGAATTTCTCAGATGCCTGTGATCTCTTCCTCGAACCGTATCATTGGGAGTATTAATGAGAGCGCTGTGGTGAGGACCATTTTGTCTAAAGGTCTTGATGCTGGTGAGCTAAAGGTTAAAGACTGCATGGAGGATGCTTTTCCTCTGGTGTCGCCGAATGAAGGGCTGGAATCCATTTCCAAAATGCTATTAAATGCCCAGGCTCTACTGGTGGTCGAGGGAGATGGAATAACCGGAATTATTACCAAGCATGACGTAATGAAAGCCCTGAGAACTTGAAGGGGGTGACGTATATCAGGCCGACAATAACTTCAGGAGAGGACCTCCATAACCTGGAGTATGCACAAGATGCCGACCTCACCCTATTTATGGCTGGAAACCAGTTCATGGCCATGGAAGATTTGGTTAAGGCCTTTCAAGAAGAATATCCCGAGGTAGAGAGGATCTTTTATGAGACCCTCCCACCACGTTTGATGCTCAACCAGATCCTTAATGATGGTGCCCTTTTTGGAGACAGAGTCATTCCAGGGAACCCTGATATCTATTCTGCAGTTAATGAGGAATCCATGAAGACCTTAAAATATAAGGGACTGATCGATGACTATTTTATCTATCTCCACAACAGGATTGTTTTGATGGTGCCTGAAGATAACCCTGCAAAGATTGGTTCCGTAAAAGACCTTCAAAGGGGTGATGTCCGGATTTCGCAGCCCAGTCCGGATACAGAGGATATCGCTCACCACATTGTTGAGATGTACAGGCAGGCAGGGGGAGATGAGCTGGTTAGGAGAGTTATGGAGGAGAAAAGAGCTGAGGGTACCACCATTTATACCATAGTCCACCATAGAGAGACGGCCCTAAGGATCAGGAAGAAGTCGGTGGATGTTGGTCCCGTGTGGGCCACCGAAGTGGTGGAGGCAAGAGAGAAAGGACTAAAAGTGGGCATGATAGAACCCGGTAAGGAGCTGGACCAGAGAGATAATATAAACTATTACATTACCAGGCTTAATAACTGCCCCAACCCACAGAATGCCCGAAAATTTCTGGAGTTCATTAAAAGCGAGAGGGCACAACAGATATACTCCAGATATGGTTTCGTTCCCCATTTCACATGAGATTAAGTTAATGTGAACTGAACTGAAGTGATTCGCATGAGGAAATTGTTCTGGTATGGACTGGCGGATGAGGAAAAGCTGGATTACCTCAGGAAATTGAGTGTAGGCGTAATAGGTAGCAGATTGCTCATGGAGCTGTTGTGGAGGAGCTCTATCGGGTGCATAAGGTATATAGGGGATTTTATAACCCCTATGGACTCCAGAGTGGATGCCAGCATAAGACCACTGGAAGCGAACAACTACGATGTGGTCCACCCCATGAGCAACGACACCACCATCCTCTCCTACCCCTACCCAGAAGATTACAATCGCTTAAGAAGTCAGTTGAAGGGTGTAGATGTGGTTATCGCCCATAAACACGTAGAAGAGGGGGCCAGAATCGCAGAAGAGCTGGGTTCCCCCTTCATACCAGATATTATAACCACATTTCTACCTGATGGAATATCATTCTTTGATGTGGATTACCCATCAGTCAAGCATGACCCCATCTCATATGGTATAACCTGCTCTGTTCAAGCTGGAGAAGTGCTGCGGATATTTACCGGACACTGCCTGCCCGCTATCGCTCCTGAAGCCTACCTGGTAGATATCAGAACCCAGGACTACCTCCAGAAAATCGAGCTGAAGAAAGAGTCCGAACAAGAAACTGACGAATGGATGGCCAAATAGTTAAGCTTACAAAGAAATAAAAAATAGAGATCAAAAAACTTTCTTTAATCTCTCTCCAAGTCTTTCTTGTCTATATCTCCTCTTAGAAATTGGTTGATTCCTTCGATTGCTCTTTGCCGGTTCTTAGTCTTCATTACCTACACCAGCAAGTTTTAAAGCTTTGACTGGGTTGTATCCTCGTGCCAAGTAGTTCCCTACCTTCTTTCTTGCTTTCCTTCCATGCTCGCTTTCAATATTGGTAAGAAAGCGTTGATAGTTATTTATCCCCATAATCTAACCCCCCATACTTTTTAACTTAAAGTAGGTTATATTGTAATTGTCTTTTCACTCCCCTTTAGGATTGTGTAAGTTATAGTGAAAATAAAGAAAGACTGTAACCCTTCAACCACCATAATGTAAGAACATACTCGGGTTATCCATGGGTTTATCGGGCAGGTGGGGGTAAGCCTCAGAGCCCATTTATGGCCTCTGTGTGGAAGCTTATTATAAGCAATATCTCAGGTTATATTTATTATATACTTGCAATAGTTATTATTATTAACTGAGTCTTTTTTACTTTTTTAAACGTTTTTGAACCTCAAACCATTCCGTGTCTCCTTGAAAAAGCCCGGAGAACATGCCGGCGTTTGCACACATTCCACATTTTTCACATATTGGTTTTTCTCCAGCGTTGCTGCTTCCAATACAACATGGTGTCTTTCTTTCTCCTTTATGATTCAGGGCACAATTTAATTTTCCAGTGATAGATTAGATGATAGGCAAAATGGCTCTACCG
>CAZHOR010000012.1:0-73144 GCA_964534325.1 uncultured archaeon
AAGACATCTTCGAAAAATTTAACATCATAGTGCCTAAAAATATGGGAGTTTAGGAAATCACTTTTCTGGTGAAACTGTTGAAATTGGCACTTCAAGAACTGACCCCCCTGATGGTAGTTTGGGGAGTTGGCTACAAGAGAATGTGACAAAGGTTGCAACAGCATCTTATATAGGTTCAATTTTGATTGATGAGGGTTATGCAAGAAAGGTTAGAGGGCATAAAATTGAGATTTTCATAAACCCGAGGATCGAACCAGATAAATGAACTTGATAGAATGATATTATGTTTAATGAAACAAAAGAAATAATTGAAGATTAGTTTTCTATAGTTCAGTAGTAGGCTCTTCTTTTGGCGGTTGTTGCTGGTTTCAGCTTCTTGAATATTGCTCTTCCTGAGCTGTAGTCTCTTTGGTAGCCGCTTATATAGACTACGAAGTCCTTTATCATGCCGCCAGCGATGGTGACCACAAAGGATAGGAGAACATACCTAAAGAGGACAAGCCCCATCTCCAGCAATTCAATGCTGAGTAGGTGATACATATAAGAGGGAATGACCAGGAGCAGTATATACACTGGAGCGGTCACGATGGATGTTTTCAAGGCCTGCATGAGGTAGTCTTTTAGTCCTGCTGTTGCTGATTTGAGGTTTTGGAAGAGGTGGACCCACATTGCGGACAGGAGTACCAGCAGTATGAGTATCAGGGTGGAGATGTCGGGATAGCTGGCGGTGTATTGCACCATAAAGCTGGAGAAAAATGCTGCTGTGGCTGAGATGGAGAAGATGTAGGCGTGCTCGCTCTTTTCGATAGTGGCTATTAGTGCACCCGTTGCGTTACCTATACAGAGTGCCAGGATGAAGAAGTAATCTGTGAGGAAATGGGGTTCAACTAACAGGTTGCCTATAGTCCAGTAGAGTAGTGCTCCAAAGAAGAAGTAACCGAAGAACCGCAGCCTGAAATCTTGAATGAAATAGGGGGATGTGGAGAGAATAGCGAAAACTCCCACCGTGAGTATTACGGGGACGATATTTAAGGGTATGATCTTGGCTAAATATATTACCAGCAGGAGAATTGATACACAAAGTATCGCTATATCAATAATTCTCATTCTCATTATTATTAGACAATCTATTGAGAATATATAATTAACCAATCTCTACAAATGATGAGATTAATATCCATAGCTTCACCGGCCACGCCTTCTCTGGTGTTCATAGCCCAAGAACCTAAAATATTAAATCTTTATGTCTCAAAGAAACCCTCATAATACGGTTTAATGCTAAATAAAGCTTCATAAAGTTTTATAAAGTTTTAGAGGTCGATCTGGGGACTCACTAACTTTCTGGTCTAAAGTTTTGTCGAAAGTTTTCTTATTAATTTCAAAGTTCAAATTAATTTTAGTGGTTGAAATGAAATGGTTAATCGTGCTGGCAACTCTGTTGCTGGCGGCAGGTAGTGGAATGGCATACCAGCATGATGGTGACGGCGGGAAGGTCAATGGTGCTGAAGTCAGCAACCATACCCATGCTGATGTGGGATTAAATAAAACAGATAATGAAGATAATATCGCAAGAGATACCGAAGACAATGGTACAGGTATAGATAAAGCCGACACAGGACAAAACCAGAAGATAGAGAAGAACAACAGCAGGAAAGAAGAAGTCAGAGAAAAGATCCAGGAGCGTCTGGAGAACAAATTACAATTGAATCAGGGAAATGGAAATGGTAACGGTAACAATGGTACCGATAAGGAACGGAAGGTAAGGGAGCAGATCAAAGAGAAGATACAGCAAGCGAGGTCGGCCACCGATAACGCCAAACAAAACTTCAAGGAAGCTCAACAGACGTATTTGAAAGCAAAACAGGATAATTCTACACAAGCTCATACCCATGCCAGAGCGATGATGCAGACAGGCGTCAATTATATGGATTCATGGCTGGAGAGGATCGAGCTTCAGACCCTCAATTCTGATCTGGATAATGAGACCAAGCTGGAGATCTTGAATAAGATCGACCGCTACAGGAACGCCACCCAGGAAAGATTGGAGACCATCAACAATACCACAGATATAGGTAAAATGAGGCAATCTGCCCAAGAACTCAATAATCAGTGGAGAGATATCAGATTGTTCATTAAGGCTACAGGGTACCGGATCGCCGCTGGAGAGCTGGAGAATATAATTGAAAAGGCCGAGAACCTGGAGCCCAGGTTAGAGGAGATGAGAAATAACGCCAGTAATACTACAAGATTCGATCTGCTGATGACTGACTACCAGAACGATCTCCAGCTGGCAGAAGAGAATGTGGAACAAGCCCATAGTATTCTTTACAACGCTACAACAGTTCAAGAGGTAATAGAAGGACACAGACTGGTAGTAAAAGCGACCAACAACCTCAAACACGTTTTCAAGGATATTAGACTGATAAAGAATGAATTTCTGGCCTGATAATTATAAGATCCTGATTGGAGGTGAATATTATGTATGAAAGTAAGTATGAAACCCGGAATTATTCCCTATCCCTCGTGGAGGAGATTATAGGGCTTAGCTCGACGACTTCAAAATATTCTGTCACTCTCACCAAAAACGTGAGAGAATGGCTGGATATCAAACCCGGTGACAGAGTCGCCTTTGTAGAACGAAATGGAGAGATAATTTTGAGGAAGACTTAAGGAGGTGTATCAGATGAATAATAATAAGAATAAATGGCTGAGCATATTGGCCGCGGTCTGCATTACGGCGATGATGTTTGCTGGTTGTGGAGAAAAAGGTGTGGAAAACGAACTGACCACGAGCACCCCAGTTGATACGGCCCAAACCACGGGCACACCAACCTCATCCCCCGGAGAGACCGGGACTTCTGAGGCTACACAATCATCTACCTCAACTGGATCTGGAGCCACCACCACACCTACGGCAGATACTTCTCAAAGCACTTACCCCTCAGGTGGCGGTGGGGGCGGAGGTAGCTCCGTAATAACCACCATATCATCTGCAGTGGATAGTGTTGTTAATTCAGGCAGCAACGATCAGACGGAGACTGTAGAGTATGGTACCCTCCAGCTGATGGTAAGTGATAGACCCGCTGACATAAATGATTTCGAGCATTTGAACGTCACTTTGACAGAGGCAAGGGTGTTCAAGGCTGGAGGATTTAGATACGGTTACGGCTACGGATATGGATACGGTTCAGAAGAAGGAAGTAGCGGTTTCAAGATAATAGACTTTGAAGACCGAACGGTTGACCTAACCAAGCTGGTAGGAGCGAAATCCCTGCCCATCAGTACAACAGAACTTCCTGCCGGAAAATACACTAAAATAGAGCTCTATGTTGATGGTGTTGAAGCTGAATTGAAGGAAGGAGGAAGCGCTGACGTGAAGGTGCCTCCCGGCAAACTGATGATAACCAAGAACTTCGATATAGTTCCCGGAGAGGAAACCACATTCGTATTCGATATCAACGTGATCCAGAAAGGACATAGAAACGACTACAACCTGTTACCCGTGATCTCTGAGAGCGGTGTTGTCGGTAAGGACTTGGGAGAGCATCAAGTAGAGGTCGTAGATCAGTAATTGGTTAACGGTATTTGAGAAAAATATTGTACCTCCTCTTCTCTATTTTTTTATTCCTTTTTTTAGCCTTGTTTTACTATCTCCATCTCTTTATGGTCCTTTTATTCTGATATATCAAAGACTTTGGGTTATACAAGCTCCCCATAACGAAATAGCTTTGGCTTTGCTGATAGTTATTTGAGTTGGTAGTTCAGGGCAAAAGAAGAATAGCCCCCCAGGATAACTTGCCGGGTAGTAGGGTTGGAGGGCAGGTTGTATAGGTTGGAGTTACAAACTACACATCCTAGGGGGTAAGACTACCTTGGTGATTATCCTTAAAAAACTTTGTGGTCGGGCTCGGTTGAAACCCATTCCGCTCTGTTTTGGGTTTTTAAAGTATTAGAGAGGTTGGAGAGTCATTTTCCCCCTAGGATACAAAAGAATCCTATCTCTCCAACCTCAATATACATTTTATTTTCATAATTAATAAACCTTTTGAACCACCAGCATGTCATAGTATAAACAATGATTATTAAGTACTGGAGTGGTGGTGTTCACTCTGTATTCACTACTAAGTAGTCAGAATACAGCTTGGAGGCTTCATCACCGTTTTGTATCACTAAAAGTGTCACGCACCCACTGCTGATGTAGTCCTGTGTACGGCTGTCGATCACGGCCTCCAGCCATGTTTCTCCTGAGGAGTGGTATTCGGTGTCCAGGACCGCATATTCGTTTTCGGCTTTATTCCATATGTACAGGGTAGCACCATTGTTGTCATGGCTGCCGCCTTTCCCGTTCCATCTGACGCTGATCTTCTCTACTAAACTCCCCACGGAAAAATTAAATCGGTGAGCAGCGTAGCTACCGTCGTCAGCCAGAGTCTGGAGATAAACGTTATCGTCTTCTGAGATATAGCTCTTATCTGTTACTTCAGTTGAGGGAATATTATTCGTGTAAGGTGGCTTTATGCTCGTATTTCCTTCATATACTGAAGCATCGTCGCCGCAAAAGCTCTGTGTACACGTCCCATCTGGTTCGGTGATCAGTATTCCGTAGCTAACCGAGTGCTGGCCTGTGCATTCGGGGCAGGTAAAGGTGATGTTACCTATCCTGCACTCATCGACTGCAGGGGCATCGTAAGTGAAATGGGCTTCTCCATAGGTGTTTGTAAATTCTGTGGAAGTTCTAAGCGATCCGATGCTGGAACTTCCTTCCACACGATAACCAGGGATGGGGTTGTTATAACCGTCAATGACTTCTATGAGGTTCAGGATATCGGTCTCCCCACTCTTGAGTTTTAATACGTAGTCATATTTCTTTACGATCCTGGTTTGTGCGGTGAGGTATGAAGAGGTGTCCGAGGTGGCGGAGGTCCCTATGGAAGAGCGATATATACTCAAGATCACAGTCCCATCCTTCTCCATGGTCACTGTATTACCATCAACACTTACGTTATAGCCCTCAATGTCCTTCCAGTACTGGGGATAGACGCTCTCAAAGGTAACGGTCAAATTCTCTGCCTGTACATAACCCCCTCTGGAGACGGGATTCTTTATAATGCTGATGGGGTCTTTGGTGGAAATGGACCTGGACGAGGAATTATAAGTTGAGCTCAATATCTCGATTCTTGCCGTGTCGGTGAACTGGAGCTGGTCTGAAACCTCAATATAACCTCCACCGGATATATTCTTGAACACTGCTGAATTCTCCATTATAAGGCTTTCTTCAGGATAGTACATGTAGTTGGGAGCGATGCTGATCCTGCTCGAAGTTAGATTTCTGGTCCTGTGTACTTCGCTCCCGTTGGTAAGGACCTCCTTATAATCCAGTTTCAGGTTGAAATCCTCAAAACTGATGGTGGTTGATTGGGTAGAAGGAGTTGAGAGGAATAGTGATTGGGGGTATTCAACACCCATATCCAGCTTGTATGATGTTGCGGATGTGGGAGTGTTCTTTAAATTAAGGAACTGGCTCTGGAGCTCTCTAAGGTGTTGAGCCTCAACCTGTTTATATTTGCCGGGTAGGGTTGACTGCACAATACCTAAACCTATCATCACCAGCAGAAGTATAAGTATAAAACCTACTAAAGGAGTTATAGCCCGGTTATCCATGATTATTATTACCATATTGATTACTTATATTTTTTTCTTGTAAAAGTACATTACATGGCATTGCAGACGAAACATTTCGAAAGGTTTAAATATATTAATCATGTTGATTATAACAATTATGATAGGGGTAGGAGTAAAAGACCTGGCTTCCAATTTAGACCACATCCTCGAAAAAGGTGAGGAAGAACCTGAAGAGATGGTAGCGGAATTCCTGGAATCCCTCGGTCTTATAGAAAAAAAGGACGGAAAATACAGGCTAACAAGGACGGGAGAAAAATTCTTGGAGCTTCCCGTAGAGTAAGCCTGAGGGATTTCACGCTGTTAAGCTGTTTATCTCTAATCAATCACATAGGTCCAAAAACTAATCCAATACTTATTCGATCCACTACCGAAACCCACAAATCCCAAGATCCTTTCAAATTTTGTAATTGAATTGAGCTAAAAGAAGAGATACAACAACACCATCGCCAAAATAAACAAAAACAAGTAAAAGAAGAAAATAGAGAATTAAGCCTATTGGGTTATTAGTTATTCAGTCTTGGAACACGTTCTTTATGTCCGGGTGCAGGTTTTCGCCCACCTTTTCGATGGCTTCTTGTCTGACCTTCTTTATCTCTTCGTTCCTTTCATTGAATTCGGATTTGGAGTAGAGTTTTTCAGGGTGTAAGTAAACGTCGTCAACGTATCTTACTGCTTTGGGCACTTTGAAACCTGTTGGCGAATCTACCCACTCTTCAAGTCCTCCTCTCAGCAGAGAGTCCAGGATGGAGATGGTCTGCTCCAGCTTTATGTCCTGGAAGGAATTGCCTTCACCTATACTGCCGGTGTTCAGCAGATAGAAGTTTGTGTCCGGGAGCCCTTTCAGTATTTCGTAGAACCTGTTGGCGTGGTAGGCTCTATCGCCCGCAACGAACGGGTCGTAGAAGAAAACACTTCTGATCTTGCCTGCCTGAGTGGGATCTCCTGCGGAAGACTCCATCGCCTGTCCAACTACCATTAAGCCTACAGCCTGTTCCAGGGTCAATTTGGATATTGCAGGGATTGTTGGTCCCCTGGTTATCAAGATGAGGTTATTTACTTTCTTCACATCGATGTGGTCACTGGCGTGCATGAAATCCCTTCTCGGTATAACTGCTCTACCGTTGGAAGTTTTTTCGAAGTTGTAAAGGTCGAAAACACCTTTTTCTGTAACATATACGTTCTCGCACAGGGTTTCAGGCTTCATCAAGCCGTAGTAGATCTCCATCTGGTCCCTGGGGTTAACACCTTCAGTCTTTACGAAGATACCTCCCGCTTCAAACCCATAGAAAGAACCGTCGGGGTATAGAGTGCCCCCATCATCTTGAATAAGCCAGGATTTCTCTCCTTGCTTCCTCGCCAGGATCTTGGAGGTCAGAGTTGTTTTTCCGTTTGCGGATAGAGCCATTAGGAGTGTTGTGACCGTTCTGTAATCACCGTGAACATCCTGGAGGTAGTCTTCACGGCAGCCTCCATGAAGGAATAAGCCCCCTTTCTTGACTTTGGCTCCCCAGTCCTCAGCAGCAAAAACCCCTTTCTTGTACTCTCCGATGTAGTTGCTGTTCCTCACTATTTTCACGACCCTTCCGTCATCAAGTATGGCCAGCCTTATGGTGATATCCTTTTCGGGCAGAGGCTTGGACTTATTATTTTCAAAAGCCTCATCCGAGAAGAAGACTATGTGATAATCAGGCTCTTCAACCTTCTGCCTCCTCGCGTGGAAGAGGTTACCGCCACCATATGCGATGTGGGCGAACCTCTGAGGAACGATCAACCTTACCGTAGTGTCGCTGTTCTTGTTCCCCACCACCTTATCGATGGCGATGAGGTCCTCTTTACCAAGATACTCCTCACACTGCTCCAGCAGCCTTTTCTCTTCCTCTCCAAATTGATGGTCTTTGCTGTTCTTGGTGAATTTAGCCGCTCTGGAAGTCGGATCGCTTTCCGCCACAAAATTCCGGTATATGGTCTTAACCACTCCCGGCTCTTTCTTCACCATAGCTCTAAGATCCCTTCTGGATGGATTATCGGCCAACCGGCCCTCATCCAGTGCCTTTTTATATATCCTATCCGCAGCATTGACGAATTCTTCCAAGTTCAACTCTGACATATGACTACACCTTTTAAATTCGACTGGATTTAACCAAACCTTTGATTTTTGTATCTGCGATAAAAACTTTTTTGCTTGCAACATTCAAACCGATCCAAAAAATGAGGTTCAGGAAAAATGGTTAAACTATTCCTCAAATAATCCGTTGATCCATTAAAATCTCTAAACCTTTCCTGATCGTTGCTGGAAAACTATATTCTCTTTTACTGGGTTTTGTTAGCTCTTATTCTTTTGGATCTCCGGTTGAGTCCACCATTTAACTCGAACATATATCTATTCCAGTATGGTTAGTGTTTCTCTTATAGTTTAACGAAAGCTACCTGTTAAATCGCTTGGCTATGAAAACTCTCAATGGACAGCCGCAAATGAATGAACCGCCAAAGTCAAATCCAGATGGGCAGATAACGGGAGAATCGTCACAGGAGCTACTGCATTCGATATAATCTTTTATACCCAAATCCCTGAAATTGCACAGGTTCTCGAAATTGGCTTTATAGCATGCAAAATCTTTAGGACAATCCGTATTCTCCATTATTTCTTCTATTTCATCCTTAAAATCTATAATTCTAATAGGTGACCCCTATAGAATGTAGATAAAAATATTATTAAAAATTTACTATTTATTATCCCTTGAATTCGTCGGAAGGGCTTATTTCATCTTTTTATGCATGCCTCTCAACTTGTTGTACTGTCCAGCAGTCTGACGGATTTCAATAAAAATAGTTTATCTATTGAACAGTTATTTAGTTTTACTGAGCAGTATCCGGTTCTATTTGTCTGTTAAAAATAGTTGGGAGTTCTGTGAGCTTTGGGAATGTTTTTTGCGTCAAATTTTTGTTATTTCTTACCTGTGTGGAGGAGTAAATCTTTTATAATTTCATGATTACAATAATGACTAAACGGGGTCGCCCATGTATGAGCTTTTAAAGTTGATAAACAGCCACTTGCGGCACGATGTTCTTAATGATCTAACTACTATCAGGTCTATTCTGGAGGTCTATCGGGATGACAAGGATGATGAATTACTGGATGATGTCTTCAAAAAGATCGACGGAAGCGCTAATTTCCTCAAGGAGATGAGGGAAGTCGAGTCTATGGTCTCTGAGGGGAATTTAAAGCCGGTGAGATTCAGTGATGCCATAAAACCCATCAAGGATAAGTATGAAGGTTATGTCAACCTCAATATTCAGGGAGATTGCACTGTTATGGCTGACGATTCTTTGACCTCTGTCTTCGATAATCTGGTGAGGAACGCCATAACTCACGGGAATGCAGATATGGTAGATATCAACATCGAGAATAAGGGTGAAGTCTGTAAGGTGGAGATTGCGGACAACGGCAAAGGTATTCCAGACGACATCAGAGAAAGGGTCTTTGAAGAGGGAGTGAGCACCAACGGAACAGGATTGGGGTTATACATCGTCAAGAAAACAGTTGAGAGGTATGGGGGAAGCATTCATCTGGACAATGATCAGCAGGGAGCTACTTTCATCCTCATCTTCGAGACCACTGCTCAAAAAAGGGAGAGAAGGGATTCAGGGATCAGTGTTCTGGGTGAAGTAGGCTGGGGAACCCACGTCTGCAACTTCTATCAAACTAAAGAGGACCTCACCGATCTGCTCATCCCCTTTTTCAAGGCTGGTGTGGATAACAATGAGTATTGTATGTGGGTCACTTCCGAGTTCTCCAGAGAAGAGGCTCAAGAACAGGTCGAGGAACGGCTTGGAGGACTACCTCAAAATATGGAGGTGCTCTCCTACGATGAATGGTACACCACTAATAAGATTAGAGAATTGCTCACCAATTGGGCCAAGAAGCTTAATCAGTCTTTGGCTGAGGGTTATGACGGTTTAAGGGTTGCGGGCGATGTAGCGACCCTTGACAATTTTAAGGACCTCATCAAGTATGAAGAGGAAGTCCACCTCAAAATGGACAAAAAGAAACTGGTTGCTGTCTGCGCATATCCTTTTGATAACTTCAAGACCTCTGAGATAGCTGACCTCACCAGCAGGCACCACTACACCCTGGTGGTCAGGGAGGGTGAATGGGAGCTCATAGAGAACTTTGAGCACAAGAAGACACAAAAGGAAATGGAAATGGTAGAAGAGAAATATAGGGCCCTGGTGGATAACGCCAATGAAGCTATTGTGGTTGTACAGGATGGAAAAATAATGTATGCCAATCCCAAGGCAATAGAGGTCTCGGGGTACTCCAAACAGGAGCTGATGTTCAAATCCATCTTCAATTTCATTCATCCTGAGGATAGGGAGCAGCTCACCAATCGCTATAAAGAGAGAGTAAACGGTAAAAAACTCTCTGACAACTACCAATTCCGGTTCAAGGATAAGGGGGGTAACACCAGATGGGCTGAACTTAATAGTGCTTCAATAGAGTGGGATGGCAAGCCAGCCACACTGAATCTGATAACGGATATTACTGCCCAAAAAGAAGCTGAAATGGAAATGGAAAGGTTTTTAAAGGCTATAGAGACCACTAAAGAAGCAATAACAATTTTGTCTCCTGATGAAAGGATCATTTACGCCAATAAAGCCCTAGCAGAGCTTCACGGCTATCGAAAAGATGAGTTGATGGGGAAGGACCCTTCACTACTCAACTCTGGTCCCCATCCGGAGAAGGTCAAGAAAGAGATAATCGAAGCGGTGAAAGAAAACGGTTTCTGGGAAGGCGAGTTGCGCAACGTGAGGAAAGATGGCTCAGAGTTCATAAGTTATGCTACAATAACTGCTGTAAAAGACGATGATGGAGAGATCAGGAATTTTATATCGACCAAGCACGACATAACGGAAAAGAAAATGGCAGAGGAACGAATACGCAAAACAAAAGGTATGCTGCAGAACTTTATAGACACTTCACCCCTGGCCATCATTGGGCTTGATGAGAACTGGAAAGTCAATTTATGGAACCCTGCTGCCGAACAAATCTTTGGCTGGAGCAAAGAAGAAGTATTAGGTTGTGATAACCCTATAGTACCTGAAGATAAGCAGGAGGAATTTCAGAACTGGCATAGGCAGGTGTTGAGTGACCGTGTCATCAGGCAAAAGGAAGTGTACAGGCAGAGGAAGGACGGCTCACTGATCCCGGTTCAGATGTCAACCGCGTCTTTTACCGATTCCGATGGGTCTGTTAATGGAATGGCCATTATCGCCAACATCAGCGAGAGAAAGAAGGCTGAAAAGGAGTTGGAGGAGAAGTCTCAGGAGCAAAGGCTTCTGCTGGATAATATGGAGTCGCAGGTATGGTATCTTAAAGATGTTGAGACTTGTGGAACTGTTAATAAGGCTCACGCAGATTTTCTTGGTTTGAGTGTAAGTGATGTAGAGAATAAGAGCGTTTACGACATTTTTGATAAAGCTACAGCCGATGTATGTGCGGAAGGTAATAGAGAGGTCTTCCGTAACAAACAGAAGATCCATACTGAAGAGTGGGTAAAGAATTCTGAGGGTGAGGAACGCCTGCTCTCCGTTACCAAGACACCAAAACTGGATGATGATGGGAAAGTTGAGTACGTCATCTGTACAGCAGAGGATATAACTGAGAGAAGAGAGTATGAAAAAGCATTAAGAGAAAGTGAGAAAAAGTATCGATTGCTGGTGGAGAACCTCAACGAGGGTGTGTGGGTTATCGACAAAGAAGGTTACACTACATTCGTTAACCCTCGGATGGCAGAAATCCTAGGCTATAATGAAGAAGAGATGTTGGGAAAACACTTATTCTCTTTCATGGATGAGCAGGGCGTTGAAATCGCTAAACATAATTTAGAGAAGAGGAAGCAGGGCTTAAGGGAGCAACACGAATTCGAATTCTGTAGGAAGGATGGAAGTAAGGTGTATACTATTGTGGAGACTTCACCTATCTTTAGTGAAGATGGAAGTTATGTGGGAGCTATTGCTGGAGTAATAGACATCAGTGAGCTCAAAAAAGCCCAAAAGAGGTTAGAGGAGAGTGAGGCGAGGTATAAGGCTACGTTTGAGCATACTGGTACTGCTATGATTGTTATTGAGGAGGATACTACTATTAGTATGGCGAACAGGATGTTAGAAGAACTTTGGAGTTATGGTAAGGAGGAAGTTGAGGGTAAGAAGAGTTGGAAAGAGTTTGTTCATCCTGATGATCTTGATAGAATGTTGTATTATCATAAAGCCAGAAGGATGGGTGAAGAGGTTCCTAAGAAATATGAGTTCAGGTTGATAGATAGAGGGGGTGATGTGAGAAATATATTGATTACTATCGATGTTATACCGGGGACCAGGAAGTCTGTAGCATCTTTGATGGATGTGACTCATATTAAGAGAATGAATAAGTTGTTGGAGGCTACGTCAAGTATAAATGAGGTTCTTGCTAGAGAGAGAAATCCTGAGACGGTGTTGAATGCGGTTAGCAAGAACTTAAAGATGCTTTATGAAGACGTGATCACTTTTGTTATATGGAATGGAGAGTCAGTTCCTGTGAAGTTGGAAGGAGTGGACCCTGAAGCAATAAAAGAGGTTATTAGCAATTGCCCAGCTCATCGGACACTAAAGGGGGAGGCGATAAAGATATCAACGGATAATGAGTTGTGCCAGAAATGTATTAAAAAAGAGTATAAGTATGCTCTCTCCATCCCCTTGATGCATGAGGGTCAGCAGGGGATCATTACCATCCACTCCAACTCAGACTTCAGTGAAGAGGAACTTAAACTCCTAACCAGGCTGGCAAACAACATAGGCTTCGCCCTAAACGCTTATAAAGTAGAACAAGATAAGGTGACCGCCATAGAGCAGCTCGCCAAGAACCTCACCCAATTCGATATGGCAGCAGACAGATTGAGAAACCCCCTATCCGTTATCATGTCGGCTCTGGAGCTCAAGGACAGGTACGGGAAGGATGAAGTAATAGACATCGTGGAGGAGCAGACGGAGAGGATCAAAATGGAATTGGACGAGTTAAGGAAAGAAGAATCAGCCACTCACGAACTACTGGAGCAAAGCAAACCTAAAAATAAAGAACAATGAATATAGAAAACTGAATTAACCTTACACTTAACCTTAAGTTAACCTTAACCTTATAATCTTCCCTTAGAGTGTTCTCCTCGGTCGTATTCGTTATTTTTATTCTGTGGTAGGGTGAAAAATAGGAGAATACCTCAGAAATCTAATGGTTAATAAGGATGGTTGGTTTAAATCAAAAAGGTTTAATTGTGGTGTTTCTTAGTTGGGTGCATGTATGTTAACTCTTATCTTGACGAGATCGGGCGGCTGATCAACCTTTGTATGGATTATGTGAAAACTCGAGAGGGTTTTGAGGAGATTGAGGAGCTCTCGAATCGTTTGAGGGAACCGGAAGTGATCAGCGATATGTTTTCCCGGGATATTCAATATATCAGGTCGAAATACGATAATAACGAGGTTTCTGAGAGGGATGTGAGGGATAATTTTGATAGATTGAGGGTTTATGTCCTAACTCAACTTGATAAACATTATGACCTGATAAACCGGCTTCTGGAGGATACTGAAAAAAAGGTTGATGTGTCGTTCACTAAAGATGATAGAGAGTTTCCCAAGAAGTTGAAAGAAGATATCATGATAATTATTGAAGAGGCAGATAAAGATTTTAAAAAAGAGACGTAATTAAAATCGATTTTTGGCAACTTGGATTTAACCAACAAGGCTCAAGAATTGAGAAAAGTTAATAAATTGAGAGGAAAATCTCCCATCAGTGATCATTAATGAACTACGATATTAAAGACGAAAGCCTAGCGGCAGAAGGAAAATTGAGAATAGAGTGGGCGGACAGGCAGATGCCGGTCCTCACTCTGATAAGAGAACAGTTTGAGAAAGAAAAACCATTAAAGGGATTAACCATTGGTTGTTGCCTGCACGTGACCTCAGAGACCGCGAATCTTATGCGGACGCTGAAGGCTGGAGGTGCGGACGTGCATTTGTGCGCTTCCAACCCCTTAAGCACTCAAGATTCTACAGCTTCTTCCCTTGTGAAGGATTACGGCATTTCGGTGTATGCCATAAGGGGGGAAGATAGAGATACTTTCTATAAGCATATTAACCAGGTTCTGGACCAGGAGCCGGATATCACTATGGATGACGGTGGTGACCTGGTATCGACTCTGCATTCGGACAGAACCGAGCTGATCGATAATGTTATAGCCGGAACTGAAGAGACTACCACCGGTGTGATCAGGTTCAGGAGCATGGAAAGAGAGGGCGTGTTGCGCTATCCCATGGTAGCAGTGAACGATGCCAACACCAAGCACCTGTTCGATAACAGGTATGGGACCGGACAGAGCTCCATAGACGGTGTGTTGAGAGCCACCAATATCCTGTTGGCCGGAAAGACCTTCGTTGTTGGGGGCTACGGATACTGCGGTAAAGGTATTGCCATGAGAGCTGAAGGAATGGGAGCCAACGTTGTAGTGATAGAAGTCGACCCCCTGAGAGCTCTTGAAGCCGTGATGGATGGCTACAGGGTCATGCCCACAAGTGAAGCCGCTAAACTTGGAGACGTGTTCGTTACCGCTACCGGTTGCAGAGACGTGTTGCGTGGAGAGCACTTTGAGGTCATGAAGGATGGCGCCATCCTGGCCAACTCCGGTCACTTCAACGTGGAGATAGATATCCCTGCACTGGAAGATATGGCCACCAACAAGAGAGAGGTCAGGCCATCAGTAGAGGAGTACACCATGAGCGATGGAAGGAAAATACACGTCCTGGGAGAAGGAAGACTGGTCAATCTGGCTGCAGCAGAAGGCCATCCTGCCTCTGTCATGGACATGAGCTTCGCCAACCAGGCACTGACAGCAGAATACCTTAAAGAGAATAGCGGCAATCTGGAGCGCAAAGTATATTCAGTTCCAGATGAGATAGACAACAGAGTCGCCTCACTCAAGCTGAAGGCCATGGGCATTGAAATGGACGAGCTCACAGAGAAGCAGAGTGAATACCTGCACAGCTGGACAATAGGAACCTGATGGGAGATCAATTTTATATTCTCCTATTTAATTATTAAAGTATTAAGAGCTGAATATTTATGTCATCCATTGTGGAAGACCTGCAGAAGCCGGAAGCTTTTCCTGAAGAAGTCTCGGAAGTGGAGCTGGTCCAGACCCATATATCATTCGTTTTCATTACGGACAAACTGGTTTACAAGGTCAAGAAACCGGTGAACTTCGGTTTTCTGGATTTCTCTACCCTGGAGAAACGGAAATATTACTGTGAACAGGAGATAAAGCTCAACAGCCGACTCTCACCCGAGTATTATCTGGATGTGATTCCTGTGGTGGAGAGAGAGGGCAACCTGTGGTTTTGGGGCGAAGGAGAGCTGGTGGATTATGCGGTAAGGATGAAGAAGCTCCCCATGGGCAGGCAGATGAAGTATCTGCTCCAGAAGGGTGAGCTGACCGACGAAATGCTGGACAGAGTTGCCCAGAAAATAGCCGTATTCCACAATGAAGCCGAAACGTCACCGGAGATCGAGAAGTTCGGTGAACTCTCCGCCATCAAATTCAATACCGACGAGAACTTCGAGCAGACGGATAAATACATTGGCAAGACCATCAGCAAAGAGCAGTTCGAAGCTCTCAAGAGCTATACTGACAAATTTTATGAGGAAAATGAAGACCTCATCCACAGCAGAATAAATGATAAGAGGATCAGGGATTGCCACGGCGATCTACACATGGAGCACGTCCTCATCACCGACGATGATGTAGTGGTCTTTGACTGCATAGAGTTCAACGACAGATTCCGCTACTCGGACACTGCAGCGGACGTAGCTTTCCTTGCCATGGACCTGGATTACTACGGAAGAAGCGACCTATCCCACAAGCTGATAGAGTTCTATTCAAAGCACTCCGGCGATGATAAAGTGGTGGACATGATCACTTTTTACAAGATATATCGAGCTTGTATCAGGGGAAAGGTCATCAGCTTCAAGCTGGACGACCCCAATATCTCCCAGGAAGAAAAAGATGCAGCGGCCAGGGACGCCCAGAAATACTTTGGCCTGGCCCACTCATATATAAGATGAAAGATAGATAATGATACTAAGGTGAAGATACATAAGGTGAAAGATGCCTATACTGATCGTTGTGTGCGGTATTATTGCTACCGGTAAGAGCACTGTGGCCAAAAAGATATCTGGAGCCACAGGAATAGAGTTGCTCCGCTCGGACAGGGTCAGAAAAGAGCTTGCAGGTATGTCACCCGAAGAACACGCTTACGAAGAATATGGAGAGGGGATATATTCTCCGGAGTTTTCCAGGAAGACTTACCAGGAAATGATGGTTAGGGCGAAGGACAGGCTCAGCAAAGGCAGCTCAGTAATACTGGATGCCACCTTCAGCAAGAAATGGCAGAGAGAAGCAGCAAAGAAAACCGCTAAAGAGGCGGGAGCACGTTTTCTTTGCATTGAGACCATTGCCCCCGATGAAGTGATCAGGGAGAGGGCCGAACAGAGGACGGAGAGCGGGGAGAGCATATCCGACGGCAGGCTGGAGCTATTGCCTCAAATCAGAGAGAATTTCGAGAAGATAGAGGAGCTGGATGAAGAAGAGTATGTGGTGATCGACACCAGCAAAGAAGAGGAAGAAGAAAAGAAAATGAATAAAATACTGAAGAACATCCAGAACTATCTCTAACCGCCCTGATTTAATTCAGACCTTAAGTTCAGCAGTTAAGTAAATCTCCAATTATTTTGTTCTAATATGCTCCAGAACTTCTTTTGCTCTGTCCACCCTGGTGGTCCCTTCGCTTATGAGGACTTCCACCACCTTCTCCACTTCATCGTCTTTTGCTCCTGCCATCATGGCGATGTTCCTGGCGTGAAGGTTCATGTGCCCTTTTTGAATCCCTTCTGTAGATAATGCTCTTAAAGCTGCGAAGTTCTGGGCCAGACCTACTGCAGCAATAACTCTGGACAGCTCGCTGGCCGACTGGACCCCCAGTATTTTCATGCAGGCTCTGGCCATGGGATTTGTGGAGGTGGCACCACCCACGGTACCAATGGCAACTGGAAGCTCGATGGTTCCCACCAGGTTCCCGTCCTTATCCTTCTCGTAGGTTGTAAGGGGCTTGTAACCATCCATAGCTGCATAGCTGTGGGCGCCTGCCTCGACAGCTCTGAAGTCGTTGCCGGTTGCGATCACCACTGCTGAAGCCCCGTTCATTATGCCTTTATTGTGTGTAGCACACCTGTAGGGGTCTGCCTTGGCGAAGGCGTAGGCATCAATAATAGCGTCCACCACTTCTTTTCCTCCTATAGCATTCGCATCGAACACTGCCTTTGCTCTGGCTATCCTCAGGGTTGCTAAGTTGGATATGATACGCAGATGAGTTCTCACTCCCGTAATCTTTTCTATGTAGGGTGCAACCGCTTCGCTCATGGTGTTGACCGCATTAGCCCCCATGGCGTCCCTGACATCCACAATGAGGTGGACGATAACCATCGGACCCCTGATGGAGTCGATGACTCTGACCTCAACATCTCTACACCCCCCACCGAACTTGAGGAGAACAGGGTCCTGCTCATTGGCGATCTGGATCATCTCCTCTTTGTGACGGAGTATTTCCATTCTTGTAGCGTGAGGGTCAGGCATATTCAATAGCTGGATCTGACCGATCATATGGGGAGGAGATGCAGAAGTAGTGAAACCTCCTTCTGCCCTGGCCATCCTGGCAGCATTGCTGGCGGCAGCCACAACGCTGGGCTCCTCAATGGCCATGGGAATGAGATAGTCTTTATCGTCGATAAGAAAATTGGTTGCAACACCCAGTGGGAGTTCAAATGTGCCTATAACATTCTCTATCATCTGGTCAGCCACACCAGCATCCAGACTGCCCGTTCTGGCAATGACGTTGACCTCTTCATCACTTAAATCGGCGAACTCTTTAACCTCTCTAAGCCTGTCTTCCAAAGAGAGTTTATAAAAACCACTAATTCTGGATGACTTCATGGACATTGGTTTAAAAAATTGTTAAAATATTTTTGGATAAAAGATAGAAAATAGAAGATACTGTAAAAGGTTGATTTCAAGAGTCAGTCTCAACAATTCGTTCCAGTTAGTTCATTGGGGTCAAAAAATACTGTATCATAACATTTTTAGCTCACACACTCCACAAAATTGCTTATACTGCTCTCACCTATCTTATTGCTCAATTTACGGTCAGTAGTTATCATTACTCCCTCAAGATCCACAGCTCTCCTTAACTCTGGACTTAGGACGTTCTCAAAAATCGCTACTTCAACACTCATCCCAAGTGCCTTAAGCCGATCTACTGCATGTATATAGTCACCATCCCCACTAACAATAATAGCGGTATCATAGGCATTATTAAATCCTAAGGTTAACATATCCGTAACGAGGGCAACATCAATCCCCTTCTTAACTGTGTCGTGATCCCTCCTTCTTAATGGTTTCGTAACAATATGAAAACCGTTTATGTGCTCTAATGCGTGATAAAACTTATTTGTTTTTCCATCTCTGATTCATCCAATGGATTTATTGATCCATAATAATAAACTCTCTTGAGTTTTCTACCATAAGATAGAACTCTTGCAAGTTTTTCATAGTTTATCTTAAGATTAATCTGTCTTTCTCTCCTAAATTCTTTACAAGAGTGGAACAGATTTGAACCATTCCAAAAAATCATTACTTTATTGGTTTGATCAAATATTAATATTCGCTGTTCTCTCCATTATGTATAACTTTAATCCACACATCAATTTAACGACAATAATCGAATTCGATTACCTAAATAATCGTATTTCGTTTGAATTTTTCTTTTTATGACGATAAACCATGATAAAATTTTTAAACTATATTCCGGCAGTAGGGTCAAAATAATAGAGGTGGTAACTATCCTAAAAGAAGTGAGATTTCATGGTAGAGGTGGACAGGGCATTGTTACTTCTGCAGATATTTTGGCCGTTGCCTGCTTTAAGGAGGGACATTATTCGCTATCGTTTCCCACTTTCGGTGCAGAGAAGAGAGGAACGCCAGTGGCATCTTTTCTGAGGGTCTCTGATAAGCCAATAGTTCTGAGAGACGAGATCTACTACCCGGATTATGTGGTGGTAATGGACCCTACGGTTATAGGTGTTGTGCCGGTGGAATCCGGTATCAAGGATGGAGGATTCATTATAGCCAATTACCCCGAAGATTCCAACGAGCTGGAAAAGCACTTGAACACACCTGTGGACATTTATACTTTGAACGCTACAAAGCTGGCTATGGAAGAGCTGGGGAGACCAATAACCAATACAGCCATGGTGGGGGCTTTTGTAGGTGTGAGTAACATCGTTTCTCTGGAAACACTTAAAGAGACTATTGACGAATGGTTCCAGAAGAAGAGTCAGAAGCTTGCCGATAAGAATGTCAAGCTGGTAGAAACAGCTTATAATATGGTGCAAGGAGGATAAAATGTCTAAAGTTAAGATAGGAATGGGAGGAATTTCAACTCCTTTAGAGTCCCAGAGGATTGAGACGGGGGACTGGGGAACTGATTTTCCTGTAGTGGATAACGAGAAGTGCAAGGGATGCAGGGATTGCGAGATATCATGTCCCGATGCCTGTGTAACGGTTATAAAAGAAGCTAAAAAGCAGTACAGGGTTGAATTCGATTACGATCACTGTAAAGGTTGTGGTATCTGTGCCTTTGTTTGCAAGGAAGATGCTATAACCATGGAAGTAAAAGAAATTTATAAGGTGTGATGATAAAATGATGCAGGTAGTAAGAGGTTTTTATTCGGTAGCACACAGCGTTAGGGCCTGCAAGCCCGATGTCATATGTGCCTATCCGATCACGCCTCAGACAGAGATTGTGGAGAGACTGGCAGAGATGTATGCCAACGGAGAGCTGGGTAATACCGAGTATATCACTGCCGAATCCGAATTCGGTGCAGCATCGATTCTGGTGGGCTCTTCCGCTACGGGAGCAAGGTCTTTCACCGCCACCAGCTCCCAGGGGCTGATCTTGATGAGCGAGGTGCTGATAAGTGCTGCAGGAATGAGGTTGCCCATCGTACTTGTTAATTGTAACAGGTCGCTATCCGCTCCTTTGAGCATATGGAACGATCATCAGGACAGCATGTTCATGCGGGATGCGGGGATAATGCAGGTCTATGTGGAGGACAATCAGGAAGTTCATGACATGATGCCTCCTGCTTTCAAGACCGCGGAGAATCCCAAAGTAATGCTGCCCTACATGGTATGCATGGACGGATACAAGCTGACCCACGCTTACGAGCCCATAGACCTGCTGGACCAGGAAACGGTTGACAGCTATCTATCGCCCTATGAGGCTCCTGCCAAGTTGACCACCAAAGACCCCCTCACTTTTGGTAGTTACGCCCCTCCCGCATACTATACCGAGTTCAGGGTGGCCATGCAGAACGCCATGGATAGGGCCAGAAAGATCATGCTGGACGAATTCAAGGAATGGTATGATATCACCGGAAGAGACTGGGGAGGACATGTTGTAGCCGAAAACCCTGATGCCGAGACCGTTGTGATCGCCATGGGCTCCCTCGTGGGACTTGTGAGGGACGTGGTAAACGAGATGAGAAGCGAAGGAAAGGACGTCGGGACTGTGAAGTTGAGGACTTTCAGACCATTCCCTGTGGAGGAGATGAGAGAAGCCCTGAAGAATGCCAAAAAGATCATCGTATTCGAGAGAGCACTTTCATTTGGTTACGACGGACCGGTATCCATTGACGTCAAGAGTGCCAACTACGGAAGGGATGCTCCAGTGTACTCTATAGCCCTCGGCCTGGGAGGAAGAGATATCCCCCGAAGTCAGGTCCAGAAGAGCATCAATCAGGTGCTCGAGGGTAAGGCAGACCCCGGATTCCAGTTTGGAGATGCCAAGGAATTTGATGAGGTGATACCATGAGCACCAATACCAATGATAACACCAAGTACTTCGCCTCTGGTCACGGAGCCTGTCCGGGTTGTGGAGTTCCTGTAGTGGTGAGAAATATTCTGGATGCGCTTGATGGTAAGTGCTTCGTAGCCAACTCTACTGGCTGTTTGGAGATCATCAGCTCCCAGTACGGAAAGAGCTCCTGGGGAGTGCCCTACATCCACTCTCTCTTTGAGAACTCTGCAGCAGTCGCTGCGGGGATAGAGTCCGCCCTTAAGGCCATGAACAGGAAGGATGAGGGGCATGTTCTGGTATTCGCTGGTGATGGAGCAACTGCGGATATAGGCATTGGACCGCTGTCCGGAATGTTCGATAGAGGCCATGACGTGCTCTATGTCTGTCTGGACAATGAAGCATACCAGAATACCGGCAACCAGCAGAGCGGATTGACACCCATGGGCTGCCACACCACAACTACCCCTGTAGGCTCAGAAATACCAGGGAAGGTCAAGAAAAAGAAGGATATGGTCTCCATCGCACTGGCCCACGGATTATCTTATGTGGCTACAGCATCCGTAGCGTTCCCCAGAGACATCTCCATGAAAGCTAAGAAAGCGGTAAAAGCTGAAGGAGCCAAATACCTTCATGTCTATACTCCCTGTGTGACCGGATGGGGTATCAAAGGAGAGGACTCGATCCACATAGCAAGAATGGCTCACGAAACAGGTCTTTTCCCCATCGTGGAGTTCGAGAACGGGGAGCTCACCAGAGTAAGGAAGATCAAAGAGAAGAAACCAGTAGAAGAATACCTTAAGGCCCAGAGGAGATTCGCACACCTTTTCTCCCATCCACAGGGTGAAGAGATAATAAAACAAGTGCAACAATTCGCTGATGAAAACATCCAGAAATACAATCTGGAGAAGACCGCAGAAGAAAAAGGCGAAGGCGAGGAAGAAGAAAAGTGTGAAGGGGAGGAATAAAGAAAAGAAGAATAACCAACCCACACCACACACTTTATTTTTAATTTATTTTTATCCCACCTTCAGTCCTTTTGTTCTTTAGTTTTTGGGTACTTCTAAGCCTTTGCTCTCTAACTCTTTAACGTATTTCTTCCATCCGGGACACCACTTGGTGTGCCACCGCCACAAACGGGCTTTCAGTGACCTGGGATTCTTCTGAGCATGTGCGCGCCAGCCACAGTTGGCGCATCCACTTTCGGTTTTATCATCCTGTTGCATGATCAATCACTCACCACCAATCATGCCCACTGAATTTAACACTTTACTTTACCCATTTTTTCTTGGACTAAACACGCATTTACCCTTGGGCCTTAAACCACATTTTATGTTCTAATGATCGATTTTTCACTCCTCACCACACTTTTTTCTTGCTTCTACCTTCATCACCTTGAACTCACCGCTCACTTCACAAACCAAAATTACTTTAATCCATTAATAGTTATAAAATTTTAATATTTTTAATTAACTAATATTGAAAAAGATAAAAATATTTTTAACATAACTATTCGAAAAATTATTAATTACTATTAATGAATAATTTATCTTAAATTTAGATAATTAACTTTTAGTCATTTTATTTTAATACCTTAATTTTAGTAATGTGAAGTGAATGCCCAATACCCTTATTACACAAAATATGTAATGAATTTGGAAAATTCAGGGGTCAATATGTGATCCCATGCAGTTTTTGCGTTTACCCCCCCTTTAACACACCATAACCCACGTATTCACATATATACTGGAATGACCGAGTTACCCTAACTCATAATTTTTCGGTGTTCCTAAAAATTTCATTACATAAAATGTGTAACAAAATTATTCGACACTATTTAATTAAGTATAATATAATAAACTAACAAATACAACACTTCAAAGTATATTATTCAGTTTTGTAAAAAATAGTTTAAAATATTATTAAATTATTAATTAATTTAAATTAAAGTAATAAAACTAATTAATTTTATTTATTTATGTTTAATTTAGTATTGTAGTGAGTGGAAAACTAAGTACATAATGTGTGGTGTGAAGTGAGAATAACAACAGGGGGTCAGACAAAAATTAAATAGCATATAATGAAGTCTGTTAAGGGGGATAAAATGAGTGAGAATGAGCAATATGATGTAATAGTTATAGGCGGTGGTCCGGGAGGTGCTACAGCGGCCATGAACGCCGCAAGGGCTGGTTTGAAGACGGTGTTCTTTGAGTCCATTTCACCTGCTTCTTCATTATCCCTTGCCCCTTATGTAGAGAATTACCCCGGGGTAGAAGGGAAAGGTTACGAGCTTCACGACACAATGAAAAGGCAGGCCACCGGCTCGGGCGCAGAGTACAAGCTGGAACTGGTGAAGGATATCAAAGCCGACAACGGGTTCACAGTAATATCCGAATCAGGAGAGTATAAAACCAGGACGCTAATCGTCTCTTCCGGCGGTAAACATAAAGAGCTGGGTGTTGAAGGAGAGAAAGAGTTCACAGGTAAAGGTGTTAGCTACTGTGCGGTATGTGATGGTAACTTCTTCAGGAACAAGAAGGTCCTCATGATCGGCGGTGGTTACGGAGCGATGAATGAGGCAATCTACCTCAAGAACATCGGCTGCGATGTCACTGTGGTGACCAAGAAAGAGAAGCCGAGCTCTGAGAAGGTGCTGGACGAGAAATTTGAAGAGAAGGAAATACCCTATACAGGGAGGTCAAGGGTTCGGCGGATTGAAGGCAGCAGCAAGGTGGAGAGAGTTGTTCTGCAGAATATTGATACTGAAGAAGAGGAAACTGTTGAGACCGATGCAGTGTTCATAGCTGTGGGTAAAAAACCTCAGACAGAAATGTTGTCCAACTTGGGAGTTGAAATGGATTCTAAAGGTTATGTAAAGGTGGATAAGTACCAGCGGACCAATGTAGATGGTATTTATGCTGCCGGAGACTGCTGCGATAATCCCCTCAAGCAGGTGGTTACTGCCTGCGGAGACGGTGCTGTAGCCGCCCACTCGGCATACAAATACATAAAATTAGGGAAAGGCTGAATCGATCGTGGCGTAAGTCTCGTAGAGCTGATCAGCTATTTCCTGGAGGTATTCAGTGTCTTTAACCTCCTCCACCCATTTTTGAGGAATATTTTGTATGCCTACCTCTGCACCTTTCATGGCACCGGCCATGGCTCCGATTGAGTCTGTATCGCCTCCCATATTAACTGCGTTGAGCACGCACTCCTCGTAGCTGTTGAAAGTCAAGAAGCAGTGGAATGCTGCTGGCACCGCATCCCAGGAGTATATGGATACGCCCTCAGCAGACCCGGAAGCTATCTTCCCCGATATCAGCTTATCATATTTCTCGGTTCTGGTCACTACCTCCTTCAACAGGCTCTCCTCATCATACTGGTGGCAGACGCAAGCTATAGCCACAGCAACCGCAATAGCTCCGCCTATAGCCGCTTTACCCTTGTGGGTGACCATAGATGATATGTAAGCGTATTTTTCCACCAATCCAAAACTGAAGTTGTATATGAGACCGATAGGGGCAACCCGCATGGCAGCACCACAGGTATCTGCATCAATCCCGGAGTAGATCCATGTAGCTCCCGACTGAAGGTTGTAGATGGCTCTTCTGGTTGTGGGGCCTGCTTTGATCAGTTTGCCAGAGTTCATGGCGGATACGAGGCGCCGGGAGAAATCGTGGGGGTCAAGGTAAATAGAGTTTATTATGGACTCCGAGAGTATCAGCATTTCCTCCGTATCATCGGTCCACTCCCCTGCCTTAAATCCGTCAGGTGAAGGAATGAAATCATCAATAGCCCCAAAATTATCTTCTATCTCAGCAGAGGATAGTCCCTCTACCGGCATTCCCAGAGCATCTCCAATGGCAAGCCCTAAAACAGCTCCCCTGAACACATTCTCAAGCTGCATAACTATAATATACTATCTTTCCTTCCTCATAAAAACTTTAAGACCCAATTAAATGAGCATACTCGCTGGCATCATCCTCTGGGCTATACCCGATCTCTTTCTGGGCGTTGGAGATATCCCAGAATCTCCCCTTATTATCAGAGACCCCATAATATATGCCGAAACCCACCTTGGAATGGATGCTTTTGATGACCAGTTGCACCAGGTCTCTGTGGCTCAACCAGGTCTTCAGATGACGGGCGTTGTGGGGTCGGTCGTCTTCTACTACCGTTCCTATCCTCAGGCAGATCGAGCTGATGCCGTATAGCTCCCAGTACTGTCTGGCGAGAGCCTCACCAAAAGCCTTGCTGGTACCGTAATCGCTATCGGGTCTGATGGGATGGTTTACTGTGATCAACTCTGGATGTTGTTGGTGCAATGTGGGAGGTATTCCTTCGTAACCCCCAGTGACGTGGTTTGAGCTGGCAAAGACCACTTTCCGGACTTCATATCTTCTGGCGCACTCGTATACGTTCCTTGTGCCAACAATATTGTTCTTGAGGACTGAATCCCAGTCAGCCTTTGTGCTGGCATCCGCTGCTAGATGGACGATACAATCCAAAGCGCCTGTGAGCTGGAAAACGGTGCTCAATTGAGAGTAACTGGAAATATCGGCTCTAAAGTTTTTATCTCTGTCTTCTTCATCCTTATCTACTTTGTATAAGTCAATGGATGTTGGTGAGCGGGATAGGTTCGATAAATTGGTGGTTAGCACTCTCCCGATTATCCCTCTTGAACCGGTAAGCATAATCTTGAACACCATAATCTCTCTCATACTCCGGTATTAAAAAGATTACAGCTCAAAGGTTACAGATCTCCTCAAGGCCACAAATGTGAAAAATGATCCAGGGTTTAAAATTATTGGTAAGGTGTGTGAGATAAAAATCGCGGGCAATGGAACCGGCATTGTTTGAGGATATAAAGGAAAAAGTATTTGAAGAAAGCTTCAGCTGATATTACCAGTGGGAACAGGATTGGGCTTGTAGATAGTAAGAAAAACCATTGAGAGATAAGGCGGGAGTATCCATCTGGAAGACATCAAGACAGGAGTAATGTTTTAGTCCTGAAATTGGTCTGCTCCTCGCAGGGAGGAAGAAATTGACTCACCAGGATAGGGAAAATCATCAAAATCTTCAACCTGAAAATATTTTAAAGGATAAAAATTCTCTTGAAGAGCTGAGGAACTCTTCTGACCTTTGGAGGGCTGTTTTTGATGCAGTGGATGATGCTATTTGTCTGCTGGATGACCAATGGAATGTTTTGGACTGCAATAAGTCATTCTCCAGATTTTTGGATAGGTCTTTAGAGCACATATTGGGGAGCAATTGCTGTGAGCTTATATGTGGGTCTCAGGAAAAATTAAAGGACTGTCCAGCTGTCAGGGTCACAAAAACACTGCAGAGAGAAGTTTCTGTTATACCTGTGGGGAGTAAATGGATCAAGGTGGCTGTGGACCCTTTGATCGGCGAGAACCAGTCACTTATCGGGATGGTTCACACTATCTCCGACGTGACGGAGAGAAAGCAGGTGGAAGAGAACATAAAGGAAAGTGAGGAGTACTTGAAGACCATAATGGATTCCATACATGCAGGAATAATCATTATCGAACCGGAAACACGTGAAGTAGTGGATACCAACCTATATGCTTCAGAGATCATCGGCTTGCCCAAAGAGCAAATAAAGGGTAGGAAATGCCATGAATTTATCTGCTCTCACGAAGTAGGGATCTGCCCCATAACCGATTTGAACAAGTCTACGAATCTGTCGGAGCGGATGCTGGTGAAGAGCAATGGAGAGCAAGTCCCAATACTAAAGAACGTTGACCTGGTGACCCGTGACGGCCGAAAATATCTGGTGGAGACCTTCTTCGACATCACCGAGAGGAAAAAGGTTGAAGAAGAGCTTAAGAAGTCGGAACAGAAGTACAGGATAACTTTTGAGCAGACAGGCACTGCAATGGTGATCATTGAAGAAGACACTACCTTAACTTTGGTCAATGAGGAGTTCGAGAAGCTATCCGGATTCAGTAAGGAAGAGATCGAAGGGAAAATGAGCTGGACCGATTTTGTTCATCCCCAGGACCTCAACAGAATGAAGAATTATCACAATTCACGAAGGGCTGGAGGAGACGCTCCCAAGAAATATGACTTCCGTTTCATAGATAAAGGCGGCACTGTCAGAGACATACTTATTGCCATCGACATTATACCCGGAACAAAAAGAAGTGTAGGCTCCCTACTGGATATCACCTATATGAGAAGAGTGAACGATCTCCTGCAGGTGCTATCCGAGATAAATGAGCTGGTGGCCAGAGAGAAGAACCCTGAGGTTGTGTTGCAGACCGTGTGCGAGAAATTGCACATGCTCTATGATGCTGTATTCACTTCACTTCACAAGAAAAAGGGTTTGATACCGGTGAGGTCCGAGGGTATAGAGCTATCCAAGCTCAAAAGGGTTATTGAGCGCTGCCCATCTATTTCGAAAGCCATGAATGGTGAAGTAATGAAGATGAAGATGGACGATGAGCTGTGCAAACATTGTAACTCTGAACCACACAATTATGTTCTCTCCCTCCCCCTGATCCATGATAGGAATCACGGAGTCATAACCATACACTCCAACTCGGAATTCAGTGAAGATGAGCTTGCCTTGCTCAAAAAATTGTCCAGCAACATAGCCTTCGCATTAAGTGCTTATGAAGTAGAGAAGGACAGGGAAACAGCTATCGAACAATTGACGGAGAACCTCATGCAGTTTGACAGGTCAGCTGACAGGTTGAGAAACCCTCTGGCAGTTGCAAGTGGAGCCATAGAGTTAAGAGAAGAATACGGGAACGAACAAGTCTTTAGAATAGTCAATGAACAGATAAAAAAGATCAAGAAAGAGCTGGATAAGCTGAGAAAAGAAGAGATCAAAACCTATGAGCTGACAGAGAAAGCTCAGAGTAAAGGAAGCAAATAACTCGCATAGACTCGACTTTCGGTCATTCGAGTTCTGTTTTAGTTGCTGTTTTGGTTACATGTTATAGATCATTCAATACTTCTATAAAGTGGTCGACTTCCTCTGAGGTTATCACCAGTGGTGGCACCAGCCTCAGGGACTCCTCGGAAGTGTTGTTGAGCACCAGACCCTTTTGAAGGGCTTTTTCTACGATCTGAGGGGCATCAGAGATGTTCGCTCCGGTCATCAGACCATAACCTCTTGTGGATTCAATTTTATCCAGCTCTTCCAGCCTCTTCCTCAAATAATCTCCTGTCTCCTGAGAGTTCTGGACCAGATCTTCTTTCTCTATTATATCTATTGTGGCCAGAGAAGCGGTGCAGGCAAGAGGACCCCCTCCAAAGGTGGAAGCGTGTTCTCCAGCTTCCAGTCTGGACGCCACTTCGTCGGTGACACCAATTCCCCCGATAGGGAAGCCGGACCCCATCGCCTTGGCCATGGTCATTATATCCGGCTGGAAACCGTAGTGATCCTTGCCGAACCACTTTCCAGTTCTACCAAATCCTGTCTGCACCTCATCGAATATGACCATAAACCCGTATTCATCTCTAAGCCTGAATATCTCCTTGAGGAAGTCATTTGATGCGGGATACACTCCGGCCTCTCCCTGGACCGGCTCCACGATCACCGCTGCCGTATCATCATCCACCTTATCTGAAAGGTCTGCATCGTTGAACTGGGCGAATTGGGCATCCAGTAAAGGCTGAAACGGTTTCCTGAACTTCTCCTTATGGGTCACTGACAGAGCGCCCATGGTCCTGCCGTGAAAACAGCCAGTAAATGCGGTGAACTTCTTTTTACCCGAGGCTTTTCTGGCTATCTTTAATGCGCCTTCTATAGCCTCCGTTCCGCTATTGCAGAAGAAGAAACGGTCCATACCCGTTATCTCCGCAAGCTTTTCCGCCAGCCGGATCTGTGGGGTGGTATAGTACAGATTCGACACATGGACCAGGTTATTCAGCTGCTCTGATACCCTCTTGACGTATTCGGGATGAGAGTGGCCCACTGCTACTGTGGCGATGCCCGCAACCATGTCCAGATACTTATTTCCCTCAACATCATAGAGCCAGCATCCACTACCCTTCTCAAATACCACTTTTTTCCTGCCGTAAAACTGTATCAGCCTCTTGCTTTCCCTTTCAAACCAGTCCATGGAGGAAACGCTTCCAAAGACTATTTAGTTATTTCTACAGTTCACCCTATCCCGTCATCCTTGGGTCGAGCCTGTCGATTTCCTTATGACCTTCGTGCTGTGACAAATTTAACAACTTTAACGACTTTGGGAACTTAGTGGTTTGAATTAAGTATAATAATCAGGGTTATAATAGTAGTATCACAGCAAACAAGTAGAAACGTGAGCTGAATGAAGGAAAGCGGTAAAGAAGAATCTAAAGAATTTATAGGAGAGCTTTTCGAGCTGGGGCAGTCACTGGGTAGAGGAGTCCAGCTGCAGTACAAGGTGCTCCTTCCTCTATCTGCTTATTTCAAGGATGGGAGATACAGGGATCAGGCCCCTTATTTGAAGGACGGAGCAGTCGGATGGCTGGATGATGTGTTAAGTGAGCTGGAGAAGTTGTCTTTAATGGATACTGACGGTTTTAAACAAGTAAATGATGTTAAAAAAAGGATTAACTCGGAAAGCGTCACTAAAGAAGAGTTCATCAGATTTGATGAAGAGCTTATCAGCTGGTATAAGGAATTTATGTTATCCCTATCAGACAAAAGATCGGATGAAAGCTCCTTATGGTTCAAGATAGGGTTTTATAGCCAGTATCTGGTGGTCAAGATGAGGCTTCATGGGGAGATCTCTCAACTCAAGAGGACCAGCGAATTCGACTTGGGGAGCTACAGAAAAGAGCTGGTGGATGCTATTGAGAAAGAAGTTTTTTTTACGGGCTGGCTGGACCAGGACTGGGTGAGGAAGCTCAATAAAATGAACCTCCCCTATGACTCCAGGGTGCTGAAGGGATTTATCTCGGAGTGCAGAGAAATTCTTGGTCTAAAAGAAAAGGAAAAGGAAGGAAAAGGATTGAAGCCCAGGTTGAGCGGGCTATTCAAGCAGATACCTTTTATTGGCCCCAGAATATAAGCCCGAACTTAAGCCAGAACTGGGATCAGCTGTTCAGATTATATGACTCTTATCTGTTCATGGAGTAGGGTGAGGTCTTTGCTGGTTTGGGCTACTTTAACTGTAAGGACGGAGTCCGATTCTATGTTGAAGCCGGACATCTCGGTTATGAGCACATCATCCCCGTTGTCCAGTTCTCCATCGTAGAAGGGGAGAGACCTCAGTTTTTCCCCTTGAAATCTTTTTTCGTGCCTATCATAAGTTAGTGAATCTACCAGCTCGTTGTGCTGGTAAACCTCGATCACTATATCGTCTGCTGGGAACTCCTTCTGTCCCTCATGGGAGATGAGGAAAACCCGGTCCACTGTCCCCTGAGTTAGGGGGCCAGCAGAATCCTGCAGGCTTAATTGTTCTTGGGGAAGGCTGGTTACTGTTTTTTCAGGATCTTTTTCCTCGGGAGTATCTGTTGGGGTAGAGTCAGGTGTCCCCGAGGGACCGGGCCCTGAGGTGGTGGAAGAGCATCCTGTAAGGGCCAGTGACAGGGAAATGGAGATCAAAGCCATGAGGATTAATCTCTTAGCCGTTTCGGTACACATACATCTAATTTTGTGACCCCCTCTAATATAATGTTCTAAAATATAATGATTATGAGGCGATCGGAATCGGATTTTTGGAGTTCGGGCGGGCTAACAAATTTAAATTACTGAGGCGAAATACTGCTATGGAAGTCTTGATCTCCGTGAGCGATAAAACCGGTCTGGTGGAGTTCGCAGGAAAATTAGATGGAGAGGTTATCTCCACAGATGGTACTGCCCGCTTTTTGGAGGAGAACGGTATAAAAATAACAACAACCTCCGAATTAACTGGCTTTGAGGAGAGAAGGGAGCTCAAGACCCTTCACCACGTGATCTATGAGGACGTATTCTCCGGAAAAATAGGTATGGTAGTAGTGAACCTCTACCCCTTTGAAGATGAGCCCAGCATAGATAACATCGACATCGGAGGTGTCAGCCTCCTCAGGGCAGCGGCTAAGAACTACAGCAAGGTATTGCCTGTGTGCAATCCGGGGAGATACCAAGAAGTTTTAAGAAGGATGGATAACAATGATCTAACAGAAGAGTTCAGGAGGGAGCTCGCTCTTGAGGCATTCGAGTATGTTGCCAAGTATGATACCGCTATAGCTGAATGGTTTAAAGAACAGAGCGTTTAAGGCTCCTAATCCTAAAAGCCACTATCACTATCCCCTATCAACCCATTCGCCCAGTATCTCATCGTTCACCATCAGCTCATATACTCGAAGCATTCTTTTGTCCATGTATTCTCTCTGCTCGTAGGTCAGGGAGGTCAGCTCATCTCCGGCTCTCCTCACCAGATGGTATCTGCCTGTAAGCTCCAGTGACTCGTCAGCATAAAGGCTGGTAGCATCACTATTCTTCAGCACGTGTTCGTAACGGGCTTTGGGATGGAATGTCTTTGCCACAAAAACTATCTCTTCACAATACTCCGGCGCTATCTCCTGAACCTGACCAACGTATATATCTCCTCTCCACTCAATTAACGCGGTTTCAGGTTCCCGGTTCCGCCATTCTGTTTCGGTCATTTATATAACCATCCAAATTGAGTTCCTGATCATACATAAATATTTTGAGGGTTGAAGGGGAGTACAAAACCAGCATTATTAGATTCCTTCTATCCTTTCGCTTCTTCCAGTTCTGCTTTAACTTATCTACACCTGAAACTTGGATAACCCACCTGCAGAGAGGGTTGGAAGGGAGATCGGAGGGCAAACTAGAGATTATGATCACCCCCCTCCTCTTCGCTATCTTTCTATAGTGATAAATCCTAACAACCTACCTGCAGAGAGGGTTGGAAGGGAGATCAGAAGATACACTAGAAAATATGATCTCCCTCCTAGTAAACGTCTTTTCGGTGTTTGGCGAGTTCCTCTTTTCTGTACTGGTTTACGCAATGAGGGCAGTAGATAAAAATGACTTCTTTTGCTTTGGGGTCTATCAGGAGATGTGCCATATCCTTTATCTCTTTATCGCAGCTTCTGCAGTAGATGGTCTCTTTTTCGGAGACCTCAAATTTTATAAGACCGGATAGGTCTTCTAAATTAAGTTCCCTCATTTTACCACATCCTCAACAGCTAATAAGATGTGGACATCAACCAAAATAAATGTTGTTATCACCCGCACATTAAAAATTAAGTCCATTTTTTATATATTTTCGTGATAAAATATTTTTTGGTGGAAATCGGTCTTATTCGATTATCTCCAGTCTGAGGTCGAGAGGTGGGGATGAGAGGGTGAGGAAGCTGGATGATATGACATCAACACCCATAGAGGCGTATTCATCTACGTTCTCCATATTTATTCCTCCAGAGGCTTCAACCATTACTTTATCCCTCAATCCTTTTTCTTTCAGGGTGTTCAAAGCCTGCTCTACTTGCTGGGGGGACATATTGTCCAGCATGACTATGTCCGCTCCCTCATCAACAGCGATAAGGAGGTCTTCAGTATTGTCCACTTCTACCTCTATTTTTTTGGTGAAGTCGGCTTTTCGGGTGATATCCATCGCCTGCTTAACTCCACCAGCTATCTTGAGGTGAGTACTTTTTACCAGGACGCAGTCCCCCATAGAGAGACGGTGGGTTGCTCCACCTCCAATGCTGACAGCCATTTTCTCCAGGAACCTGAAGCCCGGAGTGTTCTTTCTGGTAGCCGCAACGGTAACGGAGGGGTTATGCTTTTTGGCTTTCTCAACCATTTGACCGGTGGTGGTGGCGATACCGCTCATCTTCATGAGGAGGTTGAGAACGGTTCTCTCTGCCATCATGATGTCTGCGGAGTTGCCCTCGACCTGCATTACAATGTCTTTCGCCTCTACCTGGCTGCCGTCCTCAATAGTGTAAACTATTTCTACGTTGAACATCTCGAGTGCCTTTCTGGCAACTTTGATCCCTGCTATAACGCCGTTACCACCTGACACGATATTGGCCCGAACCACAGTTTTCTCTACTCCTGTAACATCTCCCAGGCTTAAATCTTCTTCAAAATAGTCTTCAAGCTTCTTCCTCAACAGGAACTCAGGGAACTCAGGGAATTCGGGGAACATAAACCATATCTATGGTAAAGGAATAAAATATTTTACTTTTTGCTTTTGCTCTTGGCTTTGGGTTACAGAAACATTCAAAATTTTAAATAATAAAACCTTTCACTACTACCATATGTCTTCTGTCCGAGTGGTGATAATATGAACGCTGAAGAGATTTTGAAAAAAGCCCTGGAGATGGAGAAAGAAGCCATCAGAGAGTACACGGAAATGAAAAAGGATTCGGACCAGGAAACCTCTGAACTACTGGATTTTATGATAGAGGAGGAAAAGAATCACGTTAAGATGATCAATGAGCGGCTGAAGGCGCTGCGCCTCCTGAAAAAATGAGGGGGACAATGACCATCAGCAGCAGTATAACTGCCAGGAGCAGGGTCATGAATATGAATTTGGTGTTAAACTCTCCTTCTCTGATCACCTCGCTGATAGATTCAGTGTAGAATACAATGGAAGTGGTGAAAACCGCCAGCAGAGAGAACGATATGGCGGGGTGAACCCCACCCAATGGTAGAAAATGGCTCCATATCTGCATGGTGTAGTAGAACACGGCCACGAACTCGATGACAGCTGCTGCAGCCTGGAGAGATGAAGTTCTTCTCTGGAGCTCGAGGTACTCACTGTTCCTCAGCATGTCCAGCCTCAACGACACCAGGGTGAACAGATCCCTCACGGCGCTTATGGTCTGCTCGAATTTGGATTCAAAGTATTTCAGCCTCTCAAAGTGGTCCTTAAAATTTTCACCTATTTCTGAGAAACATCCTCCGAAGTTCCGGGCAAGCATGTCGTAATTCATTACAGAGGAATACATCTCTTCAATGAGGTCCTTAAAGTTCATGAACTTCTTAAAGAAATCTACCTGAAGTTCAGTTACCTGGGATAGAATCTCTTCGAGATCTGTAACCGTAGAAGCTTTTTTGGCTCTGTCTGATAGTTTTCGGACTTCGCTGATTATGTGGGTTTCTTCTCTGGATATAACGTCGGCCTGAAGGTTGCACTCGTTGAGCAGTATTTCAGCTTTGATCATCTCTATCTGCGTGGCAGGTATGTAGTCGTAGATCAGCTCTTCGTCGTCTCTGTCAACCTTGATCCTGGATCCATCCTCTTCCGTGGCGAAATTGCAGAGCCTGGATTCGTAAAAAGTGTTTTCGGGTTCTGTGATCTCCACTGTCACTTCCTTCAAGAATTCGAAATCGAGTTCCAGCTCCTGGGTGGAAACAATGAAGGATATATTCTCGAATTTACCAATGAATATGGTTTCGCTGGTGGCAACAGCTGATACATGTCTGTATTTCTTGAACCTGGTGCTCAATGAAATATTCAAATCCTTGAGGAGATCTACTACATCCTCCATGTCGTCGTTGTGAAAGAAGAAATAGGTGTATTGCACGATAATCTTAATTCTTTAATAATAAAAAAATTTTGTGACTTATCTCTGCTTTAGTGGAAGACTTTTATACTTAATAAGAGAATGCAGAGTTAATGATAGGAATAACCAAAATGGCCACCGGTGAGGCGACCGTTTCCCGGCAGCTAACATACGGTGGAGATAAGAGCACCATACCTCAGGAACTGGTTAAGGCCGCACAAAAACCTCATCCAGTTGTGGTGTGGAACTCTACATCCAAATGCAATTTAAAATGTGTTCACTGCTATGCCAATGCAGGCTCTTCCAGTGACGAGCTATCAACCGAAGAAGCAAAAGCTTTTCTAGATGATGTGGCGGGAATGAAGATACCCATCTTTCTATTCAGCGGAGGAGAACCCGTTTTGAGAAAAGACATCTACGAGCTGGCATCCCATATCACTTCCCAGGGCATAATGTGCTCCCTATCCACCAACGGAACCCTGATCGATGAGGACGTCGCACAAAAGCTCAAAGAGTCCGGTGTCTCCTACGTGGGTGTCAGTATTGACGGTAAGGCTGAAACCAACGACAGCTTTAGAGGGGTTAAAGGTGCCTTTGATAAAGCCCTTCAGGGTCTCCTCAACTCCAAGGAAGCCGGGATCATGACCGGCATCAGGTTCACCGTGACCAAATACAATTTTAAAGATGTTCCAGACATCATAGACCTGCTCGCGGAGAATGATATTCCCCGATTCTGTCTCTACCACCTGGTACCATCTGGTAGGGCTGACTTCAAGGACGATATCAGCCTCAAAGAGAGAAGAGAGCTCATCGACTGGCTATTCCATAAGGCGGTCCAGCTTCACGATGACGGTTACAGGACCGAGATCCTGACGGTGGACAATCCAGTGGACGGGATCTACACCTACCTCAAATTAAAGGAGACAGATGAAAAGCTGGCAGAGCAGGCACTGGAGTTCCTCAAATATAGAGGTGGGGACAGCAGCGGTTATAGGCTATCGAACGTGGACATGTTTGGGGACGTTCATCCCAACCAGTTCTGGTGGGACTACACCATCGGGAACGTAAAGGAGAAGAAGTTCAGCGAAATGTGGCTGGAGCCCCAGGATGAGCTCCTCATAAAGCTGAGGAGCAAGACGGACTACTTGAGAGGAAGATGCGGGAAATGCAAGTTCAAAGAAGTCTGCGGCGGATTCCGGTTAAGGGCCATGAGATACGGGGACCTATGGGGAGACGAGCCCGACTGCTACCTCACGGATGAAGAAATCGGTATAACTGATTGAGTCTGCAATAATTCAAAAAATCTTTTTTATTGTTTCCCTCTATTCTTCGAGGAACTCCATTTCCAGCTGGCCCTGGTAGTTGTATCTGTTCCAGTATCCGAAAGAGGGTGTCATCTGGAGGCAGGTTAGATAGGGTCTTTCTATCCCCTTGTGCTGTATCAAGACCTTGAAGGTCCCCATCCTGAAGGCAAGGAACTTGAATTCGTCTGCCGTCTCAAAATCATCAACCTCATTCTCTCCCAGAGTGCTCATCAGGAAGTAGAGGTGATTGGTCAGCCCGGTCAAATCCAGTCCTGCTTCACTGCCGTATTCCATGAGGGCGGAGAAGTTTACGTGGCTGGTTATGTCCTGTTTGCCCACTTTTATGTAGGGGTTGAAGTTGTAGGTGTGGTTGGTATAGCATGCCACGGTCCCATCTCTCCTCTCCAGAGTGTAGAGTTCTTCACTGGGGAAACCGTAGTCGATGGTCAAAACAAAGCCCTTCTCCAGCACATTGGAGAACTGCTCCAAATAATCGATGGCGTCGAGGTTGACCTCTGCTCTGGCTCCTTCTTCCAGCTCAACATCCAGTCTTTCGAAGTAATCTTCTATTTCAGGGCTGGAGAGTTCCTGCAGGGCTTCCACAAATCTACCGTTAACGTAGTCCACGTAGACTTCCTTGAGCTCACCGTTCTCTTTGGTCACCACATTGACGGGAAGAGCATCAAAAAATTCGTTGGTGAAAACTATACCGTTTACCTGGAGGCCGTCCAGTTCAGATTCATCAATAAAGCTGACGTTATGAAATCCTTCCAGCCTCTGTTGGGCAGCCTCTTTCATGTGCTGGCTTTTCTCCACAATAATATAGTTGACATCCAGTTTCCTGGCGAGCTGCTCTGCCAGTTTGCCGTCGCCGGCACCGAACTCCACGATAGTGTCGCCACCGCACTTTTTCAGCATGTCCTTGAATGCCACCAGAAGGCCTTTGGCAAAGAGCTCAAAGCTGGAGGAAGTTATGTAATCCTCCTCGATCTCTTTGGTGAAATAGTAACCGAATTGAGGATGATATAAAGCCAGTTCCATGAATTCCTTAAAGGTTATAGCTCCTTTCTCTTCAATAATGTCTGATATCACCTTTTTAGCATCACTCATCTGAATACTCCCTGCTTCTTGGTGATCCTCCTGGCTCCGCAGAAGGGACAGAAGATGTTAGGTAAATATAATGGACCAGAATAGCCTGTTTTCCTCTTTATGCTCAAATCGAATTCAGATCCGCATCTCGCACAATACAAATTTTCCAGTTTATCTACCATAAAAAATATTGGCTGTGGAAATTATTAAATTTTTCCTATGACGTACTATGGCTCAATTAATAACCCAAATAAATTTTATTTCTCGTTTGTATCTTTTATCAAAGATTTTTGATTGGATGGATTATAAACTTGAACTTAATCGACCCAAATGAGTTAGAGTGGTGCCTTGAACATTACGTTCGAGGCCGTCTTCAGATTTCTCCTTACTTGTCCCAGTTCGTATAGGTAGATGAGCAGTGAGCCATCCTTATTAAATCTATCGAATCCAAATGCATCCTTCAAAAAGCTTGACTGCAGTTTATCTCTAACGATTATAACCCTTTCCCCATGAAGGTCGTTCATCTCCAGAATAATGGGTAGTTTGAATCTCTCCCAGTCGAGCTCATCTACATGCTGTGCAATGAACTCCAGCTCTTCCTTCTCGATTATGTATTCATTACCGTCTTTTGCCTTGATCATGGGCTCTTCTTCCTTCAAGAGTACAGCGAGAGACTTCCCGCTCTGAGGAATATGTTTGTTCATGGCCTGAACCATTTTTGACAGGTGCTTATCTGACATAATATTTTTACTTCTATCCGATACCATCTTACTCCCTCCACATCCACATCAGCTCCACCCCAACTTCAACCAGCCGCTCTTGATCCCGAATTGCTGGCTGGCATTTCCTTCTCTTATGCTCAATTCAAGTGTGCCAAAACTCCCTATCACGGACAGGGGTGAGCCTTTTTCTACATCGGAGTAGCTATCAACTAAAGGAAAGTTTTGTTCACCTATGTTAAAAACTTTTGGATTCAATTCCTCAACCACTTCACTCTTCAAGTTGGTGACCGCATTCCCGAACCTGTCGATGAAAAGCACTCTGCAGTTTATTTCATGGCCTTCAACTCGGTAATCGAAGATATGGAGGTGTTGAACATCTCCGACATCTATCTCCTCTGCTATCTCTTCTATACGGCCACTAATTGCGCAGGAGGCAGTGGGTGCGAATATGTCTCTTCCGTGGAAGGTTGAAGATATCTTATTTTTCGCCTTGCGAGCGATTTTGTCTTCTTCGATCCTCCACACCCTCTTTACTCCAGCTTCACTGCAGGCAGGGTAGAGTATTCCGTTATCCGGACCAATGAACGTGTAGTTTTCGCACTCCACCATGATGGCCATCCTTTTGCTTCCCACGCTGGGATCCACCACCGCAACGTGGATACACGGTGGGAAAAACCTGTAAGAGTTCAGGAGGAGGAATGCTCCCTGATAAACGTTTTGAGGCTCAATGGTGTGGGCAACGTCCACTACATTGATGTGAAGATCATCACTGAGAAGTACTCCCTTCATCACTCCCGGATAGTAATCACCGAAGTCGGTCAGCAGGGTAACCACATGTGTCATTTTATCCTCTCAACTTTGCTTAATTTTATCTATCCATTTCCTGCTTTCTTCGCCTGTATAGTAGACCTCGTCTCCTTCCACAGTTACTTGCTCCAGGGACTTGATTATCAGGTCCAGCCTACTCGCACTCAAGCCGGTCTCCTGCTGGAGTTCTTCTCTGGTTATCTTCTTTTTCTCCTGCACGATATCCAGTACCATTTCCTCCTCGCTTCCCTCCATTCTGGAGAAGTACCAGGTCACAATGGTGGCAATAACTACGAGGAATAGGGCTACAAGGCCGGATGTGTAGAGATTGAACTCGAACATCCTTTCACCACTTATCCCAGTGGATAAGTTCATCCACGGGATAACGGCTCCTCTTCTCCGGCTCCTCATCGGGGTAGCCCAGAGGGATCACTGCTACCGGTTTGGCGTCTTGAGGGATCTCCAGGATCTCTGAGAGCCGGGACTCATCGAACGCTCCTACCCAGGTGGCACCCAGGTCGAGAGCACATGCGGCTATAAGTATGTTCTCAATGGCTGCCGTAGCATCCTGCTCCGCGTATTGTCTGCCCTTCTCTCCGTAAAGCCTCATGCTGCGAGGGTAATTAGCGCAAACAACTATAACTGCGGGAGCGTCAGCGATGAACATCTGCTTTATGGCCGCCTCGGCCACGAGCTTCTTTTTCTCCCCATCTCTCACGACTACAAAATCCCTTGCCTGAAGGTTACCGGCGGTGGGTGCAGCATTCCCTGCGTCAAGAACCTCCAGAAGTATGTCATCAGGGATATGGTCATTCTTGAATTTTCTAATGGACCTTCTATCAAAGATGAGCTTCAAGCAATCTCTCATGGGAAGGCAATACTGAAACGGTGATTAAATAATTAACCTATTCCTTATTTTCGGGGTTAACCATTTTTCTCCACAATTAATGGTTTATTGCTCCTAGTAGAGTAGTCCCATGCAATAACAATAACTAAAACTGATTTGCCCAACTGCTTCACCAGGCTCCGTGCATGGAGATCTGGCAAGAGAGATCAGGTAACAGGATTGAAACCAAGCTTTCTCAACAGGAGGTAGAGAAGAGCTAATGCCACTCCATAACTAACCATCAGACTGGCAGGAAACGAGAGGAGGAACACTGGACCTCCTATAACTCCCAGGAAAGCACCATTGATGATGAAGAGGACGATAGTTCTACCTATAGTTATTTCCGGCACACCTATCTCTTCAATACCGCGGAAAGAAGTTATCATGGTCAGCGTAGTAACTATGAAGGGCAAGAGGAAAGCAATAGGGATCAGATACAGAGCTGTTGCATCAAAATAGATGCCAAGAACAGCAATGGCAATGCTCATGGCTATGGGGATGGGGGACGCGGAGATGGCTTTGCTCAAAACGAACTGGTATCTGGGGACGGGGAGGGTTCTCAAAAAATCTATTTCCCTTCCCTCGATTCTGAGGACGACGGTCGCTCCAATGGTGGATATTAAGGCAGTGAACATTATCAGGGTGAATACGTTCTCCATAGGCAGGTTGCCTGATCTTAAACCCACAACGATCTGAGGGATAATGAAGTATAGTGGGATTAGAAACCCTACTACCAGAGATCCTTTCCTGAAAACTATTCTCAAATCCTTCAATGCCAAATTGTAGAGCTGGCCCCCGTAGCCGGTCCTGAAATCCCTGATCTCTCTTTTGGTGACCGCCTTCGGCTCCAGCAGAGTATTCCACACCCTCCTCAAGGAGTAATAATAGACAGGAACAAGGACGATCACATAGATTGAGGCCAGCGTCAAGCTCTTAAGGGGCTCGAATATGGAAGTCACGGTGAAAGGGTAGATGTATTCGTAGGTGGAGAAGATGGCGGTGAATCTGCTGTAATCCACACCCCTCTGGAAAGAGCTTATCCCGTAAAAGAACCCGAATAATGCCAGCATCCCCAGAATCCTCAGGAGATTCTTCACCGGCTGCATCCTGGTCTTGGTGTTGGATAATCTCCATCCCAGAAGAGAGTAGGCGAGCAGGCCGATGGTGTGGCCGGCCAGCAACCCGATCAACAGCCAGAGAAAGAATAGGATGCCTGCAAACTCAAAATTGACTGATAGAACTATAACACCGGGGATTACAAGGGCCAGCCAGGGCAGGATATCGATGAACAAAAGCTCACTCAAATAAACAGCTCCAATTTTTACGGGCAAAGTCTTTAAATACTCAAATATTCCCAGGGAAACCGCATAAGAAGACTGTACGGCCGTTACATAGAGAGCGAAGATGAATGGCACCGCAGAAATGGATACAGCAAAAGAAGAGATAGCAGCCACATCATCCACCTGGTTTGTGACTCCCATCGCTATAATACTTCCGAAAAAGAGGAAGGGGACCGACTGGAAAGCCAGGCTCCTCTTGATGCCCAGTCTGTTCATGGCTCTCTTGAACTTCTTGGGGTCGTTGGCTATCATGGGATTGCTACGAATGATCTGATAATGCAGCTCCTTATGCAGAACCCTCACCACATCGAACATTTTATTCCCTCAAAGCCTCCACAATGGCATCACTGCCGGTCAGCTTCAAAAATATGTCCTCCAGGTTCTCTTCACTCCCCCTGAGCTCGTCTATAGTCCCTTCAGCCACCAGTCTTCCCGTGTGAATTACTCCAACTCTATCACATATCATCTCCGCCAGAGGCAGAACGTGGGTGGAGAATATTACGCTTCTTCCCTTCTTCTTGAGCTCCAGAAGGTGTTCTCTCAAGACCCTGGCACTCCTGGGATCCAATCCATTCATAGCCTCGTCAAGAACCAAAGCGCTGGGGTTGTGAAGGAGAGCAGTTATCAGAGATACTTTCTGCTTAGTCCCGAAGCTTAGAGAACCTATGAACTGGTCAAGATACTCTCCGATCTCAAAAGCATCAACCAGATTGTTGACCCTGTTATCAAGCATTTCGCCCGGAATACCCCGCATCTTACCCACAAAATCGAACAGCTCCCCCGGAGTCAAACTATCATAAAGAACAGGAGCCTCAGGCACGTATCCAGTTACCTCTTTTACTTTTAATGGTTCCACAGCGGCATCAAAACCATCAATAGAGATATGGCCCTGCGTTGGCTCCAGAATACCGGTCATCATCTTCATCAAGGTACTCTTCCCACTGCCATTAGGGCCTAAAAGACCGTAAATCTCATCCTCTACAGTAAATGTAACCCCATCAACCGCAACCTTATCTCCGAAAGCCTTGTAAAGCTCGTTAACCTCGATCATTTGAACACCTTAAAACCAATACAATACTGTACATCATTTTCAGCTTCCCACTATCTGGACCACTATTTCAAGGTAATTGCACCATTGCAAAAATCACCAATTCAAGAAAAGCAAAAAACCTCATTTGCTCCTGCTGAGGATATAAAGCATCACCACGATGGAGGTTATGACCACGGCGAACATGATTATGCCTTCAGTAGTGGTAGAGGTAGAATAGTAGTCTGATCCCTCGCTCTGAGAGCTAACGTTCTTCTCTTTTTGGGCCAACAAAATGTATTGTCCGCTATGGTTCACGGATGTATTTATTATCACCCTGTCATCCTGGAATGTCTTATTGGAGATCAGCTCAAGATCTTCTCCCAGTTTGTAGATCCCCACGGAAGATAAATTGAAGCCCACCACCTCTTGAATAGGTATACTGGCATGAAAGTGGATCTCTCCTTCATCTGTAGAGTTGGGGGAGTTGAGGGTGAGATTGACTCCCTGACTGAGGTTCACATACCTCTTGGGGGGCGATGGGCTGATGACGGAGAACTCAAACCCTTTTCCGCTTAAATTCATGTTATCAAGGTTGTAGAAATTGTAATCAGAGTTCGCTGTCCTGCTGTAAGTGCAGTTATCTACGGCGTTCTGATCTATCTTATTGCTCGACGAAAGCTTGAGGTCAAGGAATACGGACGTATTGGTTACTTTATTCCCGGAGAACTGGTTGTCATTGGAGAGTACGGAATAAACCCCTGCTTCACACTGTTTGAAGTCGTTGCCCCTCAATTCATTTTCTGCAGAGTCCTCCAAGGTTAATCCAACATTCATTTCCCTAAAGCTGTTCTCTGTAACATTTACATTTTTAGCACCGACAAGAGATACGCCCACAGTACCTCCATTGAATTCATTCTGACGTATTGACGTGTCGACGGAGTTCTGAAGCATTACATGGACCCGATTATCATTGAATGTGTTGCCAACAAGATTGATATCCTGACTGCCGAGCACACTCACTCCATAACCGCTTCGGGATAAGGAACAATTGAATACAGAGACATCATCCGAGCTTATAACTTTAATGGCAGTGGAACTGTCCGTAACCGTTAATCCCTCTATAATAACATCCTCTGAAGTGATTTGCAGTGTGGGGGCGTATGGGGCCGATGGCTGCAGAACAGCTCCATCCCCAACTATTTTAACCTGTTTATCCACGAACAGGTTCTCCTTGTAGTCACCAGACTTGATCAAGATAGTGTCACCCTTTTTAGAGTCAGATATTGCAGGTTGGATGTGAGTAAAATTACATTCTGATTCACATACCGTTATGTGATCACCTTGTGCTGACGCCAACAGGAAACATAGAATGACGATGGCCAGTACCGTTCTAATGCCCCTCATCTATTTTATCTGACTATATTCTCCAATATAAAACTTCTGCATCAATTTGAACTTCATACCTCAATCTCATAGGTAAAATAGGAAAATTTGGAAATTATTTTCTCTTATACATATAAGCAAGGACCAGTAGAGCAGCCATTAATACGGTCACAGCCACAACTATCCGGGTTGTTATATCCGGGGACGCTTCAGCAGTTTCAGGTGTTCCATTAATGCCTGAATCGGTCTCTTCTTTTTGACCAAGGAGGGCATAATGCCCGCTGTGGTTGATGGAGGCGTTCAACACCATTTTACCATCTATTAGTGTTCCACCGGATAATAAGGTGAGAGCTCCATTATCAAGCTCGTAAAAGCCTGTAGTCGAAGGATCAAGCCCTTCTAAATCTCCGGCATATATTTTTGCCTCCAATTGTGCTGAGCCCCTGTCGGTAAGGATATCCGGAACAATAGTGATGTTAACTCCTTCACCGAAGCTGATGTATTCCTCTGGGAGTGAAACCTCAAATAGAGAGAACTTGAATTCTTCTCCGCTCAAACTCAAGTTGCCAAGTTTAAAATTGTTGTAGTAGCTGTCAAAGTTCCTGGCGTAAATCCCTTCTGCCGAGTTCCCACTGACATTATTTCTGGGGGAGCGGGAAAAGTCAGTAAAAACAGGTGAGCTGGCATTATTGCCGTTTATCTCGTTCCCGCCTGACTCCATCAACAATATTCCGGTCTCGTTAACTGCAAAGCTGTTCTCCTCTATGACGTTATCGATGGAACTCTGTAAGAATATCCCACCCTCGCCTGTGATGTCATTTCCACGTAATTCATTCTGTGATGAACCTTTAAGAAATATTCCGACCTTTCTGCTTCCAATACTGTTGTTTTCCACTAGGTTGGAATAAGAGTTCTCCATAAATACACCGGAATGGTTGATGTGAAGGAACTCGTTGTTGGTTATCCTGGTTCCGTGGCTCCCTGAGACCTTGACACCGAGAGAACACCACTCGAACATGCAGTTGCTCACTGTAACATTGTTAACCCCATCCACCACAATCCCGTATATAGTATAGGGAATAAAGAATCCCTCGATGGCCGCACCTTCGGCAAGGACTTGAACTGTGGGCCCAGGCCTTACCGCAGATATTATGGGATTTTGGGTGCTGGTAAGCTGGATCGACTTGTTGATGACCGGGTTTTCCATATATACTCTATCGTCTTGAACTTCTATTATATCTCCATCTTCAGCAGAATTGATCGCTGGCTGGATTGCATTGAAATCACATCCATTTTCACAGACTGTAATCGTCTCACCGTAAACAGGAGGAACCAGAAGCATTAGAGTCATCAATATTATGATAGAATATAAACTCGATCGCATCCTCATTTTACTCACCTCCTCACCACGGTAACATCAAAGGTTCGATGGATTTCGTAATTGTAGTTCTGCCTTCCGATAAAGAGGCTTTCTTCAATTTCATCTTTGTCCTTCCAGAAGTAGTGATAAGCTCCATAGGTGTTTTCTCCGATCTTTCTAAGCTTTATATAGCCGTCTGGAAAGTCTTCGCCCCAGTAATAATTGCAGTCAGCGTATCTACGGGAATCACTGCCCTTTACCATTATACAGTTGGCAAAATATTTTGGATCCGGATAGTAGTTTTTGCCGCTATAATCGATGTTCACAGTCCCATCTGTGCTTTCGGAATCGACCAGCGTCCAATCAGGCCCTTCCTCACCTCTGGGATAACTGCAAACCATACCAAATCCCGTGCAAACACAGTTATAATCAGCTTCTTTGATCCAGAAATTTTGCCATTCACCGTCAAGACTCCCGCTAAGCGGCACTTTTACTTTAACTGGATTGATATAAACCCAGAGATTTCCTGCATTATCTTCTCTGAGTTTGGTGTGCACAGTCTTAACATTGCTCATTTTGGGAGTGATGCTCGTGTCGGAAGAACCTGTAGTGGTCTCTTTAAGACAATATGGGACTGGTTTCTCACACTCTCTGCCATTCCATTCGGCACACATGCAGTTACAATATATGCTCTTATCAATACGATTAGTTTTTTGTTTGAAAGTTATGGAAGCATCAGTAGTTTCTCTATCGCTTCTTCTGTCCCAAATGGTTTTGGAGTCAAAGTCGTAACCATAGACAACCCCGAATTTGGTGCCATATCTTCCATAAGTGCTATCACTATAGTAGTTGTAGTACTCTTCCCAGTTGATGGATATGATAAACTCTTCTTTCTTCACTTCGATCCAGGTATCATCGAACACAGAATCTTCGTAGCTCAATCCCTGATACATGGCCCGGATCTTCACCACTCCCTCTTTCTTTCCGGCAATGAATTTGAGGGTTGCTTCACCATTCTGGTCGGTCACGGGATTATCAGTCCCTTCGAAAGTCGGTCCCATTGGTTCAATCTTGCTGTCCGTTCGGACAAAGGTCTGCACCAGAATCATTTTCCCTTCCAGTGGTTTTCTCTCTCCCTTCTCATTTTCACTATAGAGCGATATGTGGATAAGTGTATCTTCTCCGGGGGAGACCTCTTCCTCCTCCGGCGCTATTTCAATTCCAATTCCGGCTATTTTGATAACGGCTTTTTGATGCACTTTCTTGTTGCCCCTGGCTTTAACGAATATGTCTACTGTGTCCTTTCCTGCTTTGCTGCCCTTATGCAGAACGTAAGTAGCCTCTGCATTCCCATCTCCATCGGTGGTGGAGTAAACGTAACTGGAGTAGTGTTCAGCTCCCCCTTCAGCCTTAACATATCCTCTGTCGGTGATATGGTCAAAGTAAACTCTGGCACCCTCTACAGGATTTCCTTTGCAGTCAACAACCCTGACTTTAATGTTGGCTTCGTTCTTTCCCTCCTCCAGGGTTACAGTGTCAGGATCGAGTGTCAGCGAGATGATGGGATCCCTGGGAGGGAGCTTGTTCATTTCCCACGCCCTGATGGTAGCCCCGACATCTCCCTGAGAGAATATGAGGGTGGAAAGTACGGAATCTTTATTACTTCCACTGGTTGAAGCTCTTTGCACAGCTTGTACCCTGTCAACATCGAGAAGGGTCGAAGTCATAACATATTTGCTTCCTAAGGTTGAGTGGGAAAATGACAGGATATAGTCGGCGTTGACCATCTTTCCGGCTGCGGAGAAATCCACTTCAGCACCTGGATTCTCCACCAACAATTGCTCCTGCTCAGCAAGGACATTTCGCACGTCAGAGTATGAGTATATCATTACGTTTGTAGAGCTTTGCTTTATCATCCTCTGGTACTTTGTCACCAGCTCCTGATCGACCTGACTAATGTTCCATGGGGGTCCAACCATCAAATACACTTTGGGCTTAGAGCAGCTGTCCTGGTTCTCCTGGAAAGAAATAGAATTTAATGATGAGGTTAGACTATTGGATTGTCCAATTGAGCCGTAATCATAACTGCTCATGGATAGCCCCATATCCTCCATTTCCTGTTCGGAAAGAGTGACTCCTGTATCCCTTAAAATGATATTTCTGCGCACTTCTTCTCCGCACTTTAGGGCAATAGGAGTGAATGGAATGTTGAACACTCTTCCATCACCACCATACGCTTTGCCCACTAAATAGTAGTCTCCCGGTGGCGCGTTGATGGAATATGATGAATGACCACCCTCGATTTCTTTATCTATTATTTCCAGTGTTTTTGCGTCTATCAATTGTATCTGGCTCAAGTAAATGGAGGAGAAGGAGCCGAAAATGTATCTGCCCGAAAGTTTACCGGATTCTCTGCAGATATCGAAGGTTTGCATATCTTCCGCCAGAAGATCTCCCTCGTCACTGTAAACATCACTTCTGACCACATAGGTCCCGTTCTTCCAGCTGGAGCCTATCTTCCCGGTGAATACGGTAGAGAACTCGCTGGCTAACGGAATGTAATCCTTGCCCCAAATACTCTCGCTCATCGCTGGAAGGTAGAGCCTGTTGTGATCGGGATCTTCCAGGGAGATAAAGACCGTTCCGTTATGAGATTCGGTCCCGGGGGTCAGCGCATGCTCTATTATAACCTCTTCCCCATCTGTGAAGACCTGATCAACATAAATTCTGGTGGATACATGGGGATTGTAATATATCTTCTCTGTGGAAAGTGCAATAGGATGAGTGTCTCCTTTCTCTACGATCTTGCCCACCATAGCATAGGTTCCGGGAGCGAAACCCTCAAACTCAATTGAGTCAGGAAGCCTGCCGTAGTGGTTGTTCTTCAGATAATAAGCATCAAGAGTTTGCTGCTCACCCCAATCCGGGTAGTAGCGTATAGTGCCATCGGGACCAAGCAGATATATGTAAGCGTCAAAACTACTTTCATTGGTTATGCCATCTATTTTGACGTAGAATTCCAGCTCTTCGCCTTCCGCTATCGACTTATCAAGGGTAAAGACTTCGATCTGAGGAGCCTGAGTATCCATTAAGGGCATCAGGTTCAGGTTCTTTATTCTCCACTCTTCTGTATCTTTACCCTGAGAATTGTTGACGTGAATGAAGGATAGGATGTTCTGGCCATCGGGGACCAGAGCATCGGCAGACATGTTAAATTCATAGGTAGTCCATCCCGAAGTGTTCATCGAGCCGATAAACATCCCACTATCTGTATAATTTTCCACTGTTTTGTTTCCCTTATCTTCTTTGAGGAATTTGTTGATATAGACATCAACTTTTCCATTAACATCCGCCTCTAAGGTCAATTTGTGGTCAACACTCCTTCCCATGAAAGAAAATGCAACATCTTCCGGAAATTCAGGCGTACCTGCAGAGTCTACTTCACCCAGTGCGAGGGGGACCACTTCAAATGACACTTCGCCTCTGCCTTTCATGCCATAGTACTCTTCCCCATTAAGCAACAGGTTATGCTCTCCAAGAGTCAACCCCTTGATAGTAATGGAGGATGAGGGGTTTATTGATACTGGATCAGAACCATCAATTATGTATGATGCTCTTTCCAGCGGCACAGATGACGTATAGCTGAGAGCGATCTCTCTATCAGTGTATCTCTTGTCTTTAGGAGATGTGATGGTAATATCGAACTCTAATTCCTCTTCCTCGACCTCTTCAAGAGGCTCTTGTACGGTAAATCCAGAACCGCCTCCACCTCCACTACTCCCGCCGGTCGATACGGATATAGTGAAGTTCACCATATCGGAGTTGACATTTCCAGCTGTGTCGTTAACGTAAACAACCACGGAGTGTTGACCGTTCGACAGCCCGGTTATGGTGGTGTTGGGTTTAAACGAAACATTTGATTTATTATCGAGACTATACCACCAGCTGTGCACGTCATTGTCAAGAGAATGAACTTTTAGGTGAACGTAATTCGCTCCGTAACTCTTACCTTCTACGGGAGCGATAATGGAAATGCTGGGGGGTGTAGTGTCATTACCCAGTGCAGTCAAGGGGTGATAATCCCCTCCATTGATTATATCGCCGCTGGAGTTGTAGGGTATCTGAGTATCTCCTAACCCGTCTTCTCCTTCTGTGTCTGCTCCTGCGTAATCGTGCCAGTAATTACCGCCCAGGTAGGAGCCCCCGATGATGTTGGTGCCGGGAGTCCTGGTAATGTTCCAAAAGTTGTGTCCTCCATCCTGGGCAGAGTCATGTCTCCTGTCATATGCGTTTCCGGAGCTGTTGAAATAGTTGTTGTATACGGTGTTATTGTTGGAGTGAGCACCGAACATGTAAATTCCGTAGGTCTGTCCACCGGTCCAATCATAGTGTGTGGGTATGGTAGTGGCCAGTATGTAATTGGAGTGAACTGTGTTCTCATCTGCTTCTATAAATCTTATTCCACTTCCTCTGTCACAAGCTTCATATATGGGACTGAGGTCATAAGAGGGACCGTTATCCGTTATGTTGGAGTGTGATACTGTATTTTCATGAGAGTGGTCAAGTCTTATCCCCTCACACCAGTTGGTCTCTATTAAGCAGTTCTCCACTTTAGAGTTAGCGGTATTTCCAAAATTGATTCCCATTGACTCAGAATCTTCATCACCGTTGTTCATTATCCATGAATCTCTTATGGTTATATTGGTAGAATCATAGGCGGATATGCCGGCAATATGGTTATCGTGGGTATAAACATTATCAACTGTAACATTAGTGTTGTTGTAAAGCAATATTCCGTGGGAGTTGTCCTGTAAACTCAGTGACCTTATGGTGACGTTTTGACAGTTAATACAGGCTACAAATCCTGCATCATCGTAATCGATTATGTCGTTCGATATATTCACTAAATAGTAAATCTTCTTCTCTTCGCCTTCCACCACAATGGTGTTAGATGGGTCGATATGGTGATTGAAGTCGCCAAAAGAAGGTGCGTTTGTACTAACTGTGGGTGGAGGGTAAATATAGAAGTGATAGGAGTTGTTGGCCATGCGATTGTTCTTCATGGTTAAATTTGTGGTGGAGATATAAGATGATGAGGTCTCGATGTATATGCCTTTGTACTTCATTTCTATGGTATTGTTGTTGACTATGCAGTTGTTTGCATACCTTAGTCTTATACCTATATCCAGCGGGTGAGGAAGACCTTCTCCTCCAATTATGGTGTTATTGTCAATGCGATTATTATCTGAATTTACGGTTATTCCCCCATATCCGGTCATTGTGTTCCCGGATATCACATTATGGTCAAAACCATTGTCAATTCTTATGAAGGGACTGGGGTAAGTCAGGGTTCTGTTAAATGTATTGTTCTCTATTCTATTATAAAGAGGGATATCATAAGGTAATACAGAGTCATAACCCACAATTATGGGTATACTTCTCCTGGTGGTGAAGTTGTTGTCAGCTATGGTGTTATATTTGGCATTCCAGATGGTCACCCCATCATTGAACTCATTTCCAGATATGGTATTCCCGTTGGAGTTCAATACCATTAGGACTCCATAACTGTTGTTAAGAAAGATATTCTCCCTGACGATATTATTGCTGCAACCGTGATGGGCTCGGTGATATGCGCCCCCGTAGTATGAATAAGAAGTCCAGCCGATTCTTACTCCTGCAGCTGTTCCATAAAAATTACTACCCGAGTAGGTTGAGTTGGTGATCAAGAATCCCTGGATAATGCTGCCAGCTTCAGTCAGTGTAAACCCGGAACCGGTCTTATTTGCGTTAAGATGCGGCCTATCCAAACCAGTGATGTTGAGGCTCTTGTTGACCAGCACATTTTCTTTATAAGTTCCATTGCAAACGATTATGGTGTCTCCATCTATGGAAGCGTTGACAGCGTCCTGTATCTTGCTGAAGTTGGCTTCGCAGTCCAGTCCATCATCATCCACTATCCACACTACATTGTCCCTTATGGTGGTGAAGTTGTACACTGAGCTGTTGGAGTAGAGGTTGGAGTTGTCCCTATTGTAGGAGTAAACTCTGTAGTAGTAGGTAGAGTTCCCCTGTAGGTCTGTGAGGGTGATCTCCGGGTTGAGGGTATTATTGTGCCATTCCGACCATAAACCACTGGACAGATTTTGATTTACGCTGTAGAGGATGCGGTTGTTGCTCCCCATGTTGGTCTGCCAGCTTATGGTTACGCTGTTGTTGGTAGGAGTGCCTTGCTGGATGTTGGTTATAACCGGTGCTTCCTCAAAGGTGAGGATCATGGGGTAGTAATCTTTGGCTGAACTTTCTCCCGGTCCACCATATATGTCGTAGGGAGTATCCCCGATACCATCCGAATTGTTATCCAGCCCGGTATAATCGCCCCAGTAGTTACCGGTATAGTTGCTGAAGGTTGTACCGTTGTATTCGTATGAAACTAATGAAGTGGAATTCCAGTGATTGGAGAAGGAGGGGTCGTGACCGTTCTCTCCATTTTCGATCAAGTGGTTGAGATAAACCGTATTATTGTAGCAGGTATAATCGCCTTCATATTGCCCAATCCCAATTCCCAAACCATTTTGGGCGCAATTGTTTCGGATGATGGTGTTGTGGCTACACTGGTGGAACAATTTAATACCTTTTCCGTTATCAAGGGCTGTATTGCTGTCCACCAGATTATCGGTTGAATTGTATAGATAGTAGCCGTAATTATTTTCTGTGGCGTTGTTGGAGGTGATATTGTTGTTAATGGAGGAGTCGAGGTAGATTCCGTAGTCGTTATGGGTAAAGACGTTATTTTCTACTCTGGAATCGGTAGTATTGAGGAAATAAATACTCTTACTATTGTGGGAAAAGGTGGAATCCCTAACGGTGATGTTTTGGGAGTTTATACAGTAAACAAGACCTGCATTTGAGCTTGAATCTATTAAAAGATCTGAAACGCTAAATAAGTAGTAAATGGATCTTCCTTGCACTAAATTGGTAGTATCGATATGATTGTAGAAACCAGTGGAGTCATCAGCATCTATATCAAAGTTGTAGGTGTTATCGGTCATCTGGTTGTTCCTGAGGGTGTTGTTGGCAGAATCGTCGAGGTATATGCCATATCTGTTGTCCTGGAGGTAGTTGTTCTCTATCAGCCCATTATGGGTATTTTGGTAGTGGATACCGTGATACCAGTCGGTAGCGGTGACATTCATCACAGTAACGTTATCCAGTGAGTTATCGCTTACGTACACGCCATAGGTGCCGTGAGTATCAAGTCCGTCTATGAAGAAATTATGAGCATCGAATACCACGTCACTGGAGTTAATGGTTATACATTTTGGGGAAGAGCTGTTCGTAATATTGTTTGTAAGGTGATAATAACCGGGATAGCTTATTACAGAGCAGTTGGATACTGCTGTGGTGGTTGAGAAGTAGACTATTTCATCTGAGTTGGTGTTTCCTGCAGTGTCCTCTGCAAAGATCCTTACCCAGTGATTACCGTCAGAAAGTGATGTACTATTAACATAATAGCCATTTTCATAATTCAGAGTTATGTTGGTTCCATCGATTTGGGCTTTCACTTCAGATATTCCAGAGGCGTCTGTCGCAGTCACGTTTATGTAGATGGTGGATGCCAGATAGGTGGTGTTCTGGGGAGAGATTATTGATACTGAGGGGGGAATGCTGTCTATTCCTGTTAAAGCAAGCGGCAGGTAATCTGTGTTATTGGCATTTAGTTCATATGGATTGTCGCAGAAACTATCTCCGTTGTCGTCGGCGCATCCCTGGCTGTGTCCCGTTCCGTTGGGCCAGAACCATGCATTCCCTCCCAAACGGTTACCACCAATGATATTGGTTCCAGTGGTATTGGTGGTGTTCCAGGTGTTTGAATAGGAGGACGAAACATAGAAATTCTTGGTGTTGTTGAAGATGTTGTTGTATATGGAAGAACCAGTGCCCCATAAGTATAAACCGTAGTCACTATTCATGCTTACAGTGTTGTTCCTGATTATGTGGCCATTATAAGACGCTTCTATTCCACAGAACCCGTTTCCTTTGACTATATTGTCTTCTACTATATTATTCTTTGAGGCAAAAGCAATGCCAGACAAAGTATTTGAATTAACAATGTTTCCAGTTATTGTATTATTTTCAGAAAAAATTGATATTCCCTGATAACTATATTCACCGTTTGCACTTACATTACAGTTCTTTATGGTTGTATTGTCGCAATTATAATAAATCCAGATACCAGGGCCCTGATTGTCTGTTATATTACAATCTTTGATACTGTTATCAACTGAGTAAGTTTCAGCATAAATACCTCCAAAAGCACCGTTTTTAGTGATAGTAATATTTTTGAAGACATTGTTACTGGATGCTTCAAGGTTAATACCAGAGTGGGGATTACGAGAGTTTTTGGCGTTCAATATGGTGTTATGATTTGAATTTATAAGGGAAATTCCGTAGATATTGTTGGATGCGTTTAACTCTTCCACAGAACAGCCATCAGTTTCATACAAATAAAGCCCGTGTCCATATTGGTTTCCGTATTTGTTGTTTGTAAGGCTTAAATTCCTTAGCACCATTTCAGAGCAGTTTATAAGAGTGACTTTGCCCACATTGCTGACTCTTGGAGCATCTAAAGCCAAATTCTCAATTACTAAACCGGTCTCGTTTACGTAATGGTAGTAGTAATCCCCGTTTACCTTATTATCGGTGAAAGTGTTGTAATATGAATTGGGTACAATATAAATTCCAAATCTATCACTATCACTGATTTCGTTATTTAATATAACGTTATTATTACTGGAAGATTCAAGTCTGATACCAATATCGTTTTTAGTGATGTTATTATTGGAGATGTTACAATAATTCGCTCCGTAGAGATGAACCCCGTATTCGTAGCCATCTTTTGCATCCTTAATTGTTAAATCACTAATGTTAACATGGTCAGAGGTGACATAAAATACAGTATTGGAAGACCTACCCCTTACAATACAATTATCAGAACCGTTTTCTGACACGATCGTCAGCCGTTTCTCTACATCTACGTTCTCAGTATAAGTTCCATCCCTGACGATAACAGTATCACCGTGATTAGCAGCACCTACAGCTTCATTAATGCTTGAGTTGCACGCAATTCCATCAATAGAACTCGGACTATCGTCTACACAATAAGTTTCTGCCGAAGCGATACCTATACTCAAGCAAAATATAATAGTGAGAACCAAGCTAAAACTCACAATAAATGAATATCTACCATCAAACATACCCCACACTCCCCCTCACATATAACTCCTCTCGATAACGAATCCAAGCCTTCCTACCCATACTACCACCCAAAGAACCTCTCAAGGAATTCGCACAAACATCAATCAGATTAACTGTGAAACTGTGCAAATACCAAATCCTCTTGGATAATAAAGCCATTAATAATAAAAAATTTTTCATTTTTCACAGGAATTATTATCATAATAGCTCAAATGTTTTCGATGGAGGCATAGATAAGCTTTAATTGTTATATTCGGTTCATACCTCAATTTTCGACCAAAAGTTTTATATAGAACCCCTAATCCAACGAATTGTAATAAGACAGGAAATAGCTCAAAACGTTAAAAAAACACTTTTGGAGGTGATTTGATGCAAAATGCGCAAGGAGCACCTGTACTTGTATTGAAAGAAGGGACCCAGAGAACCACAGGCAGGGATGCACAGAGGCAGAACATTACAGCTGCTAGAACGATTGCTGAATCTGTCAGGTCGACTTTAGGGCCCAAAGGTATGGACAAAATGGTTGTAGATGGTATGGGTGACATCACTGTCACGAATGATGGTGTTACTATTCTCAAGGAGATGGATGTGGAGCATCCGGCTGCCAAGATGGTTATTGAAGTTGCCAAGACTCAGGATAATGAGGTTGGCGATGGAACGACCACCGCGGTAGTTATTGGTGGAGAGCTCTTGAAGAAGGCTGAAGAGCTCCTGGATCAGGATATTCATCCCACCTTAATCGCCAGGGGTTATAGGCTCGCTGTGGATAAGGCAAAAGAAGTTATCGATGAGCTTGCCACCCCTGTAAGCAAAAACGATGAGGAGATCCTGAAGAGGATAGCTTCTACCGCCATGACCGGTAAAGGAGCTGAGGTGGCAATTGACAAGCTCTCCGATATCTCCGTCAAGGCAGTCAATTCTATTGCTGAAGAAGGAAAAGAAGGTATTGAAGCTGACACAGACTTCATAAAGGTAGAGAAGAAGCATGGTGGAGATGCAGAAGATACGGATCTGATTAATGGTATCGTTATCGATAAGGAGATAGTCAACCCCTCCATGCCCAAGAAGACTGAAAACGCTAAGATATTGCTGATAGACTCTGCGCTTGAGGTCAAGGAGACGGAGACCGATGCCCAGGTCCAGATAACCGATCCCGAACAGCTGCAGAAGTTCGTTGACCAGGAAGAGAAGATGCTCAAGGACATGGTAGATAGAGTAGTAGAATCAGGAGCCAACGTAGTGATGTGCCAGAAGGGCATTGACGACCTCGCCCAGTATTATCTGGCCAAGAAAGGTGTTATGGGCGTAAGAAGAGTTAAGAAGAACGACATGGAGAAGATCTCTAAAGCCACAGGAGCCAGAGTGCTATCCGATATCAGGGATATCAGTGAAGAAGACCTCGGTACCGCTTCTCTGGTAGAGGAGAAGAAAGTCGGCGACGAGAAGATGACCTTTATCACAGGATGCCAGAACCCCAAGGCAGTTACCATTCTGGTGAGAGGAGGCACAGAGCACGTAGTTGACGAGGTCGCCAGAGGAATAGAGGACGCCATACAGGTGGTTACTGACGCACTTAAAGATGGAAAAGTGGTTCCAGGTGGGGGTTCAGTAGAGACCGAAATAGCCCTCAAGCTGAATGAATGGGCACCAGGACTGGGCGGCAGAGAGCAGATAGCCGTAGAATCCTTCGCCAAGGCAATGGAAATCGTACCCAGGACACTGGCAGAGAACGCCGGGATCGATCCCATTAACTCACTGGTAGAGCTAAAATCCGCTCACGAAAAAGGCGACAAAGAAGCTGGTATCAACGTGAACACCGGAAAAGTATCCAGCATGAAAGACGAAGGTGTACTTGAGCCCATCAGCGTTAAGAACCATGCCATCGGCTCTGGAGACGAAGTAGCCGTAATGTTGCTGAGAATAGATGACGTGGTCGCCAGCAAGAAAGAAGAAGGAGCAGGAGCCGGAGCTGGCGGTATGGGTGGAATACCGCCCGAAGCAATGGGCGGAATGATGTAAAAACCACCCAACTTTTTTTATTTTTATTTAAAGACTTATGAGCTTATAGTTGAATCGGGTTGAATAATAACTAATTCTGGAGCTATCTCCTCTTCTTGGTCATCAGGACCCTATAACCTCTGGGAGAACCATTTTCACCAAGATCAACCTCTTTTATCTCATCTATCTCGAAAAAAGGAGTAAATGTGTTGTCTATTATCTCTCTGGATATCCTGTAGGGACCGTAGTCGCCGGGCTGTTTATCGCTGAAGCACCTCAGCATGTATACTCCCTCGTCATTCATCACTCTGCTCACTTCCGCAGCAAACATCTCACGGTCGTCAGGCCCAAATACGTGGAAGCACCCCTTATCATTGACGAAGTCGAAATTATTATCCTCATAGGGCATATTTAGAACATCCCCAACTCCGAAGTCCACATTAACACCCGATTCTTTGGCCTTCTCTCTGGCCATTTTTATTGCTTCTGAAGAGATGTCTATACCAGTTACTGTGAAGCCTTTTTCTGCCAGGTAGATCGCTTCTGTCCCTTTACCGCAGCAGATATCAAGAGCTTTACAGGGTGCTACACTACCGCTTTCTATGAGCTCTACAAGGTGATTGGATGGCTCATCATTATCCCAGGGAGGCTTTTGCTCGCGATATATCTTGTCCCACCAGTTCTGCTCCATAGCTCTAATGGGTTAAAAGGGTATTAAACCTATTTTACATCCTATTATTCCCTTTAAAGTAAGAAAAAATAGGTAAAATTATGGTTTACGCCCTTAATAGGCTGAAAAATAATGAATCAGATTTATGGACTATTTCTCGTAGAGAGTGTCTTTGAAGATGCGGTCCAGATCCACAGGACAGATGTGGGATTCGCTGGGGGCTGAGCTGACATACTCGATTAGCCCGTCAGATTCCATATCTTTTACTATTTCAATTATATCGTCTTCTTTGGCGTTCAAGTCTCTCGCCATCTCTACAATCCTGGGTTTAGTCTCTACTCCCTCTTCCTTACATTTCTTCCTTATAAAATTGAGAACCTCTTTTTTCTCTACCATAATACCACACCCCTTTTTTTAGTTAGCAACTTTTACCAGAGCACTAACTTGATCAAAAATGGCAAACTTGGAATATATAAAAGTTGGGGAAAGCATTATCCGCAATTGGCTGTGAAATTATTTCTTTCTGGGAATGGCGATTATCTCTCGAATATCTATATCAAATAATTTATGGACATTGGCTGCTGTCATCACCACTGCCGTGTCAGCCCCTTTCGCGGTCCCTGAAATCACTACGATCTCTTCACCCACCGGCACCGCTCCGGCATCCGCAGCCATAACAGCTATCTCCACGCAAACCTTCATTCCCTGAGAGAACACCCTCAAAGTATCTGCTATCACGTGAAAGGGAGAGAAACCCCCATACTTCTGGGCCACCAGCTTGGGAACCCTGGTCAATAGATCTGAACTTGTGACCACATTACAGTGCTTCTCCAGAAATTCTCTATCATCATCTTTTAGCTCCTGAACATTGTCCTTCTTGTAACCTGTCTGATGAGTGACCACCACTACCTCAATCCCCGTACCCTTAAAGGCTTCGAAAGCATCCCTACCAGTTTTCCCTGTCGTTGAGGCCACAACCGCATATCTTATCCTCAGCTCAACCGCCCTCTTTCTGGCCAGTTTCAGGGTTTCTGCTGTGTTATCCTCTCCCTTATTCTCGAAGTAGGTTATCTCTTTCTTCATGCTACCTCTCGTAGGTGGCCATAGCCTCTCCGTATTTGATTAGGTGGTCTTCCATTGCCTCTTCCAGCTTGCTTTTATCCGAACCCGATGGTATATTCAATTCAGTGTCCAGACCATAGACCTTGAAATAGTAGCGATGAGTTCCCCCTGGAGGGCAAGGGCCATTGTAACCGGTTTTACCGAAATTGTTCTTCCCCTGCAGGGCTTTTACGGGTTCAGACATCTCTTCTCCCTGAGGCACGTTCTCCGGTATCTCTTGGGTGGGATTGATGTTCCATATCACCCAGTGGGTAAATGTCCCTATGGGCGCATCAGGGTCATCCACGATCATGGCCAGCGACTTCACATCCTCAGCTCCCTGTAATTTCACCCTGGGAGAGATATCTTCTCCATCGCAAGTATATTTTACCGGAAATTCGTCAAAATCGAGCTCAACACCAATTTTTCCGATATCCCCCATAATTACACCTCCAGTTAAATCTAAGTTAGATATAATAAAACGTTTTCCTAACAAAACCATTAGTTCTATTATTTTCCTACCATATCACCAATTATGGAAGTGGTTCGGCAGTTATCTTCACCATCACCAACTCCGTCGTTGTCAGAATCAGTATCATTGTAGTCAGGTATACCGTCTCCGTCACTATCACCATCTCCTTCTACATAACTGGGTATTCCATCTCCATCAGAATCACAGCAAGTCGCCGGGCATACTTCATAATCGTATGTATTCCAGTGGTCAACTACGATCATGATATCAGCCAATGTAACGTTTCCGTCGCAATTCAGGTCCACTTCAATTGGTGAAGGAGGAACCTCTGTACTCCAGTATTCCACTACGATCATGATATCTGTAAGGGAGACGTTCCCATCGCCGTCCAGATCGACACAACAATCAGTAGGAGATACTTCGGGAAGTTTTTGTTTAACGCAGAGACATTCACTACCTGTGAATGTACAGTTATAACCCGGAGGACAATCACAAGGACCGTAGAGCTCATTACACGGATCCCCAATTTGCAGATCACCTGGAGCCGGGGGAGTACTGCATGGTTCAGGCTCAGGCCCCACTTCACAATAAGAATCGTTTGCGCTTACATTAACTGCCAACACTGCCAACACTGCCAACGCAATAATAAGTCCAAATAAGATTCTCTTCATACCTCACACCTTAATAATTAGCTTGCAGGAACTACTTATTAGTGTATGAAACTCTGATACTGAAATTAATTAAGTAACAAAGTTCTCTTTTTTGAAGTCCTGGTCAGAACAACTGAACATAAAGATGACTGTAAAAGAGGGTCAGATAAGGTTTCCAGCTGTCCCAATGCCCCAATTTAAGGATAGTGAAATGATCGGAAACCGAGGCAATTGAAAATGTTTTTAAGAATTTGAAAAACTCTGGACACTATGCCAGAAATTCTGGGTGTGGGTGGAAGCCCCCGGAAAAAGGGTAATTCGGACGTTATGCTCCTCAAAATACTTGAAGGAGCTGAGGATACTGGTGCGGAAACGGAGGCAGTATTCATCAGGGACTACAAATTCGACTCCTGCACGGGATGTGAAAAGTGTCAGACAGCCAAAGAATGCACCGAGTTACAAGACGGCATGCAGCTCCTCTACCCCAAGATCATTGACTCTAAGGGATTGGTGCTGGCATCGCCTTCCCACAACTACAATGTTACTGCTCTGATGAAGGCGTTTATCGACCGCCTTTATCAGTTCATCGACTTCACCGAAGACCATCCCCGTCAATTTTCCAGCCGCCTGGCAGGTCAGGGGAGGAAGTCTGCTCTTGCTGCCGTTTGCGAGCAATACTATGATGAAGGAATGGGCTTTACGGTGGATGGGATGCGCCTACCTCTGGAGGCTCTGGGCTATGAGACTGTGGGTGTTGTGACCGCTGAACTCGTTTTTCACCGGGGGAAGGTTGCCAAGAACTCTCAAGTGATGTCCGCTGCCTATGACTTAGGAAAAAAGCTGGCAAGAAGTCTGGAATAAATGATTTAATGCGAGATTAGGTTGGGATAACAGGTATAAAGATGGGACTAACAAAGATGGGACTAAATTAAAGTTCCAATCAATTCTAACGGAATTGTTAATTCAGGTCATTCAGAGCTTTTCCTGGATTTTGGATAGGTAGACCGGTTTTCTTCCGCTCAATTTTCTTTTGCCCTCCCCATTATCGGTGTTGTGCTTCAACCCCACCTTGTCACCACCGTGGGCGTATGGGCAATAAAGGTAATGGCATATAGCCTTAAACAGAGCTTCTTTAGTGCTGGTTTCCCCACTCTTTTCTTTTAATTCCTGTAGAACATCTTCAGGAAGTTCTGTCGTGGTATTAACGAATTTTTTCAATCCATAACCCCCCAAACTTGAAGAGCTTTTTGCACTTATTAGTATTTGCCCTCATGCTTATTTAGTTTACTATGTTAAGGTGTTAGCTTCAGCAGGAAAAGATAATAATGTCTCTCAAACGAAAAATTCTACCGGTTTTTGGCTGTAAAGAGTGCTGTTCACTTTCAAATCACACGAAATGGATTTTAGTAAGAAGGTTGATCCGGTATCATGAGATGCCCTCGATGTGGAGCCCCTATGTGCGATGATGAAGTGTGCTGTCACTGCCTGCTCGTTCTGGATGAACACCTTTCAGGTTCTCCCTCGTTCTACGAGGACAGTTGTTCCCCGGATAACTGCTAACGGATCTCCGGGTGTTGATAGTTTCACTCAGTATTTGGATATGAGGTAATCCAGATAGGAGCTCAGGTCGGAGTAAAGATATTTGGATACTTTTTTGGCCAGCTCATCAACATCCACTTTTTCTTGTTTCCTGTACTCTTCTATTAAGTTATTCATTGCCCGTATGGCTTCGCTCAGGTTTTTACCGTATTGTAGGGCTGTATTATATGCCTCTTCATCAACACGAACACTTTTACTGGTCATGTAGCAGACTGCGACAAGGGGGTATAAATATGTTGCACTCTGCTACAAAAGTGGGAAATGACATGATTACCCTCAAAATTACCCTCAAACCCGGGTTATTTTAACCTGTTCCATATTTTCCTTCTTACAGCAATTCAACTTTCTTGAGTACCTTGACCTCCTATGCTCGGCCTCATAAAGATGTAGAGGGCAAGTCCAGCCAGGTGCATTATCACCACGGCTACAGCCCACAAAGAGGGTTAATGGTCCTTGAGGGTATCTGTCAGAAGGATCCCTGTGGATCAATAATACGACCACTATGTAAGTGAATACTATGAACCCTAAACCAAGTAACCCCAGTTCGAGCATTACCCCTATCACCTTATCTGTAGTGATAATTCATTAAATTTTCCGGGATTTAATTATTACGAAAGAAAAAGTGAAAAAGCGAAAGCCCCAGGAAATGTATGATTATCACTCGAAGAGCTTCTTGTATTCCCCGTACCCCTCTTTCTCCAGATTCTCGTTGGGTATGAACTTCATTGCGGCGGAGTTTATGCAGTATCGGAGGCCGGTGGGAGGTGGGCCATCGTTAAATAAGTGTCCCAGGTGCGAATCGGCGTGCTTGCTTCTTACTTCTGTCCTGACCATCCCACCGCAAGTATCCTTTTTGGTGACTATGTTATCCGGCTCCAGAGGTCTGGTGAAGCTGGGCCAGCCTGTTTTGGAGTCATACTTATCTTTTGAGCTGAAGAGAGGTTCACCAGAAACAACGTCAACGTAGATGCCTTCTTTTTTATTGTTCCAGTACTCGTTCTCGAAAGGTGGCTCTGTTCCATTCTCCTGGGTTACCCTGTACTGCCAGGGATCCAGTATCTCCTTCAATTCTTCCCTTGACGGGATCAAATACACTCTTTCTTTTCCCTTTTCTGCTTCACTCATCTTCACCACCCCAAGTCTTCTTGATGTAAGGCTTTCTTCCCGAAAGATAACTATAGGTGCTGTATCTGCCTGGCTGTTTCTTATAGTAGTCCTGATGATAATCTTCTGCCCTGTAGAATTTCTTGAACTGAAGTATCCGGGTGGCTACGGGCTTATCGAACTTACCAGACTCCTCAAGCTCCTTCTTCGACTCCTCTGCCTTTTTCTTCTGCTCTTCATCGTGGTAGAATATGGCTGTCCTGTATTGAGGCCCTCTGTCCGCGAACTCTCCAGGGTCAGTAGGGTCTATGTTCCTCCAGAACACCTTCAATAACTGGTCGTAGCTGATCCTGGAAGGATCATAGGTCACCTGTATAGCCTCGTAATGTCCAGTACTGCCCGTCAAAACATCATTGTAGGTGGGATTATCCGTATGACCTCCCGTATAACCGGATACGACCTCAACTACACCATCAAGCTCCTTGAAGGCCGCTTCCATGCACCAGAAACAACCTCCAGCGAATGTCGCCTTCTCGTAATCGCTCATCTTTTATGAATTGTATTTGGAGTATAAAACTGTATAGAGCCGAAGCATGGACAAAGCATAGCAGAGCAAAAAATTGGATTCGGAATTTGATTTATCTTCATCAAGTCCCCAGTTTTCTCAATGATGCCTGGATGAACGCTGGCAGGTCATTGGGGTTTCGGCTGGATACCAGATTGCCGTCCTCTACTACTTCACTGTCGATGAATTTCGCTTCAGCATTCTTTATATCTTGGATTATGGACTTATATCCCGTCACTTTCCGTCCCGCCAGTGTCTGGGCAGTGATCAACAACTGCGGTCCGTGGCAGATGGAGAATACTGGCTTGTTCTGGTCCATGAACTCTTTGACGAACTTTACGGCGTCATCATCTACCCTCAGCTTGTCCGGGGAGTACCCACCCGGTATAAGCAGGGCATCAAAATCGTCAGCACTAACGTCCTTCACTGCCTTATCCACTTTAACTTCAGTTCCCTTACGTTTTCCTTTAACCGTTTCACCCTTCTTCAACCCTACGTGAACTAAATCATGACCCTTCTCCTTAAAGACCTCAGCAGGCTCAGTGTATTCTACGTCCTCGAACATATCGGTTATTATTACTGCTATCTTGCTCATCAACTACACACCTCCTCGTTTGATTGGAGTACTTATCCACTCTTCTCTTTTCCAAGTTCCATAAGTTTACTGGTTATTTTAGGAACTTGGATACGAATGGTGAAGTATCTCCTCTTCGCATGAAGTGTCCGGAAGGTCCTTCTCCCAGGAACTCAGAGAACCATGACTCATGCTGCACTTCTTCATGCAGAATGGACAGTGACAGGTCGTATGTTCTGTGATCCTTTCCAGCAGTTATGTTGCAGATGTTGGTGTACTGGCGGACTGCACACCTTTCGGCATTCACCAGAGCAGTCATTATCTGGTTGACATCATTCTGGTCCTCCGGCAGATACGCTGGTGGACAGCCGGATATGTCGTGGAACTCCTTCATGTCGTTGGGCAGGCTTCCTCCCAGCTCGTATATCCTGGGGATCAGAGCCTCAAAATGGTTTTTATCTTCCTGTCGAGCAACCTCCGCTATCTCCTTAACTGTCTCACCATCCAGTCCGGTCAAATTGGCTCTAAGCAGGGTATAGTAATAATAAGTTATCAATTCCGCTGCAGCATTCTTGACCAACAAATCCACCAATTCATCCGCATCCACACCGGCCTTTTCGACCATTTCCCGTGCAACTTTTGCCATTTTAAACCACCCCATTTTCTATTAACTTTCTCTTTCTTAACTTACTTCTTTCTTGCTTTTATTTCTCCTTCTTCGTAGTAATACATCTTTTTCTTGCTCTTACCTTTCTTCGACTTGGATATCTCTTCGAATATCCACGTATTCAAATCATTGACCTGCTCGGCCAGGTCAGCGACCGACAGCACCCCCACTGGCTTCCCATCATCAATTATGGGCAACCTCCTGAACCGGCTTTCACCCAGAATCCTCGCGGCATCCAGAATATCCATTTCTGGAGTGCCTGAGATGGGGTCTCTGGTCATAACGTCATTTATCATGGTATTCGATGGGTCCTTTTCCGCCGCCACGCATTTACAGGTGATCTGCCTGTCGTTAAGAATCCCTAAAAAGCTACCATTGCTGGTGACAAGGACAGTCCCCACATCATTTTTCTCCATTTCCTGTGCAGCCTTCAAAACACTCTCATTCTCATCCAGAGCAACTATACTCTGGCTCATAATCTCTTTTGCTTGCATATCTAAACACCCCTATTGTCCGGCTGCCGTATTCACGGTCTGGATTTGGATTCATAATTGAAGAGAATTATAACAGTGAACGGGTCGGCAGGCCACATGCCGTAGGCGACAGGCGATAGGTATTCTTAAACCTTTGACCTTTGGTGACAGCAGCCGGACCTCAACTACAACACACTTCTCAAGATTTTATCTCTCACCCCTTAACTCGTAATCTCTTTTTTCCAGCTCAGCAAGCAAATTAAGGAGAAACAAATTCTGGAAAGACCGTCTATCTTCCCAATCATCCCATCCATTCAGATCAATGTCTTCAGTGCTCATGCTGTAACCCCCCTCTTTCGATTCCCATTAAAGCTTTGAACTTGTTCATGGAAGACCGATAGGCCAACTTCGTGCTGATAAACGACTTATGCAGTCTTAGAACCAGCAGCAGTAACGCTATCCCCACTACCATCCCCATTCTCATACAACCACCTCACATCCATGAACTATCATTATGATTTTCCGGGACATTAAATATTATGAAAATTCAGGTGAAAAAAGTGAAAACCGTAATCTATAGTGTGAGCTTGGTCAAGAATTTCCGGAAGTTAAAATGAGGTTCACTTTCGCAATAGACGAAAAATTTAGGCTTAATACATCCCAGAAACGACTATGAGTTGGGAGAAAAAGCTTCTCGGTTTTGCTCTTTTTTCATTTGGGACAGTTTGTCTCATCACTATCTTTAATCCTTTATTGAGTTCTGGTCTAAATTATTTAAATATGGATACTGGTCTGATAGAGGTAGCAAATAACTCTTTAGCATGATCAGGTGTCTTTGCATTTTTTATCTCTCCTATTACCGTGTTAGGTGGTGTTTTTAATTTAAAATCTCTATTTTCTACTATGCCAGTTTTTTCTCACCTCCATGGGGCGTTATTCTTTCTATTCCCGTGTTTACCCTCTTTATGATTCTGGAAGGCTTAACTCTATTTATGCTTGTGATCATGCAAGAAAGCTCCGGAAGTCGTTATTATTGGTAAAAAAGAGAAATCCATTTAGTGGAGGTAAAAACCATGGTTAAGAAGATGTTTCAGTTTTTAAAAAACAATTAATTCTTGGAAGCTGGGTTTCATCTTTTTCAGTAACTTTTTCATAATTTTAATATTCGCCAAAAACTCTCCATTGGTTTCAAGGGGCGTGCATTTGCCCTGGAAGAGTTGAAAAAGGAGGTGTATTATTGTGACTCTTAAAGAAAGGATTTTGGATTTGATGCTGGAAAGGTGTGCGGAAGAAGGTCTGGAGACCAAGCCAAGGATCTATGAGATGGCCAGGGATTTGAATGCTGATAAAGAGGATGTCATCAATGCGGTTGAAGAGCTGGAGTCCGATGGATTGATCGAATACGTTACAGATGCAACTGGTGGGGGAGAATCACATGTATGCCCTGCAGTTGGAGGCGAGGACTTGTTCAAAAAGAAGATAATTGACATGGTAAACGAGAAAGGAAGAGTTGAGCTGGAAGAGATCGAGAGATCATTGAAGACCGATAAATACAGAGTAGGGGAGATAGCCAACCAGTTAGCCGAAGAAGGCAAAATAAAGTTTGCCTGCAGCAGCAGATACCTTAGACCGGCTTAGGGCGTTTAGACCAGCTTAATCCCTATTTTTTTAATCCTTTAAGGTTTTTTGATAGGGCATGTTATGGAGTTCCATCCTGCGACCCCACCAAGCACCACCGTAAGATTCTCCCAACCATTCCTTTTGAGGATGCTGGCAGCCGTCATGGACCGCAAACTGCTTCCGCAGAAGATGAATATCCTTTTATCGGGGTCTTTAGGCACATCCTTCATTCTTTGGGGTAGTTGGGTAAGGTGTATGTGGTGTGCTCCCGGAATGTAGCCTACTTCTTCTAATTCTCTCTCACTGCGGACGTCAAGTATCCACGTAGGCTCCCCATCATCAAGCCTGCGGCATAGCTCCTGGACCAGTATCATGTCAAGGGAGTCGCTCTCTTTACCTGCCATATGCCATCCGTGCATCCCTCCGGACAAATAACCTACAATGTTGGTGTAACCGATTCTTGCCAGGTACCTTACGGCGTCCAGCACATCTTTTTTCCCTGTAACCAGCAGTATGGGCTTTCCGTAGGGCAAGAACCACCCGGCATAAGTGGGCAGACCTTCAAGCCATATGGACAGTGATCGGGGGACGTGGGCGCCTCCAAACTCCACTTCCTTCCTTATATCCAGTATGATAGCTTCTTTTGCCTTCTTCTCGAACTCATGGGGTGTTAATGGTTGGGGGAGGGGCAGTCCTTCGAGCTGTGGGTTGAGGTTCACCTCTTCCATCATCTTAAAATAAGGCGGCATCTCCAAATGTGAGGAGACACCGGAAACGAACTCTGCCCTATCCCTGCACTGGAGCGCGGGATTACTTATTTTTTCCAGGCCTATGGTGGTCCACGTCCTTTCTGCTATGGCACTTCCGCAAACAGAACCAGAGCCGTGAGCAGGGCAGACCATGATCCCGTCGCCCAAAGGCAATATTTTATGGAAAATAGTATCGTAAAGCTGATGAGCCATTTCTTCCATCTTATCCGGCCCCAGCAGGTCTACACGGCCTACATCACCGGCAAAGAGGGCGTCGCCAGTGAACAACATCCAGGGATTGCCATCGGGGTCATGCAGAAGATAGCTCATGCTCCCCGGCGTATGCCCTGGAGTGTGGATCGCCTTCAATTTAAGCTCACCGACTACCCACTCCTGCCCATCTGCAACCGGCTTGCCGTATCTATAATCCCATTGGGGGTCAGCGTGCCATACCTCTGCATCGGTCATGCAGGCAAGCTGAAGGGAACCGACCACGTAATCCTCATTCCTGTGAGTCTCCAGGATGTGAGAAATCCTGAATCCCTCTTCATAAGCTAAGTCCAGATAAGGATCACAGTCAAGCCGGGGGTCTATTACTACAGCATCGTTACTGTCACCTATAAAGTAAGAATAATGAGCCAATCCTGCGGACTCTATTTTTTCTACCACAACCATGTAATCCTCCTACTGATAATATAAAAATAAGCTAATACCCCCCCAAAACTCCTCTCTTTTTCACTCGCAAGCATTAACCCATATGGCAACCGGTGGACACACTTCTACACAGGAACAATCCTCTTCACAATCCTCTGGTCTGGCCGCAAATGCTTTACCCTCTTCATCGAGCTCGTACACATCCTGAGGGCAAACACTGAGGCATTCGCCACATCCATCACATAACTCCCGGTCAACTTTGATCTCTGTCATCGGTTTATCTCACCTCCATTTTTTACTTATTAGGGTTTTCTCCGGCATTAAGGATTATGAAAAAGGTAGAGAAAAAAGTGAAAGTGCTGTGTAGAGGGTACAACTCAGGCCATGGATGAAGAAGTGATCAATAAAGTCCCAGAAAGATCCTCAGATTCCATATGCCACCCAGTATCTGCAGGATGAGGAGTACTGCACCGGTCATCATTATTCTTCCGTGTATCTTCCTGTATCCGGTTTTCCCTTTGAGGATCATGTGAGCCAGAATAGCTCCTATAGTGAACAGGACTACAAGGACTGCTGCAAGATAGGCGTGAGGTGAGGTGAATGGCTCGTATCCCAGAGCATTTATACCTACCAGACCCAATATAAAGTTCAGGTACAGAAAACCCATGAATGTTCTGCCCACATTGATATGCAAGCTTCTATTGAATTTCAATACCCCTATTTTGGGATTCAGTCTAGATAATCCCATGGCAGCATTAACATAACAGAGGAATACCGTTATAACCGCAACTACAGGATGGAAAAAGGACAGATATGACATTGCTATTTCCTCATTACCTTAATGGCTTTAAGCCTCTCGCTTATGAGGTCCACATGTCCTTTCTCCTCATCTATCATAAAGTCCAGCATCTCTGCCGTTTCCGGGTCTGCGTGTTCTTTCATCTTCTTGTACTCTTCTATTGCCGTTTTCTCCATTTCCAAAGCCTTTTTCAAAACCTGCTCCACATCCATGGTCTCACCCCAATTTCTTACTCTTTAATCTAATATTCCTCAATAACTATCATATAAATCTCTCAAATCTCTCTTTTTTCGCTTTACACACAGGACACTCTTCCGGTGGGCTGTCCCGTGCGCATAGGTAGCCGCAGACCTTGCATCTCCATACAGGATACGATATACTTGAGACGTTCACCGGCACCTCTTTTTTTGTCTCTTTTTGCTCCCTGCGTTCCGGGATGGGTCCCGTCTTCTTTTTTCCCTGGAGCACTTCTTTTGTGACGTACAGAGCACAATAGCACTGTCCGTAATCATTCAGATCAGGGTCCCTGTAGTAGCATGGACAGATGATGTCAAGATCTTTCTGTTTATCTCCGGATGACAGCCTGCAGGGACATCCCCAGTAACCATAACGTTTCTCGTTTACCAGAAGACCCCTGATCAGATCCCTGGTGAATTCTTCATCCGGGTTCAGGTGGTAACCACCTGCTTCCGCTTCCTCATGAAGCCTTTTATAGACCTTATCTATCTCTTCGTCGCTTGGCTGGTCTGTCATTTACTTCCCAAGCTTATTCCTTATCTTATCTTCATCATAACCTACTATACACTCTTCATCATTGAGCACCAGAGTGGGTAGAGTGCATTTGGGATTGAATTTACAGATCTCGTCCATGACCTCTTCTCTTTCCTCTCCCTTCAGCTTGTCAACGTCAGTGTAGCTGTACTCTACACCCAGATCTTTTAGCAGCTTTTTGGTCTTATTGCACCAGCCACACGTGCTTAGCGCGTAAAGTTTAATATCTCCTCTATTTTCACCCAAAACATGTTCCATCTATATCCCCTTTAAGTTACCTTGTATCTCTTAATATTTAAACACTATTTATATGCTATTTAATTATAGTAAAATCAAAATTTTTATTTCTTCAATCCACGACCACTATCTCTCCTTCCATACTGGGATGAATTGTGCAGTAATACTTGTATGTACCCGGCTCTTCAAAAGTGTAGCTATATGATTCGCTCTGCCCAATATCCACTGAATCGAACAAGCCATCCTCAGAAGTCACGGTATGTGTTACTGACTGCTGGTTTTCCCATGTAACTCTCGTTCCCCTTTCAATGGTTACGCTCTCCGGATTATAGGAGAAGCCTTCTATGACAACCGTTACCTTTCCGCTGAGCGGAGTCCCTGAAGGGGAATCTTCAATAGTGGGAGTACCTACTGGCTCCTGATTGCCATAGTAGTCCCCTCCGCTCTGTTCCTGGTCCTGTTGAGCGCAACCGGCTACAAGAATGCTTAGGAGGGCGATAAGAGCTACAAATTTAGTTCTCATACGCTTTCCTTCAAACTTGTTGAAAGAAGATGGAGCCATAACCTCTTCTTTGGCTATTTTACCTCTATGGGGACCACGTTCTTCCATAAACCGTGTTTATTGCACATCTCATAGGCGATCAGGTTCACGGATTCGTCCAGTTTTATCTTGAAAGTTGCTTCTGGGTCGGTGGATACGGGTGCGAATGTAACCCTCCCCAGGAACCTGTCGTCGGCGTATAGCTCCGACCACATGATAAAGTGCTCATATTCGTTGGGATGTTCCAGGAGCTTTCCGGTCACTATTTTAACTTCAAAAGACTCTCCCGCTTTAACGGAATCGGGACATTCGATCTGTGGAGAGTGTTTCTTTTCCAGATCACTCATTTCCCCCACACTCTTGTCTGGCCAATTCACTTTTTTCTGTAAAGAGAATCCAGCTTCAGCCACAATTACCACCTCCTATTTAGATGAACATCTTTGGGGTTTTCCAGGCATTAAGCATTGTGAAAAATGAATTGAAAATAGTGAAAATTATGTGGAGAAAAGCTCTCTACCTTTTTCGGTCATTTCAACCAGCTTGAACCTCCCCTCGGTCGATTCAACCAGATACCCGTGGTTGACGAGTCTTCTGATCCTCTTTCTTGCAGTAGGTTTGCTTATGCCCAGCTCCTTACCCACATCCGTATAGGTGGGTTTTATACCCGACTTGTTCTGTTTGAATATTAACTTCATGACGTCAAGCAAATCATCAGGCAATTTTGTCATGTGCCTGGGCTCTATTTGACTGCATTCCTTATTCAGAAGCTTTAATTGTCTCTCATCAAGTGTTTGAGGGTCAACGGATAAAACGATTATGTGATCTTTGAGGTAGGAAATCTCTCTGAGGTTTTGAATAAAGTATAGGACACTCTCAAAATCGTTGTTGGAGATGAGGTAGTCCAGCCTATCTATTAAGAACGCCGTGCTGTTCATTTGTTCCATCCTGGCCTCTATTTCGCTCAACTCAGGAGTAAAGGAACCCTCACCCTTCCTGGCAAGCCACCAGAAATCCTGCAGTCCCTCCAGGTTGGCCTTAAATCTTTCTTGAGGTGTTCGGGATACCACGATTCCTGGATAGCCCACTTTAAGCAAATCCTTAAATCCTTCCAGAGATTTGGATAGGGTATTCTCCAGCTCCAGATATAGTTCGCCTTCACTGAGGTGAAATCTCATCAACTGCTTCTTCACTTCCTCCTCAGACCGTTTCTGCTCGGTTACATCCCTGTTGACGGCTACAATACCTATAACTCTGTCAGTGGAATCCGTCATGAGAGAGAATTTTGTTTCAATGAACCTTTTATCATCTCCAGGGATTATGTACTCCTGGGTTACCGCTCCCTTTTCCAGCACGCACTCTAAAGCGTTTTCAGCCTTCTTCTGTTCTTCAGGTGCTACCAGTTCAATGAACTTCTTGCCCAGAAAATAATCCCTGCCGTACCCGAAAGTGTTAATAGTGGCCTCGTTGATATCCTCAATATTACCTTCCTTATCGGTGATTATTACGCTGTCGCTGGACATCTTTACCGCAGTAGATAGCCGCTGAAGCTCTTCTTGCATTTCCATACGGTCGAGAAGCACCTGCACATTGTTCATAAAGGCTTCAATCTGTTTGGCATCTTCTTCCGTGTAGTTGGAAGTTTTATTGGCCACTGCGGCAATGGAGACGATTTTTCCTGAGCTGAATGTGGGTACTACCAGAATCCTCTTTAGAGGGATATGTTCCTCAGGAACCCCTTTTTTACCGCTCATGTTCTGGTAATCGTTGGAAACTATCCGATCTCTTTTGCTTACCACATCTCCCCATACACCGGAAGTGGGGAGGGGGAATTCCTTTGGTTTGTCCTGTACTCCACAATCCTTTAACGCCTTTGGTGACCACGAATAAACGTTCATTACAGTTTCGTCATCGTTTAAGAAGCCATAGAAGGCGTATTCGCTTTGGGTCATCTCCAGGATCTTGTTCAGCACGTGGTCGCAGAGAGCCTCGTAACCGACGTCGACCATCTGAGCGGCTTCCCATAATGATTCAAGTCTTTGAGTCAGCCTTTTCTGCTCTTCCTGTGCCTTTCTTCGTTCGGAGACATCCCTAAATACTACTACAGCCCCCATAATTTTTCCGCTCTCTAAGATAGGGGTAACAGTGTACTCAACGGGGAAGCTGGTCCCATCTTTTCTCCAGAATATATCGCTAATGATGTGGCGGGTGGTCTTATCTTCCAGTGTGCTGTATATGGGACACTTGTTTCTGGGGTAGGGGGAGCCATCAGACCTGGTGTGATGAAGTATATCGTGCTGATGCTTGCCGATAAGCTCTTCAGGCCTGAATCCGGTTATTTCTACTGCAGCAGGATTCACAAAAGTAGTGTTACCTTCCAAGTCCACCCCGTATATTCCCTCACCCACTGACTTAAGTATCAGCCTGTTCTGTCTGAAAAGCTGCCTTACTTTCTCTTCTGCATTCCTCCGCTTCTTGTTGGCTTCGATTGAGGACAAAGCATAAGCAATATCTTCCGCTATCTGGGTCAATAGCTCCATTTCTTCATCTCCAAAGGCATCTCTCTTGCTGGAGTAGATGCATAGAGCGCCGTAAGTGTAATCATCAGCAATTAGAGGAATAGCTGCACTGGACTGATAGCCTCTTTCCAGAGCTGGTTGCCTCCAGGGCTCAAAAGCGGAGTCATTGCGGATGTCGCGCATAATGGATGGTTTACCGGTCTTTATTGCAGTCCCGGTGGGTCCTTTGCCGGTAGGAGCCTCATCCCATGTTATTTCTATAGAGTCGAGGTATCCTTCCTCGAAACCTGATTGGGCTACAGGAATGACCTTCTGGTGTTCTTCTTCAATGAACCCTATCCACACCATCCTGTATTCATGTACACTGGTGAGTATGTCGCATGCAGACTGCAACAACTCTTCCTTATCCTTTACCCGGGTTATAAGGTGATTTATCTCTGTTAGGGATCTCAAGACCTTATCGAGGAATAAAATTCTGGACTCGGCTTTTTGACTCTCTTTTAGTTTTTGTCGGAGGTATTCATTTCTCTCTTCCAGCTGGGAAGTACACTGGTCGACCAGTACCTCCATTTTATCCAGATAGTCTTCCAGCTCCCTTTCGATCAACTCTAAATTTTTTTCAGAGTTATCATCACTCAATATATTTCTCAATCGGCTCAGAAGCTGTTCCCTGGTTTTTTTCCATGACCCCTCCAGCCCATCAGACGTAGTGGACAATATAAACCCCCACAAGCTTTTCACAAGCTTTTCCAATGATTAATTATTTACTAATACCAGGTGATTTATAAGAATATTGGTGAATTCAGAGCGCAGATTGGGGCGTAAAATCACTCAAATGGGTCGTTGAAAATAGATTTTGGTTTTTTAGTATGTTTGGAAAGCTAAAAAACGGGGTAAATTAGAGGTGTTGAGCAAACAACACCTTGGAGGGGGGTAATTAAAGCCTGCATTTCTCTATTAAGGGAGTTAGGTATCCGGGAGTTCTTCCTCCTCTTTTCTCCCTTGAATGCCTTTTTTTTGGCTCTTCATGGGATATAAAACAGTCCAGATAATGCTTTATCGCTTCACTGAGAGCATCCTTGGTTGTTTCAATCCCTGTTTTTTCTTTGAGTTGTTCGAGGGTTTCGTCTGCAAGTTCTACATTAACATAAATACATCTTCCCAATATAAGTCACCTCGCCATATAATATTATACCTTTAATTAAAAATAATGATTGTTAAAGAAATAGTTAAAGAAAGTTTAAAGAGCATATCTTTCTGAGAGATGTGTACACACGGATCAAAACTTTATGATTACCATAGATTCAAAATCAAAAAATTACTTGACCATCTAATTCTATAAATATATACTGCCAGGATGGTCGATACTCTTACCCCCCAACAACCTCCAACTTACTTTTTGTTAACCATCCTGGTTTTACAATAAATGCCGGTTGGAGAGAATTATTTTTTACGGGATTGATGAGTCAAGGAAAGCGTTTTAAGTCCGTTATAATTGACTGTTAGCGAAAAGAGATAAGCTATTTCTCATAATAAATAGCCGATAACAAATGACATAATCCTTTTATATGTTCGCCAATATGTTTAAACAATTTCAAGATTGTAAATTAAGGAGAAAAGTTTGTTAAAAGGAGATGTAATGATCTATAGGGGCTCTATCCAACCTTCCGAAAACCTGTGGCAAACCACTTTTGATGCTATTACAGATGCAGTATGTCTGCTGGATTTGGATTTTAGGATTTTGCAGTGCAACAAGGCTATGGCAAATCTGTTAGGTAAATCCGTTGATGAACTCATAGGGAAAACCTGCTGGGAGCTTATCCACGGTACCACCGAGCCATATGAGAATTGCCCGGTTATCAGAATGAAGAATAGTCTGGAAAGAGAATCTCTTATTCTTCCCATATATAACAGGTGGTACCACGTTACCGCTGACCCCCTCTTTGGTGATGGTGGAGAGCTCACGGGTTGTGTGCACGTTATCAGGGACATCACTGAACGTAAGGAGATGGAGAAAGACCTTTTTAGGGTACTGGAGAAT
>CAZHOR010000012.1:73244-82056 GCA_964534325.1 uncultured archaeon
GGACATCACTGAACGTAAGGAGATGGAGAAAGACCTTTTTAGGGTACTGGAGAATGTTCCTGTTCCTACCTTCGTGCTGGATAAGGATCACCGGGTAAGGTACTGGAATAAGGCGTGTGAAGAGCTCACGGGCTACAGCAAAGAAGATATAATCGGTACCCACAACCACTGGAAACCATTCTTCTCCAAACCAAGACCTCTTCTCGCTGACGTTGTTCTGGAAGGCGTGGAAGAGTTCTATGAGAAGAAGGATGTGGATAAGCGGAAGATAAAGAAGGTAAAGGATCAGGAAGACACCTATGAACTGGAACTATTCCTCCCTCGATTTGGGAGATGGGTGTATTTTAGGGCATCTCTCCTGAGGTCTAACGGTGAGGTAATTGGTGTTATAGAGACCATGCAGGACGTTAGCGAGCGGAGGTTGATGGAGGAGATTGTTAAGGCTGCAGAGCAGGAGAAGGGTGCTGTGCTGGACAGTATGAGTGAAGTGGTCATGTTCCAGAATTTGAACCACAGGGTCTTGCTGGCTAATCGGGCGGCAGGCGATGCTGTAGGCATGGATCCTAATGCTATGGTGGGGGACTCCTGTTATGAGGTGTGGTTCAATCGCTCTCAGCCGTGTGAGAACTGTCCTATAGAGAAAGCCTACGAGACAGGAAAGACCCAGGAAGCAGAGTTGACCGATGGAAAATACGTGTGGAAGGTAAGCGGCTATCCGGTTAAGGACGAAACAGGGAAGATCAGCGGTATAGTGGAGGTGGGACTGGACATCACTGAACGTAAGGAGATGGAGAAAGACCTTTTTAGGGTACTGGAGAATGTTCCTGTTCCTACCTTCGTGCTGGATAAGGATCACCGGGTAAGGTACTGGAATAAGGCGTGTGAAGAGCTCACGGGCTACAGCAAAGAAGATATAATCGGTACCCACAACCACTGGAAACCATTCTTCTCCAAACCAAGACCTCTTCTCGCTGACGTTGTTCTGGAAGGCGTGGAAGAGTTCTATGAGAAGAAGGATGTGGATAAGCGGAAGATAAAGAAGGTAAAGGATCAGGAAGACACCTATGAACTGGAACTATTCCTCCCTCGATTTGGGAGATGGGTGTATTTTAGGGCATCTCTCCTGAGGTCTAACGGTGAGGTAATTGGTGTTATAGAGACCATGCAGGACGTTAGCGAGCGGAGGTTGATGGAGGAGATTGTTAAGGCTGCAGAGCAGGAGAAGGGTGCTGTGCTGGACAGTATGAGTGAAGTGGTCATGTTCCAGAATTTGAACCACAGGGTCTTGCTGGCTAATCGGGCGGCAGGCGATGCTGTAGGCATGGATCCTAATGCTATGGTGGGGGACTCCTGTTATGAGGTGTGGTTCAATCGCTCTCAGCCGTGTGAGAACTGTCCTATAGAGAAAGCCTACGAGACAGGAAAGACCCAGGAAGCCGAAATCACATATGGGGGGAAAGTGTGGTTCATCCGGGGCTATCCTGTGAAGGACGAGACGGGTGAAGTGGGTGGTATTGTAGAAGTAGCTCAGGATATAACCGAGCGAAAGAGAGCAGCGGATAAGATAAAAGAGAGAGAGGAATTGTACAGAAATCTGGTAGAAAGAGCGAATGATGGCATCGCCATAATTCAGGATGGCCTGATCAAATACGTTAATCCCCGACTGACCGAGATGGGCGGTTATTATACTGAAGAGTTGATCAACACTCGTTTCGAAACGTATTTTCACCCTGATGAGCAAGCTAAAGTCCTGGACCGCTATGAGAAACGTATAGCAGGCGAGAATGCACCGTCTATCTACGAGACAATATTGAGGAATAAGGACGGAGATAAACTATTTGTAGAGATTAATGCAGGTATCACAACCTATCAGGGACGTCCTGCCGACCTGGTGATGTTGAGAGATATCACTGAGCGCAAGCACATCGATGAAAAGCTGAGAAGACAGTTGATGAAGTTCAAGCTGGAAGACGGATACCTCTATCTGGTGAAAGAGGCTATACCGGCTTTATCATTGGAAGCCCTTAAAGACCTTATAAAAGTGGGCTACGGCGCCCATATTATCTCCAGAACCCCTAAAGAAGAGTTCAAGAAGACCATTAAAGAGAACTTCAGATTTTTATGGCTGGGAGAGAAGGGCGAAGATAAAACTCTATCTTTAAGCGAAGAGGAAATCGAACAGAAACTGGAGAACATGTACAGAAAAAGTGCTGTCTTGATAGACAGGCTGGACTATCTCATATCCAAAAGAGGCTTTGAGGAAACCCTCTCATTTGTACAGCGGCTCAGAGATATTGCATACTTTAACGAGCTGGTCATTATCCTATCCATCAACGCAGAAACCATCAACGAGAAGGAGTTCAACTTGCTTAAAATGGAGACCGAAGAGGTAGAGACCCAGCACATGGTGAAACTGCCAGAAGACTTGCTGGAAGTCCTGAGATACGTCTACAAGCAGAACAATAGAGGAATCAAACCCATATACACAGATATCTGTAATGACCTGGGAATCAGCAAGCCCACGGTGATGAGCAGGGTAAGACAGTTAGTATCCAAGGGTTACGTAACCTCAAACGCCAAAGGTAGAAGTAAAGTAGTAGAGCTCACAGAAAAGGGCTGGAGCATATTCCTGGACAAAGATTAGTTAAGTGGATGATTAGATGAAACATTATAGTTGAAGAATAATTCAACGGGTCTTTTTTATATCAATAGTTTCCTGCTTCTTTCCGCAAGTTCAAGAGATTTTGCTCTTCCTGTATTCGATTGTATGAGGTATCCGGAGTTGACCAGTTTTCTCACCCGTTTTCTTACTGTTGGTTTGGTTATTCCTGCTGCTTTTTCGACTTCAGTGTAAGAGGGTTTTCTTCCTGCTTTGTTCTCGTTGTAGATAAATTTGAGGATCCTGAGATGGTCATTGGAGAGCTTGAACTCATCCTTGCGCTCCAGGTCTATGGTCTCTTTCTCTATTAATCTCAACTCTCTTTCACTTAAGGTGTTGGGGTCTATAGGGAGTATAACAATGTGTCCGTTCAAGTAGGCTGTTTCTCTCAGACTCTGAATAAATTTCAGAGTCTTCATGAACCCATTATGGATCTTGAGGTATTCTAACCTGTCGACCAGGATCACCATTCCGGAGAGGTCCTCTATAAAAGAGTTAATCTTTTCAGGGTCAGGAAAAATAGAATTGGCGATTTCTCTCTCACTTATCCAGCAGAAATCGCAATCATCATTAAGGGACTCAAATTTCTCTCGAGGTGTTCTGGAGATGATAAACCCGTGGTAATCCAATTCGATTAATTGATTGAAAAGCTCCAGTGAATTGAACATCGACTTCTCTTTTACCGTGTATATGTTCCCCTCATCTATCCTGAACTTGAGCTGACTCATTTTCGCTTCCCTCTCAGCAACTTTTCTGCCAGTAATGTCCCGTAGAAAGTTCATGGAGGTATGATCTTCATTCCAGGGAAGCCTTATTGACCTCAATTCTACCCACTTGGTTTTCCCGCATCTGTCCCAGATTCTAAAGGAGTAAGTACGGGGTGTTCCTCCCCCATCTTGTTTGAGATGCCATTCAGAAACCCTCTTTTTATCCACAGGATGAATAACTTCTTCAAAAGACCTGGATTTCAGCTCTTCTTCATTAAGACCAAGGATTTCTTCTGCCTGAGGATTGGCGAAACTTATTACTCCATCATCCATCAGGACAATTCCCTCGACAGTGTTCTCCGCCAGAGTGTCGTACCTCTTTTCTAACTTTTTTAAGGCTGTTTCCAGTTCCCTGCATCTTTTTCTGGCCCTTAAGGATGACAGAGCATACGCAATACTATCAGAAAACTGGGTCAACAAATCCATCTCTTTTTCACCAAAAGCATCTGATCTGTTGGACTGAACTATCAAAACACCGTGAACGTGCCCATCCACAACGAGAGGGAGATCTACACAGGAAGGAAACCCTTTAACTTGCGGCTCCTTCCAGAACTCCAACCTCAGGTCGGGAGAGCTGGTTCCAGAGGACCCCTCACCTTTATCAGGAGCATCTTCAGGACCACAATGGATTGATTTAAAGTTTGTTTTCTTTTTGTTGAGCCCGGCACGGGCAACAGGCAAAAATTTGGAAAATCCTTCTTGTATGAACCCTATCCAGATAAATTGGTAGCCGCACTCTTTGTGGAGTATGTTGCAAGCGTCCTTTAACAACCTCTTCTCGTCCTCTTCTCTGGAAATGAGGTGGTTGAGGACCATTAGAGATTTTAAGAGGCGGAGGGACTGGTGGTCTTTACCTTTTCCAGAGTCATCATATTTTATCAAAGCATCTAGCATCCACCTAACGCTGTCCTTACCGTTATTAGATATTGAATGCATCTACCAACCCCTCTGATGGCACAGAACGCCAAAATCCCCCTATAATGCGACACCAAGATGTGTGGTGATTACTTTTGGTACACCGTAAATATATATAGTGAACTATTTAACTTTTACGAGCCATTATTTTAACAAGTATATTAAGAAATAAAGGACTTGTAGTATTTAAATTACTGACCAAAATTACTGACCAAACCTCACCTAATTTCAGATACGGGAAAAGAAAGAGAAAGAAAGAGGAAAGAAGGAGTAAACGAAAAGAAGAATCAGGTTTTAGTTGCTTTCTTTATGTCTTCAAGCGCTTTTTCTGAAAGAGAATCTTCTTCATGAGATCCTATGGAGTGCTTTTGCATTTTCTCCAACAGATCTGACTCAGAATCCCCTATACCCTCATATCCACAACGCCTGCAGAACACCTTATACATAACACATCACCCTTTAAACATGGGTTTTCTTCGGATTAAGCATTAAGAAAAACATGATGAAAATACTAAAAACATCACAGAATTATTTTGGAAGTAGACCTTTCCGGGCCACAGGAATTAAGTAAAGGGTGCGAGTTTAGAGTCTTGATGGCGGTGGATTTCGAGATATACATAGACCAGAATAGGATGAGCAGTTGCGGGTTGAAGTGCAGGGAAGTTCCTGCCACTCTGAAAAATACAGGGGATGCAGACGCCCACAAAATTAATGTCAGGGCAGAGTTCTTCTGTAAAGGAAAGCAGGTGGAAGTGAACAAGAAGAGGTTTCAGGAATTCAACTTGGACTTGCTAAAATCAAGTAATACCAAAGCAGAGAAATTCAGGCTGGAAGTCGGCTTAAAGGACAGCATATGCATCAAATCAAACGGATTAAAAGTCGTTTTCACCATAACGTCTCAGGAGAGAACAAAGAAGATAGAGAAGATGTTCTACCTCTAATAGTTCTCAGAAAAATATTTTAGGTTTGGTAAAAGAGTTAGTTAAGGGGGTATGGGGGTTTATCCCTCAATTAATTGATCTAAATGAGTGCTACAGGTTCGAGGAAATCCACTCACTTTGAAAGCATTACTGCTGATGAGGCAGTTGATGAGCTATCTACGGACCCCGATAAGGGGCTAAGTGATGGAGAGGTCCATCTTCGCCTCGAAAAATACGGCAGAAATAAGATCGAAGAGGAAAGAAGGCACCCTATCTTAAAACTGTTCTCCCATTTCTGGGGACCAATCCCCTGGATGATAGAGATCGCTCTTATACTTACTGCAGTAGTACGGCACTGGGAGGATTTTACTGTAATTTTCACTTTACTGCTCATAAATGGAGCTGTTGGTTTCTGGCATGAGAGCAAAGCGGACAAGGCGATACATGCGCTCAAAGAGAAGATGGCGCTGAAGGCCAGAGCGATACGAGATGGCGAGGTCAAAAGCATAGCCGCTGAGGAGCTGGTTCCGGGAGACATAATCCTGTTGAGGATCGGTGACATTGTCCCTGCTGACGCTAAAGTCCTTGAGGACAGCATAAACGTAGATGAGTCTGCCCTAACAGGAGAATCTTTCCCCGTTGAAAGGGAAAAGGATGAGACAGTTTACTCTGGCACTGTGGTCGAGCAAGGAGAGACCAAATTGGTGGTAGTTGCAATCGGAGAGGACACCAAATTTGCCAGAACGGTTGAGCTGGTGGCTACAGCGAAAAAGGTCTCCCACTTCCAGAGGGCCGTGCTCCGGTTCGGTTACTTCCTGATGGCAGCAGCAGGTGTAATACTTGCCATTGTTATTGCGGTGGCCGTGTTGAGGGGGGACCCGTTCATCCAGGTCGTCCTTTTCGCCCTTGTACTGGTCGTAGCGGCTATACCGGCTGCCCTACCTGCTGTTCTCTCAGTTACAATGAGCGTGGGAGCCAATAGACTTGCAGAAATGAAAGCTATTGTCTCTCACCTGCCTGCTATGGAGGAAATGGCCGGACTGGAAGTATTGTGTGCCGACAAGACGGGAACCCTCACCAAGAACGAGCTGGAGTTGCAGGAGCCAGTAGTTTTATCTGCAAAAGATGAAAAAGATCTGATCATTTCAGCAGCTCTGACAGCCAGAGACACAGGAGATCCCATCGATAACGCTGTTCTGGAAGCTCTGGAAGATAGAAATGTTCTGGAGAATTACGAGCTCACCGATTTTAGAGCATTCGACCCTTCGCGCAAAATGGCTGATGCCGACGTGCTTTATAATGGAGAGGGGTTCACGGTAGCTAAAGGCGCTCCACAGGTCATCCTAAACCTGGTTTCTCCGGATGAACGAACTCGGGAGGAGATCAACAGGAAGGTAGAAGAACTGGGTCAACAGGGATTCAGGGCTCTGGGTGTAGCTCGAAAGGAAGGTGGCGAATGGGAATATCTGGGTATCCTGCCTCTGCTCGATCCACCCCGGGAAGATACTGCTGAAGCAGTAGAGAGCGCCAAAGAACATAATATTCAGATCAAAATGGTTACAGGAGATCATGTGGCGATCGCCAGACAGGTGGCAAAACAGATAGGAACTGGTCAAAATATTGTAGAGGTCAAGGAAGCTATCCAACAGACCACGGCGATCCTCAGTGTGGACGGATTCGCTGAAGTGACCCCTGAAGACAAGTTCAACATCATAAAGCAATTACAGGCCAATGACATGATAGTTGGGATGACCGGCGATGGAGTGAACGATGCTCCGGCTCTTAAACAGGCCGATGTGGGTGTTGCGGTCCACAGTGCAACTGATGCGGCAAGGTCGGCTGCAGAATTGATCCTTACTGCTCCCGGTCTCAAAGTTATTACCCAGGGCGTAGAAGAGGCCCGACGCATCTTTGAGAGGATGACCAGTTATGCTACCTACAGGATAACTGAGACCATCCGGTTGTTGCTGTTCATATCATTGTCAATCCTGTTCTTCAACTTCTACCCGGTGACGACCATCATGATCGTCTTACTAGCAATACTGAACGACATACCCATAATGGCCATCGCCTTTGACAATGTCCCCACTCCAGACCACCCTGTCCGGTGGGACATGAGGAGAGTGCTGTGTTTAGCACTGGTACTGGGTATAGGTGGAGTGATCTCCAGTTTCTTGCTATTCTGGTATGTGGAGAGGGTCATGCAGTTCCCTGCAGAGATGGTGCAGACCTTCATGTTCCTCAAACTGCTGGTAGCAGGGCATATGACCATCTTCCTCACCAGGAACAAAGGAGCCCTGTGGCAGAAACCCTATCCCAGCCTAACTCTTTTCGGTGCACTGGAAGCGACCCAGGTCGTGGGCACACTAATAGCAGTATACGGTTTTCTGGTATATCCCATTGGCTGGGGTTATGCATTGTTGATCTGGGGCTACGCTCTGATATGGTTATTGATACTGAACGGGGTTAAAATAATCAGTTTCAGGAACCAATGAGCTACCTAATCGATCGAATAGGATGACCTGACCTGATAACTGCATATTGGATATCGGATATTGAGTATAAGCCTTTAATCAAGGTCTGCTCATCTGGTTTCCTGTTACTTGTTCTAATTCTCTTAGCCTCATCAAATCGGTTCTGGATATTATTCCCACCAGCTTCCCATCCTCTACTACCGGAAGTCTTCCTACATCGTTTTCATTCATCAACTGGAAGGCCTGGTAGGCTGTATCTTCGGGGGAGATGGTGACCGTGACCGCATCGGATACCAGTTCACTGATGGTAGAGCTTTTATCGGCATTGGAGATATCCTGTAGAGTGATGAGCCCCACTAATTTATCTCCCTCTACTACGGGGTAGCCGGGGTGTTTGTTCTTGAAGATTATATCAATGAGGTCGTTGACCGTGGTTTGAGGGGTTGCCGTTACGGGATTCTCGGTCATGATATCGCGTATCTTCCTTTTGGACAAAGTACCTTTCTCCACAACCATTTTCTCTTCTTCGCTTGCTCCCATGTAGATGAAGAGAGCTATAAGGATGAGCCAGGGGTTGGCAAAAATGCCCAGTATTGCCAGCATGACGGCGAAAGCTTTACCCACACCCGCTGCGGATTGGGTGGCGTTAACGAAACTCATCTTTTTGGCCAGAAAACCCCTCAATATCCGTCCACCGTCAAGAGGGAACGCAGGTAATAGATTGAATGCTCCCAGAGCGAAGTTGAATATGCCGAAGACCATGAAGAACTCGCTGATAAGGGGCAAACGAGTAAGGTAGAGGCCAAAAGAACCTGCCGCGATCACGAAGCTGGTTAAGGGGCCGGCAAAAGCCATCTTTATCTCCTTGTCCGGGTCACTGAGGGTGTCCTCCATCATGGACACCCCACCAAAGATGAACAGCATTATCCCCCTGACATCAACTCCACTCCTCTTGGATAGAAGGGAATGAGCCATCTCATGCGCCAGAACAGCAACAAAAAGGCCTAATGCAGCGACCACGGACAAAATCAGCTTAACATACTGAGGATAGCCCACATCCGAGAAACCCACCGGAAA
>CAZHOR010000013.1:0-78929 GCA_964534325.1 uncultured archaeon
CATGCTCTCTGAGCCCACTACTTAAATGTTGACGAAATTTATTGCAGATAATACACATCTTATTATTTGTTTATTTTAAAAAAAAATTGAGGTAACGTTATTTGTTTTGTTTCTAGTGTGTCTGCAAACCAGATGGTGCGTTGTGGGAATGCGATTTCGATGTCGTTCTCTTCTAAGGTCTTCTTTATGATCCATAAGAGTTCCATTTTTACGTCGTACCATTGTCTGGAAGGTGCCCATATCCTGACTATTATATTTACTGTGTTATCGCCCAAATTGTCCACGAAAACCTTGTGATTTAGGGTTTACGAGGGTTAGTGGGTGTCTCTCGATTATTTGTCTTATGATTCTTATTGCTTCGTCGGCGTCATCACTGTATCTGATTCCTACTGTGTATTCGAATCTTCTGGCTACGTTGGCAAAGTAATTCATTATTTTGGAGGTGAACACTGTCTGGTTGGGCATCCTCAAGTATATACCATCAAATGTTCTCAGGATGGTGGACATTACGCGTACATCCTCAACAAGGCCTACAGTATCAGCAATATTGACAGCATCCCCTATCTTTACTGGCCGTTCAGACATGAGGAATAATCCGGATATGAGGTTTCCTACCACGCTCTGGCTAGCAAAGACCAATGACTATACCCGCGATTCCGCCAGCAACCAGAAGTCCTGAGAGGTTTAGTCCCAGTATGGGGAGGACAGACAGAAACGCTATTATGAATATTATGGCAGTTGTTGCTCTGGTTAGCATCTCCAGCTGGTCTTTTTTGACTTTATCGCTTAAAGCTCTCCTCAAGTTCAACGATACTACTTTGGCCAAGATTATGGCTACCAGCAAAGTAGTGGCAACAACCAGGATATCAGCTAAGGTGACGTCCCCATACACGGTGATTTCAGGTATCATAGCCCCCACCCCATCAGCATTTTTCTACTTGCGATGACAACTCTTCTGCCTGAATATAATTCAACAGATTTTCTCATACCCTGTTGAAGCGGAGAATCCTTAAAATCCGTTTCAGCTATTGATTTACCACTGATATTCATAACAGCCTCTTGAATGCTTGAGTTGCACGCTATACGTCAATAGAACTCTGCTCGCTGTCCGCATACTTACCCTATTAAAAATCTTGAGAAATTTATGCTTGTCGGAAAATTCCACAGTCAACAGTCGGTTACAAAGAAGTAATCAAATAATTTTTTAACTTAGGATCAAATGAGGTGGCAGAATGCTGGCTTTAACGCCTTGAAGACGGCATTACCATGCTTTATCTAGCTTGGGTAATAAATGGTTAAGGTTATAATGGCAAGCTTAAGTGTCTCTGAACATTTGTTATAAAAATAAAAATAGTTGAAAAATTAATGGTTACTGGCGGTATAGTTCTCCAATGTCGAAGTCTATTTCATTGTTTATTGTTTCTATCACTTCACCCAGCACTTCCATAAATTTGCTGTAGGAGTCACCCAGGCTAACCATGGAATCTTTCTCTTTCAGTTTCTCCTGGATACTTGTCAGCTCATCTACCATTTCTTGATCGACTTCTCCAGATTCTTTTTTAGAAATAAGATCCTGCTGTTTTGCTTGGAACTCTGAAAGTAGTTCTTGAGCCTCAGAATCCTCCTTAAACTTTTCTTCCTTATCCTTCATCTCTTTATATGCTTCAGTTTCTTTAATCTCAGAAGAGAGATTAACAGCTTTTTCTTTAATCGTATCAGAAACCATAATCGAATCACCTTTTTTCTTTCTACCTAACTTACACTTTATTTAGCTTTTCCCTAACATTCGACCATAAAACCTAGCCTTCATCCCCATCTCTCTGAAAAACCTACCCTCGCAAAAAAAGTAATGTAAAAGTTGAATTGATGTAATAGGATTCTACATCTAAAACCATTAGCACTCATTGACTTTGTCTCTTTTATAAAGTATACCGCAGGAACGCCTTCTCCATAGCATTATCCAAAAGTAGTTATTAAACTGTCACACCTAGTAAGCTATTTACAAAGAGTAGTGTATCTCTCAAATTGCCCATACGGACTGGAAATTTCTCCACCTCAAAATGTAATTCGCCTAATCTTGCCTGATTTAAAGCTTAAACTTAAATAGGTTGTAAAATAATGTGGAAAAAATGTTTTGTGAGGTGAATTTATGAGAGGTAACGTAAAGTTCTTCAATGAGATGAAGAATTTCGGTTTCATTGAGCCCGATGAAGGCAACAACGACGTCTTCGTCCACAGAAGTGCAGTCCAATCGGGCACTCTAAACGAAGGCGACGTAGTCGAGTTTGAAATCGAAGCGGGCGATAGAGGCCCTAAAGCAGTAAATGTCAAGAAAGTGTAGTAAGCCAATTCAAGTAAAGAAAAAGAAGACCATTCTACAGGATTCTTTTCAATGCTCAATTGCTTTATAATTAATCTACACAATTTTTTTTACTGTAGTTCAAAGTATAGAGCCAAAAAGAAAATATAAGTGATTTTTATACACTAGAATATACATTAGAGATGTGTTAAGCGCAGTGAGACACCCCAATCTGACGGTCCAGCTTTCTGAAGCTGTTTTTTACTTTTTATACTTTTATCCGAGCATTGCTAGCTTAATATTAAATGACTGGCACGCCCTATCAAAAAGGAAAATATTATATATGTCTTTAATAAATCGGATTTATGGTTGAGTTAACGCAGAAAGACGAGAAGATCGCTTCATTACTCTCTGAAACAGGATTAAAAAGGACTACAGCCAGAATAATAGTTTACCTCTACAAAGCTGGCGAGTCAGAGTCAAGTAGCATTGAGGGGGGCGCTAACTTGAGGCAGCCTGAAGTAAGCTTGGCTATGAAGGAGTTAAAGGATTGGGGCTGGGTCAATGAGAGAGAATTGAGGAGGAAGGGTAAGGGCAGACCAATCAAGAGCTATAAGCTGGCACTTTACATCAAGGATGTAGTGCATGAGGTTGTTAATAAGAAGGAGGAAGAACTGAAGAAAACCAAAAAAGACCTTAATGAACTGGAAAAAGCTATAGGCTAACCTATATAATAAAAAATAGAGATAAATAAGTGAGAAATTACTGCTTAAGAGCTAGCTTGATGTCTTCAGCCTTGACTGTTTTCCTGCCAGAGTGTCTGGCTATATCTACAGCTTTTCTGGCTATTTCGCTGGTGTAGTCTTCAAGTGCGTCCACCATCTTTTTACTGGCAGCTTCACTAACTCTTGCTGCTCCAGCATTTCTCATCAACCTATCGATTGGTGCGGTTGGTATTACGGCCATTTACAATCACCTCCTCTTATATCTGATTTAGTTATTTAAGATATATATAGTTTTTGATTAAAATTGCTCTCAGTTGGTCTCGGTGGTTATGGGAACAAGTAAACACTTGATTTTGAGTTTAAGGATAATATTTTTGAAAAATAAATTTATTAGTTTTGAGTATATACGAAAATAATTGATTGTGGTCTATAAGTGCCAATAAATTAAAGGATTGCCTCTATTCGCTCCAACAAACTACCCCAAACCACATGTCCTCAACCAGTGCCCTAAAATTGTTTCAGTATTAACAGCAAACCATAATAACTCCTTATTGTACCTCATTCCATGGACATCTTATGGGTTAATGGGCAGGAAGTGGAGAGTGTACTTGAGATGAGGGAAGTAGTGGAGAACGTTGAAAGTGCTTTCCGTTACCACGGGCTGGGGCGAGTTGAGATGCCCTCCAAATTATATCTGTATTTCAAGAAGCACAACGGTGATCTAAGGGTTATGCCTACCTACGTCCCCGATTTAGAACAGGCAGGAGTCAAGATCGTTAATGTCCACCCCGATAACAAATCTAAGGGGCTCCCTACCGTCATGGGTACCTATGTGCTTAACGACCCCTCAACAGGAGCTCCTCTCGCCGTAATGAATGCCACATACCTTACCGATGTGCGGACAGGAGCTGCAGGTGGAATAGCTGCCAAATACCTCGCCAGAAAGGATTCCAGAGTCCTGGGATTGATCGGCTCCGGGAGACAGGCAATAACTCAACTCCTGGCTACTTCAGAAGTTTTTGACCTTGAAAAAGTTCTGGTATCCAGCAGGAGCTTTCAGCACTGCAAGAAGTTCAAAGAATACATGGAAGATAAGGTTAATGCGGAGATAGAGATATGTAAAACCCCGGAGAAAGCCTGCAAAGCCGATATAGTGGCCACTACAACACCAGTAAGGGAACCCATAATCAAAGACCAGTGGATCGAAGAAGGAGCTCACATAAACGCCATCGGTGCCGACGCCCCCTCCAAACAGGAGCTTGACACCGAAATACTGAAGAGAGCAAAAGTCGTGGTTGACTCCTGGGAGCAGGCCAGCCACAGCGGCGAGATCAATATTCCTATATCAAGGGGTGAGATATCAAAGGATAACATATATGCGGAGCTGGGAGAGGTCGTGGCCGGAAAGAAACCCAGTAGAGAGAGCGATGAGGAGGTCACCGTATTCGATTCCACAGGTCTGGCGATCCAGGATGTGGTCACAGCAACACTGGTCTACAAAAAAGCCTTTGATGAGGGCAGGGGAACCAAATTAAAATTTTAAACAGATCACCGATCTCTCTAAAAGTGAGTTCCATGACCGCCAAAAATCCAAAAAAAGTTATCCTGGATGTGGACACCGGAATTGATGACGCTCTCGCTATTCTGATGGCACTCAAATCTCCAGAGCTGGAAGTTGTAGGGATTACCACCGTTGGCGGAAACACAGGGATCGAGAATGTCACCAGAAACACCCTACAGGTGCTGGAGCTGGCCGGATACGGTACTGATGACCCAATTCCTGTAGCAGAAGGGTCGGGAGAGCCTATCAGTGGCTCAGAACAGATCACCTACGTCCACAAAGATGGGGAAGTAGTGGATGGTGAATACATCCACGGAAGAGATGGGTTAGCCAATCTGAGCCGTCAATTGCCTGCTCCATCCCTTAAGCCCGTGGAAGTCCATGCAGTGGACTTTATCATAGACAGCATTATGGCCAGACCGGGTGAGATAACCCTCATCACTACCGCCCCTCTCACGAACATAGCCATGGCGATTGAGAAAGATCCCCGGATAGCCGAATTAGTCGAGGAGCACATAATGATGGGAGGAGCCTTTGGCCTGACCGAATACGGTCACGGAAATGTGACGCCTGTTGCAGAGTTCAACGTGTGGCATGACCCTCTGGCAGCACATAAGGTGCTTTCCTCCATGCCCACCATCGCCGTGGGGCTGGATATCACCCACGACCCTTCTGTCGAGCTCAAAGCAGATTTATTGACCAAATTATCTACTGGTTATAGGGTAGAGAGTTTTGTTCACTCCTTAATCTCTTATTACGTTAAAAGAGGAGAGCGAGTTGCCTACCCCCATGACCCCATAGCAGTTGCCCTGGCTGTAGCACCGGAGCTCTTCAAGTGGGATTATTATCCTGTAGAAGTGGAGACCGAAGGCAGGCTGACCAGAGGGCAGACCATTGTAGATAAAAGACCGCAGCTGCCGGTGAAGAGAAATGAAGAGAGCAAGCCACGGATAAGGGTCTGCCACCACATTGACGGAAAGAATTTCATGGAATCGTTCATCAAAAGACTGAAAAGCTGATCAGTAATCTTTATAACTCCCAACTAAATCCCCAGCTTTTCCTTCCATTTCTCTATTTCTGCTCTGGTGGGGAGAGCTTCCTGAGCTCCCAATTTCGTTGTAGATATGGCCCCAGCCATGTTTCCTGTTTCAATCGCTCTTTCAAGGCTTTCTCCTCGGTCCAGAGCTGCAGCCAAACCACCACAGAAAGCATCTCCTGCTCCAGTAGTATCCACTACCTCGACCTCTATACCGGGAACCTTTTTGACTTCATCCTTAGATACCAGCATGGAACCTTCTTTTCCCAGGGTCACCACTACTGCACGGGGTCCCAGCCCAACAACTTTTCCAGCAGCTTCTTCTACCGAGTCACTCCCTGCAAGGTCTTTGACCTCCAGCTCGTTGAGAATGAGAATGTCGACCATCCTCAAAGCCCCCTGAGGAAGCTTTCTGGCAGGTGCAAGGTTTAATACGGTCTTAACCCCTGCTTCAGACGCTTTTTCCAGCCCCTTTACTACTATCTCGTCCGGCATTTCCAGTTGAGCCAGAAATACGGTGGACCTCTCCAGCAGCTCGTCTATCTCCTCCAGATCATCCAGGGTCAATGATTTATCCGCTCCGGGGGCAACAGCTATTATGTTATTGCCATCGGAGTCCACCATTATGTTTGCCGTCCCTGTGGGGGAACTGCTGATCTTGAGGTGGGTGGTGACAATCCCTTCCTTCCTCAGCCTATCCTTCAGGATGCTGCCGAAGTAGTCATCCCCAATACTGCCCACAAATCCCACTTCACTTCCCAACCTGGATGCTGCTACGGCCTGATTCATTCCCTTACCACCCGGAGACATGGTGAACTTTCCACCCCATACAGTCTCCCCTAACCGGGGAATCCTATCCGTTCTGGTGATGAGGTCGATATGTAGGCTACCCAATGCAGTTAACATATTCTTACTCCAAGTAATGTATCAAATAAGTTTATTCTCCCATAAACTTTCTCCTTTACTAAGGAATTGGATTAGGATTAGAAAGAAAATACTGAATGAGCTCATTGAAAAGATTTTTAGTATAATATAACAGCGGGAAAATCAATTACACCTAAATATCTCCATTTCCTACTGGCAGATATGCAAGTGGAGAGTTTCTCCTTCGGGAGGATAACCATCGATGGAAAGGAATATACCAGCGATGTTATCTTATCCGGGGACAGCATGATCAATTCCAGCTGGTGGAGGAAAGAGGGGCACAACGTGCATCCCGAAGATATAGGCGAAATAATGGACTATAAGCCGGAAATAGTCATTTTTGGGACTGGAGCAAATGGTTCAATGAAGGTCAGCAATGCGGTTAAAGAGCAGCTCCAGCAGGAAGGAGTTGATGTTGATCAGATGTTGACCTCCAAAGCCAAAGACAAATTCAATGAGCTGGTAAACGAGGGAAAGAAGGTCGTCCTCGCCGCACACCTGACCTGCTGATAAAAGACTGTAGCTCTTTCTATTTCTACTACTATTCTTTATTTTCTACATCTTTTTTACCATGTATCCCTGGCTTTTCTCGTACCCCAGTTTTCTGTAGTAGTCTCTAACACCTACTCCGCTGATAACGGCTATTTTATCGTATTCCTGTTTTGCTATCTCTTCAGCATTTGCCAGCAAATTCTTGCCGATGGATCTGTGCTGGAATGCGCCCTCATCTCTCGACCCTATGGGTAGGCTCTTCCCGTAAACGTGCAGCTCCCTTACCAGTGCTGCATTCTTGAGGGTGTCAATAGATGGTTCGTATGGGAACCTCAATCGAATAAATCCAGCGAGTGCACCGTTGTGGGGGACTTCGTAGGAGATAAAGTGTTCTTTACCTTTTGAAGCGCTGTAATCCCTTACCACAAGCTCTACTTCCGCATCTTCAATACCCCTATGACCAACTTCCCTGCATCGAATGCAGTTGCAGTCATACCCATACTCCTTCAATTTCTGGTGAACCAGTTGCCTGATATTCCCTTTATCCAGCCCCAGAGCGTTCTTGATGGGGATGTCCCGCTGAATCCTCTGCACTCTAACCCACGGAGGAAAGTGGCGTTTGGCCCTGGCTATGAGGTCAATGACCTCTTCGGTGCTATACGGCCTGTAATCTCCATTCTCCCACATGCGATGAAGCTCTGTCCCCTCCACCACGAGCGTGGGATATATCTTCAGATAATCCGGCTTGAAATCCGGGTTGCTGAACAGCTCCCTGAACATCTCCTCATCTTTTTGCTTGTCGGAATACGGCAGGCCGGGCATTACGTGATATCCTACCTTAAATGCAGAGTCCTTGAGCAGTGTGGTGGCTTCAACTGTGTCCCCTACTCCATGGCCCCGATTTATCTTCTGAAGAATGCTGTCATAAACTGTCTGAACCCCCAGCTCAACTTTGGTTCCTCCATATCCCAGCATCTCCTCGATCTGCGTTTCTTTAGCGTAATCAGGCCTGGTCTCAAACGTGATCCCTGTGCACCTTACCCTTACATTCTCATTCTTCTTCTTTGCCTGTTCAAAATCTGAGTCCTTTTCATTTTTAAAGGATTCTTCACCGCTCTGGAATGTATTGAGAGCATTGAATATCCCCAGCATGAAATCTTGCTTGTAATCTTTCTCTCTGGCAGGGAAGGTGCCTCCCATCACAATTATTTCCGCCTTCTCCACGTCATGGCCAAGCGAAGCCAGCTCTGTAAGCCTACCTCTTACCTGGTTGTAGGGATCATAGCTGTGCTGCCTGCCTCTCTGGGCTGCGGGCTCCAAACCGATATAGCTCTGAGGCGTGTTCTTTTCTACTCCACCAGGACATGGCAGGCATTTACCATGGGGACAGGGAGCAGGAGAGGTCATAACCGAAATAACTGCCACACCAGAAATAGTTCGCACGGGCTTCAACCTCAAGATCTTTCTCAGCTTATTGATCTCTTCTTGGCCATTGCAGTCACTGAAATCCATTAAACAGGACAGAACGTCTGCATCACCCGGTATGGTGGATAAACTATATTTCTTGCTCACCTTCTTCTTGATCTTGGCGATATCTTCTTTATTCTTGGGTGGAGAGGACAGGATAGCCTCAGCTATCTCCATACATGCTCGGGAGTATTCCTGGGAGTATTCACTTGAGGCGGAGTCCATCATCTTGAGATAAATTACAGGTTAAAAATAATTTTTCCAATTGGGCTTGAGTCAAGGGAAGGCTTAATATTTACCTCAATTGTAAAAACAGAAGAGGTTTGGGATAAAGGAAGTTATGATACTTGTCAGATACGGAGAAATCGGATTGAAGGGAAAATTGAGGAAGAGATTTGAAGATCTACTTATATCCAATATTAAGAGAGTCCTGCAGGCGCAGGGATTTAGGGTCGAGGTCTCTTCTGACTGGGGCAGGATATACATCCACTCACAAGACGAAAGGATAGCCACACTTGCATCAGGGGTTTTTGGAGTGGCTTCCACCAGCGTAGCAGTTGAGACTGATTCCAAGATGAGCAGTATAAGGGCTAAAGCCCTGGAGATCGGAAGCAAGCTTATTGGCCCTGAGAACAGTTTTGCGGTTAGAGCCAGAAGAACTGGGGAGCATGATTTTTCATCCATGGACGTTCAGAGAACAGTGGGAGCGGACCTTCAATCACAGACAGATGCCGGAGTAGATCTAAGCGATCCGGATGTTGCGCTCTATATAGAGGTCAGAGGGGATAGTTCTTATATTTACACCTCCATCATCCCGGGTTTTGGGGGACTACCGGTAGGCAGCCAGGAAAGGGTTCTATCGCTGATAAATGATAGGAAATCCCTTGCATCTTCCTGGTATGCTCTGAGAAGGGGTTGTGACATAGACATCTTGTTATCGCCGGAAATAGAAGATGCCTACGAGATTCTATTGCCGTGGACGGACAACAGGACCATACGGATTCTTGAAGGTCATGACGATCTCACAGAGATGCTTTCCTGCTCCTTTACCACCAGATATCCCGCAATCTACTGCTCTATCACCATGGACCAGATGGAGGATCTGTTGCCGTTGCTTAGAAATAGAAAGATGCCGGTTCTCACGCCCCTTCTTCCTTTTAACCAGAATGAGATCGAGAAAAAAATAGCTGTTATAGAAAATTATTTCAACTCAATAAATTGAAGGAGCTTCCATAATGAATCTTGTGGATATGGTGTCTGTTTTACCTTTTTTGGAGCTTAGAGTGGCTGTGGTTTCAGCCTTACCAGTAGCAGAGCTTAGAGGAGGAATACCTCTGGCGTTCTACTACGGATTCAATCCATTCAAAGCATATTTTGTCTCCATTATAGGTAATCTGGTACCTGTCCCTTTCCTGTTGCTATTTCTGGAGCAGGCAAGGAAGCTTGCCCTGAGGTGGAGTTGGTCTTCCACTATCTACCTCTTTTTTGAGAGAAGGGCAGAGAAAAGGAAGAACGTTATAGAAAAGTTCGGTTATCCCGGGCTCATCTTTTTCGTAGCCATACCCCTGCCAGTAACAGGTGCATGGACCGGCTCACTGGTCTCCTTCTTGTTGAGGCTGAATCCCGCTAAATCATTCTTTTTCATTTTCATAGGAGTACTCATCGCTGGATTGGTGGTGACTGCAGCGGTAATGGGCGTTTTCTCCATAGTATCGCTCCTGAACCCTGTTTGAATTTTTCACTGCAAAACCAGTTTGAACATACTAATCGTCCAGTCTTTTTCTCTCCACCTTTTTCTTCTTTTTCCTGGTGGAAAAATGAGATGATCATCTTGCTGAGGTGTTTGCCGAAGTATCCGATGAACCCGGCAATGAACACAATTGCAACCCATTTAAGGATCTCAAGTATTTGAGAGGTGTCCATGACACGAATATTTTCTGGAAAAAGCTATTTAAGTATATTGGTGTTTTCTCCAGCCTCTACTCCCTATTTTTCCTCTGAGCGGTATTGATAATGATGGTCGAGAAGCTTTAAATAGTCAGAATAGGTCAAATACGTTAACCAATTCTAAAGTTTTAGGGGGAATAAACTAAATGAAAAAAGATGAGAGAAGGGATTTGACCACGGCTTTTGGAGCGCCTGTGGGTGATGATCAGAACAGTCTGACGGCTGGAGAAAGAGGTCCTGTCCTCATGCAGGACGTGCACCTTCTTGATAAGTTGTCTCATTTCGATCGCGAGCGCATACCTGAACGTGTGGTCCACGCCAAGGGAGCTGGAGCTGGTGGATATTTTGAAGTGACAAGGGACGTCAGCAAGTACACCAAAGCAAAATTCCTTTCAGAGATAGGGAAGAGAACAGAGGTCTTCGCCCGCTTCTCCACTGTGGGTGGGGAGAGAGGTTCTGCCGACGCTGCTCGTGATCCGCGTGGGTTTGCTGTAAAGTTCTACACCGAGGATGGTAACTACGATTTCGTGGGGAACAACACTCCTGTGTTCTTCATACGTGATCCTCTGAAATTTCCGGATTTCATTCATACTCAAAAACGTCATCCTGCCACTAACTGCAAGGACCCGGACATGTTCTGGGATTTTCTTTCGCTGACACCAGAATCAACGCATCAGGTGACCATTCTGTTCTCCGATAGGGGAACTCCGGCCACATACAGGAACATGAACGGATACAGCAGTCACACCTACAAATGGTATAATGAGGATGGAGAGTATTTCTGGGTGAAATACCACTTCAAGACCGACCAGGGGATAAAGAACCTCACCCGCGAGGAAGCAGAGGACATGAGCGGTAAAGACCCTGATCATGCTACCAGAGACCTTTATGACGCTATCGAGACAGGAGACTATCCCTCATGGACCCTTCAGATGCAGATAATGACCCCTGAGGAAGCAGAAGACTACCGTTTCGACATCTTCGACATAACCAAAGTATGGCCTCATGCAGACTTCCCGCCTATTGATGTGGGTAAACTGGTTCTCAACCGCAACCCCGAAAACTACTTTGCCGAAGTAGAGCAGGCCGCCTTCAACCCCAGCAATCTGGTGCCGGGAATTGGCGTTTCGCCAGATAAGATGCTCCAGGCCCGTCTGTTCTCCTACCACGACACCCATCTCCACAGACTGGGCCCCAACTACCACTTGATACCGGTGAACAGACCCAAGAACGCACCGGAAAACAGCTATCAGCGCGACGGGTTCATGCGGGTCGACTCGAACGGAGGTAGCGGTCCAAACTACTGGCCCAACAGTTTCGGTGGACCAGAACCTGACAGGTCCGCAAAAGAGCCTCCATTCGAAGTCTCCGGAAAGGCTGACAGATACCCCTACACCCACCCCAACGACGACTTCGTTCAGCCCGGCAACCTCTACCGGGACGTGATGACCGAACAGGACCGCACCAATCTGGTGGGTAATATAGTTGATCATCTGGGTAACGCTCAAAAAAGGATACAGCTACGTCAGGCTGCACTGTTCTTTAAAGCAGACGCAGAATTCGGTAGAAGAGTGGCCGAAGGGCTTGGACTGGACATGAGCAAAGTGGAAGAACTGGCTGGAATGCCACAACAGGAGAGGGAAAAAGCCACATCACAACCATGACCCATACTGGAAAACCTGAAATAAGAAGAATTTCAGGAATCTAACGCTGACAATCTCTTTTATTTTTTAATTCTACTGATCTAATTCTCTTAGTCAACAATTATGTCCAGTATATCCTGTCTGGCTATTATTCCCGCCAGCTTTCCTTCTTTATCCACGACAGGCAACCTGTTGAAGTCTTTCTGGCTCATTATCCTGGAAGCTTCCGAGATGGATGTATCAGGTGATACGGTTACCGGCTCTCTGGTCATCACATCCTTAACTTTACCGTTTAGGAGCGTATTATATCTTTGTTTGATCTCTTCTGGCAGTTCCATTACTCTTTTCCAGTAGTTGCGTATGGTCAGGAACACGAAGGGGTTGAAGGGATTCAACTCGATATCGGGAAGAGAAATGGTTGAGGTCAGGTTTATAATATCTGCCTCGCTGAGCACTCCTATTACTCTGCCTTCGTCGTCCACTACAGGGGCCCCACTTATCTTATTGACTTTGAAGGTCTCAATTGCTTTCTGGATCCTGTCCTCGGGCTGGAAAGAGATCACGTTGGTGGTCATAACTTCTCTTACGGTTCTTGGCATTTTAAATCCTCCTTTCAATCCTCCTGAAGTGAGGCCAGTATGTCCGCTCTAGTAACTATACCGATCAGCTTATTGTTTTCATCAATAACTGGCAGACGATTATATCCTGTGGAATGCATAATGGATATTGCGTCATTAATCAGGCTTTCAGGTCCTGCAGTCTGAGGATGCTTTGACATTACTTCATTGACCCTGGTCTCGCTCAATCTCTCTATATCCTGCTGAATATCCTGTTCTTGCTCTTGAAGAAGGACCTTATTCAAGGAGTACCAGGGGAGATCACCCAAAAAGCCCAGAACATCGGCCTCGCTGAGCACTCCCACAATATCACCCTCTTTATTTAAAACTGGAGCACCACTTACGTTCTTTTCCCTGATTATTTTCGCAGCTTCCATTAAAGTATGATCCTCCTTCACCGTGACTACGTTTCTGTTCATGATCTCTTCAACTTTTTCCATTGAAAGTTGTTAATGCATCCAGAACTTTAAGTTTTCTAAAAAACAAAGCAAAGCAGTAGAATACTTAAATATTTGACAATCCTTATTTTATTATAGATTCAGATGACCTCCCACAACTCCAATGCAACACAAAATCCTGTTGAGAGCAAATCTGTGGTTTTAGCTGCTTTAATTGCCAACGCCGCCATAGCTGTTCTAAAGTTCATTGGTTATCTGCTGACCTTTAGCCCGGCGATGCTCTCCGAAACCTATCACTCCATATCGGATACCGGCAACCAGATCTTTTTGTTGATAGGGATAGAATACAGTCATAAAAGGCCCTCCAGAATCCATCCCTTCGGATACGGGAAAGCCCAGTTCTTCTACAGCTTTCTGGTGAGCGTGTTCCTCTTCGGTATAGCGGGGATCGAGAGCTTCAGACACGGTTATGACGCAATCATCCACCAGAAAAGCTCTCTGGCGGGCGGTACAGTTTCTCTCCTGGGACTCAATTTCCCGGCAGTATTCGTGAACTATGGAGTGCTAATAGGGGCCATATTATTTGAGGGATATGCATTCTCCAAGGCTTATAAGGGGATGAAAGGAGAGATAGAGAAGCACGGGTGGAGCGGATTTAGGGAGTGTTTCAGGAAGACCAGCAACGTCAGCACACTCACCGCATTCACCGAAGACACTATCGCCATAATCGGCGCGGGGATGGCACTAATAGGTATCTGGCTCACCCAATTGACCGGAAACCCTTTCTTCGACGGTTTCTCCGCCCTATTGATAGGGATAACTCTGATGTTCTTCGCCGTAATGCTCGCCTGGGAAAATCAGCGACTGCTTATAGGGGAGAGTCTACCGGCTAATGAAGAGAAAAAACTTCGGAATATCATCTTGAGAGCTGAAGAGGTGAGAGAGATAGTTGATTTCAGGACCGTTTACTTCGGACCCGACAATATAATCGTTACGGCTGATGTGGCTATGGACCCGGACTTGAACACTGAGGAAGTGGACGAAGTGATCTCCCGCATGGAAAAAGAGATGAGAGAAGCGAACAAAGATATAAAGAAAGTGTATATCGAGCCGGAGACCTAAGGGTAACTATAATCAATCAATTATAAATCAATAGAATATCGAACTGATTTAAATTTTGAGTTGAAGCATATATTTTTATTGTTGAAGGGAAAGCTATATTGGAGGGTTTTTAAAGTGGCTAAAAAGCAGTTTACGTATGAAGAGGCTAAACAAGTGGGAGAGAGTTTAGGAATAACGTGGGATAAATTCGATGTGGATCAGTTCAGAAGAGGGATGGAAGTTGAGCTTGAGCACGGTTCTCATGACCCAGTAACTGACGTCACCAACGACGACCCTTTAATGACCGGTAAAATCGCCCTGGCGCACCTAACTGAGTTCCCGGACTATTACGATAGGCTGGGGAAGATGGAGGAAGAAGCCGAAGAATACTGGGAGAAAACTGATTGAGTATTGGATTAGCTAATGCTTTGATCTGAGCTGCTGAACACGTTTACTTCCGGTGCCAGTATCCCCTGCTTGTCGAACTCATCCCACGTTCTTCTGGTGACTTCGGATTTGAACTCGAATTCTTTTCTCAAATCGTGAACGTAAGCCTTTCCTCTTAGCCTTCTGTAAAAGGGAAAATCTTCCAGCAGGACCGTGAAAGGGTGTTTTTCCGTGATATACACATATCTTGAAGTCACAATAGCTTCCTTCAGGATCTCCATGGCTTTTTCGGCATTCGATGTGGGGTCGATGAACAGGTCGATTACTACCATCATCTCTGGAGCGCCTGCATTTGCGCTGGCTACCGATTGAGTGAAGATCAGGTAGTTGGGGACGGCAACATAATCATCATCGGGGGTCCTGAGCCTGGTGGAACGGATACCGATGTCGATCACCTCTCCATAATAGTCTCCGATCCTGATCTTGTCTCCGATCTGGTAGGGCTTTTCGAATACGATCACCATGCCTCCCACTACATCCGCCAGAAAATCCTTGAGGCCAAAGCCTACAGCAGCGCCGAGAAGGCCGGAGAATGCTATCAACTGGGTTGAAGATAAGTGAAGAACTGATGCCAGGACGATATATATTGCGCCACCATAAATTATGAATTTCAGCAAAGGAATGACCATCTTAATGGTTATCCTGTACGGTACCGCCTGCTCTGAGAACTTGGTCAATACGTAGGTTATAAACCTTGTCAGTAGATAGGCAAAGATTATCACCAGAATTGAGTTCAAAACGGTTGCCGGATCGATCTCTTTCAGCAATTCAAATCCTTCCAGATTATCGTTCGCCATCTACCACACCAACCTCATTCTCTTCAAAGTATTGACTATAGCTTTTAGCGCTTCAAACTTTACTGTGTATCGTCCATCTTCTACTTTGATCAATCCTTGTTGCCATAATTTGGATAGAATGTTCTCTATGTTGCCTCCAACGATTTCAGCCAGCTCTTCCTTTTTCAGAGATTCCATGGACAGGAGAACGTAAAGGGCAAATGCCTCGTCATGTTTTAGCTTTATATCAACGCTGGGCTCCTTGACATAGCTCGGTTTGATCACTGGATAGTTCAGACTCTGTTCCCATATCAGTTTTGCCACCCCAGGATTACCGTTTGCGGCACGATTAAGTCTATCAAAGATTATGTCCTCGATCTTTCTCTCTTCTTTCTCCCTTGATAAACGCTATTTGAGGTTTCCGAAGTTTATTTTAAAAAAAGGAAAATTCAAAGTCTTCTCCCCTAAATTGACCTGATATGAGAAGAAATCTATCAACCTCTGAGATTCTTTAGGGGCATCATCCACGAAATCTATACCGTCTTTATATGGGGATAAGATCATTTCTTTGATCTCGCTGGTGGATGCTTTGGAAAGCATTAATTGAACAGGGAAGTAGCGACCAATATCATATACGCTCAAGAGATAATTCCAGGAGAACAGGTTCCAGGTGGTAATGAACATGGTCTCAGAGGAAGCCAGTAAGTTAATGAATTGCTCAAGCGCTCTAAACCCCCCGATACTCCGGGTGTAGAGAAAGTGACATTTGTCTATTATCACAATCCCCTTGGATTGAGGGATGTCCAGCTCATTTATGTCTTTAACAGTTCCTGATAGGGTTATAGTAGTAATCTTGTAGGGAGTAACTATCTTTTCAACCTCTTCCAGCAAAGTGCTTCTACCGGCTAAGGGCTCAGATATTATGGCCACATCAGGAGATTCCCCTGACTCATAGCCAACAATAGCCTCGTTTATTTTTTCTATGGGGTCTTCAAACCTTTTTAGATGCGAGAAAATTTTCTGATCAGATTTCATCTGGCTGGCGTTCATTGTTCCACTACCCAATGAAACATATGCCTAACTAAAATATATTGTTTTTTATTCAACGAGTAGAGGTATTTTTCCTGCGGAGATGTATAATAAGAGTGACTGCTTCAAACCATTTTGAGTTGGATGTAATTCCCACCAGACACACAGGCATTGCCGAAGACTATAAAAGCGATGGAAAACGGATAAATAGAGATTAAAATAAACAAAAGTTATATATAAACTCTATTAAAAACTAACTATGGCCTGATAGTTCGTTTAATTTTTGAGGGAGTAAAGATGCTCAAAATCATAAAAAGGAGATCCAAAAAAGCAGGTCTCCCTCCTGGGTCTCTAGTCCATGTGGGAGAGAAAAAAGCCGAAAAAGTAACTATCTCCATCATCGATTACGACGAGAAGCATTTTGAGGAGAGGACAGTAGAGAACGTGGAAGAGTGTTTTCCCTTCAAGGATTCCCCTACGGTAAGCTGGATAAATATTGTGGGTCTCCATGAGGTCAGCATTATTGATGGAATTGGTAAACAGTTTGGTTTTCATCCCTTAATCCTGGAAGATATTCTCAATACCGAGCAAAGACCCAAGATAGAGGATTTCAGCGATCATATCTTCATTGTCACCAAGATGCTCTACAGTAAAGAGGATGAGATCGATTCAGAGCAGATAAGTATGATCCTGGGTCCCAACTACGTGTTAACTTTTCAGGAAAGGGAAGGAGACGTTTTTGATGCTGTAAGAAAGCGGATCAAGGAGAGTAAAGGAAAAATAAGAAAATTGGGTAGTGACTATCTGGCCTATGCTCTCATAGATGCTATAGTGGACAACTACTTCCTGGTTCTGGAGAAAATGGGTGAAACCATTGAAAGTCTGGAAGAAGAGCTGCTGGAAGACCCCACTCCACAAACGCTGAACACTATCCACAACCTAAAGAGAGAGCTGATATTCTTGAGAAAATCGGTGTGGCCTCTCAGGGAGGTAATAAACACCGTTTACAAAGGAGAGTCAAAATTGATAAGCGACACAACCCAGGTATACCTCAGAGACGTCTATGACCACACCATACAGGTAGTGGATACCATAGAGACTTTCAGGGACATGGTTTCGGGAATGCTGGACGTCTATTTATCCAGTGTCAGCAACAGGATGAACGAGGTGATGAAGGTCCTGACCATAATTGCTACCATCTTCATTCCCCTGACCTTCATAGCAGGAGCTTACGGGATGAACTTTGAGTATATGCCGGAGCTGGGATGGAAGTGGTCCTATCCTGCCATATGGACGGTGATGTTGATTATTGGCGTCACCATGTTCATATACTTCCGTAAAAAAAGGTGGCTGTGAGATTTAAACCCTGTAAGGTCTAACCAACCAGATTATTGACAATTTATGATCGATTTACCAGGTTGCTAACCAAAGGCTGGACATGAAAACGTAGGAAAAATGTTATTGGCTGGAAGAATCCAGAATTGGATTATCCTCTCCTCTTTTTCATTATCTCTTCCAGCCTGCCTTCCAGAGGCTCCTCATTAGTATACGAACATCTCAGGTAATGGTTAACAGCCACAGCTATTGCATCCTTTGTAGCATTTTCCCCCGTCTTCTTCTTCAACTCATTGAGAGACTCCTCTGCAAGAACGGTTTGGGCATGAACAATCTTGACCATTTTTATCACCTACATAAGTATAATGGCTCTTAATTACTTAAATGTCTTTATTTTCACAATGATGTAAGCATGATAATCGCTGGAGTTTGTTGGGGGAGCACATCAACCACATCATCATGAAGATAAGCGTTGGTTTTATTAAATTTCTCATTATTATTATTCCCTACCTGCTAAGACGATTAATGAATGTCTTCAAACAGCCGGAAAACCCAAAAAAACGGATATGATTTAAATATGGAACTCATAAAGGCTCAATTCAAAGCCATCACCAATTCAAGCGCATATTCATAATTGATACAAAAAAGGATGAATCAAGTCATGAATAGAATAAAAAGTTTAAAAGGAGGTTGGGAGAATGTCGGATACCAAGATATTGATTGTGGATGACGAGCCCGCCATGAGGGAAGTAATAGGGCTCATACTTGACAAATACGAGGTCCTGGAGGCTTCTAATGGTTATGAGGCCTTAGAGATCTGCGAAAGAGAGGAACCGGATGTGGTATTGATGGATATCATGATGCCCCGGATGGACGGGATTGAAGCCACCAAGAAGATCCTGAATAAAAATCCCGGTACAAAGATAGTGGCTATTACTGCCTACAAATCCCATAAAGGCAAGGAGATGATGGAAGCAGGTGCCCTCGATATACTGGAGAAACCGTTCAGGAGAAAAGAACTGGAAGAGATGGTGGACAGAGTCGTTGATGGGGAAGCAGTGAGAACAGAGACGGCCTAAATAACAAGTCAACTGTATCACAACTTCAATTACCATTAATATTGGTAGTGGTAGTATTACCTTTTTTACTATTTTTAACCTCGTTTTAAATAAGCTTTGAGTGCCAGCAGAAGTGTGAGCAGAAGTTTTTCTGACATGACCGATCATAAGCCGGTGATCTGATTATCAGCCATTATTTCTATTCCAGACCCAGGTCCGGAAAACTTAAAATCTCGTTGCATAACCTATGCTTGAGATTTTACTAAGCGGTGCAGGAGTAAGATATCTTGTTACCGACTTTATTGTTCTGCCCGATATTATTCCCGTCTCCAGGCGTTATTTTATTGTAGGTTCTTTGAAGGATTCCTCACTATTCAAGGAATGATATTGGGAGCTTATCTCAACGGGTAATCCACTTCGGACTTGATAATCTCTGCAGGTATTGCAACTGCTCTGGCTCTGGGCATATCAAGCGGCTGGAGAGCATATGAAGCCGAAATGTGGAGCAAAAGACCTTGAAGAATAAGAAGGAGAATCACTGCAGAGAAAAATTGATGGAAGTTTGTGGAGAGATCACTTTGGTGGTGGTTACCATTCTTAATCCCAGCCACTTTAACTGAGGACCAAAATTCGTGATAATCTCTATTCCTTAATCCTGGAGCCACCGGGCGGTAAGAAATTCATCACTTCGTCTGGTTTGGCTATACTCTTTACTATGTGCTTCTCTTCTTCCTTGGCCTTTTCCACCAGTCTGGCCGCGATCTCCACCGAGATCTCGTTGTGGGGTTTGTCTCCAATGTCGAGCTCCACGATATAGTCACAGTAAGTTTTAACAGCGGATACTGGACCTCCCAGGACTCTTAAGCTCTTTATCTCCACTCCTATAGCGCATGAAACCGGGACATCCATGAAACTCCTCTTGCCCTCAATGAGAAAGCTGCCTTTAGCCAGATACTCCCCGGATTTGGCACTTCTTTTGACCTGCTCCGGATTTACATAATACGTAGAGCCGCTGTACTTACCCTCCCTCCACAGTGCAGAGTACGTGGCAGCGAATTGAGCGGTCTCGTATATACTGGTTTCTCCTGCTTCCTGACCGTTCTTCAAGACCGTAGCAGGGGCGCCAGGGCTCTGAGTGTGGAAAAAGAGGTCATTGTTTTCCATGTATTTTGACACGATCTCCGAGTTCATGGGTGCGCTCCTCCCCCCGATGACCAGAAAGTTTTCAGAGGTTATGAACCACCTGAACCTCTCGTACCACTCCCTCTTCCTGACAGCTCTCATCGGGCTGTCTGTATAAGTTTTAAATGTTGTATCCTCGCTTTCCATTGTCTTTTTGGTCTTTTCCATTGCCTTGAGCAGTCCATCCAACTTGGTTTTGACCTTCTTGGATTTCTGGTAGTATTCGTCAGCTATCTGGGGTATGGTCTTGTCGAGAGGGAGCTCCAATTTCATGTCGTCAATGTTCACAGTGACCTTGTTCTCTTTGGGATTCACCGATTCTATGATGGAGATCAGACCATTTTCACCCTGTTTTTCCTTGATGGTCTTTTTGATATCGTCCCAAGACATCTTCTCTCTGGCTTCCCTGAAGGCGTTCATCACCTGCTCTATGGTCTGATAATTCTCGTAAAACGCATCTCCAGCTTTTTTGTAGTATTCTATTTCTCTTTCAAAATCCTGCTTTGCTTCCTCTTGCTGTTCAAGCCTTTTCTTCAGTCTTTGCATCTCTGCACTTTCTTCCAGCTCAGTTCCGGTCATCTGGCGGGAGTAGAACTCGTCCAGAGCCTCATTAAACGTGTCGAAATATTCCTTTTCGTATGAGGAGTAGTATTCCAGCTCAAGAGGAAGAACATCCACTTCCTCCCCGTTTTGAGACACGATCTGAGGGTTAACATCTTCTTCAAAAAGAGGTGAGAAAGTCTCCTTGATCGCTCTTTCCAGACTCTGTATCTCTTCTTCGCTCAGGTAATCAGCAGGTTTGTGCTTGTTGATCCCTGCCCTCAAACATATTTCCTCTGCGAATAGACCGCCCAGTCCACCTTTGGTAGCCAGCAACCTCACTATTTCGGAGGTATCAATGATATCCCGTAGATTCTCCAGTATATTACCGGGATTGATCTTTATATCCGGAAAAGTGTATTTCTGATTTGGCCTGAGCCTCTTTAGCGCCATTATGATCCTGTAATCCTCATATGCCAGAACTACATTGCCTTTGGAGAAGCACTCCCCGATCAACAGGCTGGTCTTGTCCCCCCTCTCGATCTCTATAATAACGATCCTGTCAAAATCGTACTGCCTTATCTTCCTTATTCTTCCTCCCTCCAGATGCTTTCTCAGCAACATGGCAAAACTGGAAGGAAATCTTATCTCCCTGACATATCTGGTGAGATGCACTCTCTTACCGGCTTCTATCATCAAATCGTGTCTTTCACCAGCGTGAACCTTTATGCGGATCTCGTCACCGGAATGATATATCTTGTTAATTTTTCCGTTGACCAGCTTTTGAAGTTCGTTGATGCATACGTTTATATCTACAGCAGACATTGCGGGAGGGGCCATACGGTTCACCTGCTCTTACCAAGTCTTATTAGAGGATTTAAGGAGCTCTTTGTCCTTCTGACACTGTTACATTCAATGAAACCTATTGAGACCATGACATCAAGTTGATAAGGTGACAATTAAAAGTTGCCATCAACCAGGTGAAAGTAACAAAAGGAAAAAATAAATGAAATACAACGAGCAACATTGTTCGAGGATATTTAATCAGGCTCAGGCTTCAGGCTTCAGGCTCTGACTTCAGGCTATGTCTTTTGAAGTGTCTATTTGGACTCCCTCGTCTACCTTGAACTTGAAGGTCTCCTTCACGGGCGGCCTGTTCCTGATCTTTGGTATAGATAGGATGCTTTTTATCTGGGCTCCTACTTCTTCACTGCGGATATTGAATACGACATCACTGATCTCTATCACCATATTGATTATTTCGGTGGGGTGAACGCCCTTCATCAAGTACATGTAGAACAGATTTTTGCTTTCTTTGGAGAGCAAGTAGAGCTTGTTCAGCAACCACTCTTTTAGAGCGAAATCCACGTCCAATTTCATGAAAAAGGATATGGAGTCGAATATCACGTTAAAATCCTCTGATGTATGCAATTCCTTTAACTGATTGTTCAAGAAACTGAACACTTCTTTCTTTTTCCATTTGCTGTCCACCAGAAATTGTTCGAACTCTGTTTTACCGTAATGAGAAAACACGTCGATGAACTCCACATTCTCCACCGGGAAGCCCATACTGGAGATGTTCTCCTGTATATACTGGACGGGGCGGAATGTGTTAAAATAATAGGTCTTTCTTTCGGAGGAAAGTTGATACAAAAATGCTTCGGGCATACTGATGGGGTCAGCATAAATACACACCAGACTGTTTTCAGGTAAACCATCTCCGAACTGTTTATCAAGGAGTTCAATTCCGGTGGGTCTGGTTCCCACTTTTTTATCTGCTTTATTCATTTTCTCCAGGTGTTTTTGTAATTGAGAGTTCACCATCATAATGTAACAACCCGTATAATCCTAATGACCAATACAAAAAAGGTTTACCCAAAAGTCATTATGAGAAAGCAACCCAATTATTTAATATAATAAGCCAATAAAATAATTATATTGATTATCCCGATTCAAGGGAATTTATGCAGATACTTAACCTGAAACAATTTCCATAAACGCTTTGGAACATCTATAACCGAATTTAACTACATTTAGCAATCTTCAAGATTGTGTTGAGTTTTTATAACCAGTTCAGGGGTTTTTGATGGGGTTTTGGTCAGTTGGAGGTTATTAGGTGACAAGGATGATTTCATAATGAATTGATAGTAAACTTAATAATTTCTAATAATCATTATCATAAAGGAAGCAATTATGGCGGCCAACAAGACTTTGCAAAATCCTCAGAAAGATTCTGAATCAGAAATCAAGAAGTATAGTGAGCATTTATTATTCAACCCAGAAGATTTAGACGCTCATTTCAATCTGGGTATCATTTACTACGAGAAAGGTAATATTGAAAAGGCCATCAAGCAATTCGAGAAGGTTTTAAGTATTAGCTCCAATCATACGGAAGCTCGATTCAATCTGGGACTCCTATATCAGGTGCAGGGAGAGCTTGATAAGGCTATAGAGCAGTTCAAGAAGATCCTGGAAATAAACAAGAAAGATTCTGACACTCACTTGAGCCTGGGCCTGGTTTATCTCGATAAAGGGGATCCTCTCTCAGCCAAGGAAGAAGTTAAGAAAGCCATCAAGATAGACAAAAATCATCCCCAGGCTTATTTTGCTCTGGGAAAAATTTATGAAGGCTCAGAAGAAGAGGAAAAAGCTATTAAAGAATACAAAAAAAGTCTTAAGATAAATCCCAGGAATGCCAGCGCCCGAGTTAGACTGGGGAAACTCTATCTTGCTCAAGGTGACCTTGGTCAGGCTGTAGAGGAGTTTGAAAAATACATCAAATCAAGTCCTCATGACTCTACAGTCCACTATGAGCTGGGTAATGCTTACAAACAGTTTCAGGAATACGATAAGGCCATCGAAAAATTCAAGAAAGTCCTTAAGCTCAACCCCAAATATTGCGAAGCTCATTTTGAGCTGGGGGACATATATTATAGGTTAGAAGACCATGAAAAAGCCGTAGAGGAGCTTGATGAGGTCCTCAAACTGGATCCGGAAAATGTAGAATCCCGTTACCTACTTGGTGTTGTCTATAAGTCTTCCGGGTCTATTGATAAGGCTGTGGAAGAATTTCTGGAAGTTACGAGGAGAGATAATAACCACATGGAGGCTCATTATAATCTGGGAGAGGCTTATTACCTCCAGGGGGACTACCATAGTGCGATCAGTGAATTTGAAAAGGTCCTGGAATCGAGTCCGGAGGACACCAGAGTGAATTACAAGCTGGGTATCTCTTATAACGAGCTGGGAGAATATGATAATGCCATAAGAGAGTTTGAGAAGGCTCTGAGAGGAGGTTCGCAGAATGCAGAGTTCCACTACCGTATGGGCATGGCCTACTGGGGTAAATCGCATCTTGACCTGGCCATTTCAGAGCTTGAGAGAGCTATCTACGAGGGTTACACAAGCCCAGAAGTTTACCTGAATACTGGTTCTGTGTATTATGAGAGAGGAGAGATCGAAAAAGCCATCAAGATGTTCAATGAAGCTTTAAAAATGGATAACAACCTGATAGAGGCAAATATCAACCTGGGGACGATTTATTACGAGAACCAGATGTATGAAAAGGCCATAAGGGAGTTCAAGAAAATTCTGGCCCTTAGCCCCAATAACAATGGCATAAGGAATATGCTGGCCACTTCTTACTTACAACTGGGAGAACACGACATGGCTATTCAGGAATTCAATAGAGTGCTGAAGAGGGAGCACAGGAACACCGAGGCCAGATACAGACTGGGACTCCTATACCTACAAAGAGATGAGGTAGAATTGGCCCTCTCAGAGTTTGAGGCGGTGGCGAAAGAAGGAGTGAGAGATGCTAAGATCAAATTCAATCTGGGTTTGATCTATAACAAGCAGGGGAGATGGGAAGAAGCGATTGAGCAGTTTATAAGTGTCTTGAAAACGGATCCTTCATATATTGAGGCTCATTATTATCTGGGGCTGACCTACAGGGACAGAGGCGATAGAAATACGGCCATGAAGGAGTTCCTGGAGGTAATAAGAAAAGACCCAGAGCACCTGAATGCCCGCCTCTATCTGGGAATGGATTATCTTGAACAGGGATTTTATTATCAGGCAATAGAGGAGTTCAAAAAGGTCTTACAACTCGACTGGAACCACGTTGAAGCTTTCCTCAAGCTTGGAATCGCTTATTACGAGTTGAATGATATTGATAAGGCTTTAGATTGTTTTGAAGAGATATTGTGGTTGAACCCCGAACACAGTGAAGCCAGCTATTACTTGGGGGTGATCTATAAGGATAGAGACCCCGAAAAGGCCATTCAGGGGCTTAAAAAATTCCTGGCTGAGAACCCTGACGATGCTGAGGGCCACCACGATTTGGGAATTATTTACATGAATAAAGGCGAGTTTGAACTGGCTATTGAGGAGTTCACCAAATACCTGGAAAACGAAGATAGCCTCCAGGTACACTACCAACTGGGAGTGGCCCACAGGGAAATAGGCGAACTCGAAAAAGCAATAGAGGAATTCGAAGAGGTCTTGAACAGGGATCCGGATCACGTTGATGCTCGACACCATCTGGCGCTTATCCACAAGGAAAGAGGAGAGTTCGATCAGGCTATAGAGTATTTTGAGGAGCTTGGAGGTAAACGGAGCACCTCTAGTCTGGATATCATGCTCGATCTGGGGGAGCTATACTATCAGAAGGGAGAGCTCCAGGATGCCATTCAAAAGCTGAAAGGGGTCTTAAGACTCGATCCCTACAACACTCAGGCCAGTTATACTCTGGCTCAAATCCTGCATGACCGGGGCGAAATGGACCAGTGCATCGAGGAATACAAGAAGATCCTCAAAGCCAACCCGGATGATATAGATACCAGATACAAGCTGGGTGTGGCCCACAGAGATGTTGGAGATGCTGATCTGGCGGCAAGAGAATTTCTGGAGGTCTTGAACAGGGACCCGGATTACTATGATGCCCAGCTACAGCTTGGGGTGATCTATAAGGACAAAGGAGAGATACATCAAGCAGCAAAAGAGTTCAAGGAAGTTATCCACAACAATCCTCACAACCTGGATGCGCATTTCTATCTGGGAATGATCTATCATCAGCAGAAATGTGATAAAGAGGCTGTTGAAGAGTTCTCCGAGATAATTAAAGTGGATCCAGATAATATCAAAGCCCATTACGGTTCAGGGCATATCCACTTTAGTCAGGGAGATTTTGAAAAAGCTACTGAAGAGTTCCAGGAGGTCTTGAACAGAGAACCAGGGCATTCCGATGCCCGGGTCTACATGGGGAAGATACACTACAAACTCAATGAACCTGAAAAAGCTATTGAGCAGTTCAACGAGGTCTTAAGACTATACCCAGAGCATATTGAGTCCAAATACTACCTGGGACTTATCCACAAAGATGAGGGAGAGCTGGATAGGGCTGTTGAATACCTTAAAGATGTGGTGGAGAAAAGACCGGACTACACAGAAGCCCGGTATGAATTGGGGTCAATATATTATCGTGTGGGCAACATGGAGTCGGCTGTTGAAGAGCTTGAAGAAGTAGTGCGTGTGGGATCCCACCTGGACGGTCTCTTAGTCCTTGGAGATATATATTACGAGCGAAAAGAGTACGAGAAAGCAATTGAAAAGTTCAATGAAGTGCTGAACCTCGATTCCCAGAACTTTAAAGCCAAATACAGCTTGGGGACCATTTACAGGGATCGGGGCGAGGACGAACACGCTATGCACGTGTTTAACGATATCCTTAGCAGTGAACCCAACTGCCCTGAAGCCCACCTCAACCTGGGGCTGGTCTACAAAGAAAAAGGGGATAACAAAGCCATTGAAGAGTTCAAGGAGGTCTTGAGGCTCGATCCCCAGAATATAGATGCCTACTACCATCTGGGAACCATCTACCGTGACCAGAAAAAGATCGAAAAAGCAATCGAAAATTATCTCAAGGTACTGGACATCGACCCCAACCACATAGACGCCCACCTCAACCTGGGAGCAGCTTACTATTATCAGGAAAGATTTGATTTGGCTATACAGGAGTTTAAACAGGTACTAAAGCTCCAGCCCGACAATCCGGACGCTCATTTCAATCTGGGGGTAGTAAACAAGGACAAGAGGAACTACCAGAAGGCACTGGAGCACTACAAGAGATTCCTGGAGGTAGCGACAGAAGATTACTCCCAATTCTTTGAGATGGTAGAAGAGACCGTCAACGATCTCCTGAAAAAATGCGGTAAACCCATCGAGATGTGGGACAGCATAAGAAAAATAAATAAATAAAATGAGCCGGTTGACCGGTTTTTAAAGCGCAGAACCCTGGATCACCAGTCTTCCAGAAGTTTTTCTACTTTATCCCTGGTAATCAACTCTTTTTCCTCTAAATCGTTCTCAGTCCCTTCTCCCATCTCTTCTTCAAAGTCATCGAAGCTGAGCTCCTTTGAGGTTTCTTCATCTGAGTTGGTGTTAGTTTTGGAGGTTTCTGAGGTACTGCCTGAACCTGCAGTTAATTCGTTGCCGTACTGCTCCATTACTATTCCAGCAGCTATTCTGGCGATCTTATGCTCATCAACGACATTCTGGCTCATATCTCCACTAAAATCCTCGGCCTTGGTCTCGGCCCTGGTTTCAGTGTTGATCTCGTTCCTGGTATCATTTTCTTCTTTGTCTTCTTCTTGGTGTGTTTTATCCTGCTCTCTTTTGTCCTGGAATTGGGAGCAGAATAAGCACATGTATGGATGCAGGGGTTTGGGCTTTTTGCTTCCGTGCACCTCAACATCCCTCGTGCAGTTATCGATGTCACTGTATTTACAGCTGTAAAGCCTCTCTTTAGCGCAGTAATCGGCGATCTTCAAGAAATCACTGGCATTCCCTATCTCATTTATCTCCGGCTTCTTCCGCTTGAGGAAATACCATTCCAGCAGTAATTCCACCAGCTCAGAGGGTTCCTTCTGCGTCTTCTTGCACTTGTCGTTTAAACGTTCTTCAACTTCCGAAGGAACATTTACTTCTAGTTTCATTTAACTATTTCTTCACTTCTATTTCTTCTTTTTTCTTTTCTTCCTTCTCTTTACCTTTGCCCTTTTGTTTAGTTTCTTCTACCGAAGACCTTACGGTTTGAGAGTCTGTCTGCTTGAACAGAGATTTAGAGAGGCTATAATAACCCAATGCATTGCTGGAGACGGGGTCTTGAGGCTTGACCACTTCAGCTATGTCCTGGAAATTCTTTTTGAAGCCATCGTAAACGTGGGGCAGGAGTGTACCCCCACCAGCAAGGACTATCTGGTCCACTATATCGGTGGAGAGTCCTTCTATGACCAATTTGGTTCTGCTCACTATTCTGTCCAGCCATTTGTTCACCAGCTTATTGTATTCTGCCATAACCTCTTTGTGAGACACTTTGATGGTTCTGCCGCTTCTAACCCTTCCTACCTCATAGTCAGGGGTTATCAGCAACTTGGTTATCTCCTCAGGAGTTACACTGATTCCGTAGTTCTTCCTGATAATAACCTCCAGATTGTTGTGCAGCCAGTCCACACCCTGCAAGAGTGTATCACCTTTCACGTACTCCAGCTGGTGGAGAACAACAATATCTGTGGTCCCAAATCCAATATCCACACACACTCCTGTCTGAATATTCATGTGAGCCAGCGTACCTACGGGTTCAGGATAAACAACAGCTCTGGCATTGAAATGCTCCTTTATATCATTTTTGAGTGCTTCTCTTTCGTTTTTGGATGATTTAACAGGCATTCCGGTTGCTATCACTTCGGGCTCAATATTCATGGTCTTAAAAGCGTGTTTCGCCAATTCAATGTAAGACTGGCTCATGATCCGCCCTTCGTGAAGTGGACGTTCTGCCTCAACATTCTCCGTGTTCTGAACCATCATTAGTGCTTCTTCTCCAACGTATGTATCCTTATTCTCCTCATTAAAGGTCCAATCTTTTTCATCTCCGTAAACAACTATACTGGGGAAATGAGTAACCTTTTCGCCATCCACTGTGGCTTTGGTATAGTTGGTTCCGATATCCAACCCTACTATTTTCATAATTATTATTGTGATTGTAGATTATATAATGATTTCCCTTTCAGTATTAGAGACATGATAACCCCCTAACAAAAAAAACGGAAATCGCGTAGAATCTGTTCTTTAAATTCTGGAAGATCTGGGAGTATCTATAGAGTGAATACCCCGAGCTTTTGTAACGGTCAGATACTTGTGAAGCCCTGTTTCGTCCTTCTGGAAGGTGAGCTCGATTACTGCCTGGACAAAACTCTCTTCCAGCCCGTTCTTCTCTGAATGCTTATCTTTAATGAGCAGAACAGTGCTGTCGAGGGTTTCGGAGTTTATTATCATCTTTCTGGCAATATCCCTGGCCCAGGGGTGGTTCAAGATCAACAAGGTGGTGAAAGTATCGATAACCACTCTCTGAGCTCCCACCTTCCTTATGTGGCTGTAGAGGTCGTTCAAGATCCTCTCACAGTATTCTATGGGAGAAATATCTCCATGGAACACCTTTTCTTTTAATTCTTCTACCTGGTGGGTCAGGTCGTATAGGTAGAGCAATTCACGGTCAATATAATCCCGGAGATCGTAATCAAGCATCTCAAAATCCTGAATGAGGTGCTCAGGGTTCTGATCAGTTAAGATAAGAAGTGCTTTCTCCCCTCTCCGACAACCTTCCAGCAAGAATCTAATACCGAATGTGGTCTTTCCGGAACCCATATCGCCGGATAAAAGATAGATCCGGTTCTTGATGAGGCCCCCTCCCATCATCCTGTCCAGCAAGGGAACACCTGAAGATATGAGGTACTTCTTCCTTTCCAGTGCCCTATCCACGGTCTGCCTATCAACTATTTCCAATCCTTCGCTCTCAGCATATTTCTTGGCGTCTTCAGATAGGTTGGAAAGAGAAATAACCAGATAATCCAGATCAATGTCGTTCCGCTTTTTGCACAGCTTTGCTACCTGTTCAGAGCTGACTTCTTTTCCTTCTGGTAATACGTCAATTGCTGTATCCTTTTGTTCATCGTCAACGGCAAACAAACTGAAGGAATGTTTTGTACCCGATCTCCCCACTACCTCCCCTTTGGTGACAATGCTGCTATATCCTCTGGTCACCAGATACCCTTCCGCAAGTTCCAGGGAGCGGGTCTCGATTTTCTTTATAAGATTTTCACAAACGTCTTTCGCCATCTCAAAGGCGTTGTTCCATGCAGTATCCTTATCTACTCCCTTCTTCAACTGCTCTTTTGCTTCTGTTTTAATGCCGTGAAAAAGGAGCTCTTTGGTGAAACCAAATCCGTAATCCTCTATGGTCTCGATATAGTCGAAAATCCTGTCTGCGACTTCCCTAGATGGTGCATCCATCTGTTTATACGTGTTCTGACGTATCTTATTATCCGTCACTGTCATCTCAAACTCCTTTTCTACCCAGTTCCGTTCACTTCACCTATTGTTTTCTGGTTTTTAGTCTCTAAACCAATTTCAGCTGATTTAAATCTTCCAAAGTGCTAAAGGAGCGATGTTGTTCATCCGTTAAGTCCCTGCACAACCCCTCCAGATACTGGATACGCTTTTTTATTTCTCTCTAAATATTTCTTCTACTGTTTCTTATAAAAAAATTATTAGTAAAAAACGATAATACTCATTATAACCAGAATAGCCCCTCTGAAAGGAGTCCAGAGATATCTCTCATATATTGAAGATTGAAGATCAACACCTTGGTCTCAGGTGGAATTAACTTTGCACACTGGAAAATTTTTTGTAGTACTTTGATTATTATAATTATAATGGAAACGGCTGCTGTTCAAAGTGTCCCCCGGCACTACAAATTATTGGCAAACCTTCACCATAAGCTTGATCAGTCCCTTGTAAACAATAAAAAACCTCCTGAAAACGTAGAGATACTGGACGAGTACTGGATCGTTCCCGGATTCTCCAAAATACAGATCTGGAGAGACCATACAGATAAATTCGAGAACAATTACGTTCTGATCGAGCCACCCATATCCGAAGAAGAATACTCTCTACTGAATTCCATTTACAACGATATGCGACGCTCTTTAGTGCTGAATGACTATTCTACAGACGAGGACACCAAAACCACAGTAGTGATGGAGGTCCTTGACGAATTGATAAAGGAGTATGCTCTTGAGCTGGAACCCGGACTGAAGATGAAGATCCTTTACTATCTATTGAGGAACTTCATAGGTTACGGAACCATAGACTCCATTATTAACGACAAGTACGTGGAAGACATATCCTGTGACGGATACGAAATACCCCTCTACATTTTCCATACCAAATTCGGTGGGATGCGGACCAACGTCAAGTTCAACAGGGCACGGCTTGACTCCCTGGTGACATTGCTCTGCCAGAAATCAGGCAAGTACATCTCTTACGCCAATCCCCTAATAGATGCTTCTCTACCGGACGGCAGCAGACTCCATGCAAGTTATGGAGAAGAGATCACTCCCAGAGGAAGCAGTTTCACCATAAGGAAATTCAAAGAAGAGCCATACACTCCCATAGATCTGATGAATTTCGGCACCCTGGATTCCGACATACTCTCTTACTTCTGGCTGCTTATGGAGCACAAAATGAATGTGATGGTCATAGGAGAGACGGCCAGCGGGAAGACCACTACACTCAATGCCTTGACCATGTTCATCCCTCCCGAATCAAAAATCGTGTCCATAGAAGATACCAGAGAAATTCAACTCAATCATGAGAACTGGATAGCCGAATTGACCCGGCTCGGAATTGAAGGGAGTGGAGAGATCTCCATGTATGACCTCTTGAAGACCACTTTAAGGCAGAGGCCGGATTACATAATTGTGGGTGAGATAAGGGGTGTAGAAGGTCAAACACTCTTTCAGGCAATGTCCACAGGCCATTCCTCACACTCGACTTTGCACGCAGGAGATATGAGCCAGCTCATATACAGGCTGGAGAACGAGCCCCTAAGAATACCCAGGATAATGATCCAGTTCCTCGATGCTGTTGTTGTCCAGAATATGTGGGTGGGAAAAGGTGTGAGGAAGAGAAGGGCTCATCAAGTAAGCGAAATATTCGGTATTGACCAGACAAATAAAGACCTCCTTTTGAACCCTCTTTATAAGTGGAACTCCTCCAAAGACTTCTTTGTAGCCCAATCCCAGTCCAAGAAATTGAAAAAGATCTCCGAGATGACAGGTGAAAGCGTTTCCACCATTCTAGAAGAGAAAGAAAGAAGAAAATTGTTCCTGGAGAAAATGCAGAAAAAAGGCATAAGCAATTACAACGACTTTTCTCGGTTCATCAACATCTATTATAAGGACAGCCGAAAGGCCATGGAGAAGTTGGATGAGAGAGCGAGTTAAAGTCTTTGTGCCGGACTTCATCGTTAGATACTTCTTTAAGAGAGTTAGGGAGAGCCCGCACAAGTTCCGGGTTGTGGAAAAGGCCATTGACTCTGCCAGATTCCCCCTGACAGTTCAGAGATTATATGCTATTGCCCTCTTCTATTCCTTTATAGCTTCAATTGGAGCCATAATCTTTGGCTTCTTCATCTTTAAGGCTTTCATACCGGAAATAGAGCTAATAAACTGGATTTTCGGGCTCTTCGGGTTGGATCCCGGTCTATCTGGGAGCAATATGCTAATGGTTTATCTTTTCCTGTTCATATGGATCTCTGCGTTTGGGGTAATCACCTATTTGCTGGTGAACAACCTCATACTCTCCTACCCCTCAATAGTTGCCAAGAGGAGGGAAGGAGAGATAGACATGTACCTTCCGCATTCCATCAACATGATGTTATGCATGTCTTCGGGAGGAATATCAACCTACGAGATCATCAAATCACTTGCCGAATCAAACGATATGTTTGGAGAGCTGAGCAAAGAATTCGCCACCATAATAAAGATGTCAGAATTCTTTGAAGAAGATCTGATTACCAGTATCAAATATGTTAGAGATACTACTCCCAGCAGCAAGCTATCCTCTTTTCTGGATGACTTCATTTTCATGATAAAGGGTGGAGGAAATATCTCCACTTTTCTGGAAAGCAAATCAAAAGAATATATAGAAAGACAGGAAGTAGAGTTCAGCTCATACCTGGACTTCTTGAGCGTGATAGCAGAGGTCTACGTGGCTGCCTTCATTCTGCTACCGCTTTTCTTGCTTATTATGCTGGTGGTCATGCAGGTATCCGGCCAGTTCATGCTGGAAAGCTACAAAATAATGATCCTGACCATTCTACCCGTATCTACCATAGTATTTGTTTACATAATCAAGTCCGCAATACCCATACCCCAGATCAAGACGGATCTGGAAGGAAATTTGAATAAAGACGAAATAGGTGCTCCCGTAGAAGAGAAAAGGAGCGAGTTCAGGGTCAATGATGTGGACAGATGGTTGAGAAAGATCAGGTACTATCTACTTCTGCCCTTAAGCAAGTGGGCGATCTACACCGCTCCATTCAAATTCTTCATCTTCTACATCTGTGTGTTCGCTCTGTTAGTCTCCATCATTTCATGGGGAGTCATGAATATGAGCCTTGATAAGGTCTTGATCGTTTCTGCATCAGCATTCATTATACCTCTACTGGTTCTAATCGAGGTGAGGGCAAGGATAATCGGCCAGATAGAGAAACGCATACCTGATATGTTCAGGGAACTCGCCATATTGAACGAGGCTGGTTTGAATATCATAGAAGCTTTGAAAGTGCTCACTTCCGTGGAGTTCGGCATAATGTCCAGAGAAATATCCCTTCTCAGAGGAGATATTGAATGGGGGGATTCGGTGACAAAAGCCTTCAAAAGGATGGAGAAGAGAATTAAAAGCGACATCATATCTAAAGTTATACCGGTATCGGTGAGGGCCATTGAAGCGTCTCCTTCTTTTAAAGACGCTTTTTTGACCGTTTCAGGTTTCGCCAACTCAGAAATAAGGTTCAAGAACAAGATAAGAAGCAATATGTTCACTTATCTGGTGATCATATATTTCTCTTTCATGATCTTTCTGGTGATAGTGTATGTGTTGATCAACAATGTTCTCTACGGATTTGGGGAGGCAACTTCTCTGACCAATATCGAGCAGATCAAAGAAACTTCGCTCCAGATATCCATAGCAGTAGGGCTTTTTTCAGGGATGGTGGCAGGAGTTATCAGCTCCGGAAAGGTGACAGCCGGTTTCAAACACTCTTACATGTTTTTGATAGTGGCTTACTTCGTATTTACTTATCTGATCGCCTGAGGTGAGAGAAGATGGGATTTAGAGAGAACGAAAAAGGTGTCTCCCCTCTTCTGGGGTTCATTCTTATGCTGATGATATTGATGATCTCCATATCAGCCTTACAGACCCAATACGTGCCTGACGTATGCAAAAACATGGAAGCAGACCACATCAAACAACTAACAGGTCAGCTTACGGAGCTGAAAAGCATCTCTTCGACCAAGAACGTCAAGATGGATATGGGGGTGGATTATCCGGAGTACCTGTTCCTCATAACCCCTAAATCAACGGCTACTTCTCTCAGGGTGAAAGAATTCAATGTAAGCGTATCTTATACTGAGGTACTGGCAAACGGGTCGAAAGTCAAGAGGGAAGATAATTTTACTTCCTCCAGGATCGAAGTTTCTCCTAACTACCTATTCTACCCTCAGGACCAGTTGATACTGGAAAATACAGCAGTGTTCAAGCTTGCAGAAGGAGGAAATTACATAACAATGTCCGATCAGAGCTCCTTCAAGAAGGACATTCAGTTCACATTGATGAACGCCACTTTCAGCTCTCTATCCACGACCCAATCATTAGGCATAATCTCGGTACCGCAATCCACAGGAGGGAGAGTACTGGCGGAGAATCTATCCATTTCATTTGATAGCGTCCACCCTCACTACTGGGAAACCATGGAGGACTACAATGTCACCGTAAATGGTGATAGAGTGACCATTAAAGAAGAGGATAAAGTGGCATTCAGCCTTGAAGAGGTGATGCTCTATACCGGCAATGAGAGAAGTGCCGATTCAAAACCTTCCCGAATGCTCAAAACCAATTCCATGGATACATTCGATTTGAAGAAAGGCGAATCTGTGAAATTGGGAGCCAGAGTTGTTGATAAGTACAATAATCCTGTTGAGGGAGTTAATGTTAATGTCAGCGTGAGCTCAAGTATTGGAGATGTTAATCCTTCAGTCCTATACACCGATTCTGATGGTGAAGTTTATACTACATTCAGCGCCCAAAACTCCGGAGCAGGAACCGTTATCTTTAACTGCTCTGCCATAAAAGAGGAGTTAAGCTACGAAGTGTCCGTCACCACTATAGCTGGTGGCAATACTTCTTTATCCATCTCTTTGTCCAGCGAACCGGAAGCAGGTGCCGATGGCCACTCCAGCAAGACAATTAAGGCTTATGTGTCTTCTGAGGGCGAGCCATTACCGGGATTCTCCGTAACCTTTGCCGCCAACAGCACTGACGCTAATTTAAGCTCAACAGAAGCTAAAACAAACTATTCAGGGTACGCTTCGACAGAAGTTTCTCAGGATGTAGAGGGTAAGAACTGCTACAGGATATACGGTTACGCCGGAAGTGCCATCGATTCAATGAACGTCCTGCTCAATACCAGCTCAGGTGCAGTATCCGGAGTGCCTTCAATCGACATGTTCAATGTGGAAGAAGTGATAAGCCCCAATCCACACTATGAGTTCAATGTTGACTGGGAAGTATCTGATGACGATGGAGACCTGAGTTCCGTGGAACTAAGGTTAGAAGACCTTGAAGATGGATCGATTGATATAGAAACCGAATCAATAAGCGGTTCTTCAGCCTCGGGTACAACGGATTTGGTAGATCAGCATGAAAGTGGGGTTCACGATTACAACGTAACCATAACTGTAATCGATGGAGAAGGTAATAGTGTCTCGGAAACAAAAACAGTAACCGGTGGCGATGGAGTATAATTTTCCTCACCCGGTCAGCTTATTATTTGTATTTGTATCTATATTTTATATTGTATTATCACTATGGAAAGTAAAAAAGCTTATTTAGTTCCATGGTTATTATTATAATGAAAAAGGTCCAAAACAGTCCCGCAAGGTAGATGACAACATCCCAAAATTCCCCATCAAAGGAGAATTAAAGGCATGCATGAGAGAAAAAAAGTTTTTGAAGAGAGCATAGCTTCTCTGCTTGATAGCAACCAGCTTTCAGCAGGAACAAACGCCCTTAATAATTCGGAAGAAAGATTACGGGATATTATCTCCTGTTCTTTAGACATGGTGTGGGAAGTGGATGAGAACTGGAGCTACACTTATGTTTCCGCCAGAGTAGAGGAGATCCTGGGTTTTACTCCTCAAGAGGTCATCGGTAAGAGGCCATTCGACTTCATGCCTCCAGAGGAGAAAGAGAAGATCAGAGACATCGTCACCAGGGACTTTTTCAATAAACAGCCCATAAGGGACTTGAAGAACTGGAACACGACAAAGAGAGGCAAGAAAGTGTGTTTGCTCACCAACGCCATACCAATTCTGGATGAGCAGGGAACCTTAAGAGGTTATCGAGGAGTAGACAGAGACATAACCGAGAGGGAACAGATAGAAGAGAAGCTCAAGATCAGTGAAAAGCATTCCCGGCTGATAGCTGAATCACTTCCCATCGGCATCTTCGAGACAGACGAAGAAGGAAGAATCGTTTACACCAACACCAAATGGCAGGAGATATTCGGTATTCCGCTGGAAGAGAGTGTGGACATGACCATAGCAGATATGTTCTACGATGATGGAGATGAGATTCTGAGGGAATGGTCTGAAAAGATGAACAATTATGGGGAGTTCTTAAAAGAGTGTTATATCAAACACCCCAGTGGAGAAAAGATCTGGGCATACATTCGTTCAGTGGCATTGATCTCTGATGATGAGGTCCGTTATCTGGGAACAGTAGAGGATATCACTAACCTTAAAGAGAGCGAGGAGAGATACGCCAGCATTATTAATGACGCTATCGATTCTTTACCCAGTGGTATATTCATTCTGGATAGGAATCTTAAGGTCGTATGGGTGAATAAAGTTATAGAGAACTTTTTTGGGATACCCAGAGACGAGTTGATCGGTTTCAACAAGGAGAAACTGATAAAGAACAAGATCAAGCACTTGTTCGAGAATCCTGATTCCTATGAGAAAGTAACGCTCAATGCCTATCGTATCGGGGATTATGTAGAGAATTACGAATGTCATATACCTCCTTCGGGAAGGAGGAAAGAGAGATACCTCCTGCACTGGAGCAACCCCATAAGGTCCGGTTCTTATAAGGGCGGTAGGATCGAGCACTATTATGATATTACAGAACAAAAAAGGGCTGAAGAAGTTCTGAAGAAGCAGTCGAGGGAATTAGAGCAGGAAAACGAGCAGCTGCACAAAAAAGTGAACAAACTGATGGAGAGGGTGGAACAATCCAAGAGAACAGTTGACCCAGAGTCTCGAGAAGAGAGCGAAGAGGGTTTAGAGGATAGTGGAAGCATCTTTCTCTTTCCAGTAGAGGATATGGATACTGCCCGAGACTTATTTGCCCAGAAAATAGAAGCAGGTGTCCCTACTCTTGCTGTGGCCCGAACTTCTCCCAAACAGCTCCAGAAATCTCTGGAACATAATGTGGAGACGGTGTGGCTCACCACCAACAAGGTAGAAGAGTTGTTCTGTATCGAGCCCACCGATGTGGTGACCCTCTCAGTAGTGATCAGCGAGTTCTTCAAACGCGCTCCCACGGGAGTAATACTTTTTGAGGGTGTGGAATATCTCTTATCGAATGTAGAGTTCTCAAGAGTCCTTAAGCTCATCCAGATACTTGCTGACAGGGTTTCTATGGCTGAAGGTGCCATATACCTGGTTCTTGATACTGATACGCTGGGTAAGAAACAGATGAAGCAGATCGAAAGAGAGTGTCAGCCCTATTCAGACATCAATAAAGAGTCAAATGAATGAAAAGAGGTAGTTTATGAGCGACCAGTCTGTTAGCGATGAATTGGGAATGAAGAAGTTCCCTACCAAGTTGGACTTTCTGGATGATAAAATAGAGGGTTTTTATCCGGGCTTTGTGATACTCCACGGTGTTGTGGGTGCAGGCTCCACAGAATTCGCCCTGACATTCTTGATGAACAATTCTGATTCGGATGAGGGAGCCAATCTGTATTATATAGCAATAGCCAAAACAAAGAAAGAGGTCTTACGAGAAATAAAGCTGGTTTTCCCTGAAGAAAAGAGTAAAAGGCTGATAGAGAACCTGAATGTCATAAGTCTGGCAGAAGATTATTTCAAGGGCAGTATTGTGCCTCTCCGCTGGATCTCCGACAGGAAGCTGACCATAAATGAGTTGAAAAGCGGTAAAGATATTTTAACTTCACTGGCGGAGACGGTTGAGCAGTGTGAAGAGAAGAGCATAATTTTGTTGGACTCCATAACGGATCTGGCGAGGATAGCCAGAGAAAGAATAAAATGGAATGACCTTGTCGATTTGATAAATGGGTTGAAGAAGATCTGCGTAAACAAAGACATTCTTATGATGTCCCTGCTCACCTCTGATGCCCTGGAAAAAGAAAAAGAAGAGGAGCTAATGGACCAGGGAGACGGAGTTCTGATATTCGAGTGGTCCATGCAGGAGGACTCCATCGAGAGATGGCTCTATTTCAGGAAATTCACTGGAATACTGCCTCTACTGGAGCAAGAAGGAATCCTCAAGTACAACGTAAGTATCGACCCCGAGCTGGGCTTCACCATATCGAATACGGTGAGGGTGATCTGATGCTCTCTACAGGTGTGGAGGGGATGGACAGCCTGCTGGGAGGGGGAATACCGCGTGGACACATAGTTGCTGTGGTAGGTACTTTTGGGACGGGCAAGACCACGCTGGGCATCCATTTCATCTACGAAGGACTGAAAAACGGGGAGAACTGCATTATTCTGAGCTTTGACGAGGATGCGGAGAGCATAATCGAGAATGCCTCCAATTTCGGGATGGACTTAGCCGATTTCGGAGACCAGGTGCAGGTTGTGCGACTGGAGGCTGCCGATCTGAGGAGGAGCATGGAGAGGCTGGAGAGCGAGATACCGGAGATAATTGAGAGCAACAACACCAGCAGGATACTGGTTGACACTATAAGCGTAATGGAGACCCTATTCGATGATGCTGACAGATATAAGATGCTGTCCAATCTGAGGAACACCTTCAAGTCCGTGGGGACCACAGCAATAATCACTACCGAAGCAGACAAGTACAATACGACCTACTCCAAATACGGGATACTGGAATACATCTGCGACGGCTCCATATGCCTCCAGATCAAGAGGAGAGCCGAACTCGAAGAGCCCAGCCTGGGTCTGGAAATAGTGAAAATGCGCAGAGTAAAACACTCCAGAAAAATAAAACCCTATGTGCTAACTGAGAACGGTATTGTGGTTCACGAGGACGCAGAGCTGTTTTGACCGGCCCGAGCCCCACTTTGACTTAGTAATTAATAATTATTTCAGTTCCACCAAGTCCGTATAGGTTACTGGACGGTTTTTGAGTGCCCATAGTAAGATGTGGAGGCTGTCTAAATCATTTGATTTACAATGAGTGGATGTTCATCAGTTTTGAGGTCCAATTTATTATGTTCTGCTAATCAAATGCCAACTAAATGCCAACTAACCAATAATTTAAATACCAGATATGCTGAAGTGGTGTTTGGTGAGGCTTATGGGTTTTATGGAGAAGTTGTTGGGCAAACCCGATAAGGTTTCAGTGGACCAATATGAGGAGCTCGACCTCAGTGAATATGAGGCGGAGATCTCTGAAGAAGCCGACATGTATGTCAAGGTAGCTGAAATCACAGGCATTAACGAGATATCAGAGATCAGGAGACAGATTTATGAAGGTAATGCTGTAGTTGCTGACGTTGCCTTTCTGAAGCACGACAAGATGACCATGGACAGGATCTTGAAGGATTTGAGACAGCTTGCAGAGGATGTCAACGGTGATGTAGTTGGTCTGGGCGAGGAATACGTCATCATAACTCCTACTGGGATGAAAGTGGATAGAAGCAAGATTAGAGGTGGAAAAAGGTAGAATGGAGTGCCCAGCCTGCGGGTCAGAGCTTTCTGTGATGACCGATACTTACTATGCACCACACTTTGGTGAGCTTTTCTTATCTTCTGCTTCCTGCGAATGCGGTTTCAGATATACTGACTCTTTTTCCTTAGAAGTTAATGAGGCCGTAAGGTATAAGATGGAGATAAGAGAGGATAACTTATCCACCAAAGTTATCAGGTCCACTTCCGGGACCGTGAGGATACCCGAGATAGGGATCGATCTGGAGCCGGGACCGGCCTCCCAGGGTTTTATCACCAACCTAGAAGGAGTTCTCCGCAAAATGGAGGACGTGGTGCAGACGGCCAGAGGATGGAACTCGGATAACTACAAAAAAGTGGAGAAGTGTGACTGGATACTGGACCAGATATACGAGACCATAGACGGTAACGTTACGCTCACTCTCGTTCTTGAAGACCCACTGGGCAATAGTGTTGTCGATTCTGAAGAGGCAGTTAGAGAGGCTCTGGATGAAGAAGAAGCCTCTAAGCTGAGGGCAGGCATAAATATATTTTCCACATCGAACTCCCATTACTGTTCGTAGACCCATTTTTTAGTATAGAAGGATTTAATTATCCATTTTATCACCCCCCCATATGACAGATGAGATAACCGTTACCAGGGCAATCACCCAAAAATATCACCAGAAATTCCTGAATTCTGTTGAGTGTGACGTTGCGATCGTTGGAGGCGGTCCTTCCGGGCTGGTTGCTGCCTCTCTTCTGGGTAAGGAGGGATTCAATGTAGCCCTTTTCGAGAAGAAACTCTCCCTGGGTGGTGGGATCTGGGGAGGAGGAATGATGTTCAATCAGGTGGTGGTCCAGGAGGAGGCCACAGAAGTCCTAAACGAATTCAACATCCAATACGAGAATTATGAGGGGAAATACTACACTCTGGACGCCATAGAGATGGTGGGGGGTCTGGTATATGGTGCATCAAGGAATTCCAATGTATTCAATCTGACCACTGTAGAGGACGTCATGATCAAGAACGATAAGATGGCGGGGCTGGTCATAAACTGGACGGCCGTAGAGATGGCCGGATTCCACATCGACCCTCTCACCATATCCAGTAAGGCTGTAGTTGATGCTACAGGGCATGATGCTTCAGTGTGCAACATTGTGGCCAAGAAAACGGAGAAATTCGAGCTGTGGGGCGAAGGATATATGGATGCCCAGTCGGCAGATAAAGGGGTTGTGGAAAAGACATCAGAAGTTTTCCCCGGTCTCTACGTAACGGGGATGTCTGTGGCCGCATTCTATGGTCTCCCCCGGATGGGTCCCATCTTCGGTGGGATGCTGTTGAGCGGTAAGAAGGTTGCAGAGCTGGTGGCCAAAAACCTGAAATAGGTGATGATTTAATCACTAAGGTTGAAAAAATCTCACCCAAGAAGAAGTGGTTGATATGTATTCTGAAAAAATTAAGACGTACTCAGATATGTTCCCAAATGAAATAAAAAGATCGATTAAAGGACTTGGTAATGAAGTCAGGTATGCAATATTAGCTTATTTACTCCAAAAAAAAGAAGCCAGTTTTAGTGATATTACGAAGGAGCTAGAGCTGGACAACAGCTCTTTCAGGGCACATGTTAAGAAGTTAATATCTGGGGGGTTAGTAGAGAATTTCATAAAGCATGGAGAAGTGAGAGAAAAGTATTCATACTATCGGATCACCCCTTATGGCTATTCATTTTTAAACCACCTTTATCAGTCAGTATTACCAACTGAGAAGACGAAAGAAGAATTTCAGAGGTAAATCCAGAAAATTATTTTAAGTTCTATTTTCTTGAGGTGTTCTGTGAGGGGAGAAGCTTACGCGGCAGGAACTATTGTGAACGGTCTTGCCACCGGAATCGGTTGCGCTTTCGGGTTTGATCTCAGAGCAAGGGTGGATATCTCCATTGAAGAGGACCTTAAAACCTGTTTGCTTCTTGTTGACGGTAAAGAGGTTTCAGACAGGATTGTGGATGGAGTGATGCGGTCTTTTGGTCTCAAGGGAGTTGTTAAGGCCGAGAGCAGTATCCCCCGGGGATGTGGTCTGGGGAGCAGCAGCGCTTTCATGAACGCCATGCTCATCTCCATATTGAAGCTGAAGGATGAAGAGCTTGACGCTAACCATATTCTCACCACCAACGCTACCACGGCCATGGAGATGGGGATAAGCTATACCGGAGCCATCGATGACGCCGGAGCATCCCTTTTAGGTGGGATCGTTCTTTCCAACAATGAAGAGATGAAATTCTATCACCGGGAAATCCTGGAGTTTGATGATGCCCTGATTCTTCTACCCCAATGGAAAAGGGGAACTATTTCAATGGAAGAACTGCGGAAAGAGGCTCAAGAGGTGGAGCAGGCAGTAGAACATGCTTTCAGGCACGATTACAGGTCCGCCATGCTATCCAACTCCAGATACTATTGCAGGAAGCTCGGTTATTCTTTCGAGCCCGTGGAGCAGGCTAAAGAACTTGGTTTGCACGGCGGTCTTTCAGGGAACGGGCCTGCATACGCAGCATTCGGGGAGAACGACAGATTAAAGGAATTGAAGAAGCTGTGGGAGAGCTATGGTCAGGTGGTGGAGACCACACCAGTAAATACTCCCTGTGACGAAATTAAAAATATAGATACTCTTTTTAATGCTTGACGCTTAATGCTTGGTTGAAGGGCCAAGCTAAAATTTAGAGGTTTTGCACGAAGTCTTCTATTCTGTCTGCGGCTTCTTTGAGCTTTTCCATATTCACCGCGTATGCACACCTGATGTGGCCCTCTCCGCATTCTCCGAAAGCATTGCCGGGGACTACGGCCACGTTCTTTTCCATCAGAAGTCTTTCGGTGAACTCCTCACTACCCAGCCCTGTGGACTCTATGCTGGGGAATGCGTAGAATGCTCCTTCCGGCAGGTTGACGTCCAGAACTCCTTCAAGTCTCTTGACGAAATAGTTCCTTCTCCTGATGTATTTGTTCCTCATCTCTTCCAGCTCTTCTTCCGTGTTCTTTAGAGCTTCCAGAGCCCCCAGCTGGGCTGAAATGGGTGCGCACAGCATGGAGTACTGGTGGATCTTCAGCATGGCATCCAGAAGGTCGGGGGGAGCGATGGCAAAACCCAACCTCAACCCTGTCATGGCGAATGCTTTGGAGAACCCGTTGAGCACTATAGTCCTGTCCTCCATACCATTCAAAGAGGCGATGGAGACGTGTTTATGGTTGTAAGTTAGCTCCCCATATATTTCATCCGAGATGACGACCATATCGTTCTCTATTACCGCATCAGAAATCTCTTCCAATTCCTTTTTGGTGTAACTCACTCCCGTAGGATTTCCGGGATAATTGAGCACTATCGCCTTGGGCTCTGCTTCTTTATGCTGGGAGATCTTCTCGTAGGTCAGCTTGAAGTCGGGATTGGTGGGAACCGTGATCGCCTCTCCACCTGCAAGTATAGTGAGAGGTTTGTAAGAAACGTAGCAGGGCTCCGGGATGAGGACAGCATCTCCTGGGTCAACTACAGCTCTTAAAGCGATATCGAATCCTTCGCTCACTCCCGTGGTTATCATCACATCATTTATGGGGGCATTCAGCCCGAATTTCTGGTAGTATTCGGTTATGGCCTGCCTGAGCTCGGTCAGCCCGTAATTTGAGGTGTAAGACGTGATCCCTTTCTCCAGAGAGTAGATCATCTCCTCTCTGATCTTCCACGGGACGGCAAAATCCGGTTCTCCAACGCCCAGGCTGATTATGTCCTTCCTTCCAATGACCAGGTCAAAGAACTTGCGGATCCCTGACGGCTTGATGTCCTGGACCTTTTTGTTCACCTTCTCACGGGGCAATGGCCAACCTCCGGTCTTCTTCATCATCGAACAACAACACGCCCTCCTCCTTATAGCTCCTCAGCAGGAAATGGGTTACAGTATCCTGGACTTCTGGTATGGTGGATATCTTTTCCGCCACAAAGAAGGAGACCTCCTTGAGCGTCTTGCCGGAGACCACCACCTGAAAATCGTATTGTCCGCTGACCAGCCTCACCGCATGGACACCAGGGAACTTGGCTATCCTCTTGGCTATCTCATCATAACCCTTCTCTCTTGACAGTGTGACGTTGACATCGATTATGGCAAAGACCCGGTCCTCTCCCGTCTTTTCCCAGTTGATAAGGGTCTTGTACTTAAGGATAGTTCCGTTCTCCTCCTCCCTCTTGATTATCTCCTTGATCTCTTCCACGGAGTAACCGGTCATTTGAGCGATTTCATCATACGTGAGCTTCGCATTATCTGATATGATCTCTAATATTTGATGTGTCTTCTCATCCATAAAATCCACCGATAGAGAAAACATATCCGTGTTATTTAAATTATGTTGTCAGGTTCATGAAGTTCGGATTCAAATTCACTTACAAAATCAATTAGGTTATCAATGCAAAATATTAAGTTTCCACCGTAGAGGTTAACTCATGGGCAGGGAAGAGATCCTACAAACTATAGATAATTATGGTGACGAGGTCAAGATAGCCACTTTAGGCAGTCATTCTGCGCTCAACATCTTGAGAGGCGCAAAGGATGAGGGATTTAAGACCATGTGTATCTGCAGGGAGAAGGAGAGGATAATCTATGATTCCTTTGAAGTGGCTGACGAGATAATCCCCATCAACGATTTTCCCGACCTCCTGGATGAAGACGTCCAGAAGAAGTTAGTAGATGATAACGTTATCCTCATCCCCCACGGCTCTTTTAACGCCTACCTTGGTAGTATCGAGCAGCTCAAGATACCCGTGTTCGGCAATAGAGAACTTATGTACTGGGAGACTGTGAGGGACATGCAGAGAAAGTGGCTTAAGGATGCGGGCTTGAGATTACCTGACACTTACGAGAAGCCACAGGATATTGACGGGCTGGTGATAGTCAAGTATCCCGGAGCCAGAGGAGGTAGGGGGTACTTCCTGGCTGCAAGCGAGGACGACTTTTATGATAAGTCCCGTAAAATGGTGGAGCAGGGAATGATCACCGAGAACGAGGTCAAAGAAGCACACATCCAGAAATACATTACAGGAGCCAACGTCTATTTCTCCTTCTTCTACTCCCCCATAAAAGATAGAGTAGAGCTGATAGCGGTCGACCGGAGATATGAGTCAACTGTAGATGGATTGGGGAAGATACCCGCTGACGAGCAGCTTAAGGCAGAGCCGCTCCTGAGCTATACCGTGATAGGAAATTTCCCCGTGGTTTTGAGGGAGAGCCTGCTGGTCCAAGCCCTGAACGCCGCCCACAACGTGGTGAAGGAATCCAAGAACATCGCAGAACCGGGAATGGTGGGACCATTCTGTCTGGAGGCGGTCTTTGACGAGAACGCTGAAATGACCGTATTCGAGATCTCTGCCCGCATAGTAGCAGGGACCAACGTCGGTGTGCCCACTTTCCCCTACTCCTACATACTCTTTGGAGAGAACATGTACATGGGGAGGAGGATTGCCAGAGAGTTCAGGCTTGCCATAGACGAAGGGAGACTGAAAGAGGTTATCTATTAAGCTTAATATCCCCTTGGCAATCAAAATTCAGTTATTCTGTCCCTAAGTAGGAATCGAATAACCTTAAGCCCCAATCAATTCCTTACCTTTGCAAATCAGCACATTTAACGGGTCGAATAAGCTCATTTGTTATTACAACCTCAACTTCATCTTTTCTTTTAGCCAGTGCAGGGTTGGGAACAGCTCTGGATTTGATGCTGCAAAAACGACTTTTAGCCGCTTAGACGCTCTGGCAACTTCAAACCAGTTTTGCTGGAGTTCATATGGATTTTCCTTAGTAAAATTTTGATAAGCATAAAAAAGGACACTTTATTTCTTCCTGAATGCGTATGTCAGAACCACAATAGCAGCTATTATCACTGCAAATATACCTATTGCTACTGTTGGCTGCTGCCAAATTGAAGGTAAGAAGACTTGTTCTTTAGTTTGTGAAGCAGTTGGCTGAGCGGTGGGGGTCTCTGTCTCTATGGGTGCCCCAACTGGCTTTTCTTCGGATGTGGATGGCATTGAGGAAATAGATAACTCACCAACACTACTTGTGGTAGCGGGAGTTGGAGTCTCAGTTGAAACGGTTGCAGAAAGTGGTAAACCACCTCCACCACCCCCACCTGCACCACCTTGACCTCCACCACTCCTATTGTCAGTAGATTGGGGTGTTGTTTCTGTGGGTTCAGTTTCTGAGGGTTGAGGTTCTTCTGTTGAGAGTTCCTTTGTTGAAATCTCATTAATATCCGGGCTTCTTTCTTCGTCAACTACTCCATCTCCGTCGTGATCTATGCTCAATAAGTATTCTGTTACATTTGGCTCTATATCAACAAAAGCCGTTGTATTAGGGGTGACTGATACGTTCTCAAATTTAGTGGTAGGGATGTCAGAACCTGCAGGAGGGGCTCTTGTAAAGTTGAAAGTGCCGTAATCATATGCATTTATCTCTGCAGAGTATTTTAGATTTGCTGGCAAGTAAAATGTCTTAGTATGATCTACGGTAATCAAATCTGCATTAGTTATATTATTTGTTCCGTTATCTGCAATGATATTTCCATATTCATCAGTAATTGTAACATTTACCGGACACGCAACCTCAATCTGGGTGTATTCTACGGAACTACAATCAGGCTCACCTGATGCCGGATCATACCCCTCATCTACGTTTACCTCCCCTCTGGGGGCATCGTGAGAAACCGGATCATACGGATGGAACAATCCTTCATGTCCGGAATCGATTAGATCTGTAATGCAGCTTGTAGAGAAGCTATCGGGTATGGTGAACACAATTTTTCTGCCAGAGTTCTGTACGTCGATGGTAACACCATCTAACATGTCATGATATGCTCCTTTAAGGCGCCAATTATCCGCAGGAGGTTGACTACACACTCCTGGAGAACATCTCTGGTAACAAACACTATCCCTATCTTCCAGGGTAGTAGGACAATTTGCGGAATACCATAGCCTATAGTAGGTGTCAGTTGAAGTGTCGTTGTCCAGTGTCAAGTATACGCCAGCATCGGGATTAGGATTATTGATGGTCCACTTGTATCCACCGTTAAGGAGTTCGAATTTTATACCATATCCATCGAGGGTTGTATATGACCAGTTTGGACAGCAAGTCGAACAAGAAGGACATCCTCCACTCACCACATTAACCATATCGGTGTAGGTGTCCTTCAGGTCACTGTCATCAGTAACCGTGAGGTTAACTGTGTGATTACCCTCAGATGAATAGGTGTGGCTGATGGTAGGATCACTTACGGTGGTGGTGTTACCATCTCCAAACTCCCACTTGTAGCTCACTATTGTTTCGTCATCAGTGCTGCCGCTGGCATCGAAACTTACCGGCTCACCCGGCTCTGGCTGAGCTGGGGAGAAGATAAAGTATGCTTCAGGCTCAGTTGGACATGGTTTTCCTCTTGAATTACAGGTAAGTCCAGAAGGTTCAGACCCTATATAGATATTTTTTACGTATGTATTACTTGTGTGGCAATTACAACCTTTACTAGGATCATCAGGGTGAACTGCTGCTTCATGACAGCCCATACATGTGTCTCCTACAAAAGTCCTGGCGTAAGTACTTGAAACTAGCTCGATAAAACCTGAAGGATTATGATCAGAGTTCATGGGCTCCTTAGTTTTACCGTCTCCGTGACAGGTTCCACAGCTAACTGACTCTGCTGCATGTACCGACTTTGAGTTAGTGTCGTCTATTACTGATTGAAGATTATAATCGGTTGGTCCATCATATACTTCAGCAAATCTGTCTACTTTATGGCATTCAGTGCAATATTCTGTGTTGACGCCCTCAGCTCTGTTGGAAACGTAATGGTATCTGAAGTGGTTCCAGCAGTCGTTTTTGTAACTCCACTCCGTACGACTGCTACTGTCAGTGTTGATCTCTATAGGAGCATGACTTAAATAGTTCTCATCACCACTGTATGTTCCTTGTACTAATGTATCGTATACATTTTGGTGGCAGCCAACACAGTTGACATCGTTTTTACTCAAGAATACGTGTTTTTCCCCTGATTTCGTATAGTTGGAAGTGTGCTCTCTAGTGCCGTTATAAGAAAGCGAGGATATTCTCCACCCCTCAACAGAATATTCTATGTTCCAGAAATACTTGTAGGTCACCTCAGTTAATTGATTAGTATGGCAACTAACACAAGCTTCGTTCTCACCCTTCGAGAAATCATAGTTTAATGATTCCTCCACAAACTGTTTATGAGCAGAAGCACTCGACCCATAACCCGATTCATTGAAACCACTTGCCGTAGGAGCTTGCTTCTCTACCCCCGTATCATTGGAGTATGTTCCATTGTTCTCGTGACAATCCAAACACCTGGGTATAAACAGGTCATGGGTTTTGTCGGAGTACTCAAGCTCTTCACCGCTAGCGGTTCTTGTCATTTTATGGCATTCTTCACAACTAAAGTCGGAGTGAATTGAAGAATTATTCAAGTGGTCTTGTATTGTTCCATGGCAACCAGCACAGCCAGTACTGAAGTTCAAATCGATACTCCCATCAGTAGCATTCATGTCCTCCAAAATCCATTCATAATTATAAGCATCGTAACTCTTGTTGAAAGTCATGGTTGTTTTACCCGCAAATACTGAAGGTAGAACTGCTGCTCCAATTACAATCACAGCTACTGCCAGAACTAGCGCTACCCTCACTACTTCCACCACCATATCGCTTCTTCGTAAATGTACTTATTATCGGCACCAGTTCTAAGCTTGTTCCATGAACCATCATAGCAGTACCAGTAGACATCCAAGTCGAAGCCTCCAGCACTCTCCGCTCTGAATTCTATTTTATCAGCATAGTAATCCCAGCAAGAATCCGGGAGGGTCAGGTTTGTCGTGCCGGTACCGTCTTTCACTTTCCATTTGGCATCAATGGCACCAGATGGTTTTGTGTAATTGAAGATGACATATGCCGAGTCATCAGAATCGTCTTCATATCCGTAAGTGCCCCAATCACCATCGTAAGTATTTGCACAATCGTAGATACCATCCCAAGTTCCAGAGCAGCTTGTAGTGTTTGCGTCTTCCTGATAAACCCAACCTGCTGGTTCTGATGATACTTTAACAACATCGGTGTATGTATCCTTTAGACCACTGTCGTCAGTAACCGTGAGGTTGACCGTATAGTTACCCTCAGATGAATAGGTGTGGTTAATTGTGGGGTCACTTACAGTGGTGGTGTTTCCATCTCCAAACTCCCATTTGTAACTCTCTATTGTTCCGTCATCACTGCTGCCGCTGGCATTAAATTCGACTGACTCATTTGGTTGTGGGTAGAGCGGGGTCCATTCAAAGTATGCTTCGGGTCCAGTGGGACATGGTTTTCCTGCTGAGTTGCAGGCAAGTCCAGAAGGCTCAGACTCTATATAGACATTTTCTACAACAGTATTGCTTGTGTGGCAACTACAACCTTTTTCAGTGTTATCGGGGTGAACTGCTGCTTGGTGACAGCCCATACATATATCTCCTACCACAGTCCCGGCATAAGTACTTGAAACCTCTTCGACAAAATCTGAAGGATTGTGGTCACTGCAAGTCGGTTCTTTGGTCTTGCCATCACCGTGACAAGTTCCACAACTAACAGACTCCGCTGCATGTACCGACTTGGAGTTAGTATCACCAACCACGCTATTCAGGCTGTAGGTGCTCGCCTGGCTAGAGTGCGTTTCAGCGTATCTATCCACTTTATGGCATTCGATGCAGTACTCTGTGTTGACGTTCTCTGAACGCTGCGATTCGTGGTGGTATCTGAAGTTGTTCCAGCAGTCGTTTTCGTCACTCCACCCCGTACCGCTATCATCATCGTTTATCTCTATGGGAGCATGACTTAGATAGTCCTCATCAGTGCCGTTTGTTCCATAGACCAGTGTATCGTACACGTTTTGGTGACAACCAACACAATTAACATCGTTTTTACTTAAAAACACGTGTTTGTCTCCTGATCCTGTATAATTGGAGGTATGTTCTCTAGTACCATTATAAGAGAGCGAAGATATGCTCCACCCACTAATAGAGTACTCTATGTTCCAGAAATACTTGTAAGTTACCTCAGTCGATTGATTGGTGTGACAGTTGATGCAAGCTTCGTTCTCACCCTTCGAGAAACCGAAGTTCAGTGATTCCTCCACAAATTTTTTGTGAGCGGAAGCATTTGTCCCATAATCTGTTTCATTGAAACCCGTTGCTGGTGGTGCTTGCTTCTCTACCCCCGTGTCATTTTTATACGTTCCATTGTTCTCGTGACAATCCAAGCACCTCGGTATAATCAGGTCATGAGTTTGGTTTGAGTATTCGATCTCTTCTCCGCTGGCCGTTCTCGTCAATTTATGGCACTCCTCACAACTAAAGCCAGAGTGGACCGAAGAAGTATTGAGTTGATCCTGTATTGCTCCATGACAACCAGCACATCCACCACTAATATTCAAATCAACCCTATCAGTGGCATTCATGTCCTCCAAAACCCAAAAATAATCATAGATATCATAAACCTTATTAAAAGTCATTTTGGTCATACCGGCAAATACCGAAGGTAGAACTGCCGCTCCAATCACGACTACAGCTACTAATAGAAGTATGGCTATCCTGGCCTTCACTTATTACACCCCTCCAACCGACAAGGCTCGCTTTAATTTCTTCTTTTATTATGAACTTTAGCCTTAGGTGTCAGCTATTTATTGAACTTTTTAGGTAAAAAACTTTTCCAATTTTTCAACTGATAATAACAACAAGAATGCATGTGAGAGTTAAACAGGATCCACAGAATCAGTATTTGTTGGTGATTTATGGAGAAGCGGCAGCAAGAAAGGATTTGGGCTAAAGCCAAATAGCTATCTCATAGAATTATCTATTCACTGGAAAGTAGTTTCCCATGCCTCTCCAGCCACTCGACCAATTCTTTTACTGCCTCAGTTTTGTAAGAGAACCTTAATTCGATCTTTGCACTCTCCATGACCCCTTCTCCTCCTTCATAGCTGGCAAGCACTTCTACTTGACCTCCTTTCCACTTAAAGACTCCAAACCTTCCAGCCCACCTGATCTTATGTTTACTGAGGATCTCCTTGAAACCATTCTTATTCTCCTGATATACTTGACCATCCAAACCATAAACAACCTTCATACTATCCCTCCAGCACTCCTATCATACAACCTTATAAATCCATCGTCCTGAATAGTAATGCTGACCAAATAAAATTAATTCCGAATATGCATTACCAAATTCTGGTTATAAAGAAGTAATCGCTGTTTAACTGTGTTATTTTCGGTAAGCAGAACTTTATTACTTAATTCAGTTTCTTATTAAAGCTTCATACAATTCTATATATCATTACATAAAAGCATGATTGGGGGATAATATGAATACAAAATGGAAATGGCTTGGAATATTTTTTCTTGCAACATTGGTTTTCTCAATTTTTTCGGTGAGTTCTGCCCAAGAGGTAAATCAGAACGTGTCTCAGGAAGTATCTATTTCCTCTACTGTTAGTAATGTGAAATTAGATACGAACCAGAATGTATCTGTGGAACCAGGTGTCTGTGGACCTATGGATCTTGTGATAGTGCTTGACAATACCGGTAGTATGGGTGGTGCTATAAGTAACATCAAAGATGAGTTGCCCACTATAATCTCTAATGCACAAACAGCTTCAGGTGGAGACCTGAGAGTTGGTTATATAACATTTAATGACAGTGTTATAGTACATAATGATTTAACAACCGATACTGGCTCTGTAATGGACTTGATTAATGCTACGTCAGCCGCTGGGGGTGATGGGGTTGCTGAAGCATCAGATGAAGCAAAGAATACTTCAGTGAATAAACTGCCAGCAGGGGAAAGGCCTGATGCAGCAGGCAACACGGGAACCCAGGTAGGTGATTTCACCACACCCTACAGGTCGGACGCATTAAAGCTGATAATATTGATAACCGATGCACCGCCCGGCGGATTCAATGATCTTCAGGATCCTCAAGACAATGCTGCAATGCACAACCATGCTGTCACGGCAAAAAATAAAGGCATATTGATATCTGACGTTTTCGTGCCTACTGGTGGAGATTATGCAGGTCAAGCAGCGATTCTTGAAGATGATGCAAACACAACTGGCGGTCTATTCATAACCACGTATGCTAATGGGACTGGAACTTCTGCTGCTATAAATGAAATTATTAGTGAGTGCGGAGGAGAAGTTGAGCCTGAGCCTGTACCAGCTTTAACTCCAATTGGGCTTACAACACTCGCTGGCTCACTTGGATTGGTTACTGTGATTATGCTAAGAAGACGTTAAATTATTTTTCTTTTTTTATTATATTATAATAAGCTTATCAATAAATTTCACAGTTACAGTCGGTTAATAAGAAATAGAAATCAATAACTTATTTGGAGTATTTCCTTTGTCTCTCCGGAGGAGATATTCACTTCTTTCAATACCACTCTACACTCCTCTATCTCCATGATGTTGAATGAAGGGTATGAATCTCCCTTCAATCGTAAGGTGGTGGCTGTTCCGGCAGTGACGAGGTAGGTGTCTTCCAGCCTCCATATCCACGGTTTGTGCTTATGGCCGGATAAAACGAAATTGATATCCAGTTTTTTGCAGAGCTCCAGCACATCACCGGCATCGGTGGGGATGTGCTGCTCTCTTCCCGTCCCCGGAATGGGTATCAGGTGGTGATGAAGCGCCAGAATCCTGACCTTGCTGTTAACAGACAGTTTCTGACTGATGTAGGGGTAGTTCTCCCTCCCCACGTGCCCGTCATCGATATCCGGCTCACTGGAATCGATGCCGCAGATGGCCACCACATCGTCTTCATAGGATGGGAAGCGAGTGCCGAAGATCTCTTCAAACACCTTATACCCCTCATTCCTGGCATCATGATTTCCCGGGAGGACCACCCTGTTATCAACCTCCACTTCCAGCTTCTTAAAGAAGTCCTTCACAACCTCGTATTCATGCATGTAGCCATCATGAGTGAGATCGCCTGTGACCAGCAGGACGTCAGGGCTTAAAGAGTTGACTTCGGAGATCAGCTTCCCACCCCACTCCGACTTATAATACACGCTGGTCAAGTGTATATCAGATACATGAACAATCCTCATCGAACCTCCCCCCTACAATCCTCATCGAACCTCCCCCCTACAATCCTCATCGAACCTCCCCCCTACAATCCTCATCGAACCTCCCCCCTTTTTCTTACTCTTTAGCTCAGATATTATACTTTTCTCTTCACCGGATCTGCTTATTAATTCGGTGATCCTCAAGAACTTTCTTATTGGTCTCTTTCCTTATCTCCTTGAAGGCTTCTTCCACATTAAAACCTTTTAACTCCTCTTCAATTTTGTCGGCCACTTCCTCAATATCCAGTTTACTCAGTACAACTGTGTTGTTGTGCTCTACGAGAACAAGATGATCCTCACCCTTAACTCCAAGTTTTTCTCTACACATCTAATTTGACCGACCAACACCAAACTGAGAGAAAAGATTACCGGGAAAGTTTAATAATTAATCACCTATATTCAAATTGATGCAATCACTGTTAACCAATATATTAATCCTTGTTCTGGGATTCATCGCGCTCATCAAGGGTTCAGACCTGTTCGTCAGGTCAGCCTCATCTATTGCCAAGAAATTAGGTGTTTCAGAGTTTGTCATTGGTTTAACTCTGGTGGCATTGGGAACATCCATCCCGGAACTCGTTTCATCTGTCATGGCCTCGGTCAAACAGCAGAGCGATATAGTTATTGGGAACGTTATGGGCTCCAATATTGCCAACATAGGATTGATCGTTGGGGTAGCAGCAGCTATTTCTGTCATAAAGACCAGAGAAGAGATGCTGAGAAGGGATGGTTATATCATGCTGTTCGCAGCAGTACTGGTCTATGTATTCCTTTTTAACGGGATGCTGTCCACATACGAGGCTTTTTTGTTCTTGCTGCTCTACTTCGCTTACATAGCCTTCTTGTTCAGAGAGATGCATAGTTACGAGGGCGAATATGGTTTCAAGCAGTTCATCACCTACTTCTTCAAGCTGGGCTATGTGAGGGAAGCCATCAAAAAGATTTCAGATAAGGCAGGCAACTCCAATTCAGAGAGAAACGAAGTTTCTACAGAGAGACTGGGCAAGGATATCATGGTGCTGGCTGCCAGTGGAGTAGCCATTGTAGCGGGAGCCAATTACCTCATTGATGGAGCCATATTTTTTGCGGAAGCAGCCAACATATCCAAGACGCTTATAGGCCTAACATTAGTTGCTGTAGGGACTTCACTCCCGGAGTTGAGCGTGTCCTTTACAGCAGCCAGAAAAGGGTTTGGAGACATTGCTGTGGCCAACATCATTGGGTCCAATATCGCCAACATCTTTCTCATACTGGGGGTCTCCGGGCTCGTCTTCCCCATCTATGCTCAGGAGACGACCTTGAACTATATTGCTCCGTTCGTGATATTTATGTCCGTCCTGCTGCTGGTCTTCATCCGAAGTCACTGGGAGTTGAGGCGGATAGAAGGAGTAGCCTTTCTTCTTCTGTATGCAGGATTTATGGCGTTCTTATTCGTTTTTAAGGTTTGATAGCTAATTCCGGTTAATAATATTTTTAAACTATAAATCAATTTTGAAAGTGTGGGACAGCAAGATGTTAGTGTAAGCCTCAGCCGGGACCTCAATCTTTTTGACATCACCATGATCGGCATCGCTGGTATGATCGGTGCCGGTATATTCGCCCTCACTGGCATCGCTGCCGGTGTAGCAGGGCCTGCGGTTATGCTGGCCTTCCTGTTGAACGGTATAATCGCCACTTTTACCGGGCTGGCTTATGCTGAGTTAGGCTCCGCAATTCCGGAGGCTGGAGGGAGCTACATCTGGGTGAAAGAAGCTATGGGCGATCACTTCGGCTTCCTGGCTGGCTGGTGCGACTGGGCAGCACACACAATAGCATGCTCTCTTTACGCGGTCACGTTCGGCGCTTTTCTTTCCGAATACATCGTAAAGATTGTGGGTTTTACTGCCATCCCCCAGATGACCCTCCTAAATATTTCAGCACTGCTGATCGTCTCCTTTTTGACTTATGTAAATTATATGGGAGCTAAAGAGAGCGGAAAGCTAGGAGGTTTCGTTACCATATTCAAGGTATTGATACTGATAGTCTTTGCAGCCTTCGGCATCTACAAGACCTTTTTGAACCCCAACTGGATCACTGCCTACACGACCCCCTCCTTTATGCCCAACGAGTTTGCTGGCCTGCTGGCGGCGATGGGACTGACTTTCATTGCCTTCGAAGGTTATGAGATAATCGTTCAGAGCGGGGAAGAAGTTAAGAAGCCTGATAGGAACATTCCCCGAGCAATAATCATTTCCCTGTGGGCTGCCGTAGTCATATACATTGTGGTGGCGTTCTCCTTACTGGGTTCTGTTGAAGCCGAGACACCCAGCTGGATGTACCTGGGGACACTTGGAGAGTTCAGCTTAATAAGAGTAGCTGACAATATTATGCCCTTCGGAGCGCTCGTGATCATTGTAGGAGGACTGGTATCAACTGTAAGCGCCATGAACGCCACCATATACTCTTCATCCAGAGTGTCTTTTGCTCTGGGGAGGATAGGTTATCTACCTGCTAACTTAGCCAAGATCAATGAGAAGACCAGAACACCTCACTACTCCATATTCTTCAGCTTCTTGATAATCGCTGCCATGACCCTTGCCCCCATAGAGGCTGTCGCTTCCGCTGCCTCGATTATGTTCCTCATTCTATTCATAATGGTCAGTTACGTCCTCATACTTCTGAGGTTCAGAAGGCCTGACCTCAAAAGGGCTTTCAAGATGCCATTAGTCCCTTATCTTCCCGTGGTTGCCATTGTCACTCAGGTTGTGATTGGTTATTTCCTGGTTACGGAGGTCAAGCACGGTGAACTGGCTTTAACGGTAGCGGTCGGGTGGATAATCTTTGGCACTCTGGTCTATTTTGCCTACTCAGAGAAAGAGAAAAAAGAGAGAGTGGCGGAGGAGACCAGGACGGTTTATGGTCATGTTCCCGTAGAGAAGAGCGAATACACAATTATGGTCCTCGTAGCAAACCCCGAGTTCGCTGAAGAGCTGGCTGGTTTTGCCAACCTGCTCGCCAGAGAGAGGGGTGGAGAGGTTATGCTTCTCAACGTTATAAAATTACCCAGACAGACTCCCTACTCTGTTGCCTCAAATTACGTTGAAGACTCCCGAGAATTCATGAACAATGTCAGGGAGAAACTGGATGTACCTTCTGGTTGCTATATAAAGATCGGCCATGATGTCTCTGAGGCAATACTGAATGCAGTGGAGGAGATAGACCCTGACCTAATAGTTCTGGGATGGAGAGGACGAACATATCGGAGAGACCGAGTGTTGGGAAGCACTATCGATCCCCTGATGCTCAAAGCAAATAGAGATACTGTGGTTATCAGGTTTGGTAAAGACTGGAAGCAGAAGAAGAGAAAAGAGATAGACAGCATACTCATCCCCACCATAGGAGGGCCTCATGCCGCACTGGCTGCCGAAATAGCGAGAGATATTCACAGACAACAAAATTCGGCCATCACCTTGATGAACGTGGGTAAAAGGAAAGAGGATGAGAAACGAGCTGATCAGGTGTTTGATAAGGCTAAAGAGATACTGGAAGATATTGAGTTCAACCGCAAATTCTTTGTATCCAGCGATGTTGCCAGCGAAATCTCTAAGGAAACTCCTAACCACGACCTCATCCTTATAGGTGCCACGGAAGAATCATTCCTCAGAACCTTCTTGAGAGGAGTGTTCCCAGAGAGGGTAGTGCAGAGGACCAATAAATCGGTTGCCATGACCAGAAAGTGGGTCAAGATAAGGGATTTCCTAAAGCAATGAATCTTCTGGCTTATTCCCCATCTTTTCTCTGTGAATTATTCGGATGACTACCAGACTGGTCTCAAAGAACAGGATCATGGGAAAGGCTATAATGGCCTGAGTAAAAATATCTGGTGGAGTTATAGCTGCTCCTGTTACAAAGAACGCTACATAGATATGTCTTCTGTAATATGTGAGGCTGTGGTAGTCCACAATATTATTCCCCACCAGGAAGGTCATGATGAGGGGCATCTGGAATATAAGCCCAAAAATCACCAGCATCAATACAGCAAAGTTGATGAATTCCGCTATTGAATAGTAGGCCAGAACTCCCTGTACCGCTGCCATGGAATACAGGTACTGGAGGAAGAATCTCAAAATGTAATAGCCATAGGTTATGCCGGCACTCAGCAGGAGAACGGATGCTGCAGCATACTTGAGAGCCGAACTCTTCCTGATGTTGACCTCTTTAAGTATATCGGTTCTTTCTTTGATGTTCCTGTAAACCAGAACTCCTATGTATGGTAAAGCAGCCACAAAACCGAATATGACGGATATCTTTAATTTCAGGATTATACCTTCCAGAGGACGAGTGTAAATCACGTTGGCGCCCTGTGGTAAAAGGTCGAGCGTCATCCTTGTGATTAAGGAGTCGGCGAAAAGAGCGAAGCTGAGCCCCCACACTATTGCAATTATCAGAATAATCTTGATAAGGCTCATTCTCAACGTTAACAGTACCTCAGCTACTTGAGTGGTTGTAAAATCCGTTGCAGTCTCTGCCATCTAAATAAAATAGTCCAATTGTGTATTTAAGGATTGTCAAGCGGTCATGATAAATTCAAGAAATAGAAGGCTACTGTCCCGGACAGTAATCTTTGGCCAGACACTCCTGGCACTTCTTATTCTTGCACAGCTCAAGATAGATCTTCACCAGATAGGACTCCAGCTCTTTTATCTCCCGCTCATCATCTATCCCCAGCTTTTGGGCCATTTTTTTGCCTGGGGGAGATATCTTGGGCTTTGCGTAATCCCAAATGGGCCTCATTTCCCTCAGAAAAATGTTGACTGTTGTGGGCCCCACTCCCTTGAAGTCCTTTAGCTTCTTTTCCAGATCCGTCTTGCTGGTAGTCTGCTCGTAGAGGTTTCCAATGCCCCCATACTCTTCTTTAAGCTTTTTACACATTTCTATAAGGTTTGTTGCGGTGGATTCATCATATCTGGTATATCCCCCTCTGTCCAAAACTTCTACCAGCTTATCCCATCCGGCATCTATAATGGATTCAGGAGTTGTCAAACCCTCTTTGTCGAACTCTTTGTAAGTGTTCTTGGCTATACTGGCAGAGATCCTCGCGGCGAACAATACGCTCGCCAGAAACCACTTGAACTGGTCCTCTTCTTTGTGAAGGTCTAAATTGAATTCCTGGGGATAGGTCTCAAAATCCCGCTCAAACTTCTCCTTGAGGGTCATAAAGGAAGTTGGTTACCCTAATATTTCATATTTACTGGTCTAGTACGTAATACGTTATTTGAATGGGGTTTTTGGCTAACTTTTGCCGATAAACCATTTAAATTGGGGAGTTCAATGTTATATGTGAAGTGCAGGAACTGCCATAGCGAGCTGGAGCATCCCGGAGATTATTGTCTTGTGTGTGGGCAATCCAATGTAGAGCTTTTGGGGGTTTACGTGGGAGAAAAGATACGTCTTTTCTGCTTTTATGACAGAGAATACGTCGGCCAGGAGATCATCAAGGTATTGGGCAGTGAGGAAGAAGGAGATAGAAGTGAGCAAATAGCATACAGAAATACTCTGGACCTCATATCTGATGCCGTCCACAGGAAGAGGCCTAGAACTGTAATAACCTCCGGAATTGAGCCTCAAGCGATCTTGAGGTTGTGGGACTGTGAAGTCCTATACACCCGGGATTTCGATACCCCCGAAGAGTTCAAAATGGCTGTGGAAGAGTATTTGCAGGAGAAGAGGATGGAGAAGGTGGACATCCGCCCGGAGAAAAAAGTGAGCGGGAGACATTATACCGTGATTGGTGGACGCAATGGACAGAGAACCCTCAGAGAAATAGGTGGTTCTCCCTTTATCAAGAAGATCGTTCCCGGCCCCATCGAGGTATCCAGAAAGAGTCATGGAGGTTTCAGCTACAAAATCCAGAAACCTGACGCCAGAGGTAATTTGAGGCTGCGGCTGAGGGAGGGTTCAACAGTTCAAGAGATCCGGCTGGTGACCACCGCCTACAATGAAAATAGTGCCCAAAAAGTAGTGGACGATCTGAACGCCAAACTCGCTGGCTGGACAAAAACCAAAGATTAAGGGATTATGAGTTAACCTTTTGGAAGTATAACTCTCTACACATCTTTTCTATATCCAACAGATTTCCAAATGCTTCATTGAAGTCCTTTTTCCCCACGGTGAAGAGACCGTGTCCATAAACAATCGCTCCTCTCCTACCCTTGATGGCAGGAGGAATGGTATTGCAGAGACCATGCTTCCCAGTCCCTATTTCTCCGGGAACAATGGGGACGTCATTAACCAATCTCTCGTAGGGGCATTTTATGTAGCACACATTCCGGTATTCACAGTTCTCTCTCCGGTCGCAGTCCATGGAGAGTATGACGGCGAATTTGGGGTGGCCGTGCAGAATGGCTTTGTTATCGGTATCCAGCACTATCTGTTTGTGAGCCGAGAGCTCGCTGGAGGCAGTGATCCCGGCACAAGAAGAGTTATCCAGCGGGCAGGGATCGATATGACCGCCTAACTCGTCCAGAGAGCTTGCCGTCTGGCTAATATAAAGTGTGTTCTCCACCCTGTAGGAAACATTCCCGAAGTATGAATCCACCAGATTGTAATCCACAGTCAATTTCCCTGCCTCATCCACAGCTTTGTAAACTTCTTCTTCCCCCAAAGGTCCTTTCATAAGAGGAGGGGGTGAAGAGGGATAGTCTTTCAGGTTGGGCACTATCCTGTTGAAGGCGTTCTCCATATCATCGGGAACTCCATCTCGTTTGGCGTAATCAAGATAATCCGAGAAGAACTTGACAAAGCAGGCAAAGCACACGGAGCTGAAAGTTACGAACGCCTGCTCGGGAGTAACGGTCCCCAAAGTGATGACCCCCTCCGGGGTGATGGCACTCTTTCTTTTCTTCAATATCCGGACAATAGACTCCGGCTCAAATTCAGGGGCTACAGGGAGGTCGTGGAGGAATGTTCGGGTTTCTGAGTCGCTGGGATGTATAACGCCACTCGAATTCTTCATCAAGTAATCTATTATACTCCTGTAAGGTTCGGCAGGCTGAGCAAGGAGCAATGAGTTGATGTTGAGGGAATCAAATATCTTTTCCAGCTCACGGTATCTCTCCTGAGTGTTCCACGTAATCTCTGTTTCTCTGGCACCGAAAAATATCGTTTTCTTATCTGCAAGTCCCTGCTCTACCAGCTTTTGAGAGTACTTGTTTATCAATTCGTCCATTCCAGTCCCAGCTCCTTGGCTTTTTGCTCTAAAGGCTCACCGTGCTCATCCAGCCCTCTGATCTTGTAATATCTTGCTCTCGCTTCAAGAAAGTCTTTCCGGTCGATAGGCGGGATATGGATATTGTTTCCGCTGCTTCCATGTTGTTTAAAGAATCTGTCGGGCAGGTCGTCTTCTCTGGCGGTGAAGCCGTTGAGGTAATTCATTATCCGCTCGTTATAATAGATCCTTTCACCTGCTCTCAACAGGTCCTGGGCAGAAGAGGGAACGCCTGTTACAGCAGTGAAAGCCCTCGAGAACTCCTCCAGAGTAGCTCCAAAGAATAAGAACTTGCAGGCTGTTAGAGAGTCAATGACGGCGTTCATATCCTCGTTTATCTTGACTATTCTGGCTTTGCCGCTGAAAGTAAAACGGTCGGTGGCCACAGGTTTTCTGAGGATCTCGTGGCTGATGGGGTATGCTCGCAGGTGGCAGGCTCCTCTGGTAGATGTGGCGTATGCCAGGGCCATCCCATATGCTCCTCGAGGGTCGTATGCCGACATTTCCTGCTTCTTTACCGTCATGGCACTCTCCGGTCTCCCCCTCGAGTGTGCGTAGCGGTAAGCGCCTTTGGCCAGCTCTTTACCTTCACCGCGGCCCCGGCCCACATCCTGCAGTAGACCTTTGATCTCATCAGGAGAGAGCTTTTTCCCTCTCATCTCGGCGTAACATGCCAGGGTTGCTCCTGCAGAGATGGTATCCATTCCAGCTTCGTTACATATCCGGTTAGCCTCTTTAACGATATCGATGTCCTCATTTTCCAGTAAGGCACTGAAGTGGGACATGGTCTCGAATTCCGGTATCGCCTGCCCATCCTTTAGCCGCCGTTTGCATAGAATGTGGCAGCCTTTACATCCAGCTTTTTGGGGGTGATACTTTTGTTTGAAGGCATGAGCGTTCATGGAAGATGCGGGGGGAAAATGGGTTTTCCTGAAGTTGTCGGTGGGCATCATCCTCCTGGTGTGCATGAGGTCGTAGAGAGCCCCTGTGCCAAATTTTGAGAGGCCCAATTCACCCATAAGTGCAGGTGAAGCAGCCGCCAGACGAAATATCTCCTCCCGGGCAGCCTTTAATTCCTGGGGGTCATACACCTCGGTCTTTCCTTGCTCACCTTTAACAGTTAAATATTTAAGGTTCTTGGAAGCCATGGACAGTCCAAGACCATTTCTCCCTGCAAAGAAATGCCCATCCACTACAATGCCCGAGTATAATACCCCATGCTCGGCAGCGGGTCCATTAACGGCAGTAGAGCCCTTACCCTTTAAGGAGTGGCTGATCTGGCTTACAGTCTTGTCTTTCAGGTGTTCTGCATCAATAAAATCGACTTCTCGCCCATCTATTTCGATACCGCAAGGATAAGAGCTTTTTCCCGTGACTATAATACCATCAAACCCGGCTTTTTTTATGGAGTTTGCCAGACTGCCTCCTACCGATGAATCCCCTAAAGTTCCTGTGAGAGGGGATCTGGACATCACAGTCATCCTGCCGGAAGTAGGAGATGAAGTATTGTTCAAAGGTCCTGTGAAGAATAAGATGGGCATCCGGGGATCATTCCAGTCCAATGTGACCTTATCTCGGATGTAGTGTCCAGCCAGCCCTCTACCGCCGATGAATTTATGGTATAGTTCTTCTTCCGGTTCGATAATAGAGTGGTTCTGATGAGTTAAATCGATTTTCAGTACCTTTCCGTGCCAGCCGTACATTTTCTCCTTTATCTCTGGTTTAATCTATTTAATCTTTGTTTTAGTTCGGTGTGGTTCAACCCCGTGAAATTTAACCTCATTTGCTATACTCAACTTCTCCAAAATATTAAGTAGATAGATTCCAAATTAATATTAGGATGTTCGCAACCTTTTGGGTCCAGATGCTGAGGAATATCTCCATGAAGAGGTCGCCGCCATGTCAGAGTCATTAGATCAGTCTTCAATACTGATGATGCTGAAGGAGAACCCTCATGACCACGTACTTTTTAAAGCAAGGCTGGAAGAGCTTGAGGAAGTAGCCAAGGCTGTGGGATACGACGTGAAAAATAGTATGGTTCAGACCCGGATCAAGCCGGACCCCAGATACTTCATTGGTAGCGGGAAGGTAGATGAGATCGCCGAGATGGCCGAAAAAGAGGGGATTTCTCATTTGATCTTCTGGAATATAATCTCTTCCCGACAAAAATACGATGTCGAAGCCGCTACGGGGATGAGTGTAAAAGATAGGTCCGATCTCATTCTGGAGCTCTTTTCCCAGAATGCTCACACCACCGAAGCGAAACTACAGATCGAGCTGGCAAAGATGAAGAAGTTGTTCCCTTATGAGCGCTACAAAGCGTGGATAAAGCTGCAGAGAGAGCGGCCAGGTTTCCAGTCTTCTGGTGAGTATGCCTACCACAGCAGAGTGAAACAGCTTCAGAAGACCATCAAGAACACCGAGAGGAAGTTAGAAGACATCATGAGGAGAAAACGGAATGAGATACAGAACCGTAAAGAGATAGGGAAACTGGTCACCATTACAGGATTCTATAACGCCGGTAAGACTACCCTTTTCAACCTGCTGACAGAAGAATCCAAACCCGTAAGCAACATTCCCTTCACCACACTCGCATCCAAAGTGTCTCAGGCAAAAGGAGTGCTCATTACGGATACCATTGGGTTCGTCCAGGATATGGACGACCTCAAAGAGTTCATCACATCCTTTAAACCAACTTTAGAGGACATACGAATGGCAGACCTGGTCCTGTGCATGATAGACCTCTCTGAAGACCCTATCATATTGGAAAGAAAGCTGAAAGAAGCTATCAAGATACTGGGAGAGCTGGAAGTCTCACCCCACAGAACCCTCATACTGTTGAACAAGATAGATCTTCTGGACGGATCAGAAGTGGAGAAGCGCTTAGAGGTGGTGAGGAAATACGGTTATAATTTCCGCCTTATCTCAGCCCACACAAATGAGGGGATCGAAGAGCTATCCCATACCCTTAAAGAGCTGGGCAAGATCACGGAGAAAGTGGAGAGCTGAACAATTATATTCCGATTTTTGCAGTCAAATCAATAACTAAGGGCCTGCAAAGCACAATTTTTACTTTTCTACCGGCTCTACGATTCTCCACCGGATTCACCATAAGCTTTAAATATATCATAAACTAACTTTTTGTTAGTAACTAAAGAGTAATAGTGAGCAAGTCAGGATAATATTAATATTAATCCGGAATAAAAATTTGGAGGTGAAAATGTATGGATTGTAACGATGATAAATGTAATCCCTGGAAAAGGAAAGACAAGACTCCATTTGACGAGTTCTTTGGAACAGGTATTGGCCTGGACGAAATGGTAAAAAGGATGTTCGGAGATTTCGATGAGCTGTTCAGAAATGAAGGTCCAGAAGGACAACCCTACGTAAGAGGGTTCTCCATAAGAATGGGCCCTGAAGGAGAGCCAGAGATAAGAGAGTTCGGTAACGAAGACTTAACACGTGGTTTCGGTGGACACGAAGAGGGATTGCCTGAAGAACAAGAGCAAGAGACTTTAATAGATGTGATGAAGGATGAAGAAGAGGTGCACGTGCTCGCGGATATGCCAGGTGTGAATAAAGAAGATATTGACGTCAAGGCTGCTTCAACTTCAGTTAATATAACTGCTGAAGGAGAAAGCAGAGAGTACTCAGAAAAGGTGGACCTGGAGTGCAAGGTTTACCCCGATACAGCCAAAGCAAGATACAATAACGGAGTACTTGAAGTCACACTGAAGAGAAAAGAGCCCGAAGAGGAAGATGAAGACCAAACCAGAGTTGAAGTGGAGTAAAAGCAATTAATCCACTATAAACTATCTTTTTTAAAAAACAATTTCTTTGATAAACCCTCTCCAATCCGATCTCTTCTCCATTTTCCCTTACCTGATAATAAATAAAAAGTAAAGATTGGATAGTTTTAACAGTTAATGGTGTCTTGCTTATTGTTCCCTGTTGTTATACTTCTCCAGAACAGCGTTGAACAGTTTTTCTCTGGCCTCTTTTGATATGGGATGAAAGATATCCCTGTAGGTGTCGTTCTTGCGGTCGTACCGGCTGGGCATAGCCACCCAAGGACCGTCATTACCTTCCATAACCTTCAGACCATGAATAGCGTATTCGTCATCCAAAACAACGTCCGCAAAAGCTTTCTGCTGTCCAGATCCACCACTAAACTCGAATATTCTCACGTCAGTAACTTCAGCCATAACCCGTGGATACCGGTTCAACTAAAAAAAGTTTTCATATTGACTGCATTTTTATGCCTTATATACTAAACATTGAAATCCGCTTAAGCTCGATACCCACTAATCTATTAGCTCTTGCCCTTGCTCTTTTTCTTGCTCCTGCTCCTGATCTCTTTCTTGTTCTCCTGTTTTTCTATATGCTCTACTACGAGTTCGGTTTCAGGGTTTCTTACCCTCACCACAGGGAATATGTTGCCAATATTGTCCTCAGGATATTCTACTCGTTCTTCAGCCCTACCATAACTGTAAATGACGTACCTGGTTTCATCCTGTATCCTAGCATAGAATATGTTGTGCAGCCTGATAACCAGCTTATTCCTATCCGACTTGGATTCCTTACCATAGAATCTAAGATAGTTCTTATTCCCCATCAGATGCTTAAGCCCAGAGGCCAGACTAACCTCAACGAACTCGGTTAACGAAACCGGGGTCGGGTCCTCTATAAGATAGACTATCTCAGTATCACCAAACCTGTTATCTATATGAGGCTTATACATGGTATACATAATTATCCACCTCTACGCCCGAGTTTAATTGATTTTTCTATATTTTCTATATTTTCTATACAATCCCAAACTCATTCCAGAATTATGCCCCGGCCGGGCCTACCGAACTTGGTTTCGGTTCCCCAACGACTTTCAGGCAGGGGTCTAAAGTTATAACCTACCAGAATAAGTCCCATCTAATGTATGAACAGCGGTACCGCAGACTTCTACAGAATTTCAGGGAGGATTTTGGGCACAGCTATGATCTGGTTTTGGAGTTCTCGGAGGATTTGGTTGCGCAAGGAATCTCATTGTCTAGGCTTTGTGCCTACCTTTTTTGGCTTCAAAAATCTTTGACTGTAGTGGATAAACCCGTAGGCGAGTGGAGTAAGTTAGAGGTTAGGGAGGTCATCAATGAGATGCAGATCGCATCTAAGAACGGGAGCTTATCTGAGAATTCGTTAAGAGAAACAAAGAAGACCTTAAAGAAGTTCTTTAAGTGGCTTGGTAGGGAGGAGTTGGTTAATTGGTTCTCTACGGGGAGTGTTGAGACTAAGGTTACCCCCCAAGATCTGATTACTGAAGAGGAGTTCAATTCCATGATTGGTGCTTGCATGAACAGTAGGGACAGAGCATTGATATCCTTGCTTTATGAGTCGGGGCCGAGGATTGGTGAGGTTGGGAGTATGAAGGTGAAGGACGTATCCTTTGATGAGTATGGGGCTATTGTTTGGTTGCCGAAGTCTAAGACAGCCAAGAGAAAGCTTAGGGTTGTTTACTCTGCCAGGTACTTGTCTGAGTGGTTGTCAGATCACCCCAGCAATGATTTGGAGGCGCCTTTATGGTCTAAGTTGGCAGGTAAAAACCGTCAAGAAGGCATGGTGTATGATGATCTCAGGATGCAGATCAAGAAGATAGCCGAGAGAGCTGGAATAAAGAAGAGGGTTTATCCTCATTTGTTCAGGCATACGAGAGCAACTAAGTTGCTTACTAAGGTTCCGGAGTCTATTGGTGCTAGGTATATGGGTTGGGTTCCTGGAAGTGATATGGTTAAGACTTACGTGCATTTGGCTAGTGAGGATGTGGATGAAGCCATACTAGAGATGCATGGCATTAAATCCAACGGAAATGGGAAGGATCTGGAGGTTAAACAGTGTCCTCGTTGCACCCAGATAAACCCGGAATCAAGATACTGCTCCAGGTGTGGTCTGCCGTTAACAGAGGAAGCAGCTCAAGAAGTTGATGAATGGGAAAACAGGAAGGCCGATGCATTGAACCAGTTATCCAATCCGGACATGCTGAAGCTAATGATGGACATGCAGCAAGAAATAGATAAACTCAAAGGCAAAATAAAGGAGATGAGAGAAGAATAAACCATTTCCTTCATTTTTTGTTTTGGTTGTAAGATGTTTTTCACTTTCACTTAACTCCCGGGTTTTAAGAGAGGGGTAGTTTAACCAGTTTTTAGGGGTTAGATGAGTTATCTTAATTGGGATGAGACTCTGTTCAAGAAGGAGGAGGTATTTGATCCTGATTATTTGCCTGAGGTCTTGTTTTGCAGGGAGATGCAGCTTTCTTCTATGGCGGCCAACTTGAGGCCAGCCATAAGGGGTAGCACACCTATTCACACGCTTTGTTTCGGTCCTCCTGCTACTGGTAAAACTTCTTGTATTAGGGTTTTGTTTAAGGAGCTTGAAGGGTATGTGGATACAGTGTACATTAGATGTCCTCTTATGAGCTCTTCCTATAAGATTATGGCTAGAGTATTTGAGGAGGTCTGTGGTCAGCAGCCTCCTCAGACCGGGTTATCGATGACAAGGCTGTATGACCAGGTATGTAAGGAGTTAGACAGAAGTGGCCGGGTCTTGGTGGTGGCTCTTGACGACATCAACTTCTTGACTAAGGGGGTTGCGAGTGAGATCCTGTATGCTCTCTTGAAGCATGAGGAGTATGGAATGAAGATTGGGGTGGTAGCTGCAGCAACAGAAAAGATGGTGCTAGAACCAAAGGTCACCTCCATCTTCCAACCCGATGAAGTCTACTTCCCCATATACAATAAAGATGAGATAAACAAAATCCTGTCTCATAGGGCGAAGGAAGGGTTCCGCCAAGGGGTTGTAACTAAAGAAGCGTTAAACCGTATAATTGAGCTCACTAGCTGGAACTGTGATATAAGGTTCGGCATCCACTTATTAAGGCTGGCAGGCATTGAAGCTGAAAGAAGAGCCAGCAAAAAGGTAGAAGTTAAGGACGTGGAGAATGTTCACGAAGGCGGCACAAAAGTCTTCTTGGCCAAGAGCGTTTCAGCCCTAAATTCTGACGAGAGGGAAGCACTAAAAATCATATACTCCACAAAGGGTGACATGTCTTCTGGTGAAGTCTTTAAAGTGATGAAGGATGAGGTAGGGCTAAGATACACCCGGTTTTACGAGATAGTTAACAAGCTAGAGAGACTAAGGCTAATCGATGTGGCCATGGAATCCAAAGGACAAGGAAGAACCAGATACATAGTAAAGAAGTACGATCCCTCAGTAGTGATGGCGGCCATGGATTAGCGGAAATAAAACAGCTACTTACCTGGTTGAGCGAATTATCCTAAGGCTGCTTTGATAACTTCGCGTTACTTTCAAGTCACTCAGAAGGTTATTCTAAGTTCCTGTGAAAGGGTTTAGTGTGATACTATGGATGAAAATAATGGTAATAAAGATGTGGAGTTAGAGGATCTTCCGGGTGTGGGGCCTGCAGTAGCTGAAAAGTTGCGGGAGGCAGGTTATTCAGCAGTGGATGCTGTCGCAGTCTCTTCTCCAAACGAGTTGGCTACAGCAGCAGATTTGGGAGAGTCCAACGCCTCTAACATAATTTCTGCAGCAAGATCAATGGCTAATGTAGGTGGTTTTGAGAGTGGTGAAGATATTCTGGAGAGGAGGAAGAAGGTTAAGAAAGTAACTTCGAGCAGTAGCGAGCTTAACCAGTTATTTGGTGGTGGTGTAGAAACTCAGTCGATGACAGAGCTTTACGGTGAGTTTGGTTCCGGTAAGACCCAGCTCTGTCTTCAGCTGGCGGTGAATGTTCAGTTACCTGAGGAGGAAGGCGGTCTCAACGGTTCCGTATTAGTTATTGATACGGAGAACACTTTCAGGCCGGAAAGAATTAGTCAGATGGCGGAAGCCAAGGGATTGGATCCCGGCGAGGTCTTAAAGAACATTCATGTTGCTCAAGCATATAACTCCAACCACCAGATGCTTTTGGTGGATAACGCCAAGGATTTTGCGAACACCATGAAACGGGATGGTGGTGAGCCTAAGTTGCTTATCGTTGACTCCCTCATGTCTCACTTCAGGTCAGAGTTCGTTGGTAGAGGCACGCTCGCGGATAGACAACAAAAACTGAACAGGCACCTGCACGACCTCATCAGGTTTGGAGAGCTCTTCAACGCTGCCGTGGTGGTCACCAACCAGGTGCAGGCGAAACCAGACACATTCTTTGGCGACCCCAACAGGCCCATAGGCGGGCACATCGTAGGTCACACCGCAACCCTAAGAATCTACCTCAGAAAAAGCAAAGGAGAAATGAGAGTAGCCAGACTCGTTGACTCACCACACCTCCCAGAAGGCGAAGCAGTATTCAAAGTAACTAAGGACGGAATAACAGACAAAAACGAAAAATAAACCACCCTAATCGATTATGTAAACTTTAAACCAAATAATAAAAAAATAAATTAGAATTGATGATGGCTCTACTTTTTAAGAGATAGTTTAACATCTTCAGCTTTTATTTAACTGCTTAAACAATTCTTTTTTTAATTCCTAACTTCCCCCACTTTTAGGCACATAAACCTAGTTTGTCTAGGATCTCGTTTTGTTTTGCTGTTAGTTCGGAGGTGATGATTTCGCCATTGCTTAGTTCTGTTCTCTTTATCTTTTCTAGCTCTAGGAGCATTCCGTCTACAGTATATTTCTCGTTGAGTTTGTTCTCACTCATCAACTTCATTAGGCGGGTTCTGATGATGGTTGCTAGGAAGCATATGAATACCAGCCCTCTCAGGGTGCCATCCTTTTTGACGTTCATGGGAGCTGTTTCGATATCGTTCTTCAGTGTATCGAACACTTTCTCCACCACGTCCTTGCTCTTGTAGAGGGATAGGCATTCGTTCCAGCTAAAATTCCCCTTGTATAGTAGGACGAATTTACCCATCCTGTTGACTCTTTGGGCAACTGCCTTCTTTCTTACTTTGACTTCAAACCTCCTGTCTACTACTTTCCATTGGATGTAGGGGTAGTAGTTGCGTGCGATCTCTCTCACCACCTCTCCAGCTTTCCTCTTCCTTAGCTTGGTCTCTCTTAACTTGTTCACTACGGCGTGCAGCCCCTTGTAGAAGGAGTCTCTTTCTTCTTGCTCTCTCCGGGGGTTGTAGTAGCAGTAACCGTTTAATCCTTGGATGGTGACTGGTTTCACGAATAAGGTCTCCTTGTTGTACATCTGCATGAGGTTGGGGTCGCCTATCTCCTTGTGTATTGAGGTGACGAGCTGCTTGACCTCCTTGACAGTGAGGGGAGCAGCGATGATAAACGAGGTCTCGGGTATTGATAGTTCTTCGATGTTGGTGCTGCTGTAGAAACCCCGGTCCATGATCAGGACGAACTCATCTATCCCTAAGGCCTTAATCTTTTTTACAGTGTTCTTTAGGGTGGTCACATCCCGTATGCTCCCCGGGTAGACGTCATACATGACGGGGATTCCCTTCTCCTTATCCACCACCAGTGAGAGGTTGACCTGAGGCAGCTTATCCCTATCCCTGTTATACCCGTACTCCATCAGCTTCATCTTGGAGTAGGATGAAAGAGAAGTTATGTCATAGAGTAGGGTGGATGAGGTGTCCAGCTTGTTCACCATCTCAGCAGAGAACCTGTGGGTGTCGCACCCACCCAGTTTATCCAGGTACTTGCTGAGGGATTGGGAGGATATGGCTGCATCCCACTCAGAGAGGATGGTTCCTTCACACCAACTAGATACATGGTATAAGGGTAGGGGTCTTACCACCCGATTGATGGCCAACAAAAGAGCGGTCTTAGCATCTTTCTTAGACAAGATTTTGTGAAGAAATTCTTCCAGCTTGAGCTCCTCCACAACGTGCAGGAGAGGAATGAACTCACCATAAGATAAAACTGTCCTAGGATCCCTTGATCTCACTCTCTTGGGTTTTCCATCCACGTTCTTTCCCAGGTACTTGCTCTTCTGCCTGGTCTTCTTGGTCTCTGGATCGTAGTAGGGTGTAATCTCATAAAAATACTCTTTACCATTTATCACCTTCTTACGAATAAACCGTTTCATATGCCTAATTAGGCAACTAATATTATTTATAGTTTCCGGTGAATAGAGCGATAAGAACGACACTACAAACCAACAAGAAATACATAGGTGCTTACAACAACAATACGGAACTAAACAATAAACTCTTAACACTTAACCCAACCAACACAGAAATCCTATCATACCAAACAATAGTATGCCTAAAAACAATGGGAAGTCAGGTTAATTATATTGGAATTAAATTTCTAACTACAGTTAATACTTCAAAGATTAACTAAGTTATCTATGGATATCTCATTGGATAGTTAACGACCCTACAACTCCAACGAAGATCGCAAATATCACAAGTTTCCTCGTCTGGTGGTTCTTGAGGAGCATTCCAATTACTCTGATTTATACATTGTTCTATCTCTGTGACAGTACTGGAAAAATTATGCATTGCATGTTGAATCTGGTCTAAGTAATACTGAACCCTAAAGTCTATCTCAAGAGTTGCTTCTGTTGGCCTAACTTCCGGTTCTGGATCTGTGTTTAATTGGTTCAAGAAATATAAAACCCCTTTTAGAGGATAACGTCCATGCACTCTTCTGTAAAGTTCTGCATATACCAACATTTGAAATATATACCTATCTAATTTTGGTCCTATAGGAGATACTGCACCTTTATAATCCCAAATCTCTACAGGATCATAATCCTCAGGGGTTAACCCAGAGGAAACGTTTCTAAGTAAATCAACTTTACCATGCATTATATAATCCCCTTGATCGGATTCAAGTGTGCATTCTGTATCTTCGACGTATGGATATAGAATTGGTCCTTCAATTCTATTAAATATCTTTAAGACTTTCAATGCTGAGCTCCTAACAGCGTCCCCTACAGCTCGTATACCTCTCGCTCTCAAATTATTCTCTACTTGGTTAAAGTAATGTTCAACATCACTATCATCTGGGGGCTGGTGTGCTCTTTGGGAGCCTAGTAATCCTTTGTATTGCATATGTAGCTTATCGAGTACTTGATGAATCACAATACCATACCAAAGTTGAGCGACATGTGCTGGTTGGTATTTTCTCACAGCAAAGAAGCCATATTGCCTTCTACATATTTGGAATGATAAAATATCTGAAGTAATACTATACCTCTCTTTAACTCTTCGCGATTGCCTTGAGGGCACACTTAAGTTAGAGTAGTGTCTCCACGACATTTTTACACCTACCTTAACCGAGTTAGTCGGTTTTTAAATGAATTTGCGATCCTGTTTATAAATCCTGTTCCACTACCGGTCAATTGAGAATCTGATCCAAGATGAATCAATGCGTATTCTGGTCTTGAATAAGCCACATAAAAGAATCTAACTAAATCCTGAACTTGCCTCTGTTCAGGAGTAAAGTTGGTCTGCCTTGGGACAGTTCTAAACTGTGAGAGAGCATCTTCCAATAAGATTGTTGAGCTGACTTGTTCATTTAATGATAAACGGTATACAAAAACAAAAGGGAATTCTAACCCTTTTGCTTGATGGATGGTCATAATCGGCAATCTATTAGGTGGAGTAATAATTTCTTCATCTTCGGGATCATTAAGTCCTTCTGAAGCTAAAAGTCCAACAAAAGAATAGTAAAAAGTTCTTCTCCAGTTAAAACTTATCTCTCCAGGATTAGTACTGCTAGTTTTCAAGTCTCCTCTGGTTGAACCTACTCGATTTAAATAAGGTGTAGAGGAATACCTATCGAAAAGATTTGTTAACTTTCCAAGACGGTAGCTCATTTCTGGGTCATCAAGCCAAGAGAGAAATGGTTCGTGAGAAAGTATACGGTAAAATATACTCTGAACAGTTGCATTTAGATAGTTATTAGTACCCAAAGAACTTATCTGATTCACAGATTCATTAACGTAATTAGCCAAATCTGTACTAGCTAATCTTTGATATTCATTCACCCATCCTCTAACTGTTTCTCTTATCGTATTTCTACTATTTCTACGACCAATTGTCTCCAACGCTGCTAAGTTAGGGTCTACAATCGATACAAAAGCACCTAAAGCAGCCCTGACTTCCTGTTGAGACAAAAAAGTCCTTGAACGAGGATTATATGGTTGTATATCTCTTTCTCTAAGAGCATTGGCGAAATGGAGAGCCCAATAGCTAGTCTCTCTTACACTTTTCATAAGCAAAACACATTGGCTAGCATCTTCAATTATCCCATTATCCAAAAGTCCTCTAACAAATTCTGCAAAATTTGTTGCTACTTCTGGTAAGTTTTGACCCCTCATATAAGCAACAGCAGGATAAGCTCCGGAGATGCCACTACGAGGATCTAAACTTGGCTTTCCTGCTACTCTGGCTCCTGGCAAATTCATTTCGTCAATTGATTGAATATAAGAATCGTAATAACGTACAATCTCTGAATGAGATCTGTAGTTGGCATTTAAAAACCTTAAAGTAACTTGCGATGGGTTACTCCACTCTCTGTTACATGCTTGGTCAAAGGTAACCATACAATCAACAGTACCACCTCTAAACCTATATAGAGCCTGATCATCGTCGCCTACAACACAAAGATTGTGAGTGTACTTTGTCAATTCGAAGTATATTCTCTCTTGTATAGGATTAGTATCTTGGTATTCATCAACCATGACATAATTTATGCCGGGATGTCTGTTACTACCGTCACCTTCCAAAAACCATTCTCCCAAATCTGTGTTAAGAAAATGTAGGAACTTTTGTTGTAAATGAGCGAAATCGCATCTCCTATGGTTCTCAAGGTTTTGTTGGTACTCTTCATATGCTTCAGTTAATAATTGCCATGGCTCTTGGTTATTGCGCATAGTGTCAAGTTCGATTAAATCCTCAACTATTCTATTAAATAAACTAACAGCAGCCCTTGCTCGTTTCCATCTAGTTGGAGGGTAATTTCTGTTAGACCAACCACTAGTCCCAAAGATTGGATCATATCCTTCAACTAAATAATGAAAATTTTGCCAGAGAGGTAGAAATCTGTCAGAACTATCTCTTACCAAAGAAGTATGCTCATAAATGAATAGATACTGTTCAATATCATCCAACAACCTATAATTCTCATAATTTGGGTACCGGTACTCTAACATTATGTCACTACATAAGCTATGAAGGGTTCCTATACGCAAACCGTGAATATCTATTTGTTGTCTTAAATCTGGGTACCTGTTAAAGATTTCATTCGCATAATCAGAAATCCTATCAAACAAATTTTTTGCTGCTTTTTCTGTAAATGTAGTAATTAATATTGACTTTGGGTTTACATTATCAACAAAAATCAATTTTAGTGTTCTTACTACAAGGACTTCAGTTTTACCAGAACCTGGACCTGCAACTACCCATAGCGGGCCAGCAGTATGATTTATGACATTCCTCTGCTCATCATCAATTGGATGACCTAAGAGATATTCAATAATATCAAAGAATTCATCTAATTCCATCGGCAATCCCCAACCTCTAGCAAAGTTCTATTTGTTTTTTATCATGTTATTTAAAAAGATACTTAAAAATTACTATTAAATATCCAATGACTTTTTGAGATATATAAGACAAACTCTATGACAGTCAAGAACAATAGAAAATATCGTAAGAAATTTTTTTAATGGTTAGATAAAGAGATATTAGGGTTCTTACACAACTAGCTTTCAGCTAGCCTCTGTAACATCTTCTTTTCTCTCTCACTAAGTGATACAGTTGCCCCTATCAAAAGGACATTAAGAGCGTGTATTTATAGACAGATCTCTTAGTATATCTGTGCAATTCTTTCAAACCTATTGATTTTCCTACTTTGAGGACATCTTCGATGAATGGTCTTATGTATTTGAATTTCTTCCACTTCTTCAGTAGGGACATTAACTTAGTTTTCAGCCTCTTAAACCTCTTTTTCTCTTTTTCCAGGAACTCCCTTAGATCTTCTCTAGACTTGAGTTCCTCGATAACGTATTTATGGTAGCGGAGAAGAACATGGAAGTGAGAACAATCTTAAGAATAATTATAGAGTCTAGTCTCTTATGTCTGGCTATTATCTTTCTAGTCTCCCTGGAATCAAAAAGGCTAAGTATATTAGACAACAACTCCCATCTGAAGTCTCTTTGGTCCACAGCTAAAGGGATTTCCATTTAGCACCAGAGGAGGCTCACGCCTCCTCCCATATATTATTTTCGGTTTTCTAATCTTGATTTGCTTTGCGAGACAACAAAAATAAGTCCTATTACCACGGAAGATTGTTAAGCTAGTTGTTAGTGTTATAGAGTTATTAGAACAGGTATTCTAGCAGTGAGTTGGTAAGCACCCTAAAATTAGGTTAGTGTCCCTAATCCTAAAGAAGTTGACTTCGATATAAACGGCTATTGGATTAAGAGGAAATTATGGTCTGATAAAAGAAACCTAATAGAGTTGATTGAGCAAAACTTTAACCAAATATCATCTTGATTAAGCTTTTTAATCTATTTTTTTTATCTTAATTAGTATTAATATTACCTTTGTTAAGTTCTCTCCTCCAATAAAATCGATAACTTTTTCCGAAGCTTTTATCACTACTCGGTACCTAGTTTCGAGGCTCATCTTATGTTAATATCTTTCGTTTGTGATGAAAATGGATTATGTAAAGGACTTTAGATTTCACAAATATGAAAATATTTAAATACTTCCAAATACGGTAATACACGTATGAATACTTCCAAAAACAAGAGGAAGTTGACCCTAACCATTGACGAAGAAGTAGTAGATAAAGCCAAGAAAGAGGCTGAAGAAAGAAACACCAAGCTTTCTAACTCCGTCCAGAGGTTTTTGCAGTTCTTTGGGGAACCCTGGATTTACTGTTTTAAATGTGGGAAAAAGTTCGAGGTGGAGAGCGCTGAGGTCTGTCCAAGGTGTGATTGGCTCAAGTGTCCTGACTGCGGCACGTGTAGGTGTGGTCTGAGCGAGGAGACAGCTGAAGTCGCCTTCCACATGAGAAAAATATACGAAGAGCTTTTGGGTGGCAGGTTGAAGTTTTAGGGGATATGCATGTCAGATGTCCAGAATCAAAAGCCAGAAAACGAAATCGAACTGAGAAAAGTAGGTGTAACCGGGCTGAGGAAGTATCTGACCATCAAAAGGCCTGGAAGGACTTATACCATGATCTCCTCTATCAACTGTTACATCAAATTGGCCTCTGAATTCAGAGGAGCCCACATGAGTAGGTTCGGCGAGTGCGTTGAGGAATCACCTTCTGAGACATCCTCCGTAGAAGATTTTGCCGAAAGTCTGTCAAAGATCATCAAAGAGAAGCATGGCTCCCATGCCTGTGTGGAGGTATCCGGAGAGATACCTTTCCGTAGGAACAGGCCTAATGGGGGTGAGGAAGAAGGAATTGCGCAAATTCGTGGTGAATACTCCACCGAGAAAGGTAAGAAGAGGGTCGGTATCTCACTCAACGGTGCTTTGGCCTGCCCGTGCGGAAAGGAGATGTGTAACGGTGTGACCCACAACCAGAGGAGCAATTTAACTGTGAGTTTGGACGTCTCCGAAGAACCGGTAGAGATGTTCGATGTGATAGATATCTGCATGCAGAGCTTTAGCTCCCCCGTCTTTACGACCTTGAAAAGGCCAGAAGAGAAGCAAGTTATAGAGAAGATGCATGAAAACCCGAAGTTCGTTGAAGATGTGGTACGTGATTGTGTTCAGATTTTGAAGGAGAACTTTCCAGGCAGAAAATGCAAGGTGGAGTGCACGAGTTTTGAATCGATTCACGATCACAATGCGTTCTCAGAATGGAGTGGAAAATTGTAGGTGATAAGATGTATAGATTAAGGGTGAAATCTCAATTTGATGCAGCTCACAAACTTGGAGGAAATGCAGGGAAGTGCTCCCGCTTACACGGGCACACCTGGACAGTAGAAGTCTTCGTCTCCGGAAAAGAACTGAATCAAGACGGCATGCTGATAGATTTCAGGGAGTTGAAAGCCAAACTGGGTGAATTGGTCAAGGAGTTCGATCACTCTTACCTAAACGAGTTCGAAGAGATAGGAACTCCCACTTCAGAGAACATAGCCAGATACATCTACAACAAACTGAAAGGCTCTTGGCAGGGAGTTGATTTGGAGAAAGTTAGGATTTGGGAAGGAGAAAAGAGTTGGTGTGAATACTATGAATAAGATAGGAGTTGTTTTGCTCAGCGGAGGTTTGGATAGCACGACGACAGCTGCAATAGCAAAAGATGAGGGTTACGATGTCCACGCAATAACTTTCAGATACGCAGAAACAATCAAAAAGGAGGTAGAATGTGCCAAGAAAGTGGTCCAAGAGATGGATCTGAGTCACAAGGTCATAGATATACCTTACCAGGAGATAGCTTGGTATTCAGCCCTCACGAACCCAACAATCGATTTACCCGAAACAAGAGACGAGGAAGAGATTACCGAAGGAGGCATACCTTCAAGTTACGTCCCTATGAGGAACACCGCTTTCATTACACTGGCCATAGCCTATCTAGAGTCAGAGGTTTTGAAGAGGATTGAAAAAGACGGAGTGGACCCTAATGATGTCAAGGCCAGGGTTTTCATAGCAGCCAACGCCTTAGACTACTCAGGATACCCGGATTGCAGGCCGGAATACTACGAGAAGATCAACGATTTGATACAGTCAGCAAGCAAGGCAGGAACCCAATACAACTTAGACATGAAGGTCGAAACACCTTTACTCTACCTCAAGAAGAAGGACATAGCGGAGAAGGGAGTTGAATTGGGAGCACCATTAGAGTGGACTTGGAGTTGTTACAGAGAAGATGAAGTCCCCTGTATGGAATGTGATGCCTGTACCCTTAGAGAGAAAGGATTAAGCGAGGCCGGGTTGAATGACCCACTGATTGAGAGGTTGAAAGAGGAGGAGAAGATTTGAAAGTATCCGAAATATTCCATTCGATAGAAGGGGAAGGAATAGCAATTGGTAAACCTGAAGTCTTTGTCAGATTATCTGGATGTAACTTAAGGTGCAGGTGGTGTGACACCAAATACACATGGGAAGACGGAGAAGAAATGAGTGTTGACCAAGTAATTGATAAGATTAAGTCTTATCCTTGCGCTAATGTCTCAATAACGGGTGGAGAGCCACTTTTACAAAAAGAAGAGCTTTTAAAGTTGTTAAAGTCTTTAAAGGAGTCCGGGTATTGGATTCAACTCAACACGAATGGAACCATTTTCGACTCCAAACTCTTCGAAAATATAGACCTCATCACGATGGATTGTAAATGTCCCTCTTCCGGGGAAGAAAGTGATATGGAGGTAATCAAGAAGACGATTTCGGCTTTCGAACCTAAAACCCAGATTAAATTTGTTGTATCGGATGAAAAAGATTACAGATATGCAAAGGACACTATCTCGGCAGTTTTAGGTAACTTCAATCATGTAGTCTTCCAACCTGAATGGGATAGCAGAGGTTTTGTGAATAGACTAATTGAATTGATTAAGCGGGATAAATTGGATGTAAGGGTTTTATTGCAGTTACATAAAGTGATATGGGGGGATAAAAGAGGAATATAAGATTATAACAGTTGAAAGAGATGGTATCATGGATTTTTCAAAAAATGAAGATTTGATTGATGGCTTAAAATCTGCAATAAGAAGAGAAAGTGAGAAAGTTTACAGGTATTATAAAGATAAAATCCGTTCAGATATGCCGGAATATGAATTGTCTCCTCCAAGATATGATAACCCACAATCCGCATATTTCCATTTTTTTGGATGTATTGTGGATCAAGCAGGATTACCCGCAGATACTATATGGAGAAACATGAGGAAGTTAAAGGAAAAAAACCCAGAACTTCTAAATCCTTCAATTCTACTTCAGAGATACCCAGAACCTAAAAATTGTAGTGAGAAAAATAAATTAAAAGCTGACTGTCCAGCAAAACATTTTCTGGATGATACTGGATTACAGTTTCAATTGCAACAAACTCATCATTGGTTCAAGGCAGCTCATTTTTTCGAAGAACTTAAAAAAATTCATGGTATTAACTCCATCCTCGACGTTAAAAACGTTGACAAATATCGGGACCCGCTACAATTGTATACAGATTTAAACAACTTAATATATAAGTCGACAAAGAACCCGAAGACATTAAGTTTAGCTTTCAGAGTAATGACCGAAAACCAAGAAGGGCGTCCGGGAGGAGAAAACAGATTTTGGAGTTATAAAGCGGAAGACTTAGTAGATATTCCTATACCAGTTGATTTTTGGATTGCTTTTATTACACTAAGGATGGGGTTGCTAGAACCTGAAGAAAAGGACACACCGATACCTATAGATACTGACATTAAAGAGAGAACATTGGATGTATGGAGCGAGATAGGGAGAGATACTTCTGTTCCACCAATTTTCTTGGATCCTCTACTCTGGAAGATAGGTGGACAAAAATGCACTACAGAAAGGTGTAAAGATTGTTTTTTCAATTCGATATTAGACTTCTTTTGTCCCAGAAAAGAAATACAAAGGTTATCAAAGAAGAGATTAGGAAGGAAAACGTATTACTTATACCAGCCAGAAAAAAATAGAAGTTTGCCCCAAGGATTCGAAACTGAGTTTAGGCAGAAAGAGATAAGTAAACGAGAGACCACCTGCAGATAAGAGTAATATCAGTAGGTTTTAGAAACTGGAAAAATATCACCAGTTTTTTCATCACAACTGTATGGGGGAAGAAGTGAAAAATCAGTTACCTCAACTTTTTAATTTCTTATATAAGAAAAAACCCAATCAACAAAAACCAAAAGCAAAAAATTTATTCACTTTCATATTAACCAGTAAAAGTTATGAAACATTTGCTCTCCATCTCAGACTTGACGAAGGATGAGATTTTTGA
>CAZHOR010000014.1:0-74524 GCA_964534325.1 uncultured archaeon
AATGACTCTACAAAGGGTTTCAAATACTCCTTTAGTCCTTTGGCTTCTACTTTTGGGGAGGGAAGCCACAGCCAAACGAATAAGGCGAGAGGGAGGTTGAGCAAGTAGAAATAGAACGGGTAATTCCACGCCAGTGCCGCCAGGCCACCTCCTATGATGGGGGAGGTTATCCCGCCAATGGACATGATAGCTGAGAGATAGCCCATGGCCTTGGTCCTGGATAGCCCGTGGTAGAGGTCTCCTATCAATGTCATGGCCACCGGAGACATACCAGCGATACCCACTCCCTGAATCGCTCTGAACACCAGCAGCACTTCAAAGCTGGGGGCGATAGAGCACAATCCACCGAAAACGCCATTGATCAGCAGACAGGGAATTAAAACGGTTTTTCTACCGTATTTATCGATTAGAAAGCCGATGAATGGCATGGCAACAGAAGTTGACAGCAAGTAAACTGATAGCACGAGGGCGACAGTACTCTCGGAAACATTGAACGGGTCATCTATAGCGGGAAGAGCAGGGCCTATAAGGGCCCCGCCCATCATACCGAATACGGCTACGGCCAGAATGAGTGCCAGAGTCAGATCAAGGAATCTCGACTTCTCTGAACTCATTGTCAATCCCTCTCTACATCTGGATCCTCTGGAACAGATAGGTTCCGGCTAATACGAACACGATGCAGACCACCATCATTACGGAGAAATCTATCCACAGGGGAATGCTTGACATCCCCACAAGGCCAAAGCGTATGGCATCCACACCGTAAGTTAGGGGGTCTGCATGGGCTACCAGCCTGAGAGCCTGAGGTATGCTCTCCCCTTCAATGGGGAACAAAGCCCCGGAGAGGAAGAACAGGGGAAGGATAACGAAGTTCATTATCAAGGGGAATGCTTCCATGTCGTCCAGTCGGGAGGCGAAACACAGTCCTAACGAGCTGAAGGAGATACCTACCATAACCATGAACACTATAGCTATCAGGAGTCCATGAGCAGTGGGTATTTTGATGCCGATGAGCAGAGATATCAGAAGGATCAGCAGTCCCTGGACGAGGGCGGTTGTGGCCCCACCCAGGGTCTTCCCTATGATTATTTTTGTCCTGCTTACCGGCGTAACTATCATTTCGCGCATGAAACCGAATTGTTTATCCCATATCACGGACACTCCGCTCATCATGGAGTTCATCAAGACCGACATGGCCACGATACCCGGTAATATGAACTCCAGATAGTTGGTTCCACCAATACTAAGTTGAGAGCTCAAACCAAAGCCCAATGCAAACAGGAATAACAGAGGCATTCCCAGGGACCCGAATATTCTGGGTTTGCTCCTAATATATCTCTTTAGCTCTCTCAGCCAGATGTAGTATATCTTCTTCATCTTCTCCCTCCCATCTTGCTGGCCAACCGCATATTATCTTTACCGCTCGTACTTTCTTCCCTGATGCTCTTTCCGGTAAGCTGGATGTAAACGTCCTCCAGTGTGGGTTTTTGGACCGATACCGATCTTATGTCCACACCATACTCAAATATGGTCCTGAACAATAGGGGGAGGTTGTCTTCACCGTTCTTCAGTGTAACCTCTACATGCTCGTCGTAGGTTTGGACTTTATCCACCCATTCAACTCCCTGCAAGCCGTTAGAGAACTTTTGGGGTTGGGAGGTCTGGAAGGATACTGTTTCACCTTCAACCAGATCCTGTAAACCTTCTGGGGTGTCTATGGCAATTATCTTGCCGTGATCCATTATGGCGATCCTGTGGGCGAGCTTTTCGGCTTCCTCCATGTAATGAGTGGTGAGGATGACGGTGACGTTCTCATCCTGGTTCAATTTCTCCACATACTCCCAGATGAGGTGTCTTGTCTGAGGGTCCAGACCTATGGTAGGCTCATCCAGAAACAATACCTTGGGGTAATGCATTAACCCTCTGGCGATTTCCAGCCTCCTCTTCATCCCACCGGAAAAATTGCTTACCAGGACATCCCTCCTGTCCTGAAGTCCTACCAGTTCCAGCAGTTTTAAGATCCTCTTTTCCGTGGTCTTGTCATCCAGTTCGTACATGATGGCGTGGAACTTCAAGTTCTCGTAGGCGGTCAGCTCCTCATCCAGACTGGGGTCCTGAAAAACAATGCCTATCGACTCCCGAACCTTTTCCTGCTTTCCAACAATATCGTATCCATTGACCTTAGCAGTGCCGGAAGTTGGCTCCTTTAGTGTGGACAGCATGGAAACGGTAGTAGTTTTTCCTGCTCCATTGGGGCCCAGAAAGCCGAATATCTCTCCTTCCTTAACGGTGAAGCTGACATTGTCCACGGCAGTAAGATCACCGAATTTTTTGGTCAACTCATTTAGCTCTATGACATTCATGCGTGATATTCCTCCTGTATTCTATGAAATCAGGTTATCTTACACTTGCTTTGGTTTATATCACTCATTTCGCACCCATTAGATATTTAAAAATGTTGTTACGAAAGTTGTTACATGATAGAGAACCTCAAGAAGCTGGGGCTCAACGGCTATGAGGCTAACGTGTACATTACACTGGTCGGTCTGGGTGAAGCAACAGCCAGAGAGATCTCGGAGAACGGCACGGTCCCCCGGCCAAAAGTTTACGACACCGTCAGGAGACTGGAAGAGAAGGGCTTTGTGGAGGTCCAGCAGGGAAATCCTGCCCGCTTCAGGGCAATGGATCCCAGAAAAGTGATAAGGAAACTGGAAACAGACACCATAAGGGCAGCAGAAGAATGCATCCACGATCTGGAGAACTTCAGGCTGGAAAAGCATCATAAGTCACCTTCCGTGTGGGTGGTAAGGGGAGACTGGGCTGTGACCGCCAGAGTTCAGGAGCTCATAAATTCGGCCCAGAAGGAAGTGCTTGTAGAGGGTTTCAGCAAACAATTCTTGAACGAACTCTCCCCTCATCTTGCAGAAGTTAAAGACAAGGTTAAGTGCGTATTCCTGGGCAAGCCAGAGGACCAGAACGGCTTGCCGGATGATATTAAGATAAATCTTGTGAATATAGAAAATCTGAGGCAACAACCTCTTAAGGGTCTGATAAAGTTTATGACCGAAGGAATAGAAAGCGAAGGGGTCAGATACGAGCCCGAAGGTAACATGACCGTAGATGAGAAGGTTAACGTCAAGGTCCATAGAGAGAACGGGAGGAGGACAGCCATCGTCAGCAGGGTCCCCATTTCATCCTACATGCACAAGAATGTTGTGGAAACGTTATTGCAGGAGGCAAAGAAGAAATAGTTAAAACGCTCAATCGTCATGATGTTGACAATTCCCAAACCTTTAAGTAGATGATTATAATTATAATGATTTAACCCCTCCGAAAAAGAAATCCCCCATAACACCCCCATTCCCACCCCTCCAACCGGCGGGAAACCCATAGAACCCACCCACGCGGTGGGTCTATTTTACTTATTTTTTGGTGGGGTTCACAATTAATCACTTCATGTTCAGTGCATACCAACTTAGTGAAAAACTAATTAGCTGATCCCACGAGCGTCCACGTGGTGCATCATATGAGATTATCTCCTCTGAGAAGGAAAGTGATATCAACTTTAAAACCTGAAGAAAGGGAGTTCATGACCAGGGTTTGCCATGAACTCGAGGTCAGTGAAATCGACCCCGGTCTTCCGGTGTTATACCCTGGATGTGGAGGGGACGTGAGCCATGCTGTACTTCTGGGCAACAATCTGGTCTTTGTGGACTCACATCAGCCAGAGACGACCATATCAGAGATCTGTTCAGAGATCTATAACCTTGGGGGAGAGATAGTTGAGGAAAGAAGAGATGGGGTATGGGGTAAGGACGGTAAGCTCTTCATCAAGTTCAGGCTGGAGGAAGAGGAAGTGGACCTCACATACTACGCACAGGATGCCACTAGACTTCATGAGCTGAATCTGAAGGAGGTGGAAGATGGGTACTCTGTTTATTTTGTTAAGGTTCCACTGCCCAAAGAGATAAGTGTGGGCTCTTTGAGATCCCCTCACTCGCTGGGAAGGTCTCTCCAGCAATTAGTGGTCGGCGGGTTCTATCTGGAACGAGAATGTCCATTACCATCTCATCTGGTATCTGAATTGGGTTTCAGAAGAATAGCCACTGGGACTATATCCGGTTTGTCCATCCACCCCGAAGAAGGGAACCTATACCAAAAAGTGGAGCAAGTGGACAACATCATAGAAATACTTGAGAAAGGGCTAAATCTCCAGGCTGATGTAGAAGAATATGGCGATGAACACCATAATGCCGACTAAATATAATTTCAATTTGAGCTGGAGGTTCTGGTTCCATCCTTCATAACCTGGATTATCTTTGATTTGCATCAACACACCCTTGCATTTATCTGTAACCGGCGTTTGTGTTCATTTATTCAAATCCCTGTTCTTATTTAATATAGTTCAGAATATAATAAAAAGTATACCTGTTCTCTGGATATAATTATCATCAGAGCTATTTTTTAGGCCGATTTTTCCCTTCTCTATACCTTTATGTTGGCCGATCTTGTGCAATACATTCTCAAAACCCACATTCCATTTCTTTTTGACGACAAATTCCAAAAAATTTATAAAGTAATCAACTTCAAATTCTGTTCGTTTATTAGGGAGGGAGGATAATAAAATGCCAGTTAGATCACTAAAGTTATCCCGAAGAGATTTTATGAAAGTAACTGCGGCTGGAGCTGCCGTTGCCGCAGGTGTGTTAAGATATACGAAAAATAATAATTTCATCCAAAAGGCAGAGGCCAGTGAGTTACAGGAGGGCGAGGAAGATACTGAGCTGATCAAGAGCATCTGTACTTACTGTGCTGTTGGGTGCGGTATCCTGGGTAAGGTCAAGAACGGGCACCTGGTGGGAGTTGAGCCCTGGAGCGATCATCCGGTGAATCAGGGCAAGCTATGTTGTAAAGGAGCAGCTATAAACCATACTGTAACCTCTCCCAGAAGGCTCAGGTATCCCATGATAAAGAGGAACAACAGGTGGGAGAAGATAAGCTGGAATGAGGCAATGGATATCATAGCCAAGAAAATGATGGATATCAGAGAGAATTACGGCCCGGATTCGGTCTTCTTTGCGGGTTCTGCCAAAGTTAGCAATGAGATGGCTTATCTGCAGAGGAAGTTCATGGCTTTCTGGGGCAGCAACAACATCGATCATCAGGCCAGGATCTGCCACTCCACCACTGTTGCCGGCCTGGGTAACACCTGGGGCTACGGAGCCATGACCAATAACTTTAACGATATGAGGAACTCCAAATGCATATTCTTCTTATCAAATCCTGCTGAAGCTCATCCCGTCAGTTTTGAGCACATTTATGAAGCCAGGAATAGGGGCGCTACCCTGATTTGCGGCGACCCCAGATTCAGCAGGACCGCTGCGGTGAGCGATCTTCACCTTCAGTTCAGAACGGGTACGGACATCCCCCTCATATGGGGAATCGCCCATGAGATAATCAAGAACGGCTGGTATGATGAGCAGTTCATTAGAGAGAGGACCTTTGGATTCGATCAGGCAAAGGAAGCGATAATGAACTATCCGCCGGAGGTTGCGGCGGATATAACCGGAGTACCCGCGGACAAGATCAGGCGGGCCGCATACTTGATGGCAACCAATAAACCCTCTACCATCCAGTATGCCATGGGAGCTACCCAGCACGCTTATGGCTCCCAGAATATCAGGTCTTTCGCCATACTGCAACTGCTTCTGGGGAATGCAGGTCAGGTTGGAGGCGGAGTGAATGCCTTCAGAGGCCACGACAACGTTCAGGGAGCGACCGACATGTGCGTCCTCAGCCACACCCTTCCCTCTTATTACGGCTTGAGTGAAGGCGCCTGGCAGCACTGGGCCAGCATATGGGGCGTGGACTATGAGTGGCTGAAGAACAGGTTCCACTCCAAGGACTTTATGGAGAAGAACGGTTTCACCATGAGCAGGTTCTCCTGCGGGATCCTCGCCGGCACTGATGCCTTCCCCGCTTGCGAAAACCTGACCATCGATCAGCCCAACAACATTAAGATGATGTTCATGTGGGGGCACTCCACACCTGCTCTGGGAGATATCAGATATGTCAAGAAAGCATTTGAAAGTGTTGAGCTTCTGGTCTTCGTCGACCCCTTCGTGGAGAGCGGAGCTGCTCTGGCGGATAGACCGGACGGAATTATTGTCCTCCCCGCAGCTACAGAGTGGGAAGGAAGTGGAAGCGTTACCAACAGCGCCAGACAGATACAGTGGAGAAATAAGATTATTGAGCCCCTTTACGAGTCAAAAGAAGACATGTGGATACTGTTCAACCTTGTAAAGGCCCTGGATAAGCACGATCCAGGCATATATGAAAGATTTACCCGCAACTTCGGGAACAAGGACCCTGAAGACATAACTCCCGAAGAAGTAAATGATAAAGAGATAATGGTGGGGTCGAGGGCCATAGGAATGATCGGCCAGGTGAGCGACAGACTGAAAAGGCAGCAGGAATACGACCACACTTTCGACCCTGAAGACTCTCAGGCCAAAAGCGGGCCCCTAAAAGGCGAGTTCTGGGGTCTGCCCTGGCCCTGCTGGAATGAAGAGCATCCCGGCACACCCATACTCTACAGGAACGACATCCCCGTATGGGAAGGAGGCCACGATTTCAGAGTGAAGTGGGGAACTGAGTATGAAGGCACTACACTTTTAAGTGGAGTGGACGGTCACGATCAGGTAACAATTGATGGTGAAGCGTGGTCTAGGAACCTGGACACCGATTATAGCGGAGTTCTTGATGAGAACAAGGTCCCCTCAGGAAGAGGAAGAGCAAGATTTTATGCCTGGAATATGACGGACCCTGTTCCTATTCACAGAGAACCCGTATATACTCCACGTAAGGACCTCATCGATAAGTATCCCACTTATCCCGAGAGTGCATATGGTGAATATCATTATAGAGTCCCCATTCTTTCCAGGACCCTTCAGCAGGTGTGCAAGGAGGTCGATCTGGGTAAGTACTTCCCTCTTGCCTGGACGTCCGGAAGACAGGTTGAGCACCAGGGAGGTTCTGCCGAAACAAGGAGCAACAGGATCCTCTCTGAGCTGCAGCCCGAAATGTATGCAGAGATAAATCCTCAGGATGCCAAAGTCAGGGGGATCAAGAATGGCGATCGGGTAATAGTAATAACTCCCAGAGGTCTGGAATATGGAGCAGAACCCGCTAAGGTGTACTGTACGGCAAGAGTTACAAAGGAAGTTTCTCCAGGACTGGTTTTCCTTCCATTCCACTGGGGTGGCTACTTCCAGGGTGAATCATATCTGAACCGCTTCCCGGTAAAGGATGAAATGGACACCAGACCATTCGTCTCTGGAGACTCCGCAAACATTTCCAATTGCCCTGGATGGGATGTTGAGACCCAGATGCAGAATACCAAGTCAGGTATGTGCGATGTGGTGAAGTTCAGCGATTATAGGCCACCAGAGGGATTGGGAGATGTCATGCAGAAAGTGATGGATGAAGTGAAAAGGGAGATGCAGGGGTGATCTGAATGCCATTGAAATTTTTAGTTGACACCCATACCAACCTGTGTATAAAATGTAAGGCCTGCGAAGCTATATGCAAGAACTTCAATGATGTCCCGGAGGAAGTAGAAAGAATAAAGGTGGTCACTATCAATGAAGGCACTCCGGACCAGTTGCACATCCCCATGCCCTGCATGCACTGTACAGACCCTCCATGTATGAAGGTATGCCCCATGGATGCCATATACAAGAGAGATGACGGTGTAGTGCTGGTGGATAAGGAGAAGTGCATCGGTTGCGGCTACTGTACTTATGCCTGCCCGTTCGGAGCCCCTCAGTTCCAGGGTAGTGGAGCCTTCGGGACAAAGGGCAAGATGGACAAATGCACATTCTGTGTGGAGCCCTTTGAACAGAAGGACGAGCAAGGCAAACTCATCCGACGAGACCCCATCCCGAGGTGCTCAATAGTTTGTCCCACCGGAACCCTGCTTGGCGGGGATGTTATGGAGATCAATGAAGAGTTCAGAAAGAGAGTTAACCATTACATGTCCAGAGGACTAATCGAAAGTATGTTTATGGTGTAGTGTAGGTGTAGGTGATATCATGTTAAAAGGCTTGGTTGCTTTAGCCATAGGTTTACTGGCCATATCCCCCTTCTTTGTAGGTATGGCTACTACTGGAATAATGGGAGGAAGTTATATAACGGATAACAATTTCAGGCATTTTCCTCCTGAGGAGAGGTCCGGCAGTTACGCATTTGTAGAGGAAATAACGTTATACGTGAACGAAATACTCCAGGTATTGCTGGTTATCCTGGCTTTCTTCGTGTTCATAATGACCGCAGCAGAGTATTATAAGTTCTACAGGATGTACAAGATGGAGGAGGAGCATATGAAGCACTTGCAAGAGCAGGGGGGTGAAGGGCATTGAAGCAATTGATTAGGTTCTCTACACCGCAAAGAGCGGCACACTTTCTGGCATCACTGGCCGGAATGCTGCTGCTTATCACTGGACTCCCCATAACGTTCTCCAATGAGCTTGGATGGGTGATCGACCTCATGGGCGGTGAAGTAGTATCCATGCTGGTCCACAGGATCGCTGCCGTGATCCTCACGTTCACCATCGCTTATTTTGGAGCCTTTTTCATTATGGAGAGGATAAGCTCCAGAGGAAGAGGAGACTCCAACATCACTTTCACCAAACCAACATTCTTCCTGACCATTTTGACCGACATGATAGTGGATATGCTGTGGACCTTCCACCTCACGGACAAAAGACCCAAATCAGGCAAGTATGATTGGGTCATGGTCGCCGACATATTATCCGTGCCCACTTTCTGCATTATCGAGATCATCACTGGAGCACTACTATGGTTCCCCTTCCCATACCTGTCCTTTAATCCTGAGCTGGTACTGCTGATGAGGACCATACACGTTTTTGTAGCCATATTCGCCATATTCTTCGTATTCGCCCACGCCACCATCCTTCACTGGACACCCGGAAACTACCCCATCAACATGGGAATATTCAACGGCCTGATACCCAAACACAAGGCCGAAGGAGAGTTCCCCGAATGGATCTCGGTAGCCCCTGAGAGCGATAAGTCAGCCAAACCATACAAATTCCACCCCATAGGCTACGTAGTAGGGATCCTGTCGTGTGGCGTTATGCTGCTGGCAGCATATACCACCTACCTGCTGACAACAGAAGGTCTGGCCGGATTCAGGTTGATGGAAGAGAGCATGGTGGCATTCATAGGGCTCAACGCAGTGATGGTAATATTCATCGTCTACGTCATAATGAGCTTCTACGGACTGTCCAAGGCCATATCGGATTAACTTCCTTTTTTTAATTTAAGCTTTTTTTAACTCAATGAACACCAAAATCTCTTCAGTAATCCTGTTGTGCATATCAATAGGAATCGGTATCCTATTGTTCCAGGAATATAGAGGAGATCGGGTTTGCTTTAATGAACATTGTTTTGATGTAGAGCTGGCTCGAACAGAAGAAGAACGACAAAAAGGACTCATGTCCAGAGAAGACCTTGGTCCAGATGAAGGGATGTTGTTCATCTTTGAAGAAAAAGGGTACCACTCCTTCTGGATGAAAGATACTGTTATACCATTAGACATTATCTGGATAAACGAGGACAGAGAAGTGGTATACATTAGTGAGAACACTCCCCCATGCGAAGAAGAGTTCTGTCCTGCAATTAAACCAGACCGAAAAGCCAGGTTCGTTCTGGAGTTGAAGGGTGGGACAGTAAAAAGGATTGGGTTGAATGAGGGAGATGAACTGGACTTTTATTTTTAATTTATATGAAATAAGTTTAATCTTACAGAAGCCAATGACCGCTCTTTCTCTTTAACAACGTCTCCATCGCTAACGGTTTCTCCATACTTTTCCTCTGTAGTGGCCTGTAACTGGACAACCCAGACAGAGCTCGTTCGCCCAGTAGTCACAGGTTCCGCAGTTGGACCCGCATGGAGAGGTCTTTGCTGGCTCAATGTGGATTTTCATGGGGATGACAGTATCTCTCTCCGCTCTAACCACTATTCCTACATCTATATCGTAAACGTCTTTGCTGGGCCTGATGTGCTGATCCACTATCGCTTCCAAGGTGGTCAGCTCTTCGCAGATGAACATCATACTCAAATTCCTGTTCCCTGCTACTATAAACCCGTTGAGGAAGAAAGGACAGCCATTGAACAATTTGAGTATCTCTCTTGGCTGTCTGCATTTGACATCGACTTTCAGGATGTATAATCCGGGATTCTTGATATTCAGTCCGTAAACATGATTGAGTATTCCTAATTCGACCATCTTCTTTATTCTGGCCCCTACAGAGGGTTGAGATAGTTTAACCGTTTTGGCGATCTCGTTTTGGGAGACTTCAGGGTTCTCTTCCAGCATTTCCAGGATCTCTTTGTCCTTTTTATCGAGCTCGATAAATCCGGCCATAATATCCAAAGCAATAATGGTTATAAATAATTAGCGAAAACACTTGCAAGGTAATCTGATCAATTAATCTAAAAAAAGATACGCATGTATATAAGTTTAGAAATAGATCAGGGCGGTTTCAGGATTTGAGTGCCTGGACTATCAGATCATCTATCAGGCTTCCGTCTTTTTGCAAAAAGTCCCGGAGAACGTTTGATACCTCTGTATAAAAGTGACTTCTCTCGCTCTGGTTGATGGCAGTGCAGAATGATTCAATCCAGCCCAGCTCGCTCTCCAGGAAATCTTTCTGGTTCTGCAATTCTTTTACAGTCTCTGACCGATCGTTTATAGCATTCCTGCAGCTCTCAGCCAGGAAAAACAGCTCCACCCCAATATGGTCGGCGGGCTCAGTATAACTAAAGGAATAGCCCATCTGCTTGTACTTTTCAGCTATCCTCTGGGTAACTTTTCCGTAGGGATGGTCGCCCTCGTAGGTTGACTGGTAGGGGGACACCGTCTTCTGGAAGGGATCGATGAAAAGAGAGGAGAACTCTTCTTTAACCGTTTCCTCGAACTCATCCGCGTTTTTGTATTCTGCGGCGACCTTGTTCAACTGATTAAAGAAGGGGATCTCCCCTTTTATGAGGTCCTCTATCAAGTCTCTGGGAGGTGGCTCCAGGAACAGTGTGCCCAAAAGGGCGTAAATACCCCTCCTGCCTTCCATGATCTTAGTTGTGTTATCACTTTCACTCACTTTCATCACTCTCCTTCTGCTCGTTCACCATCTCATCATATATGGACTCCAGAATAATTCGGGGCCTGCAATCAGAACAGAAAAGCAATGAATGCTCTCCAAGGCTGCTGAACTTCTCGTACATGTTCTTGGGGATGTGGGGCTTACCACAAGAAGGACAACACATGAGCTCACCCCTGAATACCTCCCTATCTTCCAGCTGGTTGAGGTCAAGTCCTCTGGTTATCTTTATTGCTCCTTCAGGGCAGACGGTACACAGATCGCAGGCAATACATAGACCGTGGTTGAAGTGGATGGACTCGCCTTCTTTCCTGATGGCTCCGGTGGGACAGAAGTGGGTGCAGGTCATGCACAGCGTGCAGTTATCGCTTACCTCAACGGAAGCAAATGAGTCGCTATCTATAACCGGCTGTTCAACGGAATATTTGTCCATCAGCTTGTGGACCATGTAAAGCCACTGCTCTCTCTTGTTCCTGCCCTGTGAACCGTCAAGGATGTTCCCCGGATTTTTTCCCTTCAATTTGGTGTTCTTCAGCTCTTCAAAGCTGGTCTTCTTTAAACTATCTAATCCGAAGGCATTTAGGGTCTGTTTAGCCAGTTTATAGTTCTTGAAGTCGTGTTCGTCTTCGCAGGGTATGACCACCACGTTCGCTCCCTTCAAGGCAGCATAAAGGTAGTGGACTTCAGAAACAGCGTTTATGCAGGGAACGATTACAGGCGATATCTCGGGAAGTCTCTTTTCATCCAGTCCATACAGGCTTCCCAGTGCTCCTTCACAGACGAAAGCCACAGTCTTGTCCTCCTCTAAAATAGCATCTATCTTCTCCCACAGTTTGTCGGAGGGGAGCAAGGTGTAATCGATCACTGATAGGGGGCAAACAGCAGCACAGAAACCACAGGCGTTGCAGGAGCCCGAGATGGAGATTTTGCCATCTTTCTTTGAAATTGCGCCTTGTGGACAGGGAAGACAAAGTCCGCACCCGTTGAACCCGCTTTTGGAGGCAGCACACATGTCATGATGAATTCTTACCGGACTGACCCGGGTGTAGCCCCCCAGATTGTTCGTTACTTTGAGAGCCGCCTTGAACTCTTCAGAAACATCTTTATAGCCGTATATACCCTCTTTATCCTCTTCCAGCCATTGAGGTAGGATCAATTGGCCTGCTTTAAGAGAAAAACTTCCTCTGTTCCCCTTTACAGGGTCATAACCATCCACAATGAGATTGAAGTTCCCTACAGAACCAGTGATCTCGACCCGATTACGGGGGTCTTGTTGGCCGTTCTCCATTAAGTTATCCACTTCTAAGATCCTGTTGTGGGAGGGATATAGTTTTTTGACTGTATGGCGGTCGGTAACGACTGTGAGGTTCAGGTCCGGGTTTTCAGAGAGCTCGGTGATAACGTCCAGATTTTTCCCCCAGTATATAACAGTGCTTCCGGTCACCACAGCCTTCGTTTGAGGGAGGGCGGTGACCAGTGAGGAGTTTATCAGGTCGGCTGCAACTCTCTCCGGTCTTTTGAACTTCTCCATTAGCCTCAAATCAAGGATATCATAAATTCCTGAGTAACTCGATACGTGATACAGGGCAGGACACCCGAAAATAACATGATCGTAATCGAGGCCAATATCGGGCTTTTCCTCACAGTTACCAACTTTAATAACGTCAGCTTGGACTTTTTGAGCTAATTTAGTGAGGTCGATATTGACACATTTATCACATAAGATGACGCACTGGTGCATGGGGTCAGGCTGTCAACCCTATAATAAACTTTTTTTATACCACTCATCTTCTTACTGAGAAATGAGCATCAGTGATGAAATAAAGGAGCTGGAAGAGGAGATAAAAAAGACTCCTTACAATAAAGCTACTGAGCACCACATTGGAAGGTTGAAGGCCAAGCTTTCAAGGCTTAAAGAGAGCGAAGAGAAGCAAAAATCGAAATCAGGTGTCCAATACTCGGTGAAGAAGGAAGGAGACGCCACGGTTGTGCTGGTGGGATTCCCTTCTGTGGGTAAATCGACTCTCCTCAATCATCTCACTGGTGCCAAAAGCGAAGTAGCTCACTACGATTTTACTACACTCCACCCCATTCCAGGTATGCTGGACTATAAGGGAGCCAGGATCCAGATGGTGGATGCCCCCGGTGTTATAGAGGGAGCATCAAGGGGGAAAGGCAGAGGAAAGGAAGTGATGTCCACAGTTCGGGCAGCCGACCTTATATTGATTGTGACCGACATATTCAATCTGGACCATGTAAATATAATAAAGAACGAGCTTCATGATGCCGGCATTAGGCTGAACCAGGATTCTCCTCAGGTGAAGATAAGGAAGAAAGAGAGGGGCGGCATCAAAGTCACTTCAACCACGTCAGTATCCATTGACGAGCAGACCATAATCGGAATACTCAAAGAATACAAGATACATAATGTAGACGTTGTGGTGAGGGAAGACATCACAGTTGACATGCTGATAGACGCCATCATGAAGAATCGGGTTTACATTCCATCCGTAACCGCAGTGAACAAAATAGATTTGGGGGAGTCGGATGTAGAGGGTGAAGATGTGGTGCCCATCTCAGCCGAAAAAGGAGTGAACCTGAACACTCTGGTGGAAGAGATATACAACAAGCTCAACTTCATAAGAGTATATCTCAAGCCCCCCTCCCAAAAACCGGATTATGAAGACCCCCTGGTCATAAAGAAGGGCTCCACCATCGAAGACGTATGCAAAAAACTGCATAAAGACATGTACCGGAGCTTCAAATACGCCAAAGTCTGGGGCAGCTCCAAATTCGATGGACAGAGAGTGAGCATCGAACACGTTTTAGAAGACGAGGACGTGCTGACCATCTACACCCAATAGCTTAATTGCTTTTGTTGAAGCTGACGGCAGCCACAACTTCTCTCTCAATCAGTCGTATATCAGGTACAGTATTAAATAGACCAGAAGTGAGCCTGCAAAAGATAGCAGGATTATTAGTCCTTCACCGAACTCTCGCTTCTTTTGGGTCACAACCTTTTTCTGTACGCCCCTTTGGGGGGCAGTCCTTTGTTTACCCTTCTTTTTATCGGCCATAGCATTCCCATCCAATCGATTTTTCAACGTCTTGTTCTTATCCTTGATAAATAGTTAACTATATTTAGAACCAAGAGTTAAAAATTTAATCGGCAATGGATTTAATCGGCAATGAATAATTCATCCTATAGTAATTTGTCCATGCCAGCAATAAGGAATAGGGGAGACAGTTAGGGGGGTTGAGCATTATACGGGAGCTTAAACTCATAGTATCGATTGGAGTATCTCTGGCAGCAGGTGTAATCGGCTCTATCTTCACTACACCTTCTATACCCGGGTGGTATGCGGCTCTGCAGAAGCCGTTCTTCACGCCTCCCAGCTGGGTTTTTGGGCCTGCATGGACTACCCTTTATATCCTGATGGGGATAGCCCTGTTCCTGGTGTGGAATAAGGGTTTTCAGGACAGGAAAGTCCAGGTGGCAATGGGAGTGTTCGGCATCCAGCTGGTCCTCAACGCTTTGTGGTCCTTCCTGTTCTTCGGGATGCAGAACCCTTTCTACGCCTTAATAGAAGTGATCATCCTGTGGTTCGCTATACTGGCCACAATAATAGTATTTTATGGGGTCGATAGGAGAGCCAGCCTGTTGCTGGTCCCCTACATCTTATGGGTCAGCTTCGCTTCTGTCCTGAACTACTATATCTGGATATTGAATTAGCTTTTGAACATGTAGTTTCTTAAATCCTATCATTTTGTGGACTGGTATGGTCGATTTCCTGACTGTGGTCCTAATAGGTGGCATTATTATATTTCTGGCGGGTTTGACTCAGGGTGTTACCGGCTTTGGGTTTGCTCTGGTTTCGGCACCTGTTCTGGTCATCTTCTTCTCCCCTAAGGTAGTGGTTCCTGTAGTGGTGACCTACGGTGTTCTCATCTCCCTGGTCATCCTGATCGAATGCAGGAGATGGCTGGATCTAAGCAGAATATGGCCTTTAATGATCTCCGGACTGGCGGGTATTCCTGTGGGTGTTTATTTGCTGGCTGTTCTGGAAGCAGGGACTTTGAAGGTGCTTATCGGCTCGGTGATAACCTTATTCGCTGTAGCGATTCTGACCGGTTTTCAAAAACCCATCGAAAATGAGAGGCTTGCTTTTGGCCCCGTAGGATTCATCAGCGGGGTGCTCGGTGGGAGCACTTCCATGGGCGGCCCACCTGCTGTATTGTTCTTTGCCAATCAAGGTGTGGAGAAGCAGACATTCAGAGCAAACCTGGTGGCATACTTCTTGGTGTTGAGTATAGGTGCAATTATAGCCTTCATCTATAACGGACTGATGACCTCAAAGGTTGTCCATTATACTATTATATTCCTCCCCGCAATGATCCTGGGTGGGTTGTCAGGTATCAGGGTGGCAAACAAAGTGGAAGAAGAGCTCTTCCGGAGAATAGTCTTGTTCGTGGTGATAATAGCCGGCCTGATATCCATTGCATCCGGACTGGGCCTGTTCAATGTCTCCTATCTTAATTGATCGCTATCCGTCTAAAGTGTTACCTAAAGGCTAACTTAACCATAACTTCAGTCGCCCAGCATTTCGTCTACGATGTCTGCAAGCCTTCTCCTGATCTTCTGTTTGGGCGTACATTTAACGCATACTGGGAGGGTCTCGGTGTATTCCTTGTAAACGTCTTCTTTTTTGATGCCTACATAGTGGGTGCAGTCTTCGCATATGAGGGATTTACAGAACGAACATTCCGTCCAGGAAGAGTCGTATTCATCTTCCTTCAATTCCTTACCACAAGTGGAGCACTTCATACAGAAAGTCTGTTTTACCAATATTAAAAGTGGCGGCCAGTGGCCAGTGGTAATTGGTCAACCTTCAGTGGTCAACCAGCCAGATTAAAACGCCAGTAGCCAACCATAAGAAAAGGGTAGGCATGTGGTGGGGTTAGGTGGGATTATAAAGGATGACCTATCAACTTGGGTCAAAATAATTAAATGAATCCTGCTCTCTGGAGGAGCAGTATATCGTCTGTCTCGAGTTTTTCTCCGTTCTTGAACATCTCGTAAACTCTTTTTGCTTTCTGGTGAAGCTCTTCTCTTTCTCTTTCTTCTTTGCTCTTGACCTGTTTGGTCTTAAGGGCTTTGATCACTTTGTCCAGGTCCTTGAGATCCTTCCGTACCTTTATTACTTCTGCATGGAGTTTGTCGGCTTCTTTTTTGCTGGAAATGAATTTCTCGTGCAGCTCGTCTGCGTTGGCTCTTTTCTCGTCCACTTCTTTGAACATCTTGGTCATCTCTGCGTGGTAGATGTCGGCTTCTTCAACGTATTTGAGCATTTGCTGGTGTATCTGCCCTGCCTCGTCTTTCAGCTCGCCGATCTTGTTCAACAGCTTCTTGAACTCGTCATGGGTTTCGAGCTGCTCTTTTCTTTCTTCCAGCTCCTTTTTTAGCTTGCTTATTCTCTCAACGAGTGCTCTCTCTTTATCTATACTTAAAACAGCGGTCTGTTGCTTGAACTCCAGTTTCCTGATCTCTTTCTCTATCTCACCCAGAGGCCTGCCGTTCCTGTCCAGATTCTTCCTCAGTTTGTCCAGTTCTTTGTAGTGTTTGTCAATCTCTTTGTGTATGGTCGTTCTCTTCTTCTTTTCTTCCTTTGCTTTCTGATTAAGCTCGTCTCTTTTGACCTTAAGATCCTTTGCCTGCTCAAGAAGATCCTTTACTTCTTGATTAAGTTTATCTCTTTCTTCTGCGTACTTCTTAGCTGCTTGATTGAGGTTATCTCTTTTGGCAGCATAATCTTGCACATCATTTTCAAGTTGTTCTCTTCTTTCTACTAATTTTTCCAGCATCATGTTCTCACAACAGGTTTTTTATTGAGTTTCTTGGATATTAGTGCTGCTCTGAGTACTCTGTCTTGTTTTCTGGATGGAGATATAAATTTTTCTCCATGGGCTTTTGCCATATTTCTTTATATATTCTACTTGGGGCTGTCCTATGTCAATTTAAATTTTTCTCTGCAATTTTATTATGATTTAATAAATTTCGGGAAATTTATATGCGGGTGTTTCTTCGAAAGTATATTGTATGGTGTTGAATTGTTCCTTGAGCTCCTGCACTTCTCCAAGTATCTTTTCTTCGCCCTTATTGTCATTCAATGCATCCCAGATTATCTCCGCAAGTCTCTCCATTTCGTTCTCTTTCATACCTAATCTGGTAACTTCCTGAACACCTATCCTTATTCCCGAAGGATTCTTGCTCTCTTCTATCTTGTCCCAGGGAAGCAGGTTCTTATTGAGGATTATTCCCATCCTCTCCAGATCGTTGGCAACAGGGTCACCGCCGCCAAAGTCACTGACATCCACCGCTACCTGATGGGATCTGGTAAACCCTACTTTTTCCCCAATGACGTTAAAGCCCAGCTCATGCATTCTTTCAGCCAGCTTCTGTGAATTTTTAACTACCTGAGCAGCATACTGCTTACCGAATTCCTTCATCTCCATGGCCGCTATAGCATAACCCGCAAGAGTATTCAGATGATGGTTGCTGACCACTCCGGGGAATACAGCGGTATCGATCTTCTTTGCCAGTTCTGCCTTGGAGAGGATGACTGCTCTCTGGGGACCGAAGAAGGTCTTGTGGGCTGAAGCGGTCAATAGGTCAGCTCCCTCCTTCATCGGTTGCTGGAACTGACCACCTGCGATCAATCCAAGGACATGACTTCCGTCGTATACAACTCTAGCATCGATCTCATTTGCTATCTCTGCCATCTCTTTAACGGGTTGAGGGAACAGGATCAAGCTGGAACCCAGAACAAATAATCTGGGCTTCTCCTTCATGGCGATCTTCCTGGCCTCATCAACATCAATATTGAGCGTGTCATGGTCAAAAGGATAATAAAGAACATTCAAACCTCTGATCCCCGCAGCAGATATCCTGTCATGTGATATATGGCCGCCGCAGGGAACCGATAGCGACATTATAGTGTCATTGATCCTGGTTAAGGCAAAAAATGCCGCAATATTTGCAGAGACACCTGAAGTTGGCTGGACATTGACGTGCTCTGCACTGAAGAGGTCTTTGGTGAGTCGGATGGCAATATCTTCCATCTCGTCAATATACTGGCACCCTTGGTAGAATCTTTTACCTACCTTACCTTCTGCATACCTATGACCGAGATCGGATATGTAACACCTTCTTACCGCCATGCTGGTCAAGTTCTCGCTTGCGATCAAAGGAATTGATTGATGAAAATACTCAGTATGTCTTTTTATAATATCGTAAATATTAGAGGGCTTGTTTTCAGTCTGCTCTTTCATGAAGCTTGCTCATGCTGAGATTATTTAATAGTTTTGTCATCTACACATCTCACAATTATGGAGTATGCAACCCTCGTTCCATTATAAATCTTCTAAATAGCGATAATAATAAGTAGCCTGTAGGAACCCGTAAAGAAAGAGAATAAGGTGACATCATGAAAGTGGAATTGACCTACAAAATAGTTTACGCGTTGTTCATATTCTTGTTCGTCATTGTGCTGGCACTGTCACTTACAACTATAGATTCCAGTTTTATCACCAGTTACTCTGTTTTCGGGGTCATACTGAGTTCAGCCATATACGTAATCGATTCCAGATTCTTTGGCCAACCCGAAGTGAAACAAAGAGAGATCAAACTGGAGAGCAAATCGGATATAAACAAGATCCTGGACCAAAGGATCTGGTTGTTCTGGAGCTTTGTACTATTCCTGGGGGTAGGGTTCATCATTCTCTTCGGCCCAAAAGTATTCTAGTTGCACATCCCCTTCAATGTTTATATAACCAGTAACTGATAACCGGTGACCGAAACTAAGGGAGTGTAATAGATTATTGAGATTAAGAGGGCTGTGTTTTAAGGCAATAAGCTTAAAATGGATTTATATTTTACATTTCAGGTTTTAGATTATCTCTATGGGCCTTTGCTGATTGAACCCCGTTATTACTGCGATACTTCCTTTCAGCTCATGGTCCAGTTGTGAGTCGCCGGTATCCACTCTAAGTTTTCCCATCTGCTGAAGTTTGTTTGTGGTGGCTATCACCAGAATATTTTCTTTTCCCACTTCTTTGATGACAGCTGGGCTTATCTGCTGGTTCCCTCTCCCCAATAAGAATCCCTGCCCGCCGATGGGAGTTACAACTATCTTTGCCCGTTTACCCTTTATGGTTGAGAGTATCTTATCTTCGTTAACGTCCTTGGCAACCAGCTTTCCGTTATGGACGATATCCACTCCCAGCAAACTCTTATCTATCCCCAGTATCCTGCTTAGGGCGTGAACGGTTGAGCCGGGGCCCAGAATGTAGATGTGGTCGCTGTTATCGTTCATCATGTGGTATAAGTGTTGGGCTATATCCATCTGGTTCTCCAGCTCGTCGCTCATGGTGGCCCGCTTCTTGGATTGCACCAGCCCTGGTTCAAAGGGTGTTGATAGGTAGCCTACAAGGTCTGCCGATAATCTGCCTTTTCTGAACTCGTCTTCGTCTATGTCCATTATCTCCGTGGTGACCAGGGGTAGGCCGGTTCTGATATTCTTCATGATTATTTGGGCTGCGGATTGAGGGTTTACGGCGAAAACACCCGAATACATCTTGACTCCGGAGGGGACCCCTATTACCGGTAGATTGCATTTCAGTCCAATGTAAACGTCCCGAGCCGTTCCGTCACCTCCTACAAAGAGTAGCAGGTCGGCTTTTTGGGAAAGCAGGGATGCAGCCTCTCTGGTATCGTCTGCAGTGGTTTGAGAAGAAGTGGATGTGGACTTAGACCCCATCACTGTGGGCTCGAATCCGGCTTCTCTGGCTTCATTTTCTCCCATATCCCCGGGGTATGTCATCAAGTCGAAGGCGTTCTTCAGCTCCGAGAGGGCATTTAGTGTCTCTACAGCTCTTTTTGGGGATACTGGAACTGCTCCCAGTCTTCTGGCTTCATCAAGAATATCCTGACTGGTCCCTTTCAGGCCTACCCGCCCTCCCATTCCTGCGATGGGGTTCACTATTAATCCTAATTTGATCTTTCTCGATAGACGGGTATATTCCTGATATCCGTGAGTAATCCCAAACCCATATAAAGACCTCAGTATTTTTTCTACTTCTTCCTGTTTATCTTCCATATTTACACTTGCCATGATTATTGATATTATAGGGGTAAATACATTAACTTTTTAAATGTTTAAGTAACTTTTCCACTCATGTCCACTACTACTAAGATACTACTGGATGAAGAAGAGATACCCAAGAAATGGTACAATATAAACCCCGATCTTCCTAAACCGCTACCACCACCTATTGATCCTTCTACCAAAGAACCGATCAAACCAGAGGCGCTGGAGAGGGTTTTTGCCAAAGAATTAATCAAACAGGAACTAAGTCAAGACCGCTGGATAGACATCCCGGAGGAAGTGCGTGACGTTTACAGGATCTGGAGGCCTGCACCTCTTATAAGGGCAGTTAAGCTTGAACAGAAGCTCAACACCCCTGCAAAGATCTACTATAAGTGGGAAGGTGTCAGCCCACCAGGCTCTCACAAGCCCAATACGGCTGTGGCTCAGGCGTACTACAACAAAAAACAGGGTATAGACAAGCTCAGCACCGAAACCGGAGCTGGCCAATGGGGAAGTGCGCTGGCCTTCGGTGGAAGGATGTTCGACCTGGACATAACGGTTTATATGGTGAGGATAAGTTATGATCAAAAGCCCTACAGGAAGAGCATGATGACCATCTGGGACGCCAATGTGACCCCCAGCCCCAGCGAAAAAACCAGTTTTGGAAGAAGTTTGCTGGAAAAAGACCCCAACCATCCGGGTAGCCTTGGTATAGCCATAAGCGAAGCCATTGAAGAGGCAGTTACCCACGAAGGAGTCAGATACACCCTGGGAAGTGTGCTGGGACACGTTATTCTGCATCAGACCGTTCAGGGACTGGAATGCATAAAGCAATTCGAATCCATCGACGAGTACCCGGATATCGTTGCCGGATGTGTGGGAGGAGGAAGCAGCTTTTCAGGACTGACATTCCCCTTCTACCACCACAAGAACACTGGAAAAGCACCCAAAGACGTGCAATTCGTGGGCACCGAACCATCTTCATGTCCCACCCTCACCAAAGGAATTTACACCTACGATTTCGGTGATTCAGCCCAGATGACGCCTTTGCTGCCCATGTACTCACTCGGTTACGATTTCGTCCCACCACCCATTCATGCCGGCGGTTTGAGATATCACGGAGATTCCCCTCCTCTATGCCTAATGGCAAAAGAGGGAGAGATGAGTGCCGTAGCCTACGACCAAACAGACGTCTTTGAAGCCGCGGTAATGTTCGCACAGACCGAGGGACACATACCGGCTCCCGAACCATCTCACACCATCAGATACGTCATCGACGAAGCAATGAGATGCAAACAAACTGGCGAGGAGAAAACGATTCTGTTCAACCTCTGCGGCCACGGACACTTCGACATGGGCGCATACAACGAGTACTTCGAAGGCAACCTCAAACCATGGGAGTATCCTCAAGAGAAAGTGGAAGCATCCATCAAGAAAATGCAAGAAGACTTCCCGTGGATAAAAGACCTACCATACCTCAAATAACCCCACTTTTTTATTTTACCGTTACTTTACTGATATGCGATATGTGAAATCCATAATAAGGAAATAGCGGACTTTTTGCTGGACGAGTTGGGAGCTTGATTTCTCAAAAGCTGATGTTGCTAAAGAGATCGGGTCAAACTGGAAAACAGTAAACGAAATATGGCCTAAACTTGATTACTTTGTTCTTGTGGAATACACAAGGACAGTGAACAGAGCTAAAATGTACAGAGTAAACAAAAACTCGCTAATGAAAACATTGAAGAAGTTAGATATGGAGATTCTATCTATTTTAGATGAAAAAGATGTTCAGGACACGGACACGGAACCTGAAGTTACTGTAGCCAACAAACCTTAGAATTAGAACTCGCAACAATATTTATTCCAACCATGAAATTTTGCGACCCTGGCTCGAGCGCAATAGAAATTACAATTTCTTCCAACAATAGAAATTATAGTGGAATGGAGTGGAACGGGAATCATGAGGTGAAAATTAGAAATTACGACCCCCCTTCTCTCTGCCAGTGGTGAACCCGAAAATCCTTCCTGCAGAGAGGGTTGGAAGAAAGATCAGAAGGTACACTAGAGAATATGATCTCCCCCAGCTTCAGAAAGCTGGACCATCACAAGGAGGTATTTCGCTTCGCTCAATACTTCCCTAATGTACTTCTAGTGTAATTTCTGAAAAATCTACTTCAAGAGAGGGTTGGAAGAAAGATCAGAAGGTACACTAGAGAATATGATCTCCCCCAGCTTCAGAAAGCTGGACCATCACAAGGAGGTATTTCGCTTCGCTCAATACTTCCCTAATGTACTTCTAGTGTAATTTCTGAAAAATCTACTTCAAGAGAGGGTTGGAAGAAAGATCAGAAGGTACACTAGAGAATATGATCTCCCTCCCATACTTTCAGGTCACTCGTGTTGGTTATCTTCACTTTGACATATCCCTTATATGCGCTTCAATGTGAGCTGGGTGGGGAGGTGTATTCGGTGGAGCTTCCTCAAATGTTTATATCCCCAGTCAGAAGAGTTCGATCAAGGGAAACTCGAAATCGGTCTGTGGGCAGAGAGGGTTGCCCGGCAGAAGCTGGATCCATATTACCCTAGAAGGGGTAGGAACAAGCATCTGCATTTCCAGGGTTTCATTTTATCCGGTAGGGCTGATTTCGTTGTTAAGGGTTATGTTGTGGAGGTCAAGAAGTCCAACCTCAGGTATAAGAGGCCGGAATGGTTTGCCCAGCTCAACCTATATCTTTTGATGGAGAATAAGGAACTTGGAATGCTGCTTGAGGTGGGAGACGAGAGGTCCAGGATTACCAGGGTTAAGTTCTCTCCCCGGCTGGCAAAGGAAAGTATTGAATATTTCTGGCTCCTAAGGAATTATGTAGGGGAACACAAGATACCTAAAGTACCCAGAAGCAGGAGTTGCTGGTTCTGCGGTTATAAAACTCTCTGCATGAAAATGGGTAAAGAAGGTGAATAAAATGGGTCCTGAAGATGAAGATGAAGCTGAAAGTGCATTTGAAGTTGCAGAGATGCTCAAAGATATCGTTGAGGATAAGAGGAGCGGCTCATCCAGAATATTGAACAAGACCCTGGATCTGCTGGAGGTAGTTGAAGAAGAAAAACGCAGTGAGATTATGGGCATAATAGTTAACGCTCACCCCTCTATGGCCGGCCTCTCCAACTTGTTGGGTACTATAGGTGAGAAGACCGTAAAAGAAGTTAAAGAAGAGATCGAGCAAAGCAATAACAGAACCATTAAAAACCTGCAGGAGCTGGTGAAGGGTAAGTCGGTTGTTGCCATGAGCAGGAGCCATATAACCGAGCAGGGCATGGTGACTGCCTCAAAGATAATAGTATTATTATCCGAGCCCGGAGGAGAGGGAAGAGACACCGCCAATTATCTGGAGGAGCAGAGGATTAAGGTAGAGACCGTTTTTGATGCTGAAATGGGTTACGCTGTCAGGGAGTGCGATATGGTTGTGGTGGGAGCGGACACCCTTCTACCCCACGGATTCGTGAATAAGGTGGGGACCTTGCCTCTGGCATTGACCGCCAGACACTTCGCTTCACCATTTTATGTTGCAGCTCCATCCTACAAAGCTGCACGCGAAGGTAAGGTAAAGGAACCCTTTGAATTCACGCCCTCTGACCTTGTTACTGCCGTGATAACGGAAAGAGGAAAATTAGAGCTTGAGAACCTGTTTTAACTGTTTTTAGCTATAATTCAAGCTAAACCAGTTCTTTGAGGTCCATTTTGCTGTAGAGGATTTTGGCGTCCTCAATCCCATTGAATTGCATTACGTTATTCTTTATCTCTTCGATGGGGTCTTTGTTTACGGCGTGGACCATAAAGTAGATGGGGTATTCCCAGTTACCGATGATCTTCCTCTCTACAAGATGAGTTATCTGGGGGACATTGTCCAGGAGCCGGAAGATTATTTCGTTGATATTCTCTCCGGGCTTAATCACCGTCATCCCGTTTTCCTGGATGCCGATCTTTCTTTCGGAGAGGACTCCGCTGAAGTCTCTAAAAACTCCCTTCTCTATCAGCTCTTTTATCAGGTCAACGATCTCTTCTTCAGAGTAGCCGTATCCGTTCAATCTCTTGAAGGGTTTCTCTTCAACGGGCAGGTCGCCAAGCTGTTTGAGTAGATTGATGTCCAGACCCAGGTCATCCACATAAGGCACTTCTTCCTGCTCGCCACCTTTGTTGCTCCACGAGACCCCCTTGTAGAGGTCGTATTTCACGTCCATCTTGTACACCCGTCGGGTGGGAAGAATAACGTAATTTTGGACCCCGCATCTCTTCATCAGCTCGTGGGTGTTCTCCACCACTTCTTCCTCACTTCTGGCTTTGATGGTGAACCACACGTTGTACAACTCATTCTCTCTCCAGAAATTGTGTTTGGGGTTTACACTGTTGATCAGACTTGCCACGTCTCTGATCCTGTTCTCTTCAACAGATGCACCGACCAGTGCGGCTTTCCCGGTCAGCTTGAGAGCCCTGTAGTTCAAGTCGGCCCCTATCCTCTTGATCACGCCTTCTTGCTTGAATTTCTTGATGGTTTTGAACAAGAAATCCTTGTCGCGATGTACCTCGTCCACCAGGTCGACAAAGGGGTTCGCTGTTAAGGGGAGGCCATATTGTAAAGCCATTAAGATTTTCTTTTCTTCAGGATTGAACATAGCAGATCTCCTTCAATAATTCAGAACTGGATCCTCACAGAGCTTTCGTCGATTTCTCTTTCTCCGGAGGAGTATTCGTCTACCAGCTTTTCTGCCAGCTTTCTGGCGCCTTCTACGTCTTCTTCCTTTATAAGTCTCCTGAACTCTTCATCGTCGGCGATGACAAAATAAAGTTTCATCCTCATCTGCACTGGAACTTCTTTGGATTTCATGTACTTTTTCAGGTGATGCATGGCCTTTAAGAAGTATATGGTCTCCTCATCTTCTTCCAGAACCTTCTGGAACTCGTCCCTAACTTTTCTGGCCACCACACCACTCTTGCCTTCTGTAGTAACAGCGTATCTGATACCCTCGACATCACCCTCGAAGGGAACAACCACTTCAGTCCTGTTGGCATCGTTTGCCAGGTTGACCAGAGCCTTATGTTTTCTGGCCAGCTCTTCCACTATGTTGTTTATGTCCAGATTGCCTATGGCTACGGTGACCAGATCACACCACTCTATTAAGGGCTCCAGGACATTTCTGTCGAAAGCATCTCCTTCTATAAGCTCGACTTTGCCTTCTTTAGATAGTCCTTTGAGATCTTCATTGAAATCAATGCTGAGAACCTTAACCTTCGCCCCGGCATCAAAGAATTTCCTTGCTCTGGAGGCTCCTACACCCCCACCGCCGATGGTGAGAATTTTCTTCCCTTCAAGTTCTATGAACAACGGTATTCTCATTAGGTTTTAGAGAGGTCAAAAAGTTAAAAATGTTTCTATCACCCAATGAATTCAAATTCAATTTAATAATGCTCATCAATATTCGCTGTAGACATCTTATTCTCCCCGGAGAGCTCCGCATCAAGCAGTCCTTCAAGTATGCTCCATATATATCCCAAAATCATCCAGCACATCCCGATTTCAGATACTCTTTTTTAGTCTCCTGTAACCACGCACTAAAGATCAATCATTTTGCCGCTTGTCCCACTACCGTCATAGGATTACAGAGAAGAATTGTAAAGTGTGGAGGTTAAATACAGGTCATTATCATACTTGCTGTTTTATTTTGTCTCTATGGATTATTCTGATGACGATGATGCTGATCTCAAAGAAGATTATCATCGGTATGGAGATTATGGTTTGAGTGAAGATGTCGGGTGGAGTTATAATGGCTCCCAGCAAGAAAAAGGATACAAAGAGATGTCTCCTGTAGTAGGTGAGTGTCTGGAACTGGACCACGTTATATCCTATGAGGAAAGTCATAATAAGCGGCATCTGAAAGATAACTCCGAATATCACCAGCAGAAGGACCACAAAGCTGATGAACTCTGCTATGGAGTAGTAAGCCAGCACACCTTGAGCAGCGGCCATTTCGTACAGATACGTGAGGAAGAACTGCAGAATATTATAGCCATAGATGACTCCAGCGGAGAATAAAATGACAGAGACAACGCTGTACCTGAATGCAGTACCTTTCTTAACTTCCACGTTGGAAAGGATCTCCGTTCTCTCTCTAAGGGCTTTGTACATGAGGACAAAGATGTAAGGAATTACTGCTACCACACCAAATATCAGCGAGATCTTCAGCTTGAGTATCATCCCCTCCAGAGGGCGGGTGTAAATTATTTCTGCGCCCACGGGAAGTAGATCGGCAACCAACCTGGTTATCACGGTATCAGAAAAGAACACGAAAGTAACCGCCCAAACTATTCCCATGACCACTACGATCTTTACGATCTTCATTCGGAGTGCCACAAGAATCTCTGCGACTTCACTAGTGGTAAAATCTGCCATTAATCCCTGTTAATAAACTGTATATTTAAAACTTGGTGTCAAAAACATGACAACTCAACTATAAAATAACTCTATCAACCTCACCGCACCAGCTTCAGCCCCTGTGAGCATTATGAGTTTAGTCCATGTTCACTAACCACAGTTTACCTACCAAAATTTTTTATCCCCGTACCGAGTATATATTTAAAAGCCGCCGTGGCTCAGCTGGCAGAGCGAGTGATTCGTAATCACTAAGTCGCGGGTTCAAGTCCCGCCGGCGGCTTATCCTTTGTATCAGTGATTTATTTCAACTTTCTTTTTATGGTTGTGTCGCTGGTCTGTCAGATAAAGATGAAGGCTGGCTGAAGGATAGGTATTCATAACTCTAAAGATTTAAAACTTAATAAGCAGCCAAAAAGGTTCTTGAGGTCAGGAGGAATTGCATGAGATGCTCTAAATGCACTCAACCAGCTGTAACCCATATTGACTGGAAAGGAAAAAATTACTGTAAGGACCATTTCAGGAGGTACTTCTTGGGTCAGGTAGGTAAAGTGGTGAACAAATACAACGTGAGTGGAAGTGTTGCGGTTGCCCTTTCCGGAGGGAAGGACTCCGCAGTTGCTGTAGAATCCCTTACACACTTCAAGGATATCAATGTAAGACCATTTTATATCGACCTGGGGATCGACAATTTTTCTTCATCCTCTTTAAATGCTGCAAAAAAGTTGGCTCAAGAACTGGGGGTAGTATTAGATGTGGTCGATTTGAAAGAGAGCTACCAACTAACTCTACCAAAAATCCACAAAAGAGGAAATGGGAGCATGTGCGCTCTTTGCGGGTTGATCAAGCGGTATTTGATGAATAAATATGCCTACGAGAACGGATTCGATTGGCTGGCTATGGCGAAATTAAAGCCTTTATACTGGCTGAAGGACGAGGAAGTCCTGATATACGCTCAAACGAACGACGTACCCTTCACTCAGAAGTCTTGTCCATACTCTCCGTATGCTCCCACATTAGAGCTTAAAGACTGGTTACGCCAGCTCGACTCTACAAGCCCCGGTATATTGAGAAGCTTTGCGGAATCCTTTACCAGAATAGGGAACCAGACGCAATTACAGGAAGAGGGTGGCCTGATGAACTGTGAAAGTTGCGGCTATGCTGCTTCCACCACCACCTGTAAGTTTTGCAAGGTGATGAGTGCAATTGGGTTAAGTAATTCCCCGTGAGCTCTGAAGGTTGGCTGAAGGTTGGCAGAGTGAGACTCTAAGAATTAGCCCTTCTAACATTTTTTGATAACCTTGGATTTTTATCCAATAAGATATAACTTATATGAGCGAATAATTAAAAAGACATAAATACTTAAGCGTGTACTCTCCTGCGGAGGTAATCCAAATGAAAAAATCTACAGTTATCATTATGGCGGCCCTTGCACTGTTGGTCGTGTTTTGTGGCGGTGCAGTTGGAGACGCTTTAGCAGATGAGAACTACAATGACCACAGCAAAGAGTACAGTGAGGGTCCAGGAGAGCCGCCTGAAGATGGAATGTCAAGAGAAGAACCCAGGACAAGGTTTAAAGACGCATAAACTATCATCTCTTCATTTTTTATTTGACCCTCCTACTAGTTTGATTTAATCATTTCGTTTTGTTTCCTCCTCTTTAGCTCCTCATAATCCGATTTGAGAGCTGAAAAGGGGGTTTGATCAGTTATTTTTCCCTGGTTCTGGAATAATTTACTGATACAATCAGTCCGTTGATATTAGTGGTAGTGAATTAGTGAAAAAACTGAGGCTATCTATGATTCTATTTAAATCCTTAAGTAGGTCGTATATAAGTTAAGAGATTGATTGAGGGAGAGTAGAAAACCCGAGGAGGGTCCAGAAGAAAGGTAGAATAGGGGCGCATTTTAAACAGCATAACTTAAACTACTAAATGATGCAGTCTTTCCGAAATACTTAAAAAAGAACTGTACGTGTTTGTCGTATATAGCTGGTTTCGAGGGTTTATAAATAGGTTATTTGGTTACCCCAACAGGAGGTGTTAAGGTTTGATTATAAAAAATAAAAGCACGGTTAAAAGGTTAGATGTTTTTATAAAGCTGAACAATTTATTTAACAGAGGTGAGTAAATGGCTGAAACTAAAATGAGGGTTGAGAATTTATTCAAAGTCTTTGGAGACCAACCTAACCGTGTGTTCTCTTATGTAGAGCAGGGATTGTCCAGAGAAGAGATCAGAAAACGCACCGGTCAGACCGTAGCACTTAGGGACATTAGTTTTGAGGTAAAAGAAGGTGAAGTATTTGTGGTAATGGGTCTGTCTGGAAGCGGTAAGTCAACCCTGCTGAGATGCATAAACAGGCTTATCGAACCGACAAGCGGGAAGGTTATTCTGGAACCGAACATCGACGTAACCAACCTGAGTTATAAAGAATTGATAGCTATCCGAAAAAAGTACTTCGGGATGGTCTTTCAGAGCTTTGCTCTCCTTTCAACCCGTACAGTGCTCAGTAACGTGGGGCTGGGGTTGGAGATTCAGAATGTAAGTGAAAATGACATAGTTGAAAGAAGTAAGGAAGCCTTAAACCTGGTTGGCCTTGAAGGATGGGAAGACAGCTATATCTCGGAGTTAAGCGGTGGAATGCAGCAGAGAGTCGGTCTGGCGAGGGCTCTGGCTGTTGACCCCGAGATACTTTTCATGGATGAGCCTTTCAGCGCTCTTGACCCTCTTATCAGGGTTAAAATGCAGGAAGAACTCGTAAGAATTCAGCACAAGATGAAGAAGACCATAATATTCATTACTCACGACCTCAACGAAGCCGTCAAGCTGGGAGACAGGATAGCTATCCTGGATAAAGAAGGCAGAGCCGTCCAGATAGACACTCCTGAGAACATCCTGTTGCATCCTTCTGATGAGTACGTGAGATCATTTGTTCAGGAACTGGATATCCCCAGTGTTTTGACCATAGTGCACATAGCCAAACAACCCCAATCTACGATAAGTGCGAATGACAGCCCACAAAAAGCTTTAGATGCGATGTCGGACGGTGTTGCATTTGTTCTGGATGAAACTAAGGTTTACAAGGGAGTAGTTACCGAAGAGGACGCAAAAAAAGCCAAGGAAGCTAACAGCGACACTATTAAGGACTATATCAAGGAGAAGAGAACCCTGGACTACAGTAAGACCATTAACGAGGTTGCCGCAAGATTATTTTCATCTGAAATCCCACTGGCAGCTGTTGACAATGAAGGGAAGTTTGTAGGTTATTTGGACAAAAAGGTTGCTATGGAGGTAATGGAAGGTGCAGAGTCTATTTGAGTACCCCATACCGAACATACCGGTTGGTAAAACACTTGAAGATGTTATTGACTGGCTCATAGTTAACGCTGCATTTTTCTTTGACACAATTGCAGATGTCCTGAATACCTTTACAGAAGGAATCTTTGATGGTCTGATGGTCGTTCCACCGTTGGTAATGATCATAATATTCGCTGTACTGTCCTGGGTACTTGTGAGCCGCAAAGCTGCCCCCATAGTGGCAGTATTATTGGTATTCATCCTGAGCATAGGCATGGATTACTGGAAATTCACTATGGAGACCATAGCATTGATACTGGTTTCCACTCTCACGTGTTTCATAATAGGATTTCCCCTTGGTATATGGGGGGCCCACAGCGACAGGGCTATGACGATAATCGAGCCTTTTGTGGATTTCATGCAGGCTATACCTGCTCTGGCGTACATTGTCCCTGTAGTCTTCCTCTTTGGCGTGGGAAAAGCGGCCGGAGTTGTGGCTACCATCCTTTTCGCTCTTAACCCCCTTGTGAGGTTGACCACTTATGGAATAAGAAATATACCTAAAGAAGTTATTGAGGCGGGAAGGTCTTTCGGTGCCACCAATCGGCAGATACTCACTAAGATAGAGCTCCCGTTGGCCATGCCCTCCATCGCTCTGGGTATTAACCAGACATTCCTTCTGTCTTTCGCCATGCTGGTTATTGCAGGACTTATTGGTTCAGGAGGATTGGGCCAGCCAGTTGTAAAGTCGATCTCCAGAATGCTGGCTCCACTCGCCATTGAAGCTGGTGTGTCTATCGTGATATTGGCGATCATACTGGATAGACTTCTACGTTCCGTTAGGAGGCTGATCTGATGGGTGTTCCATTGATAGAGATTGGTGATTTTGTATTAGAGCTTCCTAGAAATCCTATTGGACCGCTGGGGAACGATGCTATAACCTGGCTTACAGTAAATTTACCATGGCTATTTGACGGCATAACCTGGACTCTCAACAGCATGGCCGGTGTTAGTTTTGCTATCCTTAATGCCATACCCCCAGAAATTTTTACCATCCTCGTTGCAGTGATAATCTGGAGAACTGTGGGATTGAAGATGGTTCCCATCGGAGCGTTCCTCATTCTGTTGATCTGGAATATGGGGATGTGGGAGAATATGGTCGAGAGCCTATCCCTACTGTTTGTCGCCCTCATCATTTCCTGGCTAATAGGGATTCCACTGGGAATCTGGAAAGCTCATTCCAAAATGGTGGATAATCTGCTGACACCTATTCTGGACACCATGCAGACTACCCCACCCATGACATACCTGATCCCGGCTTTATTGTTCTTTGGAATAGGGATAGCACCCAGTATAGTTTCTATAGTTATATTTACTGTGGCTCCACCAGTGAGAACTACGTCGCTGGGTATACAAGAGATCCCTTCCGAAGTTATTGAGGCAGGAAAATCTTTTGGCGCCAATACAAGACAGATCATATCCAAAATAGAACTCCCTATGGCCAAACCAGCTATACTGCTGGGAATGAATCAGAGCATCATGATCGGATTTACTATGGTAGTTCTGGCAGGATTCATTGGAGCCGGAGGACTTGGAGAAGCGATTATATCGGGTATTAACAGATTTGCTGTTGGTAAAGCTCTGGAAGCAGGGCTCTCAGTAGTGTTTTTGGCTATAATTCTGGATAGAATACTGCGGAACATAGGCTCTAAAGGTCCAGGGACTTAAAGATATAAATATATATTATTATTTATTTTTATTTTGTAAGAACTTAATTTTTAAGAGTGGAGAAAGGAAAAATAGAAACGAAAAGTTATAAATATAGACATCTTGGAGTAATATTAATAAAAAAGGGGTGAGTAGATGAGTATGGAAAAATATAATTTAAAAAGATTTATTCCTCTATTAGCACTGGTTTTGGTTGCAGTACTAACAGCCGGATGTGCCGAAGAAATGCCGGAGGTTACTCCAACACCTACTGATGGAGAGGCCACACCAACAGAAACACCTGAAGCTAAAGGAACAATAACCCTCGGTATTCCTCCTTGGTCTGCACCACCTGTGAAGGGAGAAGTTATCAAGCAGATCCTGGAAAGTGAGGGTTATGATGTTGAACTCCAGAACTTGGAGATAGGTATTGTATACCAGCAGATGGCCACTGATGAGATGGACTGCACTCCGTCGGCCTGGCTGCCGGTAACTCACAAAGAGTACTGGGACCAGTATGGTGATGACCTGGAGGAAGTCAAAGTCAACGAGCCAGACACTTTCTTGGGACTGGTAGTTCCACAGTATGTATGTGATGAAGGGATAACCTCTATCCCTGACCTGGAAGGAAATGGTGACAAGTTCAACAACGAGATCATAGGTATCGAGCCCGGTGCTGGGATCATGAACAACACTGAACAAGCCCTAAGAGAGTACGGTCTTGAAGACGAATATGAACTTAAGCCGAGCAGCACTTCGGCCATGCTGTCTGCACTGAAGAGAGCCATCGATAAAGAAGAGTATATAATTGTGCCTTTGTGGGCACCTCACGGAGCTTATGCTCAATACGAGCTGTGTAACCTGGAGAGTCCCAAAGAAATCTACCAGAGTGGCGAAGGTGACCATGTAGGCACAGTCTGCAGAGACGACTTCGCTCAGGACCATCCCAAGGTATATGACTTCTTCAAGGAGTTCGAGATAAGTGCAGAGACACAGAGTCAATGGATTTACGATTACAACATTGAAGGCAAAGAACCAGAAGTTGTAGCCTCTGAATGGATAGCGAACAACCAGGACAAAGTTGAAGAGTGGAAATCTGCTCTTCAATAATCAACAACCATTTCTTTTATTATTTTTTGATCTTTGATTTTGATTTTCGATTTTTGAGCGTTTTTTGATGAATTAGGGTTAAGCCGTCTTGGCCATGATCAAAGCATCTTCATTTACGTAATACTTGGGGGCTTTATCAACTTTTTCAAACCCGAGTGACATGTAAAATTCTATAGCCTCTTCATTGCTCTCCCTGACCTCCACATAAGCTTTCCCTGCTCTATCAAGGACCTGTGCAATAAGGTCACTGCCTATCCCGATTCTCCTGTAGATTTGGTCAACAGCAATGGATATTACATGACCGTCATAGGGATCGAATATGATATACCCTCTAACCTCCCCTTCACTATCATCGCAGACCAGGAACGAGTCTGGATAGCTGATCCAGTAGGCAATGAATGTAAGGATATCATATGGTGTTTGAGGGAATGAATTGTTCTCTATTTCCTTAACTCTTTGCAGATCCGTGGCCGTTACTTTTCTTATGTTCGTCTGCATCTAAAGATCACTTCTCTTCAGAAACTCCTTCAGATCACCTATACCGGGATGCTTTCCTTGAGGATGGGAGATATAGTAGGCAGCGACGGCATTTGCGAGTATGAGCCTTAGATCATCTGACAAGCCCATCACATCGCCCATTATATTGCCGGCATTCCATGCGTCACCAGCTCCGGTCAGCCTCAAAGGCTCCACATTGAAGGTGGGCACTTTAACGGTTTCCTCATTTCTGTGAAAGCTTGCCACGTGATCTTTTGTATGTAAATCCACTCTGGTAACCTTCCTAAGGGAATCTACCGCTTTTTGAGGGTCATTGGTCTGCCCGTATCTCAACAGCTCATCCTCATTCACACCCAATATATCAACCACCCCGCTGTTTAACATCTCCACCAGCGAAGATATCTCTTCTTCGATTCTGGCTTTGGGGGAAGGATCACCGGGATCGAAGAAAGTTTTACCTTCTCCCTTACCCTTTCCACGCTTGACTATATGGAAAACATGCTGGGCAAGCTCTGTACCTCTATCATTCAGCCCCCAGTCGGAAATGCATACCAAATCAGCTCTCCGGAGCAATTCCTCATCCCTGGCTGACAGGTGATCAGGTCCAAAGTTAGAGAGCGGACCGGGATCGCTCAACATGATGTTCGCCTCAGGAAGCTCAATTGCAGTGGTTATAGCCAGTTTACCGTTTTCGCTCACATGAGATATGTTCACCTTTCCTCCTGTAAAATACTGGAGCAGCTTGTATCCCAGCTCACTTGTTCTGGCTATCAAGTATGTCTGCAAACCCAGAGAAGAGAGTGCCAGTGCACAGTTGGCGGCTTTACCCCCCACACCCATCGACTGCTCCACTACAATATTGCCTCCTTCCTGCTTCCTGATAGCTTCAAGCTTCTCCATAAACGAAGAATAATCCGCGTAATTAACCGAGATATCTAGGCAGAAATGAGGCAACACAACAACCTTAAAGTTACCCGGACTCCAATTCTCTATCTCTTTAACGAGCTCACCGGTTTTTTCACTCAATATAGACATGGTCATTACTTCGTTCCCTTCCACTTCATCCCCATTCTTTCTCAATCTATGTAGTGTGGATCTTTATGGCTTGTCTAATTAAGTTTTTATTAAGAGGAAAAGAACACTTTAATTAACAATGAGTTGGTTTAGTATGAAGAATATAATGAGGTAAGAAGTTGAATGGGGAACGCAAATGGGATTTAAAGCAAGTTATCTGGATTTGAGTGAGGAAGAACTGGAACAGAAGATAGAGACCCTGTACAGTATAATGGAGTCATGTGAGCTATGCTCCCGGAAATGTGGGGTTAACAGGCTTCAGGGAGAGAAAGGAGATTGTGAGGGAGGTAAAGATCTGAAGATCGCCAGTTATCATCCTCATTTCGGGGAGGAACCCCCTCTGGTAGGCAGTAAGGGTTCAGGAACGATCTTTCTCTCGAATTGCAACTTGCGGTGCGTTTACTGCCAGAATTACGATATCAGCCATCTGGGAGTCGGTAGAGAGCTCTCCCCTCAGACAGCAGCGAAGATCATGATGGAGTTGCAGGAGATGGGCTGTCACAACATAAATCTGGTTACACCCACCCAGTACACCCCGCATGTGGTGGAGGCTGTAAAGATTGCTGCTGGTATGGGATTGGAGCTACCCATAGTGTGGAACTGCGGTGGTTATGAGAACGTGGAGACCATAAAATTGCTTGACGGTATTGTGGACATCTACATGCCTGACTTCAAGTACAGTTCCAGCGAACCCGCCAGCAAGTATTCCGATGCCCCCGACTATTTCGAGAGAAGCAAAGAAGCTGTGGAGGAGATGTTCAGGCAGGTAGGAGACCTGAAGATGGAGAACGGTATTGCCTACAGAGGTTTGCTGGTGAGGCATCTGGTCTTACCCAATGGGCTGGCTGGCAGCGAAGATGTCCTCAAATTCCTGGCGACCCTGTCAAAAGATACCTACGTTAATGTGATGGCTCAATACAGACCTGCAGGAGAAGCCTATAAGTTCCAGGAATTGAGCAGAAGACCTACTGGAGAAGAATTCTTCCAGGTTATCGAGCTGGCAGAGGAACTGGGGCTTACAAGGGGATTGGAGCAGAGGTACTGGTTGATTTAAAGGGTCGATCGATCAATAAGAAGCAAGAAGGATAAAGGAAAAAATAATTATTTATCTCTATTTTTGATTTCTCACCTTTTTAGCGGTCTCGGATACTTCTTCTGACGGTGGATTGTTCACCACAGCGTGCACCGGACCACCGCCATCTCCTGAGTATCTGGGGAAGATATTGATGTGGAGGTGGGGGATCTCCTGACCGGCAGCACTGCCATCGTTTATCCCTACGTTGAATCCATCTGGATTTAGAGCTTTTTTGAGGAGGTTCATGACATCCCTTGTTGTCTTGAAAACATCCAGGACCAGATCATCCTCCAGCTCTCCCAGGCTCTCTACATGTTCTTTGGGTATGACCAGTGTATGTCCTGGTGACCTGGGATTTATGTCCAGAAAAGCTATAGCGTTCTCTGTTTCGTAAATATTCTCTGCAGGTATCTCTCCTTTGACTATCTTACAGAAAATACATTTGCCCATAATCTCACCTGTTCAGTTGAGGAAGAATTCTTCTTAAGAATATAACTGTTTTTGGCCCCAATTATCGCCTCACCCATCATCCCCTCGGAATCGATATTGCACCAATAAATTATTATGAGCAGTCCACATGAGATTTACTCCACTATCGTCCCTCTTTTTCTCAGATGATTATCATTGTAACCTTGTTTATACCGCCAACGGTTTTATAATTTGAAAAATCAATATACCATTGATAGCTATGACAGAGATTTCAGTGCTCGAAATGCAAAAGGAGATGAAAAGGGCCGCGATCCAGTGGCAAAACTACTTACAATCATTGACCGGCAAATATATCCCACTCAACGAAGCACTTACCTTTGCATGTGTTTTTGCTCAAAAGCAGCTGGAAGAAATGCTTAAAGACCTTAACAAGAACGAGAGATCCCAGGTAATAGAAATGCTTTCTGATCTGGGGGTCGCTTATCTGGAAGATTTTAACTTTGAGGAAACACTGGGGTTAGAGGAATACAAATAAAGTTCAGAGGGCTTGAAGCAGCGCTCTTTTCTTTTGTGATATTATGAAACCTTTAGGGAAATTCTGGGGGAAGTACAAGCCAGATTTTGATGAACAACAGTTAATAAATGAATTGAGCGAACCGATTCTTTTCTACACCCACAACTGTATGGGGCCTTTAAGTGTATCTGTTTCTTCAGAATCGGGCTGTCTGGCTGCCGGCTCTTCTGACGGGAACGTACGCTATTTAGATAAAGATGGGTTTCTGGAGTGGACCTATCGAACAGATGGAGTAGGCTATTTGTGGGGAGTTGCTGTATCAGCTGATGGCGATTTAATAGCTGCAGGCACATCCGACCAGAAATCGTACCTTCTGAGTGGACAGGGAGAGGTTCTATGGGAGTATTATATAGAAGATACAGCTTACAATGTTTCCATGTCTTCAAACGGGCAGTACATTGCTTTGGGTGCCGATAACCAGGGTATTCACCTTTTTAACGATGAAGGAGAGCTCTTATGGAGTGAGCAAATGGAAGCAGTCAGAGGAGTGTCCCTGTCATCGGACGGAAATTGTTTAGCCGCTGTTCAGGCCATAAAAGGACGGGAACAAAAAATAAGCCTTTATAAAAAAGATAAAAATGGAAAACTACAGAACAAGTGGAGACATAAAGCAGAAGATTATATGTGGGGAGCTGCAGTTTCACCGGACGGCTCTTATATTGCTGCTGGCTCTTCTGACGGAAGGATCTACTTTTTCAACCGTAAAGGAAAGCTTCTCTGGACATACCGAACTGAAGGATATGTTTGGGGGGTCTCAATCTCCTCGGATGGCAAGTTAATTGCTGCTGGCTCTTCTGATGGAAAAATTTACCTCCTCAACATAAGGGGTGAATTACTGTGGAGCTATAAAACTTCTGGTGATGTAATGGACGTATCAATAGCCTCAGATGGCTCCTATCTGGCTGCCGCTTCTCTTGATATGAATGTATATTACATTGTTTTACCTTAAACCTACCTTGTTGAGAAGCATTTTTTAAATGGCTCCCCAATTCGAACAACCTTGAAAAAAGAGCTATTATCGTCTCTCTGGCTCATTCTCAAATCCTTAACAAAGAAACTTCCTTATTTTGTTTTGAAGTTGTAGATAAAATTTTTTAGAAGCACGAATAAAATTGAGGGTTTTGACGTTCTGAAAGAGGGATTGGAATTCACCATAAGTGTTTACACCATGGCCAACCTGAAGCCGGCTTTAACTTTAGGAGGGATCGGGTGGGGAAGGATAAAACAATCGATAAGATCATCAGAGCAAATTTAAAGAAAAAAAGCTTGTTAACAATCATCTTAGGGAGGTAGAAGGGATTTTGAATATTCTGGATTCCACATGAGTTTTGCTCTGTATCATTTAACGGTAATATTTTTCTCCCCAAAACATATTCTAATTTATGAACATTTTGGCCGTCACTGGAAAACTGGCACAGGAAGAGGTCAGGAAATACGTTGAAAACGTTTATGTCATAGATATTGATGTAGCAGCTTTCATTTCACCTTCTAACTTAAAGGACATTGATTTGAGCCATTATGATCTTGTATTCGTTCCCGGACTGGCTAAAGGAGACTGGGAGAAACTTGAGGAAGAGAAGGGTGTTAAGATAAGGCTTGGACCTATTCATGCCTCCGATTTGAAGACCGTGATGGAGAACATCCGTGAGGTAGAGTTCTCCCACACGGTTCCTGCCTGCAAATTGCTCAATATCTCCAGAGCCAAGGAGAACATGGATATGGTGGACAACCTGCAGGACAGCGTCTTTGAAATCGGCAACGTAAGGGTGGGGGGTAACACCCGGATGAAGGTAGTTGCAGAAGTAGTTGATGCTACTGAGATCACCAGAGACGAATTGATATCCAGAGTCCAGTATTATGAGAGTGAAGGTGCAGACATAATCGATTTGGGTATTCCGGTGGAGCACTCTGTTGAAGATGTCAGAAAAGCAGTAAAAACAGCGATCGATAACTGCAACACACCCATCAGTATAGACACTTTCGGTAAAGAAGCCATAGATGTGGGAGTTGAAGCAGGAGCAGATATGGTCATGAGCATATCCCGTGAAAACCTTGATGCTTTAGAATCGGTGGAAGATGCGGCAGTGGTTGTGGTGGATCATGATGTCAGTAGTCTGTTCAGCATTATAGAGAAGGTGAAGCAAAAAACAGATAGGGTTATTGCCGATTGTCTGCTCGAACCTCAGAACATCTCGGGCTCCCTTTTTAGGTATCAGGAGTTCAGGAAAATGGATGTGGAGACTCCGGTCCTTGTGGGGGTGGGAAATGTAACCGAATTGAGTGACGCTGACTCCTTGGGTATCAACGCCACACTGGCGTTTATTGCCGAAGAATTGAGTCTCAATATGCTTTTCACTACTGAAGCCAGTTTGAAGACCAGAGGATGTGTCAGAGAGCTGAGGAAAGCATCCTACATGTCTAAAGCAGCCAGATTGCGCAGCACTCCTCCCAAGGACCTGGGCATTAGCCTTCTAAGCCTCAAAGATAAGAAAGCCCTTCGCACCCGCGGCCCCCCGGATCACATTCAAGCTGTTGAAGGGAAGTTCCATCGTGACCCTCTTGGGGATTTCAGGATCTGGATACACAAAGGGAAAATAGTGTGCAGCCATGACCGGCTGACGGTTGTAGGGGATGACGCCAAGAGCATTTCAGATACCGTAATAGAAAATGACCTCGTTTCCCGGCTGGACCATGCTGCTTATCTGGGTCGAGAGCTAAAAAAGGCTGAAATAGCCTTAAAATTGGGTAAGAACTACATTCAGGACAGAGAGCTGGATTTCGGAATTTATTCTTTACGTGAATCGTGATTTCATCTGTTGTGATTATCATGCTGCCAGAAGATTTATAAGACTATAATTACTATTACAATTATAATGGACAACAAGGGCCAAGTCAGCATAGACTATATAGTTGGTTTAGCATTATTTCTTTTTGGAGTATTTGTTGTCTTTTACTTATCGACCAGCATTGTATCCCCTATATCAGAAAAAAGCAATGAAAAACAGCTTATTGCTGAATCATTATCTGATTTCCTTTTAATTAACTTATCAACGGGTGATAGTAATACTGTTAACCTCACAGAGACGAAAGCCCTTTTGTCTAAGTCTTATGATAACTTCACTCAAGAAATCGGGTTCTCCAGTATGGACTATCAGGTTAACGTAACCGTGGAAACCGTTAACGGAGTTAAAGTGGGTAACGTGGGTAATCCTGTGCCCAATTATTCTGATCTGGGCTACAGCAAGAGGTTTATCGTCTCCAATGAGCTCAACGAGCCGATGATTATGGAGGTGTACATATGGTAAATGATAGGGGCCAGATGTTCACCTTTGAAGCCGCTATGGCCGTCCTGATGCTTGTTCTGGTAATGGTGTTCATTGTAATGGCCATTCCCTTAACTCCTCTCACTTCATCGGCTGCCAATGTCATGGTAGAGAACCAGCTGGAGAGGTATGGGGCCGATATTCTCGATGTAATGTGCCACAAAAAACCGGGAGAGGAGTACAGCCCCATGAAAGCAGCTCTTCTCTACTGGGATGGCACAACAATGAATGGGGGAATTCACGACTACTACGGCTCCGCGAGACTGAAATCGTTTATTAATCAGTCCCTAGATAAGGAAGGGATTGCTTATAACATTAAAGCAAACTACTTCAAGAAAAATAACGGCACCAAGATCGTTCAGAGCAGGTATTTCGTGTGGAACGGTTACCCATCCGATAATGCAGTGACGGTCTCCAAGACTGTCCCCCTCTATGATTCAGATTACGGCCAGCAGGGAATAAAGACGTTGACGTATAATGTGGATGGAAATACCACCAACCTCTACAATCTAATAGAGGTCCGATTAACACTGTGGAGGATGTGATCGTTATGGACAATAATAGGGGCCAGCTCATGTTGCTAACCGCCTTCCTTATGGCTGTGGGTCTCGTTATAATCATTATTCTGGCAAATAATGTTCTATACGGACTAAATCTTCCTGCCTTGATCAATCCTCAGGAGAGGATCAGGATAGAGAGCTCCATCTCTATTTTTGAAGATCAGGTAGACGAGTTAGGCAATTACTTTGCTCAAAATAATGAAATAAGTGAGGAAAACGCTACAGATATACTGAAGAAGCAGATGTTGAATGTTTCCGACCTGTTTGAAGATATCTACGCTTCACACGGGATTGCGCTCGATGTTGACGTAGACACGAGTAAAACCAGAGTACAAAGAGAGCTGGTAACAGGTGACAGCTACAGAAGAGGGGCCGTAGTTAATATGGAAAGCCATACTTTCTCCGAAGGCTCTCTGGTGATCGCTGTTGACGATAATCAGTGGTTCTTGAACGACTCGGATGACAGCAACGACCTGAAGATAATGAGGGTCTTTGGTCTGGTATACAGGACACTGAACCACAGGGACGAGAACTCTACCAGCCTGGACGATACATCCATCCCGGTTTACAGGCTGATACAGGATTCCAGAGGAGAAGCCAGAGACGGTACCAATGACCCCATAGGCATACCCTACAAGACCCAGCTCAATGTATCCCGGGTTATCAATGGAGAAACCGCCTCTAACGTATCTCAATTCAAAGGCTACACCAATTTCTCTGGAGGTCCTTTCATTATCGATTCCAGTGGTATATCTGTCTCTCAGAAGGCCACCATCTTCAGCGAGGCCAAAAAAATGAATCTGGACATTTACTTCCTTAACGAATCACTAACCTATGACCACACTACCAAAATGGTGGGTGCTCCCAGAGTAGCCGTTTATCCTGAAGCATGGCAAACCGGAACCCAGGATTATTTCCAGCTTGCCGGACTGACTGATGATGAATATACTCTCCTCAACACAACGGAGATCGAGCAGGGAGCCCTAAATAATGAAGACGTTCTGTTTATCCCTCATGATGACCCTACTGACTCACTGGACCCTCACGCCAACCTTACATCCACGGCAGCCAATAATATACTCCACTGGGTATCAAGAGGTGGGGTCTATTATACCGAGTGCTACGGTGTTGAGACCATAGACGATGTAATTGAGCAGGCCGATATGAACCTTCATCCCTGGTACGGCTTTGTTGGTGTCAAAGATTCCAGCGACATTGGATCAACAAACAACGGGACCATTCAGGACAACATATTCAACTCCAACACCACCCTTTTCGCCTCACAAACTTACACTCCGGATGGAGAAGTCTATAAGATGGGTGGAGAAACCCCTTCATTCACCTTCAGGAGCGATAAAAATCCCCACACTGTTCCCTTGGTGAATGCAAGTGATGGCTCAACAGCCACGGCCCTCTCATATGCTCCTTTCGATAATGGGCATGTAATATATTTTGGGGGGCACGATCAGACAGAGAGCGGGGGTGTAACAACTCCTGAAAGGCTTTCACTCCTTACTGATGCTCTATTACTCTCCAACACCACAAAAATAGTTCCTGCATATACTCTTTACTTCAACGCTTCATTAAATTATTCTGACGGCTCAACAACATTCTATAAGCAGTTGAACATCTCCGTGAGGAAAACGGCTCAAAACGCTACAAAGGATATCATATCCGATATATCCAATTCTGACCTGGTAGTGGACTTCGTGAATCCCAAGAGCGGTTACGTCCTCGAAGGCAACGTATCGGTGGAGGTCAGTGGCAATGGCACTGAAACTTATTTTCAGATGGATGATCTGGGGTGGGTCTCCATGAACAATGTGGGCGGTGACCTGTGGAATACGACCGTAAACACCTCCAATTATTCTGATGGAGAGCACATCTTCGCTGCCAAAACAGTGAATGGGAGCAGTTTTGCTTATGAGTCCATTAGCGTGACCTTTGATAATGGAGGAGGTAGTGAACCTGGGGTTGGAGCTGACTGGGAAGGAACACTGGATGCTGAAAGTAATGGAGAAGATAGGGTAGATATCAAGCTTGTGGTATGGGAAGATGAAGATGGAACAATCAATTATCTTTCCGATGCCGAAGTGAATATCTCTGTCAAGAGAAAAGCTCCGGCAGAGTTAATCTACACAAACCTTACTGGAATAATGCATAATGGAACCCTAGAGGGTAAAATAATAAAAGACGATAAAAATGACGCGATCTGGAACTGTGATAGTGATAGTAAAGAACTCGGTCCGTGGGAGTTTAAGAAAAATAAGAAGTATATAGTTATTGCTAAGGTGGAGAAAAATGGTAGATCACAATACTTTGAGGATGAGTTTCAGTTCTGATTCCAGGGCTGTAACCACTTTAATGGAGACTATTTTCTTGCTCTCCATTACAGGGCTACTGATGGGAATGGTGTTGATGGACTATCATTCCATCTATTCGGATGTACAGGACACAACCACGAAATCCACACTCTCCAATGTTGCCTCCAAGATTGCACAGGACGTACACACCTTATACGGCTTGGCTATCGAGCCCGGAGATCTGACCCTCAAGAAACGGCTCAAAATTCCGGAGAGGATAGGAGGAGACCCCTATATGATCGAGCTCACCAGTGATCATGTTATCGCCAGACAGGGCAGCAAGGAGGTTAAGGCAGTTATTAGCTCTGAAGCTCCCATTGAGTCTTCATTGGCCACAAGCAACAGCGCTTATCTGGTTTACAATCTCTCCAGCGATAAGATTGAGGTAGTTAACAGATGAAGGATAATAGAGGAGTTTCAAATCAGGTGGGATTGATACTCATCTTTGGGCTGGTAATAATAGCTATGGGCATGATCTACAGTGGAACCAAACCCATAGTAGAAGGTGCAGTTAACTCCAACCACGAAACGGAGGTGGAGCAAGCCTTCGATCTATTGTACGCCAACTTGAATAAGGTGGCATTTGAAGATGTGCCAGTGAGAGTAACGGAAATGAGGACTTATAGAGGTTCTGTAACCGTTTCAAATTCTTCATATCTTATAGTTGATAATTCTACCATCACTTTAGGCAGAATAACGTATAAACAAGATAGTAGAGGAATCATTGTGGAAAATGGAGGTATTTTCGAGAAATACGAAACAGCCACACTTATCAATAAAGAACCATCTGTATTGAGAGCCGGCAACACAACTGTTCTTCCGGTTATAGCCTTTCACGAAATGGATTCCACATCCGGTAAAGGGATCTTGAGAATACGGCTTAATCAGCTGGGAAGAGGAACTTTTGAGGCAGATAATAAATCAATAATCATACACACCAGTCTCAAGGACAAGTGGACCGAAATACTGCAGAACAACAATTTCGATGTAACCACGAACGGGAATACAATTAACGCCACCTGCAAGTCTGAGAAACTCTTGATTAGTTACACCAGTATAAAAGTGGAAATGTTGAGGTGATCGCATGTGGAAAGATGATAGGGGAGCTTCTGAACTCGTCGGATGGTTGCTGGCTTTCGCTGTTTTGGCGTTCTCAGCATCATTTATCTTTGTGGCATCGTATCCCTACATATCAAGCACCATGGACGATTCCAGATCAAAACTTGCAGAAGTTCAGATGACCCTGCTGGATCTCTCTGCCAGCAAATGTTCATTGGGGGATGTCCCCTCCCAGAACATTAAATTTAACCTGAATAACGGAAACCTCAAAGTAGAGACAGGCGGGAATAATCTAACCGTATGGGCAGTATTTCAGAATGAGACTGAAGAAGAAAAATCAATCGTATACTCTGGAGCCATAGGTAGAGCCATATACAGCTCGAGCAACATCATTCCCGGGTCTTCTTTTGGAATGGGTTCAGTCACTGAGGGAGATAGTGTGATCATCGGTTATGAAGGTGGGGGAGTATGGAAGAAGAGAGGAAACTCTGTGGTCATGCTGACATCTCCGGAATTCCACTACAAATCCGATACGCTTACTCTACCCATAATCAAGCTTACCTCCAATTACTCTGCAAGCGGGAGAGGAGTGTTACCGCTTTATATTCACAAGGAGAGTGCAAACGTTTACTATCCGAACAAAACGACCAATAAGAATTTTACCAACCCCCTGCAGTGCAGTCACCTGGAATTAAAGATACAGAGTGAATTCTGGAAAGGATGGAAAGATTACCTGGAGGAAAGGACGGATACGGAGATAACGAATGTGGACAGGAATAACAACACCATAACCGCCAACATGAGCGTAAAAGCCGCCACCAGCACCAGAGCATACAGCCTACCTATAAATCTAAATAATCTGGACACTAATGACGAAACTCCATTGGATGATTTCGAAATCGACTTGGGAGGACTACATTCAAATTATAAGTTTATTTGGTACACAGATACAGATCCAGCGCTGGTGATATATATGCAAAAGAGAAATGGTGGCGGACCTCACGATTTCATACTCAGCATTTACTACGGTAATTCTACCAAATTTGAAGGCTGGACCACAGAGGGTACGTTGGAGTGGACAGAAGATGATACCTACCGTCTGGATTTCCTCAATCAATCACAGGATATGGTCTACGAAAAGAGCTCTCCTCCCAAGTTTGACAGCGACAACTGGCCTGACTCGGCGTGGAATGATACCACATGGACCTGGGGCAGTGACATGAATAAAACGGACAGCGGAGACTTTACCAAAGACGATAAAAATTCTCTGGATAATGTGAGCCAGCACTACTTCCATGTTCTGGCGAATCAAGTTTCTTCAGACATCACGTTGTATGAGAGTGATTATTTCCCTGCTCACGGCTTCAACCCTGATCTAACTACATATACCTTGGGTTATCACATGAAACCACCTATCATAACTTATTTGCACATCACGGAGCACAGGATCGCCATTAAATGATCGATCTATTAAGTAGTTAATAACACAGGAAAAAAGAGGTTAGAAACGAAAAAGAGAAAATGGTTGGTGGAGATTAGAGGAATTCTTCGTAGAACCTCTTCTCCATTCTCTTATCCTTTATTATCTCTTTCTCCTGCAGAACTTCTCTTTCCAGCTTTTTCAGGGTGGCGTTGACTGCGAACTCTACTCCCCAGCTTTCGCCGGTGGCAAAGAATACTCCCTGTTCACTGGTCAGCCGCAGCCTCACGTGTATCAGGGGCAGTCCTCTGAACTTTTCTTTGTGCCTCTTGATATAGACGAAGATCACTGTCTCACCCAGAAAGTTCAGGAACTTATTGAGGAATTTTTCTACGTCGTCGAGGACGTTTTGTTTGTCGAACTCATCCATATCCACTTCTTTGGTTATAAGCTGTATGTCGTATTTGGTGGGGGCCTGTGTTTTGACCAGGGTCTCCAGAATATCTTTTTTGGTGACTATTCCCTCCAGGATACCGTCTTTGGTGACAACGATGCTGGATATCCTGTTCTCCAGCATTACGTCTACCACGGTCTTGATGGTATCCGTCTTGAGTGCTGTAGTGAGGGGAGAGCTCATTATGCTGTCGACCATAATGGATAGGGTCTTGTCCTTCTCTCCGCTTCCTCCCCCCATTCTGCCGTCCTTTCGAGGGGAGATGACGCGATCGACGATGTCTTTACCGGTGATCAAACCTGAAGCCTTATTGTTCTCGTCAATGACCACAACCCTGTCTATTCCGTGTTTCCTCATGGTGGCCAGAGCTTTGGCAACCGAATCTGAATCGTTGACCGTGATAACGTGGGGATTCATTATCTCTCTTATCTTCCTCTTTTCGAGGTCGTCTTTGGAGTTCCTCAGGAAGTCGTTCACGTAGATTACGCCCAGATCGTCTTTGGACCTTATAAGAACAAATGGAGTCGAATCCTCTACAAACCTTCTGGCAACCTTATCCGGAGTGAGTTCAGAAATATTAATTATTCCTGTCCTGACGATGAAATTCTTTATTTTTGTCTCGTGAGGATTTACCATCACGCTACCTCTTATGAGATCCCGCTCTCTTATCACTCCGGCTACCTCGCCGGATTCTTTGACCACAATTGCGTGAGATCTCTCGGGATCCTGTTTTTCCAGCATGGGAACAACTTTAGAAACCGTCTCAGTGGATTCAACCATTTCGTAATCATGTTGAATTAATTCTTTAAGCTCATCTGTATCCATCGTACCACCAACAACAACAATTTCAGACCCGGTATTAAAATGCTATCCCGCAACTTAAAACAATTATTAGTTACACACTGTTGGTTACACGATCTCATCGAATTCTACGTAGTTCTCCGGCAGCTCCTCGTTACCGGCTTCATCCAGAACATTAGTGCTAACAAAAATGGGGCAGGCAGCTCTAACGGCTACGGCGATACTATCGCTGGGCCGAGCATCTATCTCCAGCTCGTGGTCATTCTGTGTGACTATCATTCGGGCGTAGAAGGTGTTCTCCACCAGGTCATCGATAATTATCTTCTCTACTTTTGCACTGAGGCGGGAAAAAACTTCTGTGAGCAGGTCGTGGGTCATGGGCCGGGGTGATGTTTGTCCTTTTATAGCAGAATGTATGGCCATGGCCTCCGGAATACCGATGTATATGGGCAGGATTCTTCCATCTTCTGTCCTGAGAACTACAACGGGCGACATGCCCATCACATTTTGAACTGCAAAAACGCCAAATACTTCAGCGACCAATGACATCTCAAGACATAGTAAGGTCAGGCAATATTAATAGTTTTTGTAATATCCTACCATGCTATCGGGCGAGATTCTCCGTCCTTTAGGTATAAAGTTCCTGATTTTTTCTCCATTGCCCTTTCCGCACCCCAAAAAGTAATTACCCCACTTTATCAAGACATAACCTCTAAGTTCACCTTCGATGTCCTCACCGCTCATCCACCTCATCGCTTTAGCTTCACCAACCTCCAGTAATCCCTTCACGGCAGATGGGCCTATTAATTGACTGCCCTCAATAGAGAGTCTTAAACCAGTCTTTTCCAGTTTGCCAAAATATAAGCCATAGTGTTCGGTTTTTATGTCCAATTCACACCTCTTGAAGGCGTAGACCCTCTTTTTACCCATCTCCTTGAACTCCAGGCTGGATCTGGTCCCGAATTGCTCTTCAAGCAGATAATCTACTGTCTCTTTAATTCCAGTGTCCCCCCTCATTTGACCACCTTTGCTATGAAGAATCCTTCAGTATCGTTATCCTGAGGATGTATCCTGAGACATTTCTCCACCATGGGGTCGAATTCCTTCCCTTCAAATCGCGTGATAGGTGGGTGGGATTTGACATCGAGGTCGACCTCTTCCAGTTGAGCGTCGGTGTTGGATAAGAGGTAATCCACTACCTCTTCATCCTCTAAGGGGTCGAAAGAGCAGGTAGAATATACCAGTGTCCCTCCTGGTTTCAGTGAGGAGTATGCTGCTGTCAGCATGCCTTTCTGCAGTCTTGACAGGGATTCAACATCTTTTCTGGTCCAGATCCTGGCGTATTTATAGTTCTTTCTTATCATTCCGGTGTTGCTGCAAGGGGCATCCACCAGAATACGGTCAAACGTGTTATCCATTTCTTTAAACTCCCTCCCGTCTCTGATGGTCACTCTGGCGATGAGGACTCCGAACTGATGGAAGTTGGATATCATGACATTTATCCTCCTCTTTCTGACGTCATTGGCGATTATGCACCCATCATTTTTCATATATTGGGCTATTTGAGTAGTTTTAGAGCCCGGAGATGCAGCCATATCCAGTACCAGCATCCCCGGTTCCAGGTCGAGGGCTATCGCAGGGATCATGGATGAAGCCTCTTGAGAGTAGATCAAGCCCAGATTATACTCCATTGTGCTACCAATGTCCTCTTCATCGATGAAGAAACCCTCCTCACACCAGGGGATCTGCTCCAGCTCATACCTTCTGGAAAGCTCTCCCAAAACTTCTTTTACTCCGAGTTTCAGGGTGTTGACCCTGATGCTCTTCCTTAAGGGCTTTTTGAGGTATTCCACGAACTGAGGGGAATTGTCAATCTGCTCCAGCCTTTCTCTCAATTGCGGATTTAATTCGAGCATATTCACCTCTCTGGATTCCTATCAACAACCCCGTTCCTATAAAGGTTATCAGTCCGCTGGTATAAAATACGAAATTAATGTTTATGGTATCCATTATCCATCCGGAGAGCAGCGGACCCACTATCATTCCCAGGCTCATGGCAGAATTAAATAGCCCCATCAGTGATCCGTGACCGTATTTCCTGCCCTCCACTGCGATTATGGCCATTGCTGCAGGTATGGATAAAGCACCACCCAACCCCATTAAAGAAGTGAGGGTCAGGAGGGTGAAGAAGTCGTAGGCCAACGGGATGGCCAGAAGGCTCAGGGCACTGAGCAGCAGACCGGAAGAGATCAGCAGCATTTTGCTGGTCCTGTCTGCCAGCTTCCCAAAGGGTCGTTGCAGGGCAGCATTGAGCAGAACATTCATGCTGATAATTATTCCTATTTGGGTAGCGTTGAGGTACATGTCAGTAGCCAGTATAGGGAGAAATGACATAATACCTCCTCTTCCCAGCGCGTACAAGAACCTGAAAAGGAACATACCACCTACCAGCCTGTTCTGGGTGACCACACTCCATTTGAATGGAACTCTGGCCTCCACCTGTATTCGCTTGTCTGGGAGGAAAAATAAGCACATGAAGAAAGCGAATGCGGTCAGGATGGCCATGGAGTAGAATACGGAGTTGAATCCCATGCTGTCCTTGATAACTCCACCTATCAAGGGTCCAAAACCTATACCTAAGAAGAGTGAGACAGTGAAGGAGCCCATGTGCTCTCCCTCTCTCCCCTCAGGTGATATCTCGCTTACATAGGCTAAAGCTACGGGTATGACCATAGCAGAAGCAAAACCGTGAACGAACCTCACAGCAGTCAGGGTATAGACATCGTAAGCCAGGATGTAGGCGATGGATAATATGGAGTAAATGAACAGACCCAGAAGTATGAACAACTTCCTCCCCACCTTATCCGACATCTTGCCTACGTAGGGCATGAACACCAGTCTGGATAAAGAAAAGCCGGAGAAAATCATTCCCAGCCATATGCCAGTAGCACCCATATTCTGAGCATAAATAGGCATGAGCGGTACAACTATACCCATTCCCAGCATTGCAGAGAATACTGAAACGAACAAAACATTGAAGATCTTGGAAGACGGCAAAGGATATACGCTATCTGACACTGTGTTCTCCGATTTTCTAATACTCAATCAAATCACCCATCCATAACGTGTTATCTAAGATTAGACCCACTTTTTTAGCACGTATATTAAAAACTTGAGCCGTTGCCCATTGCCATTGTCGTGCCACGTATCATAGAGCTTCTACTCCCACACATTGAATTCCCTGATCAATTCGGTCACGCTCAAATCAGTAATAAAGAATCGAAATAGAATAGTTAGATGGATTAGATGGACAAGTGGATTAAAACCCGCAACACCTATTTTTCAACCCAAAAACGTTTCACATTATCCCTGCTTTTCTCAAAGCCTGTTTTATCTCAGAAATCTCTTCATATATCTTCTCGGTGTTCGATCTCATAAAATCCCTCATGTCTGTTCTCAACAGGTCCACCTTACCTCCCAGTTCACCCCTGGTCTTGTGTGATTCTTCTTTGATTATTCCTCCTAGTTCGTCTCTGGTTTTTTGTGATTCTTCTTTCACTACTTCCCTGGTCTTCTGTGACTCCTCTTTGATTGAGTCTTCGACCCTGTTTGTAGAGTCAATGAATTTCACGGATTGGCCCATGTTGAATACCAGAGCGAAGTCCTCAATTTTCGCGTATCCCTTGTAGTCTTCGAATTTAATGCTGTTCACAATGGCTCTTTGGGGATAGTGGATTTTGCCAGCTCGCAATACTCATTTACAGCTTCGCTATCTCCATCTACAAAAGCGGTCACGTGTCTCCCATCCTCTGTATTTATGGCTCTAAGTCTTTCTATACCACATGAGAGGGCTAATTCTGTTAGATAATAACGATAATCGATATCCTGGACCTTTTCACCTTCTATAATAATTTTAGCTTTCATATTTCAAATTTTTTTACATTACACTTAAAACTTTTGATGTCCATCATTTTGGCCGTATTCTTAACTTGCTTTATAACCTTAAACATTTACTCCTGAATTTAACTGTTAAGACGATTACGATTACGAAAGGATTAAAGTTAAATTATTGAACCAGTGAAAGGGTGAACGGTAAAAAGAGTGAAAAACACTTGTTCAGTCAGGAGGTGTAACTGTTGAAGATGAAGGGAACCATGTTGATATCGATTATTCTTATTGCCTCAATCTCGTTGTCCGGATGTGCAGGAGATGGTGCTGATGGTGGAGAAGAAAGTGGAGCTAACGTAACCATAAAATTTGGGGTGCTGCCCATCGAAGACACTTTCCCCATATACGTTGCCAAAGAAGAAGGCCTATTCGCCAAACACGGTATTGACGTAAAAGTTAGCAAGTTCCAGAGTGCCATGGAGCGGGATAGCGCCCTGACGGCTGGTGAAGTGAGCGGGGTGGTCACCGATCCTCTCGCAGTCATTTTGCACCGCAATTCCGGTTATGATTTTAAGATAGTATCTATTGGTCTGGGCATGAAGCCTGGAGAGGGTGTTTTCGCCATTTTGGCCAGCCCTAAATCAGGTATTAATTCTGTTGAGGATTTGGAAGGTAAAAAAGTAGGTGTTTCATCCAATACCATTATAGAGTATGTGACTGACCGAATGCTGGCCAAAGAGAGTGTTGAAGTAAAGAAGGAAGGGATCAAGAGCATTCCATTGAGATTGCAGATGCTGACCAATAACAATATCGATGCTGCAACCCTTCCCGAGCCTCTGGCGAGTCTTGCAGAGCATCAGGGAGCTAAATTGCTAATATCGGATGCGGAGATGAACGAGAGCATAAGCCAGACAGTCATAGTATTCGATCAGGAGTTCATTGATAAACATCCAGGAGCAGTTGAGGAGTTCCTGCAGGCATATGGGGAGGCGGTCGAAAAGATAAACTCAAATCCGGATGAGTACAGGGAGCTGTTCATAGAAAAAGCCAGAGTGCCGGAACCCCTTACAGAAACGTACAGCATACCTCATTACCCCCAGCCTCAGACATACCCGCAGGAATTCTATCAGGAAGTTCATGAATGGGCGGAAAACGAAGGATTGATCGAGGAAAAAATACCGTATAGCGAAGCAGTATATGATCGAGGCACATAATATCAGCAAGACATATGAGAATGGGATAGAGGCTTTAAGCAATATCAGCTTTAAAGTTGAGGAGGGGGAAAGTTGCTCCATCATTGGGCCATCCGGATGCGGTAAATCCACCATTCTCTTTATTTTCTCCGGACTTCTGGACCCCACAAAGGGAGAGGCGGTGGTCAATGGAAGGAAGATGAACTCTAATAGCAACATAAGGGATATAGCTCTGGTGCTTCAGGATTACGGGCTTTTTCCGTGGAAAACAGTTCACCAGAACATCTCCATTGGGCTGGAGATCAGGGGATTCGATAAACAGGAGAGCAAGCAGAGGATAGGCAACCTATTAAAAGAGCTTGGACTTGTGGGCTTTGAAGACTATTTTCCCAAACAGCTCTCCGGCGGTATGAGGCAGAGAGTAGCCTTCGCCAGAGCCTTAGCTCTCGACCCCCAGATACTGCTTATGGATGAGCCGCTCTCATCTCTGGACGCTCTCTCCAGAGAGAAACTGCAGAACTTTCTGCTGGACTTGTGGATCAAGAATAATATTACCATGTTGCTGGTGACCCACAGCATCGAAGAAGCCGTCTTCCTGGGAAAGAAGATAGTGGTGCTGTCGTCTCGGCCGGGAGAAGTGGTGAGCATAATAGATAATCCAGATGCCGGATTCGTGGAATACAGAAATAAAAAGGAGTTCTTCGAAAAATGTATGGAAGTGAGGCAAAGCGTTGGAGCTATTTAGCTGCCGTAGCCATAATTGTCTTCCTGTGGTATCTTTTATCGCTTGCAGTAGATTCTCCAGCCCTACCAGCGCCACCTGAAGTCTTAACAGCCCTAATCTCCCAGTTCTTTGAAGAATCATTGCTGGAGCATTTTGTGGTCAGTGCCTACAGGGTCATTTATGCCATAGCTCTTGCTCTGTCCTTAGCTGTTCCCATAGGTCTTTTAAGCCATGAAAGGAGTATAGACAAGCTGGTGGCTCCCTTTCTCTATCTATTGTATCCTATCCCCCACATAGTCCTGCTCCCCCTTATAATCATCCTCTTCGGGATAGGAGATGCTTCTAAAGTAGTGCTTATTGCATTGATAATCTTTTTCCAGATACTGGTCACCACCCGAGACGCTTCGAGGAACGTCAGCGAATACTACGTTTATTCTCTTCTCTCTCTGGGGGCAGGCAGTAAAGACGTATATAAGCACGTCATTTTCCCTGCAAGTCTGCCCAAGATACTGACGGCCTTGAGGATCAGTATTGGAACGTCCATCGCCATCCTTTTCTTTGCAGAATCCTTTGCCACCACGCGAGGGCTGGGCTACATAATAATGGATGCCTGGAGCAGAGCAGATTATCCCGGATTGTATGCAGGTATAGTTTCCATGGCCATACTTGGCTTTATCTTATACGTTATCCTGGAAGCAATAGAGAAAAGGGTCTGCAGATGGGTATGAGGACTTACGATTTTAGTAGTAATCCATTATATCTTTTCCTCTATGATTTTCTGAATGCTTATTGATTAAAAACTGAAATTTAGCTATTAAATTCTACCAGTTTCAAAATAAGTAGTTGGCTTTCGATTTTTATCCTCATATGGACTTTTTCATCATGTTTTAAATAGATAAGTCTCATCATAGGTATATAGTGGTAATAATGATAGGAGGAGTTTATCATCGAAAAGCTCACAGTGACGAAATCGCCGAGTACCACAAGATCATAAACGAGATAATTATGGAGAAATACCCCGAGTCTTTCAATCGAAAGATCATAGAGTACTATTACGAACCCTGGTAAACCATTATTCTTTTTTTAACTTGCCATTACTTTATTTTTCACCGGCTTACACCAGCTCTATTTTTCTGAATTGCTTATGGGAAGTGTCGAAGATGGCTGCTGTAGGGTATTCGTCCTCGGTGAAAGACCTGTGGCAGGAACCGGGATTGAGGAGTAAAGTAGCGCCGTAATTGGTTTTTTCGAATTGGTGTGAATGCCCATAAAACACCACATCGTAATCCCCGCTCCTGGCCAGGGCGTGAGGAACTTTTGGGGACTCTCCGTGGAACAGGGCCATTTTCAGACCGTCAGCCTCGATGACCCCAAAATCACCTTTGATATCCCCACCGATCCGGTTGAACATCTTGATGAGCCCTTCTTTGTATCCGTCATTGTTGCCGAAAACTCCCACTACCTTTAACCCCTCAAAAAGCTTGAGGGTGGGTGGAGAGACGTAATCACCCAGGTGGACCACCAGGTCGACGTCTTCTTCTTTGAATTTGGCTACAGCTTTCTCAGTGTTCTCTATATCGTCATGGGTATCCGAAACAACTCCCATCCTCATAGATGATCTTCCCAAAAACGTGGTAAAAATTTTGCCTTAGGGCCAAGAATCGCACAGAGCGGATAATACTTGATGCCGGTTTTAGCCTTTTATGCTTTTCAAGGAGCAGTTCATTGTTCTGGAATATTTAATGAGGGTACACCCGATTTTGTATCAATTAAAAAAAGTTCCCGGTCCATTCGACCTCTCTTTTATGAGTAAGTCAATTAATACATTAAGGTTGTTGAGTTAGGGATTAGTATAGGGCTAAATAATTTGCTGAGTGTTATAGGGGTTTTAACTATGGCTTCTGGTTCAATATATTATTTCGGTAGTTATTTGAAGCCAGTACATCAATTTTGAGCGAAAACTATATACATATTAAATAACCATTTGAGATATAATAGGAGGTGATTGTAAATGGCCAATATACCTGTTGCACCTGTTGATAGGTTGATGAGAAAGGCTGGAGCAGATAGGGTTAGTGAAAGTGCTGGCAAGAAAATGGTTGAGGCACTTGAAGACTACGCCTCAGATGTTGCCAGAAAAGCTGCCGATATTGCAAGGCACTCCGGTAGAAAAACCGTTAAGGCAGAGGACATAAAACTGGCACTCAAACAGTAATTTCTTCTGTCATTTTTATTTATTTTTTATTTAGGGATTGTCATCAACTTTACTGCAGTTCCAGTATCTATCTTAAGTTCACTTTTTCAAGGAATAGGTAAAAAAATGCAGTTCATATTTCTTGCATTATTGGAGTGACTATTGGAGGAAATTTTGAGGGAATAGCTAATTTTTTAAATTATAGGGGAGTATGTAATTAAGGGAGGCCATAGATGAATACCAAGATTTTACTCGGTGTGATCATTGTATTCTATTTCAGTTTAATAACGGTTTCAGCTTCCAACGTCTTTGTACCGGAAAATTACACGACCATTCAACAGGCGGTTGATAATGCGGAGCCTGGAGACACAGTTATTGTTGCAGCTGGTACTTATGAAGAGAACGTTGAAGTGGACAAGAGTTTGGCTATTGAGTCCATCAACGGGTCTTTAAATTGTGTTGTTAGAGCAAAGAGCACCGATTCTCATGTGTTCAAGGTCACTGCGGACTATGTGAGCATAAATGGTTTCAGTGTGACAGGTACCACCCGATTTGAAAAGGGAGGGATATATGTGGAGGCAAATAACTGCAACATTACCGATAATAACGTTTATGACAATGCGGTAGGGATATTCCTGTCCAACGCAAGCGCCAACAAAGTGAAGAACAATACGGTATCAAGGAACGAGTTCTCCACACTCATAAGATACTCCAACAGCAATATTTTTTCCAATAACACGTTCTCAGCCAGTCAATATGGGGTCACTATGCGCTACTCACAGGACAACATTCTATTCCACAATCAAGTGTTCGACAACAATTATGGAGTGTATATCGCCTACTCCAAAATGAATACCTTATACCTCAACAATTTCGTAGATAACAACAAGCTCATCTCCTCCAGGTCCACCACTTCGTGGAACACCACTGAACCTGTGCCCTACAACTACACGGGAAAGGGTTTTGAAGGATATGTGGGCAACTACTGGGATGATTACGAAGGAACCGATGAGGATGGGGACGGAATTGGAGATATACCTTACGAAACAACAGGAAGCAATGATGTCCTGGTGGAGCCTTTTGAGAATTACAGTGTAAAGCGCGACCTACCGACCAGAATACCCACTCCCATACCAACTACCAGGGGGATACAGTTATCCGGCTTCGAAACGATAACTGCTTTCTGCGGCTTACTGCTCGCAGCATACGTCATTTACCAGCGGAAAGAATAAAGATTTGTTTGAGCATTGCTATGTAAGCTGTGTTAGCTGAAGCACCATCCTCCGTTGACGTTAATTGTCTGTCCGGTTATGTAGGCGTTCTTCACCAGCATTACGGCTACCTCAGCGACCTCTTCTACCTCACCGAAGCGGCCCAGTGGTATGGGTGCTGGGGTGGCCTTGAGGTCTTTGGTCACCATATCCGTCTCGATCAGGGCGGGTGAGATGGAGTTCACTGTAATACCTTCTTTGACCAGCAGAGATGCGTAAGAGTGGGTTAAGCCAATTATCCCCGCCTTGGAGGCGACATAGATGGGGCTGGTGATGCCCCCTGTCTGTGCTGCCACTGAAGTGAGATTGATTATCCTGCCCCATTTCTCTTTCCGCATACCGGGGAGACAGGCTTGGGTGACCAGGAATGCCGACTTGAGGTTGATGTCCATGATCCTGTCCCAGTCCTCTTCCTTCAGGTTCTCCAGCTCATCTCGATGCACAACGCCTGCATTATTGACCAGGATCTGAATGGTTCCCAGCTCCTGCTCCACAGTTTTTACCATGCGGGAAACCTCTTCTGCTGAGGAGACATCAGCCTGGACTTTTATGCACCTGGAGCCCAACTCCCTTATTCGAGAGCATGTATCATCTGCACCACTCTCATGAGAGTGAAAGTGGACACCCACGTCAACCCCCAGCCTTGCAAGAGCTATGGCTACGCCCTTGCCGATTCCTCTACTCGCCCCCGTAACCACAGCCACTTTTCCGCTCAAAGAGTCTTCTGAACTCTTTCTTTCATACGAGTTCTCCATATCGACCAGTTCAATGGAGTAAATATCAAACTTTTGTCTCTTTACCCTAATAGAACCTCAGGCATGTTGAGGGGTGGGGAGTGGATAGATGTTTAGGAGTGCAATCCCAAGGCAAACCAAAAACAAAGAAATACTTTTTTATGGTTACCCTCTTTTTTCACCATATGGATTTCAGGGCCTTGATCGTTACAGAGGGTGAGCCTTACCATTATAAAGAGCTTGAAGAATCGCTTATGAGCGTCGATTTTGAGGTGGAATTCCTTTCAGAGCTGGAATCCAGCCTTTCATGGGTAAGCAACTCTCAATTCAAGTATGATGTCTTTTTCATCCTCAAAGAGCCCACTGAAACCGAGTTACCTGCCGTATCCTCTCTCTCCAGGATGAAAACCCTTTTTGTCATGCCCGACTCTTATGCTCTGTCCCAGAAGTCAAAGAGATCCGAGCACTGGCTCAATCCCAAGGGCATCTTCATTAATGAGGAGCTAAAGGTTGTAGATGAAGAGAGCAACATCGGTTCTCCTGAAAAAGTGGTCATATCCGGTTCCTCCATGAGATACAACCAGAAATTCTTTGACGAAGTAAAGAAAGTAGTGGCTTTAAATCCCTACCATCTCAGCGACAGCAACTGGGATACAGTGATCCACGGCAACAGGACCACCAAAGCCCTCATGGAAGACCTGGTGTTCAGGGTAGGTAAGGATGTAACCCTTGCGGCGAGGAAGGAGAACATGATGGTCTTTTCCTGCGACATCTTCTCCAACGAGGCCATAAAATCCGGTGATAACGCCAAATTCATCGGCAATGCGGTGGAGATAATGCTCAAAGGAGCAGATATAGTTGACTGAATAAACTGAACAACCACTTTAGACTTCTCTTCTTTTCATACTCTTCCATTAAGAACTCGGAAACCATACAAAGCGACAAGGTTTTAAACTAAAAAGGAATATTTTGTTAAGCCTTATCGGTGGTGTGGAGTTAATGGTATTCGTGGGGAAGTAAGGAGAATATTTTCATAACTCAATAAGTCCTGATCTGGCTGGGAGGGAGGAAATGAAGATTCTATTCAAAGGAGGTATAGCAGTTCTACTGGTACTGGTGTTCGCTGTCATGTTCTCTTCAGGGGTTACACTTTGCTCTTTTAAAGGACCGGACACTTCAAAGGATGGTTTGAGGTTAACCGAATTTTACACCAGCGGAGAATTTCAATTATCTCAGTTATTCGCAGGAGATAAAGTATCTTCTCAATTCAGGCTCACATACGTGGGCGATTACATCTCATTTGACGATAAGTACGGGGTATTTGTCGCCGCCATAGATCCCGATGGGAAGACAAGATACTATGGGAACTCGTATCAGGGCAAAACCCTGAAGCAAGGGCAGGACGTAATCATAAAGACAGAGATCACCCTGGATAAACCGGGAACCTGGACAATCTGGCCCTCATACTGCATCGGAGACAAAGAAACCAGATGCGCTGAAAAATGGCATCCCTGCTACCTGAACGTAGGGAGCAAGTGCCCAGAAGGATGCAAATGTTTGACCCAGGAAGAAGCCAAGAAATACGGATACGAATACTGCAATAACCACAAAACCGTTTGCGGCTACGACCACTACCAGAACCCCAAATACTGTCACCAAACAGTTGAAACCACAAAAACAACCCCGACTGCAACCCCGACTGCTACTGCAACTCCAACTGCGACTGCTATCGCTACGCCTACTGGTGAACCTTCTCCAACTTCTACACCTGCATCGAGCCCTACATCTACTCCTACACCCACTCCAACACCAACTCCCTCTTATCAAGCTTCTTTAGAGCCGGATGTGGACGTTACACCTTCTAATCCTCAAAAAGGAGAGAACTTCAGGGTTAGGGTCACCTCTCAGAACGCTGAAACGATTCTTGTTTTGGTGAACGGAATGCAGGTCAAGAAATGCTTGAGTTCTCCGTGTGATTATGAAGGAACTGCCACTAAAGACGACCCCAGCATAGCCAGTATGATTTATGCGGAGGGAGCTATATATTCTTTTGGAACCCTTCCCTGGAGGACTTACGATGCGTGCAGCGATTCTGACGACGGAATAATTCCGTATGAGCCGGGAAGAGCAGTTAATGAATCGGCGACAAGGGAGGATGGTACCATCGTTCTTCCGCCCATGTATTATGATACCTGCGTAAACTCCACGCACATCAGAGAATATTATTGTGAGGGCGATGCGGTCAAAAGCGTTATCAGAAGTTGTGGCAGGTGCGTTGAATCGCCTGAGATGGTAGTAGAAGGCGGCACAATGACTGTATCCGGCGACTACTGCGTTTGTCAGGACTCGGATGATGGAAGGAATTTCTTTGAGAGGGGATACACTGGAACTGAGGAAGGGGTTCAATCGGATTATTGCCTTGATTCTGATTCTTTGAGGGAGTATTACTGTGGTAGGGATGGAGAGCCCGCGATTCTGGACTATGATTGCGAATTCAACAGGATCTATTCTGGTGGTTCCTATTCGCATTCTCTGGAGTGTGAAGAGGGTGCCTGCATTTGTGAGGATACCGATGGCGGGATCAACTATTATGAGAAAGGTGTAGCTCCAAGTGCAACTAATGCCTGGTACGAGGATGAGTGCATAACTGAGGGAGTAAATGGGGAGTTGAAGGAGTATTACGTCGAGATCGAACCAATCCTTTACGACCCGGATTACACCGCACACAACAGGGTCTTCAGGTGCAACATTCTGGATGTGACCTACACCTGTGAGGGCGACTGTATAGATGGCAGGTGCGTGCCCAACTGTTACGACGGAATAGAAAACGGAGATGAGGAGGGGATAGACTGTGGAGGACCGTGCATACCCTGTATGTATGACGTGTATCCCTGCACCGCCAAGGAGGTTCCGGACCAGTGGGACTGGCGCAACTATGGAATATTTACGGATATCAGGGATCAGGCCGCATGTGGTTCCTGCTGGGCTTTTTCAGCCCTGGGAGCTATGGAAGCCAGATATAATCTTGAGCAATTGATCGATAGCACTCTCCCCGATTTGAGCATTAACATATCAGAGCAGTATGCGGTCTCAGATTGCATTGCTGGGTGCTGTAAGGGCGGTTTCACTCACCACGTTCTCCGGTATGCTAGGGACAATGGAGTGGTAGAGGAGAGCTGTATGCCATATCAGTCCCAGAACTGTATAGACACAGCCACCGACGCCTGTAAAGCAGGCTGTAATTGCGGTGGAGGAGATTGCTCCGACCCATGCACGTGCAGTGCCAGATGCGGTGACTGGAGCTCCAGATTGTGGACCCTGGGCAGCTACCATAAGGTCTCAAGTAACGTTGAAGATATCAAAAAGGCACTATACTGTTACGGCCCCCTCTCCGTATGCACGGAGAACTGGAACCACTGCGTAGTTCTGCTGGGATTCGATGACGCCACAGGTAACTGGACCATCAGGAACAGCTGGGGTTCGGGCTGGGGTAACAATGGATACGGAGAGATACCTTACTCCGGCCACTCTTACAGCGACCTGAAGAATGACGTATATTATGTGCTGGGGGTGAACCCACCATGAAAATGAAAATATTTTTGCTCATAATATCCTTATTGATGGCCTTTGGTTCTGCTGAAGCCATGCTGAACCCTGCAACAGCTTATTGTCAGGCAATGGGCTACGAGTACAAGGATGGCATATGCGTTCTTCCTGATGGCCAGCAAGCAGATGCATGGGATTTCTTGGAAGGAAAGACAGGTAAGGAATATAGCTACTGCGAAAAACAGGGTTACCAGCTGAAAGTAGTGAAGAACGCAGATAAGTGTATCAGATTCCTGACAAGTGAATGTGCAGTGTGCGTTCTGGAGAACGGCACTCAAGTAGAAGTAACCCAGCTGATGGGTTTAACCCTCAAGGAGACCACATGTGGAGACGGGAACTGCGGTTTTCCAGAGGACCATGAGAAATGTCCTGAGGACTGCCCATCCGGCAGTTACGATGGATACTGCGACAAAATTCAAGATGGGATTTGTGACCTTGATTGTGCTTCAGAAGAAGAGGATGCGGACTGCAAAGGAATGATAACAGAAAACACTGAACAGATAGGACAGATAGGGGAGCCCGGGCAGTCGGTAGAACAGCAGGTGGTGGATAAACAGATGTTAGAGGGTCAGGGACAGGATGATCTGAACACTGATGAGACGGAAGCCACACCGGGATTCGGGTTGTTGATGGCAGTAGGGGCAGCGTTATTTGTGTACCTGAAAAGGAGAAACTAACGAAGTTTATTACACAATCACACGTTTTGAGTGAGTGGGTGGAACAGGATTTCGCCACTCTATGTTAAGTTGGATTGTGGGCTTAAGAGCATGCTGAATGGTGTGTTTTAAATTTTTGAGCAAAAATCTGTTTTAAAGTACTACTGAGGGGTTAGGTTGGGTTGATGAAGCTAAAATTGTTGATAGGAATATTGATCACCTTATCTTTACTTGCCAGTGTGGAGGCAGACCATAATACTACTTACGTTCCCGACAATTTCTCCAAGATCCAATGGGCTATAGATAAAGCCTCAACTGGAGACACAATAGTTGTTAGGGACGGAACGTATAACGAAGACATTAATATCACCAAGAAACTGACACTAAAGTCGGAAAACGGGTCTGCTCAGTGCTCCATAGTTGCAGATAGAAAAAATATCGTCACGCTTAATGCAGACGGGGTCAGGTTCGAAGGATTCAATATAAAAAGTAATTCTCTAAGCGATCCCTGCTTTGGAATCTTTTTGAGGTCGGATAACAATACTATTTTGAATAATACTATTGGTAACAGCTCATGTACTGGCATTGCTGTCCTCTACACAGATAATAACACTATATCGAACAATACTATTACAGGCAATAATAAAAACGGCATCTTTATCCTGGACTCTCATAAAAATACTGTGAAGGAAAATAGGCTTTTGAACAATGCTCTTCGGGATATTTACATATCAGAAAGCAATAATAATACTTTTGTCCGCAACACACTTGGAATTTATCCTACAACCGTAAGCTTCACTTATGGGGGCAATCTTTCTCTCAAAGGAGTATCACCATCCTCACTCCCACTGGATCCAAGTGGCTACCATAACATAAGCAAGTATGTAAATGTTACTGGATTAGACAATGGTAATTCGTGGTTGTTCCTCAATTTCAGCTATTCCGATCTGGACATCACTGATCTTGAGGAGGAATCGCTTAAGGTGTGGAAGTATAATGGCTCGTGGTATGAAGAGGGGTGGAGCAGCAACAGGTTTTTGGACGTTGAGAAGAACATTGTGGGTGCCAACATCTCCACCTTTAGTATTTTCGCTCCTCTGGGGACAAATCTCACTTCTGACACTATCACTGAGCTGCAGAATTCAACGGGCAATTTCTGGATCAACTGGTCGTGGAATAATCCCTCAACTGATTTTGATCACACTGAAATCTGGATAAATGGGGAGTGGGTGGAGAACACTACAGATAGCTACTACAATCTATCTGCCTTAGAACCTCACACTACGTCCACCATATCATTAAGACCGGTCAATAACAATGGTAGTAAGGGAGAATGGACCAATCAGACCCTAACCATACCCAACAACCCCATAACTTTGACTAACATCTTGGGCTCATACACTCTTCAGGAGGGAGAGACCCTTCGCATAAATGCCAGCAGTAATGACCTCGATGGAGATAGGGGGACTTATTACACCAACGCCACTGAAAGCTCTATAAACTCCTCGACCGGTGTGTTCAACTGGACTCCCGGAGTGGATGATTCTGGAAGATATGTATGGAACATAACTGTGGTTGATGGATTTGGCAGCCGGGACACTGTGGTGTTTGAAGTAGTGGTCGATGATACGCGCGCAGTTGTTACCAATGTTATCATCTCCAATTTGCGATGTGAGACCGGGAACAACTTCTGGGTGAACTATACCTGGGATTCAACCAATTGCTCATCCTTCAATGTCAGCTTCAATGGGGTGTGGCACAATGGGTCATCAATGGAGTTCTATGGAGAGAACTTATCTGCTCACGCCTGGGGAAATATAACGGTTTACGGTTACAATACCTCTCTTAGGGTCTTGAGCTCTCCTCTTTCGGCCAGCACCCGATTTCCCAATAATCCCATTACCCTGACCAACATTTCGGACTCCTATTCGATTGTGGAAGGGGAATCATTGCACATGGATGCCGAATATATGGATCCAGATGGGGATGAAGGCATCTTTGGCAGGAATTTTTCTGCAGGGAACTTTAACTCCTCAACCGGTGAGCTTGTGTGGGATACTGCAACAGGTGATGCTGGAACTTATCGGTGGAAAATAAATGTTTCAGACGGTTACGGTTCTACAGCAGAGCATGATTTTACTGTAAAAGTTTACGAAATAGCCTCACCTCAGAGCCTTGAAGCGGAAACAGGTAATTTTTACGTGAACTGGAGCTGGGGAAGCGCTGAGGGAATAGATTCGTTCAATTACACTACCCCCGGGGGAAGCTGGATAAATGGCTCCTCTAATACATCCTCTAATTTTACTGTTGGTCCTCACGGGTACTATAACATAACGGTCATAGGATACAATAAATCCAGGAATTGTTTATCCCAACCTGTAACCGGAACACAACAAGTCCCCAATAATCCTCCCTCAATGGAAGATATTGCTGACAGGACGGTAAATGAAGGACAGAAAGTCCATGTTGATCTGGATGCAAGCGACATCGATAACGATGACTTAAGATACTCCTGCAACAGGACCGACCTGTTCGCCGACTTTAACTTATCCAGCGGTGAAGGGAATTGGTCTACGTCATCAGATGACGCTGGTGTTTACTACGTTGGTTTCGGAGTGTCGGATGGCTATGGAGGGACGGACAACAGGACAATAAAAATAACTGTGAAAGAAGTGTCACAAACCTCTGAAACCCGCAGCGGAGGAGGTGGGGGAGGCGGAACTCTGGCAGCATTATTTGCTTCCACTCCTGCACCAACTCCTGCACCCACATCCACCCCAACGCCCCTTGTATCTACACCACGGATGCCCACTGCATCTGAAAACACTCTTTCACAAGCGACTACTGCCCCGGGTTCAGGAGGAATCCCTAATGCTACACCACTTCCCGCCCCTCTCAGGATAATTGTAGTGAAGACTTTAGAAGAGGAGAAGGATGTAAAGGAAGTCTTTAACCAGACGAGTTACGTTAAGTTCGAATATGAGACCATAGTCCAGAAAGTTATCATTGTCTTCTCGCAAGGAAATGAGACAGGGTATAGGGTAATTCACAGGATGACCATAGTGGAGTCGAATGCCACAGCCAATGCTGAACTGTGGGCTCTCCTCAATGTGTCTGAAGAAATAACATACAGTGTAAACAGGATGATCTACCCTCAGTCCCACAGAGTTATACAGGAGAGCCCCATAATCGGATTGGAGTTCAACAATGAAGTGGGGAATGAAGGAGAACTCAACGTCACTGTAATAACTGCTGCCAGTGAAAATGAATTTGTTAATGGTATAGAGATCAATCATTTGCTGATACTGGATGAAAATGGACCTGGTTTTCCACCAACTTTTATCATTCTTCTTCTGGTAGGGATTATTGTCGCCGTAGCAGTTTACCTCTCTTTAAGAGCCAGAGGGAAGCAATGATCTTAGAATGGCAGAATACTTTTAGTTCACCTGTAGTTGACTCCGGGGACTTCTCCTGGCCATCCTACCCAGTAAGTGGTTTTTGCGCTGCCTGTGGTGTTGCCCCATGATGTGATATTGGCGGTGCCGTTGTAATCCCACTTGGTAACGGTCCAGTTGTGCGTGCCTGATGATGTTACAATTGGTTTTTGCAGGCCTATATCGAATTCCAGGCTTCTGGCGTGGGTCCAGTTGATCTTTACGGCTATACTGGTGTGGCAGGCTATACAGGCTTCGTTGGCGTCCTCCATCCCTTTTTCGGTTATTGCATTGATCACGAAGCTCTTATGGGCTGATTGGTTTCCTGTGTCATGTGGGTAAAGCGTTAGATTGAAACCTCCGGCTGGCGGAACGTAGTATACTTGGTTGGAGTTATCACTCTTATGACATCTCCAGCAATCCTCATTTTCCAGGCGGGGTGAATGGGATTTGTTGGTGAGCTTGAGGGGGTCGTGACAATCCGTACAATCATCGTCGAAGGTGTTGTGAGCGTAAACGGTTTGACTGTCGTAGCCCTTGTAGTAACCGCCCCAGTCACTGTAACTTCCACCGCTGTGGCAGTACATGCAGGCTACAGTGGAGGCAGCATGACTCTCATTTCCGGGAACGGCTCCGTTATCTCCTGAAGCATAAGTGTATTCCCTGAAGTTTGAGGTCTGGTCTTCGATGGGGAAAACCCTGTGGCAGTACTCGCAGTCAAATCTGCCGAACCCGGTTTCTCCGGTGTGAGGGCCAGCAATTTGCTTCATTTCATCCGCAATATCTGCGTGACACTTTTCACATGGAACGTCATTGCCTGATTCGCTTAGACTATACCAGAAGTGCTGTCCAGCAAATAAGGTGACCACTGAAGGTAACACCAAAAAGCCGATGGTGACGAGCGCCAGCAAAACGACAAACAATTTCGCCCCTTTTGACCTCATAGCTCATCAAAAAATTTAGTTGTAAAACTGCAGTTCATACCTCTGGCTAGCAAAAAAGGAAAACACAGCGTTAGCACTATTTCCAGGTACCAAAAAGTACCCAAGAACGATCCTCTTCCCCCATTCCCTCTCAAGTTCTTAACTCCTATTTATATTCGGCTAAAACTCCCCATTGAATCTATTTAAACCTTTTTTATTGGCATGCGTACACCAATTTTCATCCAGTATCTATATTGGACGGAAATAATCTGTATGATGAATTGGATATGCCAGGGATCGCTTTACTGGAGGTTAGAGAGGACGATTGTGTGGGCATGCCATAAAGCATGCTGAAGCAATATGATCTAAACTGGGGAATTGGCGATGAATGTAGAACTGGCAGGAAAGACCTTAGCAATCATACATCCTCTTTTGATCCTCCATCAGAAAAAATTATAGGTTTTATGTGGGACATCCTGCTTATTGATCGTGGACAACTGGAACGGTTTTGTTCTCTGTAGCATCAAAAATTATTTTAGTCTTATGCAAATATAGTATTTATAGCCCGCTGGCGGGAACGCGTAAAATAACACGCTATTCTTGATTAAATAATTAAAAAGTGGGCTGGAACTAACTGATGGAAAAGGAGGAATTATATGGAGATTAAAAGGATAATAGGGAAAATCAAAGGAATTTTCAAGAAAAAACAAGAAAAGTGATTTCAATTCCATAGAATAACCCATAAAGCTCCTAATATTTTTAGGTATAAGCAAACAGGAAGCTATTCAACGTAGTTGGTGGGCTGAGTTTGGTCTTAGCCTGTCACGAGCGGGTGAATCCTCCGGAGATTATGACCTTAAATGCGTCTTCTACTGCCATATCCAGGTAAACAAGGTCGTCTTCGGGCACCAAGAGGATGTAGCCGGAAGTAGGATTGGGTGATGTGGGAACGAAAACGTTAACTGTTCTCTTACCCACCTTTTCATCAATTCCGTAGACCTCTGCACCACTGGTGAAACCCAGCGTGTAAATACCTTTACGGGGAAATTCAACCAGAACAACTCCTTTAATCGCCTCTGTATCAGAGACCAGGATTGCCTTGCTGGCCTCCTTGGTTGCAGTGTACACGGTCCTCACAAAAGGGACTCTTTGAAGCATATTCTCCAGGCTGTAAACCAGTTTGTTTCCCAGAGTGAACTTGCCTACTACCCCCAAAATGAATATGAGAGCGATCAAGAGCAACCAGCTCAACCCCGGGAAGTGGAATCCCACCGCCTTGATCACCAGAGGTTTGACAAGACCATCAATATAATTAAAAGTCCAGTACACAACAAGTATTGTTGCAGAAATAGGGATGAAGATCAACAAACCAGTGAGGAATATACTTCTCAATGCCGACATAATTAACACTATTGAACGGTGACTCTATAAAAATTCTATTACAGAAATAATAGTGATGTGATGGGATCAAAACTGTAGGGGACTTGCAGAATTAAATCTCAATCATGTCCATTAAGGCCGGTCGTCTTGTGGTAATTTCCAATGAGGGGTTTTGAGTGGGTTGTTGAGGTCTACACTCCGGATGAGTTGTTGGGAGAGCAGTCTTTGAGGTTAGCATTCCTGGACCTCAAACCTGTGGGAGCAGTAGTCAAGAATGAATCTAAATCTGGTGGCGAATTCTATCCCCAGAACTGTTTCTTCAGTCCCTGAGGTCTCTATGAATCCGTCACATGAAGTATTCCCTATTCTTATGTTTCCGAAGATTCCCCAGGACTTTACCAAAGATCCGTCCGGGAATATTAGCTCTCTGTTCTCCATTTGAAGCTCGTTGAACCTTAGTTCCTTAAAGATGTCTTCGGGAAGCAATGCGAATCCCTCGTAGCCAGTATCGAAAACGGCTAATAATTTACCGTCCTCAGGGTATATGGAGCCCATAAAGGGGTTCTCTATATTGACTTCCAGGTAAGGTACTCCCTGTAAAAAGAAATTCATGGACCCGTTTTCCTCAACCTATATCCGGTCTGGGCCACCCGCTTAACCTCTTCAGAAGACGTTATTCTAAGTTCTCTGGGGTCCAGATCATTTTCCTTTACCATTTTGGCGAGTCCATCTACGGATTCGGCTTCAGCTACTACCTTATTCTCTTTATACGCTCTATAACACTTCTTCTCTTCTTTAGCGGAGTGAAAGTAATTTCTCAAGGCATCCTCAATAACCCTCGAGAGAGAGCCTTTGCTGGAGCCATATAGTTCGCTCACAGCTTTTCTCAACTCCTTCTCTACTTCATCATCCAGAACTATGGTCAAAGTACCCATACATTTACATTGTATTTATGTTATATTTAAATCCATCTTTTGGAAAGAACAACACCAAAAATTAGAGATATTCCCTGAAGCTCAATTTTAATGATTATGCGGCTGCCGGGATTTGAACCCGGGTCAGAGGCTCGGGAAGCCCCTGTCATGCCGCTAGACCACAGCCGCTTGGAATCGTTCTCTTCTTTATGGAGTTCTTCAGTTATCTTATTTTCCAGCAATTGCCTTAAATTTAACCCCTTATCTCTGGTCTGCTCTAATAAGTTTTTATCTAGCCTAATAGATACGGGTTTTTTGTCTCCATGTATTACAGTTTGTAGTACGGAATTTAAGGTTTATTATTTCAGGAGGTAATAGAAGTACCTTTAAATAAGGGATTTTACACCTATTTTTTAATGGAAAATATCCTTGATAAATACAAGGACAGAGCAAATGAATTTAGCGGATTTATAACCTTGTACTCAACCATTATTGTTGCAGCCTCAGTATTAATCTTTATCTCTATCAGCAGCTCTGGTGAAGCTATATTCTTAGAATTAATAGGAGTAGCGTTTATCGTTTCTGGAGCTTTCGGGCTGATTGGGACGTTTTTGACTATATTTTGGAAAAATAAATTCGTAGCTATAATAAATGGAGCATCTATAGCTTCAATCTTATCCTTTATTTGTGGAGTTGGTATAATATTTTTTGTAGCAATAATTACAATTCTCGAATCATTACCGATATAGGGTTCACTTACAATAAAGATTATGGTAGTATTTACTTACCTGTGTCTCGATTTGTTGAGGAGTGCTGAAAACCTTCTTGTTACCATAAAGCTCAGGTTCAATGTTCTATTTATCCCTTTTTGCTTTCTTCAGGGATTATAGGTTTCTTCCAGGGTCATGGTCTTCTCGTCGGAGGTTACAGTGAAAACGATTCTTGCTCCATTGTTCTGGATGCATAATCCGCCACCAAATCCGACGTCTATCTCTTCTGTTCTTGTTTCACTCTCACCTGGTTCGAGTGTCCCAAGATCGAGGGATACATACTCCTGACCGTTTACGTCGATCCTGTCTCCATCACAATAAAATCTCACTTCTACATCAACATTATGCGCAGTTTCGTCTCCCGTGTTCTTCAATTTCGCCGGAACCTCTCTACAAGTCATACCGCAATCCCTTATATTGCTCTCATCCACATAAACAGTAAACCTAACCGGATCCTGTGGCCCCGAAGAAGTAGAAGTGGGTGTAGATGTGTGGGTAGGGGTAGAATGTGAGGTTGGTTCATTAGGGGTTGCTGTGGCCTTATGGTCTCCGCTCTCATTCTCCTCGCTTGAGAGTTGGTTCAGCACTATGGGGTAGGCGATGATGGAAGCCAATATGATTAAGACGATGATGGGCCATAACTTCCTGTTCTTGTCATTGGGCATATGATAATACGTGAAGTCACCTTATTTCAATTTATACCATAACCCGCTCATCATAAGTGCTTTGGTTGAAGTCCGTTAACGTGATTCTCTCCCGTAGCCTACGCCCAGTATAAAACCAATGGCCACTAGAGTTATCCCCACACTATACGTATCCACCTCTAAAACCGAGTACCCTGCAATATAATCAATGGCGTCAATAATGATCAATATGAAACCGGTTATCAAGAATATGTAGCTGAGCTTCCATCTCATAGTAGATAAAAATCAATTGGACATAAGAATTTTGCAGTAATCAAACGAGATGAGGGTTTTTGTTCTCTTCCTCAAAATAAAAAAAGAAATAGGAATGGTGGTCAACCCTTGTTAAGCAATATGAAGTTACCGCGTTCACTGATTCATCGTATGTACAATTGGATAACGACATCCCGGTTACAGTTGCAGTATACTCGCCGGATGTTCTGGATGCTTTATCGAAGTGTGGCTGGGGACTCCAGTAGAATCCGTAACGGCTGTAGAAGTGACCTCTTTCTCTTCTGACGTATCAGGATGTCACTAAAAACAGCACTATAAAAAGGACTAAAACACTTCTAAAAGCGTTTGATTGACTTAACGTATCGCAACCACAAAAAGATGGTACATGGGCACGCTATTTAGCATGCTTAAAAGAAACCTATTAAATGTAGTTTAGGGTGTGTTATTATTTAGCAATTAAGTAGGTTGGAGGGATAAGAAATGTCTGATGTAGTTGGTAGTAGGTCTGGAGGATTTGTTTCGAAGTTGAGCCGGTATGTGCTGGTGGCAGGGATATTCAGTGCGGTAATTTACTTCTATATAACCATGTTCCTGTATCTCAATCAATGAGAATATTGATTTCCCTTATGGGAACTTAAACCTGTAGTCAAGCGAATTAGTGGTAATCATGTAACTCATGAGCATCATATTGTTTCCGAAATTATCAGAATCAGTAGACCACAATCATTACAACCTAACGGAATTAGAAAAAGTATTTAGTTTAATAATATATGTTTAGATTGGAGGGCAATATGAGAGACAGCACAGATACTGCGCTACACTACCGGTATTTCATGATCGTTTTACCCAATACGGAAGCATTGGTCAGCTTTGACATGGAAACAGAGGGTTTAAAGACCATGGAATGCACCAACAGAGAGTTCTGTTACTTCAACCAACTTCTCAGATGCGGGAAATGCCCTCATACCTGCAAAGTTATCGTAGAAGCCAAAAACCACATATACGGAAGAAGAGAAACCAGAGCCAGCATCTTCGAAGTTAAAGGAATAAAGAAATAATTCTTGACTTGGATTAAGGATAAATTTGCTAATCTTCTAAGCCCTTAAGACCTTCTTTAGCTCTATTCCCCACTTCTTCGTAAATACTTCTTCCGTGAGAGTCCATGCCCACCATGCACTGGAAGCCTTCTACTTCGAACACCCATACGGCTTCTGCCATCCCGAAGTCTTCCCAGTGGCACGTTTTGACCTTCTTGATGGATTGAGCCGTCAGTGCCCCTGTTCCACCGGTCACCGCCAGGTAAACTCCTTTACCCTTCATCGCCTCCAAAACCTCTTTATTCATACCTCCTTTACCCACAACCGCCATGCAGTCCACCATACCCAGCAATTTGGCTGTGGGCTCGTTCATCCGGGCAGAGGTAGTTGGTCCGGCAGCAAGAACCTTCCGATCATGGATTAATGGGCCGCAGTGATAGACTACACCCCCATCAAAATCGATGGGAAGTTCTTTCCCCTCTCGTATGTACTGCAGGGCTCTCTGGTGGGCTTTGTCTCTGGCAGTGAATATCTCTCCCCAGATAGATACTTTATCTCCCACCTCCAGCTTCAACATTTCGTCCTCGTCAATAGGGGTTCTAAGCTCAACTTCTCTCATGATATCACCTCAAGGTGGCTGAAGCTCTTCTATTCGCCCAGCACTGCAGATTAACTACTGCTGGCAGGGAGGCAGTATGGCAATGACCCATTTCGACCAGTGCAGCGAGAGCAGTACTCCGTCCTCCCATTCCCATGGGACCGATCCCCAGGGTATTCACTTTTTCCAGCACTTCCTCCTCATAATCGCTCATTTCAGTCACATCTCTCAGAAGAGCTTTCTTGGCCAGCTTCGCAGCACCGTCGAAGGTTGAACCTATCCCCACACCAATGAAAAGGGGTGGGCAGGACTTTCCTCCTGCATTCTCCACCACTTGAGCCACAAAATCGGGGATCTGGTCGCCTTCACCGGGAAGGAACATCTTGAAAGCGGACAAGTTCTCACCCCCCGCTCCCTTGGGCATTACGGTGAGCTTGAGTTCATCCCCCTCAACCACCTCCACGTTCATCAAAGGCATATGCATGCCTGTGTTATCCCCGGAATTCTCTCTGGAGAGGGGATGGACGCTATTGGGCCTTATAGGCACCTCCTTCGTTGCCTTCACCACCCCATCCCTTACCGCGCTCTTCAGATCGAAGTCCAGCTGGAAACCCATTCCCAGCTCCACAAAGAACACCGGTAATCCTGTATCCTGACACATGGGAACTTGTTCCCGTTGGGAAACTTCAATATTCCTTAGGATGTTCTCCAGATTAGTTTTAGCCATCTCATTCTCTTCTTTTTCGTAAGCGGTCTTCAGAGCATTAACTACATCGTCATCCAGCTCGGTTTCAGCCCTCCTCACTATCTGCACCACTGTATCTACCACATCATCGTAGTCAGCCATCTTTACACCTCAGCAAATCCGTATGCAATACTCCATGCAAAATTTTTTTAATATCTATAGTTAACGCTTCTCATGTACAAAGGGGTCAAAGAATTACTGGATAAAAATAATGCTCAATTCTTCATCCAGTATTCTACCAGCAATGACGCCAATTTTTATTACGCTACCAACATCAAGATCGGCGACCCCATCTTCTATGCTGTCAATAGGGACGGCGATATGGTAGTAGTCCCCGAAATGGAGAAGAATAGGGCAGTGAGAGAGGCCAACGTATCCAAAGTGCTCTCTCTCAACGACTTCAACTTCTCCCGAAACCTCAAAGAATTTGACTCTCCGAGAGAAGCGGTGGCCCACACTTACCTCCAGTTCCTTCAGAGCCAGAACACCACAAAGGTGCTGGTCCCACCTGATTTCCCCTCATTCCTCTCTTTTTACTTCAAGGACAACGGAATGGAAGTTGACATTGTTGATAACCCCTTTGCAACCTCAAGAAAAATAAAGAACGAAAAAGAGATAGAGAATATAAGGAAGTCCAGTCGGGCAGCAGTCAGTGGCCTGGAGCACCTCATTGAACTACTCAAAAAAGGGGATAAGAAAAAAGATTGTGAAGACCTCAGGAATAGAGTGGAGATGTACCTCTACTCTCAGGGATATGTGGCCAAGAACACCATAGTATCCTCCGGAATGGGCACGGCCGAACCACACAACATTGGTGAGGGTGCAGTAGAAGAGCATGTCATCTTCGACATCTTCCCTCAGAGCAAGAAGACCGGTTATTTCTCCGACTTTACCAGGACTATAATTCTGGAGAGGCAGAATGAGATAGAGGATATGCTGGATGCCGTTATCCAGGCAAAGGAAGCCGGAATAGCTGTGGTAAGAGATGGGGTTAAAGCTAACGAAGTCCACGACAAGATATGTGACGTGCTGGAGGGGAGAGGTTATCACACGCTGAGGGGAGAGTCGCGTGAAGGTTTCATCCATTCCACAGGTCATGGTGTCGGCCTGGAAGTACATGAAAAGCCAAGCATTTATACCAGAGAGGAGACACTTGAAAGCGGGATGGTAACAACCATTGAACCCGGCCTCTACTACAGGGACGTCGGGGGCGTGAGGGTAGAAGATACCGTAGTTGTCAGGAAAAATGACTGTGAAGTGCTTACCAAGTATCCCAATAGAGTTGATTTGAATGAATAATGAAGAAATAAGTCAAGAAGAAGATAAAGAAGAAATGAAAGAGCAGGACAAAAACGGGAATGAATACGGGAATGATGCATTTGAGAAGACTATAGAAGCGGGGAAGATCCTTGCTCAGGTGAGGGAAGAGACCAAAGACAAGGTGAAACTCGGGGTCAAATTACTGGAAGTTGCGGAGTTCGTGGAGGGAAGGATAGTGGAGCTGGGTGCTCAGCCCGCTTTTCCCTGCAACATCTCCATTGACAGTGATGCCGCTCATTTCACTCCCAAAAAAGGTGACACTAGAGTATTCGAAGAAGGGAATGTGGTCAAGATAGATATGGGCTCCCACATTGATGGTTATATCGCGGATACTGCCACAACCATCGATCTGGGGGACAATAACCATCTGGTGAAAGCCTCTCAGGAGGCATTGAACAGGGCCATAGAGAACGTCTACGCAGGAGCAGATACGGCAACCATTGGTGCTGCCATAGAGGGCGCCATTAGAGAGTTCGGATACAAGCCCATAATCAACTTGACCGGCCACGGCCTTGAGCCCTATCTAACCCACACCAAACCCACAATCTACAACTTCGGGACGGACAGAGGAGTAACTCTTGAAGAAGGAATGATAATCGCCATAGAGCCCTTCGCCACCGACGGTTCGGGAAAAGTGGTGGAGAGGGGTGAAACAGAGATCTACTCCTTTGTAAACCCCAAGACGGTAAGAATGAAAAAGGCTCGCGAGCTCCTGGACGAGATCAAGGAATACAAGACCCTGCCATTTGCCAAAAGATGGCTGAACAAAGCCTCACCAATCATACTGGGCAAACTTGTCAACGAAGGAGTTATCAGAGGATATCCCGTACTTTCAGAGGCCGCAAAGGGATTGGTCTCTCAATCCGAACACACCATGATCGTAGAAGAGGACGGAGCTAAGGTCATCACTTAACCGAAAATTTCGGTAAATTTTATCACAGAGATTTTTACCACCGGCAGTAATCGGCCAGCTCGCCTTCAGAATTGTAGAGGTATGCCTGGTCGCGCTGGTTATCCCATATGGGCTGGCTGGACCCCAGATAGTAATCGCTTCCTGTGCTGACCCCTGAACCGGAATGCAGGGTGATGGTGCTCCCCGGGTATATGGTAGTGTCGGGCAGGGGATAGGAGTTGTTCATACTGTTCCGCAGGCTCCAGTTATAGAGGTCGACCGAGGTATTCCCGTAGTTCTTCAGGATCACGTATTCGTCGTTGAGGTTGGTTGCGTCATCGTTCATGGCATCATTATTTATTCTGAAGAATCCCACTGTGAGTGGGGTCAGCTCTTTATCGTATTTGCATTTCCACAGCCCCAATCCCTGTTTTGCTCGCTCGCTCTGTATCTGCATGTACTCCTCTCTCTTGGAATGATTGGTTGAGGAGACTGAAGCGTATCCTTCTTCCAGCAGCCTTTTATTGAAATCCTCGTCTTTATAGAGGTAGCACAGGAGGTTTCCGTTCTCTCTGAATCCTGCGGTCTGGTCCAGCTCGATAGAACAATTTTCGCCCACCAGCATGGAGTTCATGAACTGTTTTGCATCCATCCCAACGTCCGCCAGACACCTCAAGTCAGTTATCTCTTTATGGACGTGAGGCTGGTTTTTCGTTGGTTCTATATCCGGCACTTCAACTCCCAGCAATTTAACCGTCTCTATCCTACCTTCTTCGAACATGACGGTGATTACATCGCCTTCAAGAACTTCCATTACGGTGACATCG
>CAZHOR010000015.1:0-40480 GCA_964534325.1 uncultured archaeon
TATTTCCGAATACATTGCGAAGATCGTAGGGTTTACCGCCATCCTTTGATAACTGCATTGGATATTAAGCCATAAATCTGGAAGAGTTGGACGTATCTTAAACGATTGCTGGGAGTTTGCTCTCACGTCTTAAAAACAAGAATTATATATTAATGGTTCAAAATATGTTGTTGAGGTTTAGTCTGAGGTGGGATGATCAAAATCATAAAAAGGAGTTCCAGAAAAACTGGTCTTCCGCCTGGGTCTTTAGTCTATGTGGGATCTCTCGTATTCCATTTACCCTATTTAAGACCTTTTACCTGCGCAGGCTCATTAAATTCTGGATTTGAATGGAACGGCATCGGACATTTTTAGCAATCCACTACCCCCGTTCACCACGTATTCGGTGAGGTTTATTATTGTGGCTGCGGTCCCAATATCTCCTTTGGTTCCGGTGCTTCTCCACCTAACTCTGTTGTTTCCCTCAATGGTTATCTCTTCGTACTCTTCTGCATTCGAGTAGGCGTGGAACTCGATCCTGATCACTTCTTTATTGCCTCTTAACGCCGAGCCATAGCCCTTTAACCCCAGAGCTTTTCCGTTCTCTTCAACTACTTCTTGCCCCTCCTTAACCTCTTCTGGTTTGAAATCGAGTGCTTCACAGACAAGCATCACAGACTCTGCATAACCCGCATGCCCGCTTATCTTTCCTTCATCCACTTGCTTTCGGGCTTCCTGTGAATCCAATCCTATCCCTATCTTCTTCTGGAAAGTATCTCTTCTCTTTAGAGCATCAGCACTTCTTACGGCTTTAATGCTACTCACTTCCGTGCATGAAGCTGTTAGGAAGACCAGTAGGGAATCCAAAAGGAATCCAGGGTTTATACCTGCTCCCAATACGCTGACGTTGTTCTTTTTGGCCATTGCGTCTATCTTATTTGCCAGCTCAGAATACCTGTATTCGGGGTAGCTCAGTGTTTCGCAGGTGCTCAAGACATTGAACCCTTTGGAAACGCAGTCCTCAATTTGGGAGTATATTCGGTCCAGCCAGCTTCCAGTGCACAGAAAAACCACGTCACCTTCAAACTCCAGTTTATCGCTGATGGGGGCATCACTATCAAATCCGAAATCGCTCACATTCTTTCCAACCAGAGAAGGGTTTACATCAACCACACCGGTGATCTTGATACCTCTCTTGATAGCTTCACCGGCAATCAATTTTCCTATTTCACCAAATCCATATATGACAGCTTTGATCTCCATGATAGACAATTTTTGACCGATTACTTAAATATAGCCTATATAAAAGAAAACAGAAAAAAAGTAATGTATTGTTTTATTCTTCTTCACCAGTCCGCACTCTAATCGTCCTCTCTACTGGAAGAACGAATATCTTTCCGTCACCGTATTTGCCTGTCTTCGCTCCGCTAACGATTGTTTCTACGACCTTATCTACGTCTTCTTCTTTTACTATGATCTCCAGTTTTGTCTTGGGTAACTGGTCCACGTCCATGGTCCTCCCCCTGAACTGGAGGGTTATTCCCTTCTGTTCGCCTCTCCCTTTTACCTCTGTAATCGTCATGGCCATGAATCCAGCCTTCTCCAGTTTTTCTTCTACCATATCCAGTCTTTCTGGCCTTATTATAGCTTCAATCTTCATTCTCATGATCGATCACCTTTAAGCGTAGGCATGCTCTCCATGTTGAGAGATGTCAAGACCAACGTACTCCTCTTCATCGCTTACTCTCAGACCCATCACCGCATCGATCGCCTTAGCCAGAATGAATGTCAGCACAAAGGCGTATACTATTGCTGCTCCCACTCCTATCACCTGAGCTATGAACTGATCGACGTTTCCGTATAGTAGTCCGCTGGCACCACCTACTGATTCAACGGCGAATATTCCTGTGGCTAAGGCGCCCCATACTCCGCCTACACCGTGTATGGCCCATGCATCCAGGCTTTCATCCAGTCCCTTCTTCACTCTAAACAGCAGTGCCTTGTAACAGATCACACCTGCGACCGCACCGATCACTATGGAGGAGAGGGGGTCAACGAACCCTGCGGCAGGGGTTATGGCTACAAGTCCGGCTATGGCGCCGCTCACCATACCCAGTGAGCTGGGCTTACCGCTCCACCAGCTGGCGAACAGCCACGCCAGAGCACCGGCAGCTGCAGCGGTGTTGGTCACCACAAAAGCGCTTACTGCCAGACCATCTGCGGCCAGAGCACTTCCCGCATTAAAGCCGAACCACCCGAACCACAGCAGTGCAGCACCGAGTAGAGTCATGGGCACGTTGTGAGGCTCCATGCTCTCCTCACCGAACCCGATCCTCCTGCCGATCACTATTGCCAGAGCCAGAGCCGAAAATCCCGAGCTAATGTGGACTACAGTCCCTCCTGCGAAGTCCAGTGCTCCCATCTCTGCCAGCCATCCACCTCCCCACACCCAGTGGGCCAGAGGGTCATACACTATGGTGGTCCACAGCAGTCCCAGCACAATGAATGAGCTCAACTTGACTCTCTCAGCAACTGCAGAAGTAAGAATTGCCAGTGTTATGGCAGCGAAAACCAGTTGAAATACCATGAACAACATGTCCGGTATAGTCAGGGTCTCACTACCCATTCCAACTCCCCTCAGTCCCCAGAAATCCAGGTTCCCTACGAATCCGCTTATATCGGATCCAAATGCTAAACTATAACCAAATAACACCCATTGAATACTGACCAGAGCGAATGCGATGAATGATAAACCTATCATCGATATTACGTGCTTTTTCCTGACCATTCCTCCATAGAACAGCCCCACACCAGGGGTCATGAGCATGACCAGGGCTGTTGCGGCCAGTATCCAAGCTGTATCTCCACTGTCTATTGCCATGTTTTATCACCTGAACAAACTCACTTGAGGTAGGGTATTTAAATTTTTTCACTGACAAGCCCATAATAATCAAGAATTCTTTAAAAATTGCATGTTTATTAAAAGAATTTTTACTATATTGTGGTTACAAGTTCAGAGAATTTAATTAAGATGTAAATTATACTAAATGAATATCCCGATTGGAAAAATCCGGAAAACCGCTTCAGAAAGCTGGACCATCAAACCGGGGGACAAAATCTCTCGGATGAATTGAAGAAAACTGCGCAGACAATCTTAAAAATAATTAAATTTTAATTTTTACATGTGCAGAAATGAGTCAAACAGCTTTCTGCAATTGGAGTTCGTCTCTTTGATATGTCTACTCGTTTCTGACATTATAGAACTCCTCTTTCCCTTTGATATTGACTGCTCTTGCCTCATCCAGGACTTGATGAGCTCAGGAGTCACTTCAAGATGAAACTGCAGCCCTACAGCACTCCGCAAGATGAATGCCTGATTCTTTACCTCTTCGCTCGTATAAAGCAGGGAGGAGCCGGAGGGGAGGTCGAAGGTGTCGTTGTGCAGCTGAAAGGCCATCATATTCTGAGGCAGATCTCTGAAGAGGACATCACTTGTCTTGCTCACCTTGAACCAGCCAATCTCCTGTTTATATGGGTATACATCTGCATTCAGCGCACTTGCTATTAGCTGAGCACCGAGGCAGATACCCAGGACTGGATAGCCGTTCTTGACCGCCCTTTTTATCAACCCTTTCTCTTCTCTCAGGAACGGGTATTCTTTTTCCTGGTAAGCCCCCATAGGCCCGCCCATGATGATCAGGTGGGTAAAATCGCTTTTTTCAAGCTGGTTGTCTTCATAGACCTTGGCATACTCGTAATCTATTCTCTTCTCCATCAAAATATCTTCAATTATACCCATTGGCTCATTAGGGACATGCTGTAGTGCCAAAATCTTCATTTAAAACCTCCAGTATCTCAAGTATATTCAGTTAATTAAGTATTGATTAAAAAACCTAACCATTTCCGGCAAGATATGTGCAGAAACCGTAGCTCTCTTTATCTTTCACTTGGATTTACTGGCTTGAGAATTCAGGAGTAGCTACTCAGAATCACTACTCAGGAACCCTAAGAAGAATAAGAAGAATAAGAAGAACAGGTAATATAGCGAGGGGTGCACAAACCCGAGAAATCCCAGGAATCCCAACCAGCCTAACTTACCATAATCAAACATCATAAAATCAGTTTTCAAAATCAATATTAAAAAGTTCTCCTCGTTTTCAGCTTCGGATTATCAGCTTTGAACACTCTTTTGTTGAGATATAGATTCCTCTTCCCTATCTGCCTTAAAGCCCAGTTAACCGCCTTTTTGACGTATTTCCTGCCGTCAGAAACCTCTCTCATCACGATAAGCAACTCCTCAAATCGCTCGTTACCGGCTTTCTTGTCGTGTATGGCCAGAGTGGCGATTAGTCTGAAGGCAGCCTGCTTAACGAACTCTTCTTCCCTAAGGCTCCACTCAACTACCTTTTTGTAGGCAAACCTGGTTTTCCTCAAGAGATTATTGCAGCAGTGGTCACAGATCTTCTGCAGCTTGAGGGTCGGATAGCCCTCGAATTTGTGGAGAATATCGTGGAGAGTTGCTTCGCTCATCTGACACAAAATCTACCCGCAGTAAATAAAGATATCAATCCAATATCGACAGCAGACGGACCTAAAGATTAAGAATTTAATAAAAGAGAGAATTTAATAAAAGAGGATTTTTACTCTATTGTTTCCGTTACTTCTGCTTTTATTTCGCTTCTTCCACCGGTTGGTTCTGACAGTGTCCTACCGCAGACCAGGCACTTGACCACTGTGGAAGCGTAATCAAAGATTATTTGGTTGTTCTCGCAATCCGGGCATTTTACTTTAATGAATTTGCTTCTCTTCTCTGCCATATTATCACTCCAGCTCGAACCTCTTAGCTCTCCAGGTAGGTCTGTGCTCGGTCTTATTGCACTCTGTGCATTTATACCTTATATTGACCCTCTTGGTGGGCTTATCTCCACCGGGTACCTTGCTGAACTTACCCAGGTTTCCTATGGTCCCTCTTCGGGCTTTTTGCCTGTCTATCCAGTTCAGAGAGCTTGCTCTACCCTTCTTCACTCTCTCTATCTTGTGAACAGTATGTTTATTACAGTATTTGCAATGTGTTCTTACTTGTTTGGGATGCTTCATATTATCTCACCTATTACTCTTTTCGCATTATGCGTTGAGTGTCAATAACCTCCACAGTTCCGCTGTTTATCAGAACCTTAGCGTTAAGTGAAGGAAGCGTAATTACGTCCTCCTTTCCCAATTTATATGTTTTTCCATTAACACCCTCAAATTCATCTACATCTTCCTTTACCCTTACCACCACATATTCGGGTTCGGATTCATCTTTACTCTTTTTTTCTTCCAGTTCGGAACTAAAGGCCCAGCTTTTAAAATTCTTTATGGAATCCACCAGCTCATTAAAAAGATTCTTTTCCGCCTGGATGAGATTCTCAAAACCTTCCATCCCGGTTTCAGTTCCGCATACGCTTGCCCATGCCGCTCTAACGATTTTGCTGGTCCTGACCTCGAATATCTTCCTCTGTATCCTTTTCAACGTCTTCAACTCATCGTCGATCCGGAAGCTCTCTCTGTCGTCCTCGACCTCTCTTTTCCTGCTCTCCAGCTCTTTTATCTTGCTGTTCAATCTAGCATAGAAATCCTCTTCTATGGCCTGTAGCTTCTCTCCCTTGCTCTTCTCAAGGATCAATAGCAACTTATCAATGTCCATATAATGCCATCCCCCTACAGAACATAAAGATTGCAACGTATTCGGGCACCTTTATTTTATCCCCTGGACTGGGATACCCTCCCAGCTCCTCGTAGGCCCAACTCAGATCATCTTTCCTTATTTTTCTTACCCGTACCTTGACTTCCTGCTCTCTAAATGGAGTGGAATCCCTCAAGGGATCGAAATCGTTCAGATTATTATAGTTTACTGGCATGGCCTGAAACCCGGTTTTCCCGTGGAGGGAGTTGGGGAGTCTTATCAGTCTTTTTATATCTGCTGTAACGGGAGCATCGAAATTTAGAGCTGTTCTGGAAACACATTTATCGAACAGGGACTGGAACAGCTCCCTCTTCTGCTTACTTTTGGCCAGCTTCTCAAAATTGCCCGTAGACAGTATGGAAATTATTTCTTCCCTCTTATCCTTCAATTTATATTTCTTGAGGAGCTTCTCCAGCCTGTCCTCTTCCAGCAAGTATGATGAGAGTTCTTTCATGCACTGCCTTATCCTTTCGCCCTGATTTGATTTGGGTATCTCAAAATCAAAGTTGACGTCGTTGAGCATCAAGTAATCGATTATCTCTCTTCTCTCGCTGGAGTCCAGTTTCTTGAACCGGGTATCGTAAACATGTAGGTGGTAGCCTCTGCCGCCAGAAAAAACTATTTTGACGTATTTTTTGTCCAGACCCAGATCAGATATGAGGATGTCTGCCAGCTTGATTATCTCCTTTTTAGCTGCTTTTAGAGATGCCTGAAGGGAAGTGTCCTTGATGGGCAAGTGGTCGGCATCGATATCGAAGATCAGATCGGCTCCCTGCCATCCTTTTTCTTCCATTTTCTCTGCCCGGGGATTCTCATAATATGCGGAGGAGTAGTATATGTTGGCTGGCACATTATCCACAATATAGGACTTGAACTCTTGAGGAGCGAAGGACATATGCCGGTGCATCATGAAAACAGGGAGGCTCTCCAGAGGAACAAATGCCAGCTCTCTTTTCTCGAACTCAGTTGGAAGCTCCAGCTCGTTATTGAGGTAATACTCACTGAACTTGCGTTTCAGAAAGATCTTTGTCTGGTCTAAAATGCTGGCCCCTTCCACATTCATCCATCCTATGGGAGACTATATTATTTTACTTATATCTGAATACCAGATAATCTTAAAAGCTGGGATAATCACATGGCGGCATGGTAAGAAAATCAAAAGCGGTCACTGATGCTTTCCCCATCATAATCGGTTATTTCTCCATCTCCGTGGCATTCGGAATCCTTGCCAAGGAGTATATTGGAGCTAACGCCATCCTCATGTCCCTCATTGTCTTTGCTGGAGCATCTCAATTCATCGCCCTACAGCTGATCACCAAGAACACGTCTGCCGCTTTGATTGTGGCCACCACATTTCTGGTCAATTTGAGGCATATCCTGATGAGCAGTTACTTCACTCCTTTCTACAGGAACGTCAGCAAGTTGAAAAAGGCGCTTGTGGCGTTCGGCATCACCGATGAGACATTTGCCCTTGCTTCGAGGAGGTTTCAGGAAGGTACAGGGGATACGAGGTATCATCTGGGTCTCAACTTCTTGTGCTACTCTTCATGGGTGGGTGGAACGATAGTGGGTCTCTTATTCGGGTCCGTTGTGCCGGGCAGTATCGCGGAAGTTCTGCCGTTCACTCTGGTGGCGCTGTTCATCAGCATATTGGTCCTCAACATCAACACCAGACTTGATGTGGGCATCGCCTTGTTCTCTGGGGTGCTGGCTACCGCTTTGATATTTCTTCCCGAGGGATGGAACATCTTGCTTGCTACTCTGGCAGCATGTCTGGCAGGAGGTGCAGCCGAAAAATGGATCAAATAAGTCAGATAACTCTAATAATCGTGGGGATGGCCCTGGTGACATACATACCCCGCTTGCTCCCCCTGCTGAACCCCATGGAATCCGATTTGAAGTTCTTGAAGTACGTGCCTGTCTCCCTATTTGCTGCCCTGGTATTTCCCGAACTGCTGTTGGACCAGGACCAGATGCTGACCGTGGACGCAGAGACTCTGGCAGGCTGTGTGGCCCTGCTGGCTGCCTGGAGAACCAAGAACATAATATTCACCATGATAGCCGGGTTATTCGTCCTCTACTTTTTGAAGACGCTCATTTTGTGAACTGAGGTATAAACTGAAAATTGAAGATAATCGAAGATAAAGACCAAATATTGCTTAAAAGTCTATCAAGTAAATGAAGAAAGAGCTGGCCATAAAACTGGAATCTCTGGAAGGATTCTCCAGCCCCCAGATCGAGCTTGAGCAGTATGTTACCCCACCTTCGCTGGCGGCGGAGATAACGGTAAACGCTTATCTTATGGATGACATTGATACCGTGGTCGATCTGGGTTGCGGGACGGGTATTTTGGCCATCGCGGCCTCTTTATTTGACGCCTATGCTATCGGTTTTGACGTGGATATGAGCGCATTGAGGAGGGCCAAAAAGAATGCCAGAAGTTTGGATACATATGTGGAGTGGGTGGCCAGTAGAGTAGAGGCTATCAGGGTGAAGAAGGAGGTGACCACGGTGATGAACCCTCCTTTCGGAATTCAGAGGAGACATGCTGACCGACCATTCGTTGCCAAAGCCATGGATATATCAAAGGTTATATACAGCGTTCACTCAGCAGGAAGTGAAGACTTCATATCCTCCCGTTGCGAGTCCACAGGATTTGAGATAACCCACTTATGGAAATATCAAATCCCCCTCAGGAAGAGCTATAAGTTCCATGAAAAAGATTTTAAATATATCCCGGTTGAAGTGTTTAGATTGCAAAAAGTTTAGAATGTTCAGAATGTTCAGAATGAAAAATATTGAAGCGTATAGAATAGGTGAGATTGATGGATTTAGTATTACCAGGAGATAAAATAGGTTATGTTGAAGAATATGTTGCCGGAAGAGGCTCTTATGAGGAAAATGGAGAGATATTCGCCTCGGTTACCGGTGAATTGACCATTAATGATAGAATTGTGGAGATCAAACCCTTTAAACGCCTCCCGGAAATAGAGAAAAACGATGTTGTGCTGGGTAGAGTAGTTGATCTAAGAAACTCCCTCGCGCTTGTAGAACTTACCAGAAAGAAGGGCATTGACAGGGACTTAATGCATACGGGGATTGCAGCCCTCCACGTATCAAACGTTCAGAACGATTACCTCAAAGAACTGAGCGATGGAGTAGGGTACATGGACATAATCAAGGCCAAGGTCATAGATGTGGAGAACCTCAAGCTATCCACAAAAGACCCCGAGATGGGCGTAATTAAGGCGATCTGCAGCAACTGCAGAAGTGAACTGGTGAAAGAGAACAAAATGCTGGTCTGTAAGGAATGCGGTAATAAGGAAAAGAGAAAAATATCCACAGATTACGGAAAGGGTAACTGGGAGTGGTGAATATGGAAGTCAAGATCTTGGAAATGGACAAAGATTATGTGAAAATTACCGTCACGGGAGAAGATCATTCTTTTCTGAACCTCATACAGCGAAATCTGCTGGAGGATAGCAGAGTGGAAGTAGCCAAATACACCATATCCCATCCCCTTGTCGGAGCTCCAACTCTCTACGTTCGAACCAAAGATAAAGAACCTCTTGAAGTGCTAAAAGAAGCGAACAACGATATAGTCAAGGGCTGCGAAGACCTCCTGTCCAGCATACCACAATAACTTGGGCATCAGCGACATAGAACATTAGCCAGATGGGCAGATGAAGAAGTGGCGGTTTGCCGGATTTGATGATGGATTTAGCGGTTTTGAGGATGATAGGGCATACATAGTTGCCTGCATTACGGCCGGAACCTACGTAGAAGGTTTTCTTTTTTCCCGTATTGACGTAGATGGACTGGACGTAACATCCACCATCATAAACTTGATCAATGAATCCCGATTCAGGGAGCAGCTGAAATGCATAATCCTCTCAGGGATCACTTTTGGGGGGTTCAACGTGGCTGACATAAACCACATTCACCACCAGACCAATATACCCGTTATGGTCGTAATGACCAAACCTCCAGACTTTGAGGCCATGGACAACGCCCTTCAAAAAGTGGAGCAAAAAGAAAAGAGGAAAGAGATTATGAGCAAAGCAGGAGAGATCTACAGCATTGAGAACGTCTTTGTTCAGACCGCTGGCTGCACTCCCGAAGAGGCTGGAGAGTATATCCGGAGCTCGGCCGTCAAAGGCAAGCTGCCTGAACCCGTAAGGATATCCCATTTGGTAGCATCTTCACTGGTCTATGGGGAGTCGAGGAAAGAATGATTTGGCGTAATCTCTTCCGCGATCTGTTAGAGCCATCTGTTATATGATCCCAAGTCCTTTAATGCTTATTTCCTTTTTATCCTCATCTATACTGATCATTGGCCCAAAGAACTCTCTTATGACGTAGGAATTGCTTTTCTGGTGCAATGTGATCTCTGAAGTGGTATATGATGTATTACCGGTTGCTGCGGCCGCGAAAGGCATCAACTGGTCCCCCAGGAACCGATCAAAACACCCTTCACTGTCCAACTCGGTCAGGAGGTTGTTAGCAGCTTCCTCTCCAACTTTCTCTGCCTTTTTCCCCTTCTCTCCCAGGGCGCTTCCTCCCTTGTAACCGCACCACAGAGTTATACCCGTTCCGGTAGAGAAGTATTTCTCCACCTGAGTGTCTATCCGACTGCTATATCCTTTTGCCTGCAAGGTATTTTGAGCTGCACTGGCCTGCCTCTGGGCCACATGGGGCGGCAGATTGGAGGAGTGGCTGATACCCTCGATCGAGCATTCCTGCTCTCTTTGCCTAAAATCAACTCCTTTCAGCTTTGAATCCTCGGTCTTCACGTTTATCTGTCCCCCTCCTTTGGGGTAGTAGCCTCTGGCCACCACATCGGTGGAAACTTTTGCCCCCATTTCTTTCAGCGCTTTAATAGTAACATTGTTCATGTAATCTATGGGAGGACTCCAATTCACGTCCGTTCCTCCCTTTATCTTGAGAGAGATATCTGTGGTGAGTGCGGGAAGGAGTATGGTCTGCAGAATGAGGGTCACACTACCGGCTGTCTGGATATCGATAGTGTAGTCACCCTTTTTGATCTTTTGGGGCTTGAATACAACCCTTGTAGAGCCCACCTGCAGCCCCTCGACCTCGGCATCCGTGATCGTTTTTGCTGCCTCAATGCCCTTCAAGTGCTGCATTGCCAGCCCGGGTTTTGGCCTGTAAGCCCTTATTTTATCGATCTCCACAGACTCACCGGTAAGACAGGAGAGAGAAACTGCAGTCCTCAGGATCTGTCCCCCACCTTCCCCGTAACTGCCATCGATCTTTATCATGTTCAAATGATCAACCTCACCTTATTTTAATACTACTTAAGCTGCCAGTTCAGGGCTTCCGTGGACCTTGAATATTCTCAGAGCGATTAAGGTTACGAGTTTTTGGTAAGACAGTTTGGTCATGAGCAGTTCATTCTACAGTATTAATAGTGTTATTTTTGTTACAATATATATTTAGATTTAATTAAAAATTATCTCGCCTAAATAAGTCTTTGGAGATGGTTGATTTATTATTGGAGCTTTTTATTTTTTAAAAAAGAGGGCAGTAAATACCAAAAGTTTTTAAAGACAGTTAGCTGGGGCATATAAAAATTAAAGACGGTTTGCCCATAAATCAAAGGTGATCTGTGTGGAAAAAGAAGAATATGAACCTCAAATCGTAGCATTCCTGTGCAACTGGTGCTCATATATGGGTGCGAATATGGCAGGAACTAATAGATTGAAGTATCCTGCCAATGTCAAGCCCATCAGGGTCATGTGTTCTGGAAGAGTTGACCCTTTATTCATCCTTCACGCGTTCCATACCGGAGCCGATGGAGTTCTGGTGTCCGGTTGCCACCCCGGTGACTGCCATTATATCAAAGGAAATTTCTACATGAGGAGGAGGATGGCCATTCTCCGCAAATTGCTGGAGTACGTGGGCATCGAGCCGGAAAGGCTTCAGGTGAGCTGGGTGTCAGCTGCCGAACCCCAGAAGTTCACTGAAGTTGTCACCAAGATAACGGAAGACGTCAGGGAATTGGGACCGCTCAAGAAGTTGAAATCACTTCCTCAAGGGTTTGAGAAAGCACAAGAGGTAGAGGTTCAAGAATGATAGACGATAAAGCTACTGAAAACCTTCAGAATATAGTGAAGTCCCTTATAGACCAAGGAAAGGTCAAATACGTCATCGGATGGGAGCTAAACGATAAAAGATCCCAGCCTTCTCCCCTATTCGTTGAGTCAGAAGATGAACTGCATGACCTGGTAATCTCTGAAGTTTACACTCCCAATGTTGTAGTCTTTATCAATGACGAAATGGCCAGAGTTAAGGCTGCTGAAGACCTCTACAAGCGGGGCAAAGGCGAAGAGCCGGACCGCAGACCCGTAGGGGTTGTGGTCAGAGGATGCGATGGTAGAAGCCTTGCAAAACTGATCCAGGAGAACATAGTACCCAGAGAAAGTGTGTATATTATCGGTGTCCCGTGTAAGGGCGTAGTGGACCCCAGGAAAGCCAGAAAGATTGCCGGAAAGAAGGGGAAGGGCAGTCTGGAAGAAAGCAACGGCAAGATAATCGTATCTATAAATGGTGAAAAAGTAGAGGAGATGGACAAGAAGGACCTGCTTGCAGATAAGTGCCTGGAATGTGATTACCCCAACCCTCCTGTGTATGATGAACTGGTCAGAGAAGAACAAAAACCTCCCGTTGAAGCCTATGGTGGTGAAGAGTTCGGCGGTGTAGAGGAAATGGAGCAGAAGAGTTCTGAAGAAAGAGGAGATTTCTGGGAGGAGCAGTTCTCCAAATGCATCAGATGTTATGCCTGCAGAGAAGCTTGTCCTCTATGCTACTGCGAGGAATGTGCTGTTGACCCCACCAGTCTTGCTCTCACTCCATTCACTCCGGCGAAAGAAAAGGCAGAGAAACCACGATGGATAACCCGAGCGAATGAAGCCCCCGAGAACACTTTCTACCACCTGACCAGAGCAATGCATCTGGCGGGCAGGTGCACTGGATGTGGAGAGTGTGAAAGAGTCTGTCCCGTGGACATACCTCTCTTGCTGTTGATGAAGAAGGTGGAAAAGGACGTGAAGGAGATGTTCCACTATACAGCAGGAGTTTCGGAGGGCTCATTACTGAGCACAGTGAGTGAAGAGGACCCACAGGATTTCATACTTTAGAGTAGAGGTTAGAGTTAGAGGTGATCGCTGTGTATTCTGCTGACAAAGAGAAACTAGTAAAATGGCTGAAGGACTGTGTGAATAAAGGGTATGAGCTTTACGCACCCAAAGAGAACGAATTTGAGCGGGTGGCCCCTGAAGATGTTTCATTCGATCCTGATAACCAGAACACAATCATACCGTCAAAAGAAATCATATTTCCTCAGTGGGAAAAGCTGATGGAGTTTGACGAGCAGCAGGTTAAGCCTACTGTCCCGGAAAAGAAGAACAGACTGGTTTTCGGGGTTAGGCCCTGCGATGCCAGGGCCATAAGCATGCTGGATAAAGTATTCGAAGAAGGCTATAATGACCCCTATTACTCTTCCCGTAAAGAAGGCACTTTGCTGGTTGTTCTGGCCTGCAATGAGTATTGTGAAGAGGGTTTCTGCAACGCTGTAGGAAGCGGCCCTCAAGACCCATCGGGCGCAGATATAATGATCATTCAACTTGATGAAGATAAATTCCTGGTGGATTTCGTCTCTGAAAAAGGTAAAGAGCTGGCATCAGACGACCTTTTAGTTGAGGAGCAGCAGGAGCCGCGAGAGCAGCAGCCAGAAAAACCTGAACCCCCGTATGGTAAAGACCTTCAGGATGCGGATAAATGGCTTGCAGATAAATTCGACAGCGATAAGTGGGAAAAGTTTGCCAGAGCATGTATAAGCTGCGGCATATGCACCTTCCTATGCCCCACATGCCATTGCTTCGATATTGCCGATACTAAACAATGCAGAATAAGGACGTGGGACTCCTGCCAGTTTCCGGAGTTTACGGAGCACACATCCAGCCACAATCCCCGGGCGGAGAAAAAGCAAAGACTGAGAAACAGGGTTCTTCACAAGTTCCTCTACTTCAAGCAGAAGAATAATGAGATCGCCTGCGTGGGCTGCGGAAGGTGCGTAAGATTGTGTCCTGAGGGAATAGATATTAGAGAGATTGTAGAGTCTATGGAGGAATAGCATGCAGGAATCCAATTCCAATTCAAATTCGAACCACGCGATAGCAACAGGAATGGAAAACCCGTATCTACCTTATCTGGCGAGGATAGTGGATATCAAGCAGGAGACAACAGGAGAGAGAGCAATAAAGACGTTCACCGCGGAGTTTCTGGACAAAGACATTGAGAACAACTTCACTTTCCGTCCCGGACAAACTGTAATGGTATCCATTTTTGGCCGGGGAGAGAGCATGTTCGCCATCTCCACATCACCCACCAGAGATAAGATCCAGTTCAGCGTTATGAGAGTGGGCAATGTAACTCTGGCCCTCCATCAACTTCAAGTAGGCTCTGTAGTGGGGATCAGAGGCCCCTTTGGCAATGGCTTTCCCGTAGAGGACTGGCACGGGAAGAACATAGCCCTCATAGGCGGCGGTATTGGGATCGCTCCCCTGAGGTCCGTACTGCATTACGTTCTGGATGAAAGAGATAAATTCGGTGATGTCAGCCTGTTCTACGGGGCAAGAACATCCAATGACCTCATATTTAAGGATGAAACGGATGAGCTTCTCACCAGAGATGATATTGATGTAAGATTATCCATTGATGTGGAAGAAGAGGGATGGTACAGCGTCAACTGGGACAATCCGGCCCAAACGGACTACCCTTCTGGGACCAAGCACTTCAGCGGATTTGTTCCAATGGTGGTAATGGCGGTGAAACCAGAAGCAGAGAACGCCATAGCGGTCACTTGCGGTCCCCCCATAATGATAAAATTCGTGGTACAGAATTTGGAGGAGTTAGGCTTCAAAGAAGACCAGGTATTCACCACGCTGGAAAACAAGATGAAGTGCGGTATAGGCAAGTGCGGGAGATGCAATATAGGCTCGGTCTATGTATGCCATGATGGACCAGTATTCAGATACGATGAAATAAGAAAACTGCCTCCAGACCTCTAAACGTAATGCCGCACTGTAACTTTCTTCCTACCTTTTTGGGTGGTTCAGAATAAAGAACAATTTTTCCTCAGCCCTCGAAATCTTTAGTGAGAAAAAATCGTTTATCACAGTATCAGGTACTTCTGCCGCTATTTGATGGGCGTTGTCCAGCTCAACGGCCTTGCTTCTGGAGATTATTTCTGAGCACCCTTCTGTAATACCGTTTTCCAGTTCCCTGAGCCTTTTTAATCCTTCACACCCGATTCCGTAATCCTTGAAATTGAGAGCCAGAGGAAAGAATTTGCAGCCCTCGGGCCTTACAGGGTATATGGAGCACATATTGTATGAGAGAAATGGGCAGGGCGCCAGCACTTGACCGTTATCTCTAACTCTGCTTCTCAAATAGTTCTCTTGGATTTCTTCTGTCTTAAGGTTCAGGTGGTCTCCAATTTTGGGTAGGATCGCTTCTCCGATTGGAAATCCTATTTGTGAGCAGCACCTGCCACAGCTCTGGCACACAAAAGGTATGTTAAGAGTAAAACGACCTAAATTAGGATAATAACCCTTAACGCGCTGATAGAGGATGATGTCCTGAGGAGATAATATTTCCACAGATCCAGAGCTTTTTATTTCGGCTTTATTCTTTATATGCACTACACGTAACTTATCACTGGAGAATATTAATATTTCCGTTTGTTATAATTTATAATTAATAAATTTTTATTTAGCTATACATATCTCAGTTGACTTAGAATTTATTTAAAAAAACCTTCAATTAATTGATCAATCGGTTAACTGACTTATTATATATTTCTTCAACCAGCTCATAAGTCTTATTTTCGTCTTCTCGCAACCCGTCCAGCTCATGCTGGATCCTTAGTGTCTGGTCTCTAACTATTTGTATAAACTCTTCGTCCCCTAACTCATCCTTTACTTCCAGTGCAGTTATTAAGACAGCAAGAGGATTTCTGAGCTTATCTGAGGACGTTTCAAATCTCCTCAAGTTCTCCGCAAGTTGTTCGATTATCACTTTCCTATCCTTTTGGACATTTTTCAGCTGTGATTCGATCCTTCTCTTGGGGAATATGATCAAAGGAGATACGAGAATGACCAGCAGACTGGCATCAAGGATGTTTTGAGCAACAGAAGTGCGGAATAGCATTCTTGCATTTATCATGGAGTTCAAGAACTGAGTGTAGATAATATTGAAAGATGTGGCCTGTAGTATAGCCAGAACTGCCAGCTCTGTGGCAAATACGGTAGATAATAAGAGTAGTATTAGCCAGGTTTCCTCTCCGATATTTATCTTCTTTTTAACTATATTTAATAGACCTGGGACAACTTCTTTCATTCTCTATCATTATCATAATGGAAAACATAAGTAAATAAATGATATATATTCAGCCATGATGAGATTGTTCACTCAGTTTAAGTTTGTCTTTTGTCTTAATTGATAATATAACCTCTGTGGTACTTTAGAGAAAAGTTTTTACCTCGCTTATAAAAGATGTAGCACAAACCCTTATGTGAAAGGCTGAGTGATACAGATGGCCACTGAGGTAACAGGAATACCAGAGGAACCTGTGATGCATATTGCAATTGGATTGCTCATCATTTTCGTATTAGTGCTGGTTTTACCCTTTAAATCCCGGAAAGTTGAGGAGAATCTGGAGCCATTCTTTCTGATAATGGGCATTCTTGCAGTGACTATCTCTGGTGTATGGAGCTTTGGTTTAATTGAAGAAGCGGTTATAGCTCCCGTAAGTATTGGTGGGCTACCCATAGGTATTTTTCAGGTAGTGCTTATTGCTGGGTTGGTCATCTACAAGTTCAACCGGCAGATCTATTCTGGTCTCATTAAGGCAATGGATAAGCTGGGAATCTCCAAATTCATCTTCATCATGATCCTGACCCTTGGTCTGACCTCCAGCCTGATATCGGTCATTGTTGCTGCTGTAATCCTGGTAGAGGTAATTGCGGCTCTACCCCTCAGCAGAGAGAAGAAAATCGATTTAACTGTAATCACCTGCTTTGCCGTGGGATTCGGCGCTGCTTTAACCCCAGTTGGAGAGCCTTTATCCACCATAGCGGTTGCCAAATTGAAGGAGGATTTCCTGTTCTTGTTTAAATTACTGGGTGAATACGTTATCCCGACGGTTTTTGCCCTCGCTGTTTTTGGAGCCATATATGCCGGAAGACACTCGGGAGAAGCCCAGGTGCCCGAGTACACTGAAAGCCTGCGCACAGTCATAAGGAGAGCTATAAGGGTCTATATGTTTGTCGCAGCCCTCATGCTCCTCGGAGGGGGACTAGCTCCACTGGTGGAGTGGTACATCATTAAAATACCGGCTCAGGTGCTCTACTGGGTGAACATGATATCTGCTGTCCTGGATAACGCCACTCTGGCCGCAGCAGAAATCGATCCCCAATTGAGCATTGCTCAGATAAAAAGTGCTCTCATAGCCTTGATAATATCCGGCGGTATGTTGATCCCGGGGAACATCCCCAACATCGTTGCAGCCGGCAGAATCGGGATAACCATGAATGAGTGGGCCAAAAGAGGACTCCCTATAGGTATGGTGTTGATGGTGATATTCTTCGTCATATTAATGCTGGAAGGTGTACACTAAAGCAGTTTGACCGAATCGCCGAATCGGGCAGAAGAATTATAATACCATGAAGTAACTTTAATTCATGGATGTAAATGGTGTGGAGGTTGAGGATACCTATTGCGAGGCATTTAGTGGTGTTTACTCCAGATTCATTATAACTGCCAAATACAGATGGCTGCTGAAGAAAGCCGTATCATCTGCAACAGCACTTCCCTCCACTGTTTTCGGGGAGTCTGAGGGAGGTCTGGAGAAATGGTTATCACCTGAAGAAACCCCTGACGGTAGATTAGGGGCGTTTGTTCAGATATGGGTGGCCAAATCCAAGAATTATCTTGATACCCTTACTAGAGAGATGGGAAAGAGGATAAGGCAGGGGATACTGGTTGTTCCCACTACCCGGTTATTCAACGCTACCCACAGCGATAACCAATTTGATGCTGAGCTCAATGTGGGCAGATGCGGTGATGACTACGAGTGGGAAGAGGACAGGTGGGGGAGAAAGGTCATTGTGGTCCCCATAATGTTCGGCGAGTTCGTAATAGAGCGTTTCATTGGTTTCGATGAGGGAATAGCCGGAGGCAATATATGGTATTTCTGCGAGAGCGAAGACGCAGCTCTTGAGGCCGGTGAGGCTGCTGTGGAGAGCTTGAAGCAGGTTGATGAGGTCATAACCTCATTTGATGTGTGCTCGGCGGGCTCCAAGGTCGAAACTAAGTATCCGGAGATAGGGCCCACGACCAACCATCCCTATTGCCCCACTCTGAAGGGGAAGATCGAGGGGTCAATGGTTCCTGAAGGAGTGAGAGCCATTCCGGAGATAGTTATAAATGGTGTTGATCTCCACAGCGTTAAGAAGGCCATGAAAACATGTATTGAAGTAGGGAGCAGGGTCGATGGAGTGACTAAGATCTCCACAGGCAATTTTGGAGGGAAACTCGGTAAATACCACATACACCTTGGAGACCTTCTAAAAGAATTCAGTTAACGATGGTGCTGGAGTGTGAAAGACATGAGCGATAAGGTGAAAGAGTTTGTGAGAGGCACGTTGGGTTGTGAGTGTCCGGAGGAAGTCTTTGAAAAAATAGAAGTCGATCCTGAAGTCAGGGTGGGAGATTATACTATTGATAGGAGAATAAACGTTGGTGACCGCTTATTGATCTACATGGTTGACGGAGACGACCTTCAGGAGGAAGACCTAAAGAAACTGATGGTATCTGGAAAGGAAGAAAGAGATACTAAGGGCTTTAACCGCTTCCGCATGGTCGTATTGTCGGATATTGATACCGATCTGGAAGGGTTGCACAAGCTAGCAGAGAGTTATGAGAAAGTTCACGTTCATCAGGTAAGTAGTGATTCGGTCCATTTTTAGGAGCGGGTAAACCCTCCGGAGATTATTACTTTAATGGCATCTTCAATGGCCATATCTAGATATATCAGATCCTCTTCAGGCACCAGGAGAACATAACCGGATGTGGGGTTAGGAGATGTTGGAACGAACACGTTTACCGTCTTTTTACCTATCATCTTATCGATCCCGAAGACTTCTGCCCCGGTGGTGAACCCCAGAGCATAAACCCCTTTACGGGGGAACTCCACCAGAACAACTCCCTTGATCTTCTCCGTTTCTGACACCAGTATTGCCTTGCTTGCTTCTTTGGTTGCAGTGTACACTGTCCGCACGAAGGGGATTCTCTGCATCATGTTCTCTACGCTGGCAACTATTTTGTTCCCCAGGGTGAATCTACCTATTATTCCTAAAATGAATATAAGGGCGATTAAGAGTAACCAGCTCAATCCCGGAAAATAGAACCCCAGCCCCTTGACCACCAGAGGTTTGATGAGGTCATCTATATAATTGAATGTCCAGTATACAATAAATATGGTGGCGGAAATAGGGATGAAAATCAATAGACCGGTGAGGAATATACTTCTTAGCGCCGACATCAAATCCTATTAGATGATACATCTATAAAAAATATGTTATAGAGCAGAGAGCAGTAGTGCGTTCAAAATTAGCGGGGGTTTGAAAGGAGTTATATGATTAAAATTCGTGGGTCAATTCGATATTAAAGTAGTTATGCCGTGATATTACATTAGTGCTGGTGATTTGAGCATTTGAGCAGTAAATTTTTAATTCGTTATCACTTTAAGGGTCTATCTAAATTAAGTTAACATTATTAATCATGACAAAATTTATAAACACAGGGGTTAAAGATTATAGTGGCCACCCCTAAGACTCTAACCGACTACCTCCTCCCAAACCTATTATGTTCATTTGTGGGGTGGCTCTTATCCTCTATTTCCTTGCAGGAAATTATCAATTCTACCATTATCATAATTAAGATTATTAATATAATATGATATTTAGACTATCAATTTTCTATAATTATGATAAACATTACTGCTATTATAATGAGTATAAGGAGAATTATATAAAATGATAATATTTAAATATTCAATTTGAGATGGTTATCATGGGGTGATTACATGAGGAAGAAGGATAAGGATAAGGAAGCTGAGGAAGTAATGAAGAAGGTTAGACTGTATATAGGTTAAATGAGTAACTATTCTTTTATTAACTTTTTATTATCTTTAAGCAAACTCTCAACAACTCCAAGGACAATTATTTATCCATATCCACTACTTGCATTAATGGCCTTCTCTCTTTCTGGAGTCTTTAACGTTATACTTTTAATCAAGGCAACATTAATCTCCTTCATTTTTTATGCAGGTATAAATTTGTGGAATCACGTAAACGACATTAAAGAGGATACTTTGGCGGGAAAAAAGACAATTATCATAGAAAACTCAGAAAGAAGGAGAACAGCTGTAGCAGCCCCAATCATATTATATTGTACATCTTTTTTGCTAACTTTTTTCTGGATTGGAACTAAATTTGGGATTTTAGCTTTTCTGGGGGCTGCATTCTCAACTTGGATTTACTCTGATAGAATAGCTATTGGCAGGAAATTTAGAAGGTGGAAAGGTCATTATGCTACAGAAATTTTGGCTTATATTATTTTTGCTCCTTCGTTTACTTTATTAATATGGATGGTTTTTGCCCCTGTTTCAATAACAGGTATTGCATTTTCAATTTTTATAACATTCTTTTTACTTGCCGGAACTTTCCTTAAGGATATAAAGGATATCAGTAGTGACAGAATTGCAGGTTTAAATACCTTGGGGGTTGTTTTTCCGACTGAAACTCTTTTAAAATCGTCTTTTCTATTATTTACATTTTATTATTTATCAATTTTATTATTTTCCTTGTTTGGTTGGCTTCCTCTTTTATGCATATTTTCTGTAGTTGCGTCTATTGGCCTCATATACACAGTGAGACATTTCCTGCTTAATGACTGGAGAATTACAGCCAAAGAAGTAAAACCTCTCATGCTAATGGCTCGTTCGAATATACTCTCTATTACAATCTTGATACTAATGGGTTTCACTCAAATTCTATGAGTGCAGAGGTACCACTTAGATTTACAAAAAGCCGATCTTCTATCTCACTTAGATATTTTCTTTCAGATGAATTTACAATATATGCTGAAGGAAATGATGAAAAAACCCCAAAGAAAGATTTACTTTTCTTAGTTATTACCTCTTTTAGCTTAAAGACCTCTCCACCGAATGACATAATTGCATTTTGATCAATTACAAAAAAATCAAATCCTGTTAATTCCTTTTTCTCAAAAACTCCCCCAAAAACTCTGATACCGCCTTTATAATATTCAGCACAAAATGCCGCGTCATCATAAAAATTGTCAAGTTCGAAAAGAGAAGGGTATATGCTCAAAGGATAGCTAAATAATCCCAAAAGGGAAGCTCCAAAGGTTACTTTTGAGATAAAAGCAACACCGTATGGGGTTGCCATCTCTAGTTGCCCATTTTCGACTTTTTTAAGGAAGTCATCTTGTTCTAAATCTTCAAAACCGCTTTTCATCTTTTTTAAGAATTCTACGGGTTTTAAGCCATCGATTTTCCCTATAGCAACATTCTTTTTTGTAACTCTTACTTCCTCTGTGTTGGGGAAATACTCTTCTACTGCATTAAATGTGCTTTTATAACTTTCTCCTCTCTCCGGGAAAACGTCATGAAATAAAGTATTTAGTTTCCCTTTGAAACACATAGTCGCAATTCCATTTTCTATATTTTCGTAATTGGCTAGGATAAGAGGGGTATTAGATGATGCTTCAAGAGGCATAAGGTTCATCCCCAAAATTGGTGTTCTTTTCCCTGTTTTCTCTGAAATCGTTTTTAATGTTCTATCAATAGGGTAAGCCATCTTTTTCTCATCTAAGTATTTAGAGTAAGCTTCTAAAGCTTCCACACCCTTTATGTTGTCTTTGTTCTTTATAAATGAGCGGTAATAATTTTTATCATTAAAGAAGAAACGCAAGAAATCTAATTTACCTGGAAAATAAAAGGCGGGGAACATCAACAGAATAGAATCCCATCCTTCACCAATCTTATCTCCCAGCTTCTCCACAGTTTCAGTAGCCGAATCCTCGTTGGCCCAGAATACCTCCACTTCGCCATCGAACTCCGCCAGCAGTATGGATACTCCTCTGGTCCATATCTCGTCCTCAGCAATATATCCCTCCACGATACAACCCAACATCTTGGCGTGGGGGTAATAGCTCTCCAGCAATTCGTTAAAATCTTCATAGGCTTTCCAGGTTCCCGCGGTCAAGAACAAGAACAGAAAACTGGGATTTATATTCGACTCCCTTAATTTCTCCTTGATCTGGTGGAGAGCTTCCTGGGTATCGTTTGATGAAGAATAGATTACTTCAGTCCTCATACCACTATTTCTCTGAGCTGCTTGCATACGGTTTTTACGTCTATATCCAGTTTATAGGTCGAGGCTTCTTCGTTGGCCATGACTCCCAAAACAAGGGTTCTGGAAACGGGATACATGCGGATGCTTTTATCTCCCAGCTTGAAGCTGGCTTCGTCCAGGTTTCGGTTGAATATCTGGTGCAACATCTCCTTTATCTGGTTCTCCAGCCAGTAGAGGAATGATGCCATGTCCCGGATGGGTGAGTTGACCTTGAGGGAGATAGGAACCCCGTCGATTCTGTAGAGAACTACCATGCTCACACCAGGATCGGCTGAGAGGGTGGCCATTATCTTAGATATATCGCTTATCATACTGCTCCTGTCTCTTGATCTTCTTTACTATCTCCGAAATCGCTCTCTCAACGCCTTCTGTATTGTTTTCAGCCAATCTGTCTATCCTTTCCAGGAGATCACTCTCAACATCGTCTCTGCTCAGGCCGTGGTCGCTGAGGATGGCATCTACATCAACTTTACCTTTCGAAGCGTATGTATCCTCAGTTCCCTCGATTACGATGCCGAATTCTTTGAGGATCCTGTAGGGGAATACTCCTTCCGCATGCCATGAACCCCTGTGTTTCAGTATTCGGATAGTCCTGTTGAAAGCTTCTCCATATCCAAGGCTCTTGAGGTTGATCACATTGCTGGCCAGGAACATTGGTATGACCACAGAAGGATTATCCAGGTTCCCGTCGGGGGGCTCCTCCAGAGTTAGCACAGTGGTACCGATTTTCCTCAAGTTGGAGAAGAACCAGTTCACATCGTTTCTGTCATCATAGCTGATGGAAGAGACTAAGGGAGTAAAAGAGTCGATGGCGATACGGGTGTTCTCTTCTGCTGCGGACTCGATAAAATTGAACAGGTCATCGTTAAGATAAGTTATATTCTCAACATAAAATTTGTTAATAATTAACTGATTGTTTTGTATGTATTCTTTAACGTTCCTCCAGCCCAGTCCGGAAACCGCATCCACTATATCGAGTTCATCCATATCAAAAGAGATGAATATGGCTTTCTCTCCCCTCTCAATACCTTCTAACAGGTATTGTAGAGCAAATATTGTCTTACCGGTGCCTGTTGACCCCAAGACAACATTTACGGTGTTCTGGCGGTAACCTCCCCCTAATAGGCCATCAAGACCTAATATCCCTGTTTGGATTCTCACGATAATCACCAGTATCAGATTGTTAAAGTATAAATAGATAAAGTATTATAAATTTTTTCTGCTGCGAATATTTAAGTTTCCAACTATAGCGTATAAAAAATTTATTTAAAATAGAATTATTTCTAGTTCAGATTATTTGTCTACAATCCCTCCTTCAATAACCTTGAACACTGCCTCACTTTCCGGTAGGTGGGGCGAATCTATGAGTCTTGCCACCCTTAATTCTCCTTTACTCTTACGCAAATAAACCCTGAAGGTTGCAGTGTGGGCAACGATATGCCCTCCAACAGGTCTGGTGGGGTCACCGAAGAACGTATCCGGTTTGGCCTGCACCTGATTGGTGACCACTAAAGCAGCATTGAACAGGTCTCCAAACTTCATGAGGTCGTGAAGGTGCCTGTTCAGCTTCTGCTGCCTATCGGCGAGGGTGCCTCTGCCCACGAACTCCGACCTGAAGTGGGCCATCAGAGAATCAACGACCAGCAACTTGACTCCGTTATCTTCTTTTTTCAGTTTATTGGCAAGCTCTTTGGCGTTATCCACCAGGAGCATCTGGTGGTTGGAGTTGTAGGCCTGTGCCACGTAAATGTTCTTCAGAACATCATTGGAGTCCAGCCCTTTGGCTGCGGCCATCTGACCTATTCTTTCGGGTCTAAAGGTGTTCTCTGTGTCTATGACCACCACTGAGCCGTTTAGACCTCCATCCTCTTCGGGGAGCTGAACATTTACAGCCAGTTGATGACATATCTGCGTCTTACCGGAGCCGAACTCACCGAATAGTTCTGTTATTGACTGGGTCTCCACGCCTCCTCCTAAAAGCTTGTTAAGCTCTGTACTTCCTGTATCTATCTTCTTGACCCTTTTCCTTCTCTCTAAAATAGCTTCACCGCTCTCAAAACCCCCCACTTTCGCCATTGAACGAGCGGCGGATATGATCTTGCCGGCATTCGCCTCCCCCAGCTCAGCCGTAGTGGCAAGCTCATTGGGTGAAGCAACTGCAACAGATTCTATGGTGGTAAAACCGGCCTCTCTCAATTTCTCAGCAATTGCAGGCCCCACACTGGGTAAATCCTCGAGTACTACCTCGTCATTTTTATTGTTATCTTCTTTCATTTTACTCATTCTCCTCAATCCTGAACTAATTTTGGATAACTTTTTGTGAGTAGAAAGGTTATGTAAAAATTACTTTTTGAGTGTCTTGAAAGTAATCGAATCTCTCAAATCTCTTTTATACTCTCCGTAGTCAGCTCATAAGTTTTTATTTCTTCTTCTCTCATCTCGTCAAGCTCTTCTTTAATTCTTATAGAATGTTCTCTGACCAACTCCAAAACGTTGTCACTTCCGATCTCTTCAACCAGTTCAAGCGAATTCAATATGACTGCCAGCGGGTTCCTCAGTCTATCTGCCGACCTGTCGAACTGAGCGAGGTTTTGGGTTAATTGCTCCATTGCTGCTCTCCTATCATTTTCCACCTCGTAAGCGCTTAAAGCAAAGGCTATATTGCTGGATAATTTTTCCAGCAGTTCTATTTCGTCTTTACTGAAATCGGAGTTGGAGTGAACGGTGATAACTCCCCGATTTTTATCGTGAATGAGAGGTATGGAAAGAGCATATCTGTGGGGTTCGGCGGTACATTGTCTGCACAGTTTATTATTTGCTCTCATTTTCATTATTTGCCCGTTCATTGCCTTGGATACAGAAGGACAACTATTAACCACTCTGTTCATGGAATCAAAATCGATACCTACTGATTCGACGGGAATTAACTCCCCATCCCTCCGGAGGGAAGTGAAAACAAAATTATAAAAAAGAGAAAGCTTCTCGCAAACACTTTTGAGGACTACTTCAGGGTTTTTCTCCTTTGCAACCAGTTCATTTATCTCTGAATAGGCCTTAAGTAGCTTATTAAGTTTTTTGAAGTCGGTTATATCCATAAGAGATGCTACACTCTTGTGGCTCTCCGGAATATTTCCAATAGCAAAGAATACGGTCCTAACCTCCCCTTTCATGTCAATGATCCTGAACTCACATTTCTTTCTCCTGACCCTCAAGTGAGAGGAGCTGTATTCTTTTATCGCCATCGTGCTTAAATCATCGGGATGTATCAAGTCCTTCCAGCTCATCTTGTTCTCCACTTCTTCTTTTTTGTAGCCAGTAAGTCTTTCAAATTCTTCATTGACCAGTGAGATGCTACCGTCTTCTTCCAAAACCATCATTGCCGTTCCCGTATGCTCAAAGGTTGTCCTGTATTTCTGCTCACTTTCCCGCAAAGCCTTCTCGAATTTCTTGCGCTCGGAAACATCTCTAACAGAGCAAAGTAACCCTATTGTATCACCTTTGTGGTTGTATACGGACGTCTTGGCTACCTGAAGCCATAATTTTCCTCCAACTCCTGTAACTTCTTCGTCCTGGACCTGTGTTTGTCCTGTTTCCATCAAATAAAGATCGTCCCTGCTGTACATTTCGGCTTCATCTGCCGGGAAAATATCGTAATCAGTCTTCCCTACTATCTCTTCTCTGTCTTTACCCACGAACTGACAAAATGCTCTGTTGACCATCTTGTACACTAAACCCCTGTCCTTGAAAACCACAAAATCGGGGGTTGAGTTTATGATCGCCTGCAAAAGCTTCTGTTGCTCTTCCTTCTCCTTTTCAATCAGCCTGTGCTCTTCCTCTGTTGTGTGTTTATCTATGGCAAACCCTATGTCGTCTGCTATCTCTCTAAGCAGCTCTACCTCCTCACTGTCGAAGTGGTTGATGTCGGCAAAAACTGCCAGCAACTTCAGACCCTTTCTGGTATTGAAAGGTATTAAAGCGGCAGAGTAGCGTTTCTCCTCTTTGTGATAAGGGCATTTACCGCAGTGTTTCTTTGTATCATCAAATATTATGGGATTCTCTTCAATTCTCTCGGAACCAATTATTTTCTTCACGCACAAAGGTATTTCTTCTCCCACTTCAAAGTAGCCTCCCTGCCCACTCTCAGCCACTTTCTCTACCGTATGTTCACAAACAGCTATAGCCACGTGGAAGTATTCTCCAACTTCTCGTAATATAGTACAGGACTCAGATAGCATTTTCTCTACGTCCGATTCTCTGATAATGAGTTCATTTACGTTTCTAATTGACTTTAAGATATTGTTCAGTCTTTCGATCCTGTTCTCTTTGTTCTTCTGGTCGGTAACATCTCTGAACGTTTTTATAATACCTTGGGTACTGCCTTCAGCATCTCTATATGGAGTGGTAACATCTTGAATCCAGTAGCCGTCCCTGAATTTTTCATCTACAATAATATTTTCTCCAGACAGTATGCGTCTCATTTTACAATTTTGGGTGGAACAAAAATCTTTGGGGATTACCTCATAACACTTCATTCCCATAGTATCTTGTGTTAAGTCCCCTAAACTCTTCTTTAGAGCAGAATTGGTCATTAACAGGTTATAATCTTCATCTATAACCATTAATCCGTATCCGATTTCCTCCAGTATCCTCTTCAATCTGTTTTTGGTATCTGTAACCTTTTTCTTGGGCCAGATCAACAGAGGAGAGATCAGAAGGACGAGTATACTAGCATCCAAAAAGGTGCGATAGTATGAACCAAGGGATAGAGGAGCGATTTCCAGGGTTGTCATAATAAAGAACTCTACCATAAATATGGCAAGAGCCAGCAGCAGGAAAGTCCTGGTTTCATCCCGAACATTAAACTTCCTCATCGTACTCCTCTTGAGTTATAATTAAATAATTACAAATATGCAAGTTAATACATCGAATCAATATTTATAAGGGTGTCGGAATAACCATGATGAAATAATATGTCGGATAAATAAATATCCTGGTTCTGATGTTTTAAAATTGCTCTGCAGGCACTTCAGTGATATTTCCCCGCCATATTCTACCCAGCTTGGAAAAAACCCATTTATCCGGGCTCCACACTTCTACCCAGTCATTTTGATTTCTTACTCCTCTCCCCACCTGCTGAATTAGATTTCTCTCCGCAATGTCGTTATAGTACTTCCAGAAAGCTTTTTCGCCCAGCTTGTGCTTCATTGTCTGCAATATGGGGTCCTTAGCATCGGGGAAAGGGCATTTGAGCAGTATAATTGAGCGACACTTATCGTCGGAGAGGTCCAGTCCCCTGGAGGCCACCGTGCTCCAATCCTCTTCGCCATCCTCAAGGACATTGATGTTTTTGAAGTCCTTCTCTACGCCGTCGGCGTATTTCTTTCCCCACACCTGTATGAGCTTCGGCTGTTTAGCCTGCTCCACTATCCAGTCCCTCAGCTGGAAATACTCCTGTCTAAACCGGTTGTCTTTCCACCTCTTGAAATTCACTGGCTCTTCTCTCCCGGTCCTCATGGCATAAACCGTCCCCGGATGCCGTTCTTCTCCCCAACAAAAAGCATATTCGTCGGGGGCAAGTCCGTAAACCTCTTCTAGAACAGAGAGGTCCTGAAAGGTGGCTGACATGAACACCAGCTTTCCACTTCTTCTTCGCACCTCTTTCAGGACAAAAGAAGGCTCTGCAAGGTAGAACATCATGCGGTCCTTATAGACCACAGCGTAGGCTTCGTGAGCGTACATGCTAATCATTTTCAATCTGTTCAGCTCTCCAGCCCTGGTTATATCCTGAAGCTCAACCAGCCAGTCAAGAAGATGGAGTAGAGGCTCTACCGACCCCATATACCCCTGGTAGTTCTCCAGCAATCTGTTGAACTCTCTGATCAGGTCGTCCCTGAATTCGTCTTCTATCAGGTCCTGGTATTTGTTGAATAGCTTATCCAGCTTCTCTTTCCCTACACTGATGCGGAAACACAAACCATCAAGATAAGCATCTCCTTCGTCTATTATCTCCACAGGGACCGAGGCTTTCCTCCCGGAAAAAGTCTCTATGTCCCATAGGGCTGAATTCATGATTATAGCGATCTCATCCTTTAGATAAGACTGATATTGGGTATAGTAGGGGCAGTTCTCCTTGCGATGAACGAAACCGTAGGGTCCGTCAACCGCCTGGTACTCGCTCATCGCAGCATCCAGTTGTTGAGCATAGTTTTCGGCGATGGGTTTTTTGGTGACCGGTGACCAGTAAGGACATTCTCTGGCAACTCCCAGCCTATTCTCTTCCTTTCTGAGAGGTCTGGAGCAAGGCAGGCTTTTATAATCGCACTTAACCCTGTTCTCAAAGTAGGGGCAATAGAAGTTATTCCTCCCTTTTATCTGCTCAACCTTGAGGGCTTCGCCGTCTTCCATCAGAATGCATGTATCCCCTTGCTGGTAATCCTGCTGGTACTGGTTCTCCAGAGCTTTGGTAGGTGTTTGAATGATTCCTTTACCGAATTCGGCTATTAGGTGCAGTGCCACCACACTCTTACCGGTGCCTACTGCCCCCTGCAAAAAGACAATATCGAACTCCTGAAGAGCATCATATATCTCATTTATGAGGTCATACTGGCTCTTTGACCGGTAATCAAGAGGATGTATGGCCTCATTCCTTTTCTGATTATATAGTCTCCACATAATGATTCAGTTGATTTGATTATTACTTTAACTGATTATTGCTTAAAGTGAACAATGTGCAGGAAGGTAATAAGAGTATTGGGTGGAACGAAGATCAAGTGATCGGTTCGGACTCCAAAACCTGAAAATCGACTACATATTGTTATTGCTTCACAATGTGAAATATTTTAAGGAGATTTAACCTAGTACAACTAAAATGGATTCAACGTATCACTGGGACATGGAATCGATAGCGGAAAAAATAAAGAGCGAGTTTGTAGTCAGAGAAGGTGTGTTCAGAGGAAATCATGTCATTTTTCGCTGTCAGAGACCTTTCAACCCTGAAGAAGGAGCTAACAAGCTTATAGGTAAGTTAAAAGATATAGGCTACGTCCCGTTCATATCACAGAAAGGAGAAGACATAGTAATAACCGTTAGACCCCTCATGAAGACCAGAGAATCCGGTCCAGGTACCAAACACCTAATCCTCTTTATTCTCACTGTCTTGACCACACTGGCGGCAGGGGCTATCCTATTGGGTGTCAATTTGATGGAAAACCCTCTATTTATATGGAGGGGCTGGCCATTCGCTCTTGCCATTATGACCGTGCTGGGTATGCATGAACTTGGTCACTACATCATGTCCAAGAAGAGGGATGTTGTAGCCACACTCCCCTTCTTCATACCCGCACCGACTATACTGGGGACCTTTGGCGCGGTGATAAGCATGAAAAGTCCCATGCCTGACAGAAGGTCAATGTTCGATATAGGTATTGCCGGACCGGTACTGGGACTTGTATTTGCGGTACCGGTAACTATTATAGGTCTTATGAACTCTCCCATAGATGTTCAGCTCCCCTTGGACGGAGAACAGGGGGTTGGCATCGCTTTGGGAGCACCTCTTATCTTTCAGGCTTTAATAGAGCTGGTACCGGTCAACCTGAGCGAAGGGATCCTGCATCCCGTAGCCTTTGCTGGCTGGGTGGGATTTTTTGTAACTTTCTTGAACCTCCTTCCCGTAGGACAGCTCGATGGAGGTCACATAGCCAGAGCACTCCTGGGAGACTGGTATAATTACCTCTCAGGAGCAGTTCCCTTAATTCTCTTTGGAATGGGCTTTACTATATCCATGCTGGGGTCCAATGGAACAATATGGATCGTGTGGGGGCTCATCGGTTCATTCTTCCATAGTGCAGGACATCCCCCACCCCTCAACGACATTTCCCACCTGGACTCCAAGCGAAAAATAGCCGGAATACTTATCTTCGGAGTAATGCTGGCGTGCTTCACCCCCGTACCATTCCAAACCATCTAAGACGTCTCAGATAACGTCCTCAGCTGAATTAATCTCTTAAACATTAGCCATTAACCATTAGCCATTAGCCATTAGCCATTAGCATTAGTTTTTAGGTGCTCTGGGCATCTTGGTAGATAAGTTTCAGTATTTCGGTGAAATTATCTTTTACTCTGGAGAACATGTTCTTCATTGAGTTCTCTGTCCTCTCGTTGAACCTGTATTTAATGTTTGACTCTTTGAAACTGCCGGTTATGTCAAAAACTTTGTCATCAAGTAATCGATGGCAAACAAAGTAAATATTTTGGCTTACAGGGCAAAGAGAGAACTCCTGATACTTGGATAGCTTCTGCTTGACGTAGCCCAATAACTTTCTTTCCTCGTTTGTGGTCATCTCCGGCAGCAATCTGACCTTCAAAAGGAAATAAGGTTCTGGCGGGTTTTGCCACCAGTCAGCATAATCTACAGTGTGATGGAGGAAATATGCGTTCAACCCTTTCAACCCGAAGTTATCGTAAGCAGTTTGGGCTTTGAAAAAGAAGCAGGGAATATTCTTCCGGCATTTAGCAGACCACCAGCTATTCTTAAGCAATTCCTTGACCTCTTGCTCATCAGTCGGATTTGTGGTGTTTTTTACCTTAATAAACTTTAATGTTGCTTCCCATTGTTCTTCACTCCCACTGTCAGAGGTGGTCAAGCTATAGACTCCGTCGAAGATATGCGTATCTATTTCCAGTAGCTCAGCTATTTGTCGATGGGTTTCCAGGGATGGCATTTGACACCTCTCACGTTACAGGTATCATTTATTAAACTTATTCAAATCATGTGTCCCCCCGGTGAAAATATTCAGGGAAAGTGGGGTAATGAGTAGGGAACAAAATAGTACGTGATTAAACTAAATATGTAAGTGAGAAATCTGTATCAGTGTCGTAAGGTTCGATCTTAGAGAAGGTCTTCTCTATTCAAACCAAGATGAGTGAACCTTACCTGACTGTACATCCCGCTCAAATTGCCCGTTTGCCTTGCAGGCTTCCTGTGTTGTCTTAAGTTTCTCCGAAACATGTTTCAATGTTGTCACCAGAACATAAAAAACTTTTGGTAGATATGAGGATTTATCAAAAAACTTTCAGCTATCGTCTGCTCCTTCAAGAGCCTTTTAAAATTTATTTCTCCATCAAATCTCGTCCATATTAATTATTTGGTATTTTTAAAAAATCGGGCTATATTAAGATGAATAAGCAGAAACAGACTTATATGTTAATCAAATCTTCTTTCCAACGGTATTCCACAAAAAAACTTGGATTATTATGGACACTAAAAACAGATTTCTCTATGAAATATCTTCGTTTTCCCTCAATTAGCGATAAACAGCCGATAAGTAGTGCCTTAAATAACAGAAATGCTGGAATAAAGAATGGCTGGAATAAAGAATGGACGTACAGCGGAGAGCGAGGACCAACAAACTTTGGAGGGATAATAAATTGATTCTTTGTTGGTCTGTCACTCCACGTTTATGCTGGTCTTCTTGGCAGTCTCTGCTTTTGGCATGGTCACTTCCAGAACTCCGTTGTTGTACGTTGCTTTGACCTCGTCCTCTTTAACATCAGAAGGCAGCGTTATCTTTCTTCTGACCTCACCGAATTTCCTCTCCTGCCTGATAAAGTCTTTCTCTTTTTCTTCTTCTTTCTCCTCTTTTTTGGCGTAAATGTCCAGCTGGCTGTCTTCAATACCGACTTCTATGTCCTTTTTGTTGAACCCCGGTAATTCGGCAGTAACCCTTATTTTATCTCCCTCATCAATAACGTCAGCGGGGAACTGGGTAACCTCCGGTACTATCGCTCCTTTCTCGCCAGTCTTTATCTCTCCCATTAGATCGTCGATCCTATCCTGCAACCGTCTTATTTCTTCAAAAGAATCCAACCATCTCTTCATTACCTATCACATCCCTTCTCCATTGTTATTCCATATTTAGGTGGGTAGAAGGCACTATAAAAATTTTTTTCAGGAATATCAAGTATTCGGGAATGAATTCACTGTTATTCCAGCAATTCACTCTGGATTCACTTCTCCTTCTTGATCCTGAGCGATATATCTTTTCCCAGGCAGTTGGTGTTCTTGCATGCAGCACAGATGATAAACGGCTTAACAATTCCAATGAAAATTACGAGTCCCCCAAAAGACAGCAAGTAAATCGGTCTGTCGAGCACAAATAATAGGGGGAATGCCAGCAATATAATGAAAGCCATCACAGGGAAGGCCTTCTCTATGGATGTGTATTCTCCCTCTTTTTTGGTGAACAGTTTCTTGTTCAGAGGGCCGGCAAAGATATATGAGCATTTCTCCCCGTAATGAGGACATTTGGTGCAGAAGACCGCCATGGTTGCTCCTGTATAGATAAAGATAATGTATGCTACGTAAAAGTAGCCTGCCAGGACGTTGGTAGCGAAAAGGACGTAAAGCCCCAGTAAGACATAAGCAGAAAACAGGGGAAGGAATGTGAACCAGTCCTTGTAGCCAAATCCACTCATGATCTCCCCGTAACACCAGTAATCTTTAAAAATATTTGTGTTCCCCGGGAAAGGGTGACAATAGAAATTTAAACTTTTAAACCACACTGAATATAGTGAAAGCCCTAAAGACCGATTTCGATCCCCAGACCCAGGAAATATTTAATAATAGATTCAGGGAGTTCAAAAAGGTAAACTGGAAGAGATGGCTGGATATAGCATCCAGAGAGGAATACGAAGATATTGTATTAAAGAATTTGGGAGTAGAGGCGGATATATTTGATCAGATCCCCTACAGAAAGACAGACCCCTACATGATGGCGGTTCCCCCCTTCGGAAACCAGGGCACTCTATCTGAAGGATCTGAACGATCTGGGCCTTCAATTCTGTGCCATACTTCTGGAACCTCTGGTTCGGAACCCAAATACTTTCGCATAACTGATGAGTTAATAGAGAGGATATGGGCTCCTGGAATGCAGGCCATCTTTGATTCTTCGGGCTTAAAAAAAGATTCTTCGGCTGTTATCTTTGTTCCCACCAGATTGGATACTGATGGTTTCGATGGTAGTGCTGTGAGGCTTTATTCTTCAGAGTTCTCTCAAAGATTGGTGTTGTCGATGTTCAATCCCCAATCGTATCTTATTGATTATTATAAGAACTCCAGAGATGTGGAAGTTCTCTCCAGCATACTGGAGATTGATGATGTTTCTGTTGTGTCAGCGCCTGCATCGACCATATTGAAGTGGGCGGACCTCCACAGCCTTCAGGGGGGTATGGAGAGATCCTATAGGAACAACAGGGACTGCGAGGTCTCCAGAATGATAGACAGGTCGGGGGTGGAAAAAGCTGCCAAAGAGGTTCAGAGAAGACTGTCTGATAAGTTTAAGGCTTCCACATTTATTTTCAGCTTCACTTCTCTTAATTCCCAACAGTGGAGGAAAATTAGAGATTTTGCAGATGCAAGATTTAATAATCTGTATGTAGGCAGTGAAATAGGGCCATTTGCTTCCAGTCTCCTCAAGGGAAGGAGTATGTACGTCTTTCCTTTAACTCTCCCCGTTATAGAGAACGGGACTGTCGAGCCAGTATCCAGAACCGAACGTCAATTCGGCAATCTGATGGCTTCTCTTTCCGAGAACTGGATAAATGTGGACACTGGAGATGTGGTGATAATCGAAAACAATGGCTCAGTGCCCGTGATATATGAAGAAATACTTAGAGATTCATTTAAAATTAAGGTCAGAGAAGAAGTGAAGGATTTCCCTGGTTACAGGATGTTTGCAGGAGAGCATTTCAAAAAAGGTGATGTGGAGATACTAAATACCCACAAAATAGTTCAATTTGTGGAGGACATGCTCCAGATCAATATCACCGAGCCATTATTCTTCGTTTATGAGCTCAAGAAGCTCTACATCCCTGCTGGTATCTCCAAAGAGGAAGGCGAAAGAATAAGCTCTGAACTGACTAAACAATCCAATTTTGAGGAATCCAGATTCTTTTTAAGGTGTAATGGCCTAAAAGTGGAAGGAAAAAACCTGGAGATGGTGGTGGACAGGGGTAAGCTATTAAATGATGTCAGGGAGGGTAGAATACCCAAGGGAGCGATTAAGAGATGGCATTTTTACTTCCTTACACTTGACCCCTAAATTCGATACATTCTTTTTACCTATTGAATAACAGGGTTTTCTCAAATGAATAATTAGGAATTTGAAAGTAGAACCTATAATTAATTTTATATTATGGGAATGAACCATTAAAGATAGTCAAAATCAGGGGTGTTTATAATGGAAGAGAAAGAAAACATAATGATCGGGTCAAAGTTCCCCGTAATGGAGGTAGTAACGACTCATGGCAATAAGGTTTTGCCGGATGACTATAAGGGTAAATGGTTCTTACTCTTTTCTCATCCTGCAGATTTTACGCCAGTGTGCACAACGGAGTTCTATGCTTTCCAGAAAAGGTATGAGAAGTTCAAGGAGTTGAATACTGAGCTCATTGGATTGAGTATCGATCAGGTATTCAGTCATATAAAATGGGAAGAATGGATAAAGGATAATCTGGGTGAGCAAATAGAGTTCCCCATAATAGCTGATGACCGGGGTAAAGTGGCTGAGACGCTGGGAATGCTTTCCCAACAGGGAACCAGTACTGTGAGGGCAGTTTTCATTGTGGACCCCAATTCCGTCATAAGGGCAATGCTGTTCTATCCACAGGAACTGGGCAGGAATATGGACGAATTTCTCAGAATGCTTAAGGCTTTTCAGGTGGCTGAGGAGCAAAAAGTGGCTATGCCCGCTAATTGGCCCGAAAATGAGCTGATAGGTGATCATGTAATAATACCGCCTGCCAGAGATGTTAAAACTGCGGCGGAACGCCTTAAAAAAGCAGGAGAGGGAGAATTCGAGTGCTACGACTGGTGGTTGTGCCACAAGAAGCCCAGATACTGATTTAAAAATTATTTCCAGCGGTCAAAACCTTATAAGAAAGAATTATTACTACCATAATCGCCACATAGAATAAAAACAGGGCTACAATACCGAAAGAACTCTCAAAATCGATACTGGTCAGTATCTGGTATCCCACAGTAACCGTAATAAATCCTATAAAGCAGATAAAAAAAGCTATAACTAATTTACCCAGAAATCCTAAGATGTGCTCTATTCTGGACAAATGCCCGGACATAGAGTCTTTTTTATACTCTTTGCTATTTAAACCCCCCTCAAATTGTAATGATGGCCTGATTTAATTACAAAACGAAATTAATTGTAGAGACTATATAATAACTAAATCAATTCTCAGAGCTTAACCCCTCAATAAACATCGCATACCATGTCCAGACCACATCTTTTTCTTCCTATAGCGAAAGAAGATAGAATTGCTGAACCCAATATCACCACAATAATTGAAGCGTATAACCCTTTATCATATATTCCTGTCTCATGGGCCAGAACCGCTATGAGCAATCCCAGAGGTAGGGGCATATTGAACAGGAAGGAGATATATCTCGAATGAGTGGGTATATACCTCTTGGCTACAACGAAATTCCCCGCAAATTTAATGGTATATGTCATGGCGAATAAAAGTGCTATGAGGTAGATATGGGGGAAGATGAGCTGGGGAACGATCTCCATCCCTATCTCAAAGAAGAAGAAAGGAGACAGAAACCCGAATACCAGTGACCTCAATTTTTTCTCCAGCTCGCCGATATCTTTTATGACTTCGGAAGTAATGACCCCTAAAAAGAAAGCGGAGATGGCAACTTCGACGTTAGCGATTTGGGATAAAGTAGAAATTCCCAGCAGAAGAACCAGAATGAATTTCAATTCTATTTCAGGTAGCTCATCTTTATACCTCTTGAGAAGAAATTCGCTGAGATCGGGTAGGGTAAATACAGAGATGAAGAAGACGAGGAGCAGAAGCAAGGTGAATACGCTGAACTCCAGAAAGAAAAAGCTCAACAATAGCATCGCCAGAACTTCTGAGAATGCTGCCGAACCCAGAATAACCTTCCCCACTTCGGTATCAATAAATCCGCTCTCCTTCAGAATGGGATAAACGATCGCAAGAGATGTCACGGAAAAGATTATTCCTGTAACGACTGAAGTCTCAACATCTCCCTTGAATTGAGGGACCAGAAAGTAGAATAAGAGAGTCATCACGACAAAGGGAACAAGAAAACTCATAGTTCCTGTAAAACCGCCCTTACGCAAGTTCCCTCTCATCAATTTAAGGTCCACCTCCAACCCGGCAACATACATCAAAGAAACCAGACCAAGGAAGGACAGATATTGAAAAGGTGGAGTGAATTCCACACCAAATAAATTGGCTCCTATGGCTCCTGCCACCACCTCCAGAACGGGGACGGCTATACTAAGCTCTACTGAGACCACGGCAGAAATCAGAATTAGTAGTACTATTATTAACGAATTCAAAGATTGACCGATAGCCATTGCACATCCTACCCCTTATTAACGTTATTTTGAACACTCCAACACTTGACCAGTTTTGAACCCGAGTCTATGGGTTATTCAAAAAGTAATGGATAAAAAAGTTGCCGACAAGAATCACGAATGGTTCAAACCCATATAGCAAGGTTTAAGACGGCTTTGACAGTGGAATTGATATGTCAAGATATCGGATTATTGTAACCGTCAAAGAGGTTGAAGGGAACTGCCCCATTCATAGTGTGGGCGACAGCTACCTCATAGAAGAAGATGGCCAGAGCCTGAGGATCTTGAGAGGCGAAAAGCTGTGCATCTACGCCCTTTCCAGCATGCTTCCCTTCTTCTCGGCTCTATCCAAAGAGCTTGAGAGTGAGGACTGGATGGCTTCTGAATCCCACATGCTGCAGTGCCCCGATCCGGGACCACAGAGGGGTGGTGCAGCCACAGTTTACTTTGAATTACGGAGAGAGGAAGCTTGAAAGAGATGGAGAATTTTTGGAGTTAAAAGTTCTCCATTAACCACTCTCTGATGGACTTCAGGTCATTGAGCTGCTTTTCAGTCTCCTGTATCTGGTGATCAATTATTTTTAGTCTTTCTTCCTTGCTGGCCTCGATCACAACTCCGCAATCACTGCACAGCTCGTTACCTATCTCCTCACCATCGAGCGGTATGGTCGCATTGTGTTCACAGGGAAAGACGAGGTAGTACTCGCTCCCACATTGGGAGCAAGGCTCACCACTCTCCAATTTAGATTCAGGTTCATTTCCGCCTCCACCCTCTTCATTCTCATGTAATGAATAGCCTTTAACGTAGTTACAGCCATTACATCTCCAGACCAGTACAGTCTGCTCCTCTTTAACCCGCATGATCAACCTCTTTATTGTTTTTCAATACCTTGTCTCAGTTGAAGGTGTTTTTTATCTATCGGTCACCTATCTTTCTTGAGTGAGGACCAGTCAATATGTCAGTTAGTTTGGTATAAAGTATCATTAGTCATTAGTTATTTATTTGAACAACTCTCTAACCACCTATATGTTCGATGATTTTATGGCTAAATTAGCCAGAAGAGTGGGGGAAAACGTGGGAAAAAGCAAGATAGAATTGGTGAGAGCCCAAGTAGAATCCGAATTCGGGGTAGAAGATTCTGAGGAGGATAACAAAAAAGTTAAAACCGAATCCACTCAGGACAAAAGAGAGAAACTGGAGAAGATGGCCAGAGAGATGGGCATTGAGGACATAGAAAATAAGACCAGCGAAGAGCTCATCGACGAGATAACACATAACCTATCGGAATAACAATATGAATAACGCGGGAGCCAATCTCAATCCAACCCCCTAATATATCCTAAAAAACAATTGGTAATAGGGCCTGGGCCGGGAATCGAACCCGGGTCCTGGGATCCACAGTCCCAAAGGATAACCGCTACCCTACCCAGGCCAGATGAGATGAGTGTCAGTACATTATTAAATTAAGGAAATTTGGTTTATAAATATTCTGGGTAGATCAGTGCTGGTATTAAGATCCTTACTTTTGGGTGATGTAATGTATATCGGGTAATTGTCTGTATTGTCCGTCGATATCCAGTCCGTAACCCACAATAAATACGTCTGGGACTTCAAATCCGATGTAGTCTGGTTCTACGTCCACTTTTCTTCTGTCCGGTTTGTCGAGAAGGGTGCAGATCTTGAGGGATTCGGGGTTTCTGGGCATTAACATGTTCTTCAGGGAGGATGTGGTTATCCCTGTATCCACTATATCCTCAATAATGATTACATCCCGTCCTTCCAGGTCCTGACTTATGTCCAGTCTGATCTCCGGCTCATGGTTCATCATTCCTACATAGCTCTTGACGTCCATGAACTCTATTTCCACATCCACATTGAGCTCTCTTATGAGGTCTGAAAGAAATATAACTGACCCCTTCAATATGCTGACCAGTACGGGATTCTTCCCCCCGTAATCCCGGTCTATCTGTTGTGCTATCTCTTTTACCCTGTTCCGAATGTCATCTCTGCTGATGAGCAACTCTAATTCCATTCGATCACCTATCAATTGTCGCCATCTCCTACATCTTGATTCGACAGCAGTTCAGGACCACAGGTCCACCAGCTCCATTTTGCTTACGTCTACCAGACCGAAATCGGTTATCTTTAACTCCGGTATAACGGGGAGTGTCAGAAAGCTCAGGGAGGTGAAGGGGTGTTCTATCTCCATTCCCAGCTCTTTCACGGACTCATTTACCTTCTTTAGTTTATCAACCACTTCTTCGTATGGGAGGTCAGAGATTAATCCGGCCACCGGCAGAGGAAGTTCAGCCCTAACACCTCCATCAACTACCACAAATCCACCCTGGAGCTCCCCTACCCTCTTTATAGCAGATAACATGTCCTTATCGTTCATCCCTATACATACGCAATTGTGTGAGTCGTGGGATACGCTGCTGGCGATAGCACCCCTCTTCAATCCGAAACCCTTCACGAAACCCAATCCGATATGTTTTCCTTTACCGTACCTGTCAACCACCGCTATCTTGGCCACACCAAGTTTCTCATCGGGGACTACGAAACCATCCTCAACAGAAAGCTCCATCTCAGTCTTTTTGGTGGTGATCTGACCCGGTATCAGCTCTATGACCTTGCATTTATCTTTATTTTCTCCTGCCTTAACCCTCAAATCACTCTCATTCATATGGGGAAGGGCTACCATGTGCTTGACTTCTTCAGCCGCTCTAATCTTTACATCCACTGTATCCTTACCGTCCCATACAACCTCTCCATCCTTGACCACCATCTTGACCTTAAAGGAAGTAAGATCCTCTACAACGGTGAGATCTGCAGTATAGCCGGGAGCCACAGCACCCAGATCGTCCAGCCCGAAATATCTGGCAGTATTAATGGTGGTCATCTTGACAGCCACTTCAGGGGGCAAACCATTCTCTACGCACAACTTTAGACGGTAATTCATGTGCCCATGAGCAATATCGGTGGGCAGAAAATCATCGGAAGCCAGCATGAAATTCTCCGAATTAAAATCGTTCACCACCTTGACCAGATCGGCGAGATTCCTGGCTACCGAACCCTCTCTAACCATCACCTTCATTCCCTTCCTCACCTTCTCCAGTGCCTCTTCAGCAGAAATACATTCGTGATCGGATTGCACTCCGGCAGCAATGTAGGCGTTCAGCTCTTTACCCGTCAAACCGGGAGCGTGGCCATCCACTACCCTATCCCCTACAGCCTCGATCTTCCTCAAGACCATCTCATCAGCACAAACAACACCAGGGAAGTTCATCATCTCTGCCAGCCCCACAACACCAGCCCACCTAATGAATTTGGATATATCTCCAGCGTTAATCTCTGCACCATACGTCTCCAACCCCTTTATCGAGGGAACACAGGAAGGCACATTCAAGAAGAAATTGACCGGAAGATCCCGAGAAGCATTATAGACGTACTTGATACCCTCCACACCAGCCACATTAGCAATTTCGTGGGGGTCAATGAACACTGAAGTAGTACCGTGGGGCAACACAGCTCTGGCGAACTCCGAGGGCGTGAGAAGCGTGCTCTCTAAATGCATGTGAGCATCCATAAGCCCAGGCAAAATAATCCCATCAGTTTCAACCCTGTTCTCCCCATCGTAATCACCTATCCCAGCAATTTTAGACCCATAAACAGCCACATCTCCCTCAAAAACCTCTCCCGTGAAAACCGACAAGATTTTACCACTCAAAACAAAATCAGGCTCTAAATCCCCTCTTGCCACCTCAAGCAACTCTGACAAATTATGCATTTACTCTCCTCCACTCGCCCATACCTAAAACAATACTAAATTTTTTCGATAGGGGGGAAT
>CAZHOR010000015.1:40580-69544 GCA_964534325.1 uncultured archaeon
CATAATTTCTAGTGCATCTTATGATTCCCCCTCTACCCCCTTTTTAGGTAGATTTTTTGGGAATAGGGTTGATTTCCTTCTCCCCTTTGTGCGTGTAGAGTTTTTAGGGTTTTGGGGGATCATAATTTCTAGTGCATCTTATGATTCCCCCTCTACCCCCTTTTTAGGTAGATTTAAAGTTACGCTAATAGATTTATTGTGGTCAAAATAGAAAAGAATACCAAAACAGAAAATATTTTTAGAGGTTGGTTGACCGCTGATTGTGAGCGAGTCCCTGGATGAGATTGTGGAAGAGATTCTGTCATGTAAGAAATGTCCTTTGTGGGAGACCAACACCAATTATGTTCCTGGGGAGGGTGATCCTCATGCTGAGGTCGTTTTTGTGGGTGAGGCTCCCGGAAAGGAGGAGGACTTGCAGGGACGACCTTTTGTGGGTGCGGCTGGAAAGTTGCTCACCCAGATGATCGAAAGCGTTCTGAATCTGGACAGAAGGGATGTTTATATTGCTAACATCCTCAAGTGCAGGCCACCCAACAATCGTGACCCGCATTCAGAAGAAGTGGAGGCATGCTCTCCGTACCTCGTCCGGCAGATCAATGCCATTAAGCCCAAGGTCCTGGTCTGTATGGGGAAACATGCAGCCAGTTTTGTTTTTGACATGTACGGCATGGACTTTCCGGGCATATCAAAGGTCAAGGGACAGCTTAAAGAAGTTAATGGGATGAAGATAATAGCGGTTTATCATCCCGCAGCCATCTTATACCGCCCACAGCTGAGGGAAAACTATGAAAAGGATTTTGAGAAGATAGCTAACCTCATAAAGGGTAATAAAAAATCAACCACCACATTAACTGATTTTCTGTAGCATTGTACTGACTGGCCTTTTTTATCCCAGTATCTTTTTCACCGAGTTTAGTCCCTGGTCCAGTAATTCTTGAGCCCGTTTCTCCGACTTCGCCTCAGCAAAGATCCTGGCTATGGGCTCGGTCCCTGAAGGCCTTATGAGCAGCCACCCATCCTCAAAATCTATTCTGGCGCCATCCGTTAAATTGGCATCTGGATACTCTTCCTGCAGCCCCTTTAACAGCACGTTCCTATCGCTGCAATTCACTTTGGTCTTGAGGGTGTAATACTGGGGTATCACGCTAACCAGCTGGGATAGGGGCTTATCACCTACGGCCATCAGCTCCAGTATCTTGGCGGCTGACATGGCACCGTCTCTGGCATGGAGATGCTCTGGGAATATCAGTCCACCATTGCCCTCTCCACCAAATGCGGCATGTACCTTGAGCATTGTCTCGGAGACCACTGGAGAACCTACTTTGGTATAGACTACTTCCCCACCAGCTTCTTTTACCACATCCTCGGCACATCGGGAGGAGGATACGGGAGTGACAAATTTACCTCCGTTGCTTTTCTCTATATAGTGTTTGGCCATCAATGCCAGTATTATGTCCTCACCCACGAATTCTCCTTTTTCATTGACGAAAGTGGCTCTATCCGCATCTCCATCGTGAGCTATACCCAGGTCGGCTGAGTTCGATTTCACTACTTCCTTCAGGAAGCCCACGTTATCCTCTGTAGGCTCAGGGTTCCTCTCCGGAAACTTTCCGTCAGGGTGAGAGTTTATGCTGATGACATTACAACCCAACTCCCTCAGCAGTTGAGGGGTCACGGCCACACCTGCTCCATTCCCGCAGTCGATGACTACAGTGTAATTCTTCTCCTTTATGGCCTTCTCGTTTATCTGTTTTCTCATTCCGTCGATATATAACCGCAAGTAATCGTCATTGAAGACCTGCCCCACATTACTCCAATCCGCCTTATCGAATATCTTTTGCTTGTACATCCTCTCGCTTTCATCGTCCATGTCTCTGGTGAACTCTCTCCCATCCTCTTGAATGAACTTGATGCCATTGTAGTTTTTGGGGTTGTGGCTGGCGGTTATCACAATTCCACCCCACACCTCGGGCTTCTTCTTTACATAATACTGGACAGCAGGAGTGGGAGCAAAACCGAGGTCAACCACGTCACCGCCAGCAGAAGTAATCCCTGCAATGACCGCACTCTTCAACATCGAACCCGACAACCTCGCATCCATTCCGATTGCAACCCTCTTCTTCAGTGTACCCATTACTTTACCCAGATCAACAGCCATTTCGACCGTTAAATCCTCGTTAGCTATTCCCCTGACGCCATCAGTACCAAAAAGCTTGTCTGTCCCTCCAACTTTACCCATGGCAATACTAATGCGGTATGGGATTAAAGTTTATCGCTAACCGGCTACCAGAAATAAAGCCACCAGAAACAATGAAAATTTTACCTGAAGAGTGGGACTCTGGAGTAGTCTTCCAGCTCCAGGGCCTTTCTCCATAGATGAACACAATCACAGGATATATCTTCAAGCTCTTCGACGTTTTGGGACAGGGAGAAATCCCTTATGGCCCTTGATACCTGCCCGTCGCATTTACCGCAGTTGTGTGGACCTCTCTCTTTCCCTCCGGCTACGGGATCGCCAATGACTTTGATATTCTCCGTTCTGACCTTATTAACGACTTCCACCATGCTCCACAGCCAGGGTGGGCGGTACATCCTCTTCTTCCACAATGCTTCGATGTAAGTCCTGGAAGGGATATTGGTGGGATTTACGGACACTACATCCGCATACTCCTTGACGTCGAGGGCTGACCTGACGGTATCCTCAATTGCCTCTCCCTCTGAAAGAAAAGGTGGTTTGAGCAAAAGGTAGACCTTGACCATGGCATTCTCTTCCTTCAGCAGTGAAGCGGCTTTCCTGAAATCCTCGAAACTGAATCCCTTGTTTATACAGTGCTCTCTGATAAAATCATTGGAGGTCTCCAGACCGATTCCGACCTCGGCCACCACTCTGTCACCGATCAGCTTTTCTCTGGCTATAAATTCCGGTCTACTTTCCACGGAGAGCTTTTCAACCCCGTTTTCAGCTACTTTGTGGTAGATGTACTCCCGGATATCTTCAGGAACCTCTCGTTCATCAAAAAAGCTGCCGGAAGTGAATATCTTTACAATATCGAAATCTTCCTCGAATTTGTTCAAGGCGTGATCGAACTGGTTCTCCAGATTATCGGCTGTGACCCTCTTATCTGCGTCCTGAGAGTAGCCGCACATGAGGCATTTGTTCCAGTGACAGCCTCTGGTCCTCAAAATAATGGTCAAACAATTCTTAAGTCCTTGAAATCTCTCTTTCTCTGTCCATACGGCGATGGGTCTGTCCAGCCTGTCCGGCTTCAATACATCCGCCATCTTCTCACGATTCTCAATCTCTTTCCGTAATACAATCCCACGAGCAGTCCTGCAAGGTGGGCGGAGTGAGCTACTCCTGTCTGGATTCCAGTGGGACCAATTGAACCCATGAAGCCCACTATATCCACGATGGCGAATAGAATGATCAGGGTTCGAATGCTCATGGGGATGGCGAAGAAGAACAGCACTCTGATTTCAGGGGCAATGATTGCTAGAGTCCCCAGAACGCCGTAAATAGCTCCACTGGCACCCAATGCGGGAATCAGGGGGTTTGTGAGGAAAGCGTAACCTAAATAGGCGAAATTTCCGGCGAGTCCTGACAGGAAGAATATGGTCAAATACCATTTCCCTCCAGCCCTTCTCTCCAGCTCGCTTCCGAAGAAGAACAGGACTATCATGTTGACGAAAAAGTGCATGAAGCCTGCATGGAGGAACATGCTGGTAATGATCTGCCATGGCTGGTAAAGGACAGTGTCGGGATGGAGGGCCAGATACTCTATAACGGGGCGTTGAAATATTATCGATATCAGGAAGAAAACCGTACAAGTTCCTATAACTATATTGTTGTAACCATAAGCTCCTAAACCACGGGAAGGAGGTGGGAAATCACCAAAGTCGAAATCAAAATCGCCCTGTCTGGACCGGGAAAAAGAAGAGGAGGAAGAAGGGAAGGGTATATTTGGTATTTTGGATTTGAATTTTTTATCCTTCTCTCTGGACTCTTCTCTCTTTTTGACGCTCACTGGTACATTCCATTCGCCTGTGCAGTAATGTGTTTCGGGGAGCCTGTGAGCTGCACAGTATGTCCCACCACAGTAAGAGCATTTGTAGGGAAGGAACTCCTTTTTTCCGCAGATATCACAAGTGTTCACTTTTCATTGGTTTACAAAGATGTATTAATTATTTTCTGATAAAATTAATCCGGAGATAAATTATAAAACAAATCCCTTTCTTTTTTCTTTTTTTCCGGTATGAAGCACCCTGAAAGCTGTTTGAGGGCTCAAAATTTTGTTTATGAGCACTTTATATTCAAGGCGTGGTAACCTATCTACATCCTCCCCAAGTGAAGTGTTTGCAGGTCATCTCCTGGCCGAATTATGATAACCCTTTCAAATCCCGTAGATCTCTGAAGATTTACTTAATATACCAACAAGAAAAATAGAAAATAAAGTTTAAGCTGATGGACTCCTCGAAATCAACACCTGACTGAGACGTCAGCTTGGTCCAGATCCAGGCACCGGAGGACGCCATGGAGAAATCGAAAACGTTGAAAAGCTGATTTTAGGCACTACATAGCTTAGGTATATAAGTAGTTAAATTAACCTATGCATAGGTAAAATATTTAAATGGTCAAACTAACCTATGCATTATGCTGCTTGAGATGCCCGAGAGGGAGCGTGGATTCAAGAAGGAACGTATCATCAGGGTCCTGCTCAACCACACTGGAAAGGAAATCACCAAGTACAGGGTTGCAAAGCTTGCAGAAGTTTCAGAGCCATGGTGCAGGGAGTACACCAAACGACTTGAGGAGAAAGGGTTCATGAGAGGGACGGAGGTAGTTGATTCGCGTGCCCTATACGATGAGTGGCGGAAGGTCCGTATAAAACCAAACCAGCTCAGTGTTTCGCTCCAGAACCCCATGAACCTGCTAAAACAGACCAGCCTTGCATACGCTCTCACAACCTACCGGGCAGAAAACCTCCAGCAGGGACTGGTCTTCCCCTCCATCACCGATTTCTACGTGGACAAGGACGAGGTGGAGGACTGGATTAAAATTGTGGAAGCTCAGGGTATGCTGGGCGGCGGGAACACCAGGATCAGGCTTACCGACCCCCATGTGTTTTATAACTCCCAGGAGGTAAGAGGATTGAAGACAGTATCGACACCGCAGCTGATACTCGACCTCCTTGAGGAAGGCGGTCCCTGCGAGGAGGCGGCAAACAAGCTGATTGACAAGTTCCACAGGTGGAAAGATGAAAGAGCACTACATTGACAGTGTAACAAGGTTATCGGAGAAGGAGTTGAAAAATGTTCTAAAGCTGGCTGAACCTCCAGTAGCCATTGTCGGCGGCTGGGCAGTTTATTTCCTCGTGAACCCGGGTTTTCAGGAGGAGCAGGGACGTAGCTACATCGGTTCCCGTGACATTGACCTCGGAGTCCATGTCGACCCGGAGTGGACGTCATCGGGCATAATCAAGGAGGCAGTGGCAAAAACGCTTGCCAGTCTGGAGAAGGAATATATTCGGAGCAGGTTCGGGTTCCAGCAGCACTTCCACCAGGACACAGGGAAGAGGCTCACACCCGATGAAGCCAGGGAATTACCACTGCATGAGCTCTTCGACCTATTTATCGATATCATACCCGACACACCGCATCTGGACGCCTTTCAGAACGCCTTTGGTTTCCGACCTCCTGCGGAGCCCATGCTGGAGAAGGTGTTTCAGGGTGAAGCTGACCAATTATCAAAATACGTTCCATGGGGCGTTAAATCAGTGCTTGTTCCAAGCCCCGCACTTATGGCGGCAATGAAGGTCCGCTCACTTCCGGATAGGGAAAAGGGTCACAAGAAAGTCAAGGATGTTGCCGATCTTCATGCACTCCTCTGGTATGTCAAACCATACACGGAAATTAAGGAAGAGGTTCTCAGGCTGGTCACAGAAGAAGATCTCCAAAAATTGAAAGACATCGAAAAAAGGTTCTTCGAAGAGGCAGGCACACTCCTGCAGGTAGAACCCGAATTGATACGGGAAACAATCACCCGCCTGCTGGCTTAGGCACTACAAAAACTACCAATAAATCTTATTTCTCCCAATCCTGTAGAAATAAACCCTTGAAACAGTAGCCAAGTCTATAGCCGAGAGTTTGGGAATTGACCCCAATAAGATAGCATACAGGGACGAATATGCTGGACCATACAGGACGGTAATAGGTGAGGACGCTAAGCTTGAAGCACTGCAGGAAGCAATAAGGGACGCTTTGACAGACCTCGTTTCAGAGAAAACAACACAAAGGGGAGAGAAATAATTTATCTCTGGGGGCAGACTATTTTCTGATATTTTATTACTTTTAGCCTTATTACTACAATCTTTGGGCCGTTACGCAGAAATTCTCTTCTTTAAGGAGGTTATAGTAGAAAGGTATATTCGTCCTTCTGGCGGAGTTGACTGCATCCATTCTGTCAACCTCGACCTCGTCAAAGCCACTATCATGGACAAGTGAACGCAAAGCATGGGGTTTGAAACCACGGTGGAAAGGAATATGGCTGGCAGTATCTTTTCCGTAACCCAGTCTCCACAGATTCTGTCCTTCCAGCATCAGGGCCAGAAAACTCCCCAGTCTCTCCCTGATGGTCATTCTTGTATCCAATTTATCTATTATTACCAGTTTCCCTTCCCTCTTCAATAATCTAGACCACTCAAGGAGGGTCTTATGGGGTTCAGGTAGGGTACACAGTAAGTTCCTGCATATTAAGGCTTCGAAGGTCCCCTCCTTAAATGGTGGGCTTTCTGCATCTCCCAGTAAAGTTCTGCAGCTTTCTTTAAAGGAGAATTTACCCAGCATGCGTTGGGATATATCCACGGCTGTAACATCGTATCCTGCTTTGACCAGGATTCTGGTGAGGTTTCCTGTGCCGCAACCCATCTCCAGTACTTTCTGGCAGTTGTTCAGCTTGCCGGTTAAGAAATCACTCCAGAATATTTCTTCATGGGGGAAAAAGGAGAAGAACCTGTCGTGAATTTCGACATTGCTGTCCCAGTAGTGCTTTATGGTGGTCTTGCACTCCATAATCTATTATGGTTTCACTTGTTTATTAACTTTTTCTTTTTTAGTAACACTAATTCACATTATTATGTGAGAATTTATGATAAGTTATATCCGTGTACTCTACTAAGTGGGAACATAAATTAAATACCCCTAATTCAATGAACCCCTATGTCCATGATCAAGGGTTTGGCTATTGACATTGACGGCACATTAACTTATCAGGATAGAAGCATCAATTGCAATGCCGTAGAAGCTTTAAGAAAAGTTGAACTCCCCATCGTGCTTGCCACAGGTAACATATCGTGTTTCGCCCGCACTACCGCCAAGCTCATCGGCGTCTCGGACATGGCTATTTGTGAGAATGGTGGTGTGGTGAGATTCTCTTATGATGGAGCCGACACTGTCCTGGGGGACAAAGAGAAGTGCTATAGGGCTGCTCAGTTGCTGATGAGCGATTTCGAGGTGGAATTCCTTGATGAAGATTACAGGAAATCAGAGGTATGTATGAGGCGCAAATTCCCTGTAGAGGAAGCCATCAAGATAATAGAGGAGAAAGGGATGGGCGATGAGGTGAAGATGGTTGATTCCGGGTTTGCCTACCACATTATCGATGCCAATGTGAACAAGGGCAAGGCTCTGGACTACATCGCCCGAAAGATAGACTTGATCGCCAGGGATTTTGCGGCCATGGGGGACTCCGGAAATGACCTGGACCTGCTGAACGCCTCCGGTAAGAGCATTGCGGTGGCCAATGCGGATGAAAAGTTAAAGAATGGGGCAGATATGGTTCTCACCAGGCAAAATGGAGATGGGGTGGTGGAAGCTCTCCAGCTTTTAGGCCTGCTGTGACCGGCGCTGAACAGCCTTGATCAACGTCTAAACAAGTTCTCCAGCATGTCACCTATGAAGGTCCCAATGGTGAAGAATATTGCCAGGAATGCTATGGCGACCACTGTGGATAGGCCTGCTCCAATGAAAGAGATACCTGAAACAATGAATCCAAATGGTAAGGATACCAGGGCGCTTAGAACCCCCACTATTAATCCAAGGACCAGTCCAATAGTTAGCCCTTTTTTGAAAAGACCGAATCTGTCCTCCTTTCCCGGTTTGATAAATCCGTAAACTGCGCCTAAGAGTAGTACTAAAGTTATATCCAGCATTGGTTGTTTTTTGGGGCTGTCAGGTATTAAAACTTAATCCGTAATTCATTGCATATTTTTTGGCTACCCGAAAAATTAAAATACCATTTTGAATATATATTCACATATGAGCAGGGGAAGACGAACATCAAGTTGCGTCCCAGTGGCGAAAGAAAGGTACAAAGTCACCTTAAAGAACTGTACATCCTCTGAAGGAGTCCTGGCGGCAAATATCCATATCATGCTACCCCAACTGGATTGTGGGGAATGTGGATACGATAACTGCCTCGAAACTGCAAGGGCGATCGCCAGAGGGGATTGCGAGGCCAACGTATGTCGCATCGCAGGAGAGAAAATTGCGCCTGTGATAAATTGTATAAAAAAACTGGAGGTGATGTGTGATGAAGTATCCGGGTTTCGGACCGTGGAGACATCTCCCACCCTGGGAAAGACCGGGCTGGAAGTACGGTAGAGGCCGGTGCTGGAGATTCCTGCCTGGAAGAGGGTATGGTGGTCCTGGTCCAGCTTACGGCCCCTATACACCAGAATACAGGGAAAATGAAGTGGAGATGCTGGAAGAAGAGGCCAAGTTCCTTGAAGAGAGGCTTAACGAAGTAAAGAGAAGACTTGATGAGCTCAGGAAAAGCTAAAAGAGTTCTTCAGAAATACGTGTCTCTATTCTAATACTTTAACTTTCTTTTCTTTTTTTAGCCCTGGCTAATAAAAAGTTGATAAATTGATAGATCAATAAAATAAATAGAGATAGAATTAGTAGAGTATGCTCTCAACGTCTTCTCCGCCGTAGAAGATCTCTTGTATTCCGTCGTAGATGTCTTCCATTCCGGAGCCGTTGGTAGAGGACACCGGTACGAGGGGCCTGAACAGTCTGCTCTCTCTCAGCATATGGAACAGGTCGTCGCTCAACCCGCTCGATGTGCCTGTGCTGAGGGAGTTGTAGAGGTTTTCGGGGTCTGTGCTCCATCCTACTACCTGCTCTATTTCAGCCTCGGTTAGAACATCGGATTTGGATAGGACCATCACCTGAGGGAGGTTCAGCCTGAAGACGGCGGAAGCGGACATGAATAGCAAAGAGATGAATCCAGAAGGTGTTTTAGAGATTATTGGATCGAATAAGAAGACCATTACGCTGTTCTTTGCTCCGAATGAATTGACAATGAATTGACTGCTCTGTCTCAGGGTAAAAAGCTCCATCTGACCCGGAGTATCAATTATCACGAATTGGCCACCCTGGTAATCAATTTCTTCTTTCAGCTCGGTGATCTTGGTGCTTATAAGGTCAGCACAAATTATTTGAGCTCCATTGGGCCCTACTCCATACACTTCCATCACGTTTTCCAGGGTCAACCAGTCCCTGATATCCACATCAGGAGTGTAAGGGAGCTTATCAACTCCGGGATCGAGATTGACGGTAATGCTGTCCAAACGCTTCAGATCAAGCCACTCTGAAAACCCGTTAGCCAGATAGGTTTTTCCTGAGCCAGCAGTTCCTGTCATGAAAATCGATATCTGATCCATATAGGGGCTACAATATCTCTGTTAATAATATTTGTGCGTTCTGGAGGAGGTTTTTACACCCACCTGCTCACCTTAGAATTAACCCCAACAGGTGTTCCAGACTTTAAATTACGAACAGATAACGTTATCAAATAAAACATTAAGATGTAGATGATGACATTCATAGCTGGTGCTTGTACTTGCTATCAAATGCTCACGTCCCTTACAGCTATTGGATTGGTTACCCACAGGTTTCTTGAATGTAAGAAGTGCGGTAAAGTTACTTCGCATAGATATGACTTGGTAAATGGTGGATGGAGGTGCATGATCTGTGGAGAGCTTAGGGAGGAGTCCGAAGACTACCTTCTCAGCCCAGATTACTCGCCTGAGAGCATTAAAGACATTATTCGTGCCATTATCTGGTTGGTCTTGGTGTTTGTTTTAGCATATGCTCTGATGCTCTATGTGATGCCTTTGTGGTGAAATGTTGGATGTAGAGCTTTGTTATACTCTTCATGAAAGCCGGAAGGATGTCGTAAAGTTGTAAACGTAATCAACAAGCAATAGAAAAAGTTATAAAATCAGTTTTTATACGATAAAACGCCAGGGTGGTACTATGGGTAGTAACTCTTATGGTGAGTAGGAACTTTTACCAATCCGCCGTTGCCTGCTCTACGACGCCATCTGTCTTGACCCACCCTGGCAACACTCCAACCCATCTGCTCTGGCATGTCCACTCTTGTACAGTACCATATAACCTTTTCTAATTATTATCAAGCACCTTATCACCCCTCATTACATGAGGAGATACGAGGAGCCCATATAAAAACTAAGAATGCCGGTTGGAGAGGTGTCCCCCACGGGCTCCTCAAAAATATGCGGTTTTACAGAGTTATATAGGTTTAGAAGTAGCGTGCTGGTGGTCATGCTTGACATCATGAGTTTTTTCAATCACTATTTATGGAGGAAAGAGGACATTTATTTGGGAACCACACTGGAGAGGCCGCTTACCTCAATCCCTCAAAAGACATCACCCACTTATTATGGCCTCTCCAGCCATTACATAACTGATTTTAAGGGCAACAGAATTCGAACTCAATGTCACAAACGTTATTAATTTTGTTGCTACAGCATATTTATGATGGAGCAAGGGGTTAGTGTTGGTGACATGGATTGCAGGATGTTAAGTGGGAAAGGCTCAGGTACGCCTATCGTTTTCCTTCACGGTTATATGTTCACTTCTGATGTCTGGAATGAGGTAGAGCTCCTTCAGTCCCTCGAAGAACGGGAAATACCATTTTTCGCTCTGGATATGCCCTACGGAGCCAAAAGTCACTGCAGTTACAGGAGCAGGGATACTGAACTCAATGTGGGGATAGTTGAACAGGTTGCTGGAGAAGAACCTCTAATAATTGGAGCGAGCCTGGGAGGATACATGGCCCTCAAATACAGCGTTAAAAAGCCTGTTAAGGGATTAATGCTCATAGCTCCTACAGGGGGCCTTGAAGCAGAGCTGGTGGAGAATTACCATAAAATAAAGGGGCAGAAGACCATAATATATGGGGAAAAGGACGATATTGTGTCTCTGGATGAGATGAAGAAACTCTCTAAAGCACTTGGCGGTGAGCTAAAGGTCTATGAGGGGGCCAGACATCCTGCATACCTGGATTATCCCCAGAAGTTCGTACAGGATGTTCTGGACTTCTATAATTCCTGTATTGAATGATTAAGGCATTGAAATTAAAGCCCTTGAAGCAGTGGGGTCAGCAGAGGAGCGATAAACACTGCGGGAAGCATGTTCCCGATTTTCAAATCCCTTATTTGCAGTAATTTGATCCCGATGGCAGTGATCAGCAAACCGCCTGTGGCTGTAACTTCAGTGATTATCTGTTCAGTGGCATAAGCCGACATGGAGGAGGCCAGAAGAGTAAAAAATCCCTGATATATAAGTACAGAAACGGAAGAGAACAGCACTCCTATCCCAAGGGTTGAAGATAATGCCATTGCGGCTATACCGTCGAGCATGGACTTTGCCATCAAGATGGAAGTGTCACCTGTCAACCCCTCCTGTATGGGTCCCACTATTGCCAGAGAGCCCACACAGAAAAGCAGAGTAGACGACACAAACCCGTCCGTGAATCTGGAGCCCTCGAATCTGGCCTCTATACGGTTGGCTCCCTTATCCAGCCATTTCTCGATCCCTATCATCTCTCCTATAGCGGTACCTATGAGCATGCTGGCTATGACCACCAGCACGTTCTGTGTTTCGAGGGCCATACTGAATCCTATTAGAATAACGGCCAGACCCAGAGCACTTATAAGGGATTCTTTTATCTCCTCATTAAGTCTTGAACCCAGCAGTATTCCTGCTATACTGGCAATTACGATGGCGGTAGCGTTTATTACTGTTCCCAGCATCCACAGTGAAAAAGCATGGAAGTAATATATTGTTTTGGGTAGAATGCTGTGGGGAATTCAGTGACTTACTTCCGGTTTACTGCGTACACTCCTGTTAGCACCATCACGGCTCCGATGGCAAAGAAGGAATTGATGGGCTCGCCAAGGAAGAACACTCCGGAGGTAACAGCTACCACGGGAATAGCCTGAAGGAATACTGCCGCCCTGGAAGCATCCAGCTTGTTAAGGGCATAATACCAGCCCTGATAAGCAATAAAGGTAGAGCACACCCCCAGGAACAAAATCGATGCCCACGTCTGTGAAGAAATAGCGATCACTTTCCCTATCCTATCCGGTGTCAGCAAGAAGAATAAAGGGATTGTTCCCAGAGTGATGGAGTATGCGGTGAGTATAGATGGGGGGTACCGCTTCAGAGAGAACATGCTCTTCCCGTAGATAGTGTAGAAGGTGGCGGATAGAGCCGAAATGAGCACTGCAAGAGCCCCAATATAATTGCCGATATTGTAGGAGGTGTCTCCGGACACGATGATGAATATCACTCCCGTGAGAGCGAGCACAGTTCCCATAACCCTGGTCTTCAACAATCTTTCTCCCAGGAGGAATATGGAGCTAATGAATATGTAAACTGGTGCGGTGGCGATTATCAAGCTCGCCACACCCGATGCTATAAAGACCTCCCCGTAATTGAGGCAGAGATGATATACTGCGACCCCACCGAACCCCAGAATAAAAACGAAGGGGATGTCCCCTCTCCGCAGGTGCAGATCCTTTCTATATATGATGTAGGGGATAAATAAAGCATCAGCGACAATAAACCTCAGAATGGTGAGGGTGATAGGGTCCAATTCATTCAAGGCGATCTTTATGTTCATGAAAGCCCAACCCCAGCCAAGAATGGTGGCGGTGAGGGCCAGAATCACAGTTGGTACAGATCTAATACTGGACATCCTTCTCAAGCTGACAGAAGCGATTAATAAATTTTGATTGGACAGGATTTAGCACACATTATACTTTTTAGAAGTAAACTGAAGAGCTGATTTGGAAGCTAACTTTTATAATATCTTCACCAGTTCTTTATTCATGAGGTTGGCTGCTATGATCTCTGGTGGTAAGGATTCCATGCTTGCTCTTCATAAAGCTGCTGAGCAGCATGAGATCGTTTGTCTGGTGGGAGCTATCCCCGAAAACCCTCACTCCTACATGTTCCACACTTATAATCTTCATCTCATTGACGTCATGTCTCGCTCTCTTCAAATCCCCATATTCAAAATCCCCACTGCAGGAATAGAGGAGCGGGAAGTGGAGGACATTGAAAAGCATCTGGGTGTCCTGAATGTGGATGGTATTGTTACTGGCGCTGTGGAATCGGAATACCAGCGGAGCCGGTTCGAAAGGACTTGCCGGAATCTTGGGCTGGAGCTTTATGCACCATTATGGCATGAAAATGTAAATGAGCTGATGAAGGAAATAGTAGAGAACTACAGTGTGATCATAGTTAGTGCTTCCGCAATGGGTCTGGATGAGAGCTGGCTGGGTAAGACTATAGATGAGCAACTCCTCACCAAATTGCAGATCCTGAACAAAGAGTATGGAGTGCACGTTGCTGGAGAAGGAGGAGAGTATGAGACCCTGGTCCTTGATGCCCCTTTATTCAGAGAGAGGATCGCTATAAAGGATAGCAGAAAAGAATGGAAAGGTGATGCAGGCTTTCTGGAGATCACCGACTTCAGAATGGAGAAAAAATAACTTCAATACTGCGTATCTCCTGTCTATATAGTCTCAAACAGCTTATCTGAGGTAGCTGTGGATGACGTAGTTCTTGAGGTTCAGGGGGTCTTCAAAGAACACTATGTGGGAGTTCCGGCATTTCCCGGCTATTCTGTTGCACAGCTCGACAAACCTCTTTTCTCTACCGAACATCACTATCGATAGTCGGGCATCTACTGAATTCAGTTTTTCTGCCTCTATCAAAGAAGCGCTCCAGGGGGTGGTCTTCTCCAGGGTGGTGGTTGTGGGTTCACCGTCGGTTATGAGGAAAACGATCCCTGTCCCGTTCTCTTTCATCAATATCTTTCTGGCGGTCCTGAGAGCCAGTCCGATGTCGGTCCTCCCCTTTACACTGACGTTCATGATGTCCCCATCCCTCAATCTCCTGGTGGTGTGGTTGAAAGCAATTATATACAGGACATCATCACTACTGGACTTGGTTGCTCTTTTCAGGGCGAGGGTAGCCTCAATAGCACCCAATATCTTTCGCCCCCTCATGGAGTCGCTGGCATCTATGAGAAACACGTAAACACATCTCTCCGTATGCTTTAACTCTCTGACCACAATATTCTCTTCTTTCAGCTCTAGTTGGGGGTCTTTTAGAGCGGTGTTGACCATGGTCTCCTGAACATCTATCATGTCGAAAGTGTGCAGGAAAGGATCGTATTCCTCCAGGGCGTTGCCGGTGTAAATGGACATCCCTTTTTGGCGGGTTTCGTGTTCTCCCTGCCAGTGCTTCTGGAGATTCTGAATGGAGATGTTCAGCACTTTCTCTCCCAGGATCTTCTCTGCTTGGGGTGTGTAGTGGATGTGCCGGTTCAGGCCTTCTACTACCTTGCTTACGTAACCGTCTTCGGTCAGATCCTGCAGGATCTCATCGTAGAAGTGGTAGGCGAGGTCGCTGGTGCTGATATCTTCCCTGCTCAATTCACCTGCATCTAACCTGTCCCTTATCTCTTTCCATGCCCTTTGTTTGGCTGTTCTGTATTCGTCCAGTTTTTTACGAGGAAAATTGATGTAGCTCAAATGCTCGGGGAAATCGTTTAGAAGGTGGGATATAAGCTCGTAATTCCTCTTGAGCTCCGGATCACTTATATACTTCTTTATGAGCTGCGAAAGGTCCAATCCCCCTTTTTGGAGGTTATGAGGGTTGAAAATGGAGTAGAGCAGGTCTCCCGCAAGCTCCCTGTTCAGATTGCTGGAGGAGCATAAGCTGCACTCCGGCTTCTTCAGCTTCTTGTTCTCAGTATTTCTACTGTTCATATCCCATGCAGGTATATATGCCCGGCCCAGTTTTCTCTATGAGGTTAGTGCATCTCTTTATGGATTCCAGAGTAATCTCGAATGCTGATTTGACTTCGTGGGGTGATTGGGCCATCAAAATGAGGAACTTCCAGCAGTAAGGATATTCTTTAAAATCTCTCTCATCTTCCACATTGATCCCGTTATCGCTCATCAGAGAGATCTCTTCCATAATATCTCCAAAATCCTCCTCGGGAATGGCAGAGTAGATCTCCGAGCAGGTCTGATCTATTGCTTCTTCCACCAGCTTCTCTATGATCTCCTCTTTGGAGCTCTCTTCCCCGAATTCAGGCTCTATCCTGCTTCTCAATCCCAGCTTTACTACTTCGTATTTCTCTCCGTAGTCGGTGAGCATGGCCGCTTCATGCCGTTTTCTGGTGGCTGCCGACCTCAGGTGGTCGAAAAGTTTGATGGTCGCCCTGCATGAAGGCTCGCTCTCCAGCCTCGCTCCGCACCCGTCATTCTGTCTGGCGCATCTGACCGCTCTTGCCATGATCTGGAGATGCCAGCTGGGTAGGAGAGCCCCCACATTCAGGCTCATGTTCTTCAATCCAACTTCTATCTCCTCCTGCAAGCTACTGGGAGGTCCAATGGGTATCTCTTCCAGCCTGTCCAGCAAGGGCTCCTTTATATCTGCAGTACCTCTGTAGTTTGCGGGGTTTGTGGATGCGATGAACACGGTATCTATCTTCATGGGCAGGAGGTCACCCTCCAGAGTGGTTATCTGTTTCTCCTCCAGCAATTCGTGCAGCAGCGTCTGAAGAGCTGATGGAACGGCACCGAGCTCGTCAAAATAGCCTATACCCCTGTGCGCCCTTAATATCCTGCCGGGATTAAAGACCTCCGGATGGTCCAGGTCATATTCCTCCTTTAACTTCTGAATGCTGATGCCACCGATAAGCTGTCTGGTGGTCATCATGGGGTCGCCCGATATCCTTATCCACTTCTGGGGTATCCAGGTGAGCTCTACCTCCTTGTCTTCAAGGACCTTCTTCTTGCAGGAAAAACAGACCGGATTCAATGGGTCGTCATTTATCTTGCATCCCTTTATGGTCAGCTGTTTCTGAGGAAGCAATTTCAATATGCTTTTGGAGAAAGTAGTTTTCCCGTAGCCTCTCATCCCCTTGAAGAGGGTGTTTGAGCCGCTCATAAGGGCGTTCTTTAAAGCATCCTTCTCTGCATCTTTACCGATTATCTCATGAAAAGGGTCCAGTCCCTCTTTCTCGTATGAAAGCAGGGATTCTCTAATATAGTCTGCAACAGAGGTGGAATGGTATTTAAGGTATTCATCGCTCCATAAGTCAATACCTTCTCCATTCAAAGTAAAAACAGGTGAGGCGGATTTTTTAACCACCACTTCGTCCCACAGGTAGTCTTCCATCCAGTAAAACTTGTTTATTAATTATATGAGGTTTGTGGTAGGTTTGTGGAAATCGCAAACAAATCACGAATTGAATTAAGACCTGAACCCGGATAAACCTCTTCAGCAGAAAAGTGGACTGCATTTATGCAGTATGGAACAGGAAAGATAGAAAATAGAGTAATTGATTAAAGATCTGCTTCGAAATCTTCTATGGAGTAGGGGAAGTCGCTTACTCCTCTATTCCTCATTATTTCCCTGGTTATCAGCCAGTAAACCAGTGCCAGAGCTTTTCTACCCTTGTTGTTCGCGGGAATGACCAGATCCACATTGGATGCCAGGTTGTTGGAGTCGCACAGAGCGGTTACCGGTATGCCTACGTCCCTTGCCTCCTGAACAGCCTGAGTGTCTATGGCGGGGTCCGTGACGAGCACCACTTCTGGCTCTCTGTAGTATTTAAGCACGGGGTTTGTGAGTGTGCCGGGCACGAACCTGTTCACTATGCTCTCTGCACCAATGATCTTGGCCAGCATCTTGGCTGGTTTCTGCCCGTACTGTCTTGCTGAGACCACCAGTATCTTCTGTGGGTCGAATTTCGACAGGAACTTTCCTGTTAACTTGATCCTTTCATCGAGCTGTCTGATGTCCAGAACGTAAAGGCCATCGGGTCTCACCTTGTATATGAACTTCCTCATATCACCGGTCTTTACTTGAGTCCCTATGTGAACACCAGCTGCGAGGTATTCGTCTGGAGAGAGGAGGTAATCATAACCCTCTTCACTGTCTCTAATCATCTTTTCGCCTTCTTTCATCATATTGAAATCACCTACGTAGTTTAACCATTGATGGAGAACTCATGTACTCTTCTATTCTTATGAGCTCGTTGAGTTTAGTCAAACGTTCGCTACCCACAACGCCGGACTTTATTAATTTTGCGTTGAAAGCCACACTGAGATGGGCAATAGCATCATCTTCAGTTTCACCGCTGCGGTGTGAGACCACAACATCGTAATCGTTGTCTCTGCTCAGCTTAACGGCCTTAAAAGTATCTGTGAGGGTTCCGATCTGGTTGGGCTTTATCAGGACCGAATTAACTGAACCTGAATCAACCCCCATCTCGATCCTCTTGATGTTGGTCACGAAGAGGTCGTCTCCACAGACCATGCAGTCCACTGACTTTGTCAATTGTGCAAAACCCTCGAAATCATTTTCCTGGAGAGGGTCTTCTACAAAAAGGAGATTGTATTTGTCCACCAGCTCACCAATGTATGAGATCTGTTCATCGGGCTTCAATTTCTTGTCTTGATAAACGTAATGCTCTCCATCCCAGAGTTCGGTGGCTGCCACATCCGTACCTATTCTTACTTTAGTTCCCAACTCATCTTCAACCTGGTCTATGGCCGTCTGGATTATCTCGAAGGCCTTCTCATCGCTTATCTGAGCGGCCCATCCACCCTCATCTCCTTTAGCGGTAAAGATACCTTTATTGGTCAGCTCTTTCTTGATCTGCTTGTGTACACGTGTATTGGTCATCTGAGCATCAAAGAAGGTCTCTGCACCCACAGGGATTATGAGGAACTCCTGGATATTTGTGCCTGCTGCATGAGCACCACCGCCGATCACGTTACCCAGTGGATATGGCAGCTCACTGGCAAAGGCTCCCCCCAGATAGTGGTATAGGGGAAGTCCCAGATAGTTTGCAGCTGCTTTGGCACATGCAAGGCTGGCGGTTATGGCAAAATTACCGCCTACTTCGGAGAAGTTCTCTGTTCCGTCGGCTTCTCTTAAGGCTGCATCAATAGTGCTCTGGTCAAAGATGCTCATCCCCACCAGAGCTCTGGCTACTTTGTCTTCAACTTCTCCATACCTGTAGGGGTCCACAACTATGGCTTCTTCGCTGCCTGTTGAAGCCCCACTGGGGGCTATAGAGCTTGCTCCGGAGTCAGGGGTCAGGATCTCGCACTCAACGGTCTCATTCCCCCTACTGTCAAAAACAACCCTGTAGAGCACGTCTTCGATTATCATTTATCCTTTCACTCCTCAAAAATAATCTGAATTTTGAAGCCATACGAAACTATCACTTTTTCTTTTGACGGTGATGGGTATCGCTCTTTTCTCGAACTCCTCAAGAGCTGTCTCCATTGGCCCTCCACTACCAGTGCTCTCGATAAGCACTGGAGCTCCCATAGCGATCTGGAGGGCTCTAGACCCGATTATTCTTGCTTTTTCAAAACGAGTATATTCAAACGGAAATGATCTTTCTTTTTTTGTTTTTGAGGCCATTTTCCCACTCCTTTATTTAACTAATGGGGCCGCCGAGATTTGAACTCGGGTAACGGCGTCCCGAACGCCGAAGGATGACCAGGCTACCTTACGGCCCCGTGGAAGCGTGCGAACTCCTTAATCACTGACTTGTGAGTAAGGAACATCCTTCTGCAGCAATATCTTTCAATTCCGAGCTCATTAAGAGCTTCACCAGGACTCTTACCTTCTCTGAGCTTGTCCTGATACGGCTCCCAGTTCTGGGCAATAACGCTTCCACAGGTAAAACATCTGATAGGGAACATGAATATCACCTATATGAGGTCTGCTTCTTCTGCCTTGCTCCTTTGCCGCCCTGTTTCTTGCTCTCTTTTCTCCTGACGTCGTTGACCAGTAGAGTCCTATCGTAATCGAGAAAAGCCTTCCTCAATTCTTCGTCATTGCTCCAGCCGTAGAGAGCTCTGGCAATAGCTGTTCTGGTGGCTTCAGCCTGACCCATAATGCCGCCGCCGTTGGAGTTTACGCTGATATCGACCTTATCGGACACTCCTCTGGCTATCAGCAGCGGCTCGCTGATGAATGTCCTGACCATCTCCGGCTCCACAATTTCCAGAGGCATCTTGTTGACCCTGACCCGTCCTTTTCCGGGCTTTATGGTCGCTCTGGCAATGGCAGTCTTTCTCTTACCGCTGGTGACCAGGACCTTCATGATACCACCTTGCTTCCCAGATACTTGCTGACCTCACCCAGAGTCACGTATCGGTCAGTCTTGGATACCTTCTCCATCAAAGCATCATCAATGCGCTCAAATTGCATGTCTTTCAGTTCTTCTGGGACACCTATAAAAACTTTAAGTCCCTTAAAAGCTTCCCTACCTCTTCTGCTCTTCCAGGGAAGCATTCCTCTTACAGTTCTCTTGAAGATGTTCTCAGGATGTTTGGGGAAATAAGGGCCGCTCTCCTGACTGCCCCTTTCACTCTTCTCAATATACTTGTTCAAGTTCATGGACCTTTGACCGGTTATGACCGCCTTTTCGGCGTTAACTATAACAATATTCTCTCCGTTGACCAATCTCTTGGCGATCTTACTGGATAACCTCCCCAGTATGTGACCTTTAGCATCGATCACGGTATAATCTTCATCGCCCAGTATTCTTCTCACATTAACCGACATCTAATTCACCTCAAAGCATTAAGTATCAAACCATTATTCGTACTCCGGACCCGCTGGGATTCTGCTCTACAAGCTCTCTGATGGTCAAGCACTTGCCACCTGACTCCTCGATCTTCCTTCTGGCTGTCTCCGAGAAGGACATGGCAGCAACATTAACTACTCTGGAGAACTCTCCTCCACCAAGGACCTTGCCCGGCACCAGCACCACTTCGTTATCACTTGTATGTTTCTGTATCTTGGATAGATTGATCTCAGCGTGATTCTTTCTCGAATTTGCCAGCTTCTTGGCTACGTCTTTCCATATAGGGGCATCTTTTTTGGCATTACCATCCAGCAGTTCATCTATTAACCTGATGAGATTTGGATTACTTTTCCTGTTCTGAAGTTTTCTTACTCTGCTCATGTTTATTCCCTCTGATTTTGTTAATTTGAGGGGGTTGAAAATTTCACCCCTTTGATTTTGATGAGGGTTTCGGAAGGATATTTAAAAGTAACTCTAAACTTAATTCACGACCACATCAGATTGATATGAAATCCAGTGATAGCCAACCTTTCTGTGGGTGAACTGAAATTCTTTTAATTTTCACCGGGTTTATATGTGCATACTTCAGTTACAGCATTTTAGAAGGGCTACTTGATTACAGTGTTCGGCGCTTAAGCACGCTGACCATTCTCTTACCTTTATATATAATTTTATACTGGGTACCTGTCTTCTCCGATGGGGTCTTCTCTGGTGTACAGCTTAAGACACATTTGACACTGGTAGAAGAGGTCTCTGGAGTAAAAGGACTCCCGGAATCTCTTGTACTCTTTTTTCTTCCAGATATCGAATATGGATTCCCGACCAACATTTCCGAAGCTCAATCTCTTGAAGGACCGCTCCTTACCCATAGCCATATAAGTGGCACCGGAAACCGGCATATCGGTGAACACACAGGGTGAGACCTCGCCATCACCGGCGACTACCAGAGAAGAAAAAACATTTTCCGTGCACAGTGGGGCTGGCTTACCCGGGTGGACCAGAGTGTAGTGGAGCTCCACTCCACGGTTTTTGCATTCTTTTTTGACAGTGTGCAGTTTGTTCTTTAGTCCTTCATACTCTCTTTCGTCTTGAGGGATCAGGGTTTCCTCTTGAAGCTCTGGGGAGGGAACAAAGGTGAGAGTGCTAACTACTACCTGATCAACACCCAGACCACTCACGAATTCGGGGAGACGTTCAAGGTCGTCAACTCCGGAGCGCAACAGCATGTATGCGATATGAATGGCCGGCTTTTTACTTCCCTGGGCATCCTTCTCTTCATTCAGCCTTTTTATGGCATCAACTACTTTTTCCAGTTTGGTGCCTTTACGGATAACATCGTTCTTCTCGTCCATTCCCGCGAGTGAAAATCCTATAATATCGATACTGGACTTGACCAGTTTCTCGATCTTCTCATCATTCAGCAGCGTGCCATTGGTTGGGTCCCTACTGTGCTTCCTGGCTTTTTGGCCACATCTATCATCTCGAAGATGTTGGGGTGGAGGAAGGGCTCTCTCCATCCCTGAAGGTAAACGATTTGAGCGTTCTTGAAGGCAGGCGGGATCTTGTTGAACACCTCAATTGACATATGGTTCTTGGGCCACAGGTCTCTGTAAACTGTGCATGGGCAATAATTGCAGCTGGCGTTGCAGTGAGAGGTGATTTCCACCTGAATCGAATCAAATTTAGTGATAACAAAGAATCCAGTAATTTAACCATGGTCAATCCCCCACTTAGTTTATGTGCTGTTTTTTTGATGGGATTAATAAGGATATTGACCTTCGATTTTAAATAATTACGTCCAACCTTATAAGAACCTAAACTGTTGAATTGTTTTTCTTAGGTGTGGCTAAGTGATTGAGGTCTATCCTTAATAATCAAAATTCTTATTAAATCAACTACTCATTATGACGTATGAAGAAAATAGCAGTGATGAGCGGTAAAGGCGGTGTGGGTAAAAGCACCGTAGCAACAAACCTTGCTTTCGCACTAGCTCGAGACTATAAGACAGGATTATTTGATGCAGATATTCACGGCCCGAGCATTCCTCAAATGCTGGGACTTACTGACGTTAGAGGCCTTGCACAGTCAGAGGAAGAAGGTAGATACGAGCCGGTCACCATCAGGAATCTCAAGGTTTTCTCCATTGGGTTCTTGCTCCCCTCATCGGATTCACCCGTTATCTGGAGAGGTCCGGTGAAGCACGGGTTCATAAAACAGGGTATCGAGCAGGTAGATTGGGATGCGGATTATCTGGTGATAGATCTACCTCCAGGTACGGGAGACGAAGCGATCAGCGTGATGCAGGTTGCCAAGCCGGATGGAGTGGTTGCAGTAACTTCTCCTCAGAAGATTGCTTATGGGGAGGTTAAGAAAGCCATAAACTTCGCCAAGCAGACGGATGTTCCGGTCATAGGAGTAGTAGAGAATATGTCGGGAATGATCTGTCCTCACTGTGGAAAGGTGATCGATGTCTTCGGTAAGGGTGGAGGACAAAAGCTGGCGGAGGAAATGAAGATCCCGTTCCTCGGCTCCATACCCCTCAACCCTGAAGTGTCGGATAGCGGTGAAAAAGGTAAGCCCATGGTGGAGCTGGGAGGTAAAGCGTCCGAGATATTCGATGAGCTGACCAAGAAAATACTGAATCAACTGGAGAAGGAGGTTACAGCATGAAGATAGCCATACCAACTGAGCGAGGCGGTGAAGAAGATTATGTGATGGAGCACTTCGGTAGAGCCCCTACATTCACCGTTTACGACTCTGAAACGGGAGAAGTAAGTGTCATAAAGAACACTAGCGACCACATGGGCGGTTCAGGCAAACCACCCGAACTTCTGGCCAGCAACGGAATTGACGTGGTCATATGCTCCAATCTGGGGCCCAAAGCCGTAACGATGTTCGAGCAACTGGGCATCAAAGTTTACAGATACCCCGGCAGCTCCAGGGTCAAGGATTTGATCAAACTGCTGAAAGAGGGCCAGCTCTCGGAAGCAGACCTCGACAGCGCCTGCCAGGAGCACAAACACTAGAATCTTTTTTCTCACTCTTTCTTTTAAATGGAAAAAGTTGAAAACTTTTTAAACCTTTATTTTAGCATCTTCGGGACGCTTTCATCGTAGGGAGGGTAGGCCACTCCTTTCTCGGTTATCAATGCCGTCACGTATCTTAAGGGAGTGGGGTCGAAGGCCGGGTTATAGACATTGACGTTATCAGGAGCTATCTTGCAGTTCTGGCACTTCACATGGCAGTAGGTCAGCTCCTCCGGAGCCCTCTCCTCAATCTTGACCTCGCTCATGCTCCTGCTCCAGTCGAAAGTGGTCACCGGTGCGGCAACGTAGAAGGGGACAGAGTTCTCCTTTGCCACCACGGAAACAGTATATGTTCCGATCTTGTTGAAGACCGCATCATTAACGATCCTATCAGCTCCCACTACCACGCAGTCTATCAGATTTTTTTGCATCACTATTCCGGACATGCTGTCGGTTATCAGGGTGACATCTATTCCTTCCTGCATCATTTCCCACGTGGTCAGCCGGGAACCCTGGTTCAGGGGTCTGGTCTCGCAGGCATAGACCTTGATATCCTTCCCTTCTTTCACTGCACTCCTTATCACTCCCAGAGCAGTTCCCCACTCCACGGTGGCCAGGCTGCCCGCATTACAGTAGGTGAGGACGGTATCACCATCCTTGAGCAGTTCAGCTCCATTATCGCCTATGGCTTTATTCCGTTTAGCATCCTCATCTGCTATTCTCTCGGCCTCTTTAAGTGCCAATTCCCTGATATGTTCTATATTTTCTCCTTCCAGTGCTTTATTGAGCACTCTGTTGATGCCATAGGATAAATTAACTGCAGTAGGGCGAGTGGAATCCAGATATTTGGCTGATCCCTTCATAAATTCCTTTAACTCCTCTACAGAAGTGGCCTCTTTCTGGTGGGCCGCCAGAGCCACCCCATAAGCTCCTGAAGCTTCCAGAGCAGGGGCACCTCTAACGGATAATCTCTTTATTGCTTCTGCCAGCTCTTCTACAGTATCACAGTCCATTATCTCGAATTTGTCGGGTAAAAGGGTCTGATCGATCAGCTTTACACCATCGTCCCAGTAAATGGTCCTCATAAACCTGCCCAGGTGAGTTGATTATAAATTTTTAACCTTAATTCCCAATTTGGCGATAATTCACTTAGATGCATTAAAACTTGATAAAGCTAAATATTTTTAAGCTATTGTTCAAAATCAGAGTTGATGATTGTCCATCCTATTGATTATCGGTATGGCACTCCTCAAATGAAGAGGATATGGTCGGAGGAGAGCAAGATTAAGCGGATGATTAGGGTTGAGATGGCTATTCTCAAAGTGCTGGCCCGCAGAGGCTATGTGGATATCTCCACCGTGGAGGAAGCTAAAAGGGAGTCGCTGGATATCAGTGCTGACAGGGTGAGGGAGATCGAGAACGAGATAAAGCACGATATTATGGCTCTGGTAAAAGCTATTTCAGAGGTCTCAGGTGAAGCATCCCGGTGGGTTCACTTCGGAGCGACTTCCAATGACATCATTGATACTGCAACCGCTACCCAGCTCAGGGACTCTCTCAAAGTTCTGGAATCAAAGATCAGGAAGCTGCTCAGTCTCTTATCTCAGAAGGCAGAGGAGTACAGGGATGTGGTGTGTTTGGGCAGGACACACGGCCAGCCGGCTTTACCCACCACCTACGGTTTCAGGTTCGCTATCTGGGCTTCTGAGGTGGGAAGACATTATATCCGCCTTCAGCAGTTGAGGGAGCGGCTGCTGGTGGGGATCTTCAGTGGGGCAGTTGGTACTCAGGCATCGCTGGGTGAAGAAGGTCTGGAGCTTGAAGAGGACGTTATGAGGATGCTGGGGCTGAAGCCTGCGGTGGTCTCCAGCCAGGTAATCCCCCGGGACATTTACTGTGAATATATTGAGTTCCTGTCCAATGTGGCTACCACCTTAGAGAAAATTGCTACAAACTTCAGGGTCCTTCAGAGGGCTGAAGTGGGCGAGATATGGGAGAAGTTCGGCAAAAAGCAGGTGGGGAGCTCCACCATGCCCCACAAGAGAAATCCCATAGATAGCGAGAATATATGTGGACTGGCCAGGGTGGCGAGAGGTTTTGTGGAGCCCCAGCACCAGAGCGCTATCCTGTGGGAGGAGAGGGACCTCAGCAACTCTTCAGCCGAAAGAATTACTCTGGTGGAATCCACAGTGCTGGTGGACCACATCCTGGCCAAGATGATTAAGGTTCTGGAGTCCATGTCACTCGATACGGACAACATTAAGAGGAACCTGGACATGCAGAAGGGGTTGAACTTGAGCGAGGCGGTGATGATGGCTCTCACCAGAAGGGGAATGAGCAGGCAGGAAGCGCACGAGCTGATAAGAGAAGCCTCACTGAGAATTACTGCCAATACTACGCTCTATGAAGAGCTTGCCAGCAGCGATGAGGTCACCAGATACATCGGCAAAGACGAGTTAAGGGAGATACTCAAGCCTGAGAACTATTTGGGCACCGCCGGTAAGAGGATAGATAGTGTGATTAGATGGGTTAATCACCTTCTGGAATAAACCACAGAAATCACATCATTGTAATAATGATAAAGGTTTTAAGTCTTCAAGTCCATCATTCTCATGTAGGTGATAAAATATGGTAAAGATCGTTCACGCACAAACGGTATTAGCAGAACAGGTTCTCAACGAATTAAAGAGCAAAACAGGAGAAATCGCCACCAAGGACGCCATTGCCAGGGCGGTGGATCATTATTTGTCATGCTCCCACACTCAAGAGGAACCTCTGGAGAGAAGACTGGAAGAAGTCATGAAAAAGAGGGCCTAGCGGCAGGTTTTGACTTACGCCACATAAACTCTATTCTTTTTAATTTTCCCATTTTCGTTACCTTTTTATTGCCAGTTTCCTACCTTACTCTTTCTATCCCCCACTGGTATGGCCATTATTGTAGGGAAATGTAGGTCTGGAAAAAATTATTATTCGTAATATTTCGAACTCCAAAAATTAGTAATATTTATATACAGTGAAAAAGTTCCACCCCACGTGAAATCTATTGAGGAGATCAACCAAAAGATCAAGGAAGGAAATGTCTCTGTAGTAACCGCAGACAAAATGAAAGATTTTGTGGATGAGGTTGGGGCAGAACAGGCTGCCAGGGAAGTTGATGTGGTCACCACAGGGACTTTCGGTGCTATGTGCTCATCAGGAGCATTTCTCAATTTTGGTCATTCTGATCCCCCCGTTAAAATGCAGAAGGTGTGGCTTAACGACGTAGAAGCCTATACGGGAATAGCTGCCATTGACGCCTACATAGGCGCAACTCAAACGTCCGAAACGAGAGGAATGGAATACGGGGGTGCACACGTAATAGAAGACTTCGTAAAAGGTAAAGAAGTGAACCTGAGGGCAACAAGTTACGGAACGGACTGCTACCCCCGGAAGGAGATAGTAACCGAGCTATCTCTGGAGGACCTGAATCAGGCCACCATGCTGAACCCCAGGAACTCCTATCAGCGATATAAATCGGCGACCAACTCTTCCAACCAGTTGTTGAGAACTTATCTGGGAACACTTCTGCCCAGATATGGGAACATAACCTTCGCAGGAACTGGTGAGATATCGCCCCTCAATAATGACCCTCAATACAGGACCATAGGCACGGGGACAAGAATATTCCTGTGCGGTGCTCAGGGATACGTGATCGGTGAGGGAACCCAGCACAGTCCCCCATTTGGCACTCTAATGGTCAAAGGTAATCTGAAGGAAATGGACCCTCAATACATGCAGGCCGCAGTGTTCCCGGGATACGGAGTTACCATGTATATCGGGATCGGCATACCCATACCCATTCTGGATGCCGACATGGCAAAAGCCACCGCCACCAGAGATGAGGACATAGAGACCCAGATAATCGATTTCGGTGTACCCAGAAGGGATAGGCCTGTAATGAGGAATGTGAGCTACGCGGAGCTGAAGAGCGGTAAAGTCGAGATGAATGGAGATGAATTAAGAGTATCTCCGCTCTCCAGCCAGCATATAGCTCAAAAGATATCCGAAGAGCTGAAGAACAGGGTCGCTAAAGGTGAATTCTCTCTATCATTGCCTGTGGAGATCATTCCAACGGAGAAGGTATTCAAGCCCATGAAGCAGACCGCCATCAGGGTGGTCAAAAGCGTGATGACATCCGCCATCTACATAAGTCCCCAGACAAGCGTGGAAGAAGCCTCAAAGATAATCATTCGTAAAGGAGTGAACCATTTGCCGGTGGTTGACAGTGACAGCACTCTCATCGGCATCGTCACATCCTGGGACGTTGCCAAGGCGGTGGCTATGGGTAAAGTAGGTAAAGTAGAGGACATAATGGTCAAGAAAGTCGTCACCACACTTCCAGAGGACCCGGTTCAGGTAGCGGCAAGAAAAATGGAGAAGCACGACATATCTGCTCTTCCTGTGACCGACACCAGAAACCGTTTAGTGGGGCTGGTGACCGCTGAAGACTTGAGCAAACTGCTTTCGGGTGATTGAAATGATGCTGGAGATACAATTCGACTCACATAAGGTTAAGGAGCCCATAATCTCCAAAGCCAGCCTGGAGACCAACAGCCTGATAAACATCATAAGAGCCAATGTGGGAGCCAGAGAAGGAGAAATGGTAGTAGAAGTCGAGAAATCAAAGGTCGAGGACGTCATAAAATCCTTTGAGAGACAGGGGATCGATGTAACCAAACTGGAGAAAAAGATAAACAAGGACGACAGCTGCATTCACTGCGGAGCATGCATCAGCATATGCCCTGTAGAAGTATTCTCTCTGGACAGCGAAAACAAAGTAGTAGCAGAAACGGAGAAATGCATTCACTGCGGAGTATGCGTCAACGTCTGCCCCGTAAACGCCCTCCACCTCCCGTGACCTCTGAAGAATAATATCAACTTAAATGAAGCGGTTCAAGTATCAGCATAAGCAGACCATCGTAACAATTCTGGTGGAGGAGGACAGGTATTACGATATTGCCGTCAACGCCATACTGGAAGCCAGAAAAGAGATAGAGTCGGTCATAAGGTCAGACCCTTTTTTTCTCTCCTCACTTGAACCCTATAACGTATCAGGTGGGCCAATAACCAGAAGAATGGTTAAAGCCGGTGAAATGGCTGGCCTGGGACCCATGGCTTCTGTAGCAGGAATGATCTCCCAGTACGCAGTGGAGAAGATGGTGGAAGAGGGAGCCGACTTTGCGGTAGTGGACAATGGAGGAGATATGGCCGTATTCAGTCAACAGGAGATAGTGGTGGGGGTGTACACGGGCACCAACATCAAGCTGGGATTCAAAATAGAACCAGCTGAGGAGATCAGAGCTATATGCACGTCAAGTGGGAGAATAGGGCACTCCATAAGCTTTGGCTACGCTGATGCGGCCACCGTATTTGGCGGTGATGCCTGCGTGGCCGATGCCTTTGCCACCGCACTGGGGAACGACATAAAAGAAGAAATTAACGAAGAGAGCTTTACTACTGTAATGGAGGATTTTTGGGAGAGAGCTAAAAGTTATGTGGACGGGATTTTTGCGGTCAAGGGGGAGATGATGGGGTTCGCCGGGAAGGTTCCTGAGATAGTGAGGGCTGAGGTTAATCCGGATTTGATAACCAGAGGCTGATTGAAAATTGCAGAGATCAATTTTGTAGACAGAAATAGCTATTCGTCTTTTCTCATTTCTTTGATTTTTTCAATTATCTTATCTACTTCAGGGTAATTCTCCAGGAGCTTTTTTCTCTCCTTGGTGTAGTCTCCTTTCCCCAATTCGTATTGCTGGAGGAATCTGGCCATACCTACTGGTCCCAGCTCCCTTTCAAGGGCTTTTAGCCCTGCAATCTTATCTCGTCTGGGGACATGGTGTTCCAACATTCCCGAATAATTAGGCACTATAAAAAATAAAACCTCTTCTAACTAC
>CAZHOR010000016.1:0-63611 GCA_964534325.1 uncultured archaeon
GACCCCCGATTCCCCTCCTCCAATTTAGTTAACAGGCGGCGTTACTGCTTCGGGGAGTTTAATGAAAGCTTTTTCACGTTACATAAATTTTGTGAAAATTACTATGAAAATAGTGAAATATGATTTCAAAAAATATTTATATTTATTTATATTAATAAATCATTTCTACTATTATTTACCTATAGTGAAATCAATATAATTTATATAAAATTAATATACTTATCGAAAAATAACACAGTTAACAGTGAATTGCTTCTTTGTAAGCTTATTAAGAGTTTATGTTTATTGATTTGATACCTATATCAATTGTGTTATTTCTACTGGTGAAGAAAGTCCTTGCAAGGATGTTACAATAATTAAAATCAACATGTACAGCCAGCTATTATAACAATATGAACAACAACAGAATTAAAGAAATTTCTAGCTATAATTGAATTGTTAAAAAATTGTTCAATTCAAATTTGCTCTTGAGTTATCTGGCTGCTGTACAGTCCTGGATTCCTAAAATCAATGTTGCTTAATACTTATTAAGCGAAATTTACCTAAAATTTCCCATGACATGATTTTATATTTTTATCTAATATAAATGTCTTTTTCTGCAGTACCTCTCTATTTGATAAGGATATCAAAAATTATTATTATAACAACAAAAACAGGGCGGGTTTGAAATTGAAAAGGTATCCCGCCTCCCGGATTTGAACCGGGGACCATGCGGTTTCTGCATGGCAGAAGTCACAAACTACAGCCGCACGCTCTGCCACTGAGCTAAGGCGGGTCGCTCAATCCTCTATCACGTTCGAACGTGTATTAAATAATTTTGCTCATGGATATAAAAGTCTTATGCAGACCCAACGATAACCAATAAAAACCATGCGTCTAACCTGTTGTATCATGTCATCCTCTAACCACACTTCCCATGACGATGGGCATACTGAAAGAGTCACCAGAACCGCGGTATTGATAGCTCAACAAGAGGGTGCTGATGTTCAGGTTGTGATGAAGGCTGCCGAGCTCCATGATATAGCAAGAGGTCAACCGGATCATGCGTTGGAGGGAGCCAGGCTGGCAAAAGACCTCCTCAGGGGTTATGAGGATGATTTCGTGGAGCAGGTGGCTCACTGCATTGAGTCCCATTCTTTCTCCTCAGGTATTGAACCGAAGACTCTTGAAGCCAGAGTGTTGAGTGATGCAGATAAGCTGGATGCATTGGGTGCTGTAGGTGTTGCCAGAACTTTTCTCTACAGTGGAGAGAGGGGAAGAACGATTGAAGAAACCTTAAATCATTTCAAAGAGAAGCTTCTCCACTTGAAGGACCACATGAATACTGAAACCGGCAGGAAACTGGCAGAAGAGAGGCACCGTTTTTTGCTCAAATTCTATGGAGCTATAAAGAAAGAACTGGATATCAACAGGTAGTGGACGATCTCACAAAATATCTTCTGGAGGTATAAAATTTAAATACCCACATACACATAGAAAAGTCAAGTTTTATAAACCCACAGAACAGAGGAATTATTATGTCTGGATTTGAAGAAATTATTGATGCTTTAGATGACGATATTGAATTGGAAGAAGAAGATGAACTCAAGTTAGCTGAAATTTATCGACTGGCCTCAAAGCTGGTGAATTTGCTTGAGGGGGTGGGCAGCCACGAGCTCAAGGAATCTGCTTCTCTTATGCTCATCAGGGAAATAGTTGCCGATGACAAGCTCCTCATGGGTTTGGCATCGAAAATGTTGCAGGATATAAACTACGGTTTTGATGAGAACGAGAAGTACAGCTCTTGAACTTGATCTTGAACCCCCATAAAAAATCAATAATTTTTATTTTAGTATATAAAAATAAATTAAAATAAAAAGTTTTTAGAAAGCTTTCTGCAGTGGCGGGACCACCTGTTTCTTTCTGCTCATTACTCCGTCGAGCCAGACTGATTTCCCTTCAAGTGGTTTGCCGAATGCTTTGTCCACGACGCTGGGGTCATCGGTTACTGCAAGGAGTTCGGTGCCTTCTTTCATGATGTCGGTCAGCATGAGGAAGATGCTGTTGTAGTTGCCTTCGTTCTTTATTCTGGATATTTCGTTGTATAGCTCGTCCTTCCTGTCTTCTATCATGTCCAGGCTCACCAGTTCCAGCTGTCCTACGCCGACCTTCTTGCCGTTCATGTCGAAGTCCTTGTAGTCTCTGTAGACCAGCTCTTCAGCGGATTTCCCGGCAACGTCCGATTTGGCCTTGAACATTTCCATGGCGAACGCTTCAACGTCATCTACTCCGGCTTTGTCGGCGAGGTCTTTGGCTATCTTCTTGCACTTCTCGGTGGTGGTGACGGATTTGAAGTTGACCGTATCGCTAACAATACCGGAGAGCATTAGGCCACCAATTCCGGGTGGGATGTCGATCCCGGTGATGTCGTAGAGGATCTTTAGGGTGGTCATGGTACAGCCGACCGGCAGATTAACGAACAGTATGGGGTTAGGCGTGCTCACGTCACCGATCTTGTGGTGGTCGAAGATTGCCAGGATCTCTGCCTGGTCCAGATTATCCAGTGACTGGCTCCTATCTGAGTGGTCAGCGAGGATCACTTTCTTACCTGAACCATCGGTCATCAGCTCCGGCACGTCAAAATTGAATTTATTGAGGACGAATTCTGTCTCAGAGCTGATTTCACCCTGTCTAACGGGCACTGCCTCATCATCAATCTCCATTATGTCGCTCATCTTCCCTGTCTCTTTCCACTGGTTCCACAGGTGGGATATTACAATAGCAGAAGCAACGGAGTCCGTGTCCGGGCTTTTGTGTCCAACTACATATACTGTCATATTCCCGTTTGGAAATGCTACCACTTAATAATATTTTCTTTTTGTTCACAGAAGGATAGAACGGTAATTATTTATCAACACATTTTTTCTTACAGTAGCCTCACCTGAGGACCATAATAGGCTGAATGTCCTTCTATAATGCATGAAGGCGTATTGAGTGAGGCATGGCTCACAAACAGCGCCACTTAACAACCACACCTTCCCCCACCCTCTCTAAACCCTTCAATTCCAGCTGGAGAGGTGGGTCAAACGACTTACCATCTACGGGGGTGGGGCCGTCTCCTATTATGGTATTTCCGTAGTAGATAATGACCTCGTCCACCAATCTTTGGGAGAGCAACCCGTGATTGAGCTTCCCCCCACCTTCCACCATCAATTTACCGACCCCCATTTCAAAGAGCCGGGCAGCAAGTCCGGATAGGTCTACCCTCTCTTTACCCGTAATCATCACATCCGCTTTATGGGATATCTCCTCAATTCTCTTCTTTTCTGCTCTTTCGGATACCGCTACAATTGTTCTGGCCTCGTCATTGAGCACCTCAAAATCGGGAGGCACCCTGCACTTACTGTCAACTACTATCCTGGTGGGATTGGGAGATTTGCTGTTGACTGCTCTCTCCTCCCGAAGTTCTTCAGTCTTAACGGTTAGCCGGGGATTGTCGCTCAATACGGTACCAATACCCACCATAATGCCATCGCTCGACGCCCGCAACCCATCGACTCTTTGAGCGTCCTCTTCACCTGATATTTTGATCTGATCTTTCCTCTGGTTGCTTATCTTTCCATCAGCACTGGCTGCAATATTAATAAAAGTGAACGGCCTCATTTTCTACCTACGGGTATTTTATCATGCTCTCCAGCTCCTCTTTGGCTCTCTTGACTCTCTCTTTGTCTTTGCCGGAGAATTTTATAACTATATATCCCGGCTTGGGGTAAGAACCAACCTCTACATCCTGGAATTCGTCAACCACCGAGTTCATCTTCTCCATGATCTTGTCTTCGTAGCCTTTTACCATCAGCCTGTCCTCGAAGTAGCTATAAGACCCATATTTGGGGAGGAAGTTGTCCAGAATATACTTCATTTCCTCCGGGACTCCGGGCATGACCGAAATATTGTCCACCATGAATCCGGGAGCTGCTCCCACCACATTATTTACAACTTCTGAACCCTCCGGAATGGTTGCCATGCTCTCCATAGCCTCTTCATTTCTCATTCTGGCCTTTAGAAAGGATAAAACATCTTCATTAACCTCCAGTTCCCTGTTGGTGGCTTTAGCTATTCCTTCGGCAGTGATGTCATCGTGGGTAACTCCCAATCCTCCAGTAACCACCACGTGATCGGCATCCTGGCTGGCCTGAGATACTTCAGTGGCGATCACATCTGTTACGTCTGGAATAGTGATCATTTTTACGACCTTATGACCGGAATGGGTTAGCTTTTGGGCGATATAAGCAGAGTTGGAATTGACGATATCTCCGCTCAAAAGCTCGTTACCCACACTGATTATTATAAAATCCATGATTCTTGTTGAACATCTATAAAAAAAAGTTTTTCATTTAATGGTCATCGAATGGATACGATGTTTTACTATTTTGCGTAGTATAATTCAGTATAAGTCAATTCGTTGCGTTCTATGGTTACGGGTACGTCATCTACCCGAACTACCCGAAGATCATTTTGACCGTCACGATCTCGTAGGGCTTGATAGCCAGCTTAATAGAGTTCTTTTCGAACGGTAATTCATGTGATTCGTCCTGTGACTCGTCTTCCAGGAGATTGGTCTTTACAGCCTTTTTTGGTGCTGCGAAAAGGGTGATTTCGGATTCCGTTGTTTCTCCCGCGGTCTCATAAAGTCTGAGAACGAGTCCCTTACCATCTTCGGATGGTTTAAGGGCTGTCATGACCACATTATCGGGGCTGACGTTCACAAAAGATCTCATCCTCCTTAATTTCTTGTCCTTGGGAAGTTGAAATGCCCAAGGGCTGTAATTGAACTCGTAACCCTGTTTATACGATTTGGCTTCCTTCCAGTCCCCTTTGTGGGGATAGATGGAGTAGGTGAAGGTGTAGGTTTTGGTCTCTCTGGCATCGGGAACGGGTATGAGCGGTCCTGCTTTCCCGTCGGAAGAGAGCATCCCTACACATCTCAACAAGGTGATATAGATATTGCCGTCCCTGACCTCGTTTTCTGGAGTCCCTTTATTCATAACGGTTAGTCCAACCTCTCCATTACTGTAATCGATCCATCTAAGAGAGGGGAAGACCGGCGCAGGTTTGTCCATCCATCCCTCAGGACTGAAGTAGTACTGGTTGGTAGGTCTCTTCACGGGACCGAACTGTGAGTCGCAGGTATACTCGGGAAGCCGGATATCCGTGGAAAATCTTGCTCTCAACCTCAGCCTGGGGTGCTCGTTCTTTACAGTGGTTATGAAATCTATCCTGGGCAAATCCCTGTAGATGATGATCTTTTTATTGATCCGGAGAAAATTGTGTCTCCACAACTCACCCTTCAGGATGTTGGTGAGCCTGTATGGCCATCTTAGGGAGTAGTAATCGGTTTCAACATTGATAACTCGTCTGAGAGGGGATTTATCTATCCAGAAGTTCCTCATCCTGAATGAACCGAATTCAAACCCTTCACCGCTCTCCGTCTTGATGGGGGCACCGATGGATTCCTTGTGGTAGTAGAGGTCGCCGGTCTCTTCTTCCAGGACGAGGTCATTCGCCTTGCAAACTCTTCGGCCGTCAAGAAATACGTCGATCAGACCGCTCTCAGGCTCAAATCTTGCCCGGAAATAACTGTTCTCCACCACATTGCCCTTGACCTTGAGGACATTGATCTTCTTGGCCTTCTCCCCGACTATCTTATAGACCTTATAGCCTACTGCAGGGAGTTTAGCCACAAATCCCACTCTGGCATACCTGATGGACTCGTCATCGTGTCTGGTAAACCTTATGAGGTCCACGTTTATTATTTCGTCCCCACTCTTTAGCCCTCCGATCTTGGTTATCTCACCTTCTTCGAAGTTCAGGTCAACCTCTACCCAATTGGTGACTTCCCAGGAGAGGGGGTTGAATACAGCAATATCTCCCTCTTCCTCCTCGTTGGAATCAGCCTCCACCAAACTACCCACTACCTTTGGATGCAGGTAGGATAACTTCGTTCTGAGATAACCGATATACTCTCTGACCTCGTCGTATGCACCATCCATTCCGGTCCCGGGGACAACATCATGGAAACCCAGGAAGAGCACCTTCTCCCACAGGTCTCCCAACTCTTCCAGGTACTTTCCGGAACGGTAGTTGGATGGGTTGATAGCCTCCAGGATCGACAAGAATCTTTCAAAGCTGAGCAGCCAGTTCTCGTATTTTCTGAGGCTCTTCTTTATCCATATCCTGCTGGAGCAGCAATCAGGAAATATGTACGAGTACCTGCTGGAATACATCTCTCCCCGCCTTATAGGCAGGTCCTTCGCATCTTTTTCCAGAGCCGAGAAGAACTCTGAAGGGGTTGAAACCCTCATCTCCGCATCCTTCTCTTTTTTATTCCAGTCCTTTGCAGCTTGAAGTAGCTCAGGTAGAGGTGCCATGGAGCCGCTTCCCGAGGGCATCAGTATGTGGTTGGTGTATGCCAGCTCCTTTAACTTCTTATAACTCTCTCCCAGTTTATTCAGATCCAGTCCAGCTCTATAACCCAGGGGCATCCAGTGAGACATTATTTTGGTGCCGTCAAGCCCTTCCCAGTAGAATTCTGAGGGCCTGTTATCCGGGCAACCCCTCCGGAAAGCCATCCATTTATAACCGCTCTTCCTGTAGACCTGGGGTAATTGAGCATTCAACCCGAAGCTGTCCGCCTGCCACATTACGGGGACATCAATACCGAATTTGTCCTTGACATACTTCTTACCCAGCACTATCTCTCTGATAATGGTCTCCTCTTGAGTGAGCATGGTGTCGGCCATCAACCGCTCTCCATCAGCGATCTCGAACCTTCCTTCCTTGATGTATTCAGCTATTTTGGAGAATATCTCCGGAAAACGTCTTTCGAGTTCCTCGAGGAGGAAGGTTTGCTCTATCATGAACTTGAAATCCTTTTCTCTTTCCATCAGCTCGACGACCTTCTTCATTATGAGGTCGATGTAAATGTAGAAATAGTCCTCCTTGGTAAAAACCCAGGCAGCATCGTAGTGGGTGTGAGGAACGAGGTAAATAACATCCTTCTTCGATTCTTGTTCATTCATAAATACTGGCCCTGCACTATATCGGTTTAAATTCTTTTTCTCTGTAATTAAGCCAAGGCAGATGATTTTTCTATAGCACCTTCAAAGAGATTTATTCGCTCATTCTAAACTTTATGGACATGTGGCCAGCTAAATAAGAATGTACAGAACTATGTCACTGACATTAGTTCCTGTATTTCCGGTTATTATTAGAGAATTGATCATATTCAACAGATTATAGCTGTCGAACCTTTTTATGTGCTCCTCTATATTCACTCCCTGTTCTCTGAGCGCAGTCAGTGAATGATCATCTACTATTGCTCCAGCCACCTCATGCAGGTAATCTGAGCCATCAGTCCCCACACTTGCCACCACCCACTCCCTGCCCTCTGCGTCAAGTCCTGCAAGCTCCAGCATTGAGACAGCAGCATAATGCTGGTTCCTACCACCAATACCATGGTCATGGGGGAGAACAGGGGTTGTCTCCCCACCCAGAAGGAGCAAATTGTGGTTGGAGTAATTATCTTCCATTATCTCTTTGGCCCGTTGTGAGGCTACAGCAGTGGTCTCCCCCTTTTGCTCGCTGGTAATTATTTTTGGTTTGAATCCCATAGCTTTTGCCTTTTGGGACATCCCCTCCAGTGCAAGCCTGTTGTTGCCGATTACGAAGTTGAAGCAATTGCTCAACTGCTTGGGGGTCTCCTCAACCTCTCTATTCGCTCCCCTCTGCAGGTGGTCCACCACAATAGGGGGCACTTTAGATAATAGGTTATACTTCTCTAACACCTTGAGACCATCATGGAATGTGGATGTATCGGCAACGGTGGGTCCGGACGCTATGACGTCAAGCTCATCTCCCACCACATCCGAGATCATTAGGGACACCACTCTGGCTGGAGAGAAAAATCCACCCAATCGACCGCCCTTCACCCCGGACAAATGCTTTCTGACCGCATTTATCTCCTTGATCTCGGCACCGGACTCCAGCAAATACTCTGTAGTCTTTTGCTTGTCCTCCAGACACAATCCAGCAGCCGGACAGGCCATTAAAGCCGAACCACCCCCAGAGATCAAACATATCACCAGGTCATCCTCGTTAATGGAGTATTTTTCCTTGAGGCGGAGCATGTTGTTCACGGCTTCAATACTCCTGAGGTCGGGGATGGGGTGAGAAGCCTCTACTATGGTTATCTTTTCGGTGCGATAGTCTGTGGTGGTGCAGCTCACAATACCTGCTGTGATACTTTCAGGGCCCAGAACATCTTCAAGGGTTTCGGCCATGAGCCCGGAAGCCTTACCCCCACCAATGACAAATATTCTCCCCCTGAACTGGAAAGAGCTGTCATTGACCCTCAGCACTCCATCCTGCTGATAGTTAACCGAATCTCTAATGATGTTTGAGGGAAGGACCTTTTTTATGCCTGCCTCAATAAGGTCCAGAGCAACCTCTCTTGGTCTGGTGGTAGCCAGAAGATGTTTATTCTTGATAATTGCTCTATGTTGACCTGGAGAGTTCACAGAGTTCACAGCTAACCCTCAACTTGAAGGCATTAATTATTTTCTTTTCCTATTTTCTGCTAATTAAATGAGAACGGGTCGAAGTTCTGCCTTAAAAGGTTCTGGATGGGCAGGAACAGGGGCCTGGGAAGGGCACTCCAATCAAACCACCTCCATTCCTCACATTTTTGCGGCTCCTTTACCCTGACCTCTCCGCAATCATAATCGCATACTACGAATAACGTGACGTAATGCTTTCCCTCCTGCCTAAAGATGTCGTTGGTAAAGGCAGCGTACCTGACGTTCTTGATGGAGATACCCACTTCTTCCCACACCTCTCGTGTGGCGCAATCTTCTATTTCTTCATTGAACTCCAGATGACCTCCCGGAAAGCTCCAGGTACCCTCTCCATGCGTATTTTTCCTCTTACCCAGCAATAACCGGTTATTCTTCCTGATGATCACTCCTACACCAACTTGAGGATTCATGCTCTCCCTCTTTCTGCTCTCCATCGGTTTATAACCTAAATGTGTTCTGTGCCTGTGTGGTGTAATATTTATTAAATTCTTGTTACCTCCAATTGAGATGGAGAGGATAATACTTCATGTAGACCTCGACTCATTTTACGCTTCTGTTGAAGAGCTGAGGAATGAGGAGATCAAGGGGAAGCCAATTGTCATCTGCGTTTATTCTGGAAGGTCTGAGGATAGTGGCGCAGTGAGCACTGCCAACTACAAGGCAAGAGAGCTGGGAATTAAAGCAGGCATACCCATTAAGCGGGCAAAGAGCCTGGCAAAAGGTCACGACGTTGTATTCCTTCCGGTTGACATGGAGTATTATAGTGAGGTCTCCCAGAGGATCATGGAGGTTCTGGAAGAGGAATCAGATAAGACCCAGCAGGTCAGTGTGGACGAGGCTTATCTGGATATCACCGGTAGAGCGAGCAACTGGGAGGAAGCCCAGAAAGTGGCTAAAAGAATAAAGGGTAGGGTAAGGGAGAGGGCGGGGATCACATGCTCCGTAGGGATCTCTTTCAACAAGTTCATGGCCAAAATGGCATCCGAACACCAGAAGCCCGATGGAATGACCACCGTAAAGCCTCAGGAGGCAAAAGCGTTCCTTGCCAGTATGCCCTTGACCGAATTGCACGGCATCGGAAAAAAGACCGCTGAAATCCTCAACGATATGGGTATCGAGAGCGCAGACGACCTCGCCAGCCACTCTTTTGTCGAGCTCGAAGAGAAGTTTGGAAAGAATAAGGCTCTCATGTTGCATGAAAGGGCGCAGGGTATAGATAACTCTCCTGTAGAGCCCACTATCGTCCAGCAGGTATCCAGGATAGGGACGTTGAAGCAGAACACCCGCGAACCTCAACTGGTGATGGAAAAGCTCCATGAGCTGATAAGGGATATGGGTGAGAAGGTAGAGAAAAAGAAAGTGTTATTCCGCACCATATCTCTAATAGCCATTGATACCCAGCTCAAAACCCACACCAAAAGTGAAACCTTTCAGCAGACAAATGACATGGACCGGGTAAAGGAGGTTATGGAGCAACTCCTGGAGAACTTTTTGGCTGAAAATCCTGATACTGAGCTTCGTCGAGTGGGGATAAGGCTCTCCAACCTGACGTACAGAAAGGATCAAAAGACCCTGTTTGAATTTTAGCGGTCTTATCTTATTCTAAACCTACAGCTGATAAAGGACAACAATCAGAAATCGACCTCTAATGGCTCATTCAGCTCATCTGATTCCAGCAGACCCTCAAAGAACTTGCTATCTCTCAGGGGGGCTCTGGCAGCTGAAACCAGTTCCGCTCCAAAAGCAAGCATCATCTCCGCACTTGCAATATTTGATACCGAATTATTTCCAATAACAAAATTGTCTTTGGCCAGACGGGATATCAGGCTTAAATCACATCCTCCCCCCTCCACCATTGCGTCCAGATGGATAAAGGTGCAACCGTTTTTCTGGAGCGTTTCGGCAAGCTGTAAATAGTCGGTCTCCCGGAGACCCCCTCTTATCTTCACCCCCACAGGAATGTCGGCTGTTGTAGTAATCTCTTTTATAACAGATCCTAAGTCCTGGGGGTGATGCATCAGCCACTGACCGCACTTAATATCGATGAACTCTGGCTGCCTGCAGTGGGCATTGATTTCCAGCATCCCACCGTATTTCTCCGCGGTCTCTGCTGCCATTAAATAACCCTCAACTCCTTTAGACCTGATATTTAGGGCAAAATTCTGACTGGACTTCCAGAGGGACTTTGCTTCTCGCTCTATCCCTTCCCGGGGCTCATCGAAGATGAATTCTTTTCTTCCTCTCTTCAAGACCTCTTTGGCAGCAGCATTGGAGTCTTCATCGGCATTGAAACCCCCCAGAACAGCCAGCCCTACAGGGTGTTTTTTGCAGAATTCCGAGTCATTTATCCCGGCCATGGCGGAAAGTACAAGTCTGTTGGGAAAATCAATCTTCATATGTGTCCGGAACCTGAATCCAAAGATAATTCTGAAGTCCTTATTGCCCCATCGAATATTCTGGTGGCGCTGCCGGTCATATATGTTCGCTCTCCAATGTCGATCACCAGAAGACCTCCCCAGGTCTTCACGTTTACGGAGCTCGATATCAGACCCAGCTTATGGGCCATGACTGCTGCAGCCACACTCCCCGTTCCGCAGCTGAGGGTTTCATCCTCTACACCCCTCTCATAGGTCCTGATGGCTATTTCATTCTCTGAGTTTACTTTCACGAAGTTCACATTCGCCCCGTTTGGAAATAGGTCGCTGTACCTGATCGCTCTGGCAATCTGGGTGATATCTCCATCCAGTTCGTCTCTGAACACGATCGCATGAGGTACTCCCGTATTCACGGCGTAAGCCTCCACATCCTCTCCATTGATGTGAAAAGTGTTATTCCAGATCTCACTCCCCATGTTTTTTGCAGGGATTTCATCGCTGGCGAATAATGGCTCTCCCATATCCACTTTTACCCAGTAATCTCCTTTTTCCGTGCGGACATCCAGCTCTTTATTTCCCGCCAGTGTCTCCACTACCAGCTTTCGAGGAGCGTAACCACTTTCTACCACATACCGGGAGAAACACCGGATACCGTTCCCGCACATCTCGGCTATACTGCCATCATTGTTAAAGAAGTGGAAGCGAGCATCGGCCTTGCTCGACTGCTGAATGAAGATCAATCCGTCTGCCCCAACTCCAAATCTTCTATCACAAATCACCTTGACGAGGCTGGGCTTAAGATCTTCGGGAATAACCTCCCCGGAGAACTCGTCTATAAGGACAAAATCGTTGCCATTTCCATGCATCTTGATGAACTTGATCTCTTGAGGTAAAGTTTCACTCTTACTCATGTTTGTACGGGGTCTATTCATTTTTTAAAATTTGCTTAATCCGATTAACGTAGTCATTGGCAGCACCCTGAGGGTCTGCTGAGCGGTAAATACTCCTGCCCAGGATAATGAAATCGGCTCCAGCCTTAATAGCTTCTTCGACTTTTCCTCCCTGGGCACCGATGCCGGGAGCGATTATGGTCAACTCCTCGCTCATTTTACGGTAGTGAGCGATCCTCTCCACCCTTGTTGCCGGGGCTATAATACCGTTGCAGCCGAGGTCTATGGCCATTTCCACTATTTTATCAGCGACGGGAGGGAAATACTCTTTACCTCCCTTACTGCTCAACTCGGAGACCACATATACTTCGCCTTTAAAGGGCTTGCCGGAGTCGATAACCGCACTAACGGTATCGCTCCCCGTGAATCCGTGGACTATGACAGCTGAAGCTCCTGCCTTGAAAGCAAGCTGAGATATTAGGGAGCTGGTATATGGAATATCGGCTATCTTGAAATCGGCTATAACAGGCTTAAATTCGGCGAGCTGGCCGATAATATCGATCCCTGAGGATAGGACGAGGGGAAAGTTCACCTTTATAGCATCAAAATGGTGTGAAACTTCTTCAGTTATCTTAATTGCATCTTGCCTTTCGATAACGTCAAGGGCAAGTATCAGCCCGCTCTCTTTTCTCATAGAGGGGAGGTTTTACTCCAAAATATTTAGGATTTTCTCCTGCTTGCAATACCTATTGCGGCTTCTTTTCAAAATCATTTCGGCTATGGGTCCGGGCTGTTGCGGCTTTTCATCATTGATGAGCCAAATAAATTTATATACAGGATTTAAGGCGTTGTACACGTTCCTGATGGTTTAACTGAGGAAAACTTAAATTTCGCGTCCTAATTGAAAGAACGGGAAAAGCGGGTTAAGATAGAGGTGCTTGTCAATGGAAGAAGCAAAACTGAGCTTGAAGGGATGTAACTTAATAAAATTCATCGATAATCTGGGTGAAGAGTTAAATGTCTTGAAAGAAGGTATAGACCCTCAACAGATCGAGGATTTTATAAAGGAGATAGATAACGCCAGATGCATTTTTGTGATGGGTGTGGGTAGAAGCGGATATATTGCAAAGGCTTTTGCCATGAGGCTGATGCATCTGGGTTACGATGTTTATGTGGTGGGCGAAACTGTTACTCCCCGACTCGGCCAGGAAGACCTCCTCATATCCATCTCGGGTTCGGGTGAGACCAACTCCGTGGTCAGCATAAGCAGGAAAGCCAAAGACATAGGGGCCAAAATGGCGGTCATCACCCGGAACGAGCGGTCCACTCTCGCTCAAATGAGCAATGTTGTGGTCCTTCGAAGAGCCAAAACAAAGACACAGGACCATGAAGAAGTATCCAGACTGGCGCCATTAGGCACCATGTTCGAGACAACGGCTTTAGTGCTTCTTGATGGGATAGTTGCGGAGTTAATGGATAGGAAAGGGCTCTCAGAAGAGGATCTATTGAGCAGACATGCTGTCCTGGAGTGAGGCACTAAAAAGGAAACATTTTTACCAGCTTTGAGGGAGTTGTTAAAATGGAAATGGATAACGAATTTTTCAATTTAAATAGTAAACTAAGCAATTCCCACGGAATCAGCGGTTATGAGGATGAAATAAGGGAGGTCATCAAAAAAGAGCTTGAAGACCATGTTGACGAAATTAGAGTGGACAGCATGGGCAATATAATCTGCACAAAGAACGGCTCAGGTCCAGAGCTAATGCTGGCAGCCCATATGGATGAAATAGGGTTTATGGTCAAATTCATTGACGACAAAGGATTCATCAGATTTGCTCCCATAGGAGGCTGGTTCGATCAACTGGCATTGGGGCAGAGAGTTGTTCTCCACAGCGATAAAGGCAAGATTTATGGGGTCATCGGCTCCAAACCTCCTCACCTCATGAAAAATGAGGAGAAAAAGAAAGCCGTGGAGATCAAGGACATGTTCATCGATATAGGTGCTACCTCCAAGGAAGAAGCCGGTGAAATGGGGGTTGAAGTGGGCACCACCATAACCCTTGACCGCGAAATGGCTGTTTTGGGTAATAAGATAACTGGAAAAGCCTTCGACGATAGGGCAGGAATAGCAGGGATGATCGAGGCCGTAAAGCAGGCCAAGAGCAACTCGACCATACATGCTGTGGGTACCGTACAGGAGGAAGTAGGGTTAAAAGGGGCCAGGACATCCGCTTTCGCTTTAGAGCCTGACGCCGCGATAGCTATTGATGTCTGCGTAGCGACGGACTTCCCCGGCGGCGATTCTGCCTATATGGATATAAAGCTGGGCGAAGGTCCAGCCATTACGGTTGCAGACGCTTCGGGCCGGGGATTGATAGCATCCCGGAAAGTTCTCCAGTGGTTGAGAACTGCAGCGCAGAATAACCAGATACCTCACCAGATGGAGGTTGCAGAAGGGGGAACTACCGATGCGACGGCCATACACCTCACCAAGGCAGGCATACCCACCGGAGTGGTCAGCATTCCCTCCAGATACATCCACAGTCCTGTAGAAGTCATACACCCTGAAGATGTCAAGAACACTTCATTGCTGGTGGCGAGGGCAATAGAGTCTGCTGGCGACTACTTTAAGTAAAATAAACCGGTTATAGCCTGTGATCGATTCAAAAAGTTGGTAACTATAACCGGAGAGAAAATACTTAAATATCGATTATTAAACTATTAGTTGATGCACCGACTAACTGACACCGATACCCTGTTGCCGGAAATGCAGCATTCAGGAAGTAGCAAACCCAGCGAAGCAAATCCAAATGACCTGCTTACGCCCAAGAAGATTTTCTTCACTTCCGGTACTGGAAGACACAGGGACCCTCTGGTGAGCTTTGAGCTGGCGTTGAGAGATGCTGGCATCCACAAATTCAACTTGGTCCCTGTTAGCAGCATCTACCCACCTGGCTGTGAGATGGTGGACCTGGAAAGTGGGTTGAACCGGCTTAATCCCGGTCAGATCCTCTTCTGTGTGATGGCCCGGAAGACAAGCAACGAGCAGGGCAAGAAGATATTTGCCAGTATCGGGATAGCCATTCCAGATGACGATGTTCTTCACGGCTACATATCGGAATACAGCGGCTACTGCAATGAAGACGGAGAAGAAGATGCGGGCCAGTATTCGGAGAAGATGGCTGCTGAGATGCTTGAAACCGCTTACGGAATAAAACCGGCCAGGACATTCAATACTACAGAAAAGGCCGAAGTAAGGGACAACACCACCGTAGTGTCTGCAGCCGTTCTGGTGCTATAAGGTGCTCTAATTTTGATTTTGGAGTTTGCTGTTACTATTCGGAATTAATCTTAAATTCTGCACTGTTCATGGCTAATCGACTGTACATAAAAGAGGTTGACCTATGGCGAGAGAGGAATTTTTCAAGGGTGTAAAGGATTTATCTCCCATACTGCTTGGTGTATTGCCTTTCTCTATGATAGTGGGGGTTACTGCGGTCAACGTAGGTATCGCTCCTGTACAGGCGATAGCCATGTCCTTCATTATGTTCGCTGGGGCATCACAGCTTGCGGCAATAGAGCTGATGAGCAAGACTGCACCCGTGGCGGTGGTGGTAATGACCGCTCTCATTGTCAACCTCAGATTCACCATGTACAGTGCCTCACTTTCTCCCTACCTCAAAAACCTCAACGCCTTCTGGAAGGGTATATGCGCCTACATCCTCTCTGATCAGGCCTATGCAGTCTCTATCACCGAGTTCCGAAAGAGAGAAAGGAATAAGGTGTGGTATTATCTGGGAGCAGCGTTCATTCTGTGGTTCACCTGGCAAATCGGCACTATTCTGGGAGTGCTGGTGGGCTCCAGACTACCTCAGGGACTATCACTGGAATTTGCCGTCCCGCTCACTTTTATGGCATTATTGTTCCCCAATTTGGAGAGAAGAGCCAGTAAATTAACCGCTATTGTGGCTGGGGTTGTGGCAATAGCGGCTGCCGGCCTCCCCTATAATCTGGGGCTGATAACCGCGGCATTGACAGCTATGGTATCAGGTGCTGCTGCCGACTGGTGGTGGTCCAGGTGATGGAATACGACACCAGCACCATCTGGTTGATATTCATTGTAGCCGGGATCGGGACATTCTTCCTCCGCCTGTCGTTCATCTTCCTTATGGGGAGGCTGAGCGAAGTACCGCCTAACGTTGAGCGGGTGCTTAGATTTGTCCCCCCAGCAGTTCTAGCTGCTCTGGTAGTCCCCGCAATCGTATATGTGGACAGCTCGCTGGCAATAGAAGCGGGAAATGAAAAGCTGTTCGCCGGAACACTTGCGGCAGTAGTGGCCTGGCGTACCAGAAATATGCTGGCCACCATCGCAATAGGAATGCTGGCCCTGTGGAGCCTGCAGGCTATTTTATGAACAATATGGATTTGACCACTCAACAGAGCCCCAAATTGCATTACGATAAGAATGACGGAATTTAAAGCATTTAAAGAGAAAAAAGGTTAATATAACTCTACTGAATCCGTGAACCGGTGATACAGAATGATCGTTACCACAACTCCAACTTTAGAAGGAAAGAAGACAGTGGATTATAAAGGAATAGTAAGCGGTGAGGCCATTTTGGGTGCCAACATCTTTAGAGATGTATTCGCGGGAATAAGAGATGTTATAGGAGGAAGATCGGGAGCATACGAAAAAGAGCTGAACAAAGCTAAAGAAATAGCCATCAACGAGATGGCAGAGAGAGCAAAAGAGAACGGAGGAAACGCTGTTGTAGGGGTTACTGTCGATTACGAAGAGATGAGGGAAGGCATGCTCATGGTCTGCTGCTTTGGAACCTCTGTGGTGGCGGAGTAGGCAGAGGAACCATTTAAATATCTAAAAATAAGGCTCAAATCCCTGATTGATTGCTTAAGACTGCTTATAGATCATCACTTCCATTTTATCTCTATTTCGATCTCACTTTTTCCTTTCTCGATCTTGAAGCCGTATTCTACTTCCATACCGTTATCAGGTATTTGAACCTGCTCATTCTTGATGTTGATCATTCCTTCTTCTACCTCTTTCTTGAAGTTCTCCAGAAAGTCAACAAGTTGTTGTCTATTGTAGGAATACTTTTCTTCGATTTCTTTCTCGGGTTCACCCATTTAATCCACCCCCATTTTCTTCTTTATTCTTTAGTTCGTATCTATTTAAATTCTTCTTATCCTTTATTTCTCTTTCTTTATCTATTCTCCAGCTCCGAACATTTTATCCATTAGATTTCCGAGCGCATGAGCTATAGGCTCTAAAATTCCCGATGGATTCATTAATAAATAAAAAATAGTGACAGGTATAGTAAATGAAATTAGTTATAAGACTGAGCTAAAACCAATTCTACTATTACTTTCCCTTTATCTTCCCTTTCTTTTTTGGAAACAATCTCTGCAATAAACAGGTCTACCCTCTGTGGGTTTAAATGGAACTTCGCACTCTTCACCGCAATCTGAGCAGGTTGCCTTATGCATTACTCGCGGCTGGCTGGGGCGAAAACCACCTTTATCGAAACTTTTTCTCAAAAGCCATTCCTCCTTTAATTTCTGAAAATAACACTTAAGGGGGCTTTAGATCCCTTCATCATGTTATCCTGTATAATAAAATTTCTCCAAGTTTATAAACTTTTTTACGAGATATTGTTTAGCTCAATAATAAGAGTTCCGGTTTTTAGAGCTCAATAGATTCAATATACTCAGATGAGGAACTCTTTGGCCATTTTTAAGGAGTCGGAGATATGGCTACCATTTGCAACTGGGTCATCATGCCCGGGATATATCATCTCTACATCCATTTCGGAGAGAGTCTGGAGGGATTTTACCAGCTGAAAAGCGTTGCCGCCGGGTAAGTCCACTCTCCCGAAGCCGCCGTGAGGAAAAACGGTATCGCCGCTGAAAAGCCACTTCTGCTCCGGCTCATACAGACAGATGCTGCCTGAGGTGTGTCCGGGGGTGTGAACCACTTTGAGCTTAAATTCTCCAACCTCAAATACCTCATTACCTTCTACCAGCACATCTGGCTCTAAGCGGGCGAAGAACTGGGACATATTTGATCTCAACAGCTCGTATTCCTGCTGGTGCATGACCACCTTGCAGCCTATCTTCTGCACGTCCGCAGCCGCAGAAGCGTGGTCAAAGTGTGCGTGGGTGAGGAACAGGTAATCCAGCTCCTTAAGCTCTTGAGATAGTTTATTCAGAATGAATTGGGTGTCCCCACCCACATCAATGAGAGCCTTCCCCAGTAGATAGGCGTTGGCTCCCAGCGGAGGAGTAACAATTCTGGTGGGTTTCATTCTCGTTTATGTTAATATAATTGTTTATGTTTCTATCTTGGCTTAGAGCAGCTCAACGGACTCTACTTCTACGTTCTCTACTCCGTCGATGCTCTGGATGCTCTCAATGAACTTATCACTTACTCCTTCCTCGTCGGGCATTACAGCAGCAATGGTCAATGCCTTCAACCCGAAGGCAATGGGCTGTATCCCGGAATCCCGAACATCAACTTCATCTGTATTAACGATCTGCTCTTTGATCTTCTCCAGATCGGTATTAACATCAACTGGCATGACCTTCAATTTCATTACTACTTCTCCCATTATATCACCTCAAACCTTGTTCAATCAATTATCCCATTTATCCTGTTTATGGGCCGATAAATCCGCAATTATCGCATTTATATGAGTTGGAAAGCTTTCTACACCTCTTGCACCTGTAAACTGCTTCACCACAGGATGGGCAGGGAAGCTTAACAAAATTCGTTCCGAAGAGGTTCTCTCCGCATGATACACAACTATATACTTCCATGATATACCTCCTTTCCATTTTTATCATTTATTTTAGTGTTTATGAGCTTTTATTCGTGTTCCTTCCGCTCTGTCTCTCAATATATAATCTTTTACCCACCCCTTCAAACCATTGCACACGAACATATCAAGGCCAAGTTCCCGCATCAAAGCAGGAGAATACCTGTCAACGCAGGTCTTTAAGTGAGCGATATCTTCTGCTTTAATCTCGTCCACAAGACTTCCGTTGACCATCACCCCATCCACATCTGTGAGCTTGGCCACTTCACCGAACCCCATCTTGTGGGCTATCCATAAGGCTATGCTGTCGGATGTAACTTCCCAGTTATGAGGGAGCTCATCATGTGACCTAACCAGCTGATAAGGGAGTAAGACATTTACACCGGAGAAATCAAAACCAAAATTAGATGGCTCTATGATATCGACCCCGAAAGAAGATATGTAAAGTCCGTAGAGGTCCATGGCTTTAACCGCCATCCAGTGAGCTGTAAAATTATCAATATCCAGCTCCCGGACCATATCGGCGAATACCCACCCACCAGGGACGATCAGGATATCTACATCTGCGTCAGCACACTCATTCAAATCTCGAGTTATTTCTTGCAGACAAGAATAACAACTCCCCCCTATCTTGACCACTGCTCTATACCTGTCTTCCCCTTCAGTATCTCTCATTTGCCACCAGTCTGGAGACAGCATAGGCGGGAAACATGTCGGTGCAGGGGTAACTATCTGCAAGTGAGGAGTAATCCATTCCGGCCCTTTGTGCCGCTTCTTGGAGAATAAATTCTCCCACACCGCACCCCAAAACCCTGTTAAATCCGTTCTCTGCTGCCACTTTCTCCATCATTTGACCTGCCTTGCTTACAAGCTCTTCTTTCGCCGCCTGAGCCAGCCCCTCAATGTATCCTTCATTTCCATCTACATCCAGAGACACTGTTCTGGCCAATCTGGCCGTACATTCTTCTCTGCTTTTCCCTCTGCCGTCGGGTGTACCGCAGATGTAATCCTCAGGGGCCAGATCCCCTGTTACGATGAATGCGTCACCGTTGATGGCGAAGTACTCGGGGATCAGGGGCACATCGAACTGGGGTAGGGTGTAGAATACAGGAGTTCTCAACACCCCGCAGTAGAAGAGCTCTCCTCTCTTCAGCCTTTCATGGTCAGATTTTCCCGCTAAAACTTCATGGGTAACCGGTATGAGGTCGGTGGTGGTGGAGCCCATGTCGGCCAGAATGAAGTCTCGCCACCCCTCTGACAGCAGGAAATTAGCGGTAGCAATCCAATTGGAGGCAAAGAACAACTCAGGCTTACCAAAGTCTTCAAAAATCTGTAGGTCCCCTTTTATATCCAGGAAAAGGGTCTTACAGGAGAAGGAGTTTTGAACTGCACCGAAGATAGCTTTTATTCCTTCCGCTCTACTGTTAAAACAGTCGGCTAATTCAGCGGTGACCACCACACCCACTTTTTGGGGGTTGAATCGGCTGTTGATCTCCTCTAATTTCTGCTCCAGTTCGGAATACTTACTCCACAGTGGAAAATAAATTATTTCACTATGATCATCGCAGCTCAATTTCAGGTTCGCCCCACCAATATCCAGACCAAGCACTCTCATACCAAATACGAAAACTGTTAGTTAAATGAATTCGTTCAGCTCCGCATCCTGTCCAAAGGAGAAGCACTGGAAGTCTCTGCCCACAGGATATTTTTTCACTGCTTCTGTGTGCGGGGGGAAGAAGTGTCCCAGGTGGGTCAATACCGTCTTATTGGCGTTGACCTTCTTTGCCAGCTCCATAGCTTCTTTGGCATTCATGTGTTTCCTGAACCTGTATGTTTCGGGGGCCAGTGCCTCCACGATGAACAGGTCGGGGTTCATAATCTCTTCCATGGTTTTGGGGGGTATGTCCGTATTCGTATCGCCGCTGATGACTACCTTGAATTCATCGTATTCTATTTTTATTCCGTGGCTTCTTCTCAGGGGCGGATGATTAACGTCCAGGAGGGTGAATTCCATGTCAAAGAGGTCTATGGGTTGGTAGGTCTCTACTTCAGTTCTCCTGTATTTCATGAACTCCATGTATCTCTCAATATCCTGGTGAACCTCGGGGGAAGAATAGACGTTCACGTCTCTCTGCACCCTATAAAAATCTCCAAAACCTGAAAAGTGGTCGTAATGGCAGTGGGTCCAGAAAACCGCGTCAACCCTGTCCACATCGGTTAGAAGCAACTGTGTCCTGAGGTCTGGTGAGGTATCCACGATTATGTTCTTGCTGCCGTTCTGGACCAGAACGGAGAACCTCCGCCTTTCCCATCCGTTCTTTCTGGCGTCTTCGCAGGTCTTGCAGTGGCACCCTATTACTGGCGTCCCCGGGGAATCGCCAGTGCCCAGCAGTATTACCTTCATTTGGCAAAAGAATACTTGAGGTTTGATCTGGCTTTTACGTCATCTATGGCATTCATGAGGTCTTCGTGGTCAACTTTATGCTCGTTCTTGAGAAGAGCTCTCAATACTGCCTCCCTGACCACCAGGTTTATCTCAGCTCCAGTGAATCCTTCGGTCAGGTCTGCAAGCTCCTCTATCTCATAATTGCCGGGAACTTTGGACAATACCAGCTCGAAGATCCTCTTCCTCATTACATCCGAGGGCTCGGGAAAATCCACTATCTTGTCGAACCTTCTCCATACAGCGGAGTCGAGCAGGTTGGGGTGGTTGGTAGCGGCGATGAGTATGACACCGTCCTCCACCAGATTTATTTCGTCGATGGACTTCAGCAGGGTGTTCACTGCTCTCTTCACTGCAGCATGCTCATCGCTGGTTCGGGTTTTGGCCACGTAATCGAACTCGTCTATGAACAGGATACAGGGATTGAGCCTTTTGGATATCTCAAATATTTTCTCGATGTTCTTGGAAGTCTCACCCAGGAACTGAGAAGTGATCATGGATAACTTGACCTCTACCAGAGGAAGCCCTATCTCCCTGCCCAGGGACCTTGCGGTGGTGGTCTTGCCTGTTCCAGGAGGACCAATGAAAAGCAATTTCCCGATGTCGATCATACCGATTTTCCTTAAAAAGTCCCTCTCGTTGAGGGCGATATTGATCTTCTTTATTTCATCAACCTGACTTGAATCCAGAGCGATCTCACTGAAGTTGGCTTTAATATCCTCTGGGGAGAAGACCCTAACCAGGCCGAGCATCTGAGCCGTATCTTCGTTCTTCTCCATCTCTGCCAATGCGTTCCTCAGCCATTCGCGGTCGCTGTGTTTGGGGGCGTTCGTTTGCTTTGATTTCTCGTAGGAAACTCCCAGGGAGTCGTAATTCTCAAAATAATAAGCGAGGACAGGATTCTTTTCTATCTCTTCTTCACCCGCATTCTCTACGAACCATTTGGCCGCAACATCGAAAGAGGTCAGGGTATATTGTTTGTTGAAAGTGTTGTAATCAATAAAAGGGACTTTTTTAGCCTCTTTAAGGTCTCCACAGTATTCCTGAGCCATGTCCAGCTTGATTATCAAGGGTCTTTTTATTCCTTTACTGCCATAGAAGACCTTCCTAATATCTTTGGGGATGTCGTCTTCCGAAAGGTTCTCGTTCTTATTATAGAGTTCTGCGGTCAGAAGCAATTCGACCAGATTTATCATCTACACACCTCGAGTTGTTTTTTGTAGTAGTCTTTTCTCAATCATGATTCGGTCCAAATATTTGGGATGAGTTGCTTTTTAAACTTTTTGCTGATAATTCAAATTCATAGAAAGAGTTTCCACAGTATTTAAAATTTTGGAAATTGCCTCTTCCACCTCTGGAGTACATTTTTCTGAGATTGTCTGGATGTCCCCCGCCTCCACGGCAAGCACAGTTACCTCAGGCCCATCGTCCTCCATGGATTCGAGATGTTTTATGAGGTTCAAGTCAAAGTTGTGGGTGCTGAGCCTCGGCTCCACCTCGCTCAAGGACGCCTCATATACTGTCCCTGGCTCTCCGCCTGATTCTACAGCGTCCACAAAAATGATATGAGAGTAAGAGGTCAAACCCTCTAAAATGTCCAGTTCACTAAAGCACTCTCTGGCATCCACCCCCTCCAAACCTCTTTTGCGAAGGGCTTCCACTACACGCAAACCCACGGAATCATCAGAGAGAACAGGATTTCCCAGACCCAGTACCAGTACTGTATTCGTATTCTTGTTCATAGTGTTATTCATATTCTGTGCAGCTTGACGTTAATGGGCAGCTTGTGGCTGGCGCAGGCAAGACAGGGGTCGTAGGCTCTTACAGCCATTTCCACCTTGTTCTGCAATTTCTCATCCGGCTCGCCGCTGTTGATCAGGTTTTGGGCAGCGTTTTTGATGGACAGGTTTATGGCGGCGTTGTTCTGCACTGTTGCTACTATGAGGTTGACCTTCTGAGTTATTCCCTTCTTATCCGTGGTATAGTGGTGATATAGAGTTCCTCTGGGCGCTTCTACTGCGCCAACTCCTTCGCCTTTAGCCTTACCGGTACTGGTCCTGACGTCTCTGCTGGTAATTTCATCGTCCACGGCAAGCTCGTATGTTCTCTCAGCTGCGTACATAATTTCTACCAGTCTTGCCAGATGGTATGCCAGCAAGTTGTGAACCGGCTTCTTCCCGAAGAAGTCGTAGAAGTTCTCATATGCCTGTTGCGCCACCGGGGTGGCCATACCGTCCGCAACGTTGAGCCTGGCAAGAGAGTTCACCCTATATAGCCCGTTATCCGGGCCATCTGCGATCCCTTTCCACCCCACGTTCTTGAGGTAGGGGAATTTAATGTAGCTCCACTCCTCGCTGTGCTCTGCAATGTGGTCAGAGTAATCCTGAGGGTCGAATAGGGCTTGCTCTTTACCTTCAGGAGCAATCACTCTCATCTTTCCGTCGTAAAAGTTGACATGCCCCTTATCGTCAACCATTCCGGCATAATATGTATTCTGGGTGAAGAAATCCTTGTCTATAAGCTCTTTAATATCTTCATTCTTGGCCACGTACTGGTGGAACAGTTCAAATCCGTGTTTACCGAACTCCACCATCTTTTTGGCCATATCCTCGATCTTCTGTCTGTCGTCTTCTTCCAGGGGCTTTGACATGCCACCCGGGATGGATGCAACAGGGTAAGTGGGATGACCTGCAATTATCTCCTGTATCTTCTGGGCGTAATTTCTTGCTTGGATTATTTCCTTTCCCACATCACTTCCCAGCTCCTCAATAAGTCCAAAGATGTTCCGCTTTGCGGCATCCGCTTCCGGCAGTATCAGGTCCGGAGCGGCGAGGGTGTAGAAGTGCAGGATGTGGCTGTGAGCCATGTGAGCATTATAGAACAGCTCTCTCAACTTTCTGGCTGCAGGAGGTATCTCCACCCCGTAAACTGCATCTGTGGCCTTGGAGGAAGCCATATGGTGTGCTCCCGGACATACTCCGCAGATCTTAGGGGTTATTCGGGGGAGCTCTTCCACGTGCCTTCCTTCACAGAACTTCTCGAACCCCCTGAACTCCACTACCTGGAAATAGGCATCCTGAACATTATCATTATCGTCTATTAGAATATCTACTTTCCCATGGCCTTCCAGCCTGGTGTTGGGGATGGTGACTCTTTTCATAATTTATCACTACTCCTTATCTTCATCTCCTCTCTCTTTCCCTTCTTCTTTCAGCTTGTCTATCAGTGAGTGTGGCAAGGAGAACATGTAGAACACCCCGGTAGTATCCTTAACCGCATCCAGGACACGATGAATCATGGCAGGAGGAGTATAATCTTCCCACTCTCCGGCTATGGAAGCCAGAGCAGATATGGCATCCCCGGGGTCCACCATGGAGGGAAGTGTTCCGTAACAGCCCCTGCAGGGCATGTTGACGTTAACGCATCTCGCTCCACAACCTCCGCGGGTAGCAAAACCCAGACAGACTACTCCCTGCTCCAGCAGGCATCTATCATCAGGGTTTATCTCGTGGGGCCTGTAGAGGTTCTCCACCCTCTTGTCATCCCTGCTGCTGTATCTGGGGCATTCGTGGCACAGCGACTTGTCCGAAGCGAATACTTTTTTCTCTGAATGGGGCATGGATGTGAGGAACTCGTCTATGGTCTGCTGAGAGGGTGGACAGCCTGGAACGTAGTAATCCACTTCCACCACCTCATCCAGAGGTCTAACCGAATCGTAAAACTCCGGAAGAGTGAGCCTTACACCATCAACTTCTGATTGCGGTTTGGGGATAGTGAACTCCTCAGAATCTCCTAAATCCCCATAGGCTCGATTCAGAACCTCGTTTCTATCGAACTGGTTTGCCAGCCCCGGGATACCTCCCAGGCATGCGCAGGCACCGTAGGCAACCAGGATCTTGCACTTATCCCTGACTCTTCTGGCCTCTTCCTCCTGTTCGGAAGTCCGTATCCCTCCGTTGATTATCCCAATATCTACACTACCATCTTCTATTTCTTTGAGGTCATTGTGCTTGAAATCCACGGCCACAGGCCAGTAAAGCACTTCGTTATTCTGAGCAAAGTCTAAAGCATTCTGATTATCCAGAAGTGATACGTCGCAACCGCCGCATGACGCAGCCCAATTAACAATAACTCTCATATTATCTCCTCGCGATGGGACCCAGCTCTTTGAGGGTCTGATTCATATCGTCGATATTCTTCTTCAGCTTGTGGTGCCCCACAACTCCTACGTAATCCCACTTCAATCTATCCTGGCTCAAGCCGAGTTGCTTCATCAAGTCGCTCATCATCTTTACTCTCTTGTCCATCATGTAGTTCCCTATGGCGTGGTGACAGCTGTTAGGCGGGCAACCGGATAAAATTATACCATCAATACCTCTGGTAAAAAGCTCTATAATCAACCCGGAGTTTATGGAGGAAGAGCACCTTATCCTCATGGTTCTCACGTTTTGAGGCAGTTCCAGCCTATCGTAACCGGCCATATCACCAGCAGCGTAAGAGCACCAGTAGCACAGAAGCGCCAGTATCTTGGGTTCATTTCCCACGTGCTCAAATGCCACATCCACCTGATCGAGTATCTGTTTATCCTGAAAGTTGGTTAGCTGTAAAGCGTGAGTGGGGCAAGCGGACATGCACAGACCACAGCCCTGACAGAAAGCAGGATCGACCTGCGCCAGCCCTTCACCCTCAAGATCTACTTTTATGGCTGCATGAGGACATACTTTCTCACACAAGCCGCAGGCAGAGCACTTCTCTTCATCCACAGTGGAAATGTACTTCTGGGCTTTTTTGTGGGTGTTCTGGATGGCCCTCAACGCAGCAGTGCTTCCCTGCTCCACGCTCTGCTGAACTACTTTGGGTCCGGAAGAAGCACCGGCCACATAAACCCTATCAACATAAGATTCTGTGGGCTTGAATATCCTTGGCTGGAACTCCATGGGGAAACCGTATTTGTCCGTTCTGAGGCCCAGTTTGTTTATGATGTCCACTCCACCGGGGAGCTGAGCCTCTGCCAGAACGACCATATCGGCCTCCAGCTCTTCCTCATCACCCTCTGGTGGTTCAACTACAATGTTCAGCTGACCGTTCTTCTCGATCTCTGAGATCCTTCCGTTAACGAAATCGACGAGGTCTTTTGAGCTCTGGTAGAACTGCTCCAGTGCCCTCTCATAGGTCCTGATATCGTTATTGTAGATGACCGTTATCTCCGTTTCCGGGCTCATGTCCATTAACCTCTTTATCTGTTTAACGGCAACCCCACAGCAGGTTTTGGAGCAGTAGGGCATCCCGTCTTCTCCTTCCTCAGCTCGAGAGCCGACACACAGGGCAAAGACAACGTGTTCAGGATTCTCCTGGAAGCCGTTGTCTATGTAGCGCTCCATCTCCATGGAGGACACTACATTATCCCCATAATTGAGGTCTTCCAGCTGGTTCAGGTCATATGACTCAAAACCGGTTGCCAGGATAACCGACCCGAAAGTGTCCTCGACTTCCTGAGGCCGGGCATCCAGATCAATGGCATCAGTGGGGCAGATCTCAACGCATTCACCGCATTTCGTACAGGCCTCTTCCACTATGTTGTATGTGTCCGGCATTGCCAGGGGAAAGTCCTTGTCAATAGCTTTTCTGGGGGTCATGTTGCAGTCGTATTTGTTCTCTACCTCCTCAGGGCAGACCTCAGCACATTCACCGCAGGAGATACACTTATCGGGATCGACTAATGGTGCATCTTTGTTTATTTTAACTTTGAAATTCCCTTTTTCCTTTACAATATCATCGATTTGTGAGCTGGTCAGTACATTGACGTTCTGGGTGAACAGGGTATCTCTGGCCTGAACCGGGACCACACATTTGCTGGTGCACATGGAAGGCCAGCCTTCACACTGGAACAGAAAAGGAATCTGGCATGTGTGACCTCCGAGGTAGGCGTTGCTTTCCACCAGGGTAACAGGCATACCCAACTTGGCGATATCGATTGCAGCCTGCATTCCTGCTGGTCCTCCACCGATAACCAGTGATTTCTCCGTTATCTGGGGGGCTGAAGTTGGTGAGTTGGTCAATAATTTGGTGTGGGCCATCTTTACCATATCAATGGCCTTCTCTGTATTACCGTTGACCCATGCACACTGCTCTCGTATGTTCGCTACTTCATACATCGCCCGGTTCAAACCTGCTTCCTCCATGGTGTCCTCTATCCGGTCCTCATTGAGAGTCAGAGATGATCGTTCAGAGCACCCGGCAAGTAGGAGTCTGTCACATCCTTCAAGTGCGTCCTTTAGCTGTGATGTGTCTTTACAGAGGTTATCGACCACTTTAAAATTGTTTATGCAGTCAAGGTCACTTGTCTTTTGAGATAAAGTGTTTATATCTATTTTTTCAGAAATCTGACCTCCACAGGTGCAGATTATATAACCGACTTTGGGTTGCATTGCTTTCACCTCTCTGCTTCCGTATATTAAACTTACTGTTTCCTGGTTTATTTTTTATTCACTTAAACATTGAAATAATTTTAAAAAATAGTAAATCACCCTTTGAACTTAATTAGAATTAAAAAAACAATCTTTAATATTTGGTTAGTATGTAATAGTTTAATTAATTTATATTTGTATGCTATTGTATGTCAATGTATTTTGTAAAGCGGTTTGACGAAAAAGTTTAATTACTACTCTACAAGCATGACTATTGGGTTGGCAGGTGATAGGAAAATGCATAAAGAGGAACTCGTACTTTTGCATCTGACGTTGTACCACATGAAAAGGTTTTTCGAGGAGGCAGGTTTCGCCAACGGGCACTTTAACCTCTACGAGGAAATGGGTGTCCAGCCAGTGCACATTCATAAGAGCAAAGCGGACCATAAAAAGGCTATTATCTCATTATGTAAGGGGGTATCCGATATATTCAAGGAGACTCCTCCGGAAGACGTACTGAAAAATCCCAAAATTCGAGAGTTCTTAGAGGTCATTGACCAGCAAGGTTCAATTCCATAAGATAGGCGTCTCCACCATCGTTATAGTAGTAGGGGATAGTAGAGATGGTTTCAAACCCCTTTTTTTTATACAATAATTGGGCTGTGTAGTTGGTGGTCCTCACTTCCAGCAAGACTCTTAGCTTACCTTTTTCTCTGCATCTATTGATAGCCCTGTTAAGGAGAACTGTTCCGATACCCTGTCTCCTGAAATCGTTTTTGACTGCCAGGGACATTATTCTGGCCTCGATGCCCGCGTCCATTATCGATACGAAGCCAATTACTTTACCGCTCATCTCTGCAACCAGAAAATCATCTCCGTGAGAAATATACATGAAAACGTCATAAGCCGGATTTTTGGGGGCAAAAGCCTCTCTCTCGATTGTGACTATGTCCTGAAAGTCTGTTGGTTTGTAGCTTCTTATCATTATGGACAGCACATATATACTCCTATTTTTCCATATTAAAATTATGCCCCTAACACCCCTTGCCGAGTTTATTTCCACAAATTATGAACCTCAGGTGGTAGTTGAGGTGGGCATAGGGAATAAGTGGGACATAGCCATCCAGCTATCCTCAACGGGTTTTAAGGTAATAGCGACCGACATAATGGATCTTGACCCGCTCGACCATGGAGATTTTGATTTCGTCAAAGATGATATTACTGACCCCCACATGAGAATATACTATGATGCTGGACTTATATACTCTATTCGGCCACCTCCAGATATTTTCTCCAGCATAATCAACGTTGCGAGGTATTCAGGTGCGGATTGTCTGATCAGGCCTTTAGGCAACGAATTCCCTCAGGGAGGGGAGCTGATCAATTATAAAGGAGAGAGGTTTTATTTGTGGAGATTTGGGAGGAAATATGGCAAGGAAAAGGAATTGCACGAAGCATAGAGAAAAATGGGGGGGTTCAGAACCCCCCGGTCCGACCCCCCAAAGGTCCAACCTCCCATTTAAGTCTTTTTCAAGGGTCAACCATTTACCAGGCCCAATAAAAACTATCTCATGTATTCTATTTAATTATAACGGTTTTTAAGGCTTTAAAATCTTTAAAATATTTTAAACATGTTGAAATATTACAACATCGTTAAAATATTTAGCATAGTTTAAAATATCTACCGAAGTTGAAATTCTTCATCGGATGTGCTGGGGACACTTAAGTTATTGAATTCATCAACTATTCTGGCTCTCTCTGGTGCATTTAGACTGTATGTTGCTTATCTGTTCCTAAAAATCGATCCGATCCTTCTCCTTTGTCTCGCAGCCGGCCTTATAGTTTATTCGGTCTATACGTTTGACAGGACGGTAAAGAGCAAAGAAGACGAAATAAATCGTTCAGATGAAATGGGAATAAAGGTCAGAGGTGTGTCGATCAAGCTCAAGGGAGGGTTGGGCGTGAAAAATGTCGTAGTTGCATTCACTTGGGCGGTTTTCCTCTGCTCCCTTATCTACTGGGATAAGTGGATGTATCTACCTTTAGTGTTCTCCTTCTTCTTTCTGAAGAGCTTTGTGAATACCGTTATATGCGACTGCAGGGATGTGGAGGGAGATTCTTATGCCGGATTGAACACTTTTCCCGTATGCTGGGGACTGATGAAGACCAGAAGGGTTCTTCAGGCTATGCACTCTACCTTTCACGTAATGATCATGGTCCTGGTCCTCTTAAAGCTGGTGGACTTCGACGTGATGATAATTGGTTACAGCTGGCTTATCGGAGTAGCCTACATCCATCTTTATGCTACCACCAGAAGAAGGGTTCTCAGAAGTATTGTAATTCATGGGGAGTGGGTTCATATGGTGGTCTTCAGGGAGCTTGCTCAATTAATTCTGAGTCCTTCTCGAAGTGTTTGAAAAGGTCTTCACCCCACTTGTTGATGGCAGATCTCTCATAACTTATTATGTTCCGATAAAAATCGTAGCTGCCGTCTTTGAGCCTGAATAAGCGCATGGACAGGAAAACATCTGATACGGTGAAGGCAATCCCAACGTCTTTTTTACATATAAAGAATCTGACGTTATCGTATCTCAGTCCTTCCTTCAATTCCGGCGTGTGGTCTTTCTTTATCCTCTCAAAGACCTCTTCTGTCATGATTAGGGAGACATCCGCACCTCTTTGTCCAAGCGTATTAATGGCTTTGGGATACTCGGGATGCAATACAGGTGAGACCCCCCTTACCCAATTAGAGCTCAGAAGATTTTTGATGTATTCCCTATGAGGCTTCTCCATGTCTGTAGGATTGCTCTCGTATACATTATACTCACCCAGCTCATGGAGGCGCATCAAGAGTCCTTCCGGAATGGCGGTAATATCATGTTCTTCCCAGAAATATTTGTTCTCCTCAATTACATTGACAAGACCGTAGAAATTGTAAAAGGATTTGGATATCAACCACCCAATATCCGTCAAAGCATAGGATTTCCCCTTCTGGTAGATGAGATCCCTCTCTTCCATTTTCCTCAGCTGAGGGATGATACCGGAGGATGTAACACCCAACGAAGTTCTGATATCGTAGAGTGTCTTTGGACCCTCCCTCAGCAAAAGGAGAACGTTCTTCCTTTTTTCCGAGAGGACAAGAAAATTTACCAACTCGACTGAATCTTTTTTAGCACTTCTGGTCATTATATCCCGGCCATTATTCTTAACTTATTTTGAGAGCCATATCTTAGCTCAGAGCAACCCCAACCTGGATTTTTTTAAGGAATAGTTATATTTTTAAAATTTTTTAATATTTTCCTTTCTAAGTGGTGGTTGTTATTGTTTAGCACGGCTCTTCAAAAAATGGATTAACAAGTGGTCTTAAAAGTAATAATAGTATTCGCCTTCTCTTTTTTGCTCTCTGTCGAGTCTGGAGTTCAGCTTGTTCACTCTGGGTCTTTTGGTCTCTTCGTCCCGGCGGAAAGTGATGTTCAGGTTGGAGAGGAATCTGTTCATCCCTTTTCTCATGTCCACGGCTTTTTTGGCGACTCCATGTTTTCCTGCATCTCCTTCGAAGACGATGAGCCGGTCGCTTATCATGTCAATCAGGTAGATGTCGTGGTCCACTACCATAACGCTCTTCTCCATGTTCATGGCGAAACGGCGGATTATCCTGGCTGTCTCGGTCCTCTGCTCTACGTCCAGATGTGCGGAGGGTTCGTCAAGGAGGTAAAGGTCCGCATCTCTTAGCAAACAGGCGAGAATAGCCACTCTCTGCAGCTCTCCACCGGAGAGCTCATTCAGCGGGCTGTCCAGCAGGCCTTCCAGCCCCAGAGGTCTAATGAACTCCGTCTTGTAGTAAGAGCTGGATATGGAGGAATTTATCTGGTGGAGGAACATTCTCACCGGGTAGCTTACATCTGCCTGGACGTATTGAGGTTTGTAGGAGACTTCTAAATCGAGATCGACTTTTTGGTCATCGTCTTCGATCTCTCCGGCAAGGACTTTAACGAAGGTGGATTTACCGGTAGCGTTGGCACCCACCACTCCCAGAACCTCTGCCGGCCTTATGGAGCCACCCTCTGTAGTGAGCTTGAACTCGGGGAATGTTTTCTCAAATGAAGGGTATTCTATTAGCGTTCCTGTCCCTTCTGATTCCTGCGGCCGGAAAACATCGAATTCTATTGATTTCTCCCTGATCCTGATGTTCTCATCCGGTAGATAGCCTCTGAGATATTGGTTTACCCCCGCTCTGACTCCTTTGGGTCCGGTCACTACACCATAGACCCCTGGAGTCCCGTAGGTGAGGTGCACGAAATCTGCCAGCATATCCAGTATTGCGAGGTCGTGCTCCACAATGAGTATCTGCTTTTCCTCTGCCTTTTTTCGGATCACCTTGGCAACTTCTGTCCTCTGATATATGTCCAGATAAGAAGTGATCTCGTCCAGGAAGTAGAAATCCGCATCCTTGAGCAAACAGGCTGCAATAGCAAGTCGTTGCAGTTCTCCACCACTCAAATTCTTGATGTCCCTCTTTATCGCTTCACTTAAATTTAAGGTTGAAGTTATTTCATCGAATTTTCCTTCTTCATCAACCTGCCGGAGCAGTTTCTCTGCTTTTCCTTTGTAGGCTCTGGGTATGGCTTCGATGTACTGGGGTTTGAGAGAGACTCGGATCTCTTGGGAGGAAAGGTCTTTGAGATACTCGAAAAGCTCCGTCCCCGCGAATCTCTCCATTATCTCTTCCCAGGTGGCCTCCTCTTTACCCAGGTTCGGCTTGATGTTGCCGGATAGTATATTGATCGCAGTGCTTTTTCCCGTTCCGTTGGGTCCCAGTATGCCCGTTACGTGTCCTTTGCGTGGGATGGGGAGGTTATAAAGAACGAATCCGTTCTCGCCATAGCGGTGTATCTCCTCACCTTCAAGAACGTCTGGAAGATTCACAATGGATATAGCACTAAAAGGACACTTCTTGATACATATGCCGCAGCCTACACACGTTTCCTCAGATATTCTGGCCACATTATCTATCTCGATAACTTCTTGGCCTGACCTCATGGGTGGACAATATTTTATACATTCGCGGCTGCATCTTTTTGGCTTGCACTTGTCCCTGTCAAGAACGGCTATTCTCATGGAGACACCTTAAGACTAAAGGTTCAGCATAAAAGTCCAGGAAATGTACCATGCGGTAAAAGATAGGAAACCCAGCAGAGCCCAATCCTTTCCTTTGGGTTCTATCCCGAATTTGGGGAGAATGGGTTTTTGGGCATATACGAGCAGAACAAGGACCATTATTCCCAGAGGGTCCCTTTGCCCCTCTCCCTGAGTAATTAGAAAGGATAGTATTCCGGCTATAATTCCCATTCCTAAAGGTAAAACTGTTTTCACCACACCTACCTGGTAATCTTCTTCTTCGCCACCGGGCATCATTTTCTATCACCTGAATGATGGTCGCCTGGATAACAGCAGCGGCAGGGGAAGTGGTTTGAATGGTTTGCCCCTGTTATCTTCAGCAACTCTATCTACTAACTCGTCCAATCCTATCTCGACCTTCTTCTGATCCTTTTGAGTGGATTCAGAGCGAACTGTTATGGTGAGGAATTTATCATTAATCTCTTTTTCCCCTACCACAGCGATGTAGGGGATCCATTCTCTGGAGGCCTCTCTTATTTTCTTACCAAGGGTCTCATTCCTGTCGTCCACATCGACCCTTACATTATCATTGATCTCCTGGGCCATCTCCACTACCTGTCCGGTGTATTTCTCCGAAACGGGTATGATCCTCAACTGGGTGGGAGAGAGCCAGACAGGAAGCATGGGGAGAAGACCTTTTTCTCCCTGGAAATACGCTTTCTCCAGAATGGAATACATGCACCTCTCTATCGCTCCACTGGCGGAGCAGTGAAGGAGGTAAGGATACTTTTTCTCTCCGTGCTCGTCAACGTATGTTATATCGTATCTTTCGGCGTTCTCCACGTCTATCTGGACCGTTGTGAGAGCTGACGCTTTATCCAGAGCATCAACGAAGTTGAACTCGAACTTGATTATGAAGTAGAAGAACCTCTTATCCCACTTCTCGATGAGTACGGGCTTCTGCAGGATCTCGTAAAGGGTGTGTATGAAGTCCTTGTTCTCCTCGTAGAAATCTTCAGTTATCCTGATGGCCACCTCGTATTCCTGAGGATCGAGTCCGATATCCTTGAGCACCTCCACACCCAGCTCGAACTGCTTTACGAACTCATCTTTAGCCTGCTCGATATTGGAGGCTATGGTGTGCATATCCGGCATGGTGAACGCTCTCATCCTTTTTAAGCCGGAGAGCTCTCCTCTTTGCTCCTTCCTGAAGGAGTAGTGGGTGAGCTCGTATATCAGCATGGGAAGGTTCCGGTAGGTGATGTTGGTATCGTGGCTCATCAAGAACTGGCCAAAGCAGGCAGCGAACCTCAGAAAGAACTCTCTTTTGTCCCCTTCCACAATATATTGTCTGGCTGGAAACCTCTCCAGATATTTGCGGAGGGTAGGGTGGTTCCTGTCGTACATGATGGGGGTCTCCACTTCCATAGCCCCATGCTCCACGCATTTCTGGGTGACGTAATCTTCCAGCAGCTTCTTTATCAACTTGCCTTTAGGATAATACCTTATATGTCCTGAATCACTGGCGGGCTCATAATCAGCGATCTGCAACCTCCTCATATACTCCACGTGGGGAGGGGTCTTCTCTACAGCCCTCTTTTTGGAGATCTCGTAATCCACAAACTTCCTGAGGTTCTCATACTGAGTAAAGTCAAAACTATCTACATCTACCAGCCCATTTCCATCATAAATGTACCAGTAACTCTCAGCCTTTTCTTCAGCCTTAAGGGCCTGAGTAAGCTCCTTATCTTCTCCTGAAAGCTCTCTCGAAAGCTCGCTGAGAGGATGACCTTTACATGAAATCTTGAATGCTTTATACCACCCGAATGGGGAGCGATGAACTTCTTCGACCTCTTCTCCCAATTTTGCTTCCATATCCTTCAAAAGGCTAACAGCGGTCTCAGGATCGCCTAAATTCGAGGAGAGATGGGCGTAGGGATATACCATAATCCTCTCGGCTCCTGTCCTCTCGAAAACCTGAAGTATCTCCTTTACAGCCACATCCACGAGTTCTTCGCTATCTCCTTTCTCAATTGCAACAAAAGCGACGAGGGGCTCCTCAAATCTCTCCCCTTTACCTTCAAAAGGCTCAGCATATTTCGTTTTCTTTTTTACTTCATATTCCATGTAATCAGCATGAATCAGGAGAAATCTCATTTAAAAGCGGGAACTTGAAAGTTACTTAAATTTTTTGTGATTCTCTAAATAGATTTTGAGGAAATTTGAGAGAAATGTAACAGTAACAACGGGCTCTATATTCTTATCAGTTCTCTTTTATTACCATCAGAAGTAGTTATCTTATTACCACTGAATCTCTATTCACCCTGAGCCACCTGAGTTAAAATGGAGAAGTAAACAAAAAATAAAAAATGAACTTATAATTTACATACGCATTGGATCATGTGGATGGCGAAGCTTTTTACTTCATGGACAATCGATTATCTCTATTCCAGATAGCTTATAGACTGTGAAGGTTCCCACGGATTTACAATCATCACATTGAAATCGGATTATCTCCTTGCTTTTGGTCTCTTCTTTCTCCAGTATGGATGCCTTGTGGTCGATCTTATCGTCCTCGCACTTTGGACAGCAGACATCTATCTTTTGATGTTCCATTTTCATGTTCACCACCTCGATTTTTAAGAAATAAGTTAGTCCAGTGCTAACTAATTAAAACATGTATTTTATTATTAATAGGTTTATCGTGAGCTATGGTGACTATTATCTAATAAATCAAAGGTATTTAAATGATATTTAATAAAGCGGGTGGGAAGAGGTGGGAAGAATATCAATTGGCACTGGAATATTGGGTACTTAGCTGGATACTGAAATGCTTCTGGAAACTCACTCGAAGAAGACTTTGCCCTCTTCGTACATCATGTCCAGAGCCATTTGGGCGTTCATGCGGACTTTCTCGCTCTTGTGGTTCTGCAGCTTTTTGAGCGGCTCCAGGGCGGGCTTACCCATTTTGCTCAAAACCCATATTGACCCCCATATGATATTCTCGTTCTTGCTCTTGGTCAACGTATCTATAAGCGGCTCGATAACTGATTCATCCATGCTGGCCAGAGCAAGCGAGGCATACATCCTGACGTCTTCGTCTTCATCTCCCATCGCTCTTATTAGGCCTTTACTATCTTTGTTGGCTTTTAACTCCTCAATATTGGGTTTTGAATTTTTATCCTTCTTTTTCTTGGCCATGTTTAATACACCTGTTTTATGCATAATGTAATTTTCTATTCTATTTTCTATTCTATTGTATATTATCGCATTCCTTTTTATTGCGCTCGAATATTTAAATTGAGACATGGTTTAAAGGCTTAAAACCGATAGAATTGAGGATAGGTGGAGGAATTTTCCCCCACCTGGGTTTTAAAAACTTGTGGAGTCTCGAGGGGTGGAGTTATAGTATATAGTTGGTTTTGCACATTTATAAACTGTTCTGAATGTTCATGGTGAGGGAGTGATAGTATTCCAGACAAAAAGTTTAAATACATTATTTGGGTATAATCCTAAATTATGGGTATTGTCACACAAAAAAGGGATATGGTCAAAAGTATTGAATCGAACAATCACCATAAAAACGCAGTCATCGCGGAAATAAAAGTCCACTCTCCCCAATACGGAGATTTGCTGGGTAAAAGAAAGATCCTGGGTATGTTGAGAATATTTGAGAGCTCTGGAGCCGCTGGTATCTCCTATATCACCGAGCCAAATCATTTCAGAGGAGAATTCGATATATTTAAGAGGATATGCAGAGAATCTCACCTCCCCGTCCTCCGCAAGGATTTCATCCTGTCCAGAGAAGAGATAGAGAGGACAGCAGAAGCTGAAGCATCGGCAATCCTGCTTATAGCCAGAATGTTGAAGGAAGACACAGCAGAATTTGTTGATCATGCTGTCCAGCATGGACTGAATCCTCTTGTAGAGGTTCACACTCCTGAAGATATCCAGATAGCTGAACAGACCAGTGCCAGGATGATCGGCATAAATAACAGGGATATACAAAAAATGGAAACGGATGGCGGTACCGTCAACCTCACAGAACAACTGGCACCGCTGATCCCGCGTGACAGAATAATTGTAAGCGAGAGCGGGATCCATTCTCTTCAGGATTTGAAGAGGGTCCTGAAATACTCACACGCTGTTCTTGTAGGTACTGCTTTTATGAAAGCAGAGAAGACCTACGATTTTGTTAAGGGTTTTGTGGAGGCAAGATAATGCTGAAAGAGATAATTGAAGGTATTGACCTTGATTTTAAACAATCATACTCCTTGTTCTGCAATTTGTTAGAGGAGAGCGATTTGAAGATAGGGGCCTACCTGGTCGCTCTTCAATCCAAAGGCTATACATCGGAAGAGATAGCAGGTCTGGCTCAGGCCATGAGGGATAACGCTCTCAAGACCGATTTGGGTAAGGTAGCGGATACCTGCGGGACCGGAGGCGACGGCTCCTGCACCATCAACGTCAGCACCGCTGCTGCCATCATTCTTTCGTGTTTCAAGAGGGTGGCCAAGCACGGCAATGTTTCCGTAACTTCCAACAGCGGCTCGGCAAACGTTCTTGAGGCTTTGGGTGTGGGTATCGAGAGTCTGCCTCAGGATGCCCAGAAATGTATGGAGAGCAATAATTTCACTTTCCTTCTGGCGCCTCTCTACCATCCCGCATTGAAGAAGATCATGCCGGTCAGAAAGCAACTGGGGGTGAAGACGGTCTTCAACATTCTGGGGCCTCTGGCGAATCCTGCATCACCTCAATTCCAGCTGGTGGGAGTGAACTCACCTGACTTGGTGGAGAAAGTTGCTCATGCTCTGCATATCATGGGTGTGGAGAAGGCTATGGTGGTCCACGGAAGCGGGATGGATGAGATCAATCCCTGCGCACAAACCACTATTGCAGAGGTTAATAATGGGGTTGAATTGTATGCTGTGTCCTCTGGGGATTTTGGCCTTGAACCATCTAAAATCACCAGGTGTTCCGGTTGCGAGGAAAGCGCCCAGAGGATAATGAGGGTTTTTTCGGGGAAAACCGGTGACGACGCCAACTTTGTGCTGATGAACGCTTCGGCAGCGCTTTACGCTTCAAATGTTGCCGGGGACCTTATTGAAGGTGTGGAGATCGTAAGGAACGCTATAGAGGAGAGAAAAGTTCTGGCCAAGGTAGAGGAGATACGGAATGCTGGTAAAGTTAGAATATGTTGATCCCCTGAAATTATATGGGGTGTTGAGAGAAGAGAGTTACCCCTTCATTTTGGAATCCCTCTCCAGACACGAGTTAAAAGCAAGATATACCTACATCTCTGCTAACCCTCAGTTTACGGTGGAGGTCGGTGATGGCGTAAGGGTTGACGGAAAGAAAGTCTCGGAAGAGGACAGCCCTTTTCAGGGTTTAAAGCCCTACTATGATCGTAACAACTTGAACCAGGTGAAATTCTCGGGGGGATTTGTGGGGTATATTGCCTACGATGCAGTCCACGCCTATATAGACGGCAACATTGACGAACCCTCTTTTTTCGGCTATTACGATCAGGCATTCATCTATGACCATATTCTCAACAAGGTCTACTACTTGTCCACCAGAGACTCTAACGAGGAAGCCAGGTATGCGGAGCGAACTATATCTAAAGCAAAAAGACACCAAATAGAGGATGAGGATGGAGGCACTACCATTGAGGGTTGTGATTCGCACCAAGAAGAGTTCATGGATAGTGTGAGCGCGGCAAAAGATTATATTTTTGCCGGAGATGCTTTCCAGATAGTCTTATCGAGAGAGTATCAATTGGATAGCGATTTTTCTCCCTTCAGGATGTACAGGAATATCAGAAATGTCAATCCCAGTCCCTACATGTTCCTCTTGGAATTCGATAAAAGTGTAGTGGGTGCTTCGCCGGAGACCATGGCATCAGTAGAAGGTGACACCTTCAAGATCAATCCCATAGCCGGAACATGCGAAAGGGGAAAAAATGAGAAAGAAGATAATGAGCTGGCTCGAAAAATGCTCTCGGATGAAAAGGAGAAGGCAGAGCATGTGATGCTGGTGGATCTCGCCAGAAATGACGTGAGAAAAGCGTCCAGATCGGGCAGTGTCAAGCTCTCCAGGTACTTTGATGTGGCCAAATACAGTCACGTTCAGCACATCGAGAGCGAGGTGACAGGTCAGCTGGAAGAGCATGCGACTCCCTTTGACGCCATGGAGGCTTCCTTTCCTGCTGGAACCCTAACGGGCGCTCCAAAGGTGAGGGCGATGGAGATCATTGATGAGCTGGAGAAATCGAAGAGGAAAGTGTATGGCGGAGCGGTGGGGTACTTCTCCTCTAACGGTTACGCTGATATGGCTATAGCCATCAGGATGCTGGAAATAGATGATCGCTGCAGAATAAGAGCGGGAGCAGGAGTGGTTGCGGACTCCGACCCGGAGAAAGAGTATTACGAGACAGAAAGGAAAATGGCTGCGGTTATGAAGGCTCTGGAGGTTGAAAATGATACTGATAATAGATAATCGGGATTCCTTTGTATGGAATCTGGCGGAGTATGCCTCGTTCTACGACAGCATAAAAGTGGTTCCCAACACCATAACTCTGGAAGAGGTAAGGGTGTTGAATCCCCAGGGCATTATAATATCGCCCGGCCCGGGCTCTCCTGATAAGAAGAGGGACGTGGGCAACTGTCCGGAGATAATAAGGAAAGTGGATGTCCCTGTTCTGGGGGTGTGTCTGGGTCATCAGATAATGGCCTACGTGTTCGGTGGTGAAGTGGGTAGAGTGAAGCCCCATCACGGAAAGACCTCTGTGGTCACCCACGACGGCAGGACCATATTCAGGGGGATAAGGAATCCCCTTGAGGCGGGCAGATATCACTCACTGGCGGTGCTCAACATTCCTGATAGATTCGAGATCTCTGCATTATCAGAAGAAGGGATCATTATGGGCATGAGGTGTAAAGAAGGGCTAATGGAGAGCGTGCAGTTCCATCCGGAGAGCATTTTGACCATTGATGGTCTAAAGATGATAGAGAACTGGGTTAAGAGCTTAGAATTAGATTCAGGTTTAGATTTACATGTTCATCAAGATCTGCGGGATCAAGAACTCCACTGAACTGGAGATGATAGAGAAACGCGCGGACGCCACGGGTGTGGTGGTAAGAGCCCCCTCAAGAAGAGCCATAGAACTGGAGAAGGCAAAAGAGATCATATCGGAGGCGAGAAATCCTATCTTCGTTGTCTCTACGGAGAAAACACTCCAAGGCTGGATGGATCTTATTGACAGAACGGGTGCAGGGCACATACAGGTCCACTCGGATATGAGCGCCCGGGAATTCGAGAGATTGCGAGAAAGATTCGATGGAGAAATAATGAAAGCTTTCAAAGTCCCTCAGAGATGTGATAGCATAGAAACTGAAGCGGAGAAGATGAAAAGATCAATATCATCCTACAGCCCCGACTACTTCCTTCTGGACACTGGAAACGGAAGCGGTAAGCTACATGATTTGAGAGTGAGCAAAGAGGTAGTTCAGGAGCTGGGTAAGGTGGGTAAGAAAGTGGTCCTGGCAGGAGGATTGAACACCGTGAACGTCTCCGAAATCGTGAAGTATGTTAGACCCTTTGGGGTGGATGTGTCTTCGGGAGTAGAAAGAAATAGGCGTAAGGATGAACAACTGATCAAGGAGTTTACGGAGGTATTAAAATGAAATTTGGAGAGCTATTTGGAGGGCGTTACGTTCCAGAAGTGCTTACTCCTCCCCTTGAAGATCTCGAGGAGGAATACAAGAAATTAAAAGATGACCGCAAATTCAATGATGACCTTCAACACTTTCTGAAGCACGCTGGGAGACCAACCCCGCTTTATTACGCTAAAAACCTGTCACAAAAGGTTGGTGGAGCTAAGATCTACCTTAAACGAGAGGATCTGCTTCACGGTGGCGCTCACAAGATAAACAACACCATCGGGCAGGCTTTACTGGCCAAAAAGATGGGGAAGAGCAGATTAATAGCTGAAACGGGAGCAGGGCAGCATGGAGTGGCAACAGCAATGGCTGGTGCTCTATTCAACCTTCAGACCGAGATATACATGGGGAGCGAGGATATAAGGAGGCAGGAAGCCAACGTGTTCCGCATGAAATTGCTGGGAGCTGAGGTCCACTCGGTTGACTCCGGCTCACGAACCCTCAAAGATGCCATAAACGAAGCGTTGAGGGACTGGGTGGCAAGTTTCGAGAACACTCACTACCTCATAGGTTCTGTAGTAGGGCCTCACCCCTACCCGGTTCTGGTGAGAGATTTTCAGGCCGTTATCGGTGAAGAGACCAGGGAACAATCCCTTGAAGCTGAAGGAAAACTGCCTGAATGTGCTGTGGCCTGTGTGGGTGGAGGCAGCAACGCCATCGGTATGTTCTACCCCCTGGTGAACGATGATGTCAGGCTCATAGGTGTGGAAGCGGCAGGAGAAGGACTGAACGGTAAAAAACATTCTGCAAGCCTTTGCGGAGGTAATAAGGGTGTTCTGCACGGAATGCTATCCTATTTCCTTCAGGATGGAGATGGCCAGATGCTGCCCACTCACTCCATAGCTGCCGGACTGGACTACCCCGGCGTAGGGCCGGAGCATGCGTATCTCAAGGAAAATGGAAGGGCGGAGTATGTGGCACTTGATGATAAACACGCACTAAATGGTTTTAAGGAGCTGTCGAAGGCTGAAGGCATTATCCCTGCTCTGGAATCTTCTCACGCGGTAGCCCACGCAATGGAGATAGCCAAAGATATGGACCGAGACGATGTGGTGGTGGTCAATCTTTCCGGCAGGGGAGACAAGGATTTGAGCATTGTCATGTCGGAGGTGGAGCTATGATAGGCGAGGTATTTGATAACGGGAAGGTGCTGGTGACGTTCATAACCGCCGGAGACCCTCACCCCAAATCCACCGTAAACTTTCTTCATGCTCTGGAGAAGAACGCCGACATACTGGAGTTAGGTATCCCCTTCAGCGACCCCATGGCAGACGGACCCACTATCCAGAAGGCGAACTACAGAGCATTGAACAACGGTATGACATTAGCCAAGGTCTTTGAAGTAGTGGAGCAGTTCAAGGACGATTCGGATACGCCGGTGGTCCTCATGACCTACTACAACCCCATTTACGTCAGTGGAGAAGAGCAATTTGTAAGAACAGCGAGCAAGGCAGGCGTGGATGGATTGATAGTAGTTGACCTCCCCATAGAAGAGTCCCATGACTACATAAAGGTCTGCAGGGAAAACAATATGGATACCGTATTCCTTGCCGCACCAAATACTCCTCAAAACAGGTTGATGGGTGTAAACGAAGCGAGCTCGGGATTCGTGTATCTTGTTTCCCTCTATGGAACCACCGGAGTGAGAGAGGATGTCCCACAGGAATCCATCAACTTCCTGCGGAGAGCCAGAGAAATGTGCACTAAGCCGTTGTGCGTGGGCTTCGGCATATCACGGAAAGAGCAGGTGGAAAAACTGGTCAATAACGGTGCAGATGGAGTAGTGGTGGGAAGCTCTCTGGTCAACATAATAGAGAAATATGGGGACTCAAAGGATACCATAAAAAAGCTGGAAGAAAAGACAGCAGAACTAAAGAAGGGATTATAAACTTTTAATTTTTATCTTTTATCTTCGTATCCTCTTTTTCATTATCCTGTTTTTTTGTCAATCTGTTATACCGTCATACTCAGTCGGGTTGGAATCCTTTGCCCACAAAATAGATCTCTGCACTCCTCTTTCTTGATGCTTGAGGGGTGTGCAGTTTCTGGAATTTGAAGTTCCTCTTGAACCGGTTGAAGGTGTATTGGGTCTCTTCACCTTGGAACATCTTTACCACAAAATTCCCTCCCGGCTTTAGAACTTCTTTCGCTACGTTGAAAGCCGATCTGGCTATCTCTACGGACTTAAAGTGGTCTAAACTCCAGTTACCGGAAATGTTGGGTGAGGCATCACAGATTACGGTATCATATCTGTCCTTCACGCTCTTGATCTTGTGGAGGGTCTCTTCTTCATTTATGTCCCCTCTGATAAAAGTGACTCCTTCTATCCCCTCTATGGGGTTGATATCCACTGCCACTACATCGGTCCCCATTGATACTGCTACCTGGCTCCAGCCACCCGGAGCGGCGCCTAAATCGAGAACGGAGCTGTTATTCTTTATCAGCCTGAATTTCTTGTTCATCTGGATGAGTTTAAAAGCTGCTCTGCTCCTGTAACCCTTCTTTTTGGCCTGATAGTAGTAGTAATCCTTCTGATCCTTTTGACCCTTCTTCGTGCTCATGTATGGTGGGAAAATTCAAACTGTTTTTACTCCTACTTTCCTGCTTCTGGGTCCATCGAGCTCCACGAAAAGGATGCTCTGCCATGTTCCCAGATCCAGGCTCCCATTGACAACTGGCGCGGTGACGCTATTCCCTATAAAGACTGCTCTCAGGTGTGAGTCCGCATTGTTATCTATCCTGTCATGTCTGTATCCTTCGCCTTGAGGAACAACTTTCTCCAGAATATCGATTATGTCTTCTTTAAGCCCTGATTCACCTTCATTGATGGTTATGGCGGTAGTGGTGTGTTTGGTGTAGACCACAGCTATGCCATCATCTACCCCGCTCTTATTTACTTCGTCTCTAACCCTGGGAGTGATATCGATGACCTCTACTCTGTTATTGGTTTTAACCTCTATCATATGATTCAGGTTGACCGGTCACCAATAAAATCTTTTAGGAATATTTACAGCAGCCTCAGCTCCGTTCTCCAATTTCAGCATTCCCAGCTCAATACCTGTTATCTCTTCTTCAACAGGGGTGGTGATGGTGATAGTCTTATTCCGGGTGCCAACTTCTTCTACCAGCCCTAATCCAAGGTATCGCTCACCGTAGAGACCTGCAAGAACACCTTCGAACTGGTGGAGGTCGATGATGCAGACGTCTTCCACATCGTATATCTCTTTAAGTGCTTTGATCAGCTCAAAACCAACATCCAAGTCTTTTTCCAGGTAAATGTTGAGGAAGTCATATCCTTTTTCGGCAAATATTATTTCTTCTTCCATCAATTCGCTTAAAAAGTTATGATCGACTTCTTCACCCTTGAATAAGGTAACATTCCGTAATAAAGACCCATCCAGTATTTTTTTAGTGGAATCCTTCAGCCACTGGTGATATATGCTCTCTCTTATGGATTTTCTGGCTTCTCTACTCCTCTTCCTCATAACAAAGCTCTCCACAGGGAAAACGTTGTAGTCAGCGAGGTAATACGGGACATCTCCAAAGCAGACCACCACGTCGGGATTCAAGATCTCCAGTTTGGAAAGCTTATAATCTCTGGCTCTCTTACCGCTGATCCAGCCTGTAGAATCTATTACTGCCCCATCATTGGTGTTCAGAGAGTTCAACCTGTTTACGCCCCGCAAGCACCTCATCTCGTTCCCCATAGGGGAGTTCGAGCCCACAAAATAGCCTTCATGCATTTCAGCTTGAGATAATGACATGATCTTCTTCTCTACTCTGGAGACACCCATGGCGCAGGGATGGACGATGCTGGTCTGTCCGATGTCAAGATCAATAGCCCATTTAATATCTTCTCTTTTATTCAACAGGTAGGTGGCGAGACTGCTTTTTCCGCTATCAGAACTTCCAAAAAGGAATATCCAACGAAAGTCTTCTTTGACCAGGTCTTCCCAGACCTCCGGGATTGTAGAGCCGTTTACGGGAACGGATTTACCCTTCAACCTTATTGTGGAGTCCTTCTTAAAGTAGACGGGAGTTATTTTTCCCTTAACGACATGGACTTTGTTCACAGGGCAACCAAATACTTCTGCCTCTCCTGATACTACCTGAATGTCGGTTTCACCCTCTAAGAGGAGAGTAGTATCGGCATCAACCTTATCTTCACACCTCTCTCCTGCACGCATCATCTCCAGTAAAATATTGTATGATAAGAATTTTACTCACAGTTCAGTTTTTTGTTTGCAGTTTCTCACCAAAAGTTTTATCTTTTCTTTTCGTGCAGTGTAAGAATATGGCCAAGAGAATGGAAAAGAGGTCGGCACGAGTGCTTGCGATATTATTGGCTCTTATCATGATCGGTAGCGTCTTTGCTATGATGCCCGGTGGTGACAGCGACAATAAACGAGATGTCAAGTACACCTGTAATGGTCTTCAGGAATGGATGAACATGTTGCCTTCAGGAGCAAGTCAGATAATCTATGCCAGCACTACCGGAACAGATGACGAAAGGCTGTTGAACTATACCAATAACATCATGAACAACAACTTTCACAGAACTGTATTCACCAACATGGGACAGTTCCAGGAACTGAAAGGATTTCTTGTGGCTGGCTATGACGATGGCCTGCTCTATCTTATTGACACCAACCGGACCAAGATATATTATGGTGGTCAGGAGGGCAATTACAGCGGATTCAAGATAAAGGCCAGCGAGAGCATAATGATGTCCCCTGAGACGTCGCCTTTCGTTATTGGAACTCAAAAGCACGTGAGGTCGTCTCTTGATCTGGTTTCTACCAACAGCCAATCCGAATACAGTGATTATGTTTCTCGGGTTCCGGGAGAATTTAATGTGGTCTTCATGTTCCCTGGAGAGAGCGCCCAGAGATTGATGAGCGGTAATTTTTCCAACTACACTGACTTCTACATGGAAGGAATAAGGACCAATGACAGCATGTACGAAAAAGTTGTGGCCATGCATTTCAAGAGTAGTCAGGGAGGATTCATCGGCTCCAACGCCACAGAGTATTATAACTACACCAACTATGAAGACAACTTCGGCACAGTTACCATGCAGGACTCCAATTTCACCAAATTGCTGCAGGCTCAACCCAAATTAAAGCCAATGATAACCTTCAAGCAAGTAGAAGATGAAGACCAGATGATGGGAAATGAAACACAGTAACGGATTCAAGGTGGTCAAGAACCTTTGACCTCCTCATCGATTAATTTATTTTAATGCGGTAGTAAAAAAATCTTATATGTAATTGAGGTGTTCAAACTGTCTTTAATAATCGATCAACAGCTGTGTGACGGCTGTGGGCTCTGTGTGGATATATGCCCGCTGGGGTCTATTGAACTGGATGGTCATGCGAAGGTCGATGAGGATACTTGCACAGATTGTGGAACTTGTGTTGATGTTTGTCCAAATGAGGCGATATTGCTGGGTTGAAAGCATAAATTTTAATTATCATGTGCAGACAATAACCGCAGAGGGGAATTAAATGGGAATGGTACTCAGAATAAGAAGAAAATTTGGTTTCATTTTCAAATGGTTCTTTAAGAAGGACAAAATGAGAATTGGGATTTATGGACCTCCTAATGCCGGTAAAACCACTCTTGCCAACCGCATTTTGAGAGACTGGACTGGAGACATAATGGGCTCTGCGAGTGACGTCCCTCACGAGACCAGAAGGTCAAGGCTAAGAGAAGAAGTCAAAATCGAGGTGGACGGAAAGTCGCTTAACCTGGACGTTATTGATACCCCCGGTCTGGCGACCAAAATCGATTTTCATGAATTCTTGAAGCACGGAATGAGCGAAGCGGAAGCCAAAAGAAGGGCTAAAGAAGCTACCGAAGGAGTTATCGAGGCAATAAAGTGGCTGGACGATCTTGACGGCGTCTTGCTTATCATGGATTCGGCTGACGACCCCTTCACCCAGATCAACGTTACTGTGGTAGGCAATATAGAGGCCAGAGACCTTCCACTGTTGATAGTGGCAAACAAGATCGACCTGCCTACTGCCTCACCGGCCAGAATAAAGTCCGCCTTCCCACAGCACCCAGTTATTCCCATCTCAGCGCTGAAAGGCTTGAACATAGATAGTATGTATAAATCATTAGCAGAGAGGTTTGGGTGATAGATATGGAAGGCGTACAACTGAACATGATATCCAAAGACAGGCTGGATAAGATGGCTTCTATGGAGAAACTCAAGATGATCATTGAAGAAGTTAAACAGGGGCGAATAGTTGTTCTTGAGTCGGGATTGACCCCTGAAGAGGAAGCAAGATTGATAGAAATGACCATGATGGAGATAGATCACGACGAATTCCTGGGAATTGAAGTGGAAACATACAGACAGAAGACGGCCAATTTTTTCGGAAAGCTATTCGGGAAGGCCAAAGGTCGTCTAACCGTGATAGGTCCGGCGAACAGGTTGAAAACGCTTAAAAGGCAAAACGACTTGATCGAGACCATGGTCAGTTTCGAAGGATAACCTGAGGTATTAGTATGCCCCACAGATGCACCGAGTGCGGAAAAGAGTTCGTGGATGGGGACATGCAGATCCTGAAGGGGTGCGAGTGCGGCAACAATAAATTCCTTTACGTACCCAAGAAACAGGAAGGGGGAGGGGAAGAGAAAGAAGAAGAAGCAGTGGATGTAGAGGAGAAAGCAGAGGAAATAAAGAACCAGATCGCGGAAGAAATGGGTATGGAGACGGTGAGGATAGTGGCACCCGGTCAATACGAAATAAATCTGGATAAGGTATTGTCCCGGGAAGAGATAGTCATATCACTGCAACAGGACGGCAAATACCTCCTCCACCTGCCCTCTCTTTTAAGGGACAAAAAATTACCCAAGACCAGGAAATCCAAAAAGAAGAGAGAAAAATCGGAATAAATAATCCAATCAGATCTTCTAACGGAACAGAAGTAAATTATATTCTTTAAATGTTTTTGGTTTTTGATTTGAGCTTGCGTGAGCTTACGGCTTAAGGTTCAGCGCTCTCTTTGGGGGCGGCGTTTTTGATCTCTTCGATGAGCTCTTCATCGGTCTTGCCGTCGATATCCTCTATGCCCATGTCTCTGGCCATCTGCTCCAGTTTCTCTCTTCTATCCTTTGATTTGTGCTTTCCTTCTTTTACTTCTTTTTCGAATTCCTGTAACTCGATTTCGGCTTCTCTTTGAGCTTTTTTAAACTCGCCCATGCTCTTCCCCATGCTCCTGGCGAGCTGAGGTAGTTTACTGGCTCCAAAGAGCAGAGCAACAACTACTAGGATTAAGATCAGCTCATTGGGTCCAAATCCTCCTGGTATCATCTTTAATTCCTCCTAAATCCAATTAAATCAAAACAAACACAATCATTTTTCTTCTTTGTTTTGTTCTTCTTCATTTTTACTTTCTCCGGTATTCTTACTTGCTTCATCTTTGTTTTGGGATGAAGCAGAGGTTGTGGAGACTTTGTTAGCGTCCTCATTTTTGTCTAACTTATTATTATGGCTTTCAGTATTTAAATAATTTTTCGTTGTATCTGTAATGTTAGATGATATATCCTTTTTCAGCATATCGAACTTGTTCTGAGACATTTTTTCCAGAAAGTCCTTTTGTGGAACGTCCTGGCCGTAGAAAACTTCCATCTCGAATCTTTTCTTTGCATTATTATATTCAGCGTATATTTTACCCATTTTCCTGGCTGCCTCAGGAAGCTTGTCTGGTCCCAGTAGTACTATCGCCAGTACTATGATTATCCCTAATTCTCCCCAGCCGAACATTAATTATATGTATAACAATTAAGTATTTAACGTTTGGCTAAGGGTAATGGTTACTTTTTCCTGAAACCCCCCCTCCAAACTTTTTAATACTCAAATAGCCCATTTAATCAAATGACAAAGCTAAAAGTATCTGATTACATGACCCGAGAGGTTATTACCCTTTCACCTGAAAATACTGTAGATGAAGGCATCTCACTAATTCGCAGCACGGGTCATGACGGTTTTCCCATCATCGATCATAGTAGAAGGGTTATTGGTTACATTTCTGCCCGCGACTTTTTGAAGCAGGAAGCGGAGACAAGCATAAGGAATGTAATGACACGGGAGCTATACGTTGCCAGAGAGTATATGGATCTAAGAGATGCGGCGAGGGTCATGTTCAGGTCCGGACACTCAAAACTACCTGTGGTGGACGATGGTGACAGGATCAAAGGAATTATATCCAATTCAGATGTCATAAGGAGCCAGATCGAAAGAGCGGACCCGGATAAAGTTGATAAGCTCAAGAGAACAATTGAAAAGGTACACAACATACAGGCAACCATTGATCACGGATTTGTGGACGTGAACAGGTTGATACCCACTCAGACCAAAGTTTATGCTGATGAGCTTAAAGGAAGGGTTTATGAGCTGAGAAGGGGGTTAGCGGAACCAATAGTCACCATCAAAAAGGGTAGCTGGTACTTTGTGGTTGACGGGCATCACAGGGTAGTTGCCGCAAGGAGAATTGGATTCAGAAAACTGGATGCCTATATTATTATAGTACCGACCGAAATAGAGTTGGGTATTGAAAGGCTGGCCAAGAAAAAAGGATTAAAATCATTGAGGGATGTAGAGGTTATTGAAGACGTTCCCCATCCCCTGGTGGAGATAACCTTCAAGAACGTCAAATAGCTTTAAGTTAAAGCTCACCATCGTTAAGCATAGGAAAGAGGAGATAATATGCCCAAAAAAGAAAATGAAATGGTCATCTGGACTGCAAATATTGATAAGAAGAAGACCAGAGGAGAAGGCAGAAAGACCCCCAGAAAAAGGTCTGTGCCCAACGTGAACCTCAATGAAATGGTTGAGGCATGCAAAAAACTGGGTATAAAATGCACTCCTGAAAATAACAGATATCCCCGTAGCTGGTGGGAAGAAGGGGGCAGGATCAGGGTCCCCAAGGACGGGACCAAATCCCAGCTCATGGAGAAGATATCCCAGGAAATAGCCAGAATAAGAGAGGTTCAGGAGGAAGAAGCCAGGAGCAAAAAGTCCAAGGGAAAGAGCAAGGGCAAAAGTAAAGATAAAGGCAAAGGTAAGAAAAAGTGAGAGACTGAATTACTCCGGGGTTTCTGGAGCAGTTAACTGATAAATGAGGTATGTCTTTTTTCTTTCGGGTGAAAATCTTGAGCTGGCTCAGGAGGAGATCACCCATCTCTTCAAGAACTCCTCTATCATAGAGGTTGATGGTCAAATAGCCATTGTTGATATCAACGGTAGAAGCAGCGGTAGCGATGCCAAAGCTGAAGGAAAATTTGACAGGCTGGCTTTGACCCACGAAGTGTGGAAGTTCGTGGGGGCTGGCGATCTTATTGGGTTGATAAGTATATTTGAGGAGCTGGAGATCCCCTCCAAAAAGCTGTGCGTCAGAGCTTTGAGAGCAGGTTATGCAGAAGCCGATTCTGCTTCAATGGAGAGAAGAATGGGGAAGATCTTATGGGAGAGAGGTGCAGAGATCAGCGTCTCCAATCCGGAAGTCATTATAAAGGTTTATCTTGCCAGCAAAGCTTATGTAGGTATTCTTGTTCACTCAAGGAACAAGAAACAGTTCCTGGAGAGGCAGCCCGACCTGAAGCCGTATTTCAGGCCGGGAGTGATCATTCCCAAGTTCGCCAGGGCGCTGGTCAACATCTCCGGGATAGATAGAGGAGAGATCTTACTTGACCCCATGTGTGGAGCAGGCACCATCCTGACCGAGGCAGGTTTGATGGGCGTAGACTTCGTGGGGGTGGAGGCTTACGCAGACATCGTTGAAGGATGTGCCGTAAATCTGAAGCACTATGGACTACCTGTAAACGTGTTGAGAGGTGATGTGAAGACCCTTCCTTTCAAGGACGAGACTTTTCACACAGTTATCACTGACTTCCCCTACCTGAAGTCATCCCGGAGCTTCGGTTCCATAGATAGCCTCTACAGGCAGTCCCTGGAAGAGTTCAGGAGAGTCCTGATATCGGGAAGGAATGCAGTTATAATATCCAACATGGACGTGGATGCCCTCCTATTGAGCCACTTTAACATAGAAAAGAAGTTCTATCAAAGGGTTCACGGGTCACTGATCAGAAGATTTTACCTTCTTTACTAAATAGTCTTACTATAAGCAACAGACTTCTCTGACTGGTCTTCAGTTAGCTCTGCTGTTCCATGAGGTACATGTAGAAGTTGGGCCTTAACTCATATTCCCCTATCGCTTCATAGCCCTTGTCTTCAACGAAGGATTTCTGCTCCTGGGAGGTGACAATATAGTCTATATCTTCCACCCATTGGGAGCTGTAGAATCCGATGTCGACTTCTCTGAGGTACCAGGGGAGTGGCCAGTAATCGTTTGTGGGCTCATAGATCGCGATTTCTTCTCCTGAATTATATTTTTTCTCGATGAGGTTGGCCAGCTCCACTGTAGATGTTTGGGCCTGAATGTAGATTAATGGCTCTTCGGCATTATTGTAGTCTACGTATGTGACGTTCATTGCTATAACGAGTGTTACTGCGGCAAGAACCACAAAGGCAAGCCTGTAGGCTCTCCTGTTCCACGAAAATATGGGGCCGGAGTAGATGGTTCCAAAGAAAGCGAGAGGAGCGACCAGATGGACTACCAGCCATGGGACCTTGTGGGCTAAAACGTGATATCCCAGGAGAGATAATAAAAGCCAGTAGGCAGCGAAAAACTCTATTTGTGTTGCTTCACATCTTCGCACCCTTCGATAGAATACGGGAGCAGAAATTATGGACAGGGCTACTGGCAAGAACTCGTAGTGGAGCAGGATATTCCCGTAATACCATAACTCCTTGGCGTGGTCCTGTTCAGCGTGCATAGTGAACCAGTGGGAGAAAGCACTCACCGTAGCTTCCTCCAATCCATCATAATCTGTAAATCCGGCAGTGTAGAGGGACACGAATATGGACCCGATGATGATGGAAGAGATGACCACCATACGAAGTTTTTTCCAGTCCCACTTGGTGAGGATCGACAGGTAGTTTAGTCTTTTGCGGTATAATCCGTACAGAATTATGAAAGAGATCAGAATGAATATGTAGATGTAGGCGTTCTCCTTGGCGGTCAACATGACCCCCACAAAAACGGCGGCAATGTAGGCGAGATACTCTTTTTGACTGCTCAGGTATCTGAAGTAGCAGTAAACCACCACCAGAAAGGAGCCTAAAAGGATGATATCGTTGCGCATGTATCTGGAGTAATACAGGATGGTGGGAGAAAATATCATCAGAAAGGCGAACACGTAGGTCCCCTTCCCGAACCAGCGATCATACAAGCAGGCGGCAAAAATACCTATGACGCTGAATATGACCGGAGTAAGACGGGCTGTGAACTCTGAATCCCCCAGAGCACCGAATATTCCGGCGGAAGCAAAATAAAGAAAAGGTCCATGAAAAGCAGGGTCATAAGAATACTGGTTGTAGTTAAGGAGCTTGTAACTAAGGTAAGCGTGTACACTCTCGTCATGATCCAAAGGACGGGCATCAAGAAAGGCAATTCTGGTTGCTACAGCGATTACAAGTATTATCACCAGTATTTTGCGATTCACCTTTGATACTTCAATCACGAATAGAAAAGAGTTGCGGTAATAAATTGAAATTTTATTTATGTTCTTTATACGGTTATCGAACCATTGGCACCTCTCCTCTACTGAGTGGAGGATCAATAATTAAGAACTTCGATGTCTGCTATACCTCCGATTTGGGCGAAATCCTCCTCTCTGGTTGCTACTCTCTGGATATCGCTGGCCACCGCTAATCCCGCAATCAGTATGTTTATGGCATTTGCGTTTTTTCCGACCGCCACCAATCTGTTTGCAATGTTGCTGGACTCCTCTGCCGCTTTAACATCAAAATCCAGTATGTGGACGTTGGAGAAAAAGTTCTTGAAAATGAACTTCAGAAAATTAATTGGTTTATTAAAAAATATGATTGAAAAATAAATTAATAAGAAAACTCTTATTCTCGTTGTTTCTCCCGAATGAACTCTGCAAGCCTTTGTTGGACATCAGGATTCTCTCCTAAGAACTCTTGGAGTAAGGAAAGGTTATTTTGAATATCGTCAATTATATCTTGTGTTTCAATGTCCATATGACCACTCCACTTAATTAAAAAAAGGAAATAAAATTATTTAAGTTTTCTTAATGTTCCTTAGAGCCCACTTACTTTTACTTTAACTCCTTCACACTAAACCCGAGCTTAGTTAAAATCCTGTACGCATCCATTGCTGTGAAACCTATCCGAGGAAGTTCTGTTATCTCTCCAACAATCTGTTTAATTGGGTATTTTTTCCCATCAAACTCAACATAGTATTTTTTATTTCCACTCATTGCCTCTGGTTCAATTTTTCCTAAAATCTCAGCAATATCTTCTTTCTTAACCAATAAGTTAACTATTATTAAATTATTAGTATATTATATGGACGATTTTGTAGAAACCGTAAAAGAGAAATCCAGAACACTGGATTTAAGCATATAGCCATTGAATGTTGTTCCGGATGTTTGTTTATTCGGGTTGTATGTATTTTTTTATTCTGTTTGTTATTTGGTGGATTAGCATATAGCTGAATAGGATGGTTAAGATCAGCATTAGGACTACGTAAATTATGGAGAGTTCGTTAATGCTTAGTTGAACATATTTGGTTAAAGGAGATAATAGTTGGGGTTTCAGAGAAACGTAGTAGGCTGTGGAAATCCATATGATTAAAAAAATGGTGGTTATTATGGGTTTCTTCATTAGGGTTTATCCTCCGCTCTCTTCTCTGGGCTCTTTCAATTCATCAACTTTTTGGGAGAGTTCGCCAGCTTTTTTCTCTATCTCTTCGGAGAAAACTCCCCCTACTCTGAATAACATTAGTATTGCCCAGATCAGGACTAGTATCAGTATGATTCCAGCGAGCGCAGGATGTAATCCAGCTATCAGAGGCAAGAAGAACAGGTAGGCGATTACCGCTACAATAACGTATCCTATACCTCTAAACCCTGTCCTGAATTTTTCTAGCTTTGTTTCAGAGGTCTCACCTCGAGCAAAGTATAGCGCGGTTAAGCTCGCTATACCTCCCGTAAGGTCTGCGACCTCTTTTAGAACCCTCAACAAGATTATAGCTAACGCTATAATGACTATCGCTGAGATTATGGAGCTCATACCCACTAAACCAAATATAAATGGGTTTCCCAAAGTATTGGCTAACGGCTGGAACACTAGCACTGCAAATAACCATATCAAGACAGCTATCGCCAAATTCACCAGAATTTTGGGAAAACTCTCTCTAATCTCTTTTTTAGACTCGAAAAGAATGTCTTCTCTACTTGCCAAAATTTCACCCCCACTAATTTATTATTAACTCACACTATAAATAATTTTGCAATTGTTAAAAATCATAACTCTTAAATAAAATAACAACAAACTCCATCTTTACCTCCAAGGTGGCGGCGGGAATTTTTAGACAAAAGAAAAAAATTAACACACATTATATTTATACTATATTTTCCTTGGAACTGATTGATGTAACAGTTTCCAAGGTACGCACCTAAGGTTATGTTTGTGTGTCGTTATATTAAATCCCATCATAGTGAATATATAAATTTAAGGAACTGGAAACCGGAAATTTGCCTATAATTACACAAATAGGGATATATAACATGGGCCATTTAGGTAAGGATTATGGAGAAGATGCTTCAACAGCTTAAAGGGTATCACCTTGTAGGTAATCATTCAGCCGTGAAGACCTGCTTATGGCTCAAGAGGTCCGTTAGAGATGAGGGTATGTGCTACAAGCAGAAATTCTACGGCATTCATAGTCACCGCTGTCTCCAGATGACGCCAGCCCTGGTATGCAACATGAACTGTATTCACTGCTGGCGTCCTTTAAAGCTCCTCCCTCAGCTCAAGGAGTGGGATGACCCGGAATTCATAGCCGAAGAGAGTATAAAGTCTCAACAAAAGCTCTTATCCGGTTTTTATGGGACAGAAAAGGTCAACAGAGGAAAGCTGGATGAAGCATACCAGCCCAATCAAGTGGCCATCAGTCTTATCGGAGAGCCCGCCCTTTATCCCCAGCTAGGTGAGTTGATCGACTCCTATAAATCGAGGGGGATGACCACCTTTGTGGTGACCAACGGGAGTAGACCGGATGTAGTGGAAAGAATTGATCCTTATCAGCTGTATATCAGTCTTACAGCTTTTGATGAGGAGAGCCATATGGAGTTGAATCGTCCGGGAAAGAGCGTGTGGGATAAGATCAATCGTTCCCTGGAGGCTATGGCCAATAAAGATTCTAGAACCGTTTTGAGACTAACTCTGATGAAGGGAGTCAATATGGAGCCCCATAAATTCGCTCCGCTGATCGAAAAAGCTTCACCCACGTTTGTGGAAGCCAAAGCCTACATGCATCTGGGGCACTCCAGAGAAAGGCTGGATCGAAGCAATATGCCGGAACACGCAGATGTGAGGCAGTTCGCAGAAGCGCTGTCCAAAATTACTGATTATAAGGTCCAGAATGAATCCGAAATAAGTAGAGCAGTTATGTTGAGGCGATAATATGTTCGAAGAGTTATCTGAGTTTTATAATACGCTTGAAGAAAAAGAGAGTGCCAGAGAAAACCTCATCAAGTTGACCAGAGACCTCAAGCTGAACTCCACCAAAGCGATCGCTGCCGTGCACTCAGAGGATATAAAGACAGCTGAGAAGCATTTACAGAAGGCGGAAGATATTATCGACCAAATCTATCAGTACAAAAAATATCCTGAGTTCTACTATTCCATCACTCATGATTCCCTGCAGGAATACGTAGAGGCTGCGATGTTCCTCAAGCTCGTTACTGGTGACAAAATCGATCTGAAGTCCTTGAAGGCAGAGATCCCCTCTATTCTCACAGGGCTGGGCGACCTGGTGGGGGAGCTAAGGAGGTTCGTGCTCGACCTGTTCAGAAAAGGGGAATTCCAAAGGGCTGAAGAGCTAATGAAGGTGATGGAAGACCTCTATTCTCAGCTTTCTACATTTTATTTTCCTGATAAGATGCTGCCCGGTCTTCGCAATAAAGTGGATACCGCAAGGATTCTAATAGAAAGAACTAAATCCGATTATATAGTAGCCAGAATGGCTATCAATATCAATCAACAGGGGGATGGATAGGGTATGGAAGAAGAGATAGTCGAAATCGATTGCGCTAAATGTGAGAACAAAAGAGTGAAACACAAAGCAGTAGTACTGGAGAAAAGAGAAACGGATAATAAAGAAATAATCGAGTTTAGGTGCCAGGATTGTAGTTCAGAAGGGATTTTAACCAGATACAAGACATCGCAGATAGAGATACTGGATTACTTTCCGGATTAAGCTCTCTACGCATCGTATTATCCGAGTGAATTGGATGATGATAGAGATACTTGATGGACGTATTGATGGACAACTTTTTAATTCTGATGATGTGGGGTGTATATAATGACCCAGCAAACCCAGCGAACCCAGACTGAACAGGTGGTGGACCAGGAAAAGGAAGTGGTGATCGGGCTGGAAGTCCACGTTCAGCTCAACAGGTTGAACACCAAATTATTCTGCTCCTGCCCTACTGGATACCAGGATAGTGAGCCCAATACGCATGTTTGTCCGGTGTGCCTGGGAATGCCCGGTGCTATGCCGGTGATCAATGAAGGAGCCATTAAATCTGCTGTTAAGGTTGCTCTCGCCCTTAATTCTGAAGTTCAGCCATTGACAGTATTCGATAGGAAGAATTATTTTTATCCTGATTTGCCAAAAGATTTTCAGATTAGTCAGTATGACCGGCCCCTTGCGTGGGGTGGGGAGATATCCATTGAGACCGAGGAAGGGGAAAAGAAGGTTATCCTCAAAAGAATACATATGGAAGAGGACCCGGGGAAATTGAGCTACAACGGAAGCATAACCACCGCAAGATATTCTCTGGTAAACTACAACCGCTCCGGCATGCCCCTCCTGGAGATCGTTACCGATCCCGTTCTGAACTCCCCCAAGGAAGCCCGCCAATTCCTCAACAAGCTGAGAATAATTCTGGAGTACCTCGATATATTTGATGGCTCGCTGGAGGGTGCCATGAGAGTGGATGCCAATATATCCCTCAGAGGAGGAGGTAGAGTAGAGATAAAGAACATGTCGTCCTTCAAAGGCGTGGAAAAGGCATTGACCTACGAAATAACCAGGCACAGGAATCTCAAGCGGAGAGGCAGACAGGTGGAGAGGGAGACCAGACATTTTGATGAGGCCAACAATATAACCGTGACCCTGAGATTAAAGGAGGAAGAGCAGGACTACCGCTACTTCCCCGAGCCGGACCTGGTGCCTGTGGACACCAAAGAAGTGGTGGAAGAAGTCAAGCACACCATTCCAGAGCTCCCCGAGCAGAAGAGAGCCAGGTTTATTGAGGAATATGGGATTGGAGATAACTTTGCCAAGGTCCTTGTCTTGGACTTCAGGATGGCCGACTACTTTGAAGAAGTAGCCAAAGAGATCAAATCCGGTGTTGCTGCCAGCTGGATATCCGATGTTCTGAGAGGAGAGCTCAACTACAGGAGCCAGGATTTCCAGTACGCTTATGCTAACCTCGAGCCTTCCGAAATGGTGAGGACCCTTAATTACCTCCAAGCTGAAAAGATAACCGAGAAGAGTGCGGTAGAGATAATCAGGACCAAACTGGATGAAGGAGGGTCTGTTGACCAGATCATCGAATCCAAGGGCCTATTTGCCATTGAGAAGGATAAGATAGAAGAACTGGCGAAAGAAGCTATAGACAACAATCCCAAAGCTGTTGAAGATTACTATGCAGGTAAGAATAAGGCTCTTAACTTTCTGGTGGGCCAGGTAATGAAAGCGACCAGCGGAAAAGCGGATCCGGGTGAAACGGCCCAGATAATAGAAAAAATTCTGAGCCAATAATTATATATATTTTATGTTTTTTGGGGTAGGCTAAATGCCCCGGTTGATAATCACTGAAAAGAACAACACTGCAAAGAGAATTGCTTCAATCTTATTTGATAATGTGGAAGAGAGCAAGAAATACGGTGTCCCCTTTTATCAGTCCAATGGCACCTATGTTGTGGGCCTCAAGGGGCACATAGTTGCTCTCGACTTTCCTCAAAAATACAATAACTGGAAAAATGTTCCATATAAAGCCTTACTGAAGGCGGAAATAGTTAAGGAGACCACTTCCAAGAACATAGCCAAGTTGCTGGGTAGCCTGGGTAAGGAAGTTGACCAGGTGACTGTGGCCACTGACTATGACAGAGAAGGAGAGCTCATAGGCTTTGAAAGCCTGGAATTCATCAAGAACGCCAACCCCAACGTCAAGGTGAACAGGGCCAAATACAGCGCCATAACTCCTCAGGATATCAAGCAGGCGTTCTCCAATTTGACGGATATTGACGAAAATCTGGCTAAAGCTGCGGAGACCAGACAAAAGATCGACCTCATCTGGGGCTCCGTACTGACAAGACTGATATCTATAGCTTCAGGAAGGCTGGGAAGCGCTTTTCTCAGCGTGGGTAGAGTACAGTCGCCCACACTCCGCATAATCACCGAAAGGGAGAGAGAGATTGAGAATTTCGTTCCCAAACCCTTCTGGGAGATAACCGCAACCTTCTCCAAAAAGGGTGAAGAATTCGATGCCAAGCACGTAGAGAGGTTCTGGGAGAAAGAGAAAGCAGAGAAAGCATTCAGCCGGATAGGAGAAGAGGGAAAGGTCACCAAATTCGATAAAAAGGAGAGGACTGAAAATAAGCCCATTCCCTTCAATACCACCGAGTTCTTGAGAGAAGCGTCCAAGTTCATGAGCCCCTACAAGGCAATGAGCGTTGCTGAAGGCCTCTACATGAACGGACTAATCTCATACCCTCGAACGGACAATACAGTTTATCCCAAGAGCCTTAACGTCAAATCCATAGCTTCCCAGTTCAAGAACAGTACTTTCAGCAAAGAAGCAGAGATAGTGTTCTCCCAGAAGAAGATCTCGCCATCCAGAGGAAAGAAGGAGACCAGAGATCACCCACCAATCTACCCCACTGCTGTAGCTTCACAGGATAAGCTGGGTGCGGATGACTGGAAGATATACGAGCTGGTGGTGAGGCGCTTCCTGGCTACACTTGCCCCCAACGCAGTGTGGGAGGTAAAGAATGCCAGAATAGACGCTAACGGAGAGGAGTTCAGAGCATCCGGTAAAAGATTGGTTCAGGCGGGATGGAGGAGCATTTATACCTACGTGAAAACGGAAGAATACCACCTTCCCGATCTTGAAGTGGGAGAAATTCTCGCCCTTTTGAATAAGGATCTGGAGGAGAAGGAGACCAAACCACCAGGCAGATACTCCACCAGCAACCTGATAAAGATTATGGAATCTAAAGGTCTGGGAACCAAATCTACTCGGCATGAAACCATTAAAAAACTCTATGGAAGAAAATATGTATTCGGGAATCCTCCCCGACCCACTCAAACAGCCTACGCCGTTATTGAAGCCTTGAAGAACAATGCGGAGACCATAACCCTTCCCGAGATGACAGCCAGACTGGAGCAGGACATGGACAACATTGCCGAAGGCAAAGAAGAAGAGGATAAAGTGGTCAAGAAGTCTGCTCAATTCCTGGACGAGATATTAAGCAGCATAGACCTTAATAAATTATCCAAGAACTTGAGGGAGGAAGTTAGAAAGGACAAAATAATCGGTAAGTGTCCTGAGTGCGGTAAGGAGCTGGTTATAAGACGGACAAAAGGTAAGAACCCCAAGAGGTTTGTAGGGTGCTCCGGATACCCCAACTGCAAATTTACACTTCCACTCCCACAGAAAGGCGATATACATCCCACCAAAGACGAATGCGATGAGCACGACATCAAGAAGATCAAGATCAAGACCAAAAAAGGGTACTGGGAAGTGGGATGCGTTTACTGCAACTACCTCAAATGGAAGAGCGAAAATAACAAAGAATAATAGTATTTTTTACTGATTTATTTAATATAATGATTATAGCAATCTTAACTTTTTTAGAATATTTAAAAAGTAGTGTGGCAAATAATAACTTAATGGAAAAAAAGGTCAAGAAAGTTTTTGCACTCGCAATCACATTCACCGTTATCATTTGTTTAGCCGGGGCTACGGTTCTCCCCGATAAGGGTGATAATTTGGTAAACTTCCCCTTAAACAATAGTTGCGGAACACCAACTCCTGATACTACATCCGCTCCCATATTAAGCACCGATGGAGAAATGAGGTCACAAACTGGCACCACTTCAAAACCAGACCCACAGGCCGGTGATTCACCCAACTCAACTGAAACACCTGCCCCCACTCATACTCCTACTTCAAATCCTTTGCAGGTCTCTTACTGGCTCGGAGGAGGTGGAGGGGGCTCAAAACTTTCTGGAGGAACTAAAGAAGATAAAAGAGGGGATGAAACGCCCACTCCAGCACAAGAGGGAACAACAACTACCACCACTACCACTACTACTGCCACAACCACTACTACAACCGCTACAACCCCTCCTCAAGAACCGGAAGAGGATGGGGATGGTTTGAACCCATCTGATAATGGCGGTGAAGTGACTGAGGTTCCAGAATTCCCCACAATGGTTATTCCGGTATTGATTATTGTTGCTGCCGTCTTCCTCAAGACCAGGAATTAATACTGAACACAAACTAAAGACAATTTAAAAATAATTTGAGCTTATTACAGGAAGTCGTTGCTGCAGAGGAGGTGTCCCATCTTCTCTTTTTTCACTTTGAGGTAGCAAAAATTCTCTTCTGATGGTTCCACTTCGATGGACTCTCTGTTGACGTTCATCCCGTATCTCTTTAGCTCTTCCATCTTGAGGGGGTTGTTGGTCAGCAGCTTGACGTTCTTCACACCAAGGTCGAGGAGTATCTGGGCTGCTATACCGTAGCTCCTCATGTCGGGAGGGAATCCCAGCTCGATGTTGGCCTCTACAGTGTCCTTACCCTCTTCTTGCAGCTTGTATGCCATGAGCTTGTGTATGAGGCCTATCCCTCTCCCTTCATGACCCCTCATGTAGATGGCTACACCCTTATCTGCCTTATCTATTATTTTGAGGGCTTTCTCCAGCTGGTCGCCGCAGTCACACCTTAGGGAGTGGAAGACATCTCCAGTGAGGCATTCGGAGTGGATCCTGGCGTAGGCTTCTCCTTGAGATACGTCTCCTCTCACCAGAGCTATTATTTCTCCAATTGGGGTTTTGTATCCCAGAGCCCTGAACTCGCCGTAGAACTTGGTGGGGAGGGTTGCTTCAACCGACCTCTCGACAAGCTTTTCTGTTTTTAGCCTGTGAAGTATGAGCTCTTCAATGCTGATGATGGGAAAACCTCTCTCTTCCGCAAATTGTTTGGCGTAATCAAAATCCGCGAACTCACCGCTGGCGTTAATTATGGTGGAATACACTCCTGAGGGCTTGAAACCTGCCATTCTGGCTATTTCCAGACAGGCTTCTCCGAAAGCAGGTTTCTCCAGAACTCCTCCTTCTTTTGCTTCTTCAACGAAGATCCTCCCCGGATAATATATGTGTTCAGGGTTTACTTTATTGTTGACCAGACCACGGATGAATAAGGCTCTCTCCTCGGCGGATGAGCCGTTGGCCTTGAGATCGATGGGGATGACATTACCTCCATAATAGGGGAACCGGTTAAGACCCATTTCGGTTATTTTTTTCCACGGCATGACGAGCTTGATCTCGTCACAGTTCTTCATCATGGTAGCTATAACGTCCTTAAGGACAGTGTCAGCAGGAATGCATAAAACAGCTTTATTCTCGTCAAAAATAACTACAGGTTTACCGTTTTTAACGTTAGCAATTATATTATCCATAAAAAGCCCAATGAATTAGGCTATATATAATTTTTGAGATGTATCTCAATAATGTAAGACAGGTCCAACACGTACAATTCGATTTTATTTTAAAAATAGTTAAAGATAATGAGAAGTATCCTCAATCCAAACCGTTCAATAATGACGAAACCTCTTCAAACCGGTTTCCCTTCGGGTTCATCCATTATATCCGAGGTACTCTCCACTTCTTTAACTTCTTCTGGTCTCTCACTTCCGAATAGTGCCAAGTAAAGCTTAGAATTATGCTCGCTTATAGTGTTACGCGTAGCTACTATTCCATATATCCAGGCGACGATGGTCCAGAAAAATATCAGAACTAATATACCTCTTCCTATCTTACCAGCATACATCAAACCAAAACCACCAAAGAATAAAGACAGTATCAATCCCATAGTTTCGTCCTTCTTTTCTTGGTTGTATAATACCATCTTCTCTGTATTGGACAAAGTCTTACCCTGTTGCCTGTATATATCAGAATCTACCACAAAAATCCCCCTTTCGTTATTGGCATCAGGAGCAAAGAAACAACCCCCCACACCAATTGTAAAGAGATATTGATTAATATATAAACTTTATCATTTTATTTACACCCATGGGTAGAGCTGGACACCCAATTTGACCCAATTGGATACAGGAAAAGGGCTTAATTGATGGTTATATAACCAGGTTAAAATTAAAGGCCAGCATAATTTTATCTGTTTACCTGTTCACCTGTTCACCTGTTCATTAATCCTGTTTCACCTGTGCTCTTCGGTGTCAGGTTGGCGGTGTTTTTTCTTTCCGTGCTCTCTCGATAGTTCCTTAGACTTCAGCATCTCCTCGTATTCTCCTTCAGTCATTTCGATGGCCATACCCACATAACCACAGTCTTTGCAGTAGTATTTACCCGTCACTCCTGCTGAATCCATCACTACATTGCTGGATCTGCATGCGGGGCAAACCAGAACATTACTCATACTTTTTTTACAGCAATACGCTTATTTTAACCTTTGGTCCACCCAAGATAATAGGCGAAAAGAAAATACTTTTGTAATTCACTTTTTCAAGTTCAAGTTCAAGCCTAACCAATACAGAGGTGTATTAAATGGCAAAGTTGCAGGATATAAAGATAACCAAAGATGATTTCGACAGGTGGATGAGGGAGCGAGGTTACGACAACCTGATGTATGAGGACTTTTACGGCACTTACTTGGACGTGGGTCTGGCAGGACTTTTCTTCATGAACAGCCCCATACTATTCAACTTCATATTCACTCAGGCAGGACTGCAGTCGGAGAGAGTGTCCTTTAGGGTGAGAACCGAGCTGGGGAGAAGAGTCCATGAGGTGAATGCCAGCAAAGATTACCTGGAGATCAAGTTCTACGAGCCAGAGCCACAACAGCAGGAACAGGAATGATCTATCCGGTGGCTAAATATCAGGCCTGCGACTCCACTCTTTCTATGTATCTGCCCCGCTCTTCTATCTGGTGGACTCTGGTGAGGACTTCTTCTGATTTCTCGTATTCCATGTAACCCTCTATGAACGCTTTTCTGAGGTCTTGCCAGTTATCGAATGTGGCGATGAGGGATTCGAAGTATACGTGGATATCCACTCCCTTGGGCTCCACCCTATCTTCCACGAAGGAGAGGCCGAAGTCGATGAAATAGACCTGATCTTTATACCATATGAGGTTCATGGGCGTGATATCCCCATGGATGATCCCCTTGGCATGGAGTCGGGCCACCATCCTCCCCACTTCTCTGCTCGTTTCTGGGGTCATGCAGTTCTTTAAGGGTTCTCCCTTCACTTTTTCCATGACTATGGTGTCATTCTCTACGTCGTGGATGAGGGGTGTGGGTACGCCGTTGCGTCTGGATAAAGAGATGAGTTTGGCTTCTGTTCTGGTTCTGGACTTCCTGAGGATGCGGTCCAGCTGTTCGATGCGGTACCTCTTTGGTCTCCGTATCTTCTCTACTATGTCTTCGTGGATTCTTACTTCCGCTTCGCCGCCCAGATAGATTCTGACCATGTTATCAACTTGACAGCTTATCATCTGTCTAAAAAAGTTAACCTGTCTAAAACCAGATCATAAAGGAAAACTTATATTATTTTTTATCTCTCTATTATTTGTGGACGACAAAAGGATTGCCAGATACATCGATAAATGGGGAGAGCTGGAGAATAATGAAGTGTCTGAGTGCCTCAAAGTTGCCAACGGTTTGAGAAATAGGTTAGTACTTTATTACAGTGGGTTAGATGACAATATTGCTTGGAATCTATTAGAGACATAATTCCATGAGAATTTTGAAAAACCTTTCTATCTGTCATCCTTAATAAATGTGAGTAGGCAG
>CAZHOR010000017.1:0-63522 GCA_964534325.1 uncultured archaeon
TTATGGTGACATATAATAAATATCTTGCGGCACTACACGGTTGACATTACACTAGTAATTATGATTCCCCCTTCAGAACACATTCGTGCCAATCAAAACAATTTTTTAGTCCTTAATTGAGTTGAGGTTAGTTGTGTCTCTGTGTGCTAGGTGTAAAGGGAACCTTCTGTGCGGAAAAGTGAAGTGTCCTCTACTGGAGAGGTTCAATTTTCTGTCCACTCACTCGGATTTATCGGGTGAGATCGAGAAGCCTACGCCTCCTTCGGTGTTTGTGGGGAGGATGGGCTATCCAAAGGTCTATATTGGCCCTCTGATGACCCTATCGGATTCGGAGCAGCCGGAGTACATGGACTCCCCCTGGATGTGGTCCGGGAAGAACATTGACGACGTAATAAACCTCCGTTCATCCCTCTTGAGGGGTGTTAAGAGGATGGAGGTCCAGGCCAACGAGAACAACACCAACGACTACTACCTGCTAAACTTGCAGGAAGCAGCCGCATCCACTGCCCACATGGACCTGGAAACGGAGGTGCACAAAGTGGTTAAACGACCCACCTTTGATGACGTATTACAGCCCATGGGGGTTACAGGCCACATTGACAGCTTCAAGTTCCTGCAGAACCCCAAAATACCTCATAAGGTAGAGAAGATCTACTACGATGACTTAAATGCTACCAGCTCGGTTAAACAGCTGTTCGATTCCGGCTTCAACACCTACTATCTTCAGAGGATATTTTCTGTGGGAATGATGGGCGAGCAGTCCAGAAGGAAATTGGTACCTACTCGTTGGAGCATAACCGCAGTCCACGACATCCTGGGCGAAGAGCTGAAGAAGGAAGTGCAGGACTACCCCTCTATTGATACCTGCATGCTCTTCAGTTTCGAGCACTTCGGCAACCACTTTGAAGTGATACTGAGCCCCGGGAACTACTCCTTCGAGCTGGCGGAGATATGGATGGGGAAGAGCTTCTGGAACCCGGAATCGACCTACGTGGGTGTAGATAGAGAGGACATAATGAAGAAAAAAGACTATTCCAGTTTATCAGGAGGCTATTACGCTGCCAGACTCCCGGTGCTGGATTACATGATGAAAAAGAGAAGAAAAGCCTCCGTCACAATGCTGAGGGAGATCAGGCCGGAGTATTACGCCCCCCTGGGTGTGTGGGTGGTTGAAGAAGGGGCTAAAGGAGCAATGAACTCTCCACCAGAGATCTTCGAATTCTATCAGAGCGCATTGGAGAAGGCCGCCCAAAATCTGAGGACACCCAGAGAGAGATGGGAGCACCAGCTTAAGTCGGGTTACCAATCCTCACTGGCTCAATTCGTTTAATGTTAAACGCCTATATCCAGTTTGATCAGCGTATAGAGAAGTTTACTCCCCGTAGGGTCAGAATTTTGAGGAAATCGCAACAATAAAGATAATCAAATAGAATAGGAAAACCAATAATATCTCGGAGTATTCGGTGAGTAAAGATCTATCCAGCAGATTGTAACCTACTGCTGCTCCAATAAATCCGATTAAGCAGATGAAGAAAGCCAACATCACTTTTCCCAGCAAACCGACCACAACCACAATCCTGTCCAAATTATATAATATCCATGATAACATTATTTTGTTCTACTTATATATAGTTGCTCTAATTTTAATGAGGGGGTTGCTTACGATCAAGTTTCGTTTCAGTTTATGGAGCTAAGAAAGTATCTAGAATATACTGTTCAACAAGTGTGTCTATACTCTGGCATTGTTCCTGAAGCAGAGATGGATTCCGTTGTCTTTATCAACATAATATGATTCACTTAAGAATGACTTTGAGGTAATGGTGATTATAACAATAATTATTATTAAATGGTATGGTTTACTATTGGCATGGATGATCAAGGGAAAATCAGCCTGGATATGCTGATCGGCATATCAATATTTCTTACTACATTCATTTTTATAGCTCAATTTTTACCTTCAGTTTTCGCTGGGCCCAGGGAGGAGATATCTTTGGGTCATGAAGCATATAAGGTTGCTGTGCTTTTAAGTGAGAATAAAGGGGATTGGAGCAATGGGACTGTTAATGGAACGGGATGGGAGAACCACTGGAGTGACCCTAACGTCAGGTTCTTGCCCGGACTTGCCAGCGAGCCCAATTGTTTGAACTACGCCAAGATCAGGGCCCTAAAGAGCGCCACATCCCAGAATTACACTCGGGTGAAAGAGATGTTGGGCTTGAAGACTCCCCGGAGTGACTATGATTTTCGTGTGTCTCTGCAAAAACTCGGTTCAAGGCCTTATGACCGGGTTTACTCCCTCAACAGCAGTGGTGGGAAAGTGCTGGATGTGGGCGAACCCATTCCGTCTACTCAGGTGGTGAGGTATGAGAGGCTGGTGTGGCTGGAAGAGTTTGATGGACTGGTGAACGCCACCAGGGTGAAGAAGATCCCCAGCACTGAGAACTATGATGTGAACGTCCATGCTCCTCTTGATGAGTTTATTGTAGATATTTCTGAAGCTGAATACAATAACGCGAGTGCCACAATGTTCCTTGAAGTTAAGGTTGATGGAAGCAAGGTGTTCGAGGTTCCCAACACCAATAACGCTTCTGAAATAATTGGGGAGTATGATCTTACAGATGAAATAAACGGCAACGCCACTGCCACTGGAACCTCAACTGTCACCATCCGCCTGAAGAATTGTGGTGGCAAGATCATGTGGACTAATGCAGGCGAGTATATGGCTGGAAGGATTGCTGCCAGGCTGGTGGTGAACGTATGGTAGATGAGCGGGGTCAGACATTCACTTTAGAGGGGATCGCTGCTGCAATGCTCATACTACTGGCTGCATATGCTTTATTCCAGAGTTCTCTGGTCATATCTCCTATGTGGAGTGAGTTCAGTGATGCGCAACTGAAACAGAAGGGGCATGATGCCTTGAATATCCTGGATGGTGATGGAGAGCATGAGGATAGTTTGAAGGGGATGCTGGTCCGGCTTAATTCCAGTTATGAGGCAAATGGCCAGTTCTTGACTTCCCTGGATAAGACGGTTCATCCTGCTTGCTATAAGCTGGAGATAAGGTGGGTGAACAAAACCACTGGAGAGGTAGTGTCCAGAGCTTTGAATGATGATGTGCCGACCCCAGAGGCTGTGGCTGCAGACGAGATAGTAGTCCTTACGGAGGATGACATTGATTCGTCTTCTCCTTTCTACAATAAGACCCCTCTTGCGGTGGAATTGAGGTTGATACTATGGCAGGCCTGAGTGATGATAGTGGACAGGTCATGATCCTGTTATCCTTGATTATGGTGTTTATTTTAGCTTCAGTCTCCTTGCTTCACGCTCAGAATATTTTGGCGGGAATGGAGAGCTCTAGAACTCTGATGGTATTTCCCAAGAACGATATCAGGAATTTGCAGGAAATAACGGAGGATGATATTCGGAATGAGTTCGGCAGGAACAAGCAGGACTTCAATCGGTTCTCGGAGGATGTCCGCAGCCAGATCAATACTCTTTATGCTCAGAAAGGGGTGTATGCTGACGTAATCGTTTTTGGAGCGAACCCCGATGACGGTGTAAGCAATTGCAATGTGAGGATCATTTACCTCAGCGGTGAGGTAGAGTTCAAGGAGACCATGCTCTGCCGTGAAGAGGGATGCATATGAGAGCTGAAAATGCAGGAACAAGGAAAAGATTAGGAGGTTTGGATGATCGGGGAGTTTCAATTGTTTTGGAGTATGTCCTGCTGGTCGCTATCCTTTCTTCCATAATCTATTTTGTGAATATCACTTTGAATGATCAGCTGAAGGAGGGGCAGACGGCTGATGTCATCGATAATCAGTTTTCTGATGTCTCTTCTCAGATGTCATCTCAGCTGGTGGATGTGATGACCATAGCGCCCAAGAACGGTTATGTTAATTCCAAGGTCTATATGCCCCCCACCATCGGGGGACACGATTTTAAGGCCGGATTCAAGTCAGAGGGTGAATGGGATTATATATACATTGAATCCAATGATGGTGAGCACTCCAAATACCTTGGTCTGGGAGCTTCAACCCTCAATTTCAGGCCTCAGGGATTTACCTACAGCCTCTCACAAGAACACGAGGTCAGTTACACTAAGACTTCTGCCATATATCCCAGTGCTGTCTTGATACCTCGTCCGGCAACTGTTATTGTGAATGAGACAAAGGACTTTAGTTTTGGTATGTCCAGGTCATCAGCTTATGGTTGGTGGACCTGGAGACTTGAGTTGTGGAACGGTACTGTTTTCAAGGGGAATATGGGGGATGCAGTTTTGGATATGGGTATTGAGTGGAATGCAACTGATTTTATGACCTATTGCGATTACTATGATTCTAATAAGACCGCTTACTGCAATGTCACTCTCACGGTCTCGGACACCACGTATAACCTCAATGATACTGACAAGGAAGTGCTTAAGATCACCAAGGAGATTGCGAGCGCGGATCCGGAGCTGTTCATCAAGAAGTATGTGAGCCCTCCTCATGCTGCTCCTGGTGAGCCCTTTGAGATCCACGTGTATTTCCAGGGTAAGGGGTTCATGACCACGGGAAGTGGGGAAGACCTCACCGTGGTTCACTCTCTTGATACCTCGGGGAGTATGGAGGATGAGAGCTTTTATGATTCGATTTCAGGGCAAGTAACCCCCAATAACTGGACTGTTAATTACGCTGTAGATAATTCCTTCAAGAACGATTGCTTGTATGTGGAGGCTTACACTACGGATGGCATGAGCCCGTGGTTTGATGGGGCTGATAAGGATGACGCTATCAGCTTGCGGATCGAGAAGCCTGATGGCCAGCAATTTTATGCTACAAATGAGCTGGGTTCAGAGCATGGAGTTAGCCATTCGGAGAGAGTCAGTCCTGGTGAGGTGGGTAATTGGACTTTCAAGGTAGTGGGAGCAGTCCCAGAGGACATTGACCTTAACCTTAAGATCTATAAGTGCAGTTACTGGTTTGGTTTTTGTTTTGGGTGCAGTGAGGTCGATTCGTTCTCCACCACCTACGATCCGGTCTATGATACAAATAACGTAGAGCTCCCCTCTGGATATACCAAGAATAACAGGTATGAGTATGTCAAGACGTATCTCTCAAGCGCTTACTCCAATGACTTCTTTATGTGGCTGGAGCACGACTTATGCTCCGATGTCTGTACCGATAGTGATGTTCTGGCGGGAAATTATTCTGTGTATGTTGCTCCCCGGCGTTCCGACTCCACCTATTATGAGGGTTACGCTGATATTTCCAAGTTAGATTCTGCTCGCATAGCTGCTATAGATTTCAACAATAATACTCAGGATGGTCTGTTGGGTCTGGTGGAGTATAATTGGAGCGCTAGTAAGCATGTGGTTAATTCTTCGCCTTTCCTTCCCTACCTCAGCAGTGATGAGGGTTCTGTTGATGATGAGATAAAGGAGTTATCTGCTGATGGTGCTACGAACATATATGATGCTCTTGTGAAGTCCAAAGAGGTGTTGTTGTATGATACCTCTTATGTTGAGGGGTCTAAACCAATGATCATATTGTTGACGGATGGTGTGCCAACATATAGCTCAGGTTGTGGATGCAGTGGCAGCAGTTATTGTCCATGTGCTGCTCAGAAGGCCATAGCTGAATCTGAAGATATTAAGGACACCGAAATCGATGGGAAGAATATCTCCATTTGCACCATAGGATTGGGTTATGACTATAACGAGAGTTTTCTGGAGACTATCTCCAGCCCAATGCCGGGGAACGACAGCAAAAAATGCATGTATTCGGCTAAAAGCGTTGAGGAGCTCTCCAATGCGTATAAGGATATTGAAAAGTCTTTCAGGTTAGCTGCTAAGGATGTTACCATAACGGATGTAGTACCACCTAACCTGGAGCTGGATGAGGATTCTGTGAGGATTGAGGCTGAGGGGAATGCTTCCATAGGCGATTACAAGATCGAGGACACGGCTGCTGGCAAGTCTGTCAGTTTTAATGTTTCTGAGGTCTACATTAATGATGAGATAGAGTTGATATTTGAGATTTCGGCTGACGAGCCGGGAGACTATCAACTGGATGTGGCTGGCTTGAGCAATGTGACTTACGAACCATACCCATTTGAAGGTGGTATGGAGACCGTCAATTTGACTGTTCTTAGTGGCAGGTGTTCTGAATCTCAAAGGACTACGGTGAGCATGTCATGAATGATGAAGGAGTTAATGAGATTGTGGGAACGTTAATGATTTTGTTGGTCATCTCTATTACTGTAACCTTTCTTTATGTTTCGGCCAATCCAGTGCTTTCTGATAGTAAGGAGAGTATTAAGTACAGGAACAGTCATTTTGAGTTGCTGGGCTTGAAGGATAAGCTGGACAGGATCAGGTTTGGTGTGGAGCCCAATGCCACGGTAGAGGTTACTCTGTCGCACACTTCTGTGAGCTTGAAGAATAAGCCTGTATTGTCTGTTAATTCCACCAATTATAGTGTTTCCAGTATCAGTTTCAGGGGGAGTGATTGGAGTCTTGTTTTCGAGAATGGGGCGGTTATTGAGCGTAGAGGGGGGAGTGCTTTGATGCTGTCCTCTCCTAGCGTGTATTTTCAGGGGGGTTCGTTGAACATGCCGGTGATCTGTTTTAAGGGTAATGTGTCGGCAGCGGGTAGTGGTTCAAGGACTTTTACTGCAACCCTCATCAATTCTACGTTGCTTCATCAGGGGCCAGCGGAGATCAAGTTGTATACGGAGAATGCGGGTGCTTGGGCGACTTATTTTGATGGTGTTGGGCTCAACTATTCTGTATCGGGGAATGAGATTGCTTCTACGGTTGAGGATTCTCATATAGTTTTGTATGAGGTGAGGTTGCAATGACTATGAACTCTTCTGCTGTGTCGGAGACCATTGGTTATATTTTTATTACTGCTATAGTGGTTGTGGCTATTTCTACTGTTTATGTGAGCACTTATGATATGTTGCAGGATACTAGTGAGGATAAAAAGGTTGAGGGTTTGAGGCAGAGCTTTAAGAGGGTTCAGAATGTTGTGTCGCTTTCAACTTATGGTGGGGCTCCTTTGCAGAGTATTCAGGTTGAGGCTCAGGGCGGGATGTTCACCGTGAAGAATGATACGAGGGTGAAGGTGGTGGCTAACTCCTCCACGGCCTTTGACGATTATATTGGCTCATTTAATTATAGGTATGGGGATATGGAGATATGTCTGGAGGGAGGAGCTATTTGGGAGGATTATTATGGTCATAAGAATGCTGTGACTTCTCCTCGAATATTTATTCACACTACATCTACTCAAGACCCTTCGCAGGCGAGTAAGACCGTGGTTATTGTAGTGTTGAATAAGCTGGAGGGTGATTTCTCTGTGGCAGGTGAAGGGTCTTTGGACTTCTTTTTCAATAAGACCATGGTGGATACCACTACTTACAGCCAACCGGGGAATGTGACATTGAATGTGACTTCGCCATACGCTGAACTGTGGAACGACTTCTTTGAAGAGCTCCCCGGCGACAGTTACGTGGATGAAGATAAAGGTAAAGTCAGCTTCAAATCATACTACGACAAACTGATAATCACCGAATATGAAGTAAAGATAAGCGCAAAATAACGTGTAATCCATTTGATTAGAGAACAAAAATTCAAAAAGCCTCAAGAATAATAAATTAAATAAATAATAAATTAAGATGGAGATCAGGTCTATATCTCCAGGATGGTGTTCATTTCTTCGGCTCTTTCTTTTATCATTTCCAGCGCTTCTTTGAGCACTGTTTTTATGGGTAGTGAGCCTACTCCTTCGACCGTGAAGAGGAAGTTGTTCGTATCTTCGATCGAGATGGCGTCTTCTGGACAGACTTTAACGCATTCCATGCAGAGTGTGCAGTCCTTTTTGTCTCTAACTGCGAGTTTACCCTCTTTCTCCTCCAGAACATTCTTGGGGCAGGCCTCGATGCAGTCTCCGCAGTTGTTGCATTTCTCTTCATCTATATTGATCTGGGGTACGATCCTGTAAGTGCATATAGAAACCGGCTGGAATTTGGCGTTCTCTTTTCCGATCCCCAGTCTGGCGGTGGCTTCCAGCATAATCTGCTGCCCCTCAAATAGCTCCACCAGGGGTATGTTATCATATGCGGGGACCACGTCGGGGTCGTCGGAGACGAAATCACCTGAATAAACGGTTCTCTTCCCCTCTATGTTCAATCTGAACGATATCTGGCAGTTGGGACAGCCCTCTTCTTCACATGTGCAGTTCTCCGGAGTGTTAAATTTCTCGTAGTCGGTCTTTATGGGTACCAGCCCGATTCTGTGGGCCAGCATCTCGTCGTAGAGATATGATGTATTGAGGTAGAAGTCAACGTAGTCCACGGCCATGGAGGGGACCATGGTCTTCATTACTCGCCTAAGAGAGTTTGCGAACGCCAGACTCGAATCATGAACAATGAATTTGGCTTTATATTCATTATCTTCCAGAAATTCGATATTCATAAAGCTCCTCTCGAGGTTAAACGGGTTTACACCCTTCTTCCTCTCTTTCCTCCAGGAGGCCTGGTTCCATCGTGTGGTATGGGTGTCACGTCTTCTATCCTGCCGATCTTCAATCCAGCTCTGGCGAGGGCTCTTATAGCCGCCTGAGTACCCGGTCCGGGTGCGGTGGTCATGTTGCCTCCGGGAGCTCTGACCTTGATGTGAACTCCTTCAATACCCTTCTCCTTTGCGGTCTCAGCAGCTCTAATGGCAGCCTGCATTGCCGTGTAGGGATTTCCTTCATCTCTGGCTGCTTTAACTACCATACCGCCGCTTAACCTTACGATGGTCTCACTGCTGGTTATATCTGTAATGGTTATAATAGTATTGTTGAAAGATGAAAATATGTGAGCTATTCCCCATATTCCCTTCTTTTCTCCTTTCTTTTCCGCCATCAGGCTTCACCTCCAGCCGCTGGTTCTGTTGGCTCTGCTGGTTCCGGCTCTGGTTCATATATTGCTCCTTCTCTTTCTCTTAAAGGTGAGTTTTGATAATATGATATTGAGCTCTCCTCATCTTTTCTAACCAGATAGCTGGGGACAGTAACCTTTCTCCCGTCAACGGCTATATGGCCGTGGGTTATCAGCTGTCTGGAGTGAAGCAGAGTATTGGCGAGACCCTGTCTGTAGACCATGGTCTGCAGTCTTCTCTCCATGAATCCTTCCACAGTGAGGTTCAGTATATCGTCCAGGGTAGCGTCTGCAGGCAGAACACCTATCTTCTGAAGTCTTCTGATAACTCTCTGGGCTTCTGCTTTGGCGTACTCTCCTCCTCTACCCGGAATATTTATTTTGGCCAGCAGGTCTCTGGCAACTCTTCTGTATTTCCTCAAAAGGTTCTGGAACCTCCAAAGCTCTCTCTTGTTCCTCAAGCCATATTTGATGACTTCCTGTCTCTCTCTGTCCAGCCTGGCCTTGTCCCAGGGCCTGGTGGGGGTAACGTATTTTCTTCTATGTCTCTTGGGATCTCCCATCTCTTCACCTCCTTCTTCTGACGACTCCTACTGTTCTTCCTCTTCTGCCCATCGATCTGGTTCGCTGCCCTCTTGCTTTCTTGCCTTTAGCATGCCTGTCTCCTCTGTAAGCCTTCATCCTTATAAGCCTCTCTACGTCAACCATGGTCGCAAAGTCCACGTCCTTGCTGAGTATGTGCAGGTCCTGGCCAGTATACATGTCCTTTCGTCTGTTGAGCATCCATGAAGGTTGATTCTCGATATCCTGTTCAATGAATTTGGTCAACTTCTCTATTGATCCGTCATCCAGCTCTCCCATCTTCTTGTTTATATCGATGTCGAGCTGGTTCGTAATTGCCCTGGCCATTCTAATTCCAACTCCCTTTATTCCAGTTAAGGCATAGATTATCTTCTTATTCCCATCTAAATCAGCATCGGCAATTCTGACGATATGTCTAAATTTATCAGCATCACTCATCGAAAGAACCAAATGAGAACGATATTTAAAAGTTATCCATATCCATCTACCTTCCTCACCAGAAGACGTCTAAATCTTATGCAACTCATCAACCAGACCTAAACTCTCTTTTTGACCGATAAGATCTTTTTTGAGGTTGAAGATATTTCTTCTGTACGGTTTTTACCTCTGTTCTAATTGACTTGAGGTCATAGACGGGTAAATAAATCACCTCTTATTTATAAGCCTCAGGAAAATTTTTTTAATTGAAAGGTTTCAGTAAATTAGTTATTAAGAATTTTTTGAGCATCTGTAAAAATTCCATCTAATGGGAGGGGTTAAATGGGTAGAATAGGTAAAAAAGAACAAACTTTTCTCCAGAATAAGTTCGGGGATAGAGTAAATTTTCACAGGACTGAAAGAAAGCTGTATGGGCACGATATAGCCGTTATGCCTTCCCTGGTTAGACCCATGATAGGGGACACTACTCCAGAAGCCGTGGTGCAGCCTCAAAATGAGGAGGAGTTGATCGATCTGGTGAAGTGGGCCAACCAGAAAAGGATCTTCCTGACACCCAGGGGTAAAGCGTCATCTGGCTACGGAGGGGTCCTGCCCGTCAGGAATGGGATTGTAGTCGATTTTTACTGGATGAACAGGATACTGGACATCGATTCGGAGAGCATGACCGTAACCGTCGAGCCGGGCATCATCTGGGAGAAGCTGGATAGGGAGCTGAAGAAACAGGGCTTGACCTTGAGACTATACCCCACCAGCTATCCTGCGTCAACGGCTGGCGGCTGGCTGGCTCAGGGTGGAGCTGGCATAGGCTCTTTCGAGTACGGGTGGTTCAGAGATAATGTGGTGAACGCCAGAGTGGTCTTACCCAGTGGCGACACCATGGACTTTGACGGCTCTGATCTGGATGTGGTATCCGATGCTGAGGGTATCACCGGCTTTATAAGCAGGATGACCGTCAGAATCCAGCCTGATGAAGAGCTGGAAGTCATCGCTATCGGCTGTCCCGACGCCCACAACCTGCAGAGCTTTTACCAGTTATTGATTGAGGAAGACCTGTTCGTGTGGTCCTTGATATTCATCAACCCCCGAAATGCGGAGTTAAAGAATTTGGCTCCTCTCCGAGAGCATCATGACCATCCCGTAGAAGAGAGAGTGCTTTTACCTGCTTCTTATGTAACCACTATCGCCTACAGGAAAAAAGACCATGAAGAGGTCATGAGCAAGCTGCCCAGGATACTCCGGCCCTGTGAAGCAGAAATACTCAGCGAAAGGATCGCCAACCATGAGTGGAAGAACAGGTTCAAGGTCACTATCGTAAAACGTCTGGGTCCAAGTCTGGTTCCCTCGGAGATCGTGATACCTCTGGAGTCGATGGGAGATGTGTTGACGGAGATAGAGCGAAAGGTGCAGCAGCCGGTGGTCAAAGAAGGTGTGCTGATCAAGAAGGGGCCCAATGGCAAACCCGAAGTGGTGATACTGGGGTTCATCCCCAGCGACCAGAGAAGATTCAGCTACAACTTCGTCTTTGGACTGGTGTTGACCATAATGAAGATCGCCGAGAAGCATGGGGGGAGACCTTACTCCACAGGCCTCTACTTCGGCAGCAAAATAAATGAAGTGCTGGGCGAAGAGCGGGCGAAGAAGATCCAGGAATACAAGGGTCAAATGGACCCCAAAGGGATACTCAATCCGGGCAAAGTGACGGGGAACGCCCTTATCGGAAGAGCTCTTGGATTTACAGGGGTCATAGAACCCCTTATCAGGCCATTCGGGAACTACATTATCACCAAGATAGGTGAAAGACCCACCGAGCCGGTAAAGGATATACCCGCTGATGTGGCGTGGTACGCCTATAGCTGCTCTCAATGCGGTTACTGCGTGGAAGAATGCGACCAGTTCTACGGTAGGGGCTGGGAAAGCCAGAGCCCCAGAGGGAAGTGGTACTGGTTGAGAGAGTACATGGAGGGTAGAGAGAAATGGGACCAGTTCATGATAGACACCTTTTTGGTTTGCACTACCTGTGAGCTGTGCAACATCAGATGCTCCGCATCCCTCCCCATAGAGCCTTCATGGATGAAGATGAGGGGTTTGCTGGTAAATGAAGAGAAGAAGATGACGTTTCCGCCCTTCGAGATCATGGGGGCCTCCCTTGAGAAGGAGGGAGATATATGGGCCGGTTACCGTAAGAACCGTATCGACTGGTTCCCTGAGGACCTTCTGGAGAAGCACGGACCCGAAAAACAGTCCAAGAACGTTTATTTTGCAGGATGTACCGCAAGTTATGTAGAGCACGATATAGCTATGGCCAGCGTGAGACTGCTTGACGAAGCGGGAGTGGAATTTACCCACCTCGGGACCAGGGAAAACTGTTGTGGAACTCCCATGCTGGTTGCCGGTAAGTGGGACCTTTTCGAGAAGATAATGAAGGACAATATCAATGCGGTCAAGGAAAAGGGAGCGGACACCGTCATAACTTCCTGCCCTGCCTGCGACCTCATGTGGCGCTACTACTACCCCAAATGGGCCAAAGAGCTGGGAATAGAGTATAACATAAAAACAAAGCACTACAGCGAAGTTGTGGCAGAGAAGATAAGGTCTGGAGAGTTCAAGTTTCCCTCCAACGGCCAGAAACCAACTAAGGTTACCTGGCACGACTCATGTCACATCGGAAGAGCTTCAGGAGTTTTTGAGGAGCCCAGAGAGATCATAAGAGCGTTACCCAATGTGGAGTTCGAAGAGATGGACTATAACCACGAGCAGGCCCACTGCTGTGCGAGCGTCCTGAACCTGCTGTATGAGCCACCGGTTGCCGCGGAAATAGGTAAGACCAGACTGGATGAAGCGATGGAGATCGATGCAGAGAAAGTGCTGGCTCTCTGCCCATGTTGTGAGTTCCAGTTCAGGGTTACCGTGGACAAGAAGAACACCCCTCTGGAGATAGTGGATCTGGCGAGATTTGCCTGCAACGCTCTGGGTTACGATTTTCCTGAGCCTGAACCAGAGGTCCAAAAGCAGTGGGCTGTTTTCGAGCCCATGATCTACATGATGACCCCTCGAGGTTTTGCAGACATCATGGACAGCATGTGGCCCGAAATAATCGATTCTATGCCCTACAAGATGGGACCAATGATGAAGGCCATAGGCAAGGTTCCGGGTGCACTGAACCTCATGAAGCCCATGTTCCCCGTATTGTTCCCCAGACTAATGCCCCAGATGCTGCCCCAGTTGATGCCCACCATGCTGCAAAGAGTGAAGGAAAAGATACCCATGCCCGACTACATGTCCGAGCAAATGCCAGAGCTAATGCCCCAGGTCATGAGGAACCTCATGCCTCACATGATAGACGATGTAGTTCCCCTGGTCACTCAGCCCATGATCGACCATCTGAGGGGTAAAAGGAAGTAACTGATTGAATGTGAAATCAAATATTTTTTCTCTATTCATTTTTTGAACTCTGGATTGTTTTATCTGTTAGGGAAACAATTAAAACAGGATGTCCAGCTCCGGCTTTTTGATCAGCCCTTTTTCCTGGCCCATGGTGTATAGTCTGTCCAGAGCTTTGACCACGCTTTCCGGCATCTCGTAGGTGTAGTGGTTGACGTACATGGTGGCGAACTTTTTGGTGGTCTCTTTGTCCAGTCCCCGGGAGTATTTCATGGCGTAATCAATTGCCTCATTCGGGTTGTCGATGGCGAATTTTATGCTGGCCTTCATCAGCTCCAGGAACTCTTTTTGAGCTTCTTTGGGTATCTGTCTGCTTATTACGTTGATACCCAGCGGTAGAGGAAGTTTGTTGGTCTTGTTGATGTCACTCCACCACTCCCACATATCCAGTGCCTTGTATAGGCCGTGGGACTCATAGGTTATCTGGCCTTCATGGATCAGCAGTCCTGCGTCCACTTCACCGCTCTTGACCGCATCGATTATCTTGTCGAAGCTCATCTCCACTGGCTCGAAACCCTCGATAGCCAGATTTAGTAGCAGGTTTGCAGTGGTGTATCTCCCGGGTATAGCGACCTTCTTGCCCTCCAGCTCCTGAGGCGCTATCTTATTCCTGGATACTACAATAGGACCATAACCATCTCCCACACTCACACCGGCGGAAAGTATCCTGTATTTCTGGTTAAGGAAAGCGTATGCGTGGGCAGAGATAGCGGTAACATCAAGCGTTTCATTAAAAGCTCTCTTGTTAAGGCTTTCAATATCCTCGATAAGGTGTTCGATTTCCAAATCTAAACCTACGCCGATTTTTCCGTGAGTCAAACCGTAGAACATGAATGCATCGTCTGCATCAGGCGTGTGAGCTACAACCAACTTCATGAAGCCGGTTTGGAGAAAGGTTAGAAATATGTTATTCTTTTTCCTTACTTCATTCAATTAGTATTATGTATTCTGACACTAAACCCGGAGTCATCAGAAAAAGAAGATTTAAAGGAAAGTTCTTTTAGTTTTATTGATATATTATATAATGGTGCATGGGCATGGGAGAAAAGGTAAGTGTGAAATAAATCTTCCGGATGATATAGTAAGAATCCTTGGCGTCAAGAATTTAGATAACGAAGCAAGATTACTTATCGCAATTGAACTTTATCGTGAGGGAAAAATAAGCCCTGGTAAATCTGCTGAAATCGCCAACTTAAATATTAGAGAGTTTTTATATGAATTAAGAAAAAGAGAGATCCAAGAAAAAGAGAGATCCCCATAAATTACGACTTGGATGAGTTCGCTAAAGACTTGGTGGTCATCGAGGGATTTCATTGATTGCGATCTCAAATACCAGCCCGTTAATTGTTTTATCTAACCTTAAAGAGCTTGAAATCTTCAAATTTCTGTTCGAGAAGGTCATTATTCCTGTAGCTGTTTCGGAGGAATTTGCTGAAAAGCTTCCTGAATGGTTGGAATTAAAGGAAGTTCAAAACGAGTTCTCAGTAAACTTACTTAGAGAAAAACTTCAAAAGGGTGAATCCGAGGCTATAGCTGGGGGTTATTAGAAGTAATTCAATATTTCGTAATTCGTATTCCTTTTAGCCACCGGCCTCCCCACATCTTTAGCCGCTGTAATAATATCCTCTGCGGTGGCGGGCATTATCTCCTTTCCGGTTGCTCTCACCACGTTCTCTTCCAGCATGGTGCCGCTGAAGTCGTTAGCCCCGAAGAAGAGGGAGAGTTTGGCTATGTCCATGTTCTGTGTCAGCCATGAGGTCTGGAGGTTCCTGATGTTGTGGAGGATTATTCTGGAGATGGCCAGCACTTGAAGGAATCTGGTGGGCGAAGCTGTATTCTTTACCCTCTGGAACAGCTCGGTATTCTCCGCCTCAAATGTCCAGGGAATGAAGGCCGTAAAACCAACTGTCTCGGCTTGGAGGTCCCTTATCTTGAACAGGTGCTCTACGATATCCTCATCTTCTTCGATGTGTCCGAACATCATGGTGGCCGTAGACTTCATCCCCAGCTGGTGAGCTGTCCTCATCACTTCCAGCCATCCGTCAACATCCACTTTTCTGGGACTTAAGTCGTTTCGAACCCTGTCCGTGAGTATCTCAGCCCCTCCACCGGGTAGGGAGTCCAATCCTGCATCATTCAGCCTTTGAAGAACTTCTTTGATGCTCATCTTCTCTATCTTTGACAGATAGTAGATTTCTGGTGCGGAGAGGCTGTGAACCTGCACACCGTTAAATCTCTCTTTTATGGATGAGAAGAGGTCTTCAAACCATCCAATTCTCAACTGGGGGTTCAAACCACCCTGGATCATGATCTGGGTGGTGTTGAGCTCTACAGCCTCCTCTACATTCTTTAGTATGTCTTCCTGGCTCAATACGTAGGCATCCTCATCGCTGCAAGCATAGAATGCGCAGAACTTGCATTTGGAGGTGCATTTGTTGGTGTAATTGATTATTCTATCCCCTACGAAAGTGACCACATCCCCACACTTCTCCTTCCTGATCTCGTCTGCGATCTTTCCCACTTGAGGTAAGGAGAGCTCAAAGAGGGTTAAGGCTTCATCAAAGCTCAAGTCTTCATTGTTGAGATTTCTGGTAAGGTAATAGCCCATGTTCATGGCACAGCACCTCGAATAGGTTCAATCCCTTCTTCTCATTATTCCTCATCTTGTAGGAGAGGGTCTTAAAGTACTCCTCCAGAAATTCTCCCGGCATCTTGAATTTGGATTCAGCAGCTGCGACGATCTCTTCCAGGTTCTCCCACCCCCAGTCAATGGACTCCATCACCAGCTCATCGGTTGCAGAAGCATCAACTCCCTTCAAGGAAGCGGAGATGCCGAAGACCATCGGTTTTCCTGTCAGCTCATACCACTCCTCACCTAAATCCATTACGACCCTGTAGAGCATTCTGGCCTTGATCGCCTCATCACCGATGACCAGCGCATATTCGCTGTTATCCAGCAACGGAGTGGGCTTACTGCTGTGGGGGGCCACAAGCTTGTTCTCCATCCCTTTTTCCCTGAGTATGACCTTCAACAGGTTTACAGAGGTCATCGAGTGATTGGTGATTGCTATGCTCCCCTTATTCAAATCCTTATTGTTCCTGGATACCACTAAAACGCTTATAACCCTGTCCGTGGAAGCGACACAGAAATTGTAACTTCTCAATCTATCTTTATTCAGCAGGTAGTAGAAAGCGGGGACGGGAGCAAAGTCAATTGAACTGCCGAGCAATTCGGTCATTTCTCTGGGATTGGATTCTACCACATCGTATCCCTGCTTTTCCAGCCAGTAGTAGGGCAAATAATTGTTGAGGTAACCGAATTTACCTATTCTCATGAATACACCTTCAATATATTACAGTAAGTATCTCTCTGGGCAGGAACTTTACCTGCACCCCTTATGAGCTCCTGGATCCTGGAGAGGTTGAGGTTGACTGGGGTTCTTGCTCCCGCTGCATGGGATATCTTTTCTTCGATCAATGTGCCGTCGATGTCGTTGGCCCCGTAATTTAGGGCGATTTGAGATAGTTCTTCTCCCAGCATTACCCAGTAGGCCCTTATGCTCTTGAAATTATCCAGAACGATTCTGGAAACGGCAATGGTTTTCAAGATCTCCACCGGGTTCTCCCTCTCCTTGACCAGTCCATCTTCTTTTAGTTTAGTGTTCTCCGGATGGAAGACCAGAGGGATGAGGGAAATAAAACCTCCTGTCTGGTCCTGCAGCTTCCTCAGCTCGTAAAGGTGCTTTGCCTTATGCTTTGCCTCCTCGATATGGCCGAACAGCATGGTGGCATTGCTCTGGATGCCCAGCTGGTGAGCTGTCTTCATGGTATTCAGCCACTCGCTGCTGGTGTCCTTGTGTGGGCAGATAACTCTCCTTATGTCGTCATCCAGTATTTCAGCCCCGCCTCCGGGCAGCACCTGAAGACCTGACTCTTTGAGCCTGTTCAGGACTTCTTTAACGCTCATCTTCTCTTTTTTGGCTAAGAAATTGATCTCGGTGGCTGTCAATGCCTTTAATACTACTTCCGGATACTTGCTCTTGATTTCATTAAATAACTCCTCAAAATATTCTATGGACACATGGGGATTGTGAGAGCCCACTATGTGTAGCTCCGTCACTCCCAGCCCCACAGCTTCCTCCACTTTATCCATAACCTCTTGATTTGTCATGAAATAAGCGTCTTCATCATCCTTATCCCTGTAGTAGGCACACAGGGGGCACCTGGAAACACAGATATTGGAGTAATTGATGTGCCTGTTTACGACGAACATCCCCAGCTCATTGTTCAAAGAATTGGCCCTTACCCCCAGTGCGTGCAAATCGAGATCGAACAGGTCTCTTATCTCTTCCACTTTCACACTTTTTTCTCCATAAATGCTGTATTAAAGTTTTTGAATTGGGGGTTGGACTTAGGGCAGGTATTTGGTCCTCACCTTTTTCCTTCTGGCAGAACCTTTCTGGCAGAAACTATTTATACATTGACAAATGTCAATATATCAATATGTCAGAATGGCTTAACGTATTCAAAGCACTGAGCGATGAAACCAGATTCAGGATCGTGAAGTTCCTGCTTGATGGGGAAAAGTGCGTGTGCGAGATCATTCCACGGACAGGAAGAACTCAATCCACCGTATCCATCCAGCTGAACAAACTGGAGACCATGGGCATCCTGACCTCCAGAAGGGAAGGCAAATCGGTCTATTACAGAATAACCAACCCCAGAGTAACCAGATTACTGGATCGCTCTCACTGGATGGGTCTGGAGAGAGAAAAGATCGATTGGCATCCTCAAATCGATGAGAACAAGTGCGATGGATGTGGATTGTGTGTCGAGGGGTGTGACCGGGAAGTGATGGACCTCGAACCCCTACAAGACAAGGCTGTGGTGGTGAACCCCTACAACTGCAAGGTGGGCTGCACCACCTGCGGTGTTTACTGTTTGCAGGATGCCATATCTTTTCCCCCTAAGGAGTATGTTAGACACCTTATCCGTGAATATGGTTTGGCACAGAAGTCGAAGAACAAAAGAAAAGAGGTAGAGGAGGTGTTGTAATGAAAATAACTGTTGTAGGATCCGGATGTCCTTCATGTGAGGCACTCTATGATAGGGTGAAGAAGCTGAAGGAAGAGAAGAACATTCAGGCGGAAGTAGAGTATAAGAGCGATATGAACGAGCTGATACAGAGAGGGATTATGAGCAGCCCCGCCTTGCTGATAGACGATGAGCCGGTTTACGTGGGCATGCCCAAGAATGATGAAGAGCTGCTCAAGTTGATACAAAAATAAAAGGAACAGGAGACTTTTCAGTCAAATGAAGGATAAACATATTTTTTTATTGATCTTGGCTCTTTTTGGGGCATTCTATTTCATGCCCGTGGATTCTCCATTATTCTCGGAGGCTGTTCTCAACGGTTTCGAGCTGCTCCACGAATACGCTACCCAGCACGTCCTCACCTGCCTTGTACCTGCTTTCTTTATCGCAGGTGCCATCAGCGTGTTCATGAAAAAGGACGTCATAATGGAGTACCTGGGGAACCGGGGTAGGCGCACTATATCTTATCCTATCGCATCTGTTTCCGGCTCTGTGTTAGCTGTTTGTTCCTGCACCATCCTGCCATTGTTCGCCGGCATCAGAAGTAGAGGTGCTGGATTGGGACCGGCGACCACATTCCTTTTCTCCGGTCCGGCCATCAACATCGCCGCCGTATTCCTCACCATAAGCGTATTGGGGGTGGAGATCGGAATTGCCAGAATAGTATTCGCTGTCTTCCTGGCTATTCTGGTGGGACTCTCTATGGAGCTGATATTCAGGGAAAGGAGCCAGGAAGGAAAACTCTACTATCAGCAAGAAGAGGGTGTAGATGCCGGAAAACCCGTCCTACTGGCTTTCTTCCTTTCGATGGTAGCCATTATCGTTGTAGGTGGGCTGCAGATAGGAGTTCTGAAATACGGATTGATGGTGGCACTTGTTCTACTGATAGCCTTAATAGCATTTACTTCCTTCGACAGGGAAAAGAATAAGAGCTGGCTGGGAGAAACATGGTATTTCACCAAGCTGTTGATACCATACCTGTTCATAGGTGTCTTTGTGGCGGGTTTTATCACTCCCCTGCTCCCCCAGAGCGTGATAGAGGATGTGGTGGGAAGCAATACAGTGACAGGCAACCTGATAGCTTCTGTGTTGGGCGCGTTCATGTATTTCTCTACCCTGACGGAGATACCCATACTGCAGGCATTCATTGCCAAGGGCATGTCAAAGGGACCTGCTCTGGCACTGCTTCTGGCAGGGCCCAGCCTCAGCCTGCCTAATATGCTGGTAGTTAGAAAAGTCCTGGGGAACGAGAGGACTGCAGTTTATGTGGTTCTGGTAGTGACCTACTCCACGATCGCGGGACTGATATTCGGCTCCCTTTAATCAAAGAGAAAGTTAAAGTTTAAGCTAAAACTACAGCTAGAGCTTATCCATAATCTTGGTTAATATATCCTTGTCCTCCAGTAATCCTGCTGGGGGTTCGACCACTTTCTTCAGTCTGAGGGGGACACAGTCCATTCTATAAGCAGCACCCCCTGTCTCCACTCCTGTGACCGCAGAGGGAATATATACTCTAGCTATCTGTGATGTGAGGCTCTCGTAAGGGTCGATTACGATAACAGGGATTTTAGACAGGTATTTGATAGAAGCTCTGGGAAAATGGGCGACAGGATCGGACGAAACTATCAGTGCAGCATCAACCTCTTCATGCTGCAGAACAGAGGTTGCATCAGTCTCCCCAGGGTTGTACCATGGGTAGCCTTTGGAGAAGTCCACGGCATAGGGATAACCTGTTTGCCATGCAGCGACCTCGTTGAATCCGGTTACATTGTAGTGGCCTCTCATGGGCATGATGCTGAACTTGGTGAACCTGTTGAGGTCTCTGGTGAGGCTTATCGCTTCAGAGATGTTCTTGTGCTTTCCGTAGCTCATTGTGAGGCCCACACCAAAGAATATGATGCCAAACTGACAGGATTTAATTTTCTCCACCAGGTCGATCAGCGTCCGCTTATCCACCCCTCCAACTTTTTCCTGAGAGATGTCCCCCGAGTTCAGCAGGGTTCTCAGAGCGTTTAGGACCTCGTAGTCCTTATTGGGCTCCACTTTGATGAACTGGTCTGCAATGTTAGCGGACTCAGTCTCTCTCACATCGATCACTATCATTTCCCTGTCCTGCATGCCTCTTTCCCTGAACCTTCCTCTGGGGTAGTGAGTGTATCTGGAAGCGTGTCGGGGATGAGCGTGCATTACATTGGCTCCCCAGTAGATCACCAGGTCGGCCCGGTTCTTCACTTCACCCAACGTTACGGAGGGGAATCCTACGTCCTGGACAGCGATTATGCTGGGCCCGTGGCATACCGAAGACGTGCAGTCCGCCACCCCGCCCAGTATCTCCGCCATCTCTATTCCCACCTCCTGAGCTTCGCAGTTGGTGGAAGAGAAACCATATAAGAGGGGTCTTTTAGATTCCCGCAGGATCCTGGCAGCTTCTTCTGTAGCCGTCTCAATATCAACTTCTTTAACCTCTTTATTCCTGATAAAAGGACTTGTGGGTCTTTTGTGGGTGATGCCCATGAATTTGTGAACGCCCAGACTGCAGGCCTCCTCTATGCTCTCTATACGATTATCCTCTACGTTTATCATAATATCATCACATAAAGCCCCGCAAAAAGGGCAGGTGACATCCTCAAACCTCATCAATCATCCTCCTGATAAGCTGTCTGGCATCCAGTACTTCTTCATTGGTCTTCTCCACCTTGACCTTAAAGCCCTTAAAGGCTGGCATGCCGGTGGAATCCGTTCCTTCAGGGACAATAGCGTTGGACCACGGACCCAGGGGGATAAAAGCAATACCCTTATCTATATTCGAGGACCTGGCGTAGACCACGATTTCACCCTCTTGAGTAGAAACCTTAACTGTATCACCATCTGAGACCCCTAAAGCTCTCATATCCTCTTCGTTCATCTCGCACATCGCCGTATAGCCCATATAATCACTAGATAGCTTGGACTCAATAGTTTCTCCCTGACCGACCGTCCTACCGGTTACCAAAGTCATTTCTATCTGACCACTCATACTCGACCTGCTCATAGATTATATCGATACCAACATAAACTGCATGAGATTGATTTATCCTTTAAAGCTCTCAAACAACGTTTTCGTGTTTTACATGTCCACATTAACGTTTTGGAGCCAACTGCAAGCTGTCTATCACGCTATACTATATAAAATATTTGCCTCAATTAGCATGATTTATAATGTGCTTTGACCTTTTGTCTATTTAAAATAAATGTGCACATTGCACGACCTTGATTTGGACACTTATTCCTGGCATCATGAACATTCCTGCACAATCATTATTAATTGACTCTTATTGAACGTTGTTGACCAGCTTTAAGCAGGTGTTTGTCAACCCCTATTATAAAAGTCATAATCATCAAAAAGATTTTATTATTTGAATGTGTAATAAACTATTGCCATGCAAACCTTCTCCCGTATTGAAATGGACATCGACGAATTTGAGATAGTGATGCAGAACATTGATTCCTGGGAAAGGAAAGTTAATGCTAAATTCGTGGAAGCCAATGTGGATGAAGATAAGGCTGAGATCAAGTTCATTCCCGTAGCCACCACCGGCTTTTTTATGTGGGTTTGTGATGAGGATAGTCCCAAATTGATGGCTGAGCTGGTCATAGACTCCAGAGTGGGTTATATCGATCTGGAAGAGTTTGCGGAGTTCGATGAGGAGCTATTCAACGAGCTGAAAACCACTCTTGTGAAGGAGAATGGTGGAGAAAGCCACGATGGCCGGTATTTCCCTCGGTCGCAGAAGAGCATCGAGTTGTTCGAAACTCTCACCAGGACAGCTAAATGGGAGAACAGTCCCATGGTATAAGTCCGACAACTGAATGGTCAATTTTTGAATAATTATTTTACTGTAGTAAATACTTTGTAAGAGAGAACCAGTGTCACCAGAATGGGAACGTAGAACAGCGCCAGAACAGAAAAAACTCCCAGCAGGTCCGTTAGCGTGGTCCCCTTGAGTGTTCTGTATCCCACAGTGACCAGTATAAAACCGAAAACACAAATTAAGAAGGGTAGAACCAGTTTATTGAGCAATCCTACAGCATCCATGATCTTATCCAGATACCTGGACATATGGGATAATATATTTCAATCATTATTTATAACTTTCATTCAACATGATCATTGATTTGATAACCACGAACTTCAGAAACCTTATCCTTTTAAAAATACTGGTCTAATGTTTTTTCCCTGAAGAACGGTAAAAAGGTTGAAAGGTTGAACGGTAGAACCGATGAAGTTAAAGAAAAGTTAAAATTTGTTTCCGGCATCAGGATGTCATGGATTTGCTTGAAAGATTTGAACTGGTTGAGGACATGATAAAGGTAAAGGTGAGTAACGGGGAGACTTTATGGGTTTGCGATAAAAGTAGGGGCGAAGTGAGGGATGGAGACCTTTCGGAAGTTGATAACCGGTTTTTGATTATGCAAGCATGGTCCGGAGTAAACTGGAGAAAAGCAATAAAGAGTATTTAGGGGAAGATAAGATAGAAGGCAGGACTGTTTTATTGCCAGACTGACCCCTATTGACGCCGACGAAGAAATAAGATCGGAACAGAAGATATGGGTGGATAGAGAGTTCTGGTACCCTTGAGGATCGAGATGGTAGAAGGTATGTCCCGTATGGCCCTGTATTACGAGGATCTAGAGTTTAATAGTGGTTTGAGCGATGATATGTTCGAACTCCATGTCCATGAATGAACTGTTATCCATTCGTTGAGGGGACTTAGCAATTCTGCAGCTCTCAAGCGGTATACGTAATTCATTCAATAGCTATTCCAGCTCGGACCTGACGGCCACGAATAGTGGTCCTCTCACGTCTATTTTGTAGTTGTTGGAGATTATGTATTTCCTTACATTATCCTGTAAACTCAAATTTATGTCAGTGAGCCCTTCCACCATTCTGGCTCTTACTTCGGCTTCTTCGTCGGCTGCAACCGCTTCTTCTATCCTTTTGGCGGCGAGGTGGGCGAAGGCATCGATGTATCTCATGTTGGTGGTGATTCCGTGGTCGAAGTAGCCTCTCCACTTATCTGTTCGGGGCAGTCCATAGACATTCCCCTGATACACTACGACCTCGTTGGAGTATGCAGGACCGCAGAGTCTGGTGTTCCCCTCTCTTTCGGTGACATAGACCTTGACCCTCTTACCGTATAGCTCTCCGTCGAATGCCAGGAACTCGCAGGGACTCTTCTCGCTTGCGTGCTCTTCGGCCGTGGCCACTATCTTCTCCGCTATCCTCAGCCCCGTAGTGGTCTGAGGCACCTCAGAGACCTTTATGGCCCGGGCGATGTCCATGTCGCTCAACTCAATTTTATCGTAGAGCCAGGGATACACCAGCTCCCTGACATCGGATTGCTCACCAAGGACCATGGCCAGCCTCTCCACACCCAGCCCCAGGTTCATTACCGGATACTCGATATTGTATTGGGATAGTGCTGTGGGGGAGTATATCCCAAAAGTGGCTATCTCGATCCATCCGTCGCTGTATTTGGTGTTGGAGCCCACTATACCGGGGTGGAATGCGAAGACCTCTGTCTGCGTCCCGGGGATGTAGTATTTGCTCCTCTTCTCGTCTGCCTTGAACTTGAACTTCTCGAACCCGAACTGCCTCAACAATGCCTCAGAAACAGCCTTCCCATCATCAACGCTCACATCCTCATCTACAACCGAACAGCTGGCTGAAAAGTAGGTGTAGAGCCTTGCAGCATCCTCACCCTGCTCCTTTCTGAAACACCTGTCGATGCTGAACAACCTGATGGGGAGGGGGAACTTGTCGGCTATCTTGCTTAAGGTGATGAACCATCCGGCGGTCATGTGGCTTCTGAGGGTGAGATTGCTTGACTGGGGTTTGATTTCCTTGAACTCGGGGAACACTTCGTCCAGGATCCTTACTGCTTTGGTGTCTTCAGTGTTCAGGGTTTCAGCCATCTCGAAGCTGAGATCATCTCCATCCAGCTTACCCTTCTTGAAGGAATGGAATATCTCCTGCAGCTTTTCCACTTCTTTGCTCTCAATCTTTCTGCCTACAATACTCTCTATTTTCTCTACTCTGTCTGCAGATATACCTATATTGGGTCTGGGGAGCGATGCCAGATAATAACACCTGTCCAGAACGGCCAAAGCCTCTTTACCGAACTGTTTCTTGATGTGTCTGTCTTCGATGATGAGAGGGTTCACGACTTCTTTAAACCCTATGGACATGTATGCTCTTCTCAAATCGTTAATGGTCTTGAACAGGGGATGAGCTTCTCCTATGGGGTATCCGTAACGGGGAAAAGTCTGATTGGGTTCTCGGGATGAAATTATTTCTCGACCCTTATGCCAGGCTTTTTCAAAATCATCCTCAGTTAATTCCCTGAATTTTTTAGAGTCAAATTTCATATTCTACCTCTGATGAGCGGTTATTTACTTTTTTCTTTGGTCTCTTATGATTTGATGTGCTCATCATGTTATATTATAAAATATTTCACTCCAGATTTTTTGTGGTTTAACCCGGTAACTTGCATTCGAACTTATTATATATAAGAATATATTTCTAAACCAACACATTTAAATAACAGTTTTAGGCTCACCTAAAACCTGTGAAAATCGCTCTGGTAGGCACACCAAACGTGGGAAAGAGCCTGATATTCTATCACCTCACGGGCAAGTATGCCACCGTATCCAACTATCCCGGTACGAGTGTGGACATAACCAAGGGTAATGTCAGGGGTATGGATGCTTCGCTGGTGGATACACCAGGGCTTTACTCTTTTATCACTATCACAGAAGAGGAAAGGGTTACCAAGAAAATCCTGTTCGAAGAAAAACCGGATGTGGTTGTTCACGTGGTCGATGCCAAGAACATCGAGAGAAAACTTCCCCTAACATTACAGCTCATCGACGCATGCTTCAACACTATTCTGGTCCTCAACGCCATGGATGAGGCAGAAAGACTGGGTATGGAGATCAATGTGGATGTGCTTCAACTGAGGCTGGGAATACCGGTTATACCTACTATAGCTACCCAGAAGAAAGGTATTGGGCAGTTAAAGGAGGCTATGGAGAAAACCCACAAGACCACCAAGCAAGAGCTGGTGAAATTCAATGCAGGAGTGGAGAAAAGTGTGGAGGATATAGTCTCCATGCTCCACAACGACTACCCTATTGACAAGCAATTCCTGGCCCGCATGCTCCTCATGGGAGATAGAGACGCTCAGGAGATGATAGGAGAGGAAAAAGAGTATAGCCGGATCATGGATTACATAGATGAAGTAGCAACCAGATATCCCCACTCTCTATCGTATGAGATAGCCATGCAGGTAGAGAACGCCTCCAGCCGCATATTGAACGGCATTATTCACTACATAAAGCCTGAAAAGGGTAGCCTGATGGAAAAGCTCAGCGAATGGTCCATGCACCCCGTTGCCTCCATACCCATGGCCATAGCGGCTTTAGCTCTACTTTACATATTTGCGGGCATCATTGGTGCTCAAATACTGGTGGATTTCCTGGAAGGGCTATTCGAGAATTATATAAACGCTCCCATTAATGATCTTCTTCAGGCTTATGTACCTTATTTCTGGTTGAGGGAGCTGATAGGTGGTGATTTCGGGATAGTGACTCTGGGGTTGAGATATGCTTTTGCCATAATCCTCCCCATAGTCAGCATTTTCTTCTTCATCTTCTCCATAATAGAGGACTCGGGCTACCTCCCCAGGCTGGCCATATTGATGGACAGGCTGTTCAAGATTTTAGGACTCAGCGGTAAGGCAGTAATCCCCCTCATACTGGGTCTTGGTTGTGGGACCATGGCAACCATCGTCACCAGAGTTCTGGAGACCAGGAGAGAGCGGGTGATAGCTACATTAATGCTGGCAGTGGGAATTCCCTGCTCCGCTCAACTGGGGGTTATACTGGCTATCGCTCCCAGCTTCAGCTTTATGGCTCTATGGGCGTCCATTATCCTGGCTGTCCTGCTTATAGTAGGTTTTCTGGCATCAAAGTTCATTACAGGTCCCACTTCAGCCTTCATAATCGAGATACCACCTCTCAGAGTTCCTGAACTGGGTAATGTGGTGACCAAGACCCTCACCAGACTGGAATGGTATTTCAAAGAAGTGATCCCCATCTTTATCGTGGCCAGCGTATTCATCTGGGCGGGGAGACTGAGCGGGGTTTTCCAGGTGCTGATAGATGTGATAGCTGTTCCCACGTCAATAATAGGCCTGCCCAAAGAGGCTGCCGTAGTTTTCCTTTTCGGGTTCTTCAGAAGGGATTATGGGGCTGCAGGGCTCTTTGACCTGGCAAATCAGGGCCTGCTGTCGTATCCCCAGATAGTGGTTGCCATGGTCACCCTCACTCTCTTCGTGCCGTGTATCGCCCAGTGCCTGGTGATGATAAAGGAGAGGGGAATGAAAGTGGCCATGGGGATATTCTTCTTGGCAATCTTTATTGCCTTCGGAGTAGGATACTTAACCCATAATGGACTCAACTTGATAATGTGAGTGATCTGAATGAAAGTAGAAGATAAAGTACAAAAATCCGATTTGAATGAACAGGTGGAGAATGTCCTGAAGAACGTGTGGATAAGGATTTACGAAGAAAGGAAGGAGGCACCCATATCGGATTTCGACCAGAGCTCCATTGAAGAGCTCATCTCGAAAGGGTATGCTCACAGGGAGAACGGAGAAGTCAAGCTCACCCGTGAGGGAGAGAGGGCTGCCAGGAAGATAGTAAGACTGCATAGGCTTGCGGAAAGATTGTTGAGTGATGTTCTGGGCATTTCGGAGAACGATACGGAGAGATCGGCATGCCTCTTCGAGCACGTGTTGAGTGAAGAAGTAGAGGAAGCCATCTGCACTCTGTTGGGGCATCCCACCATATGTCCTCACGGTAGGAAGATACCTGAAGGCTCTTGCTGTCTTAAAGGAGCGAATCAGGTCGAGAGGCTGATCTTCAGGGTGAGTGAGCTTAATCCAGGCGATGAGGGCGAGGTGAAGTATCTGCTGGCTGAAGATGTGATCCTGCAGAAAATAATATCAGTAGGGATGCTTCCGGGGAAGAGGTTCAAGGTGGTCCGGGTATTCCCGGCTTATGTCATTCAGATCGGAAATACTAATTTCGCCATTGACAAATCCATCGCAGACACAATTTACGCTCTCAAGCTCTGAACACATAAAATCAAAAAAGTTTTAAAAGTATTCACTACTGCCAAGCTATGAACTTGATTTTACTTGGTGCACCGGGTGCGGGTAAAGGTACTCAGGCGAAAGCTATTGTAGATAAATACGGTATCCCCCAGGTATCCACCGGAGACATGTTGCGAGAAGCCGTGAACAAGGGAACAGAGCTGGGTAAGCAGGCTAAAGAGTACATGGATAAGGGCGAGCTATTGCCTGATGAGATCGTCATCGGTATCGTTAAAGAAAGGCTAAAGCAGGACGACGCCCAGAAAGGATTCATCTTGGACGGTTTTCCCAGGACCATAAAACAGGCAGAAGAGCTGGATAAGATACTCTCAGAACTCAATATGAAGCTGGACGCCGTCATAAACGTGACAGTGCCTGAAGATGAGGTTGTGAGAAGGATCGTTAACCGGAGGTCCTGCAGGAATTGCGGAGCCGTATATCACCTTATCTTTAAGCCACCCAATGAAGAAGGCAAATGCGATTACTGTGGAGGAGAGCTCTATCAGAGGGACGATGATAAAGAAGAGACTGTAAAAGACAGGTACAATGTTTACAGACAGCAGACAGAGCCTTTGATAGAGTATTACAGTAAACAGGGCCTGGTAAAGAACGTCGATGGAACCAAGAACATCGATGAAGTGACCCAGGACGTACTGGATATACTGAAAAACCTTGAAAGCTGATAAAAAGAACTTTTACCATCTTTTTTTATTTTTAAGGCATTTCCTCTACTTTAGAAGCTTGGTACAATCATTTAAGCCATATGGCTTTGAAATATTAACCTACAAATCAAGAACATGAAAGCAGTTGAATTAATTTAAAATAAATATTTAAAATTCTATTTTGATAAACCAACAAAATTCTCTAACTCTTCCAGATCCTTCTCGGTTCTCTTGAGCTCTTCTCTCTTATTATCAACCAGCTCATTCACTCTCTCTTTCAGATCAAGCGTTAACTTATAGCTTTTGAGGGGCCTGCCCTTCCCTTTCTTTTTCAATTCTCTTTCTTTGATCCAGCCCCAATCCTTAAGCTCCTTCATCGCCAGACTGACCTCTGGCTGCCTTAAATTTGCGGCTCTTTCAATATCTCTGGAGATTGCCTCCCCAGTCTTTGATAAGAAAACAACGACTTTGGCAATATTTTTATTTAATCCAGCTTCGGAGAGTAACCTGACAACTTTCTCCTCCTTATCTGAGAACTCTTCAACCATGATAGCACCTCATTATTTTGAGTATGCTTAGTTATGCTGAAGATATATAAATTTTTTTCCATTTTGATATTTATTTAATTCAAAAGGATTTACAAAACTAAATAATAATCTTTAAAACTGTAATAATCAATTTTTAGTTATTTTAAACCGCTATTATTACCCTTGAATACTAAAACCAATTCACTCCGATATATTAGCCTTACTCCCCACAACAATACAGAGCCAACACCCCCCACACCAATACACACAACACATCCACATACCTACCCCATACACCAATACTTCTATACATCCCACCAAATACATCGCATACGTACACCATAACATTCATAAGTCATTGAGCAATAGTTGATGTACAACAGTCGAAACAACAGCCAAAGCCGAAGTGGCCTAGCTGGTTGGGGCGCTTGACTCATAATCAAGAGGTCCGGGGTTCAAACCCCCGCTTCGGCATACAGAGAAAAGTACAGGGCCGGGAGGCTTAGTAGAGTGAAGAACAGCTCTCCCTCTTTATTTTTAAGCCCAATAATTTTTTTGTAAATTTTAAGACGCTACAACATCCCCTAACAAGACAAAAATTTTGTCCCTCATAATGCGTCTTAGGTTACTCTCCAAATAAAAAACCCCTTATTGTTGTCTATATGGAAGACAAATTATCTAAGTTGTTAACATTGAGAATCGTCTTAGACCTATGTCAGGTATGATCTGCATGGGAGTTCTATAACTGACTAATTTTAATATATTAAAATCTGTACCCGTATTGATTAAAGCCTCAGCCCTCTGGAGCCTCGAGTTCGAATATATCATCACTTAACCCGGAGTTGAGCTTTAGGTCGGTGTACTCCAGGGTCATATGGGCTGCCCCCTCCTTCATTTCGATCTTTAATGGGTACCAGAACTCTTTGTCCACCCATATGATCTGCTCGGATTGCGCATCTTCATGACCTTCCAGGGGAACCAGCTTGACAATAAAACAGTCTCTCCCCTCTATCTTCCCGTCCCCCAGGTATTCTTTATTGCTTTTCTCCAGTTTGCTCTTCACCATATTCTGGTAATCGAAGACAGATTGAGGGGCTCCCGAGACGTCTCCAGTCTTCGTTTCACCCGTGTTTTTGTCGTATACCCAGGTGGTTTCCCCATTGCTGACATTTATCACATCACTATCTTCAGTTCTATATTTGGAGGGTTTTTTCATGGCGAAGTGGACCTCAGTTACATCCACGTTTCCCTGGACCTCAGTTCTAATCATTATTTTGCATTTCATGTCTTCAAGTGATTTGTATCTATCAAGCAAACCCATTTTTGTATCACCCAATTGAGAAATGTTATTCTTTGTAGAATACTTATGATTATTAATAAGAAAATTTCGGAAGGTATTTATACCCTTTAATAAAATTATTCATCTGGTTTAATTAAATAATACTTGAGAGGGTGGATGGGAGTAAACGGTAAAATCCGTTTTTTGGCGGTCTTTGCGGTTATTCTACTGTTATTGGCTGAAATGAGTCCGGTCATCGCTCAAGAAAGCCGGATCTGGATAAGAATGGTGATGGAGATTCCAGTGACGCAGGCGATATAGACGAGAGCAAGCTGACAATGTACTGGTTCAACGGTCAGAGATGGGTCAAGCTCACGGAGGACATGAACTGGGTTCACGGAACGGGAGTGAACACCACTGACCAGAAAATGTTCGGCAACGACTACGCAGGGTATGTGTGGGCCAATGTGACCCACTTCAGCACCTACGGGCTGGCCGGTGAAGTCCATACAGCACCACCAACCCCTACTCCTACACCAACTCCTTTAACGTCCACATCATCGGGTGGTCCCAGGGACTGGGATGGCGATGGCTGGAGCGATTTCAGAGAGATTCTGGAGGGAACTGACCCCGAGAACCCGGATACTGATGGCGACGGGATCTGGGACGCCAACGACCCTGAACCATTGGTCTCATCAGTTGCAACACCTACACCTGCTCCCTCACCTTCACCTTCACCTACTCCAGTTCCTACTACTCCTGCCGTAACTCCAACCCCTGCTCCTACTGCCTCAGAGACCACTCCGGAAGTAGAAACTCCTCAACCGGAAGAGCCCCAGCCCGCAATCTCTCTGGAGCTGATTGCCTGGATATTCCTCTTGCTGGTTGCTTTGCTGGTAATTGGTTATGGGTTGCTGAGGAGAAGAAGATAAACTTTTAACTTTGCCAGCGAAGTTAGAACAGTTTGGAACAGTTTCCGGGAAAGACTTGTGGAAAGAGGCAGAAATACAGATGAGACCGAGGATAAGCAGAGGAAAGGCGGCCTGGATCTCTATAGCTCTAATTTGTGTGGCAATATTTTCTGTGGTTTATCACACTTCTACTCAGGAGATCTCCGGTCCGGGTGACCTCACCAGCAGGGTAGGTCTTGCCCTGAACAAAGTGGAATCCTATCGCTTCACCATCACTACCAACCTTTCTGTCCCCATGCAGAAGGGGAGTATTCAAATGATCAAAGGGATGGGGGCTGTAGATTACAGGGACCAGGAGATTCATACCAGGATGGAGCTTATGAACGATTCCATGGAAGTATATTTTGTTGACAACACCTTATACACCAGAGAATCCAACAAACAGTGGGAAGTCCACAAACAGAAGTTCAATCAGACCTTCCTATGGAGAAATAATTACGACCAGCTCTTTAGACAGCGTTCTATCCTCCTCAACGCTACCAACATAACCATGCATGAAAAAGAGGACGTCTGGGTGCTGGAGGTCCTGCCCGAGAAAGAAGCAGTGATCCAGCAATTGAAGGGCAGTGAGCAGCTGGAGGGTTTCAAGGGAGAGCAGCTTAGGGATGTCAGGATAAGGTACTGGATAGACAAGGATACCTTCTATATTACCCGGATGGAGAATAGTATGGAGCTGGAGATGAATATTCAGGGTTTGATAACGCCTGTAACCTTGAACACATCAATTGATTTCTTTGAATACAATAATAAAATCGACATAAAACCACCCTTTTAATATAAACTGGTATAGAGACCACTAAAAACGTTTTTTGACTACCCGCCATTAATCAATCATCACTATTATAAAGGAAAGGTTTATAATGATTTATAAGCAAATAATATATTGCCAGGGTGGTAGTATAGGCAATAATAATTTTATTCCCGCCGTCGCCGTCGCGCCGAACCTTTTTCCCACCCTGGTACATTCTCTTATATCAATCCTGTGTTCAGATATCCATTGCTATGAACTATACGGGGCTAATACATAATTGAAAGGTTAATCATTCACCAAAAACGGTAAAGAACCGGAAAGGATTCGAAATGGATAAGATGGATAAGCGTTTTTGCGGAATAGATGTGGGTTTGAAAGAGAGTTATGCTGCCATAATGGAGGAACGGAAGGTCGTCTCCATCTTCAAAGTGGATGACCACCCGGACTTAACTTCTTGCTGCGCAGTGGGTATCGATGCTCCCCTATCCCTCCCCCACACAGGCACCTTAAGGGAATGCGAGAGAAGTCTGCTAAAAATGGGTATCAGGCTGTTCCCTTCAGGAGCAGAGTTCTTCAAGAAAGTGGCGGAAAAGGGTATAGAGCTCTCCACAGCTTTACAGGCCAGCGGAGTCGAAGTCTTCGAGGTCTATCCCTATGCTACCCGTTGCATCTTGGACATTGCTCCCAAAGCAAAAAAACGAAAAAAGGGCGGCAGAACCGTGATCACCAACTATTTGAACAGGTATACCGCAATTACAGATAACTTAAACCACAACGAAATCGATGCGGTGATTGCCGCCCTAACAGTCTCTCTTTATTACGAGGGTCACGGCAGGATCCTGAAGGGCTCGGATGGTTGGCTGCTCATACCGGTTGAGTGCTGACCTGAGTCTGTGCTACTTGCTCCAGTTTCTCCGGACTTACCTCGTTGATATCCGCTCTCACCCTTCTCTCCTGAGAGAACCTTTTTGCCGACACCACAACCTCACATGTGTGAGGGCATCCTTTCCCCAGTAAACCTCGCTGCTGGCAGGAGTTGCTGTTGTTGCAGGAAATGATCCTTACTCTTTTCTCAACAGGATTGATAGAAGCAAAGGCCTGGGTTTTGGACATTGTGATCAATACGCATTTGGGAACCACATTTTCAGACATGTTATCACCTAATGGTAACCATTATTGTAGTAGTAATCATACTTAAATCTTGCCCACCAAATAAAAATATACAGATTAATATTATCTCTAAACTCTATCTACATTTTATTGGAAATTATACAAATCTTTTATCTCTCCTCATCATAAATCTTAAATAACTTCCATATTTTGATGATTGAGTGATAAACGAGCTGTTGTGGTTTTTGCTGGTCCTGGTGAACTTTCTGGGAATAACTTTAGCTTACAGGTTCTTCGGCAGATACGGATTATATGCCTGGATAGCCATGGCCATAATACTGGCCAACATCCAGGTCATGAAGACCATCAGTTTCTTTGGGCTGGTCACGGCCATGGGGAACATAATCTACGGAACCACTTTTCTGGCGACGGATATACTGGTGGAGAACCACGGCAAAGAGTACGCGAGAAAAGGAGTGCTGATAGGCTTATTCGTCCTTATCTTCACCACAGTAATAATGCAGGTCAGCCTGATGTTCGTCCCTCATTCCAGCGACACGCTCAGCCCTGCACTGGAAAAGATATTCAGCGTGCTTCCCAGGATTACAGTAGCCAGCATTGCGGCCTACCTTGTAGCCCAAATGCATGACATATGGGCATTCGATTTCTGGAAAAGGCGGACCGAGGGGAGGCGCCTATGGCTGAGGAACAATCTATCGACCACAGTATCTCAGCTCCTGGATAACTTCGTGTTCACCTGGATAGCCTTCGTTGGCTTCGGGGTGGTGTGGGAGATGGTCTTCTCCTGGGAAGTAGTGGTTCAAATATTCGTCACCTCCTACATAATGAAGCTGATTGTGTCAGTAATGGACACTCCTTTTATCTACCTCAGCACCAGGATGAAGGAAAAAGGTTGACAGAGTCCGAAAGAGGATCAAGTCAATATCCCAGCCATTCTTTCTTCAGCTCCGGAAAGTATCCTTTGTTTATGGAGTCCCTTATCTTCTCCATGAGGCGGAGAAGGAAGTTGACGTTGTGATAAGAGCTCAATCTGAAGTATGTCAGCTCTTCTGCACTGAATAGATGCCTCAGATAGGCTCGGGAATAGTTCTGGCACACAAAACAGTTGCAGCTCCGGTCAATGGGTGTTTCATCCTCTTTGAACTGGGAATTCCTTATGTTTATCCTGAACTTGTTCTTGGCGTTACCTCCCTCTTCAGGAGAGACGTAAAGGTGTCCTCTTCTGGCCCACCGGGTGGGAGCCACGCAGTCGAACATATCGATGCCTCTCTCCACGGAATTGAATATGTCTTCTACGGCACCGATCCCCAGGAGGTGTCTGGGCTTCTCTTCCGGCAGGTAGGGGATGACCCATTCCAGAATGCTGTGCATGTCCGTCTTACTCTTACCCAGCGAGCCTCCCACTCCAATGCCAGCGAAATCTTTCTGTGCCACGAACTGAGCGGACCTTTCCCTCAAGTCCCTGTATTCTCCTCCCTGAACAATACCAAAAAGGTCCTGCTCTTTATTGTAGGTCTCCAGACACTCCTCTTCCCACCTGTGGGTTCTCTCCAGGGCTTCTGCAGTGTAGTTCTTGTCGGAGAGGGGAGAAGTGCATTCGTCAAAAGCGAATATTATATCGGAATCCAGATTGGACTGTATCTCCATGGATTTTTGAGGAGTCAATCTCACCATCTCTCCAGTAAGGGGATTCTTGAAGGTAACTCCATCCTCTTCTACTTTGGCCCACTTGTTCCCCTTCTTGCTGGCCTTGACCATCTCCTCCACGTTCATTCCTTCCAGAAATATGTTATCGGCTATCTTGCCTACCCCGTGCTCCATGCCGTAGCCCAGGGAGAACACCTGAAACCCACCGGAGTCGGTTATTATGGGTTTATCAAAGTTCATGAACCTGTGCAACCCGCCCATCCTCTTCACCAGGTCGTCGCCCGGCCTGAGGTACAGGTGATAGGTGTTGGCGAATACCACCTCCACACCCATACTCTCCAGGTCCCTGCCGTCCAGAGCCCTTACAGCTCCAGAGGTGGCAACGGGAATGAAGGCGGGGACGTTAAAGCTCCCGCTCCTGGTCTCCACCATACCGGTCCGGGCGATACCGCCTTTCTCGTATTCATGTATATTGAAGTTCATGTTAATCTGGAGTTATTATCTGGAAATGTGTTTGTTCTCCACATTCATCCTGACGAGCGGTTTGGATATGTGTCTTCTGGCCGCTGGAGGCACTTCATAAAAACCCTCCTCTATGTCCCTCTTTAATCTGGCGGTGGTCTTGTGGGATGCTTTGGTCTTGCAGTCCTTGCACCTGAATCCCTGACCTCTGCCTGCCGACTCCATTCTCTTTCTGCACATGGGACAGATAGGATTTTCTTCCACGGTCACCTCTGCTGGCTTTAAACTTATCTTCTCCAGATTTATGGTGTCCTTCTTCATGGAACCATAAACCCTCAATCTATCCCCCACAAGCAGCTTTCCAATGATCTCCCTGAACTGTTTTGTAGGTTCAAAAGCCGCACATTTCACCACTCCGAATCTGGTCTCCATGAAGAAGAATACATGCCCTCCCTCTTCCGTATAGGGTTTCTTGACCACTTCACCCTTTAATCTGTAGGAATGATAGTTCTTCAGCTCTTGAAGACCCTCTTCCCTTATCAGGTGCATATCCGTGCCCTGATTGGTTATAAAGGTCATCTCCTTGTCTATGGGCTCGGTCTTTACAGCCTCAAAAGCCTGTTTTACGGAAGCCAGATTATCTCCCCGTATCCCGAACAGTACGGGGTCGGGTGAGTGGGGAACGGAGACAACCACTTTATTGTGGCGGTCCACGGTGTCCCAGGTGTGGGGATAGGTTAAGGAGTCTGCTTCATAGAAGGACTCCTCTTCAAATTCTCTTGGCAAGCTGAATCGGTGAGGGGACCTGTAAGCCAGTTTCTCCAGGGTAAAATCATTGAGGTGGACCCCTACGGCAGCAAGAGCCCCTATTAGACCTCTTCCCGACTTGTACCTCAGGTGATTGACTTGATATTTTTTGATTATGGAGTCTGCTTCGTCTATGGTGGCTATACTCCTCAGGACCTGGTTGGAGAATTTGAACAGAGCGGAGGTCAGCGTATCATCTTCTGGATTGACCACCACCACACCCGGATTGGTCTTTTCGTGGTGAAATTGGGAGTTCTGGCGGATCATGCGGTCCGCAACATCCATTACAGTGTCAGCATCACCTTCAACCAGAAAAGAAACTGCCCCATTGCCCCGGGTCTTAAAAGGAATGGTGGGGTTGAGCCTGATGAGGCGGGGAAACCCCTTTATCTCGAATCCCTCTCTTTCAAGCTCTTCAATGATCAATAAAGCCAGATAAGTGGTACACATACCCTCAGGGGAATCCGTGTCATCCAGTCCCACCCACATCTTCATTGATAGAGGTAAGATACTTTTGAATTAAAATAGATTCTCAATCCAGATAACTCCCCCAGGTAAGTAGAGCTAAGGTTATTATGAGGAAAACCAAGAAAGAAAATTATTTTAAATGATTAAATGATAGTGGAGTTTGAGGGGTGAATATGGGATTAACCATCTGCGAAAAAAATGGTATGATTAAGGAAATGGACCATGAATGCTGGGTATGCGAATTGAACGTCACCAGCGGAGGACATTGCTACCCGTGGCGCGACCTCAGAGCAGAAAGCGAAGCCGAGTAATAAGGTACTATAAGTTCTAAGCTCATATCTGGTTAAAGTTCAGTAGAAGCCCTTGTAGCTTTGATAGCCGTGGTATAACAAGTCAATAGTGTCTCCGGGCAATTTAAATTCTTTTATCTTTTCATAGGTGTTCGTCTTCTCGAAGTCGAACTCGAAGAAGCTGACGTCGGTGTTTACAGTATCTATTACCGCGAAGTGAGGGACAGCATCCCTTGTGGGTTTCAGACCCGCACTTCCAGGACATACAACCTTACCGTATCTGGTCTCTGCCACATAATGCGACCTTCCCCCCACCACCGCAATTTCATACGTTCTTAAAGGCTCCAAGAACCTCTCGTAGTAGGATTCAGGCATTTTGGGCTTCAATTCACTCTGTTCGAATACAACCGGTTCTTCAACCTGCTTGAATATGTCGCCATAAACGAAGAAGAACTCGTTCTCCCCGAATTTCTCCGTAACATAGGAAGGCATGTAGTGAAGCCAGCTCCTCTCATCCTTGTCGAGCACATCCCTATTCCATTCCACCATATCAATAACGAATTGGGGTAGCAAGTCCTTTAATTCGTTTAAAGCATCCTCATCCAATTCATGATATTTGGAGATCAGCTGGTCATACTTTCCCTTAACAGGGACTAGGAAATCATCTGAGTTATTTATCCTATCATAGACTCCTCGGGGATAGGGCATAAACCCCAGAACCCCTATAATGTATATCCGCTCGATCTCTCTTCCGTGCTCTTTTAGGCTTTGTGTCTCAGATATGATACTCTCCAGAGCAGGTAAATTCCCATGTAGATTGGAAACAACAGCGATCTGCATTTTATCTCCCCTTTAAAACCACCATAATCGATTGTGTTTTCATCTATTTGCATTCAATTGATTATAAAGTTTTTGACACTTAATGAGGAATAAATTTATATTATTCAAAGTTAGAACTGATAGCATGTTCAACCTCCTGATCCTCCTCATAACCCTGCTGGTCATCATCCTGTTCACCGGGTTCTTCCTGTGGGCGGGATTGAGGCTGATAGGGAAAAAAAGAGGGATCTTTGAATCCGGCGTATCAAACCTTCTGGCAGGGTTTATAGCCTACGTGGTAGTCGTAATATTCACTCAACTGCCTTTAGTGGCTATACTGTTCCCCATAATCGGCTACCTGGCATACCTATACGGTTTGAAGCTATTGCTGAACGTCAGCCTTCTGGAAGCCTTTATAGCTTCAATACTGGCATCGGTGGTGTTCGTTATCTTGGCTGTGCTGCTATCCCTGATAGCGGGGATATGGTTGTTCAAGTTCACTCCAGTGCACCCACCACATGGTATGGGCCCCCCGCCATTCTGAGTCCAGGTCAGAAGTATCAAGCCAGTCAGGTGATGAGGGTATTGCAGTACTGAGGGTTCCGGGGAGAACCTCTCTTGAAGATATAGCCTCTCAAGAAGAGATCGTTCAGCATATCCAGCAAAGGCTCATGATCCACCTCAAAGTGAGCCTGTATCTCCTCAAATGATCTCCATGTATCCAGAAAATTTAGGACCTCACTCTCCTCAGGCAACCTCTTGCCCTTCTTATCGTCTGCCTCTGCTGGCCCTTCAAGCTCTGCAGGCTCTCCAAATTCTTCAACTATTTGAGTTGGTTCTTCAGCTCTTCTCACCGAAAGCTGGGAGCCGTAGAGGACCGTCCGGTAAAAACTGGCTTGAGTGGTTGTCACACTCCTCTCTATCTCACTCAACACCTTTCTTCTGCAGGAAAGGGAAGATTGTAGCCTGTCGACTTTCAGGTTATCCATGATGGCTTCAGCCATCACGGCTCCCAACTCACCCTTCATTATGCATTGAGTGCAGATCCATACCGTCAATCCCCTGTATTCTTTTAACAAACCCCTCTCTACCAGCTCACCACAAAACAAGCATACGTTCTCCTTCGACTGCTTTGACTGGATACAATCCCTGGCTTCTGCCACCCTATGCTACCCCCTAAAGTAGGGCTGCTAATCAGTAAACATAGTAAAAATTTTCGATAATTCCCTTTGATGTTAAGTGGTTTTGTTTTGTAAATAGGAATAGGAAGTGTGGTGAAACGGTCAAAATATGAAGCAGGCTCAGTAATTCTGGATCAGATCCCCGTATCTGGACAGCAACTTGGGTATGTCAACTGAATATAGAGTGAAAGTACCTATTGGCGTCTCGTAGGTCTTTATCTTTGTCAGGAGGTCATGATAGGGGTGTTTCTGGTCGTCTCTGGTGAGGATATATAGATTATCGATTTCATTGTTTTTGTAGTTGGAACTCACCTGTCTCAATTGCTTGTAGGAAAAATATTGTGACCCGTACTTAACGTCAATCAGGTCTCTGTTATCCACCAGGAAATCGAAGTCTTCCTGGGATGCTTCAACATCAAAATCTTCCTTTAACCGGTCGAACAAGACCAGCTTGACAACACAACTCTTCTCCTCTTCATCCAGATAAAAGAACTCTTTTATTCTTTCCTCATCCATAATACCACCTTCAACTGCCCCAATTCCTTTCCGATTTTCTCAGTGTTCTCAGTGGATCCAAATTAGGCCTAACTCTCTATAACTCCCAGGAACCACCCTCTTCCCAGATGCATTACAGTGACCTCAAGATCCCTGTTGGATTCTGATCCTGTTTGCCTGAGATTGTCCTCCAGATCATCTTTGTCTCTTTGGGGAGCGAATCCCAGGAACATGCACACATCACAGCTCTCCAAACCATTTAAGATATAATCAGGATTAAAATCTGTAGCAGCTTTTAACTCTACAGAGGTCCCGTTTCTCAATTTGAGGTCCGGACCTCTGTTCCTTACGTCCTCAACCCCAATATCTCCTTCTTCTATGGCTCTTACGGCCTCAACTTTCAGCCAGGACTCTAAACCGATACCTCTTCTCCTGAACTTCTCCATGCTTATCAAGGAGTTGGTCTTATAGAGAAGACGGTCCGCAACGAGACCTAATATCTGGCTGTTTCTGCTTTCCATAAGCTCACCTGAATATTATCTGTGTATTTAATCCTTAAAAAGTGTTTTCCTTTCTTTATTTATTTAAAGAAGCCAGTAACACCGCTTAATAAGTATTATATGTGATAAATAACTTATGGGATCTTCACCCTTTGTGGCCAAATGGACCGTTTTTTTAAGGTCACATTAAATTCCCTGGTTTTCTATTCTCTCAACACAACAAAAACTAAAACTTTTATAATTTAATAGCCACAGATCTAACTGGGGATAGAAAATGAAGTTCGTTATATTGTCCAGACTTACGGAAGACGGTGCCAATACCGTGAAGAAAAGGCCCAACAGGATAAAAGAGGTCAATGAAGAGCTTAATAACTTTGGGGTTAAGGTACTTGACCAATACGCCCTGCTGGGGAATTATGACTTCGTCTCAATTGTGGAGGCCGAAAGCAACAAGCAGGTCATGAACGCCATGCTGGAGCTGACCTCCAGAGGCACTATAGAGACCACTACCATGCCCGCCATACCCGTTGACGAGCTGGCCGGGCAGGAATAAAGCAGCTCAATAACTCTTACTTTTCAATTACTTTTTTCTCCTGTAGTTATCCAGGTCTATTGGCCAGAGGCGTTTAGCTCTTTTTTTGTGTTTTTGAGGGTGACTTGTGCTATTTATTCGGGAGTAATGAGGATGAGAACTGGTGCTAAGTAAAAAATAGCTTCTGCCCGGAGGAGGGTCGAAATTTGGGTTTGATGTGGAAAGACAAAGATTAGCCAATTTTTTTATACTGTCCTCTACTCCATCTACCATGGTCTCACAGGAAGAAATCTGGGTGGAAAAATACAGGCCAAGAACCCTCTCTGAGGTAGTGGGGCAGGAAATAGCTATCCAAAGGCTGCAGAATTATGTTCAGGATTACAATATCCCTCATCTCTTATTTGCTGGTCCTCCTGGAACAGGAAAGACCGCATCTGCAATTGCCCTGGTTAAGGACCTCTTCGGTGAGGACTGGCGGGACAACTTCATTGAGATGAACGCCAGCGACGAAAGAGGTATTGACGTAGTTAGACATAAGATAAAGGATTTCGCCCGCACATCCCCCATAAACGCTCCTTTCAAGGTCATATTTCTGGACGAGGCGGATGCTTTAACTCCTGACGCACAGGCAGCTCTGCGCAGGACCATGGAGATGTATTCCAGGATCTGCCGGTTCATCCTCAGCTGCAACTACGTATCCAGAATAATTGAGCCCATTCAAAGCAGGTGTGCTGTATTCAAGTTTGGTCCGGTATCCAACGATGCCATGAAGGAGAGGATCACGGACATAGCCAAAAAGGAAGAGGTTGACATAACTGATGACGGAGTGGATGCTATACTCTACACTTCCGGCGGAGATTTCAGGAAAGCCATTAACGCCCTCCAGGGCGCATCTGCACTGGGGCAGGTGAATGCCGAAGCCATCTACCAGATAACCGCCACAGCACACCCGGAGGAGCTGCAGGAGCTGTTAAAGACCACTTTAGAGGGCGAGTTCGTGGAGGCCAGACGAAAGCTGGATTCCCTCATGATAGACTACGGAATGTCGGGGGAAGACGTTATCTACCAGCTTTTCAGGCAGATACTATCCTCCGGACTGGACGAGAAGACCAAAGCCAGACTGGTCGATAAATTGGGAGAAATAGATTACAGGCTGACTGAAGGGGCTCACGAAAGAATACAGCTCAATGCCTTCCTGGCTTACCTCTCCCTGCTGAGCAGAAAGAAGAAGGAAAGCTGACCAATAGCTGCAATAAACCCTAAATATAGTTCAATCTCTATCCAGGACATCGAAGTGGATGATGGTGATCAGCTCGTTCTCCTTCATCTCGCCGTAGATCTCGGTGAGAGCATTCGTTAGTTCTTCCAGGTTATGGAAACCGTCCAGCAATGCGTCATCGTCGGTGAGCTCGTCAGCCCTCTTGACTATCACTTTGGTTATCTTGGCCTGAGCGAAAGTCTCTCCATCAGCGGTCAGATCGGCAATATTCCCCGTCTCCTTCCCTTTCTTCAGCAATTTGAGCTTTATGCCCTTCCTTATGGTGGTCTTCTTCTCTCCCTTTAGTATGGGCTCCACATACTGTCTATCGAAATTTATCTCCATACTTCCTTTACTATCTGTATCACCCGTGTAATCCACCTCATATCTTTCTATCTAAATAAATTCATTCCGGATCTTTCTCACCGCACTTTGAAGGACCTCGTATCTGTTGCCCACTTCTTTCCACATCCTGTGTTGAAGGCACTTCGCCACGGCTACCTCAGTCTCCTCTTCGGTCAGCATCGCTCTTTGTGCTCTGGAATAATGGTATCTCACCAGTGGCCTGATAATGTCCGAAACGTACTCGAAGAGACTCGCTCCCTCCAGATACTTCTCCACCCTTTTCTTATCTCCCTCAGTAATTATGGGGTAGGGGACAGGCGCATCCATGGTGAGGGGCTCCAGTAGAGCCGAACCGATCCCGGTATCAATATCTTTCAGCTCGTCACCCAGATACTCTATCAGCCTTCCGGTGAACTGGGCGTTGATCTCCCTCACTTTCTGGTCCAGACCCTCGTTAAGGACTTTGAGCATCATCACACTGTGCTCTCCTGAGGTCTCTTTGCGGTGGGGGGTTATGTGGATGGGGAAGAACCCGTTCTTGTTCCAGAACTTTATCAATCCCATGGAGATGCCGAAGCCCGTTCCCACCCAGTCCATCTCCTGCTCGGCCCACTCCACTACCTTACGGAGGGCAAAGCTGCCCACTCCCATATTTTTTACTGAAGGATGAGTAGCAATTCTGACGATCCTCGCTCCAGTCAACCGGGGGAACTCATACATCTGGTGATGCTTCAACACCACATCGGGTACTATCTGCCCCCTCGGTTTGAAACCCTCAGCCATGCTGTCGATGGTCTCCTCATCGATGTCACCCTCTACAGCAACATGCAGGGAGCAAATGGTCTTCCCATTAACTGTAACCCTGAAGGGGATGTGGTTGTGGAGGTTGGCCAGAACGACCAGGTCCGAGGGTTTGTTCCGGTAGTGCGCCAGCACGTAGATACCGAAGAACTCTCTAAGCTGTCGGTCGTCTTCCATTAGCTCGTCTTTATCCATTTCTTCGAACTCTATATCTCCCTGCCTAATCGTCTCCACATCTTCCTCTTTCAGTTCGGCAGACCTGGCGTCAAGAAGGAGGACATCATAGAGCCACCTCTCCACAGGGTCATTCTCTCCGTAACGGACAGGCTCTTCCAGATGTATCTTCTCCAGCTCCGTATCCTCTCTTTTTAGCTTGCTGAGAAATCTGTATATGCCTCTGCCCGCACCTTCGTAGCCGTGTATGGTAGAAGAGAAAACGGTGTATCTCTTATCCGAGGTGATCTTCTCCAGAACAAGTGGGTCAATACCTGCTGCCTCATCAACGAGTATGATGTCTGCATATTCTTTATCTATCAATGCTCTGCGGGGTATAGCGTACTCCACTCGGGCGAACTTGCTGGTCAGGACGGTAGTCAGTTTTTTGCCCTTGGTCTTGAACTCTCCCATCCCCTGCCTCAACAGGGACTTCTTCAGGAAATCAAAATAGGTCTGAACTGATTCAGGCCCGGGAGCCACCAGCATCAACCTGATGGGTCTCTTGAGGACCCTGTTCATTCGGGATATGATGTAGGGGGTCACGATTCCCAGTATGGCAGTCTTACCCCTTCCCCTGTTGGCAGTGATGACCACCGACTTCTTCTCCTTCTCCTTATCCCTATCAAAAAAGGTCTCAAAGAGCTCCAGAACCCGCACCTGGTCCTGCGTAGCACACAGCTTGTAGAGCTTCTTCTTGATCTCTTGTTCTTCCTGCGGTAATTGTAACCCTTCTTTTGTCTTCTCTGGCTCTCCCGGAACGAATCTCTTCTTTATCTCCTTCTCATCAACGTCGTAGACTATTACTCCATCAGATTCCAGTGTACTGGAGATGAACCGCCGGTTGAACCTGGGTGTCAGGTTGGACAGGTCAGCCAGATCCTCATCCCACTTACCCACGAAATCGTGCCACTCTTCTATTCGGGGCGATATCAAGATGATGGCACCTCCTCCACTGACAGTCTCCACCAGGATTCCCAGGTCATTGGGATTGATGCCCTGAGTCAAGTCGAGGATGAGAGAAGAGTAAGTTGAACCCAGGACCCGTGAGCAGTCGCTGTAGTGAATGAACTCGCCCCGGAGGTTCTGAGCTTGAGCTGTCTCCAGAAAGCTTGATCTCCCGGCAATAAGGGTGTTTTCAGGACTGAATTGATCGAGCAGACTATTAACGGTAGTGAATAACCTTTCATCCAGTTGAGACGTCCCCAGCATGATGATGAACCGGTGATTGTTATTTTTTGAATCTTTCAGGGCTTTTTGGGTTTCCTGAAGAAGCTCCTCCATCATATACCCGCTTTCTCGTTTGAATTAATATATTTTTACTGTATTATTATGCTAGAAAAGCTCGTTATGATCGCTAGAATTCGACTTTTTTTCTTTCAAAGTAGTTTTCGATCCAGTGGTCTAATTTCTTTTTGAGTGGTATGAAAACAGCGACTATTATGGCTATTGATAGGAGATGGAGGTATTCTGACAGTTCTCCGGCTGTCTCTGCCAGGTATTTAGCTATCATGTGTTCGGAGAACGAGAAGAGGAAGATAATTACCGCTGCCAAAACGGAATAAATGGTTCCTTTCTTTATGATACCTGTGATATCGAATAACTTGTGTTTGACGATTGCTATTCCGATTATTGCTCCGAATGAGTCTACGAGAAGCATTCCAACAGGCAATGTTAGGGGAGCATTAATGCCTAGAGTAACCAGGATTTTGATTTGGGCTATACCGAATACAATGAAGCTTGTGAGTATGTAAGCGATGTGGCCTTTATAGAGGAGGATTCTACTTTACGGGCTTGAAATAGGAGCCAGCATGAAAACGAAATGGAAAGATAGTACACTATAAGCCAGCTCATGAGAAGGGGGCTGGACTCATATCCTGCGATGTTGCCCCAATCATAGTTATAGACGCCTGATACACCTCCACCTGTAGTGGATAGGATGAGGAGGGCTGAGATACAGTAAGCGTAAAGCAAGATCGTAGATTTCTTCCGTGGCTGGTTTAGGTAAGCTGTAGTGAAATGGTAGACGAGTACCGGGAAAAAAATGAGTGGAATGGTAACTATGTTTTGGTAGAGCAGTATCTCTCCAATGAAATTATTCCTGATCATGACCAGAAATATGCCTAAGTCCCAACTAGCTGCTATAAAAAGCAGGGGGGCAAAAAGGAGATGATGACTTTCTCTCCCCCGCCATAGAACGATAATCATCACAGCTATGTTTATAATAAAGCCAATGATAGCCGTAAGAGAGGTAATAAAGATAATAGTAGATGTCATTATAGATAACACCAAAAACTTGAAATTTAAATAGTTTATCGAGAAGATGGACCCAAAAGACTTAAAAAACTGATGGATTAGTGCTGAGAGATGCATGACATTGACAAATTTGTGGAGAATGCCGTCAAGGAAGTAAAAGATAAAGTTGATGGTGGCAAGGCTGTGATCGCCCTTTCAGGAGGTGTGGACAGTTCTGTATGCACCAAAATATCTTATGATGCTATTGGTGATAATTTAATCCCCGTTTATGTGGACACCGGGTTGATGAGAGAAGGGGAGACGGAGCAGATTAGAGAGACGTTCAAGGACATGAACCTGGTTTTTATTGATGCTAAAGATAAGTTCTTTGAAGCTCTGGAGGGTGTAACTGACCCCGAAGAAAAAAGGAAGATAGTTGGCGGGCTTTTCGTGGACATCTTCGAGGAGGTGGCCGAAGAGCATCAGGCTGAGTACCTCATTCAGGGGACCATATATCCGGACGTTATAGAGAGTATGGGCGGCATCAAGAGCCACCACAATGTGGGGGGCATGCCCCTGGAGTACAAGTTCAAGAACCTTGTTGAGCCCTTAAGGGAGCTCTACAAGGATGAAGTGAGGGAGATCGCCAAGCACATCGGCCTGCCCGAAGAGATTGCGGAAAGAATGCCCTTCCCCGGACCCGGGCTGGCGGTCAGGGTAGTGGGCGAAGTGACCCCGGAGAAGGTCAAGGCGGTCAAGAGAGCCACAAGAATAGTGGAGGAAGAGCTGGAGGACTACGACAAATGGCAGTGCTTTGCTGCTTTAGTTGGCAGGGCCACAGGAGTTAAGGGGGATATAAGGATATACGGTTACATCATAGCCCTCAGGGCAGTAGGATCGAGGGACGGGATGACCGCCAATCCTCTGGAAATAGATTACGACCTGCTGAGGAAGATGTCCCTCCGCATAACATCAGAGATACCTGAAGTGACCAGAGTGGTTTACGATATAACACCCAAACCCCCTTCCACCATAGAGTTCGAATAAACAAGACAATAAGAATAATTGGTAAAGATTATCCTTAATCCTTAGGTTGTTAGTTGAAATGTCCGGTAGTTGATTTAAATGTTGGCTGAACTGCATTCCCACTCTAATCACAGTCACGATGGCAGGGACTCCGTCAGGAAAATGTTGGATGCTGCCATAAGCAAAGGTCTTGATATTATTTCCATAACCGACCACAATACTGTCAATGGCTCCATGGAAGCAAAGGAGATAGTGGAGTCCGAGCACCTTCCCATAATTGTTCTTCCCGGTGTAGAGATCTCCACCCAAGAAGGCCATTTGCTGGCCTACGGGGTATCCCGTGATTTTGAGGCGGGAGCGCCCATGACGGAGACAGCAAAGCTGGTGAAAAATGCAGGTGGAGTTGCAGCTGAAGCGCATCCTTTTCAGGTACACAGAAATGGTGTGCTGCGGTTGAGCAAAGTAATTGATGCAGTGGATGCAGTGGAAGTTTTTAATGCAAAATTTTATATAGGCTTTTGCAACAGATTGGCAAATTACTTTGCCACGAAATACCAGAAATCTTCGATCGCTGGCAGCGATGCGCACTGTAGTGGTGCCATTGGTCATGGAATTACTTCACTCCAAAATGCAAGGGATACCGCAACCGCCTTGAACGATATTTGTTGTGGTAATACAGAAGTTATTGGTGAAAGGATTCCTTTGTCCATACAGCTCGAGAGCTTAAAAGCAAAGTTTGGGGTGGCTTAATTGGAGATTGATAGAATAGGTATAGGGGTATCCAAATTAGATGATTTTATTTCCGGAGGAATTCCCAGGGGGTTGGATGTGGTCCTTCATGGAGAGCCCGGCAGTGGTAAAACCACTTTTGCCATACAGTTCATTAAACAGGGTCTGGAGAATGGGGAGAACTGCATTTTCGTCGAGATGGACATGTTGCCCAGGGACCTCAGGACCAAGATGCATTTGATGGGAATCAATCCAGAACACTATGAGGAGCAGAATAAGCTGGTAATAGTTGATGGAGTGAGCGGAAAGAGGGTGGGCTCCAAAAGCCAGGAGCAAGTGGTGATCAGAGACCCCAGGGACCTTAACTCCATATCGAAGGCTATTGCCGACGCCAAACAAAAACTGGGGCAGGAGGGTAGGCTTGTAATAGATTCGTGGGCCTCTATTGCCCTTAATTTTGCTACGGAGTACAAGGGGTTGATAAGGTTTACAGAAGCCTTTATCGTGGAGTCCAGGAACTCCAATTACAACACCCTATTGATAACCGATTCTTCGGTGGACGAAAAGCTGATGAGGATACTCCGCCATTTGACCTCCGGTTTTATTGAATTGATAACCAGTTTTGAAGGTAACGTCAAGAGGAGATACATACTTGTTTACAATCTGGCGTTTACGCCTCACCGGGACACACCTATTCCCTACGTGATAGGAAATAGCGGTATCCAGACGGTTGAAGGCAGACTTTGAACTGAATAAGTTCAGTGGTGTAGGGTCAAGTGTACAGTTATATAGCGGTGCAGTGAGCCCCAACTCGTATAACGGATAATGGACAATATTACTGGAGGGACAAAAAGTTTATTAATTGACCACTTGTGGTGATAAACTAATCTTCCCTAATGTTAACAGTCTCATCAGTGAATAGTTGAGCTGAAATAAAGTGGAGGGATATATTTGGCTAGAAAAAGAGCAGCAAGAGTAAAGGATAAATGGACACTCAAGAAATGGTATAATCTACTCGCTCCCGAATACTTCGGAATGGCAGAAGTGGGAATGACACCTGCAGATGATGAGAAGAAACTGTATAACAGAGGTGTGGAGACCACACTGGCAGAGCTGACCAACGATTACTCCAACCAGAATCCCTACAAGAAGTTGATCTTCAGGGTGAATAAGGTTGCTGGAGGGAACGCCTACACCAAATTCCACAGGTTCGAGCTCACCCGGGACTACATGAACAGTCTTACCAGGAGAAGGACCAGCAAGATAGAGGATGTCATAGACGTCAAGACCACTGACGGCTACCATTTGAGGGTCAAACCGGTCACATTCACCATCAGGAGATGCAGGAGCACTCAGAAGAAGGCTATTAGAGCTGTCATGAGAGAGATAATTCTGGAGCACGGGACCAGGCAGAACTTTGTGCAGTTCCTTCAGGAATGTATTCTGGGTAAGATACCTTCGGAGACATATAAGAACGCTAAAAAGTTTTATCCCCTCAGAAGAGTGGAGATAAAGAAGATTGAGGTCCTCAAAGAACCCGCTGTGGTTGAGGGGGCCGAAGCTGCTGAAGAAGTTGCTGCAGCTTAGTTAGGCACAACCTTTCAGCACAGGGTATCCGGTTCTGCCGCCAGAAATATTGAGGCAGAAATTTAATATCCTGTGTATTGACATTCATTTTCATGAGTTTTGAATGGTATACCGAGTTTATAGACCTGGACCATAAACCTCAGGATGAGCTTATCTGCGTTTTTAAAGTCGATCCCGACGGGATTTCCATGGATGAAGCTGCAGGAAGAGTGGCTTCCGAAAGCTCTGTGGGAACGTGGACCACTCTGGCCAAACTTCCAGACAGAATAAAGAGATTGATGGCCAGGGTCTACGAAATGGAAGTGGAGGGGAACACCATAAAGGTTGCCTACCCCCTCGACCTCTTTGAGGAAGGGAACATAGCTCAATTGCTCAGCTCCGTTGCGGGCAACATCTTCGGCATGAGGGCCCTCAAGAACCTCAGGCTGGAGGACATTTACTTCCCTCAAGAGTACTCCAGACACTTTAAGGGCCCTCATCTGGGTATAGAGGGCGTGCAGAAAATCTTTAATGAATCAAGACCTCTGACCGCCACTGTTCCCAAACCCAAGGTAGGTTTTGATGCTGAGGAATATTCAGAAGTGGCCTATCAGGCGTGGACCGGCGGAATAGATTTTGTGAAGGATGACGAGAACCTCACGTCCCAGCCGTTCATAAAGTTCGAGGACCGTCTGAATAAAGTGATGAAGGTCAGGGATAGGGTAGAGCAGGAGACTGGGGAGAAGAAAGTTTTCCTGGTGAACATCACTGCAGAGACCGATAAAATGAAGGAAAGAGCAAAAGAGGTGGCGGACTACGGCAACGAGTACATCATGATCGATGTGGTCACTGCAGGATGGTCCGGGGTCCAGAGCGTGAGAGAAGTATGTGAAGACCTCAATCTGGGGATCCATGCTCACCGAGCCATGCATGCCGCATTCACCAGAGACCCCCTGCATGGAATATCGCTTAACGTGCTGGTGAAACTCTCCCGATTGGTGGGAGTGGACAACTTCCACGTGGGGACAGGAGTAGGCAAGATGTACGGCGCTGCAGAAGAAGTTACTCACCTGGCAGACATCTGCAGAGAGCCATGGGATGAGCTAAAGAGAGTGTTCCCTGTATCCTCTGGAGGTCTGCATCCCGGTCTCGTTCCAGCCGTAATCGACCTCTTTGGCAACGACGTCATCATTCAGGCTGGTGGAGGAGTTCACGGCCATCCCGACGGAACTTATGGAGGAGCCAGAGCTCTGAGACAATCAATAGATGTGGCAATGAAAGGTGAGGACCTCAAGGAATCAGCCGGTAAATACGCTGAATTGGGAAGGGCTCTTGAGAAATGGGAGTACATTAGCCCCAAGTAATCAAAGTGAAGATTTATATAGGGGTCAAATAAGCACCGGGTAGGTGGTTCTCATGGATATTGAAGCAAAAAAATCTCTGCTGTGGGATGTGTTTGAAGAGCTAAAGAACAAGTGGAGCGTTGACGAGAGAGTTCTGGAGAACGTTGATCAGGAAGAGCAGTTGACCGCTGAAGAATTGCCCGAGGACAGGGTAAACGACCTGCTAAACATGAAGGAGAAGTACCAATTAGACGATGTTGATTTCCTGTTCATAGTTGGTGCGGCTATAGGCTACTACGAAGGACAAAAGAACGTTAAAGACGTCATCAAACACAAGATACACAGCGTTAACCAGTTCGTTTCCTCCGTGATCGGAAAGAAATAGGAATAGGAATAGAGTAGAGATAGGGTAGAGATAGGGTAGAGATGAGGGTCGCTTTAAAGCTGGCTTATCTGGGTGACCGTTTTTCCGGATTCCAGTATCAGCCTAACGAGCCTACCGTAGAAGGAGAGCTGTTCAAGGCTTTCGAGAACCTGGGTATTGACGCCAGAAAAGCTTCCTACGGCTGTGCAGGAAGAACCGATGCCGGTGTCCACGCTTTTGGGCAGGTGATCTCCATCAATACCGACTCCTACATACATCCCAGACAGATAAATGCTCACCTACCCTCGGAGATCGTCGTATGGGCTTCTGCAAAGGTGGCTGACGACTTCAATCCCAGATACGCTTCCAGCAGGACCTACATGTACGCTCTTTTCGCCAAGAATCAGGACATCTCCGCCATGAGGAAAGCCGCCAAACTTGTGATCGGGACCCACGATTTCACCAACTTCACCCGAAAATTCGGAGAAGGCAAGAACTGCGTGAGGGTTATCCATAATGCTGAGCTCCGGCTGGTAGGCGATTTCCTTATCTTCGAGATGGAAGGTAACGCCTTTACGTGGAATATGGTGAGGTGCATCGTTTCTGCCATGGAATCTGTGGGGAGGGGGCACAGAGGGCTCAAGTGGTTCAAAGAAATGCTCAACCCCGAAAAGCATAAAGAGAGGATCGAGCCAGCGCCGGCTCACGGATTGATTCTCAGAGATGTTAAATACGAAGGAGTAGAGTTCGAGATTGAAGATTACTCCTGGAAAACTCTTCAATCCAGGATGCAGGACATTGTGAACTATTACGGGAGCATTTACCGGATTTTCTCCTCTTTTATTGAATAAATTGAATAATCAACGAATGAATATGAAGTGCGATAAGTGTGAGGGGCGAGGATATGTTCAGGTAGAAAATCAGTGCCATACCTGTTCCGGCAGCGGAAAGGCTAAGAGCTTTGATCCCAAAGTGACTGCCGAACTCTCTGCTGAGCAGATGGAGATGTTCACCAAGGGGTTGTGCGGTGTGTGCAGAGGCAGTGGAGTGCTGCTGAGAACGGAGGTCTGCAAGACCTGTAATGGGAGCGGAAAGATGGCCAAATGCAGGATATGCGGTACCAGCATCCCGGGAGGCGACCTGTGCCAGCAGTGCAGGAAGAAACCTCACGCTTACCAGCTCAAGAACAGCTGCGGGATGGAGGAATTGGAGCCCAATAAGGTTTATGTAGGTACTGTGACGAGCGTTTCTCCCGTAGGAGGATTCGTCAACCTCAACAAGAGGGTCAGGGGCTTGATACCCAAGAGGAACTCGGGCAAGCTCAACCTATCCGATGGAGAAGAGGTTGTGGTGAAGGTCTCCAGGATCAGGCCCAATGGGGAGGTCGACCTTGAACTGAATCCCATGAACGATTACCAAGTGGTTGAAGTCTCCAAAGAAGCTCCTGTAGTTGAAATTTCGGAGATGGAAGGTTATGTGGGCAAGCTGGCGGAGATAAGGGGTAAGGTCAACCACTTGAAGGTCACCGGAGGCCCCACCATATTCACCTTACTGGATGAGAGCTCCATAGTCAATGCAGCCGCATTCGAGGACGGGGAGAGAGCTTATCCGGAGATAGATGTAGGCGATTTCGTTAGAGTTGTGGGGATTGTTAAGAGGAGGCAGGCCAGCCTGCAGATAGAGATATTTGAAATGGAGCGGCTGCTGGGAGAAGAAGCCCACAAGATATCCTCCAGGATACAGCAGGAGCTGGAAGAGAGATGCAGACCCACAAGAACTGAATTCCTTATGGAGAGCGAGGTGCTGGAAAAACTGAGGCCCGAGATGGAGGAAGTGGCCAGAGAGCTGAGGAAAGCGGTTTACGAGACCCGACCCATAATCGTCAGGCATCACTGGGATGCCGACGGGATTGTGAGTGGAGTGGCTCTGGAGAAGGCTCTCAAAAACTTCATCGAGAGAATAGGTTATTCGGATATGCAGTTCCTCGTCAAGAGGAAGGTATCCAGAGCACCCTTCTACGAGCTGGAGGACGTGGTTAAGGACTTGAGCGAGTCCCTGGAGGATGCGGAGAAGTTCGGAGATAAGATGCCTCTGGTGGTATTGACGGATAATGGGTCTGGAATGGAGGACATCCCTGCCATAGACCAGTTCCTCACCTTTGGAGCTGAGGTCATAACCGTGGACCACCACTATCCAGATGACGCTGTAGATTCCTACCTCATCCACCACGTCAACCCCTATAAAGTGGGAGGGGACAGCAACCATAACGCCGGGGTCCTGTGTGTGGAGATAGCCAGAATGGTGGATGAATTGCCCAACCCCCAATTCATGACCGCAGTGTCAGTTGTGGGGGATAGGAGTACGGGAGAAGTGGAGAAGTGCATTGAGATATCGGGTGCAGATATAGAGGAGTTGAAGAAGACTGCTCTGGCACTGGAGTACGAGGCATTCTACCTCCGTTTCAGGGCTGCTAGCCAGATAATCCACGAGATACTGGGATTCGGCAGGAAGGACAGACAGAAAAAATTGATAGACATACTGTCCGGTTACGCCCGCACAGATATCGAGTCCCAGGTGGAGACGGCGATGGAAGGAGTGAAGGTCCAAAAACTGGGGAACGGAGTGGCACTGGCTGCCTTGGACATAGAGAACTATGCGAGGAGGTTTACTTTCCCCCCACCCGGGAAGCTGACTGGGGAAGTTCACGACAGGCTGAAGGACGAGTACAGGAATCTTGTAACCATCGGTTACGGGCCCGACTTCTCCATCATCAGGAGCGAGGGAGTGGAGATGGATATACCCCGACTGGTAAAAGAGCTCCAGCAAGAAATAAACGCTGGCGTGGAAGGTGGAGGTCATCTGGTAGTAGGGTCCATCAAGTTCATACCCGCCAAAAGAAAGGATGTATTAGCTAAATTGGCCTCGAAGATAGGTGAACTTTGATTATTTTCAATTTAGACTTTTTCTCGGTTTAATATTTAAAATGTAGTATTTAGTTCAATAGGAAAAAAAGAAATTTATAAACACAATTGAAGACAAACATTATGAAATTACCTGTCACTTCAGGCAAATCAATAGTAAAATTTTTATTAAAATATGATTTTATAATTGTTGGGAGGAAAGGGAGCCATATAAGATTGAAGAAAAGATCAGGAGATCAAACATATATAGTTATAGTGCCAGATCACTCCGAAATATCAAAAGGAACTCTTATTTCAATTATTAGACAATCAGGGATAAATAGAGAAGAATTTGTCAAAGGCTTAAAGAAGATATGAGAAATGTGCTAAATTTTAAATAATCTTGATGAATGAAGTTTAATAATGGTTAAACTCACTGCTGTTATTAAAAAAGACCAGGATACTCGAGTATATTCTGCATGGTGTCCTGAGGTTGATGTTGCCAGTCAGGGAGAGAGTATGGAAAAAGCTCTGGAAAATCTAAAAGAGGCTCTTGAGCTCTATTTCGAAGATGAAGACACAGAAAGCTATTCCGATGAAGTTATGGTTACTGTGGTAGATATTCCTGATAAAGCTGAAGTAAAAACTTAAGTCTGAGCTATTTGCCTATCCTTGCCTACCATAAGTATCTGAAATAAACTGGTTGAAGGTAGCAATCTTTTTATTCCCCCTTTCTGCATAGCCACCAGATTGGTTGATAATTGGGACTGGCAGAGGCATTGATGGTGAAGAGTATGAGATTGGTCATGAAATTCGGTGGGACGAGTGTGAAGGACGGGGAGAGTATTCTCCATTGTGCGCAGCTGGTGAAGAAGTTCGCTGCGGAGAATGAGGTAGTTGTTACTACTTCTGCTATGGCCGGCGTAACGGATTTCTTGCTGGAAGCTGCGGAGAAATGTTATTCCAATCCTTCTCCGGGTTACATTAAGGTTTCTGTTGCGGAGCTGGCCAAGAAGCATTATGATGCCATCAATGTTGCTGTGTCGGAGGAGTACAGGCCCAAGGTCATCTCCGCCATCGAGCGTTTGATGGATGAGCTGGAGAAAGTCCTGCTGGGTATCACCTATCTGGGTGAGCTGACCAAGAGGAGTGAGGATTATATTGTCTCTTTTGGGGAAAGACTGTGCGCCCCCATTCTCTCTGCTACGCTGCTCTCTCTGAGTGTGGATTCGGTTGCCCTCACCGGTGGGGATGCAGGGATCATCACCGACGGGAATTTCGGGAGAGCGAAGCCTATTTCCGATGTCAACAGCATAATCGAGAGCAGGCTGGGCCCCCTCCTGACCATCAAGAAGACCGTTCCCGTGGTATCAGGATTTATGGGGACCACACAGGACGGCAGTATCACTACTCTGGGCAGGGGTGGAAGCGATCTCACTGCTACCCTATTGGGTGCTGCCCTCAACTCGGATGAAGTGTGGCTGTGGAAGGAGGTCGCGGGAGTGATGACCACCGACCCCAAGATCGTTCCCGAGGCCAAGCTAATACCGCAAGTATCCTATCTGGAGGCCATGGAGCTATCCCACTTCGGAGCAAAGATACTGCATCCCAGGGCTCTGGAGCCCGTGATGGCCAAAAAGATACCAGTGAGGATAAAGAACACCTACGACCCCGATGCACCCGGGACAGTCATCAAGGAGGAAACCAAATCCGCCAGAGAGATAGTTAAGGCCCTCAGCTTGATAGAAAAGATAGCGGTGATCAACGTCAGTGGAGCAGGCCTTAGTTTCGCGGATATAATGGCAGAGGTCTTCAAGAAGTTATCTGAGGCAAGAGTCAGGGTTATCATGCTCTCTCAGAGCTCATCTGAGCTCAGCCTGTCCATAGTTGTGGACCAATCAGACCTCAGGAGAGCTATGAGGGCTCTGAAGAGCATCCAGAACGGGGTGAGAGTCACCAAGATGGAAGATATCGCCGTCATCAGTGCCGTAGGAGCAGGCATGGCAGGTACCAGAGGCGTAGCCGGAAGAATATTCTCTGCCCTGGGAGAGAGCGACATAAACGTTATAATGATAAGTCAGAGCGTGTCTGAATACAACATATCGTTCGTTGTGGACAAGGACAGCTGCAACGATGCCCTGAGAGTGATACACAGAGAATTCAAACTATCCCAAAGCTGAACAGAGTTACAGCTTTACTTTTGAATGCTGAAATAAAACGGTAAAATAAAATAATTGAATATCGGAGAAGCAGGTTATTTGCGGTAGAGCTCTCCGATGTCAAAGTTTATTTCGTTGCTTATTGTTTCTACGACTTCTCCCAGCACTTCCATGAATTTGCTGTAGGAGTCGCCCAGGCTGACCATTGAATCCTTTTCCTTCAGCTTCTCCTGAATGTCGGTCAGCTCGTTCACCAGCTCTTGATCGACTTCTCCGGACTGTCTTTTGGAAATAAAATCCTGCTGCTTATTTTGGAACTCTGAAAGTAATTCTTGAGCCTCAGAATCCTGCTTGAACGTTTCTTCCTTCTCTTTCATTTCCTTATATTCTTCTGTTGCTTTGATCTCTGAAGCAAGATCAACAGCTTTTTCTTTAATAGTATCAGAAACCATAATCGAATCACCTTTTTTTCTTCAAACCTAATTTACACCTTATTTTAGTTTTTCCCCGGGCCTTAGAAAAATAATTGAGCTGAGATAAATTTAGATCCGAGCAGGAGAGCTATAGGAAAAGCCTTGTCGGGAGGGGTATGGTTTTCAGGAGTTGTTGTGAAGTAAGAAGTGGATAGATTATGGTGATAACAGCTTGCTGGTGTCGAAAGTGAGTATGGGTGCAGATCTGGATAATGGTGTGGTGGCGTTGCGTATGGCCATCACAGAGAGAGGGATAGGAGAAACCGTTGAGGGTAGGAGATGGTGTGATGTGGTATCAGAAAAATGGGAATATACTCGGGTATATACTCGGTATAGAAATGGTGTGGACCTGCAGGTGATTGCCTGTGGTGAGAACAAAAAAGAAGGAAGTCAAAATGCAACTGCTTGGCCGTTATTCTTTATTAAGGGGCAGGAACGGATTTATCTGCTGTTCATCAAGATATGTGAGCGTTTGATGGTGTTTTTCTTAAACTCTAGTAAATCTTTTTTATAATCTAAAAATTAATGAGTGGTTACAGCTTTAGGTTATAGCTTTTTAGCAGAAGGTTTATATACTATACTAATGAAGGAATCTTGGGGGTGAATTCATTGGCTGAAATCAAAGTTGACCGTGATTTATGTGATGGATGTAGCGAATACCTGAGCGTGTTTTCTCGGCATGTATACGAGCTGGATGATGAGGGAAAAGCGTTCGCTTCCGGCCCGGAGGATTGTGAAGAGGATCGTTCTGGGTAGAGACGTGTCCGCCTGTTGTGTGGGTGGATGTGCGCGAGCAGGAAATAAATATAAAACATAAAATATAAAATATAAAATATAATCGGGATAGTTGATGTAAATATGCCAGGTCTTTTTGAATTGGATGATAAAGATAAGATAATACTGGAGATACTGGAGGATGACCCTGAGGCCTCTCAGGACAGGATAGCCAAACTGACCGGACTTTCTCAGCCCTCTGTGGGTGCCAGGATCAAGAAAATGAAGGAGAGGGGCATAGTTAATCACAGCTATGGGGTCAACATAAAGGAGCCCGGACTCTATATCTTGAAAGTGGATGTCAAGTGCAGGCAGCCCAGAGACCTCCTTAAACTGTTCGATGGCTGTCCATTCTTCCTCAACGGCTTCATAGTGGCGGGCAACATGAATTTGACCATGATGTTCATCTGTGAGGATCTCTCCACTCTGGAGGCGATAGTTGACCAGCACGTCAGACCCAGTTCGGATGTGCACGATATTGACGTAGGAATTATGGTCAGGGCCGAAAGGGATACAGTAGTCCCCATGAGGATACACGTGGAGCCAGCCAAGAAGTCGCCATGCGGTTCCAACTGCGGCACCTGCGATTACTGGACGGATAAGATATGTCTGGGATGCCCCATCACGGGCCACTACAGAGGCAAAGTGTGGAGATAACGGAATAGGGTAGAATAGGCAATAGATACCGGTAATCTTTATTCCTTATCCGAATCCTTTTCAGGGTCCGAGAAGAGCATGGGGAGTATGAGTCCTGTGGAGAATCCTGCGTAGTGTGAGGGAATGTTTATGGCGAATTTATCGTAAAATATCTCCGGAGGGAACATTGCCTGCACGCCTATCTGGTAGAGCACCAGCCACACCAGTATTATTGCCAGATGTTTTTTCTCCAGAAAGGAGTTCTGGGTGGAGAAAATGAAGGCCAATATACATAGGAGGAACAACAGGGCGCTGGGGAGGAAGTAGCCGTATATTGCTGGTACGAAGGCTACTCCAAAAGCGAATATGGCCAGAAAGGCCGAATTCTTTTCTGCATTAAGTGAAATGAGGTAGAGGATTATGCTTGATCCGAAAAGGCCTATGGCCGCAGAAGTGATGGTGGAGAACCCGTATATGTGAAGATTCCCCAGGGGAGGATAGACCTGACTGGCTAAGACCCAGGAAAGCGAGCCGAGAAGAGGAGCCAAAACCAGCACTATGGCGTAGGATTTCCAGAACATGGGTTTGCGGTCGGTTTTAACGAAGGTAATGTATGCCGCCAGAACAAAGATGAGGTAAATGACCAGGCTGGAGCTCAAGTGCTGGAAAGTGAAATGAACGAAGTGAGACGCGTACAGGTGAAACAAGTTAAATGAGCCCGGTATGAAGGCCAGAGACTCTCTGACAGTGGTTTCTACGTTGAATACCAGCAGGGAGATAAGAGCAGGAATAAGGAGCCATAGAAGACCGGGAATGTTCTCATAAGCCTCATGAGGCCAGCTCCTTACTTCCTGGGTTAGAACCGAAGCCATATTCCAATATTATTATATGTCATACTTATGCTTTCCTGAAAAACCATTTCCTGTTGATTATCGAATTGAACCATAGATAGTTTTTTTAATTCCCCATGAAAATGAAAATAAGTGAGAGTTCTTATTACTGGTGGATGCGGATTCATAGGGTCTAACCTCGCTGAGGAATTAATGGAGACTCATGAAGTAGTCATTTTAGATAATCTTGTTACTGGCGACCTCGATAATATTGAGGGGCTGGATGTGGAGTTTGTGGAGGGGGATATAACCGATCTGCAGCTATTACAGAGTCTGTTCCAGGATATGGATTATGTTTTGCATCAGGCTGCTGTGGTGAGCGTTCCGGAGAGCATCAAGGATCCCTTGAAGGCTAACGAGGTTAACGCAAGGGGGACTCTGAACGTGCTCATGGCGGCCAGGGATAATGGGGTGAGGAAGGTGGTCAACGCCTCTTCTTGCGCGGTTTATGGGGATACGGATGAGCTGCCCATAACTGAGGATGTGATGCCGAACCCGAAGTCCCCGTATGCGGTGACCAAGTTGACCGCCGAATACTATTGTAATGTTTTTACCGAGCTATACGGGTTGGGAACCGCTTCCCTGAGATATTTTAACGTTTATGGGCCCAGGCAGGACCCCCAATCGGATTATGCGGCTGCCATACCCAAGTTCATTACCAGGGCTTTGAGTGGAGAGAACCCCGTGATATTTGGGGATGGAGAGCAGACTAGGGACTTCGTTTACGTCAAGGACGTGGTGAAGGCGAATATAATGGCCATGGAGAGCGAGGAGAGCGGAGTATTCAATGTTGCTACGGGTAGGAAGGTGTCTGTTAACGAGCTGGCTTCACTGATAATCGAATTGTCGGGTAATGATCTGAGCCCGGTTTATGATGAGCCCCGGGAGGGGGATATTGTGCACTCTTATGGGGATGCCAGCAAGATAAAGGAGAAAATAGGTTTTGAGGCTTCTTATGGGGTTGAGGATGGGTTGAGGGAGACCATGGGATGGTTTAAAGAATAGAATGGTAATTTTGTTGGTGAGTGGTGGAAGAATTATATAAAATTAAAAGATTTTAATGTGACGTGAGGAAAATTGAATATGAAAGCCAAAATTATGTTGATAACGTAAAGGTTGAGGAATATAAAGGGTATGTTCCTAAGATAGAATCCTTTGCTTTAGTATTCAATATGGGTATATACAGAAAATTTTGTTAAATCTGCGAGGCGTGTTTTCTCTAGTCACCAATTCTTCTTAGGATTTTGGCGTAAAGATCGGTAGAACAGTACCATCCATTCTCTATCATCCTATCTACCGTTTCTCTAGCATCCTCCTTACTAATCATACCCTCTTTTAGTAGCGAGAAGATAAGGTGGATTGTGCCTCTGCATTGTATGCCTTCAGCCTCAGCGATTCTTCTTGCGTAATCTTCATCCATTATGGCGGTACCATCTCTTTCTCTAGCTAAAACAAGAACCTCTACGTCCGCTTGACTTAAATTCTCGTTATCTTTAAGTTTGTTATAAAGTTCAGATCCACCTGCATTCTCTATTTTGAAAAATCCCTCATCAACCAATCTCTCGATTACTAGTGCATCCGGTTTTCCCCGATCTTTACCCTTAACCACTACTTCTTCGAATACATTTCGTGGTATGATTAGTTCCTTATCTATTCTCTCCAGTAAATAGAGCTTATTAACTTTAGCCAGGTAAATAAGAGTGGTGGCATCAAAAAAGAGGATCATTCAAGATCTTTCAGAACCCGTTCGTCTTTAATCCAGGTTATCTTTTTGTCCTTGATAAGCTCTGCAAAATCCCAGACATTCATACCAGCGATTTCTGCTGCCTTTAAAAACGATATTTTTCCCTCTGAAAGCTTTTTTAATGCTTTTTCTTTCTTCCACTCTTTAACTGCGATAGACAGTAGTTTCCTTACGGCAACACTTCTTTCAAGACCTTCTTCAGCAACAAATTCTTGTATATCTTTTTCAAGGTCTTTGGCTATTCTTGCGGAAATCACAGGCATAGTATACATTGTATAATAAGTATACAAAAATGTTTTGGTTTTAATGTAAGTAGGAAAAAGACAGAGATATTGTAAGTGTTCTCTTCGCCCAGATTGTCGATTAGCATCCATTTTTTTACTGTTGTATAAAGTATACATCCAAACACCGATTAAATTACCTTTTTACACTAGAAGATATGCCATGGAGGTGTTGAACGCAGTGAGACACCTCAATTTGATGGTCCAGCTTTCTGAAGCTGGTTTTTTATGTATTCTCCTTTTCCTTTACCACAGGGCAACAACCTGGTGTTGTTCCTGATCCTTCTACTGAAATACTCTATTACATTTTGGGGAATTTTTTCAGTATTCTTGTTCAGCAGCTCCAGAACATAACCGGTTCTCTGGCATAAAGAGCTTGAAGTTTTCTTGAAGTAACTTAAAAATTCTTTCCAGTCCAGCTCAGCCTCATAAAGGGCTTTTGTTATGGTAGAATAACCTCCTCCATATTGCGGTTTGTAGAAACAGTCAAAAAAGGTCTTAGCGAGGGTGGAGACGTATAATCCCTGGTAGTATGTCGCTCCTTCTGCTTTATCACCCATAGCAACCCACCTCAGTGTGTATTCACCTATCATCCTTTCTGCCGATCTCTTATCTGTCACAACGAATATGGTGAAGGGCTCGTATTCCAGCAGGTCATAAATTCTCAATGCAGATGAGAAGCCCACATATCCTTTAGATATAGCGGTTGCAACTTTGTATCTTTTATCACTGGAGCTGTGGACGGTCTTTGTTGAACGAGATACGTCCCTCTCTTCACCCTGTATAGGTATCCTTTGGATGAAAGGCTGGAACAAATTTTATTGATTTCCCTGGAGCTGAACTGGGGAAAATATCCTCATTATCTGTTTGTACTGGTATTATAATTAATTTATTTTTACCGATATAACGAAAAATTTTTTATATTCAACTAAAGTTTTAGCTATGGTGATATGATGGGTATGGGTAGAATATGTGTTGTGCTGGCGGCATTGGTTTTGCTTTCCCTCTGTTATCCGGTGAGTGCTAGTGGACAGGCTCTTGTACTTTACAAAACATGGTCACCCGAAGATGGATGGGTGAGGTACAGTTATTATACGAGCTACTACTGGGATGAATTCAGGGATAAGTTTGAGGAAAAGGGGTGGACAGCTGATTTCGCCAAACACGTGGATAGTAAGGTGATTAACGATTATGAGGTTCTTTTCGTTCTAACTCCCTCCAAGGACGTTCCCGATAATGAAAGGCAGGTGATTATCGATTGGGTTGAGAATGGAGGGAATCTGGTGGTAAGTCAGGATGATGGAGGCATATACGCTAATGAATTAACTGAGAATTTTGGAATAACTTTTGGTGGTGATCATTCGTTCACAATCAACGACTTTGACAGCCATCCCGTCACCAATGGTTTGAGTGGGGTTACTTCTGGTGAAGGAAGGGTAATAGAAACTTCAGGTGACTCACATGGACTGGGATATTTTGACGGTGCTGAAGGAAGAAAATGTCTTCTAGCCATCAATGAGAGTGCGGGTATGGGAACAGTTATAGTCATTGGAGACGAATCAATGTGGAAAGACGGAACTATCGATGAGGACGACAATGAATTATTTATGGACAACGTCCTCGATTACTACTCTTCACCAACCCCTATCCCGGAGTTCTCGCCTTTAACAATGGCTTTCTCCGTAATTGCTCTCATTGGAATGGTCTTACTTATGACTGGGAGAGAAAAGTGAGATCTCTGGGTGAACAGGAGGCTCGCTTTGGATGCATCCCCTCACTATCGATATTTTTTTACAGGTAAAATCAAAAGTTTTATTATGCCGGAGGACTTATGTTGTGTAATGAGAGTAACTGCATTCGTTCATGGTGACGTGCGGGGAGTGGGGTATCGCTCCAGAGTGGTGGATATAGCCAGGGATTTCGGGTTGAAGGGTTGTATCCAGAACCTGCCGGATGGCAGGGTCAAGGTTATTGCTGAAGGCGATACTGAAGATCTGGAGAGATTCGTTAAAGCAATAAACATTGATAATGCTCTCATCAAGGTGGATAAAATTGAACACGAGTATTCTGAAGCAACTGGTGAATTCCAGAGCTTCTATAAACTCGTGGATAAGGGTGAAACCGACGAGAGGCTTGATACTGCTGCCGAGTACCTGAAGGAACTGATATTCGTCACAAAAAACGGGTTCAGTGAAGTAAAAAGTGAACTGAGGACGGGTTTTTCAGATCTTAAAGGAGTTATAACCGACGAGTCCCAGAAGACCAGAGATGTGGTGAAAGATGAATCTCAGAAGACGAGGGACGTGGTAAGAGATGAGTCTCAGAAGACGAGGGAGACAGTGAGGGATGAGTCTCAGAAGAATAGGAATGAGTTGGGTGGAGTAATCAAGGAGGAGTCTCAGAAGAATAGGGATGAGATGAGGTCAACTTTTGGTACACGTTTTTCTAGATTAGAGGATGATATTGACCAGATTAAGGATGGGATTGGGAGGAGGCCTTAAGTTGATTATGCATTAAGAAACCCTGTCTGGTATGAGGTCCTGAGGTGCATCTTGCTTAGATTCCTTTACTCTCTGGCGTGTGTTGGATTTTATAGACGAATCAAATAAACTAATCATGTTAATCTGTAATGGGACGTTAAATCCTGCTCAAATCAAATATTATTATGATTAATTGAATTTGGCCAAAATTTTAATAATCAATCCAAAAAATCAGTGTTATGTTGGATTTGACATTGATTCTTCCTGTGTTAGTATCATTCTTGTTCTCTCTAATTGTTGTTTATATACAGATCGAGAAGTTTAATGAGAGAGGTATTACTGCCATTGATTACTATAAGAGAGACCTCAGGGAGATACCTACTGGCGGTGGGATTGCTGTAATCTTTGCTATAGTTTTAACTTATATTTTGTTTTATGATATTGGTAGTTTGATAGGGAGTTATGACCCCGGAATAGCTTATTTGGACTGGAAAGCATTACTTGCTATAGGTTTATTCGGTTTTTTTGGGGCTCTGGATGATTATGTTGACGTGGGCAGACCGGCAAAAATATTTCTGCCGTATACTTTTTCATTACCTTTGGTCACTACCGTTGGTGTTGGCATTGTTTTTCTTCCTTTTATTGGGTCAATAAATATGGGTCTTTTTTATCTCCTGGTCATAGTTCCTTTATATGTTATGGTTGTGGCCAATCTGGTGAACATGCATTCAGGCTTTAACGGGATGGCCACCGGTCTGGCTGCAATTCTTTTAGGAACGCTCTTCATTAAGGCTATTATGGAGGGGGAAGATAACGTGTTTATGCTGGGTGTCCTGCTGGGAGCGGTTTTGGGGTTATGGTGGTTCAACAAATACCCCTCCAGAATATTTGATGGCAATGTAGGAGCTTTAACCATGGGATCCGCTATAGGGGTGGGTATTGTGACTTCCGGGTTTCTGGTCTCAGGATTTATCATGCTGATTCCGCATACAGTGAATTTCATGATGTACGTCTACTGGAGGGTTATGCGTAAATTACATCCTGAAGACAGGAGGTGGGAGAAAGTAAAGTTCGGTAAGGTCAGAGAAGATGGTACACTGGAGGTCCCCAACAATTTGACC
>CAZHOR010000018.1:0-60827 GCA_964534325.1 uncultured archaeon
ACGCAATTCATCTCACAGAGTAAACTCTGGAGATTTCTTGCTCATAAACTTAAGAGTTACTAAAAGGGACTAGAAAAAAGCTTTTTTAGAAAAGGGCTAAAAAGGTTTCTTTAATTATAAGCTGACCTCATCGGTTCATTTTAGCAAAATACTGGCACAAACCAAAACCTTTATTACTTGGTATGACCACTGACCCCATGGTCGGTGGTCATACCTATATGTAACCCTATATGTGTTTTTCTATTTTCCCCGCTACTCCCTTATTTATCTTTAAAGAGCTTGAATTTAATCCCTATTGACCACATTAAGGCATGGATGGCACTATCTCAAAATCAAGTGATTTTTTAATTTTTGGAGGTTATTCTGCTTTCTGATATGGTATTACAAGATTTGATTATCTATTTTAGCCTAATATTTGGCAATTAAAAACTCTAAATTCTATCCAGTTCCTTTGAAAAACCCTATTCTCGTCCGAAAAAGGCTGAAAAGGAGGTAGCTGAAGCTGGGCATCTCCTATGTTAAGTTGTGTAATTGTCTTCAGCCTGTATCTATGAGCTTAAATTTGGAGAACACTTCCAGCAGGGTTCTCTTACCGTTCAGCTTGTCTGCTCTTTTTAGTTGTGAGAGTTTCATGTGGTTCTCTATTCCTTCTTCTGTCCTGAATTGCTTTTTCCTGTGCGTTTTTAGGGATGTGGAGTAGTAGTTCTCCATGAGGTTGTTGGTGGCTGGAGCGTTCCTTACGAAGTGGAAGGCAGTGAAGTGATCCCAGTGCTTCTCTATCTTCCTGAGCCTCTTCCGCACCTTCTTGTCAAATGAGTGTAGCTCATTCATCAGTTCGTTGAATACTTCCAGTGAGCTTTTGTAGGATCTTAGCTCTAGGTTCTTTTTCTCTCTTCTGCGTTTGAGCTTCAATTCATGAATGAAGGAGTTGAAAGCTGACCTGGCCTTCTTTAGCCAGTCTGTGTATTCGTTACCTTTTGATTCTTCCTTCCCTTCCCTCTCCTTCTCCGCCATAGCCTCAAGGAACTCTAGCTCCTGCTCACGGTTATAGAAGATGTTGAGCAAGCGATACATTGTCAGGATTTGCTCTATGCTCGGTTTTTTAGGGAAGTCCTTTACTATCCGCTTGTTCAGGTGCAGGAGGCAGAGCTGGTGCACCAGCTCATCAAAGAACTCCTCAAAAACCTCTGGATAGCTGGAGTATAGGTCTGTCACCACAAAGGTCTTCTTATGGGGGTTGAGATACCTCCCCAAGAACTCCTTGATGGTCTCCGGATCCTTCTTGCTGTGTAATTCCTCTGCAACGACCATTCCCTTTCCATCCAGCAGGGTCAGCCGGAACTTCTGACTCCTCCCCCTCTTGGGGAACTGCTCATCATAGTGCACAACCTGCATATCTTCCGCTGGAGGGACTTCAGCCTCCTCAACTACCCGATTGAACTCCCTGTGCACCGTGTCCTTGCCCCTAGGGAATACGAGTTCCAACGCCCAGGAAATCCCCTCAAAAGAGACGTGAAGCGCTCTCAAACGCTGGAAGAACTCCCCTAAAACACTGAAGAAACTACCCTTGAGATCCTCCCAGAAACCCTTGTCCTCTTCACATAACTTCTCACAGGAAGGACAGAAATACTTACCCACCTTGATACTGCCCAAACCCTTCTTAGTGTAGGCGTTGTAACCATTGTGATCCATCTGAGTGCCGCACTGACATAAAGGTGGCACTGCCCTCCGAAAAACTCCTTCTGAAGTGTACTCAAAATCATTTGAGTACCCCTCAAATATAGAATGAAGCTCGTCCTGGTATTGAAAGTTGTTAAGATTTGTACATATCGCAACCATACCTATTCACAGCCATCAGTTAGTTCTGATAGGCTAAAAAGCTTTCGATAGACCTATTTTGTCCACCAATCAATCTATCACTGGAAAATTAGATTGTGCCGGCATGGATTATGGATATAGAAAAAGATTAATATTGAAGAGGTATGAACACATACCATGCCTTCGGCCGACCCTGAAGACCTGAAGAAATTCATTGAGGATGCCTTAACCGAAGTGGGAGGCAGAAGAGAAGACGCAAAAGAGGTTGCCGACCATTTAGTTATGGCTAATCTCTTTGGAGTTCATACCCACGGAATTGTTAGACTGTCCTATTATATTCGGGCAATAAGGAACGGGAATCTTAATCCTGCTCCTTACCCGAAGACAATTAAAGAGAACGACACCATGCTCTTTCTGGATGGAGATGGTGGGCTGGGACAGTCAGTTGCCATGGAAGTTACTCGAAGAGCAATGGAAAAAGCCCATGATAATTATATAGGTATGGGTAGTGCCGTAAATCTGGGTCATGTGGGCATGCTTGCCCATTACATTCATCAAGTAGTAAAAGAAGGGATGATAGGGATATCTGTTGCCAACACCCCTTCAGTGCTGGCTCCTATGGGTGCCAAAAAACCTTTTCTGGGCACCAACCCCATTGCCATAGGACTACCCTACAGAGATAATGAGCATATCCTTTTCGACTCCGCCATGAGCGTAACCTCAAGAGGCAAGATCCTGGTGGCCAGAGAAAAGGGCGAAAAGATACCGGATAACTGGGCTGTAGACGAGGATGGGAAGCCCACTACAGACCCTGAAAAAGCAGCAAAGGGTGCAATGCTACCTGATGGAGTGAAGGGTTACGCATTATCCTTGATAATCGATCTATTCTGTGGAGCAGTCATGGGCGGAAAGTTCGGTCATGAAGTTCCCGCTGATTTTGCCTCTCAGGGTGGTTTTACCATCCTCATCATAAATCCCCTATTCTTCAGAGACAAAGAAAACTATTTGAAGGATTTGGAGGAGTATCTGGAGAAGCTGAAGTCGCTACCCACCAGCGAGGACTATCAGGAGATCCGGGTTCCGGGGGAATCAAAATTCAAAAAACTCCAAGAGAATAAGAAAGGAATCCAACTTGAAGAGAGCACTATTTCTACCCTGAACGAGCTGGCAGAAAGTATAGGGATGAAAACAAGGCTTTAAGAAAACAAAAGAATATCAGGACTCATCATGACGGTCATAGAGGTACCTTACGGCAAGACTGCCATGAAAGCAGATGTAGGAGATGAAGTAAGAGTTGATCATCTCCAGCCTCAGGACCTCCCACCCGCTGATGTAAAGGCCGAGATATCAAAAGCACTAGAGGAGCCAGTCTCCCACAATGGTTTGATTGACTTTGAGGGTAGAAATGTGGCCATAGTTGTCAGCGACCAGACCCGCCCCATACCATCTAAAGCCATTTTAGAAGTCTTAATACCCCAATTGGAAGAGTATGGCGTAAACCAGGACGATATAACCATTATTGTGGGCGGTGGTCTCCACAGGAGGACAGGCAGTCTGGAAGAGATTGTTGGAAAGGATATTGCAGAGAGCGTGGGAAATACGGTTATTCACGATTCCAGAAAAGAAGAGGATCTGGTCTATCTTGGTGATACTTATAGAGGAACACCTATATGGATAAACAAGCACTTCATGCAGGCTGAAAAGAAGATCGTTACTGGCATGATCGACCCCCACCAGTTCATGGGATATACTGGAGGTTCTAAGGGTGCTGCTATCGGGCTTGCGGGTACAAAAACCGTTGAAGCGAATCACGCTCTCCTTATGGCTGAAGGCTCGAGATTAGGCAATATAGAAAGGAATCCCTGTAGAGAGGACGTAGATGAGATAGGAGACAAGCTAGGAATTGATTTTATAGTCAATGCCGTGCTGAACCTCAATAAACAGGTTGCCAGAGTAGTGGCAGGTCACTGGCTCCACGCCCACCGGGAGGGAGTGAAATTCGCCCAGAGAGTGGTAGAAGCGGAAACCCCTTATCAAGCAGATGTGGTCATCACTTCCCCCGGAGGCTCCCCCAAGGACATTAACGTATACCAGGCTCAGAAGGCTCTAACTCCAGCGGAGATTGTTTGCAAGCCGGAGGGGGTTATCATTCTGGTAGCCGAATGCCCCCATGGACTGGGTGATGAGCTCTTCGAACAAACCATGAATAAATTCGCTACACACGAAGAGATAATCAACTATTTCCAGAGCTTACCTTTTCGAATGGGTATCCACAAGGCATGGATGTGGTCCACACAGCTGACCAACAAGAAGGTTATACTCATTTCCAGCCTATCCTCAAAAGAGTTGGAGGACCTGAAGGTAGATCATGTCCCTGGTCTGGAGAGTGCAATAAAAGAGGCTGAAGAATTGACTGCGATAGAGAAGATGCTGGTCATGCCTCTTGCCTCGTCAACGGTACCAACAATTCCTCAGAACTCAAAGGTATTGTAGATGGTCAGGCCCATAATCAAAATATCCATAATCTCTTGGGTGGTTTACGCCGCTTTTTTGATCGGGAGGATGAATTATGCTGCTATACTCCCCGTTATCAGGGAGACATACGGCTTCTCCAATTCCGAGCTCGGTCTTATTGCCTCGGCCATGTTCTTAGCCTATACTCTTTCTCAGATACCTTCTGGGGTTCTGGTAGATAGATTGGGGATAAAATACGTCCTTTTCATTGGCTGTCTCTTCATCTCTTTGGGCAACATGTTGATGGTGAGCTGGATATTCTCCATGATGATCTTGGGCCAGTTCATTAACGGTGCTGGACAGAGCACGGGATGGGCCTCCTTGATCAAGTACTCTTCCAGGTCCAAAGAGAGAGCAAAAGCAATCGGTGTATTGGGCTCCTCCGTACCCGCAGGCACGTTCCTCTCGTATGTCTTTGCCGGTTCTGTGGCGCAAGAACTGGGTTTGAACTTTGCGTTCATTATTCCCGCATCCATAATACTCTTAGTCGGTATAGCATCTCTAATCGGCTTTCCCAGGGGTGAGAAATCAAGCTTTAACTTTGAATTCTTTAAAAGTAAAAATGTGGTTATACTGGCTATGATACATTTCTCCATTCTTTTCGCCATGTTCGGACTGTACACCTGGCTCCCCACATTCTTCTTTGATGTCTACGGGTTGAACGAGTTTAATGCTGCCAAATTCGCTTCCATAATACCGCTTGCAGGAATTATTGGAGGTATCTCCGGAGGGGTCTTCTCCGACCGCGTAGGAGAGAAAAAGACCATAATGTTCAACCAGGTTCTCGCTTCCTCATTATTCTTGCTCGTCACAGCATTTTTGCTGGCCGGCAGCTTCTGGCTGGTCTACGTAACGCTCTTCATTGCCTCAGTATTCTTCAGATTTAGTGTGGGGGCAGTGTTTTCCGTGGCCGTAAAGACGGTGGGAGAACATCAGACCGGCACAATATCCGGGTTTATTACATTCGTTGCCAATATAGGCTCAGTAATCTCCACGGGTTTGATTGGACTGATAATAGATTTTGTGGGATTCGAATACGTCTTCATAACCATTGCCATATTATTCGCTTCCACCTTTCTGATCAGCCTCAAACTGAAAGAATAGATATGTGTCTGTAGTTTACAATGATAGTTTACAATGATAGAATAACGTTAGAATAATTGGTATAGGGGTGTAATCTTTAGGCTAGATTGGTATAGAATAAGAATAGATATTCAGGAACAGAACTTTTCTAAGATATCTTTTTCCACCGATTTGATATGGCCTTCCATCTTATCCTTCGCTCTGGAGAGATCTCTATCCATTAGAGCCTTCAATATTTCTTCATGCTCGTCCAGCGACCTGATGGGTCTGCCCTCGATTTGAAGGCATTTTAATCTCACTTCGGAAAGAATATCCAGAAGACTGTGCATGCTCCTCAGGAGAACGTGGTTGCCTGTGTACTCTGCCAGCATCTCGTGGAACTTGGTATCATGTTCTCCAAGGGATAGGAGAACTCCTTTATCCTTTTGGTCCAAGTCCTGCTTCGTATCCTCAATAAGTTTCTTCAAGTTATTCAGATCATCATTTGAAGCTCTCTTAATAACCCACTCCACAGCCTGCAGTTCCAGCACAAGCCTAACCTCAAAAAAGTCCTTAACGGTCTTTTCGTCCATGGAGAACTTATCCAGCTTGTGTATAATGGTGTCGGGGTTTTCTTTGTCGCTGATAAAAATTCCCTGGCCATGCTTAACCTCTACAAAACCTTCAGCGGATAACATCTTAACGGCTTCTCTAACCGAAGCCCTGCTCACATTCAGGGTTGCAGCTAATTCTCTTTCAGATGGTAGCTTGTCCCCCGGTTTTAGATCCCCTTTAACTATGTAAGAGCGAATTACATGTACTATCTGTTCATATACTGTTCTCTTATCTCCTCTTATAGGTTTAAGCACAAATCAAATTCTATATACATGCTTAAAAATTTTATTATTTTTCCGAGTTCATGTTTTTCCAATATCATCGACAGAAAGACTGTAAAAACCATCAACACGTATATTACTTATCACTGGCTTTAATTCAATTAAAGACGTGCAGATCTGAACGATTAAGTACAGGGGGGAAAAATAAATAATTAAGGCTGATCTCCTGCGTTTGACCTAATGTAAGACGAGGTAGTATGACAGAAAAACTGAGTTTAGTTCATTATCTTGAACAGGAGAGAAAAAAGACGATAGAAGAATGCCGTAAATGCGGCCTATGCAATCGCAAATGCCCCATTCTAACACAGACTGAATTGAATGATTATTCTTCGCAGGATATCCAGAAAGGAGTTATTGATTTTCTGGAAACAGGAGTAGAAAACGATGCAGCCTACACCAGAGGTTTTGCCTGCATGAGATGCTTTCAATGTGTGGGTAACTTTTGCCCTCAAGGATTGAATCCCATGCTGATCAATGAGATAATAAAGTGGTACTACAGGAAAAACAATCTGGCAGAATATAACTACCCTGATCCCAAGAACCACAAAGCCCCTCAGAGAATAATAGCAAGCATACAGGTTTCAGGTGAAGACCTGAAGAAGATTACTACTCCTTCCCATTCGGCTCATTCCACCTCTACTGATGAAGCAAGATATGTTCTGTTTCCCGGCTGCAATGTCTATTTTCAGCCTGACAAAGTCTTAAGTGTTCTGGATTTAATGGAGTATATAACTGATGATTATGCGTTCGTACCCGGACTGGATTACTGCTGTGGGAACGCTTATCTATCCTCAGGTCAAATTGAGAGAGCCGGAGAGGTTTCAAAGGAGTTGATACACAAGCTATTATCCTATAACCCTGATACTGTCGTATTCTGGTGCTCAACATGTCTATGCAATATGCATGAAACTATTTCAAAATTAGAGGGCATAGAACTCCCATTTAAAACTATGTCCTTTGCTCAATTCCTAGCCCAGAATATGGAAAAACTGCCCCTAAAAAAACCCATTCACAAAAAAGTCACTTTACATGAACCATGTAAGGCTACCTTCACTGAATTGGATTTGACGGGTCCACGTGAAGTTCTAAAACAGTTTCCGGGGATCGAGTTGGTCGAGATGCCCCGCCACGGAAAAAATACAGTATGCTGCGGTTCAGCTGCCCAAAATTATTTTCCCCACTGCTTCGAGAAAATGAGAGATGAACGATTAAAGGAGGCCGCGTGCACCAATACAGATATGCTGGTGGACATCTGTCACTACTGTCATGAGATCTTCGCTGACCAAGAACAAAAATACAGTTACTCCATAGTCAATTATATTACCCTTATCACCGAAGCTATGGGGATAGGTAGAGAAGACAAGTTCAAGAAGTACAAGCAGTGGAAAGACGTTAATAAGATCCTTGAAGACGCTAAAGAATTTTTAGAAGATTCTACATATTCTGTGCCCCAAATAAAAGAAGCTCTGAAGAAAAGATTGTAAACCAGAGAATTTAATCAGATTTATTCTAGATCATTCTGTTATTCGCTACTCTTTCTGTATCCGGCGGCCAGTTTGACGTATTCTTCAGCAGACCTCTGGATCAGCTGGATGTCTGATTGAGCGCACTCTTTTTTGCGCACTCCAGGAACCCCCATTATAACACTATTCTGAGGGAACATCTTTTCAGGAGGTATTAGAGCGTTGGCTGCCACAATAGAGTTCTTACCGATTTCAGCGCCGTTCAATACTGTGGCGTTCATACCGATAATAACGTTGTCCTCAATTTTACATCCATGAACTACCGAGCCGTGTCCTATGGTGACCCCATCCCCGATATCTACTTTAATCCCCGGGTCAGAGTGAACAACCGCACAATCCTGAACATTGGTTTTGCATCCGATCTTGATCTCATCCATATCCCCTCGGACCACAGCATTGAACCACACACTGGAGCAGTCTCCAACCTCTACATCCCCAATGACGACAGCGGAATCCGCAATAAAACAGTCTTCACAGATCCTGGGAGTTTTATCCTTAAATCCTGATATCATACCTATCTCGCGATCGATCAATATAAAGAGATTTATCTTTAGAATCTTTGGAAATCTTGGAGATCTTGGGAACCTTTGGAATTCCTGGTTAACGTCAGCATTAAGATGAGATGTTAGATTAGGCCTACCGAATTCTGGTCTCCCGATAAATACATTATACATTAATGTTTAAAAATAAAAAAGTAATGGAGTTAATCCTCGTACTCCCTGAATTTCATCCCATAACCTTCTTCGTGCCTTTTCCGTTCTCGGTCTCTTTCTTTTCCCCATTTCAGTTCCACTGTGTCGCTGCCTTCAAAGTCTGCATAGCCTCCATTGTAAAGAACCTCTCCTTCGATAGTCAGGTTGGCCACATCTCCATATGTGGTGTTCAGTCCTTCTCTTCCGAATTTGGCTATTATTGAGTTGTTGTCCGTTGTCTTCACCCACTCGGCTGAAGTATTGTCGCACACTATTGATTCAGAGTTGATATTTGTAATATTATACTTCTCCGGAAGAGTAATAAACGCTGTCAGCTTGCCCTTGCTCTGGAGATTGAGAACTTGGGGCTTTATAGTAATATTTGCGGGTATGGGATTCACCATTACCTTTGTAGAGTCACTTCCGATACCGCCGTCATCGTCCTCTACTGTAAGATTTGCTTCGTAGGACCCTTTTTGGTAGTAGGCGTGAGTAGTATTCAGTTCCGCTGAATTGTGGCCATCTCCAAAACTCCAGTTGATGTTGTGCTCATCTAACCATCCGGGGTCTGAAAAGCTGCCGTTGAAATAAGCTGTATCTCCAGCAATGATCTCCTTCGGTGAACCAGCTACCACAGTGGGCGCTACGTTGTGGACTACCACTTTTGTGCTATTTATGTCCACCCCACCGAAATTGTCCCTTACTTGAAGGCTGATAATTCCTGAATGATCGTCTCCCCATGCGTAACTCGCTTTCCCTTTATTTTCAGTTGCATTTATCTCCCAAATACCGTCTCCATCTAAATCCCATAGCCAGCTCGTGATCTCATCGTATGGGTCATAAGACCCAGTTCCATTGAGTAATATATTATGGCCTTCTAAGCCTTTGTAGGGTCCACCTGCGTCCGCGATGGGGTTATGAACAAATACGTAGTTGATTGCTTTCCCGGTCTTGCCGAAGCTGTCATTGGCTACCAGTTCAATTCGGTGATATCCGTTATAGTATTTGGTCGTGTTCCAGGTATATGGGACGGAATCTGACACGGTCCTACCGTCAATTTTCATTGAGACGTTATTGGCATTTGGGTCGATTATGCTCCCGTTAACAACGACACTGCCGCTCGGGAAATCACTCACACTTATGTTGACTTGAGGTCGTTTGTTTAGAACCTTTAAGCGTGCTGTCGCTGTGGAGTTATAGTACGACTCGCTCCCATTGAACACGCATTCCAGCTCGTGTACTCCAATGTCAACATCATGTGGAACGCTGTAATTCAGTATCGCTTCACCCTCATCGTTCGTTACTTTATGTCCTATTGTTTCACCATCAAGAGTGAAAATAATTGTCTGGTTACAAATGGACTTGTCTAAAGAGTTCAGTTTGGTGGAGATGGTTGCTTCTTCTCCACTGTATACGACAACATCTCTGGTATGTAGTAATGAGGGATTTTTGGTAGCATTTTGAACTCCTGTTATGTTATCGGACCCGCTCTCAATAGCCTTATCCGTACTCAATCCCTTTTCAACCATTTCATTGATCCTCTGCTCAATTTGAGTGAAGTCGATGTTGTAGTAATCTCTCTTGCCTTTGAAAGTTGGGATGTTCTTCATTCCGTAGTTGATCCCCTTTATAGTTGCATTGCCTTCCACAGTTTCTATCATTATTGGTCTGGAGATGTTCACATCGTAATCTCCGTCATCAGTACCTTTAAGTAATACTGTAAATTTGGAGACTTCAGTAGGAAATCTTACGGTCTTGGTACCGTTTTCTTCCATGTATGTGGAGTTCGGAACCTCAAATTCAATCTTTCCAGATCTGTTCATTCCTACATGTCTACCCAATGAATCGTATAGATGGAGTTCCACAGGTGAGTGGACTGTTATTTCCGTGAACCCCCAGTAATGCTGCCACGGATCAATGTGAAATATTGAACCATCGCAGAGGGTTAAGTTGCACGGTGGACTTGTAGGCAACGATTCACCGCATGGGATGCCCATATCCTTTAGGTCGATTCCCATCTCATATTCAACATCAATTTTCGAAGTCGCAACTCTAAATACCGGATTCATATTATCCAGGCCTTCGTACGTCACATGGCTTCCATCAGGATTCAAATATAGCGATTCCAGGCTATCATTGGGTGCAAAATCTTCACTGGGGATTACAGCCTCACCAGTAAATTCGGCAGCACTGATCTCGGGTACGGGCAGGGAAGAATTAATCTCATAGCATCCTGAAGGCAGACATAGTTCACCTTTTGCCACAGCATCCATACCAATATTTGCTTTTATATTTCCTGCTGGCTCTATACAATGGGGCTCAAGACTTAACCGTGAGCCCCCACTGGCAGATGGAGATAATCTGGCATTAGCTTCCACTATACCATCGAATTTGACCAGTCCGAGCGTATAGCTAACGTTCTTCCCAAATCCTGCCTCCTGGGATGGAATACTGAGGTCCACATCACACGAGAGGTTCCTTAAGTTGTCGCCAAATCTTTTTGAGTCAGCATCATAGTATTTATCAAACTCTACCTGACAGTCACCACCCTTGACAAGACCACCGGGGTTCGCAAACCTACCGGAGAACCTGGTTGTTACTAAGGACCTGTTTGTATCTTCATTGTAGATAATATTGCCTTGAGAGTAAACGCCATCCGATTCGAAACCACATTTATTAGTTTCCAGTAAACGGAGCAAGAAATTTTCCGCATCATTACTTTCACAAAGAATTGGCATAGTATTCAACCAATCATCAATGACTTCAACTTCAAGTTCAGGATAATAGGATCCCCTAACTGGAGTCCTCCCATCGTACCAGTTATTGGTGTCTACTCCTATTTTGGGACCAAAGAGATATGCTGAGCAAGGGTAGAGACCCCGAGACTCTGAAGAGATGTAGTTGAACCAGATATCGTCGTCTTCCAATTCCGTATAACAAGTCTTCAGGGAGTCTTGATTTGTGGCGTTATCGTCATAGTTGTAGTATTTCTCATAGAAATCATATCCATGACCTGCCAATTCAGAGTTCAATGCACTAAAAAGCTCCTGTTGAGCATTTACGGGACACATAGATACTACAACGGACTTAAAAGCTATGTTATTACTCTCATTTAGCTCAAAGATTTTATCATAGGGATCAACTATAACGCAAAGATTAAGGGTTCCTGTATCATTCAACGTCCAGTTTGTTTTGGCTATTGCTCCGCCACCAGCTTCAATAGAATCCAACACTTGCTCTCCTATTACAGTACTGTTTTTTGGGACACCTCCATCCACGTTATCTCCATCTGCAAGGAACCGAACAGTGATATTGGATGCATTAACTTCCCCTGCATTTTCAACATTTGCAATAACCGACACTTTTTCGTTCAATACGGGTTGATTTGAAATCTCGATGTCCGCTGAAGATAGTTCAATGTCTGGTAACCTAGATTTAACAGAGCCGCTACCAATCTCCACAGAAGGTTCTGGAGAGGCGTATTTCCTTAGTATAACATTGTCTATCTTTGAGTTACCGAGGTTATCCCCGGTTCTCTGCTCCCATGTCAGTTTTAAATTGTGTAAGCCTGTATAACCTGCTAAATCAACGCTACAAGTCTTTTTTTGTCCATTAGTAACATATCCACAGTTCTTGATTAAATTATTATCAATGTAGATTTTATGGTTGGATCTGTATGGGTTACCGGTTGAAGGACCGAGAATATCAAAGGTAAGTTTCATTGATTGAAACATTTTGGCATCTTGAGAGATTTGAGCCTTATTATTAAACGAATTTCCAGTCCACCTGATACCCCATGATTGGTTACCTTGAGTAACTGGTTCTTTAGCAATCTTTAGCCAACCATCGCTAGTATAACCTGTTGAGGCATCTTCAAAGTCCCAATATGTAGCTCTGTTACATATACCATCGTTATAAGTTTCTTCAAAACTCGGATTTAAGATTGGGAATACTAAACTTGAGTTACTCTCTGAAGTGGCTGAGGGGTTTCCATAGTAGATATATAGTCTGGTTTTTGTATTATTCTCTAATGATGGTGTTTTAATCCATATTACTGCCTTGTGTTCAGTTGGATTCCATTTTTCTATCCAGTAGCTTAGCTCACTGTTGGAGTTATCTACAAATCTCAGGTCGTCTCCATTGTTGCTCCAGTTAAATTCTGGGTTCGTATTAGAGTCGTTTAATTCTATTCTAACTTGGTAATCTGTGAGATTACCTGCTTTGTTTGTGATGTTTATTATTTGTCTATGGTTCCATTCATCATCCCACCAAGTCGCATTCGCACTGGATAATATCGTAAGCAGTATTAGGATCGATAAGAGCAGTCGTTTTGTCCAGTTTGCTAATTCCATATACTTCACCTAACGCCCACTGATTTTTTTAATATTTAAAATTTGTTTTTTTACGTTACTAAAAGATTTACATATTACTTTGATGTATATAGTAAGCTAAATAAAATAAATTAGCTCAATCGAAAAATGAGACCATAAAACCAGGAAAGGTTTAAAAGAGGCTTTGAGGTGGAGGATAAGATGAATGATATTGATGTGGAAGAGATAATAGATCTGGCAAGGCGAGCAGGAGAAAAAACTCTTGAGGTTTACAATAAGGATTTTACTGTGGAATATAAGGATGACAAATCCCCCTTAACGGAAGCTGATCTGGCATCCCACAATATGATCTGTGAAGGTCTGCAGAATCTGTATCCTGATATCCCCATACTCTCGGAAGAGAGTAAAGAAGTCCCATATTCAAAGAGAAAAAACTGGGTTAGTTTCTGGTTGATAGATCCTTTAGACGGTACCAAAGAGTTCACCAAAAAGAGAGGTGAATTTACCGTAAATATCGCTCTCATTAAAGGTAACAAACCAGTTTTGGGAGTGGTTTTTGCCCCTGTGAAGGACATCATGTATTATGGAAGTCTTGAAGGCAGTTTTAAGCAGATTGGAGAAAGCCAACCCCAAATAATCCCCATAGAGGATAAACGTGAAGATGATACGCTAAGGGTAGTTGCCAGCAAATCCCACTTCACCCAAGAGACAAAGGATTACATTGAGACGTTGGCCAAAGATTATGAGCTGGTCTCCATAGGTAGCTCTCTTAAGATCTGTCTGGTAGCGGAGGGGTCAGCAGACGTTTACCCCCGACTCGGCCCTACTATGGAGTGGGATACTGGTGCAGCCCATGCCGTAGTCAGAGGTGCGGGAAAGAATATTTACAACTTTGAGACTGGTAAAGAGCTGGTTTACAATAAAGAGAGCCTAAAAAACCCCTGGTTCGTCGTTAAGTAGAGTAGTAAGTTCCAATATCCGCTGGGGAAAAACTTAAATCAATTGCCTGCTCATAAGAATTAATGGATCGGAGAGGACGTCTACAAAAATACTGGCAATGGTCATTACCGGTTATAGCTTTAGCCGCCAGTTTATACCTCAAGATAACTAGCATTGACTCCTTCTTTATTCCCTGGGTAGTAAAACTCAGTGGTAAGGAGCCAAGATACTATATGAGGTTGATTGAAAACGTTTTTGTACAAAGTAGATTCTTTAAAGCAGCTGATTTATTATTGGATTTATTAACTACAACCCGCAAAGCACATTTTTAACTGATAGGGTGTTTGAAACCTTACTGAAATTTAATCTAATGGACTTGGTCATTTTTAGTCTGAATTATTTAAATCCCAACACCCATCAACCCCTCCTATATATCCAAGAACACCGTAAAAGTTATCAAATTGGACTTTAAAGTAGTAATGAGGTGTTAAATCATGATCGGGCTTGCAATAACCATCTTGACAATGATAGCGGTTATCCTTGCAGGAATACTCGGCGGCCTGATGGGCCCCATAAAGACCTGATACGAATAAAGCAAACCACTATTACCTATTTTTTCTTCTTTTACAGCAATTCAACCATAGAGCAGAATATTTAGAATATTTGACAGGGAAATACAACGGAGTTTAAAATGGTATAAAAAATTTTTTATAGTAAATCAATCTTATTTAACTATTGAATGCAAGCTACGGTCGTAGATTCTGTATTGAAAATACTGAATAAGGCAGGTTTTAATGTTGCAGATTTAGTGGAGACTAAGCCCAGGTGTTTTGAGATTATTGCAAAGAAAGACGAGAACCTCCTCCTTGTAAAGGTACTTTACAATATAGACTCGCTCAAACCAGAGATAGCCGAAGACATGAAGTCAGTGTCCATGTTGTTGAAGGCAAGCCCTATCATCGTGGGCGAAAGGTTCAAGTTTAGCTATCTCGACCGTGGTGTGGTCTACAACCGCTATGGTCTTCCTGTGATCAATACGGCTACTCTTTACGACTTAATTATAGATAGGATACCGCCTGTGATCTATTCTGCACCTGGTGGTTACTACGTCAGATTGGATAGCAACAAGATTAAAGAGGTAAGAGAAGAGCTGGGTATTTCCCTGGGAGTTCTGGCCAAAGAACTGGGCATCTCGAGGAGAGCGGTGAAGAAATACGAAGAGGGAGTAGATACTTCCGTGGAAAATGCTCTTAAACTTGAGGATATTCTCGAAACCAATGTGGTCAAAGCAATTGATATCTTGAGGTTCATGGGGAGAGAGATTAACGAGCAGAGAGATATTGGCCTGAGTGAGGAGGAAGCAGAGATAGTAGAGCAGTTGAGGTACCTGGGGATAAGAGTTTATCCCATCAGGCATGCCCCCTTCGACTTGATCTTCAAACCTATTGATGAGCTGGTTCTCACCGGGATCCGGCAGGTAAAGGAGATAGAGAAAAGAGCTTTCGTTCTGGATAAGGTGTCAAGCACACTTTCCACAGATGCCGCATATATTGTAGAGAAATCAATCGATAAAGATGTAGGGTCAGTTATCTTCCTGGTGAAGGAAGAGCTGGATAGCATTAGCTCCTCCAAAGATTTTATCTCTCTGATCAATGAAAAAAAGGAAGAAAGGTCTACCCAGCAGGAATAAACCTGTCTATTACTGTTTTGTGTATTAGTTTACTTTTCCAGTTCACTGTTCACTGTTCCGGCATGGGGCATCCTGTTGCCTGCGAGAAAGCCTGATACGTTCTGGATCCCTGGTATTCTGAATCGTTGATCATTATAGTTGGATAATACTGTATGCCCTTCTCCTGACATAATTGCTGGTTCTCAGTACATTCAACATATATGGAGTCCACTACATCGTAGCCGCCCAGCATATTGACCAATTGCTGACAATAACCGCATGATTTGGCACCGTATATCTTCATTCCTTTCTGTTCCAGACAATCCACGAACTCTTGTAGCTCCTGGGTACTGTAAGGTCGTTCAGTCGCTGTCTGAGTGGGAATGGGGGTCATGGTCGTATCCGGCAGGTCTTCAGACGTGTTCAACGCTGCAAAGAACAGATATCTCCCATCTTTGGATACGTGAATAGGTTGCTGCTGACCTTGATACTCGGTAAGAACCTCATAGATATAGCTTTTCTCTTCAACAGAAACAGCTGAAGCATTCGTGCCCGGCATTACCAGGTTATCGTTAATGTAGTTTATAGCCTTTGTTTTGGCCTCTTCTGCAGATAGCTCTTCATTGGCTCCACCTTGACCCTGAGCCGTGGACATGTTCAATGCCCTGAGATATAATGTTTGACCATCTTTAGAAAGGTACAGGGGGACCTCCTCCTCTCGGTACTGTGTAACTACTTTATATACGCTTCCTTCGTCTTCTACCGAAACAGCAGTGGCTGTAGTGTTAGACAAAACCAGATTATCATTTACGTACTCAATTGTCTTGGTCTTGGCTTCCTCTGCAGTCATCTCGTTACTTTCGCTTGGTGTTTGCTGATCCTGAGAGCAACCCGTCAAGGACACGCTAATCGTCAACACAATTAACAATAGTATCCACATTGAGGTTAAAATATCTCTTTTCATTGCCATCTCCCACACCTAAGTCAGTCATGTAAATAAGTTTTTCCAGAATAATTAATGAGTAATGCTTAATGGAATGTGAAAACCATAATATTGACCATAACGTTTTTAAGAAGAGTTGGGGGAGATAGTCAGCATGGGAAAAACAGGTACAACAACATGGATAAAGATTAAAGGTAGAAAAGGGCAGACAAGGCTGGTCCCCGGGAGGAGACAGAATCATAAGAAGCCGGGACCCAAGCAGAGTTATACTTCCAATGGTAAAAGGAGAAGGAAACTCCCCAGATCCTCGAAGTCGATCCAGGGAGCGATTACCTGATCAAATTTATTCAACTTTTATATTTGGATTCTACCACTGGATTAGAAAATTGTTTATAAGCAATTGGGTATAACTAATTTTAATGCTTCATTCTGAGTGGCTGGTCTTTATTGGAGTTGGAACCCTCTTTGCGGCTCTTCTCCTAAGTTACATGTTCAAGGCCTTCAAGATAGTGGGTTTTGATAACTTTGAGGTGTTAGCAATATTACTTGCTCCTTTAGCCCTTGAATTTGTTATTGGTGACGTATTTCTTATTGATTACAATGAAATAGAGGTCTATGCAGATCCTGCAGGATTTTTTATACCTTTAATCCTCTCTACCCGGTTTCTGGCATCTGGAAGAGCGCCTCTGAAAAGAGCTATTCCTGGGATCATTCTTATAAGCTATATAGCTCACGTACACTCCACCGCCAGCCATGTAGGGGTTATAGTAAAGGATATCGGCACACTTGTCCTGATCACCTCTCTCTATTCTCTCTACACCTCCAAAAAACCCGAGCAAACCGGGCCATTAGCCTATGTTTGTGGGACAATTGGAGTTATAATTGGTGCTGACGTAGCCAACCTATCCAATTTGAGCACTCTTTTCGGCCAACAATTGAGGTTCACCATAGGTGGAGCAGGGATGTTCGATGCCATATATATAGTTGGATTGCTGGCTGTGGTGGTGGATTTAATAGCTTCCAGTATTGAAGAGCTAATTAAAGAAGAAACTTAACCCTCAACCCACAACTATCAAAATGGAATAATATAACAAGCATCATGAAGTCACCGGAAAAATTATAACTTCTGAACAAAATAAGTGAAATTATAACAAAAAACTCACCAGCCCATCATGAAGAATAAATCTTGGAAAATCTTAATATGGTTCTAACCTATCAGTAAATAGGAGAGGGGTGCTCACCCAAAGGTGAAATAATGGAAATAGCAAACCTTGTAGTATCTCACAAGACGGCTTCAATTGAAGAAATAGAAAAAGCCTGGCATGGAGATTACCGTTCGCTTATTGAAAAGGTCATTTCTTTCCCCAATATCCAGGAATGTGCTGTTCTGTTGACCTGCAATCGGGTAGAAGCGTATGTTGCCGGTTATAATACTGAGGAAACTTTAAAGGGTTTTGCAGATAGAATGACTGTTTCTGGAAGGATTATAGAGATTCATCGTGATGATAAATGCCTTGAGCATCTTTTGAGAGTAGCAGCCGGACTGGAGTCGATGATGGTGGGTGAGGACCAGATACTGGGCCAGGTAAGGGATTTTTACAAGATGAGCAAGGATTGCGGAGGAGTAGGGAATATACTGGATACCGTGTTTTCCAAGGCCATAAATGTAGGTAAAAAAGTCAGGAACTCCACCGATGTAAGTAAGGGCTCTGTTTCTATTGGTTCGGCAGCAGTTGAGCTCGCAGAGAAGAAATTGGGGACTTTGAGGGATAAGAAGGTCATTATCGTCGGCGCCGGAGAGATGAGCACCCTGGTGGCCAAAGCTATCGCGCACAAAGAGTGCGAGGTGTACATTGCCAACCGGACCTACAAGACCGGTGAGCACCTCGCCAAAGAGATTTCGGGGACAGCCATTAGTTTTGATCAGCTGGAAAAATATGTTGTTGGTTGTGATGTCGTCATAACGGCTACCTCGGCACCGCACTACGTCATCAGGAAGAACATGATCAAGGATATAATGAACGTGAGGAAAGAAGATCTGCTGATAATCGATATCGCCCTCCCCAGAGACGCTGAAGAGGAAATAGCCGATATCCCCATGGTAACTCTTTATACCATAGACGACCTCAGGGAAATAAGCAGCGAAAACCTCAGAAAGCGAATCGACGAAGCTCAAAAAGCGGAACAGATAATCGATGAAGAGCTTGACCACCTCAAGATGATGCTTAAAGACCTAAAGGCTGGCTCAGCTATATGCTCCCTGTACGCTCTGGCAGAAGATATCAAGAAACAGGAGGTCCTGGAGCTGTACAACAAGCTGGCAACCAATCATGACGTGGACGAAACTGTCCTACCCATTCTGGAAGATTTTGCGGATTCGCTCATGAAGAAGTACCTTAGACGGCCTACCGTGAGGTTGAGGAGCGCCGCAAGGAACGGAAGGCCCGAGATTATTGAAGCTACAGAATTTCTTTTTGGTGAGAAAGATGAAGTATCCAAACCTTCGGATGAGAAGACTAAGAAAGGACATCCTGAGACCACTACTTAAAGAGACCGCTCTGACCGCAGACGACCTCATAACGCCTCTTTTTGTGGACGAGAACATTAGCAGTGAAGTAGAGATATCCTCTATGCCCGGATACTCCAGGATACCTATTTCAGGAGCCGCAGACGAAGTGGGTAAAGCCATGGAGAAAGGATTAAGGTCATTCATCATCTTCGGAGTGCCCTCATATAAGGATGAAATAGGCTCTTCTGCCTTTGATAGCGAGGGAGTAGTTCAGAAGACGATCAGAAGTATAAAGAAAGAGCACGAGGATGCAGTAGTTATCACCGACGTATGCCTGTGCGAGTACACTACCCACGGGCACTGCGGGATCGTGGAGGGCGAGGAGATAATAAATGATAAGACGCTCCCCCTCCTGGGCAAGACTGTGGTGAGCCACGCCGAAGCCGGGGCTGATATTGTAGCCCCATCCGGTATGATGGACGGAATGGTGGAGACCATCAGAGAGCATCTGGACTCCAGCGATTTTACCGACATCCCCATCATGAGCTACGCCGCAAAATACGCTTCCGCTTTCTACGGACCCTTTAGAGAGGCAGCCGAGAGCGGTTACTCCTTTGGGGATAGAAGGACCTACCAGATGGACATTCATAATGCCGAAGAAGCCCTTAGAGAAGTCGAGCTGGACATAAAAGAGGGCGCAGATATCGTGATGGTAAAACCCGCTCTACCCTACCTCGACGTGTTGAGGAGAATCAAAGAAGAGTACAAAGTCCCTACAGCCGCATACAATGTCAGCGGAGAGTACAGCATGGTGAAAGCAGCCGGAAAACTGGGGTGGCTTGACGACAAAAGAATCGCTTACGAAGTACTCACCTCCATAAAAAGAGCGGGCGCAGACCTCATAATATCCTACCACGCCCCAGAAGTCGCAGAGATGCTATAAAATCCTTCAAATTACTTTTATTTGTAAGCTATTTAATTGGTCTAAATTTGATTGGTCCAATAGTCTGCATAGCCTTTTTTCTGATTCGACACACGCAGATGTTCATAATACTTCATAAACTTTTTTCGGTGATATTGAGCCTAAAAAAAGATTTGAAGTCAATAATTGGAAATATATGGGATTTGGAGAGGGAGGGAGACCTTCAGGCGCTTTCAGGTTTGGAGGTGAAAAAACGCCAGATCGCCTATACTATTTGGAGGTGCCCTTCAATCAGGGAGCGGTGGCTTTATTGATTGGTAGGCAGTACTCTCCAAAATCCCATCCTATATGATTATCATAATCATTTTATATAAATGTTTTGGCGATTGTCGTAGTAGGATAATAATCAAGATACTAAGCCCATAATAACACGGTCTAAGACTCTCCAGTTACTCCCCCCCAATATGATTATGTCAAAGTTATGGAAAAGCTCGAAAGAACAGCGGAACTTTTAATGGTTATTTTCGGCTTTCGCCTTGATTCACTTAATAGTTATTCTTTTTTTATTATTATTTCTCCGTTCCTTTCAATTACCTCAATTCTTTCTTCTGATGACCTCTTTGAACGACTTCCATTTCTAAGAACGGGTAATTTGTTCTTTAATTTGTTGAGAAATGAGTTACTGGCTGCTAATGGATTCTTTTTACTACCATCGGTGACAACCTCTCTTACAGAGCATTCGGTCACATCCCCTTCGATGGTAACCTCATAAAAATTCCCTTTCCTTTCCGTTATCATCGAAATCCCGGCAGTATGTCTCCCATTGGAATCCGTCACGGGATTTACCTTTATTTTGACAATACGAGATTCGACCAGTTCATAGAATGGAACCGGACTCGATTCGCATTTCACTTCAATTCTATTCTTGTGGTCCACTCTATCACCTACCCAATACCCCGGTAACCAATTGGAGTGCCAACTTTTTGAACTTTTCCTTTTCGATATCAATAATATAACCGTTAACGAAAACTCAACAAAAATTTTTATTTTTTCACTAAATTAATTTCTTTAAATTACCCTTAGGCCTTGAGACTATGGGTATTCGTAAAAGATATATAATCCCATTTAAAACCTTTAAACACTCCTGTATTTTAGACAAATCTCTTAGAGGAATTTGCCTTAGACACAAACCGATTTGGATTTTCTTTTGTCACGCATATAAATTCATGTTAGGCGGAGGCCCTCCAAAATCTTTAACTTTACACCTACGTACATCTGTTCACATAGATGAGAGCTGCAGGACTTGAAGATTATTTATATAATCTATATAAGGCTGAAAGCCAAATAAGGATTAGAAGGACCATATGCTTACTTGGTCAAACAGGAATAGGCAAGAGCGAGAGCTGTAGGAGAGTGGCTGAGAGACTGGCACATGACACGGGCAAAGAGTTCATAGACTACGATGACGATACTTCCGCAGAAAAGATTCTGGATGACCCGGATAACTACTTCGTGTTCATCGACTTCCGGCTATCAGAAGTAGAGCCCTCAGACCTGCTGGGGATCCCTCAGAGAGATAATGGGGCTGTAAGGTATGCTCCTCTACTGTGGGCCAAATGTCTTTCCAGATGCGCAGGCATTCTCATGCTGGATGAGATAACCAATATCCAGAGACCGGATGTGATGACAGCCGCTTATAAGCTGGTGTACGATAGAAGAGCAGGTTTTCTGAAATTCAATGATGACGTGGCAATAATTGCGGCCGGGAACAGGCCAGAAGAATCTGCGGTAGCCAATATGCTACCATCTCCACTGGTCAACAGGATGTTGCTGGTGGATGTTGCTCGCCCCAATCTTGAAGAGTGGCAGGAATACATGAACAGGAATCACGGTGATGAGTGGGATAAGAGGGTTTACGCCTTCCTGAAGAGGTTCTCTAACGAAGGTTATTTCCTCAGACCACCTCAGAGGACAGAAACACTTGAAGGGTTCCCCACACCGAGAACGTGGACCCACTTAAGCCTTTTAATGCATCAGGGAATAAATGATAGGGACACTCTTTCGGGTTTGCTGGGAAGTGAAGTGGGTGAAAAACTCAACATCTTCTTGATGACCAATGTAGATATCGAAGAGCTGATAGAAAGGCCTGAGAAGTTCCACGAATTGAATTTGGATGGCAAGTATATGGCCACAGTAATGCTTTCCTCCTGGATATCCTACTCGGACGATCTCAGTAAGGTATTTGACCTCATAGACGCTATGGCTTCAGAAAGTAGAGAGTATCTGGTCACAGTATGTATTTGCCTCGACAGAGAAAAGCTGGTCAATTTTTTAACCCAGTTGTTCCAGCATGACCCAAATTATAGAGAATTCCTGGGCCAAGTAGCGCTGGAAGCGAGGGCCCAGATCAAGAAATAAAATTAAGTTAAACATAAAGGTCGACGAACATGCCGTTATTGGATTCAAGGAAATCTGAATATTACAGGGGACAAGCTGAAGAGTTCCTGAATACTCATACATACTCCGTTTTGGATTTTGGTGAGCTAATACTGTTCGCCCAGATAAGTGTCTTTCCGGAGTACGTGGATGTGCTGGGAGCCCGCAGAGAAGATGGGAACATGTTCTTCTTTTCCGACTGTATGACCCTGAACAACTTTGGAAAACTTCTGGTAACCGGGAAAGTCCCCAAGTACATCAAAAAAGGGACTTTTGCCGATAAGCTCTCCATAGAGGATTTTATTTACTGGTTGAGCAAAGACCCTCAAATCGATAGGATACTGGAAGAAGTTCCTGAATGGTTCGCAGCAGAGTTGATAGCCTCCGGACTGGGAGGTTTTGAAAATGAATAAAAGAGAGAATAGATCTGATACCGGAGAGGAGTTTGATAAAGTTAAGGCGTCTCTTACTTCGGTAGCTCCTTTTATCGCTTCTCTATTGAGGAATGCCAGGGTCATATCCTCTAAAGAGGTTAACACTACTAAGTCAACGCCTGAAGGGGACCTCATCATCAACCCCGACTTTTTCAATCAGCTCGATTACAGCGGAAAGGCGTGGATTCTGGGTCATGAAGCACTGCATATCGCTTTTTCCCACCCCAAGATGATACAGGGAGTGGAGAATAAGGAATTGTACAATGTGGCAAGTGATGCCGTGACCAATAGACTTTTGGACGAGCTCATCAGGACCCCCCACAGGCTCAAGGAGTTCACTGTCTCCATGAAAGAGGTCCACGAGAAGCTGAAGTCCCAGATTGTCGATTACGAAGACCTGGAGAGGATGAGTGCGGGAGAGATATACACCAAACTGGTTCAAGTCAACGAGGAGATGGGTGGCGAAGGGGAAGGTCAGGAGAGTAGCGGTAAAGGAAGTGGAGGGTCTGAAGACAGTGGTGGCAGTGGAGAAAGCGAGGGACTTGAAAACGAGGATGCGCAGAGGAATAATCTGGGAATAAACGTGGAGAGAGATCTGGCAGAAGGAGAAGGTAGTCAGGGTGATGGTATGGAGAGTGGAGAGCTCTTACAGGACGGTAATCCTGACATCTATGATGCAGAGGACGTAGAGGAGAAGTGGAAAGAGGAGCTTTTTAAGGCGTATCTGGTCCAGAAGACCACCGGACAGGTGCCTGCTGGCTTGAAAAGGACAATAGATGACCTATTCAAATCAAAGGTAAGGTGGAATGAGCTTTTGAGGGAGATCATTCACAATGGGCTGGGAAGAACCGTTGTTTCCACCTGGACCAGACCTTCCAGAAAAATGCCGGGGTTGATGCCCGGGATCAAGCGGTTTACCTACCCCACGGTTTACTGTCTGGTTGACACCAGTGCCTCAATAGGAGAAGAAGAGCTCAGCCAGTTTATCACCGAAGTATATACTATTGCCAAGAACACTCAGGTTGTAGTGGTACCCTGGGACGTTAACACCTATACAGAGGTAAAGGCCAGCAACTCCAGACAGATGGTTAACAAGCTGAAGGACATGCTCAAGGGAGGAGGAGGGACCGTGATCGCTCCCGCCCTGCAGAAAGTGCTTGACCTCATGAAGCCCACGGACATCGTCGTGGTGCTGACGGATGGAGATATTTTTGATGTGGATAAAGAGGAAACCGATTTTCTGTTCAGCTCGGTGGCTCATAAGGCTACTACTGCAGTTATTTGCTCTACCCACACACTTCCAGAGGTTCAGGGGTGGGAGACTATAAAGATCGAACAGGAATAGAACAAAACCAGTATTTATATTTAAATCAAGAATTAATTCACAGGTTATTCTGATACCGGTCAGCATAATGAATTAAGATGAAAACTTTAAAAACACCAATTATTTGTTATTTACATGAACTTCGACAATTCCAGACACCTTTATGAAGAGGCAGTAAAGTTGATGCCTGGTGGTGTAAGCAGTCCGGTCAGATTTGTTAAACCGTTCCCATTTTACGCCAGAAAGGGTAAAGGGTCCAAATTGGTTGATGTAGATGACAATGAATACATTGACTACTGTATGGCCTACGGTCCGCTGATCCTGGGTCATGCCCATCAGGACGTGACAGGGGCTGTAAAAAGCAAATTGGAAGATGGTTTCCTGTATGGAACACCCATTGAACAGGAAGTGGAATATGCTAAACTGGTCACCAAATTATTCAATGGAATAGATATGCTCAGGTTCGTCAACACCGGGTGCGAAGCTACCATGTCTGCCTTGAGGCTGGCGAGAGGTTATACAGGTAAAAGCAGGATTGTGAAGGTGGAAGGAAGTTTTCATGGGGCTCACGACTCCGTTTTGGTTAAGGCTGGAAGCGGCGCAACTACACACGGTGTGCCCAAGTCTGCAGGTGTGCCACCCGAATTCGTGGAGAGCACTTTGCAGGTCCCATATAATGATACTCAGGCTCTGGCTGACATGCTGGAGAAAGAGAAGGATGTTGCCGCTCTGATATTGGAGCCGGTGATGGGCAACACCACCCTCATACCGCCCCAGGAGGGCTACTTGAAAGAGATACGGAAGATAACTGAAGAGAATGACGTCCTGCTCATATTCGATGAAGTTATAACAGGATTTAGGGTTGCTCCCGGGGGAGCGCAGGAGTACTACGGCGTAAAGCCGGATATAACCACCCTGGGAAAAGTTGCTGGCGGCGGTTTCCCTATAGGGATTTTCGGTGGGAGAAAAGACATAATGGAGAAGATATCTCCCTCTGGAAATGTCTATCAGGCAGGAACCTTCAGCGGTAATCCACTGACCCTTACAGCAGGTTATACTACAGTAAAGTATTTGCTGGATAACAATGTTCACCAGCAAATAAATGACAGGACGGAAAAGCTGGTCAGGGGCATAAGGGACAGTATTCAGGACACTGGAGCCGATTGTACGGTGGATAACGTTAATTCCATATTCTGCATCTACTTTGGAGAACAGCCCAGAGATTATGTGGGTGCCCTCAAGCTTGATGCTGATAAATACGTGCAGTTCTACTGGAAACTTCTGGAGAACGGAGTTTTCCTTCCGCCTGCCCAGTATGAGTCCTGCTTTATGTCCTATGCTCATTCAGAGGAGGATATCCAAAAAACCATTGAGGCAGTAGGAACATGTCTAAGATCATTGTAGGGACCAGAGGGAGCAAATTAGCTGTCGCTCAAACTCAGATCGTTCTGGAAAGGTTGAAGGAGAGAGGTATTGAGACAGAGACCAAGATAATCAAAACCTCTGGGGACATAATGAAGGACAAGCCCCTTCACGAGTTCCAGGGAATGGGGGCTTTTGTCAAAGTGCTGGATGAGGCTCTGGATGACGGTGATATCGATATTGCAGTCCACAGCCTCAAAGATATCCCCACCAAGATCAAGGGTTCGGTAGCGGCAGTGCTGGAGAGAGAAAGTCCCTGCGATGCTTTTATTACTCGAGATGGAGATAACGTGGACAGCATCAAAGATTATGCCACCGTAGGAACCTCCAGCCTGAGAAGAAACGCTCAAATGAAGATGTATAGACCGGATTTCAGGATAGAGAACCTCAGGGGCAATGTGGACACCAGAATAAGAAAACTGCGTGATGGCCAGTACGATGCCATACTGCTGGCTGAGGCAGGGCTCATGAGGATGGGGCTGGATGAGAAAGTTATTTACCACCGCCTTAATCCTGAACTGTTCGTTCCCTCCGCAAACCAGGGTATAATCGGAATCGAGAGCAGAAAAGGCGAAGAGGATCTGATGTCCTTCCTGAACCATAGAAAGACTTCTTTGGAAGCTTCAGTTGAGAGAGAAGTGGTAAGAGAACTGGGAATTGGTTGTGCCGTTCCTGTAGGGATCTTTGCCAGACTGGATAACGATAAGATCGATCTCCTGTGCGAGATCGTCGCCTTCGACGGCAGTGACTCCCTTAGAGTAGAAGAAAGGCTGAACATCGATACATCCATAGAAGAAGCAAGAGAAGTTGCCAAAGATATTAAGGAGAGGGGAGGAGGATTTCTTGCCCTACGGTAAAGTCTATCTCGTCGGTTCCGGCCCGGGCAGCCTTGGTCTGGTCACGCAAAAGGCAAAGGAACTGATCACTGAAGTGGATGTTATTCTCTATGACGAGCTCATTGGAGAGCTCAAGGAAGTTATTGAGTCCAGTGGTGTGGAAGCAGTTGACGTTGGTAAGAGAGCCGGCCAGCACAAGAAGAAGCAGGAAGAGACCAACAGACTGCTTGTAGAGTTCGCCAAAGAAGGAAAAAATGTTTTGAGGGTTAAGGGCGGAGACCCCTTCGTTTTCGGTAGAGGAGGGGAAGAAGCTGAGATCCTGGCTGAGAACGGGATAACCTTCGAGATCGTCCCAGGGATAACTTCTGCTATAGCAGCTCCCGCCTATGCCGGCATACCGGTAACCCACCGAAAATACGACCCTTCCGTAGTTTTTCTCACCGGCAAGGAGAAGAAAGAGGAGCAGCGGATCAACTGGGAAGCGCTGGCAAAGCTGAATGCCACTATAGTTATTTTGATGGGGATGTCCAACCTCAAGAATAATGCTGAAAAGCTCATGGAGCACGGAAAAGACCCTCAAACTCCTGTAGCAATTATTGAAAGAGGGTGCACTCATGAACAGAGGGTTGTGGTGGGTAACCTATCCAATATCGCTCAGGTGGCTGAAGAGGAGGGCGCTAAGGCTCCCGCCATTATAATCATTGGTGAGATAGTCAATCTGAGAGAGAAGCTGGCTCCCTTCCTGGAGTTCGATTGACATTGGGTCTGGAAGTGGTCCGCTTTCCCTATAATCATTTAAAGGTGAAAAGTGATAACCCCAAAGTTTATAATTATACTTGGTTATGTCCCTCTATGGAAGTTCTGAGGATAGTGAATCTGGGAGTTAAAGTAGATTCAAAGAAAGTCCTGGAGAATATCAATATTTACATTGAAGAAGGCCAGACCTTTGCTCTTTTTGGGCCGAACGGAAGTGGTAAATCATCTCTGATATCTTCACTCATCGGTAATCCCAATTTCATCATCTACGATGGTAGAATAATATTCCAGGGTGAAGATGTTACTGCATCAGCCACCGATGAAAGAGTTAAATTGGGGATGGGACTGGGATTTCAGACCCCACCCAAGGTCAGCGGGGTGAAGCTCATAGATATGTTGCAATACTGTGCTCAGCTGGGCAACACTGAAGATAAGATAGATGAATACGCCAAAATGCTCAAGATGGAGGACATGCTGGACAGGAACCTCAACCAGGGATTCAGTGGTGGCGAGGTGAAGAGGTCCGAACTCTTACAGCTGCTACTATTGGACCCCAGTTTCGTAATGCTCGACGAGCCCGACAGTGGGGTCGATCTGGAGAACATAGCACTCATCGGTAACGCCATCAAGAAACTGCTGGAAAGGGACAAGCCTCCAGAGGAAAGAAAGAAAACAGGTCTTATAATCACTCATACTGGTCACATACTCAAGTACGTGGATGCCGATTACGGAATGATCCTTCACAGAGGGAGAATAGGATGTATCGGCAACCCTTACAATATTCTGGAGAGTGTCAGTAAAGATGGATATGAGGGGTGTATTAGAAAATGTCTGAAGTTCCCGAACACAATACAGAGTTAGACGAAGAGACGAAGAAGAGGATTAGGAGTGTAGGGGGAGAACTCGACTCCGAGAGCAGGTCTGCCTCCTTTTTGCAAATCGACCAGGACGTGACCAGATCTTCATCCCGATTCCAGAACGTGGAAGTGATGGGCATCAAACAGGCGATGGAGAAGTATGACTGGGTCAAGGACTACATGTGGAAAGCAGTTGACAGAGAGAAAGACGAGTACACCAGAGCCGTGGATACTGAAGGTGTCAACGGCTATTTCATAAGGTCGATGCCCAACGCCAAAATTGAGTTCCCGGTAGAAGCCTGTCTCTACCTCAAAAAAGCGGGCGGAACTCAGAAGGTCCACAACATAATCATTGCCGAAGAAGGCTCAGAATTGAACATCATTTCCGGATGCACCTCTCACCCCGGAGTGGCATCAGGGCTGCACCTCGGGGTGTCCGAGTTCTACGTCAAGAAGAACGCCAAGCTGACCTTCACCATGATACACAGTTGGGAGAGCGGTATTGAGGTCAGACCCAGAAGTGCTTCCATTGTGGAAGAAGATGGAGTGTTCATCAGCAACTACATCCTCATGAACCCCGTAAAGATCGTTCAAATGTATCCCGTAGCCTATATGGAAGGGGATAGGTCAACCGCCATATTCAGCAGCGTTATAGTAGGTCTAGAAGGCACGCATATTGACGCAGGCAGTAAAGCCGTTCTCCGGGGAGAGAGAAGCAGTGCAGACATAATCTCCAGGACCATCAGCAGAGGAGGGACCATAATAGCCAGAGGAGATATAGTAGGAGACTCCCACGATGCCAGAGGCCACCTGGAGTGCAGAGGGCTAATGCTCTCCGATAAAGGAAAGATACACGCCATACCCGAATTAGAAGGAATGTACCCCGACCTGGACCTGAGTCACGAGGCTGCCATCGGTAAGATCGCTGAAGAAGAGATATTCTACCTCATGTCCAGAGGACTGAGCAGGGATGAAGCAACCACAGCGATCATCAGAGGATTTATGGACATAGAGATCAAAGGACTTCCCGAATTCCTCAAAAAAGAGATCGATAAAGCAGTGAGCATGGTAGAAGAAGAAATAAAACCGACCGACCAATGAACAAACCAGCAAACCAGTAAAAATTATATAATCTCTATTTTTATTTTACCATCTCTCTCCAATCTCCCCAGCATCTCCAGGAATTCAGAGATGCTCATATCAAATCTGGATGCTGCTTCACTGATGGTTTTGCCCCTCAATTCGATGAACCTGTCCTCACCACTCTGCTTTTTGGAGGGGGTCTTATCTCTAAGCTGGAAGTACTCACATATCTCAGCCATCCCTCCACAGCCAGCAAAGTATGTACAGAATATACAGGACATCTAGCTCTAATTGGATTGAAATAAAATAAGCTTTACGCAAAAAGCCAATATAATAATCACTTGAACATATCCACTAAAGTAGTGTCCGGCAACCGAACTAAAGCCAAAACCAATGATTAAAAGTTGATAACACTTATATCTACAGAAGAAATAGGGCCAGTATGAAGGTAAGATTGATGGCGATTTCCATTATCATTCTAACCCTGGCGGTCATCCTACCCGGATGTACTGATACAGAAGAAAGAACACCCCCTCAAATCAGCAATAAATACGAGCTAACAGTAAGCGCCGACGGACACGAGGTAAAGCACATAGAGAAAGCCGAAGGCTACAAGTACGTCCACCTAACAGTGAACAGCGACCAGCCCCTTGACGTATGGGTCATGCCCACAGAAGAAGACGTAGAAACCTACCTGAATGAAGAAGGAAAATACGATATCTACCAACACCTCTCCCGCCGAAACGACAACGAATACTTCGCCAGCGACGAAGTCACCACCGACATGTACATAATTGTGGAGAACGCAGGATACGACGTAGCCCACGTCGAGATGTGGATTGTACAATCACAGTACGAGAGCCGACGCTAAATAATTCAGACAAAACACTTTAAGGTGGACCATGGACCACAATTAGATAAAGCCAAGCATTGACCACAGTCACACCAAATACCATATACCATATACCATAAACTTCATAAACTCTCAATTGATGTAGTCTTTTAAGAGCTTTCAAACCAAAGACCACTAAAGCAGAGAATCAAGAGCGCCGGTGGTGTAGTTTGGAAACACAGGGGCTTGCCGAGCCCCTGCCCCGGGTTCAAATCCCGGCCGGCGCACATCAAGTTATTGTTATTTGATTCTGGAGAATTGCTTAATCTTAACTAAAGAAAAATAAAAATTAAAAAAGTGTTTCTAGTTTTAGGGTTCAAGATTTTTTAGCCCCAGTATGATGCCCAGTCACCCCATACTGACTTTGTTTCTTCAGTTACGACTGGACATACTGTTTTAACCATTTTTACTTCGAGAAGGCCGTCCATAATCATGTCCGTTATGATTTTGCGGATTTCTGCTTCATCTACGTTCAAGCTTTTTGCTAGCTCCGAGACCTCTTGGTCCATTGGTTTGCCTTCTGCCGAGCAAGTCTTATCGATCTCTTTAATTACATCTTCTTTTAATCCCATAATAGTCCACCCCCATACTTTCTACATACATTTGCCTTATCTTACAGCCAGGGTCTTAAAATCCCCACTATCATTTTAGTTCGGTTGCTACCTATATAATTTTTTTCCAATTTTTATTGACAATACAAACACCTGTCGTTTAGGTTCTAAAAGCCAAAACTTATACTGTATTCTTAAATTAGCTTTTTGAAACTCTAAAAACGAAATTAGGGTCTTATAATTCGGTTTTTAGCTTTGATACTGGAAAATAGAGTTTTACTGGACATTAATCAAGTGTTGAGTGAGTTCTGGTTACTGCATAATTAGCTTTTCCTTGAGCTAGAGTATTCTTTGTAAGCTATATTACACAGACTGTCCGCTTCCGTGTTCTCTTCTCGGGGAATCCATATCAATTCGACTTCTTTATCCTTGAGCAATTCTTTTATCTGGGGCACAAACCTCTTAGAGGTCTGTGACTTCACCTTCCACTTCCCTTTCAACTGATTTATCACCAGTTGAGAGTCCCCTTTAATGATTATCTTATCCTTAATCCCTTGAGATTTCATCCACTCTAGGGCTTTTTTTAGTGCGGTGTACTCAGCAACATTGTTTGTCATCCCAGTACCTTCGCCCACAACCCCGTAATCCCTTTTGAGTACTTTGCTGTCCTGGTAGATGGCGTAGCCGTAAGTGGCAACCCCTCCGGGGTTAACCGGCTGGCACAGCCCATCAAAATATATGGTTACCATCTCTATCGCTATCCTCACTCATTTTACTGGCTTAAGGATTTAAGGATTTAGTATTTTGCCCTAAAAGACAAAAAACAAAAAGAAGAAAAGATAATGGTAAGGATATACCTCAAATGGAATTATAATCGAGCGTATCAACTTATTAATCGAGCGTATCAACAGTTATATTCGCATCTGTCTCGCATGTCACAGTATTCGCACTTGTCCCAGTGGGAGACTTTTTCTCCCATGCCTACGACAAGAGTAGTGGATTTTCGGGGGTACATTATATTATAGTGGGTCAGTTTCACTCCCATGTCGTGAGCGTCGACCAGGTCCAGGATCTTGGCCTGCTCGTCGAGGGCGAAGCCTTCTTGTCCGGGGACTATACAGCCGCTTGCTGTAAATCCCTGTTCTTTTGCTTTCTTGTTGGCTATTTTGAAGCAGTAGTCTTCCAGCTCGTAGATAGCTGCGTTCCCTATCTCGTCCACCAGCATGGCATTCAGGAGGTTTCCTTCACTCAAAAGGCGGTCCACCATCTGCTCCAGATTTGATCCTATGGTGCAGGCGGCTACCATAAACTGTTGGCAGTCTTTGAAGAGCATGGGTAGCAGATAACCTTCGATCCTTACGCCGTCAACCATTATTGCCTCTGACTCTACCTTGGATATATCCAGTATGTCATAAGCTATGGAAGGAACAACCATGCCATTAAGATTTGAATAGAACTCGTTTATCCGTTCTCTAAGATCTAACTTTGACCCTACTTTAGGGTTATCAAAATAACCAAGGCGTTTCAATATGTGCTCTTCCTGAGGCTCTAAATTAATATCGGTTAAGACAGGCATAAGACTTACCCGTGGTTTTGGTACACTTGACTTTAGAGCCCCCTGAGTACTCTTCACAAGAGCTGCTTTTGTCCCTTTCAGGTGCAGGAACAGAAGTAAAGCAATGTTCTTCCATACCCATAATTATTTATTTGTTTCATCATTTAAATATTTTACCTTTATGTGTTGCCAAATGACAAGCGGATTAAATTCGAGTTCTCACCTATTTATCATTGGAAATCTATGATTTCTGTAAGGTCAAAATGACTAATGATAATCACTATTTCCTCAGTAAATTCAATTGCAATTATTTCAACCAGGAAAAATTAAGGTATAACTGTTGTAATTATAGAATCAGTTTTACGTTGTTAACAGCTAAGTAGCAACCACCAATAAATTATAGGAAAAGGTTAAAGACCCTTGCTGCCAGCACATAGAACAAAACGATGGGGATCATGTATTTCGCCAGCACAAAGATGCTATTACCTACATTCCATCTTGAATTCTTGTTTATCTGGTTCTTTACTATCCTGTTATCAAAGAACCACGTAAAGGAAACCGATATGAGCAATGCGGTGAACATGATAGCCAGAGAACCAAATAATTGGTCCAAGTGGTCCAGAAATGGAATGCCTCCCAGTTGAAGGTTCATTCCCGAATAGCTTAAGGCTGACGGCAGACCCAACACCAGAAGAATTCCCAGCAAGATCATTGACGACTTCGCTCTGCTCAAGTGGGCATCATCAATGAATGCGGCAGTTGTGACCTCGAACATAGATATTGATGATGTTAGGGCAGCAGAGAATAGCAACAGATAGAATACCGCAGCAAGCATCATCCCGTAAGGAACTGTTGAAAAGACATGCGGGAGGGTGGAGAATGCCAGATTGGGACCAGCGGCAGGCTCAAGGTTGAAAGAGAAGACTATTGAGAATATAATTACAGCACTTACAATGGATATCATCAGGTCAAAGAGAGTGATTATGGCTGAATTGCTCACCAGACTTTCTTTCTCATCTAGGTAGCTTCCGTAGGTCAAAAGGATTCCTGATCCCACAGAAAGAGAAAAGAATGCCTGACCAAAAGCAGCAGACCACATACTGTGGTCGTTGAACGTGGACAGATCGGGTTTGAAGTAGAAAAGGATCCCAGTTACTGCATTGGGCAGAGTCAAAGCATAAACCACCATCCCCAAGAGGAGTATTCCCAGTGAGGGTACCATTATTTTGCTTGTCCTCTCTATACCGCTCTTAACACCCTTCATGACCACAAAAGCCGTAATAAAAGCAACGATAACGAAGAACAAAGGCGTATAATACGTTTGACTGAATGTGTTGAAGTCCATATCACTCTTCAACAGGGTCAGAGAAAGAAAAGCAACCGTCCAACCAGTTATAACCAGATAGTAACTCAAAACAACTGTATTGACCGCAACGATGACCACTCCCACCCACTTGAAGCTATTCTTAATCTTCCTCATGCATGATACCACGGAACCTTTAAAATGCCTCCCTATAGAGAACTCCAGAATCATCAGAGGAAGACCGAAGGCAAAAATGGAGATGAGGTAAGGCATCAGAAAAGCTCCTCCACCATTCTGCCCCACAATGTAGGAGAACCTCCATACATTACCCAAGCCAACAGCAGAGCCAATGCCTGCGAGTAAGAACCCCAAACGAGAACCCCACTTCTCCCTCACCATACCCAACAACTAAACAAAATAAGTATTTGAGATTTACTAAGAAAAATTTCCAGGGTGCTGAGGGTGCAGTTCAAGACGAAACGATCACTGACAGCCCCGATCAGCTATCAAGAACCACAAACCAATCAGCTGTAAGACCTGAACTGAACTTAAAGTTATTCACGTCGAAGTCACATCGAGGTTACACCGTTTCCATATAATATTACTCTGTCCGTTATCTCCCACACACCGGTTTGAACAAATACCAGGAAACCGGACTGCTCAGCCCTCTTAACGAAATACTTGAAATGATACGCTTTCCTGCCTCCAGTGTGCTTCTTGATAAGGGAATCCAGAGTATTGGACACAACCTTATCCCTGCCTCTGGACTTGAGCTTCCTGAGCTCCTCCAGAAACTTCCGATAACCCACTTCAGGCGACCTCTTATAACGCGAATGAGGGTTCGGTTTTGGTCTGTAACCCGAAGACTTAATGGTTTTAACCATCATATAATCAACTAATTATCTTATAGGATATAGCTCTTTAGAGTGAACTGAAAGTGTGGGAGGGAGATCATATTCTCTAGTGTATCTTCTGATCTCCCTTCCAACCCTCTCTGCAGGTAGGTTGTTAGGATTTATCACTGTAGAAAGATAGCGAAGAGGAGGGGGGTGATCATAATCTCTAGTTTGCCCTCTGATCTCCCTTCCAACCCTCTCTGCAGGTAGGTTGTTAGGGTTACTAATGTGGAAGATAAAGAATATCAGGGAATCATCAAATCTATTACACCTGATGATCTCTCCTCCAACCCATATAGTTTAGGAAAGAGAGAATCCTAATCCTAATCCTAATGCAATCTCTGATCTCCCCCTCTAACCCTTTTCTTATTATTAATCTTCCAGATATAGATTGCTGAACACGTCACAGGCGAAGTTATAATCCTTATCGGTTTTGTTATTCTCTGAAGATAGGATAAATTGAAAATAAAAGATAAGGTTAGCCTTGTTTAATTTTAATCTACGTCTATGCTCTGTAGCCAGGGCATCATCTTTCTTAGTTCTCTGCCTACTTCTTCGATCTGGTGGCTTCTTTCTCCTTCCTGCAGTCTCTTGAACATGGGTTTTCCTGCCTGGTTTTCCAGCACCCATTCTTTGGCGAACTCTCCCGACTGTATCTCTCTGAGGATCTTCCTCATCTCTTTTCTGGTCTTTTCGTTCACTATCCTCTTCCCCCTGGTCATTCCGCCGTATTGAGCTGTGTCACTGACGGAGTACCACATGGCGTATATTCCGCCCTCGTATATGAGGTCTACGATCAGTTTTAGCTCGTGTAGGGCTTCGAAGTAAGCTACTTCTGGCTGATAGCCGGCATCCACCAGTGTCTCGAAGCTCGCCTTGACTATTTCTGAAACACCGCCGCATAGGTCCACCTGCTCGCCGAAGAGGTCGGTTTCGGTTTCTTCCTGGAACGTGGTCTCGATGACCCCTGCTCTGGTGCATCCGATACCTCTGGCATAGGCCAGCGCTATATCGAGGGCCTGATTGGTGTAGTCCTGTTCCACTGCCACCAGGCCCGGAACACCTATGTCCTGCTCATACATCTTCCTCACGATGTGTCCGGGACCTTTGGGGGCTATCATGGTCAAATCAACGTGTGAGGGGGCTACGATCTGGTTGAAGTGGACATTAAAACCGTGGGCGAACATCAGCATATCCTCTTCTCTCAAGTTACCCTCAACGTCTTTGTAGTAAACTGCTGGTTGCACAGTATCGGGTATCAGCATCATTATAACGTTGGACTCGTCAACCGAATCCGCGACCTCTTTCACTTCCAGACCATCATCTTCCGCTTTCTTCCAGCTCTTGCTTCCCCTGTAAAGACCGACCACAGTGTTAACTCCTGACTCCTTCAGATTTAGAGCGTGTGCCCTTCCCTGACTCCCGTATCCTATGACAGCCACTTTCTTGTCTTCTAACAACTTTAAGTCTGCATCTTTATTATAGTAGATTTTAGCCATAACTAACACCGATTTCCACTTCTACCCTCTTTTTAAATACATTTCTTTTCTCTGAGCAAGATGGAAAATAATTTAATCTCAACCTTTCAGGAAGGCTTATGCACAAGGTTAACGTCCTGGTCGAAGCTCTCCCCTATATTCGAGACTTTCATGGTTCGTGCATGGTCATAAAGATGGGAGGCCATGCAATGGTGGATAAAGATATAATGGAGTCCACCATTAAAGATATTCTTCTTCTCTATTATGTAGGGATCAAACCCGTCATCGTTCACGGTGGTGGCCCGGAGATCAGCAGTAAGATGGAGCAGATGGGTATTAAGCCCAAATATGTCGATGGATTGAGGATAACGGATAAGGAGACCATGGAAGTAGTGGAGATGGTGCTGGACGGGAAGGTTAACTCCCAGATAATTTCAACTTTCATTAGAAATGGTGGAAAAGCAGTTGGAATAAGTGGTAAAGATGGATTGCTTATCATTGCCAGGAAAAAAGAGATAAAGAAGATAGAGGATAACAAGGAGGTTTCAATCGATCTGGGGCATGTGGGAGAAACGGAGTACATCAATCCCGAGATACTGGAGGTCCTGACCGATAAGGGGTTGATCCCCGTAATATCTCCTGTTGCTGCTGACCTGGAAGGAGAGACCTACAACATTAACGCAGATATTGTTGCCGGTAATGTGGCCGCTTCATTAAAGGCCAAAAAGCTGATCATGCTGACAGACGTCCCTGGACTAATGGATGATCCTGATGACAAGAGTTCGGTGATAAGCCAGATCAAGACAGACGAGCTGGAGAGGAAACTGAACAATAACGAGCTGAGGAGTGGGATGATACCCAAAGCCGAGGCCATCATAGCTGCTCTCAAAGGAGGTGTCGAGAGAGCACATATAATCAACGGCTCCAAAGAGCATTCCATTCTGCTTGAGCTGTTGACCAGAGAAGGAACAGGTACAATGGTGGAGAACTGAGCTGAGAGTTAGAGGCGGGTGAGAGGTTTGAATTTGAAGTTGGGTATACAGCCGGATGTGGAGCACAAAGTAAGGGGGGCATTCGAGTTCGCCTCTCAGAACGGATTCACTCACGTGGAGATCCTTATGGACCACCCCCTCTACTGTAGAGAATACCTGGATTACTCTGAAATCCTCGAATTGAAGGGCTGCTATGATGTTGACGTCTTGATCCATGCTCCTTGCGCCAGCACCAATTTCCTGTCAGTCAGCAGTGCCATAAGGAGGACGAGCTATGAAGAGCTGGAAAAAACCATTTTCTTTGCCGAGAGAAGCGAAGCCGAAGTGATCACGTTTCATCTGGGCTGGAATCCGGGTTTTATAACTGCCAGAGGGTTTGTTTATAAACCCGAGCTTTTTCAGGAACACAATGAGAGAGTAATAGAAAACGAGATGTACCCTTTTTTAAAGACCTATGGACACCTCCTCAGCCTGGAGAACACCATAGGAATGGATGATACCCTGATCAAAGCAGTCGATTTTCTGATCCAGAACACTGAATTAAACTTGACCTTTGATATCGGACACTATAACATCAAGGAAGGTCAACAAATATTCCTGGATAATTTTGATAGGGTGGTGAACGTCCACCTCCACGATAATGATGGTAAAACCGATACCCACTCTTCCCTTGGTGAGGGTTGTGTGGACCTAAACCTCATACCCAAATCATACCACGGATTTTTCACTCTTGAAGTGAGAGATGAAAAAGCGATACTGGAATCCAAAAAATATCTAAATAGCAGAGGATTATGAAGGAGAAGGTGGTGGAAAAATAATGACCGTTACTAAGGAGCTGGAATTTGAAGGACACTTGATCGATTCCATGATATTTCCCAAGGTACTGGACGCTATCCTGGATATGGACGGGGAATTCGATATCCAGGAATTTACGGTAGGCAAGAGAAAGAAGGATTACAGTTATGCCCGTCTGCTGGTATTCGGGCAGGATGACCAGCAGCTCAACAAGATTCTGGGCGAGCTCCATAAATACGGCGCCAAAATACCCGAACCAGAAGAGGTGGAGGTTGAAGAGGCTCCTGCCGATAAAGTGCTGCCCGAAGGGTTTTATGTTACCACAAATCACCCCACCCTGGTCAATTACGGGGGAGAATGGCTTCCCGTCCAGTATATCAGCATGGACCGGACCATAGCCATAAGGAACGGAGAAGCTTTCTGTGTCTCTGTTGATGAGGTCCAGAAAGGTGATCTCATCGTTCTGGGAGAGAAAGGCGTTAGGGTTTCACCTCCGGAGAGACCCAGAGAATCTTCCCGCTTCCAGTTCATGACGGGCAGCGTGTCCTCCGAGAGGCCCACCGACGAGATGGTGAGGATCATTGCAGAAGAAATAGTCTCCCTTAAGAAACGAGGCGGCAAAATCGCCGTGGTTGCCGGTCCTGCCATAGACCACTCCGGAGCCCGGAACGCTCTGGCCGGAATGATAAGAGAAGGGTATATTGATCTGGTCCTCACTGGAAACGCCCTGGCAGTTCACGATATCGAGCTCTCCATTTTCCATACTTCACTGGGGATGGATATCACGACCGGAAGGCCCGTCCCCAGAGGGAACAGGCACCACATCTATACGGTCAGCAAGATCATCGGTATAGGAAGCATAAAGAAAGCCATCGACGATGGAGTTATTACTGACGGCATAATGTACGAGTGCTATCAGACCGGAACTCCCTTTATTCTCGCCGGCTCCATACGGGACGATGGTCCACTCCCCGAAGTGATCACCGATGTCATGCAAGCAAAGAGGGAGATGAAGAAGGCTCTAAGGGACATGGATATGGTAATCATGTGCGCCTCCATGCTGCACAGTATAGCAGTAGGGAACTTACTGCCCTCTACAGTAAAGACCATCTGCGTGGACATGAACCCTGCAACGGTCACCAAACTGATGGACAGGGGGAGTGCTCAGGCAATAGGTGTTGTCTCTGATGTGGGATTATTCGTTCCCCTGCTCTACCAGAAACTGAATGAAAAGAATCAGTGATGGGTTAAGGAGTTAAGATGTCTGAAGAAGACAGAAAGCCTGAGAAAAAGAAAGAGAAGTACAGTTACAGTAGATCAGGTGTGGATATCAGGCAGGAAGAGAAGGCCGTTGCAGCTTTAGGAAAAAAGATAAGCTACATGCGTCAGGGCTTCGGTAAAGCTATTCTCACCAAACACTATGCCAGCATACTGGATTTCGGGGATTATGGAGTTGCCATCACCACGGACGGTGTAGGCTCCAAGATAATGATATGCAAGGCCATAAACAAGTTCGACACCATAGGTATTGACTGTGTGGCCATGAACGCCAACGACATAATAGCTGTAGGTGCAGAACCGGTAGCCATGGTGGATTATATTGCTGCCGAGAGACCGGATGAGGAGACTATGGCGGAAATCGCTACCGGATTGGAGAGGGGCTGTGAGATCGCCAACATGACCCTTGCCGGTGGAGAGACCGCCTCACTACCCGACATGATCAAGGGATACGATCTGGCCGGAACAGCTATTGGTTATGTGAAGAAGGACAGAATAATCACCGGAGAGAGAATCCAGCCCGGAGACGTGATATTCGGCATCCCCGGCAACGGAGTACACAGTAACGGACTTACCCTTGTCAGAAGGCTGATAGAGAAATACGCTGGGTACGACGAGCCATTTGGTGATAAGACGATTGGGGAAGAGCTTTTGGTTCCTACCAGAATATATATTGAAGCAGTGGACATGCTCAAACAGGCTGACATCCACGGTATTGTTCACGTAACGGGCGGTGGGCTGCTGAACCTCAGCAGGCTCAAGAAGGCAAAATACGTTATTACAGACCCCCTACCGTCCCAGAAGATATTCAACTACATCCAGGAGCTGGGGGATGTCGACCTGGACGAGATGTACCGTACCTTCAATATGGGGATGGGGATGGCCCTCATACTCCCAGAAGATGACGCCAGAGCCCTGGAGAAGAAGTTTGAAGGAAAAATAGTCGGTCATGTGGAAGAAGGAGATGAAGTTTTCCTCAAGGACTTGAAAATAGAGTAGTGCTCAAGAGTCTAATCACACTGAAAAATAAAATAATATATGAATAATGCTTTACTGTTACTTCACTGTTACTGTAGCATCTGACTGGTGTGCAAACTGTGGAATTTGTCTTTGAGCAATGTGCTGGCGTTGTTCAGGTGGTCCGTAGCGTTCTTCAGGTAGCCGTAAGCGTCGCTCAAATCCTCAGAGCTATTATTTCTTCCTGCGGATTCAAATAATCTTCCAGCTTCCTCAAAGTCTTCAAGAGATTCCCTGTACTTCTCTTTCACCTCTTCCATGGTCTGTGAAACGTTGAATTCATCCATTTCAGTCAATAGTTGCCTGGAATCGTTCTTCAGGGCCCGGCCATCGGATTCCAGTTTCGTCCAGTTCTCCTCCTGGGCTGAAACCATTACCGGCTGAATATTGACCATAACCTTCTTGTTGGCAACTGACACCCACTCCATAAACTCCTTATCCTCACTGCTGCTCGTCATGTTCGTCATATTCGCGTTAGCTGGTGGGTTAGTTGTTGATGCGAATGGGGGGGTTGAGTTGGGTTGAGTTGGCTGTGTAGGTTGTGTAGGTTGCTTAGCTCCGCCATCATTTATATTTTCACCCGGTCCAGAGCAACCAGCTATCAAAATCACTAAAAAACATGTAAGAATCAGTATTTTCAATTTCATATCGACACTCCTTTTGATTTTAAACTTCTGGTGTTGAAAGTAACACCTCTTAACGACACCTCTCCAATATTCAGGTTCATTTCCTTGAATACTCTTATACTTTATAATCCTTAAAGATTTCTGAAAAAGAAAATTAGGAGTTAATAACTGAAAAATAAAAATTAAAAAACATTATCTCCATTGACTGGAGACTCATATCAGGTCACCGGGTTTTTAGTAGACCTGCGGCATCGCTTCTTCTTGCCATTTCCTGACCTTTTTCTCTTTTTTCTTCTTTCTGACCTTTTTAACTTCGTGGCAGGGGACTACAAGTACGGGCTTACTGGATCTTCTGGTAACCGAGTTGGTGGTGCTGCCCACCAAGAATTCCTGGACCATACCTCCACCGGTCTTGCTCATGACGACCAATGAGGATTGAAGGTCTTCAGATACCCTCATGATGCTATCTGAAGCTTCTCCTCCCCCTACTTTGTTTTTGGTGGGGATAGAGAAATTTTTAGCGTATTTACCCAGCATATACTCTGCTTCCTTGATATTACCTTCAACATCTTCAGGTCTCCCGTAATCCACTACATGATAGAGGATAACTTCATGGGAAACATCTTCAACTTTTTTAAGAGTTTCTAAAGCTCTTTCAGAGCAAGAAGAGAAATCCAGAGCTATAAGTGGTTTATTGAATGTATCACCGTATTCAATCTTGGTTTTCGGCTCTTTTTTCTTCCTATCCCACTGGTGTCTCAAGAGGAGCACAGGCACCTCACACATCCGGACCACGTTCTTGGCTACACTGCCAATCAAAGTCTCCATGAGGATATTAGCACCCTTAGTGGGGCTTACTACCAGGTCGACCTCCTGAGTGTAAGCTCTGTTGCAAATTATTTCAGCAGCGTTCCTCCTGATGGGTCCCAAAGGCTCCACAAGATAACGAACATTAGCTCCTTCTTCCTTTAACTCGTTTGTGATCTCTTCCAGCTTCTTTACAGCCTTCTCCTCTTTTTTCTCGACGGAAACGCCTCTTTCAACAACGTGGAGAATGATTATCTCTTTAGCACCCATCCTGGAGAACTCAGGAATGCAGTTATATAGAGTATGCAAAGAGACATCAGAGAAGTCTGTAGGGAATAATATTTTCTCGAACATCTTTTCACCCCAATGGTTTAACTCCTTTATTCTTCACCTTTATTAAATTATTGCCGATGTTGGTTGGAGAAAACCCCACACTATTTCGTTCACTCAGCACGTGAAGAAATCAAAAAATTTCTCCATAAACTCCCAAATATCAACCCATATACAGTCTAAAATCTTAATCCAGCCTGTTACTTCTGTGGTACAGGCAATAAAGATATCAAAAAAGGTGTAATCAAATTAATCCTATAATCTTATGACTTATAAGTTAATAACGGGAGAAGCCGACTCCCTTATTTAATTTACAGGCCCTCTCTAAGACATCCCCAGCCTCTCCGCGTTATGACAGGGTGTTATGAAACAGATAAGTCTATCTACCACCCTGGTAATCATATTTTCATCTTTAATCATTAAGTACTTTTGTGATTTTATGTTGGTCATCATAACCATTCCCGCTGGTGGAAATGTAGAAAGGCCATCACAAATGATCTATTTTATGTGGTCTTCTACTAACAGGTAGACCATTTCTTTGAAGTACTTCTCCCACAAATAGTTCACCAGGTCACTGATAATGATGTTCTTCTCCTTCAATATACCGTAGCAAATGCTCTCAACCCATATAGTCTTCTTCAACCTGTTACCATTCCTGGTGGTCGTCAAATAAAATGTCAGACTTATATCGTCTGTTAGGTAAGGCTTGTTCATCAACTCTACCGCCCCAACCATTTTTACCGAATTTTAGGTCCTAATGAGTGCCAACCCACAATATAATTTAAACAAATCCATTTAGCAATGCTAATCACGTGCAATAACAGCATCATCTTGTTATGCTCAGCACGGGACAATAAAAAGCGGAGTATTAAATATTAAAAGATGTCACTTACTTTGACAGGGGGTCGAGTTTAATGAAACTGGTAAATGCTCAAACCATATTGACTGAAGACGTACTTGACGAATTAAAGGAAAAAACTGGCATATACACAACAAAAGGGGCGATAGCCAAAGCGGTTGAACACTTTCTCGCATACCGGCATTGTCAGGATAACGGCTCAGAGATGAGGATTAAAGATGTTCTTCTATAAAGAGCCAATAAAAGAATTGAATCAATCTAAAGAACTTTTCGAACCAAACCAAATCCTATTTCAATCCTCCGAACCGGTTTTTAACATTTTTGTGGGATTATGAGGTTTCAAACCAGTTGGTGATAAGGATTTTTACTCCTTATGTTCTTTTCGTAATAATTCTTCATACCACTTTAAGTAGGTACAGAACATTTATAATCACATGGTAAAAATTGTTCATGCCCAGACCTTATTGAGCGAAGACATGCTCAATGAACTGAAGAAAAAGACTGGGGAGAAAGCCACCAAGGACGCCATCACCACAGCGGTCGAACATTATCTGGTTTGCCAGTACACCCATGAAGACCAGTCCATGAGCAAAAGGCTGGAAGAGATCATGATGAAGAAGCACAAATAAGGTCGAAACCTGTTTATAATCTCATCACTTAATAACCTAATGGTTTACGTCTTATCCGAATTAGTAATCTAACTGTTCCACTATAGTGTTCAACATTTTCTCCTGTTATCTGTTCTGTTCCCCCGCCTTCAGAGAACTAAAGAATGGGAGGAAGAAAGGACCTCAAGACTTAAATAATCGCGCTCCAACCTGTTGAAAATGAAGAAGTGTGAGAATTGTGCCAATTATAAGATGTGCGTGGAATGGGAATGCCTTAAAGACCCCGAAGAGTGCGAGCACTACACCCCAAGTTAGCTGATGAACAAAAATTGGACAAAGATATTAAGCCCACCATTTTTGGATTTTCATGTTCGATAAGCTACAGTATTTTATTGATCTGGAGAGCTTACCGGAGTTGTCTCAGATGGATGGGTTGAAGACCAAGGTGCTTACAGGTCTTAATGGCGAGAAGATGATGATGGTCCTCAACTCGACCCTCCCGGGCCACACTGTCCCCCAACACTCCCATCCCCACGAGCAGATAGGAATGGTCTATCAAGGAAGGGCAGTACTCAAAATAGGTGATGAAGAGCGTGAAGTAAAGGAGGGGGACTTCTACTGCATTCCGGCTAATGTTCCGCATAGCGATACCTGCATAAGTGAAGAGCCGTTCGTAATGCTGGACATCTTCTATCCGGTTAGAGAGGATTTCCTTGAGAGGTTAAAAAAGAATCCTTGAGCAAATGAGTCGATTAATCAATGCTCAATAATTTGCTCTAAGCTCGGAGAAAGAAGAGGTCCCGCTGGGATTTGAACCCAGGTTTCCTAGCGAAACTAACTGATTACTCCCCAGCCAGGAAGGATTGGCCGTTAACTACCCTACGGGACCGGTTGGAGATCAATTGAGGTATTCATGAATAATTATGATGATAGACATTCTTATACCTTTCGTTTGGTCATGCTAATGGATATGGCCTGTTATTAAAAACAAATAAAAAGTGGGATTATGTGTTTTGTTTAGTCAATTATTTCGGCATCCTCCAGGATCTCACAGTCCTGTTCGTAAAGGGTTCTGTAATAGTCTTCCAGCAACTCCATTCCATCCTTTCTGATGCTAAATGAATCCTTCATCATCCTTCTCAATTCGACTTCACTAACGCCCATATGCTCACCTCCTTATCAGCTTGACTATACTCAACTTCCGGGTATAACTGGTTTCAACCTCATACACCTTATACTTTGAGAGTGGAGCGAAAGTATTTCAATAGCAATCAGGTGAAATTGAGGCATGGGTTCCAGAATTACCGTGGTTGAGGATGAAGGCATTACGGTCATTAAGCGACTTCAGTGCTGTGGTATTAAAGAAGGAAAGAATGGATTGGGAATTGTTAAATGCAGAGGAACGTGTGCAGGTGTTTTCACTCAAAATAAGCTGAAAGCCGCACCCCTCTTGGTGACCCGGGAGAACCTTCAGAACGGTGAGGTAGATGGGTTGATCGTTAACAGCGGTAATGCCAATGCTTTTACCGGTAAAGAGGGCTTGGAGAACGCCAGAAAAATGGCTGAACTCCTTTCCTCCAAAATTGGCTGTGATCCCAGCTCTATTCTGGTAGCCTCTACAGGAGTTATCGGACATCAACTGGATATGAACTGGATAGAAGACAAGTTAGAGAATCTCTATCCCCAACTGGATTCCACCAGAAGATCCTCATCCGATTTGGCCCGCTCCATAACCACCACGGATAAGTTCACCAAAGAGTTCGTAGTCAAGGTGGGTGACGGTTTTATCGCGGGTGTGGCAAAGGGGGCAGGGATGATAGCTCCCAATATGGCTACAATGCTGTCATTCATATACACCAATGCCTGTTTCAGCTCTCAGGAGTTACAGGAGATGCTCACCACGGCGGTTGATCGCTCCTTCAATGTTACTGTGGTAGATGGAGATACTTCAACTAACGATATGGTCCTCCTCACCGCTACAGGACAAAAAGAAGTTGAAAAGAACCTGTTCCAGGAAGGATTGAATAAAGTTTGCTTTGAGCTGGCCAAGATGATAGCCAGAGACGGGGAAGGAGCAACGAAACTCTTAGAGATCGAGGTACAGGGAGCAGCAAAGGAAGAAGATGCTTTCAATGCGGCAAGGACCATCGCATCATCCCTTCTGGTAAAGACGGCCATCTTCGGTAACGACCCCAACTGGGGGAGGATTGTGGCTGCCCTGGGATACTCCGGAGCCGAAGTAGATGAGAAACTGTCCTTAACCCTGGAGGGAGGCAGCGACTCCGTTGCATTGGTCGGTAAAGGTGTAATTGTGGACAGCGGAGAGGACGCAAAGAAGCTGATGGAGAATAACAAGGAGATCAAGTTCACAGTCGATTTACACAAAGGAGAGCACAGAGGCTTTGCAATAGGATGCGATCTTTCTTACGAGTACGTGGGAATAAACGCGGAGTACACTACCTGAAGACTACTTGAAGAACAGTTATCTACCTTAACCTTTCACGTTCTTCATGGCTGATGAGCTTATGTTCAACTCCATTCTGGCCGGTATTTTAGCAGGTATCTTAGCTACAGTGGTAATGACCATCTACCAGCTCCCGTTCTACAGGCTGTGGGGTCTTACCGGTATCCTGGAATGGCACGAGAACGCTTGCATCTCATCATGGTTCATCGAAAGAAAGCCAGAAGAGCTAGTGGCTCAGGGGATGGTCTTCCACTTGACAAATGGAACTATTCCTGCAATTGTATTCGCCCTCATATTCCCTCTCATCTCCGAATGGGGGCCAGCAATAGTTTTGGGGATATGTTACAGTATGTTGTTGTGGATATTCACTCTTGCTCCCATTCACAAACCCATAACAGGAGTATCAATAACCAGTCATTCTCTGGGATGGAGTCCCATTCTCGTGAGCGTCTTCGGACATATCATCTACGGCTCGGTGTTAGCTCTGACGGTAGGGTATTTTGTCTAACTGTGGTCTAACTGCTTTGAGATACTTATGGTCTATATATCCATAAAGAGCAAAAATATTAAAGTTACAAAGAGTAACACATTTTGTGTCCGTGTTCGGTGATTTTGACTGGAAGAGGATCCTGGTCTTTCCCATTTCGATAGGTGCGCTCTCCGGTATTGCGGGAATTTTTCTTTACGCTTTTATCGATTTCCTGACCAACCTCAGCTCCTATCTAAGCTCTTCAAATGGATGGAGCATCCCATATTACGTTCTCCCTCCCATAGGAGCATTTATAGCGGGTATCCTAGTCTATAAATTCGCTCCCGAAGCTGCAGGAGCCGGTGAGAACGCAGCTATAGATGCTTTTCACAAAAAAACCGGGAACATCAGGGCAAGAGTAGCTGTAATCAAGCTGGTTTCTACGTCCTTCATCGTAGGGAGTGGGGGTAGTGCAGGTAGAGAAGGCCCGCTGGGGCAAATATCGGGGTCAATTGCTTCATGGTTCTCTTCCAAACTGAATCTGGGGGAGAAGGATAGGAGAACTCTCATCGTTTGCGGGATAGCTGCCGGAATAGGTAGTATATTTAAAGCTCCTCTCGGTGGAGCCCTTTTCGCTACCGAAGTCCTTTACAAAAGGGATCACGAAGTTGGAGTTCTTATCTATTCCTTTATTAGCTCTCTAACGGCCTTTATGGTGTTCGGCTCGGTTTACGGGCTGGACGTGATCTTTGTGACCCAAAAAGTGGGTTTTGGTCACCCCATCTTCATTGCGTCATATGTCGTTCTGGGTGTGTTCGCCAGTATAATGGGTTTGGCTTTCATCAAATCCTTGAATACCGTCAACCACTATTTTTCCCGATTCTCTATCCCCAACTACTTGAAGCCTGCTTTAGGCGGGTTGTTCATGGGAGTAGTCGCTTATTTTTCTCCTCAATCCATTGGAGTAGGCTACGAATGGATACAGGAAATGATATTTTCCGAGTTGACGTTGACCGTCATAGTGGTACTGCTCGTGGGGAAGATCCTGGCCACCAGCTTCACCATAGGCTCTGGAGGTAGCGGTGGGTTATTCGCTCCATCACTGGTCATTGGTGCTGCTGTGGGGGCCTTATTTGCAGAGATTTTCTCCCTGTTCTTTCCCCAATTTGGATTATACGAGGCCTTTGTTCTGGCGGGAATGGCGGCTTTCATCACTGCAGTGGCAAAAACACCTGTATCCGCCATAATCCTGATGGTGGAGATAGCTCATTCCTACCAGCTTCTACCCGGGTTGATGGTGGCCGTGATAGTGGCGTACATCTTGACAGGAAAAGAGAGTATTTATCCTGCTCAGGTGGAGAACAGGCTTCAATCGCCCACTCTGAGGGGTGAACTGGCCATAAATATTCTGGAAGACATCCCTGTAAGGAATGCCATGGTCACAGAGGATATTATTACCTTCAGATCCGACCAGAAAGTTTCTGAAGTCCTCTCCATGATCGAGAGAACAGGACACATAGGCTTTCCAGTGATAGATGAAGGGAAGCTGGTGGGTGTCATCACTTTTAAGGATGTGGAAAAAGTTGAAGCTGAAGAAAGGGACAAGGTCCCGGTGAGTGAGGTTATGACCAAAAAGGTGATCACTACCTATCCAGACGATGATCTGGAGTCCTGTCTGCAAAAACTGGTGGTGAACGACATAGGCAGAGTACTGGTAGTGAAAAAAGGCGATCCTGCCCAAGTGGTGGGATTGGTGACCAAAAAGGACATAATAAAAGCCCACGCAAGAGCCTACCAGACCAGAACAGAGTGACCCTACAACTTGACCTAATCCCCGAAAATGAGAAACTCTCATTTTCAGTATCACCAGTTTTAAGTAATGAGCGTTTAACTCATCTTAAAGCTCATCTCATCCTTATCAAGGTGATGAAAAGGAGGTCAAAGATTGAAAATAGCTATAGTAGGAGCAGGTCTGACGGGATTGAGTGCTGCGCTCCATTTGAAGAAGTATGCTGATGCTGAAGTCATTTTATTCGAGAAGTCTGATGTAGGGGGTCTGGCTTCATCCTATTGCCCCAGTTACTGTATCGAGAAGTTCTATCATCACTGTTTCTCCGGCGACCAGATCCTTATTGACACCCTGAAGGATTTGGGATTGAGCAACAAGCTGGAGTGGCGAACCGCCAGAACAGGCTATGCCATAGGCGACCAGATATACCCTCTCAACACCCCTTTCGAGATCCTCAAGTACCCTCACATGAGCATGCCGGAGAAAGGTAAACTGGCATTATTCACTTTGAAGAGCAAGAATAGGGACTTCAAAGCTGAGGATGGGTCCTCTGCAGTGGAGAAGATAAAGGAGGAGCTGGGAGAAGAACTATTCCAGAACTTCTTCCTCCCCCTGTTGAGGAGCAAGTTCGGGGAGAGCTATCAGGATGTGAGCTATGCGTGGCTCCTTGCCAGAGTGGCTATAAGGAGCAACAGAAAGTATGGGGGAGAGCAGCTGGGCTACTTAAAAGGCGGTTTCCACCAGATGGTGGAGAAGATGAAAGAAGGGCTGGATATACGAGAGGGAGAAGTTTGCATCTCCAGAAATGACAGGTTTTCAGTGGGTTCTGAAGATTTCGATGCCGTAATATATACCGGTCCCCTACCGGAGCTTGACCCCCAGTTGCAGGAAGCAGCGAAATTACCTCAGATCAAGTATCAGAGCTCTGTTTGTGCTCTGATAGGCTCGAATAAGAGCATCACGGACAACATATACTGGACCAACATCAGGGACGAGCTTACTTTCGGGGCGATGGTGGAGCACACCAATTTCATGCCTTTTGAGGATTATGGGGAGCATTTGATCTATTTGGCCAGCTACTCTACCCCAGATGGATGGCTCTTTAACTCCAGCGACGAAGAGCTGAAGAAAAGATATCTAAAGGATGTGGAGCGGTTCGGATTAAGACAAGAGGATATCAACTGGCTGAAGATCTTCAGAGCCAAATACAGCGGACCCATTTACGAAAAAGGCTATCTGGATAAGATAACTCCATATAGAACACCCGTAAAAGGGTTTTACGTGGCAGGAATGACCTCTATCCCCAACTACCCCGAAAGAAGCATGAGCGGTAGTATAAAAACAGGTATGGAAGTTGCACAAGTAGTTGAAAAGGATATGAGTTCTGATTAAAACCTAAAAAATAAAATGATGATAGGAGAGGTCAGCTTGAGGAGGTTGGAAGCAAAGCAGAGAAAGCCGACCTCTCCGAATACTAAACCTCTCCAACCGGCAATAACTATTTGGGTACTCTCCTTAATAAATGAAATCGAATTTATATTGGTTGTTATCATAATTAGCAGTTATCGTTTGGCTTTTAAACCAACACTAAAGTGGATTTTAGACCTCTTTTTAGACCTCTCTAAATCTGGCGTATTGCTCGTAGGTCAACTCGCTATCGTTTCTGGCTTCCGTGAATATGGAGGTGAAGTGCTCACAACTTGTGACTGCTTTGGGGTTGACAGCATTTTCGCGGGAGAAGTGTACCTCTCTTCCGCAGTAAGGGCAAATCGCAGTGTTATCCTTTTTCTCTTTACTATCTCCAATATACACCATCTGCCCATTTTTTATCAAATCCATCAATAATAATTATCCAATTCCAAATATTAATAGCTTGATAAAAACTCCCCCATCATTATGATTTTAGAGGCTCAGATGATCTTACAATTGTTCATAGAACCGTTCACAGAACTGTCAAGGGTTTAAAAAAGAGAGAAATAGGTTTTAGCCAGCTTCAATGGATCGGCTTGGTTCTCATTGATCAACTTTTTTCCTGAATATTAATTCGTTCTTTCTTTATTCTTTAATGTGCTCCATTATGTCCAGATATCCCATTTCTTTAAAGTATTTCTCCAGCAAGTAGTTCACCAGGTCACTGATAATGATGTTCTTCTCCTTCAATATATCGTAGTAAATGCTCTCAATCCACACCGTCTTCTTAAGCCTGTTCGACTTTCTGGTTGCTGTCAAATAGAATGACAGGCTAATATCCTCCGTTAACAGGAATCTTGGTTTTGAACTCATCCAACATACCCCCTCTCAACCGGCATATGTTATACCGTTTTTAATAACAAATTCAACAGATGACTAAAATAGGTTGGTTTTCCACATGTCATATAGCACGTTATCAAGCATGCGGAACTCTTTGAAATCGTCAGTTAACTACCTTCCACTCTATTACCCAGTGATAAAAAAAGAAAGAAATGGTAGAATGTTTATAAGATGGTAAAAAACCCAGAAAATCTCACTCATCCAGGATTTGTTCTACATCCAACCATCCTATTTCTCTGAGGTGTCTTTCCAGAAGACAGTTTATAAGCTCGCTTGCATTGAAGTTGTACTCCCTCATGATATCGCAATAAATACTCTCGATCCTTACAGTCTTCTTTAATCTATTACTCTTCCCGGAAACGGTTAAAAAATAAGTAAGACTATCCTCAGCGTCCAGCTCATCAATTCTTGTTTTCATGATGCCATTCCCTCTTGAAATTAATCAAATAACATATGATTTTTAGTTTAAAAATAAGCTTATATTCAACATGCCGATGAGCATGCTCTCCTAGTTGTTAATAGAGTTACAGAAGTCTTTTGTACTTTTGAGAAACTCCAAAATCAATTTGAGGGGAAAATCATACTTTTATGTTCTGTTTCCATTGAGGTATTTTGCTCTGGTGCCCGGATTTTTCCAGCTCCTGGGCGAGGGACTGACTCTTCTCGAATTCTCCGTGTACTACGAATGTTCTGTCTGCGTTGCATTTTCGGCTCCACTTGAGCAGGTAATCCCTTCCTGCGTGCGCGGAGAAACCGTTTATGGTGAAAATCCTGGATTTAACAGCTATTCTGTCCCCATATATCCTCACGGTTTTCGCACCATCTACCAATCTCCTTCCTAATGTGCCTTTGGCCATAAAGCCTACCAGGATCAAGCTGGACTCCTTCCTCCACAGGTTGTGTTTCATGTGATGCTTTATCCTTCCCCCGGTGCACATACCGCTACCAGCGATTATTATGGCGTTATTCTTCACTTCATTGATCTTTTTGGAATCCTCCACTTCTTTAGTGAACTTGAGGTTGGGAACTGCAAAGGGGTTTTTGCCCTTAACTTCATTCGTCTCCATGTTGTACAGCTCTGGATGCCTGATGAATACTTTGGTGATATCTATTGCCAGAGGGCTGTCCAGAAATATCTGGCATTCAGGTATTTCCCCTGCTCTGTAGAGCTTGTTCAGAATGTATAGTATTTCTTGAGTTCTCTCCAGAGCAAAAGAAGGTATCAGGACATTGCCTCCAGCTTCAAAAGTGTGGGTTATGGCGTCTTTGAGCTCTTCTATACTCTCATCTACGGATTTGTGGTTCCTATCCCCATAAGTGGATTCCACTATGAGGTAATTGGCCTGAGGTGGATACTCCGGGTCTTTAATGATCAACTTATCTTCTTCACCCAAGTCCCCTGAAAATATGAATTTCTTGCCGGAATCGACTTCGATAAAAGCAGAGCCGAGGACATGACCTGCCCTATAGAATTTGAGTGAAGTGTTGCCGAAATGCATTCTCTGGGCATAATCAACGCTCTTCCATTTCAGCTTCAGGCAATCTTCAACGTCTTCAGAAGTATATAAAGGCTCTAAAGGGGGTTTACCTCCTCTGACCCTCTTTTTGGTCTCCGTATGCGCCTCTTCCTCCTGGATCTTGGCGGCATCGTATAGCATATACTTCACTATGTCTCGAGTAGCTCCAGTAGCATATATTTCACCATTAAAACCCTGATTAACCAGCTTGGGAAGCAGACCAACATGATCCAGATGAGAATGAGTTAATGCTAGAAAATCTATCTCTGAAGGGTCAAAAGAGAACTTCCTGTAGTTCCTTTTCTCTACGCTGCCCTGGAACATTCCACAGTCAATAAGAAGTTTTTCTCCATTTTCGAGCAGAAAACAGGAACCGGTAACCGTCCTCGCTGCTCCATAAAAGTGCAAATGCATAATTTTCCTCTTTAATTAAATATAAATGGGTTTTGGTATTGCTCCCATTGATAGTGACCGATTAAGGCTTCGACCACCTTTTCAATTAGATGTGTTAATTGCCGTAGGATATGCGGTAGATGGCATCAGCCTTATCATCTGAAACCATAATAGAGCCGTCAGGGTTCACCAGAACATCAACCGGTCGTCCCCACGAGACACCTCCCTGAAGCCACCCATCAGCAAATGTTCGATAAGAAACAGGACTACTGCCATCCATCTCCACAAAAGTGACCCTATATCCTATGGGTGTTTTCCTGTTCCATGAGCCGTGCTCCGCTATGAAGATCCCTTGATGATATTCTTGGGGGAACATGTCGCCCGTGTAGAACCTCATACCAAGTGCAGCCACATGGGGACCAAGCTCCACCTCTGGTTGAGCGAATCGGCTGCAATTTCCTCCCTCATTCAAATCTGGATCATTGATATCCTTTCCGTGGCAATATGGATAACCGAAATGCATTCCGGCTTCCGGCGCCCTGTTCAGCTCGTCCGGCGGGACATTATCTCCCAGCCAGTCCCTCCCGTTATCCGTAAACCACAACTCCCCTGTAGTGGGATGCCAGTCAAAACCCACTGTATTCCTCACACCTCTGGCATATATCTCAAATTGCGAGCCATCTGGACCCATTCTGGTGATGGATGCGAACGGGTCTTCAACTTCACAGGTGTTGCAGGGGGCTCCTACGGGCACGTATAGCTTGTCATCAGGCCCGAATTTGATGAATTTCCATCCGTGGATGCCTTCCTGAGGAAATCTGTCGGTCACCACTTCAGGCTCCGGTGGGGTTTGCAGCGATGACTCAATGTCTTCAAATTTCAATATGCGGCTTATCTCCGCAACATAGAGGGTGCCGTTCCTGAAGGCCACCCCATTGGGAGAGTTCAACCCCCGAGCAACTGTCAAAACTCTGTCAGCCCTGTAATCCCCATTCTCATCAATAACAGCATAGACCTTTCCGGGAGACCTGCTTCCCACGAAAAGTGTCCCGTTGGGGCTCAAAGCCATTGAACGTGCTCCTTCAACCTCACTGGCGAATACTTCAATTTTGAATCCCTGGGGTAAGGAGATCTTGCTCACAGGCAGTTTACCACTCTCAGGAGATGGAAAAAGCGCAGAGAATATGCTGAAAGGGAACACCAAATACACAAGCAACCCCATAGCGAGAATAATTCCTGCAAAAACCCACCGCTTCTTCACCATCTAAATCTCAATTGTGCCCATGATATATCCTTCTTTCTCCTCATTAAATAAGTCAAAAGTAAAGGGTCAAGGAATTAAAGATCATCCAGTGAACGAAACTAAGGTGTTATGGGGCGTAAACCTCTACAAACGCTTTTCCCACGACTATTTGAGGGATTTCTTCCTCTTTTTCAACTTCTACGAAGGTGACAGTTTCAGGCAGGCTGCTTTTAAAGGTCTTATAGCTCTCTTTAAATCTTTCATCTTCCTTGACATCCTCTTTGATCCAGATGGCGGTCAATCTCTTCTTGATGCGGGAAAAGAAGTCGACCACTTCCTCCAAATTGTCGAATCCCATATCGGTTATGAGCACGTAATCATCTGCCTCGTTCTCCCGGAGATATTGCTGGAGGTCTTCCAGATGAAGGGTTGTTCCTGACCCCTGATAGACTTTCAGGCGCTCATAGATGCTTCTGGAATCTCTAGTAGGTGCCAACTGGAGATTCCTCCCCGAGAAGTTTATAACACCCACCTTTGACCCGTGTTCCAGATAATTACGGGCTAAGGCGAATCCTCCAATCACTGCGTGAGAAACCTCTTTGTCGGGGTGTTTCATGCTTCCTGAAGAGTCAATGATTATCACTGCACCGTGAAGGCTTTCCGCATAGCTTTCGAACTCTTCGAAACGGTATCTTTTGGCTATACCGGGCAGAATTTTGCCATAACTATTCTCCGGACTATAGGAGTCTATGCTGTCATCAAGCTCGAAATCCTTTATCTCTCCGGGATATAGGGAGCCTTTGATGGATAATGGTTTGATGTAAACTGCATATCTTTGTGCTCTACTCGCATACCAGCCGATTTCAGGTCTTTCGAGCTCGTACCGTAACTCGCCTCTGGCTATACCTATCCATCTGTCGGTCTTGCTGGCTATGTGTTTATACTCTTCAAGGTCCAGCTCCTTTGCCAGGTCGGTCAGAGCCTTTTGGACTTCTTTAACACTAAAATCCTCCACTCCAAAGTCAGAAAAAAGTATCTCAACTGAAGGACCTTCGATAAGTTCTGAGATGATGCCGGCAAAATCCTTGATGTTCTTCCTCACCCTTATCCTTCTGGTGTCCAGGAAGTCGATGGCCATCATTTGTTCCAGCTTTTCATCCAGCCTTTTATCCAATCCTTCATTTAGATCCTCCTTACTTCTATCTTTTCCAAATCCCAAACCCGTAATCTCTTCAAAGAACGATCTGAGGAGATCATCAACTTCTGAATTTGGCGGTGTTTCCTCATAAACCCTGGTTACCTCATCCAGCCCCCGGTTGACCACCAAGTCAAGTGTGACCACCACATCATCATACAGGTTCCTTATCACCCTGGCCTTATCGTAATTCTCTTCAACCTCATCTACCTCTTCAATCCAGTTCTGCTCCAGTATTATGGTCTTCAAATCGTAGGGATGTTTGGCCCAGTGATCCAGCTCGTGATGAAAAGATCCCTCGAGAGCCTTACGGTCAAAAACGTCTGCAACCCCGGGATTCACCTTTATCCTGTATTTTGGCGAAGTGAAATCCACTTGAATGCTCGGAACGGATGCGAACTTCATGTTCAAAGGAGGAAAATAAAGGTCCTTTCTTGCCTGGTGGAAAATGCTCTTCAACTCTTCCTTATCTCTCTCACCCTCTGAACCAGCGGGTTTGACCTGATTGGTTTTGTGTGTCATATCCACTTCTTATCGCAGTCCAGTGACCTGATTATGCTGCGACTTTCTGTGTTGTTGAGGTTCTCCGATACGAAATAGAACATGCAGTACTCATTTCCCCAGAAATAATGCATTTGGTCTCCTCTGGGCAGAGAGTAAACTTGTTTGTCTTCAACTTTAAAGTCCTGGAGTTTTGTTCCCCAATCCTTGAAATTGTACATGGCCTGAACCATTCTATCCGTCTCGTTCTGAGCTAATGAGCTGTTAGAGTAGGTAGTCACCCACAACATCACTGATTTCCCGTTTTTCGAGTATTTAAAGATGGCTACATCGTCTATATACTCTATTCTCCCTATATGCATCTCCCTGACCGATTCAAGAGCCCTTGCTCCCGCCGCAACAGTATTCTTCTCCATTCCCAGCAGCTCTGGGGGAGGTATCTCGGTGGCTTCTTTTTGTGCGCAACCCGAAAGGATGCAGGCCAGCAGCGCCAGGGTAAACAGGATCATCGGTTTTTTCATAGCTCTCTAATCAAGCTTTTGAAGAAAGGATGATTAATTTTTTCCGCTATCTCTCTGACATTATCATGGTCGCCCTCCTGAAGTGAGCGATAGACATGGATTTGGTGGTCACGGTGCTCGTACCACCTGTCCTTCGCAGAGGTTATTATCTCCTCCACGGCATAAAAAGCATCACTGGACTCTTTTTCCAAATCCCTTATCCTGGAGAGGAACTCATCATTCACTGCACTTCTGTGCCACAAAGCGTAAGGCATAATAGCCATAAGGTGTTCAAGGTCAACTTCCTCATCATTTAACCATCCTAGCGCTTTAGCGTATTTTAAGAGGCTTTTCTCTGCCCTTCCGGAGACGCTGTAGAGGTCAGAGCAGATATAATTGGCATAGTGGCATCCACTGCATTTGGAGAAATCCTTCTTCAGTCCCAGCTGACAGTGAACTTCTTGGCCTATATAATCCAGAAAGAGCTCCACATCATCTGAAATCGGTGTGTTCATTATCCCCTCTTTAGCTTCCTCCAGGTCATCTATTCCGGGGAGCTCTACTTTGAGACCTTCTTTTTTGAATCTCTCTTCCAGTTTTTCTCTGAATTCGTTTCTGCATTCTTCCACGTATCTCGTCAACTCGTTCAGGTTCTGGCTTAAAGCGTTCTCCACAATGTAAGTCACCATCTCTTTGGAGAATTTACTATCTTCAAGGATTTCGTCCTTAACCCCTTTTCGCACCATCCTTTTTCTTATGGGATGCAGTCTGCCGGTCTCCACTGCCACATCGAATCTGTCCAGCAGAGGAGGGATCAAATTGGTTGCTCCGGCGTCCTGGTAGTTGATGGTAGCGAAGAAGGACTTTTCGTCCTCAAAAAATAGTGTGTCTCCCCTGTAGCTCCAGATATTCCTGTCCACTTCATTGAGGAGCATATTCTGTTTACCCACCGGCAACCGGTTTATCTCGTCAATAATGATGGAAGGAGAGAATGGAGTGACTTTCCACTTCACCACCTCATCTCCCTCCTTCTCAAGTGCCGCTAAATCCAGTGTAGCCTTTATCTTCTCTTCCGTCTGCTCCGGATGGCCGTGGATGGTAGTAGCCTGCACAAATTGCAGCGGCAATCCCAGGAAGAGGCTGGAAATCCTTTCGCTGGAAGTAGTTTTCCCACTACCGTATTCTCCAAATACCAGCTCCCTTCCACCCAAAATAAGGGTGAACAACCCCAGGAGGGATACCGGCTCGTACCTTCTTCCTCCTGCCCGGAGAGTCTCGTCTCCCAGATAGAACCGACTGGTTATTACATCATAGAGATCTATTACCTTCTGATGCATCTTCTTGTTAGCTGTTGCTTATTCTCTTTAGCTGCAATACTTATTCTTCGCCTTGCTCTTCTTCACTGTGCTCTTCTCTCTTCTTTGGTACTACTTTGAAGTACTCCAGCATCTCAAGCGGCAATGGGAACAGTATGGTGGTTCCCTCCTGGGTGGCAGCATCGTTTATGGTCTGAAGGGTTCTGAGCAGCATGGTACCCTTACTACCGGACATAACTTCTGCAGCGTCAGTCAATTTCTTGGCAGCCTGCATTTCAGCATCAGCCCTGATGATCCTGGCTCTTCTCTCTCTTTCTGCTCTGGCCTGCATGGCCATAGCTTCCTGCATTTCATCCGGTAGCTCAACGTCCTTGACCTCTACTGCAGTAACCTTGATACCCCAGGGGTCTGTGGCATCGTCAATTATTCTTTGCAGTTGCGCGTTTATTTTATCTCTTTCAGCCAACAGCTCATCAAGCTCTGCCTGACCGATCACGCTTCTCAGAGTAGTTTGAGCCATTTGAGAGGTCGCATATCTATATTCCTGGACCTCGACCACAGCTCTCTCCGGATCAACAACCCTGTAGTAAGCAACTGCATTAACGCTCACCGTCACATTGTCTGTGGTGATAACCTCCTGAGAAGGGATATCATAGGTAACGATTCGGAGGTCAATCTTATTCATATTCTCTAAGATGGGAATGACGTAGAATATTCCTGGACCCCTTGCTCCAACCAGTCTTCCCAGCCTGAATATGACTCCTCTCTCGTATTCCTTGACAATCCTGATTCCAGAGATTATGAACAGTATTACAATAATAGCTATCCCCAACAAAATCAGGTTTACTTCCATATGATAATCCATAATTTTAAACCATAAAAAATTTTCCTATTCAGCTTCAGTGAATTAAATTAAAGGATTTTCAGAGCTTTAAACTAAAAATGGAACATATAAAGGTGTTTAATACTGCTTAAAACGTTCTATACTCAAACGTTCTATAATTAAATCTCAGATAGCCAGTATCACCAGTAGAACCATAGCTAATCATTGTCTTCGATGATTTTGGACATTTCAGATGGCGTTATCTTGATATTTGCGTCCGGAAAATCAATGCTAAAGACTTCACCTTCTAAAACCCTATCCATCAACACTGCCAGGGCTGCTACTTCGCTGTGGGGCTGATTGCCGATAGCAATATTGAGATCACACATGTGATAAACCTCTGGAGGGACTTTTTCCGCTCCCACAACCACCAGAACACTTCCCGAGGCTTTTATCTCTTCAATTTTTTTTGTCATGGGGACACCATACATGGTAAGGTGTATCTTCAACCCACGGAATTCTTTCAACACATCCTTCCAGTTTACGTGCTTAACCCAGAAATCGCCACCCCAATTCGTAGAGACGCTGTCTATCTTTTCGAACAACTTGGGATCATTTGTGTCGAAATATATACCCTGCGCACCAAATGCTCTGGCCGTGAGAGCAACGTGAGTGGAGATCCTCTTGTCTCTCTGAGGCCTGTGACCCAAACGGAGTATATACACCTGCATCTGAACACCACGAATCCCGGTTACAACACAAATTGCTATTAACTTAAAGCGAGTTTTAGGGATTCCGTAGAAAAATATTTGTCTCCGGCTTTAAATTTTTACTTTGTTCACCTGATTTCAGATAGTGAACAGGCAGCAACAAAACTTGACTTGACTTAAGGTGGGAGTAGGGAATAAAACTTTAATACTCAGCAAGATAAAAGTTTGGAAGGTGACTAACTATGGCAAAAAAACCAGCCAGTATGTTCAGAAGACTAGACAGACCATTCACAAGAAAAGAGTATATTGACGGAATCCCTGGAGTCAGGCTCAGAAACATGGAGATGGGTAACAGAAAAGGATTATTCCCGGTTAAATTGACCCTCATATCAGAAGAAGGTGTTCAGATCAGGGATGTTGCTCTTGAGGCAGCCAGAATCGCAGCCAACAAATACATATCCAGCGAGATAGGCTCAAGCAATTTCTTCCTCAAGGTCAGAGTTTATCCTCACCAGGTCTTGAGGGAGCACAAAATGGCTGTAGGAGCAGGAGCAGACAGAATATCTCAGGGAATGAGAAAAGCTTTCGGAAGACCCACAGGAAAAGCAGCAAGAGCTTCTCAAGGCCAGAAGATCATGAGCATGTGGGTAAAACCCGAACACTACGAATTCGGCAAGGACGCACTCAGAAGAGCAGGCCACAAACTACCTACACCTGTCAAAATAAGGGTCGAAGAAGGACAACAATACCTCAAAGGCAAGATCTAACCGATTTTTCCTTATATTTATATTTATAAATAGGAGATATAGCTGTTTTATTGCTGTTACAGTGGTTTTAGTGGAAATTTGGTCTTAATCACTTCAACCATTTGCCAGGTAAAAATAGTTGGAACCATTTTCCAAAAAAAGTTAAATATTTAAGTTATAAAGTTAACTATTAGGCATGCCGTAATGCATGTGAAAATGCATGCAGCGCGTGTAAATGGCTCTTAGCCGGTTGGAGAGGTAGTTGAGATGGATAAAAAGGTTGCTAGGTTGATGCTGTTAGCTTTCTCTTTCTTAGCTCTGGGTATACTGGTACTGCCCTCTACAGTAACTATTTTTGCAGGACAGCACACCTGGTACTACAAAGAAGCGCTGCCGTGTGAGAAGTGCCATGCAGACATAGCAGATGAGAAGACCAGTCCAAACAATTACCATACAGGTTGTTACCCTGTATGGACGGGCTGTGTATTGTGCCACCAGGTAGAACCACTCTACCCCGGTGATGTAAGTTTGAGTGAAGGAAAGCATGCCGCAACTGTTGTGCCCTGCGATTACTGTCATTGGCCGGAAGCGAATGCATTCGACAACGACCCACACTACCCCTTTGTGAAAGCTGCGGAAGGCGATGACCAGATGCCAAATGGGACTGAATCTTGTGTAGCCTGCCACACTCACGCCAGCGTTAAGATCAATTTCACTTGGAAGAAGTATATGGCATTTGATGCTACTGTTAACGCCAGTGCAGACAGGAATGACATGGAGAATCTGTGGACCATATCAGAATTCGAGGCCCAGGGAGAAGAGACCCACTTCGTTGTGGATTACGGGGCATACGTGGCGGACCGCAATTATTCTGTGAACACCAGTGGCTTACCATCCTACGAAGATAATCTCCACTGATTTGAATAGTGCTATATGATTTAACTTTCGAATAATTTTTATAAGACAAGTAAGACCTCTAACCGGGAGAGGCCAGCTGTCTAGTTCCGACCCCCCATTGGGTACCCTACGTACCCTACACTATCTATTCTAGGCCCGGCCTCTCCCTCACAAACTCCAAGCCCCCCATAGAAGAACCCGGATATCATCTCTCGGTTCCCTGTGCCAGACCTTGGTGCCAGAGCCCTGGTGCCAAAGGGTGGTATTCATGTATCTAACCCAACCCCCAAGATCTACTACACTAACCCGCCCTCTGGCATATTATTGTCTGGAATCAAATGATAAATCGTTTTCGAAATATCCGTAACTGCTGATGCATGAATGATGAAAATACATATTTAAATACCCTCTTAAAAACCGGTTAAAATCGGGGAGATACCATGAAAGAAGAAAAAATCTGTCAGAGTTGCGGCATGCCCATGGTTGTAGAAGAAACATTTGGTACAAATGCTGACGGCAGCAAAAATGAGGACTACTGCTGTTTCTGCTTTCAAGATGGAAAATTTACCGAACCCAAAATCACTAAGGAGGAAATGATAGACAAAGTGTCGGATTTTATGATGCAGATGGGTTTACCAGAGGAGCAGGCTAAAAGAAGGGCAAGGGACACTATCCGAAGGCTGAAGAGATGGCGAGGAAAATGAAACTAAACATTTACCCGACTGGATTCGTAGGTTAATTCAACACTACCAATAGGCGTTCTTCAGGGTGATCTCAGCCCGGTTAAATATTTCGATCTTCTGGTCAGCCGAAAGGTAATATACTGGATTCCACTCCGCTTGTGGATTGAAGGGTCAGGTAAGCTGTTAGCAGTATAAGGGCAAGAATCAATACTCCCACTATTGCATTTAAGGTGTTCCTGTTCATTCAAATACCTCCTGTTTATCATGGAGTATTCCTTCCATTATTTACAAATTTTTTCCAACTTAAAATAATTAAAA
>CAZHOR010000019.1:0-11003 GCA_964534325.1 uncultured archaeon
GGGACGAAAGCCAGGGGAGCAATCCGGATTAGATACCCGAGTAGTCCTGGCCGTAAACGCTGTGATCTAGGTGTTGCGCATCCTCCGTGGATGTGCAGTGTCGAAGCGAAGGTGTTAAGATCACCGCCTGGGAAGTACGGTCGCAAGACTGAAACTTAAAGGAATTGGCGGGGGAGCACTACAACGGGTGGAGCCTGCGGTTTAATTGGATTCAACGCCGGAAAGCTTACCGGGGGAGACAGCTGGATGAAGGTCGGGCTGAAGACCCTACCAGACTAGCTGAGAGGTGGTGCATGGCCGCCGTCAGTTCGTACTGTGAAGCATCCTGTTAAGTCAGGCAACGAGCGAGACCCGCACCCTCAATTGCCAGCAGGTCCCTACGGGGATGCTGGGCACATTGAGGGGACTGCCGGCGCTAAGTCGGAGGAAGGTGCGGGCAACGGCAGGTCCGTATGCCCCGAATCCCTCGGGCTACACGCGGGCTACAATGGCCGGGACAATGGGTACCGACTCTGAGAAGAGGAGGTAATCTCCTAAACCCGGTCGAACCTGGGATCGAGGGTTGCAACTCGCCCTCGCGAACCTGGAATCCGTAGTAATCGCGTCTCAAAATGGCGCGGTGAATACGTCCCTGCTCCTTGCACACACCGCCCGTCAAGCCACCCGAGTGGATCGTGGGTGAAGTCTTATCCCTGGGGTAAGCCTGAACCTACGGTTCGTGAGGGGGGCTAAGTCGTAACAAGGTAGCCGTAGGGGAATCTGCGGCTGGATCACCTCCTGAAATAATACTTATTTCAGGCACTGGAGCCTAAATGTCAATAGGTCCAATGGGCTCGTAGCTCAGTTGGAAGAGCGCGGCCTTTGCGAGGCCGAGGCCTCGGGTTCAAATCCCGACGAGTCCATCTGAGCTGCTTCCCATAGAGTAGCTCGAATATTAGTGTAATACGTAAACATGTAAACAATTCAATTAAACAACCATGTGCACTCGGCGATGAGAGTCGTCGGGGAAGGGTTGATAGCGATCACCAATTCGCTAGATGAGGCCGTGCAGAGGTCTGTTCCCGGATGTACACTGAGATTGTAGTGTCCGGCGATTATCTCGGTCGGTGGATGGCTCGGCTCAAGCGCTGAAGAAGGGCGTGCCAAGCTGCGTTAAGCCTCGGGAAGGCGCAAGGAGCCTTTTAACCGGGGATGCCCGAATGGGATATCCTGTCCCGTAAGGGATGTTCCGTATAGGAACAGGAACGCGGGGGAAGGAAGCATCTGAGTACCCGCAGGAAAAGAAAGCAAACGCGATGCCGTGAGTAGGGGCGATCGAAATCGGCGCAGCCCAAACCGAATACCTGCAGAAATGCAGGTACATGTGGTGTTGTAGGACTCCGTCCAATGCCTCGAGAGGAAAGCCGAAGTTGGCTGGAATGCCACGCCTTAGAGGGTGATAGCCCCGTAGGCGTAACTTCTCAGGCTATGAGGTGGAGTATCCTGAGTACCGTGGATCGGAAATTCCGCGGAAAGCTGGGGGGCATCAACCCCCAAGGCTAAATACGTCTTGAGTCCGATAGCGCAGTAGTACCGTGAGGGAAAGCTGAAAAGAACCCCAGGAAGGGGGGTGAAAAGAGCCTGAAATCGACCGGGGATAGAGAGTAGTAGCCCGCAAGGTAACCGTTCCGAAGGATAACACCGCGAGGTGTCAGTACGAGGAGCGGCATGCCGGGGTTACTGCGTACGTTTTGAAGAACGGGCCAGGGAGTGTATACCAGTGGCGAGGTTAAGGACTGTAAGTCCGTATCCATAGGGAAACCGACAGCCCGCAGCAGCTTGCTGTGAGGGGCGAGGTGTGCTCGCCTGAAGTCACTGGTGTACGACCCGAAGCCGGGCGATCTAGGCGTGGGCAAGGTGAAGCGGCCCGAAAGGGCCGTGGAGGCCTGAAAGGATGTTGATGTGCAAATCACTCCCCTGACCTGCGTCTAGGGGTGAAAGTCCAATCAAGCCCGGGGATAGCTGGTTCCCTCCGAAACATACCGAAGCATGACCCGCCCGGAGACGGGTAGTAGGGTAGAGCACTGATTGGAGGACCCGGGGGGTGACACCCTCGACCTCCTGTCAAACTCCAAATATACTACCGTCGTAGAAGGGCGGAGTCGGGTCTAGTGGGTAAGCTACTAGTCCGAGAGGGAGACAACCCTGACCGGGGTTAAGGCCCCCAAGTGTCGGCTAAGTGTTAGTACTAAAAGGTGTCTCGGGTCGAAGACAGCTGGAAGGTAGGCTTAGAAGCAGCCACCCTTTAAAGAGTGCGTAACAGCCCACCAGCCGAGACCCGAGGCCCTGAAAATGGACGGGGCTAAAGTCGACCGCCGATACCCCGGGGCACCGAAAGGTGATCCGGTAGGAGGGCGTACTGATGGCGCAGAAGTCTGAGGCGTGAGCTCGGATGGAGCCGTCAGTAACGAGAATCCTGGCGTCAGTAGCAGCATAGTCGGGTGAGAATCCCGACCGCCGGAAGAGCAAGGTTTCCACGGCAATGTTCCTCAGCCGTGGGTTAGTCGGCCCTAAGGTGGTTCCTAAGTGGATGCCATCGAAAGGGAAGCTGGTTAATATTCCAGCACCTCCTGTCCGTATCCAACGCTTCGGGATAAGTCAAGCGGGTGTTGCCAGCCCGTCCAAGCGTCGAAACCTCTGGAGATCCGTAATGGAGAGAAATAGGTGAAGGCGTGATGGCGTAAGTTGGCTGAATCCTGGAGCCCATGAAAAGGGGACAGGATGGGCCGTACCGAGATCCGACACTGGTGCTCTGGCTGAGAAGGCCAAGGCGTGGCGGAATTATTCTGGTCGAGGGAAATCGGCAAATTGGCCCCCTATCCTTGGTATAAGGGGTGCCTGCACTCTTCATCTAATCGGTGGGGGGTGCAGGTCGCAGTGACTAGGGGGGAGCGACTGTTTAATAAAAACACAGGGGATCGCAAACTGGTAACGGTTAGTACGATCCTCGAGTCCTGCCCAGTGCGGGTACCTGAAAACCCAGTTCAATGGAAAGAAGGGCCCGTAAACGGCGGGGGTAACTATGACCCTCTTAAGGTAGCGTAATACCTTGCCGCTTAATTGGCGGCTTGCATGAACGGATTAACGACTCCCCCACTGTCCCCGACCAGAAGCCGGTGAAGCCTACATCCCAGTGAAGAGTCTGGGGACCTCCGAAGGGAAGCGAAGACCCTATGGAGCTTTACTGCAGCCTGCTGTTGCGGTATGGCTGGATGTGCGCAGCGTAGGTGGGAGGCTTCGAAGCCCAGCCTCCGGGTTGGGTGGAGCCGTCAATGAGACACCACCCACATCCAACCGTGCCGCTAACCGCTTCGGCGGGACATCTGTAGGTGGGCAGTTTGGGTGGGGCGCCACTCCCCCGAAAAGGTATCGGGGGAGCCCCAAGGTCAGCTCAGGTGGGTCAGAAATCCGCCGTAGAGCGCAAGGACAAAAGCTGGCCTGACGTGATTCCGCACAATAAAGAATCACGAGCCGAAAGGCGGGCCTAGCGAACCACCCTGGCTTCTTGATGAGGCCGGGTGACGACAGAAAAGCTACCCTAGGGATAACAGAGTCGTCTCGGGCGAGAGTTCATATCGACCCCGAGGCTTGCTACCTCGATGTCGGCTCTCCCCATCCTGGCCGTGCAGCAGCGGCCAAGGGTGAGGTTGTTCGCCTATTAAAGGGGATCGTGAGCTGGGTTTAGACCGTCGTGAGACAGGTCGGTTGCTATCTTTCGGAGGTGTCTGGAAGGCTGAGGGGAAGGAGGTTCTAGTACGAGAGGAACGAGCCTCCGGCACCACTGGTCGACCGGTTGTCTGGCAAGGCACTGCCGGGCAGCTACGTGCCATATGGTTAAAGGCTGAAGGCATCTAAGCCTGAAACCACCCCCGAAAAGAGCCTTCCGTAAAGAGCGCCCGTAAAAGACGGGATTGATAGGGCTGGAGTGTAAGCGGTAAGCTTCGGCGAGCCGTTCAGCTCGCAGCCACTAAAGCTCGCGCCGGTCAGACTCTACAATCTCAGGCATAGACCGGGAATGGACCTCTACACGGCCACATCACTCCTTAATTTATACTTTCTAATAAAACGTTACAGAGTGGCCACTCCACATTAGTGTGAACTATGGTACAGGTCTATCATCCAGATTATCATTTCAGCAGTATTTAACCAAAAGATAGAAATAGTTCTGGAGCCGAGTTTAATTACTAATAATTGCACTATAAATTCCACTATATTCGAAGCCAGGATGGCAGAGTGGCAATGCGGTGGACTGCAGATCCACTTTTCCCCGGTTCAAATCCGGGTCCTGGCTCATCTTACTGTTTGGGTCATTGGAGGTATTTTACTCCGGTTCAGTTCTAATAAGATCCATTTCTCTCTGAGAGGGTTTTAAGGATAGTTTAAAATATCATATTCTTTTGTGGGGTAATGAAGTGATATTATGGCTGAGAAGCTGGTAGTTTTTTCGGATTACGTTTGCCCCTTCTGTTACATTGGGAAGACCATTGCGCAAAAGCTGGTAGAGGATTACGGCTTGAAAATGGAGTGGGTGGGCTACGAGATTAATCCTCGGGTTCCTCCTGAGGGGCTTACTCTTGAGGAACTGGGTATTGACGAGGAGTACATGAGGATTGTAGAGGATCAGGTTAAGAAGTATGCTAAGATGTATGGTATAGACTTCGAGTTCCCCTCCTTTTTACCCAACTCTCGTCTGGCTATCATGTGCACCAACGCTGCTGAAAAAGAGGGTTTCTTCTATGATTTCTATCACGCAGTTTTTGATGCTTACTGGGCAGAAGGCAGAGACATTGGAGATAAGGAAGAATTGAAAGCAATTGCAGAGGACATAGGGCTTTCATGGGATAAGGTAGATAACTACTTGCACAATGAGGCTGAAAGGGATTACGAGAAAACTCTGGAGAGGGTGGAGAATGAAGAAATAGTAGAAGTTCCTACCTTTACAATAGACGGGAAGAGGTTCCAAGGAGTTAAGCCCTATAACGAGTTCCAGGAGTACCTGGAGAGTAAATGCTAAAACTTAGAGTCCTGAATTAAGTTTCTAAAATTTACTACTGAACCGAGAACCTCGATGATTTATTAACGATACTGACTAACTATTTTCAATGTCATCAAGACCCCTACCCAATTCACGGTTTTACCTGAGAACAAGTTTAATTGGTAGCCTAAATCTCAATTTTCGTTTTCCATCAAAGCTCTTACTTACCTGCTTATTGACAGCAATCCTTATTTTAACAGCAGTATCTGGAGTCGCCGCTGAAGAGTCCAGGTATATAATCGGGTTCCAAGGTGATGAAGAAGTTTCTGAATTGTCCATACAGAGCAGAACTAATGGCAGCAGTGATATCGTAAAAATAAATGAGAAGCTGGGTTTTATTGTGGTAAACACGAGTCCGGAAAACATCACCGATACGTATGCAGGTTATAATATATCATACTTTGAACCAGACCAAACCCTCAGCGTAGATTATGTTCCAACTGACCCCTATTCTGATAAACAATGGGCTTTATCGAGTATCAAAGCTGATAAGGCTTGGGATTTAATTAGAGGAGACGGGAATATATTGGTTGCAGTTATAGATACTGGTATAGATTATAATCACCCTGATCTCAAAAATGTTTACCTTCCGTACGGTCATGATTTCGTGAATAACGATAATGACCCCATGGATGACCATGGACACGGGACTTTGTGTTCGGGTGTGATCGGAGCTGAAATGAACAATGGCAAGGGCATTAGTGGAACGGCGAAAGTTAAGTTAATGGCCGAGAAAGTCCTGAATAAAAATGGTAATGGTTACATTTCGGATCTTGTGGATGCAATACTGCATGCTACAGATGCCGAAGCTAAAATAATCAGTATGAGTTTGGGTTCGGTTAGCCCTTCAACTACATTGAATAACGCCTGTCAGTATGCTTGGGAACATGACGTTCTACTGGTAGCTGCATCAGGGAACGGCAATAGCAATTCAGTGCTCTATCCTGCTGCTTATCCCTCTGTTATCGCCGTAGGATCAGTCAATCAAAAAGATAGTTTAAGTGATTTCAGCAATTATGGGTCAGAGCAAGAATTAGTTGCGCCCGGCGAGAACATATACACTACATACCTCGATAATACTTACGTATACTCCAAAGGGACTTCAATTTCTACTGCATACGTCTCTGGGGTAGGTGCGCTTGCCTGGTATAAGAATCCTTCCTACAGCAACACGGACATAAGAAATACGCTCCAGTATACGGCACATGATTTGGGTTCTCCTAACAGAGATAACTATTATGGTTTTGGTAAAGTTAATGCGTTTAAAGCGGTCTCAGCTTCTTTGCCATCAAAGACGATTTACGTGCCTTATGACTATGGGACTATTCAAAAAGCTGTTAACGTAGCAAATCAAAATGACGAGATAATTGTTGGAGATGGTGTCTATACTGAAAATGTAAAGACCAATAAGGGCCTCAATAATCTGACTATAAGGTCTGAGAACGGGACAGATGAATGTACTATCATATCGGGTTCTTCTTCCCACATATTCAACATTTCTGCAGATAATGTCTCTATTAGTGGTTTCACCATAAAAGGGGCTGAAGAGAAGTTCGCCGGAATCCACATACTTAACTCAAGCAATGTGGAGATAAATAACAATAAATTCGCAGATAATTATTATGGCATTCTAATTAACAAATCGTTCTACAGCTCTTTATCAGACAATACCCTAGTCCACAATGAATATGGGCTACATATAGATGGATCCACAAACAAACATTTTATTCATGAAATCGGAAAAAGCAACAAGATCAACGGAAAGCCAGTTTACTATATCCACAATCCTTCTGATGAAGTATATTCCCAAGAAGCAGGGTTTCTGGGAATCATTAATGGAATTAACGTAACCGTAGAAGATATTGTTTTGAGGAACAGTGGTCAGGGAGTTTTGTTTGTCAATACCAGTAATTCGTCAATAGAGAATGTAACAATCTCCGGTTGCTACCACGGCATCTATATTCATAACTCCACCAATAACAAGCTGACCAAGAACAATATCCAGTACAACGCTTACGGCATAAGCCTTTACAGCTCCAATAAAAATAGTATTTTCTTCAACAATATAATGAACAATACAGCTAACAATGTTTACAGCAACTCCTTTAGTGACATGAACAGCACACCATTAAACAGCACACCCTTGAACATGTGGCACTCGAATGAGCCTTATATCTACCAGTATAGGGATTCAGAGTATATCAGCCATTTAGGAAACTATTGGATCGACTATAACGGTTCAGATTTAAATGAGAATGGAATTGGTGACTCTCACTATACTTTGAGCTCTGGTGAAGATCTTTATCCTCTTATAAGACCAATTGATAGCTACTCAGTAAAAGACAATTACTCCCTCCATGAATACGTGCAAAGTCATTGTGGCGATACCAACTGTGATGGCAAAGTAAACCTCAGAGATGTAATATCACTATGGAATCACTACCGCGAACCATCCTATTTGTGCAGATGCTGGGCAGGCGATGTTAACAATGACGGATCAATCAATTTAGGTGACATAATAAAACTATTCAATCATGTAAAACAACCTAAGGACTATGGACTTACGTGCTACTTTGAATAGAAACTAAATCATTTACTATAGATTTCTGAACATTTGGTTTAAGGTTAACTTAAGCCTCGTTGCTGGAGCGGATTTGAGTTATGGATTTCATTTCACGATCTTATTTTTCACAACAGAGGAGCGTGTATTTTGAACTGTTTTTGTGGTAATTCCACAATTGGATTACGTCTCCCAAGTTTATTTTGCCGTCACAGTTAACGTCTGCTTCCCATTTGGGAACATCGTACTCTTCTGGATTCCTAACATTATTATACAAGAGCACTACATCGCCTAAGTTTACTTTATTGTCTTGATTCACATCTCCACAGAGTCTATCGTCTGAAGAGAAGATATACCTGAATGCCTCTGCTGAATTTAATCTTCCCCAACCGTAGTGTTCATCCCATCCATTACTGCCTAAATCGATTGAAGTTGAGTATAATGCATCCTTTATTCCGCTGACTTTCAGAGACCTGTCTTTCTCCAGCAGGAGAGCAATGGTGCCAGAAACATGAGGAGTAGCCATACTTGTCCCGCTCCAGCTTTCACTACCTTGAATTACTGTGCTTTGTATACTTACACCCGGAGCCATTATGTCCAGCGATTTCCCTACACCACTAAATGATGCTCGTTTATCGTAATCGTCTACGGCTCCAACAGCAATAACATCGCTTCCGCATCCGGGAGAGCATACATAATCGGGATTATTCCCTGCTGCTGCAACCACAGTCACTCCATTTCTAACAGCCCAATTTGCCTTCGATGCTAAATAATTTTCATCGCAATCCTCTTCGGTTGTTCCCTTTGAGCCGAGACTTATACTGATAATTGGTGCAACGTCGTTCTTCACTACGTATTCTATGGCTGCAGCGACGTCTCCTCCCCAGCAAACTCCATCCTCATCACATACTTTTCCAGCCCATATACTTGCATCTGGGGCTGTTCCTTTCACATCACCTGAGTTTGCAGTGATTATTCCTGAAACATGAGTTCCATGGCCATGATCATCCATTGGGTCGTTATCATTATTTATCCAGTCCTTCCCACCTGCATAAGAATCATTTAACTGAACATGGGTGTAATCAATTCCAGTATCGAGAACCGCTACTGTTATACCGCTTCCAGTAAATCCAGAGGACCATAACTCATTTGCATTGATTTGTTTATCGCTATTAATTCCAGTGATATTATATCTTTTATCGGGTATGGCATTAAATTTCTGTAATGTATCCTGACTTTTTGCCCTTACTATACCAGTATCCTTTACAACCAAGGCATTATCCAATTCATGAACTACTTCATAACCCATATCTTCAAGTTCCGTTTTGTTCACAGGTTCAAAGACTATCCATCTGTCATTACTTTGTTCTGATGCTGTTGCTATATTTAATAAAAGCATGAACACTAATGCTGCCAAGAGCCATTTACTGACAACGTTTGTATAACCTTTGGTCATGAATATACAAATTTATAAGAATGTTTAAAGTTAACTAAAATAGAATGGTGATGAGTAGGGTTCAGAAGGAAGAAACTCTCCTCTAAGTTTCGAGATTGGTCAACATTTATATAAAACACGATCAAAAAGAGTATTTAGATACTATTATATAATTAGATCAGTGAACCAAATAAAAAATTTTGATGAGTTTTAAACTAACTCATCTATTCCTCACAGCGTAGATTACTATCACAACAACAGTTATTGCCAATACGAACATGAGAATTAGATTAGTAGGCAATCCAGTTTGTGAAGGCTCTTCAGATTGAGTTTCAGTCCCAGTATCGGTTTGTCCTTCAGGTCCAAAAGTGGTGGCAGCTTCAGGGGTTTCTTCAGAAGATGGAGTGCCTGAAGTTCCTCCGTTACCCCCAGAGGTTTCAGAAGTTAATCCAGGTGTTGTTTTAGACTCTGACTCTTGAAATACTATAAGTCCTCCAGTGGATGATACACTATTATTCGTTTTTGTAGCTCCCCCGTCATTTGTTTCACCTTCTTTGGTTATCCCAGCTGTGGTGTAATGTAAATCCATCTTAGTAACTTCGCCTTCTTGCCAGTTGGCTGTACCCAAGTGTAATTTCTTCCCATCTATCTTTACAAATACATCGAATTCCTGGCATTCGGGTACCGCAAGCCTATCTCTCACCGGTCCGTAACGGCCATTATCATCAACTGTATCTTGAATAGTTTCCCCCTTGTCTGTCTCTATAATTATAACTGTGCCTGGTGGTGCATGTTCATTTGTGCCATCATTTATAACCTCGCCATAGAGGAGCATGGGAAAAGTTGCCTGTCCGGCTACCGCTGGCACTAATGCCATAAGGACCAGAAGCGGTATTAGCACCATTCTTTTAGGTATTTTCATTTTATCACCTTCTATAAAATATAAAAAAATTTTAAGGTTTAATATTCTATGTTCTTGTAGGTAGAGTTCTCCGTCATATTTATGACGTATCCAAAGCTTGGCTCAACAGGGAAGTCTGTATCCTCAACATGTAGCGGTGCATTTCCTGGCGGGCACACGTTCAATGGTGACTCACTGCAGTTATATCCGTACATATCCCACATATGGTTTTGATTGTTGTACCTGTATATTTGATCATAAGTGTTCATGCCGAATATGTTGAATATTTCTGCTGCACTCTGTGCTTCACTGTTCTTAGGTGATGCTATAGACGACTTACCCTCACACAACTTTATAGTCTGAGGATACAGAGATATACCGCCGCATTGGAGTTCAAGAGTTTGAACAGCAGGACTGCTGTCATTTACATGTATAGCATAAGCCCTTCCTCTCTCGAAACTGTCGAAGCCCTGTACGAATCCGCATGGAGCATCACTGCAAGCATCAAAGTATCCTATTGCATCGAATTCGATACCTTCCATTACATCACTAAAGGCTTTCGACTCCAGTGAGCAAGTTATTGGTACGAGATTCCATCCTCTGTAAAGTTTAATCCCCTCTGGATTGCTCACATTGACATTGATTGAGTCCTCACCAGTCAGGTCATCGTTGTCTGTCATTTCGGTACGGAGGATATAGCAGCCATCGGACAAACCATTTGTATTCCAATCAACGCATACGCTATCGCCGCTGTTATTCGTACCGATGTTCATCCAGCTTTCACCTGCTTCATCAGCCATTCCATTGCAATTAGAGTCGTTCCAAAACTGGAACATAGTGGTAGCTATGTCTTCTTCACCGCTTTGGTCTTCAGCACACACATCGACTGTGCTCATAACAGTTTGTCCATCTGATGGTGCTGTTATCCCAGGTTGAGGTGGCATGAGTTCCAAACAGGCGAAGTCTCCGTTCGTCCATGTAACTCCGCTTATAGTACCAGCTGGAGAGTAAAGCTCAGACCCCGAAAGATCCA
>CAZHOR010000019.1:11103-59764 GCA_964534325.1 uncultured archaeon
AACCATCAGATCAAACTCAGTCGTATTGCAATAACTCGCCTCACCAGAAGACGGACTGAACAAAACCTCACCGCCCTCAGAAGGCGTTGGTGTTGGTTGTTGTTGGGCTGTGCAACTAAAGTCACTATTGCTCAAAGTAACTCCGCTTATAGTACCAGCTGGAGAGTAAAGCTCAGACCCCGAAAGATCCAGCTCAACACTGCAAGCATCCGTACTATTACAATGCACAGTGAACGTACCCAAATTCAAACTGGACACATCCTGCGCACTGCTCAACACAAAGTCAACCCTCTCGCCATTCCAATCAGGACCAAACTGGAAATCAGCAGCCCCATCATTGGATTGAAAACTCTGTATTTCTCCGCAACCACTACCGCAATCAACGTAGATAGTTCCACCCTGAAGGTCATCCACATCCTCAACCATCAGATCAAACTCAGTCGTATTGCAATAACTCGCCTCACCAGAAGACGGATCTAAGGAGATCTGAGCTCCTGCAGCGGCCATCATTGTCACTACTAACACCAAGATTGTCAATGAAACCGTTTTAAAGATTCTGTTTTTCCACATCTTAGTTCACCTCTATAAATAAATAACAAGAGATGAGCAGTCGAGAAGACTGCCCATCATCTGTTTCAACAGCTAATTGGGTTTTCTCCTGGGTTTTGGTAGTGGTTCCACAGCTGGATCACATCGAATAGAGTGATCCCACCGTCGTTGTTGCAGTCACCTTTTTCAACATATTGTCCGTCCTGATAACTGTTCCACAGCTGGATCACATCGAATAGAGTGATCCTACCGTCGTTGTTGATGTCACCACACATCTGCGTTTCTACAGTAGATGCATTTCCATTAAGATATAGTCCAGTTCCATCAGTTGCTTCATAAGCAAAGCTAACTCTCTCATCACAGTAGCATTCTTCTTTACCGTCATTAATAGTTGCATCAACATTGCATGCATCGCATTCTGTATTTGGTGCTACGAAAGAGCTGGTCACTAAGAAGTCACCATTGCTACCGGGGACGTCTGGCAGGTCTGGATAGACGAACTCCTTGTAGAAGTCAGGCATGGTGTGAATGTGCTTCCACTTCCATCCTTCTTCTTGACCTTCGTCGAGGATTTGGACCAGGTTGGTGTGGAATCTGGTTTCAATCCATTTTCCGGTGAAGTAGATGTCCAATGCAGGCACATCAGATATCCTGCGTTCTTCTATTGCGTAATTCAGGTAATTATCGCCTTCATACCAGTTGCATCCCTCATGCATTGTGTGTGGTACGTCAACGTCGTCGATCATATCGTGGTTTCTGTTGAACGGTGGCAACAGAGGTAGATATTTTTCTCCATCGTCAATAGAGAGTTTGGTGACGCTTAGATCTTCGAGTTCAACGTCATCATGCTCAGGGATCGGATTCCTGATAGTTATGTACTTCAGAGTATCCTCTTGTGGACCATAAATCATGGCTACATCGTATTCGGCTGCGTCAACGAAGAATGTTTCACCAGTGTGGACTAATCTACCCACATCTATGATTGCTTTATCACCAGCAGTGCTTGCGCCTGCCTGAATTTCGACGTACCAGGGGCTTACAAAGTCTGCAGGTGTGTTCTCCTTTGCTTGATGTCTTCCTGCATTGGCCATCTCTCCTGTCTTGAGGATAACGCTGTCTATCTTCTCAGGCCCTTTGTTACCTGTGTAGTAAATATCCATTGCAACGCTCTGGTCGCTGAACTGCAAGCCTGTAATCTTCACCATGTGGTCCAAGAACTGTATCTCATCCCCTTTACTCACGGTGAGATCCTGGGCTGAGATGTTCACATCCTTTCTACCATCACCATTGTAATCTCCAACATCCATTAGAGTTGTCATGTCATCCATTCCATCTCCATCTACGTCGAAGCCGTCAAGACCTATTTGGTCGTCATTATCTGCGACGGGGAAGTAGAACTTGGTAGGTGTTACCCAATCCTCTGCGTAGGTGGGGTCATAGTGCTTGTCCAAGAACATGTAGGTGTACTCTGTCACCACATCTTCCCACACGTACTTATTGGGGTCTTCAAGCCAAACCTTTCCAGTGGGTTCAGTATATTCAGGTACGAACCACTGTCTGGCGAACACCTTCTGCTTGGAGTCGACATTGCTGACCACAATCCTGTCATCCATGGTCTTCTCATCCATAACGGCAGGGTTGAAGGTTACAAAATCCTTTCTTGGTGCCTCATGGCTCTGTGGGTTGAATGGTGCTTCTGGATCATTATATGGGAATGCAGCTGACTTATCCTCTTCACCATAGAGTCTCAATCTGTTTGAATCGGTATAATCATTGACATAGATATCTTTGCACTCATCATCCTGATCGAAGGCCATCATAACCCTCTCACAGCATGCATTGGGTGCTCTCCAAGAGCTGGTCAACAAGAAATCTCCTCTGGTGTTTTCGTCTGCATCAGGTAGTGAAGGATAGACGAACTCCTTATAGAAGTCAGGCATGGTGTGAATGTGCTTCCACTCCCACCATTCTTCTCCTTCGTACTCTTTTAGGATTTCAGCCAGATTGGTGTGGAATCTCTCTTCAGTATCTTTTCCGGTGAAATAGATGTACAGAGGTTCTACACCGTCAATTCTGCGCTCTTTAGCGGTATCATAGTCTGAGTGAAGTCCTACTCCATCATCAACCATTGGATCTTCACAATCTGGATGTTTGTTATGAGGTATTCCAATGTCATCGATCATACTGTGCTCTTTGTTGAATGGCGGCAATAATGGAAGCATTTCGTTATCATCAACCATCATCTTGGTTACACTGAGGTCTTCAAGCTCAACGTCCTTATGTTCTGGAACTGGGTTCCTGATAGTTATGTACTTCAGATACGGGCTGTCGCATCCTCCAGGCCCATAGATCATAGCCATATAATATTCTGCTGCATCAACGAAGAATGACTCATCAGTATGCAACAATCTACCTACTTCAATCTTGGCTGTATCACCAGCAGTGCTTGCTGCAGCGTCAAGTTTAACCCACCATGGGTTGACGAAGTTGGAAGCTTGACCTTCATATGCAGCATGTCTTCCTGCGCTCGCCATATCCGTACCTGCAGAGAGTGTAATACTATCTATCTTTTCAGGTTCTTTATTACCAGTGTAATAGACGTCCATTCCTATGCTCTGGATATTTCCACCTTCAGTTACAAACTGCAATTCTGTGACCTTCACCATGTGGTCCAAGAACTGAATTTCATCCCCTTTACTCACGGTGAGATCCTCTGCTGCAATGTTCACATCCTTTCTACCATCACCATTGTAATCCCCTACATCTTTTAGAATTGTCATGTCATCCATTCCATCTCCGTCCACATCAAAGCCGTCCAAACCTATCTGGTCAGCATTGTCCGCGACAGGGAAGTAGAACTTGGTGGGAGTTACATTATCATCTGCATAGGTGGGGTCATAGTGCTTGTCCAAGAACATGTAGGTGTACTCTGTCACCACATCTTCCCACACGTACTTATTGGGGTCTTCAAGCCAAACCTTTCCAGTGGGTTCAGTATATTCAGGTACGAACCACTGTCTGGCGAACACCTTCTGCTTGGAGTCGACATTGCTGACCACAATCCTGTCATCCATGTTGGTTTCATCCATGACGGCAGGGTTGAAGGTCATGAAGTCCTTCTCTGGTGCCTCATCGCTCTGGGGATCGAATGGTGCTTCAGGATCAGTATAAGGAGTTGCTGCTCCCTTACCGTCTTCACCATAGAGTCTTACCTTACAGTTATCATCTGCAGGTGGTGGGGTTGACGTAGGTGTTGGTGTAGGTACTGGGCAATCTACAGCAACATTTATGGTACCTACATCTGTTCCCGAACCTTCTTCACCTTGATCGAATTCTATCTCCAGTGTAGAAGATGCTTGAGGGCAGTCGTCTTCCATAGTTACGTAAGTAGTAGTGGTACTCCAAGAAGCTCCTTGGCTATATAATTGGATGTTGGTGCCGATTTCTTTTTGAGTTCCATTGGGAAATGTCTGATATACATGGAACACGTCAAGGTTTGTGCCTGGGTTGCCATCTGCACCACCATCGTCAGTGTTTGTAATGGATATTGTATAAGTAATGGTCTCACCAGCAGTATATGTGGTTTTATCTGTGCTAAAAGTCTTATCGAACTGGTAGGCGCTAACTGCAGTCGTAGCCAATAGTAGTACTGCAAACACTAGTATCATTGTTTTCGCTATTTCAAAACTTTTTTTCATACTTTTTTCCTTTTTCATCTAAATACCCCCTTTTTTTAGGGCAAAAGAGAATAGTTTAAAGATGGATATATAGATTGATGAAATTTTGATAAGAAGGGGAGATTATTAAAGGAATTTCTAAAACATCCTTCTTAAGTTAAATAAGTAACTAAATTAAGTAATTAAGTTACATCGATATATATATGGTGTATTGGCTCAATGAAAATATGTATTAAATAATTTAAAAACAACACAAAAGTGAATTAAGTTGGGGTTCCGATATTTAAATTAAGGGGGGTTAGATTGGATAAATGAATTTTGAGAAGATTATCGACTGCGATTGCAGTTGTGGCTGTTTTAGTGATGTTGGGTGGAAGTGCAGGTGCAGTAACTTATTCATCCACGAATGGTTCGACAGGGGGACCATGGTGTACTGCAGAAGATGGTGGAGAATGGATTGACTTCACTCAACCAATTACAACAGATGGTGTCGAGTACTTTGGTTGGGATACCTTTTACGTAGAGAAGATATACTATACAGGTAATGGAACTTGTTATAACAGTGCCTGAGGAGTTAGGAGTCTCTCCTGAGAATTTTGACGCTGTTTTCAATACTGATTGTGATCGCTCCTGATTTCTTGGTACACTGGTATTTTGACAAGTCTAAAGACCCACAAAACGATAGTCATTGGACTTATAAAATAAACGATGGTGGCTGGTCATCAAATCAAGAGCTACCGGACTGGATAGAGGTTTCACCCGAGACCAACCTAACAAAATATTTCGGATAACTATTGACAACAAGGGGAGGATGTGATAGTCGTTTCAGATACGCTGTAATGTTACAGGAATCGGACGAGGGTTGTTTAGGAGGTAATTGTGGGGGAACCTTGTGGGTGTTCTCCCCCGATAGTGAACCCCTGGCGAACTCAAATTTCTACAGTGAAAGTAATTACCTCCACGAACAAACTGTCGAGTGTCCCCCACCACCGGTTCCGGCATTATCTACGATCGGCCTGATAGCGCTGGCAGGTTCTCTAGGATTAATAGCAGGATTAATGATCAAAAAACGCTAAAATGTTCAATATATTCTTTTTTTATTTTTAAATCCTATACTTAATTAGTTCTTTCCATTCAATCTACTCCTTTTCCGTCAGCTAACGCATTACTTACTGAATTTTTTTACTGAATTTAGTTACTGAAATACGCTTCTAACTTCTATATATACTTCTGAAATCCAAAATTAAAAACCTGAATATGTTTAAGGAAAAAAGATTAGGAGGTAAGATAAGATGAAAAACAAAAGCATATTAACTACATTGTTCTCCGTAGTCTTGATAGTAGCTCTAACAGTTCTGCCCGTGGCCAGCGCAGAAGAACAGCGATTCAATATAACACATGACACAATGGAGATACCGGTTAATCCAATTATGGGGAGCAAAGATGCTGTAAGCTTCTACGACTACGACCCACAGACCTGGAGCGGCTACACACCCTACATGGAAGAAAACACCAGCAAAATATACCTATACAAAGACACTACCACCGGAAACCTCAGCCTCATAATCCACCACGGAACCGACAAAGGAACAACAACCGGTAGCAGTTATAAAGTAGAATTTAACTTAAATGGCATGCCAGATGAAGCTTACGTGGCTTTATGTGACGATCCGAATAGAGGAGAGCTAAACTTAGAAAACGAACCTGAAGGAAACTGGGAGTTCGACAAAAACAAAGTAGACGGAGGCGTTATTGGACTACCCAACAAAGAATGGTGCATAACAATAGAACCCAACTTCCAATCCGCAAAAGGAATAACGAAATGGGAATACGTGAACCAAGACCACAACATCTCACTAGACATGAACCAAACAATCACCATATGCAATTCAAGCTCCGGAATTACATTACAGACACAATCAGTACAAGTAGACCCAATAGAGAGAGATTTTGACGCTGTAAGCTTCTACGACTACGACCCACAGACCTGGAGCGGCTACACACCCTACATGGAAGAAAACACCAGCAAAATATACCTATACAAAGACACTACCACCGGAAACCTCAGCCTCATAATCCACCACGGAACCGACAAAGGAACAACAACCGGTAGCAGTTATAAAGTAGAATTTAACTTAAATGGCATGCCAGATGAAGCTTACGTGGCTTTATGTGACGATCCGAATAGAGGAGAGCTAAACTTAGAAAACGAACCTGAAGGAAACTGGGAGTTCGACAAAAACAAAGTAGACGGAGGCGTTATTGGACTACCCAACAAAGAATGGTGCATAACAATAGAACCCAACTTCCAATCCGCAAAAGGAATAACGAAATGGGAATACGTGAACCAAAACCACAACATCTCACTAGACATGAACCAACCATTAACAATTTGTGACCCAGAGATTGCGTCTAATACAGAATCAGGCCCCTCTCCTACCCCTACACCAAGTGAATCTGATACAGCAGAACCGGTACCAGCACTATCCCCAGTGGGCCTGATAGCACTGGCAGGAGGGCTTTTAGCTGTGGCGCTGGTCATGATAAGAAAAAAATAATTTAATTTTTTATTAATTTCTTTTCTTTAACTTTTTGTTCTGCCCCAAAATTATTTCACATCTTGTTCGTCAACTTTTGTGAGGAAATAACGGACAAGAAGATTAACTGGATAATTAAGCAATTGAACAAGGGTGTTCCAGTAAGGGAGATAGCTGCTGTGATGAGGTTGACACCGAGACGGGTTTACCAGCTAAGGAAGCAGTACAAACAGACCAATCAAATACCCAATTGAGATCAGCAGGAAGAAAATCTAAACCGATTACCAAAGAGACCAAGCAATTAGTCCTTAGAGCTTACCATAGATACAAGTTAGGTCCAGTGACCCTATAGAAAATAATTGAGAATGAATACGATGTCCATATACCTCATAACACCGTCTACAAGGTGATGTTAGACCATAACCTGATGGTGGAGAACATGAGTAAGAGAAAGCAGAAGAAGTGGGCGAGGTTTGAGAGAGACCACTCAATGTCCCTATGGCAAGGGGACTGGAAAAAGATAGGTGAGAAGTGGTTAATCGTCTTCATGGATGACTCTAGCAGACTTATTACCTGCTACGGCTTATTTAATTCACCAACCACCAAGAACACCATAAAGGTTCTGGAGAAAGGGTTCACTGATTACGGGGCTCCGGATGAGGTACTTACGGTTCATGGTACTCAGTTTGTGGCAGCTAAGAACAGAGAGAACGCCAAACACAAGTTCAAGAAGTTTCTAGATAAGAATGGTGTTAAGCATATCGTAGCCAGAATCAACCACCCTCAAACCAACGGCAAGATCGAAAGGTTCTTTGGTCTAGTGGAACAGAAAGCGATTCTATTCAACTCTATTAACGAGTTATTTTACTGGTACAACTACATTAAACCTCATATGGCACTAGATTTCGATGAATTAGAAACTCCTGATCAAGCATTCCACAATAGACTCCCTCCAGAAAGAGTATTAAGTACAAGTGGGAGATGGTTAATTGAAGAAAGAAACAAATTCGGGCTACAACATTTCTTTAACTTTTTTAACTTTTTTAACCTACAGCTTAATTATGATGACAATAATTCAGGTATTTTTGATAAATCGAAACATCTAATATTAGCGTGTTTCTTATTTTTCTTCTACTTAGTGGGTTATTGGGGGGTTACAGTAAATGAAAAGAACTAGGTTTGAGATTATGGTAGATATACTCTCATCTGCAAACGAGGGTGCAAACAAAACCAAGATCGTTTACGACGCATACATAAATTTCAAGCAGGCAAATGATTACCTCAACTCTCTAATGGATGCTGAATTAATTATAAAAGATTCGGATGGAGATAAGACAATTTATCAGACTACAGACAAAGGGTTAGAGATGCTAGAAAAATATAAAGAACTTATTGAGCTAAACCCTTGAGTTTACAGATAGTTTGGAGATGAAAACGTTTACCTAACTATTCAAATCCTCCAACAAACAATTATCCAGCGCATAAATAACTCGAATTGCCTGCTCAAGTTGAGAGTAATAATCTTCGAGGGATAAAACCGGAACCTAAAAGAAGGCGTCAACCACTTCCAGCCAAAAATTAAAGCTCCTCTGATGTGAACCTAAGTTAACGACAGGTGTTAAAAATCCACCTCCTAAAATGGATGAAAGTTATAGTCCCTCATACGAATTGATTTCTTCTTAGGCCTAGAAAGAGGCTGACTTGCAGTAACAGGTTAAATACAGAGTAGTTATATCCAAGTGCCAAATTATACTAACATTAGACAATATATTAATTCAATTCAATAGACATTTATCTTCTAAACATCGAAACATCGATGACGTTGCCAAACTCGTTCAACAGGTTACTCCCCTTTTCAGTGGTGGCAAAAACCCTTTTTTTCCCGTCAAATTTTTCTTTGAGTAATCTATTCTCCAGCATAAAGCTGAGATACCTATCAGCCATTTTTGAATTTACATTTGCTTCTTTTATAATTTTCGCCTTAGTAGTTCCTCTACTTGCGACTCTAAGTATCTCAAATATGATATCAAATCTTGTTCTCTTCTTCACTAAACCACCCCCCTATGTTGATTTCAAATCGGTTTTAAATTTTAATATCAACTTACTTCTTCCAACCCCCGTATCGATTGTAATTCTTTCTATAAGACTTCCCCATTAACATAGTTAGCTCCCCTAAATTTTTCAAACCCACCGTTCCATTCCTTCAACCACAAATACATATAAAACTATGGAAATTTGAGTAGCTAATACTCATGGTTGTTATAGCATACTGATAACCTTAGGGCAGTAGAAAAATTTATTCTGGCCCCTTCAATTATGCATCCTGATGGTCTTGATAGTCTCCGTCCAGCTCACCCACACCCCCCACCATATGGGGCAAATTCACGAAATCTTTTCCCTCCTTGGTGAGAATAATCTTATCCCCTTCTATCCTGATCAAGTCTAGATCTGCAAGTAATTTTAGAGCTTTAGGAACGCTTTTACCACCCAATTTGAATACATGGTCTATACTTTTCCCTTCAAAGTACTCAACGATTACTTCCGCTAGCAAGGTTGTAGTTGAGGATGCTCCGGACTCATTCTTCTGAAGAATTATCATCTACACCCCTTCCTTATTTCCGATAACTCAACCATAGCCGCAACGGTTGGAGAACGTACAAATTCTTTCATAAAAGGATGTGCAGTTTCTATTATTTATCTATGTATGAAAAATTGTTCAGAAAAGAAACTTAGAAACTTACTTTATTAACTTGGACTCCATCTATATTAAAAACCAGTGAAACATCTTTTATACAGTCACAAATCAGCATTATCTGTGAGTTCCTTGAATTTAGAGACCATCTCCTTTCCCTTTTCAGTTGTCTTATAGATATTCTTGTTCCCTTCTGTTTTCCGGGCCAGTAACTTAGCCTCTATCAAGAAATTGATGTATTCTTCTGCCTGTTTGAAATTTAACCTTGCATCATATACAACCTTTGTTTTATTGGCTCCCCCCATTGAAGCATTGAGGATATCAATGATTATTTCAAATCTTGACCTTTTCATTATCCCCCAAGATACGTGTTTTAGCTTTCTTTCGCCCTTCCCTACAGCTCAAAATTCAATTTAATTAACAATTTAACCCATACTGTATAGACTTACCTTCCGTTACTTAAAAAAGTATATGAAATACTATTTCTAAATTTAATTCAGTAACAAAACTACTAAATCAAAGAACTAGTTTGTCTGTTCAGTTCTCATCAGAACACGGTAAACCTTTAAAATATTCGCCTCTCTTGGTCACAACAGCCTTCCCATTTTCTATCCTTACCAATTTAAGATAAGTAAGTACCCAAAAAGCATTTTTAGTGGTTTTAGGCTCAAGTTTAAGAATTTGATCAACATAAACTCCATCAAAAAATTCTATTATTATTTCAGCCATTGCAAGAGGTCTTGAGGTCATTTCTTGTTTCAATTAGTACAATTAGAACAAATAATTTTTGGTGATTTCTCACTAAAACGGTCACCTCTCAATTCAAGTTTTGAAGCAAAAGATGGTTTTCAATTCTTGAGCTTCTCCACGAAGCTTTTGAATATATTCTCTTCTTGACCCCTGATGAGCAGATCAGCAAATATGGCAACCAGTCCTGCAAGGAATATAGCGTCCAGTACTCCTCCACCGCCTATGGAGATGAAAACAGGTCTGCCCCACGAATAGTTCATCAGCACCCCTAAATTCAGCAGGTCTGCACCAATAAATACACCCAGCGTCGCTCCCACATATGATAGTAGAGGTGGATTGACCTGGGGGTTCATCATTTTGAACATGAAAGATATTGCTGCGGAGAGTATAGCGGGAATCGCAAAGAAATAGACCACAATACCAATCTCGGGTCTGAACCAGGTGTAGAGATAGGTCACAAAAGAGATTATGGCTATAAGGACTCCTGCCTCCTTTAGGGGAATTTTCCTCTGAGCCAGCATCTTAAAAGAGATGGTCAAAGGTATCAAAAGTCCAATAGCGTTTATCCCAATGACAGAGTTCTCTCCTTTAAATAAAGGTATGTCCAATAGGCGGGGAACTTCCATAACCAGACTTGAGGCACTATATTCTCTAGCTTTGACCCACGGGACAGAGAAAACGTAAACGAAGAGAGGGAATAACAATAATGTCGTTGCTTCTACGGGACTAAATCCAGCGGAGTACCGGAGGTACATTAGCAGAACCTCAACCGCTATAAGAGTAAAGAAAATGACTGCCAGTATTGTTAGTGGATCGGAGACCACTTTACTCACCCTTATTTTTACCTTATATGTTTAAGAATAGAACTTAGTATTTGTGAAAAACCTCACCATCATGAAATAAAGTGTAAAAGTTGAAGAAGTCTATCTATGAATTGCGTCAGGTATAGCAGAGGTGCAAATTAGAAGCCACATTCGTATAATTTAAATAAAATTTCTCTCCATGATTCCTCAAATGGATATGTTCTTTACGGATTGGGAAGGGCCGTGGGTGACCACTGACTTTGCATACGAGATAGCTAGGAAGATATTGGATAATCACATATTTTTCCAGCGCCTCAGCCAGTACGATGATTACTTATCCTATATGGTGAAAAAAAAGGATTACGAGCCCGGCGATACCTTAAAACTCCTCGCTCCTTTCATCATTGCTTCCGGAGTGACCTCCCAGGACCTTCGGAATATCTCTAAGGAGCTAATGAGCTTTGTTCCTCACTCCAGACAGGCCATGGAAAGCTTGAATTACAGGCCAGTAGTTATCTCCACATCATACCAACAGTTCCTGGAAGTCAGTGCAGGAGCTTTGGGCATTAAACAGCATCTCCACGGTACAGAGCTGAGGATCGACGATTACCAGGTGGATAAAGAAGATATTGAGCTGGTCAAGGAAGCGGTCAATGAAATTGCCGCTCTACCTGAAATCGAAGTGCACTCCGGGATGAGAAAAGAGGAGCTCCCTGATGCGTCGGAAAAGGCGGTGGGCTGGCTCGACGACTTTTTCTGGAAAAAACTAAGGCAGACGTCATTCAAGCCTGTTCTGGAAGAAGTGAAGGCAGTGGGAGGGAAAAGGAAAAAAAGAGTGGTAGAGGGATACATGCAGGAGCTCGGATACAGTGAAGTGGTCGCCATAGGTGACAGCATATCCGATTACGCCATGCTGGATTTCGTTAAAGACAACGGAATTGCCGTCTCATTCAACGGGAATGAATACGCCCTGAAACACTCCAATGTAGCGGTGGTCAGCGATACAGCATTCGGGGAGGCAGCAGTCGTAGATGCTTTCTCCAGAGAAGGGATAAAAGGAGTTACTGGCCTCGTAAAGGACAGGAGAGCGGAGGTTCTGAACCCCATTATCGCGGAGAATCTGTCCACAACCCGATTTTACTGGCTAGAAGATTATAATGACTTGACCCCTGTTATAGAGGAATCAGAACGCATGAGGAAACGACTCAGAGGGGGTGCTGGCCATCTGGGATAAGGGAGATGCTATAGGTTTTGGGGCGATCAACATGGATAAGATATACAGTGTGAACAGCATCCCCCAAAAAGATGAAGAAGTGTTTGTAACTGGTCTGGAGTTGCATCCAGGGGGTTCGGCAGCAAACACGATCGTTGGGCTGGCCAGAATGGAGATGAGAGCAGGCATCATGGGTAAAGTAGGCAACGACGAAGATGGGGACCTGTTTATGCAGGATTTCCATAGAGAAGGCGTTGACACTACGGCAATCATAAGTGGTGATGGCCGAAGCGGTAATGCCATGGTCCTAGTAGATAAACGCGGGAACAGGGCCATAATCGTAGATCCCGGGGTCAACGATACCATACACTACAGCGAAATGAATCTGGACCACATCTCAAAATTCAGGCTTCTTCACCTCACCTCTTTCATCTGTAAAGAGAGCGAAGAGTCACTGGAAGTCCAGCAAAAACTTTTAGACAACTTTGAAGGAGAGATCAGCTTCGATCCCGGTATGGTTTATGCCAGAAGAGGTTTAAAGGGTTTGAAAAAATTGTTAAGCTTCACCAGTATATTCATGCCCAACGAATCCGAGCTGAGAATGCTTACAGGAGAGAACTACCGAAAAGGCGCTGCAATAATTCTGGATGAGGGACCGGATGTTGTTGCCGTCAAATTGGGGAGCAGAGGCTGCTATATAACCGACGGAGAGCAGGAAATAGAAGTGCCTGCAGACCCTGTGAAGGTTGTGGATACTACGGGGGCAGGAGACGCTTTCAATGCAGGATTCATTTTCGGTTATCTCAATGATTCTGAGCTTGAAAAGTGCGGTAAGCTGGGTAATACAGTGGCAGGACACTGCATTCAACACAAAGGAGCCAGAAAAGGTCTTCCCCATCTAAAGGACATCCAGATTGACTTATAACCGGATTTAAATGGTCTTAACGGAATACCCCAATGAACCCGTATCAGCCAAACAAACCGATGTAATAGAACAGGGATACCACAAACAATATAATCGCCACTATTATGGCAACGTCAATGAACTCGAGCCGATACTTTCTTTTTCGACCTACGGTAAAACCCGTTCCCTGTTTCTTGAGGGATATGCCTCTTATCTTCTCCGTTGGATTAAGATTCCTGTCGATAAAATCTTTGGAGACGAGCCTCTCGATGGCTCCCTTTACGATCACTTCAGGATAGTTGGTTGACCTTATTAGATCACTAACGCTGGAATCCCCCATCACAATCGCTCTAAGCACGTTCCTCTCAATCTCAGACAAATATGCTCCTGATCTCTCCGAATCGGGGACCCTCATCTTCTCTTCAGGTCCCACAGCTTCAGCCTTTATCTCCGGTTGCGGTTCTTCCCCAAAGTTGTCTTCACCATCAGATCTATCTACCTTTTGCGGCTCCGGATCAGGTTGGGGCTCAGGTTCAGGTTCGTATTTGGATTCAGTTACGGGTTCAGTTTCAGATTCGGGTTCAGTTTGTGGTTTTTGCTCTTTTTTGTCTTTTTTGAGTTTGGTTCTTTTTCTCCATTCGCCATCGTCCATTAGAACGTCAATGATCTTTTTGTTCTTTTCTTTGCGGTCTTTTGTGTTGTCTTTGGCTTTTTCTTCTTCTGTCATATTATCATCCGAACAGGTATCTCATTCTGCCGTATGGCGTAATGGTCACATCCTTACCAATTATTTTCATCCCCAAGTTCAAAAAGTCTTCTGCCACTTTGGAGTCAGGCTTCTTCATGTAGACCGGGACTCCTTTTTCCCAGCATTTTCTTATCAACTTTGATTCTCTTATTATTCCTGTCAGTGGCTTGCCTATGGCATTTTCAGCGTAATTGGCCATCTCTTTTTCTCCCCGATACCTGTTCATGACCACTCCGTTAACTTTTATTCCCGATACCTCTGCCACTTTTTTGACCTTTTGGGCGTCCAGAATAGATGTTTTTTCAGGGTTCACCACAAGGTACGCCATGTCGGAGTTGAGCATGGGGATCATGGCGTATTTGCTGAGCCCTGCTGCTACATCCACTATTACAAAATCGTAATCGTTCTTGACCTGATCGAGGACTCCATTAAAGTTCTCTATGTCTATTTCCTCCAGAGCTTTGACAGAAGTGGATGCAGGCAAAACATGGACCACATGGCTGTGAGTTACACCTTCCTCTCTAATCCTGACGTTAACTTCGTAAATGGATTCTTCAAGGTATTCTGTATCCTTCAGAACGTCCAGCAAAGAGATGAAGGGGTCATCAAGACCAAAAAAGGTGTGCATATTGGGTAATGCTATATCGCTGTCTATTACCAGTACTCTACCAAATTTCGATAGAACTACCGACAGGTTAACAGATACTGTGGTTTTTCCTACACCGCCTTTTCCTGAGCATATGGCCAATATTGTCATGTGTACCAGTTATCAATCCACAAACAATTAATTAAATTTATCTTTTCAATAATTCGCTTTATTGGTCTAACTTAGATATAAATCATCAATCTATTTATATCAAACGATAAAGTATTTATCTCTTTCCCAAGTCTTGTAAGTATGGAGATTGCAGTTAGAAGAGTAATAAGAGTTATTTCATTAGTTATTTTTCTCATACTAATAACCAACTTAATAATTAACCCCTCAACTGCAATTCGTGCCACCCAATCTGATGCAGAACTGGTTACTTATGTTCACTCTCATGATAAATACATTACAAGGTGGAATAACATATATTCCCCCGGAGATAAAATCAATGTTTATGTTGCCGCAAACGAAGTTAACCCTAACAGAGCTGCTGCAGTAGACTTCGTCTACGTAATAACAGACCCCAATGGTTACGTTATCGATGCAGGAGAAAAGGAAAGGCATTCCCTCAGCTATCAGGAGAAATTCTTCAACGTTTTTCAAATAGACATTAAAGAAGAATGGATAGAAGGTAAATACGAGCTGGATGTCTACGTTTACGACGTGCTCAACTCTAGCGGCACATTCAGCAATTATGCAAAGCTTCATAGAGAAGCCCCCTACACTGGCAATGCAGGTGTCGACATCGATACTACTGATAGAAGAGGTGCTCCCAGCGTACATGAAGAGATGGAATTCGTGCTTTCCGACTCGATATCACCGCCCAAAGATCAGCTCCTGGTATACGACTCGTATTTAAGGGCAAGAGAGCTCCCAGAGGGTGTGGGTAACTTCCTTCACCTTTCGGTGTTGAATACCATAGATCAAAGAGGCACGGGAAAGTTGCAGTTGATTATTGACGGGAAACCGGTAGAGACAAAAGAGGTAACCCTGAGCGGTTATGAGAAAACCGATATCAACTTCCAGATACCTTCACTCGGGCTGGGAGTACATACTATAGAAGTGCTCCCTAAATCAGATAATATACAGCTTAAAGAGACCCTGCCCATGTTTATCCAGCCCCTGCTATTCAAAGGGGAAGTTCAGATAGGCAGGGTTCATAATGGTTCAGTGGTCTACTCCCCAAATAACTATGTGCTGGGAAGTATTGGTGTCTCGGCACTCACCGACTCCAAGGATGTTGAGGGCAGTGTAAAGGTGATGAAGAATAAAGAGAGTGCCCAAAAGGCCATGAAGATGTTCACCAACACCATAGCCTACCTGTGGTCAAAACACAACAGACAGGGAGCTATTACTGTAGGGATACACGAAGGTAGCGATGACAGGGCTGAAAAGATCCTACCAGAATTGATAAACATGGTGAAGAGAGAAAGTGGTGCTCCTATCAATTATATGGGGACGCTGAAACAAAATGAGTTGAGTAAAGCCTCTATCGTTTTCTACGTTAATGATAAAGCACCCAACGTAAAGGACATGGAGAGTTTATTCAAACGAGGAGGGTTCTTGATTGTGGACAACACTGGATACTGGTCTTCTCCCAAGAGCAAGCTTAATGAAGAGCTCGGCCCCATGAAAGGGTGGTCAGGATTTAAGCCTGAAGAAGACCTGTACGGTGCATACTACGACCTCTACATAGACAAGGTCATTACCATCACTACGAGAGAGGAGCCCACAGAAGTCCCCACAGAATTCAGATTAGCCAATCTGGACGTTGATGAGTTCATTGTGGATGTTGGCGAGCCGGTCAATGTGTCATTCACTGCTGTTAACCAGGGTAAGAAAGGAGGGGAAGAAGTTAGGGTCCTGATAAACGATGAGGTGGTGTTCGAGCAGACCATTGACCTGGATGTGGGAGAAGAGAGAACTATCTCCTTCCAGTACACCCCCGAGAAAGAGGGAAGCTATAAAGTAACCATTGAAGGTACCAGGCTCTCCAAAGTATTCTTCGCCAAAGAAGGGGCTCAAGAACAAGAAACCCCCACAGCAACCCCAACCAAAAAGGATACCGGTAGGGATGGTGGTATCGAGCTCATAATTGGCTCCGCTGTCCTCCTTGCAGCGCTGGTCATCATAAGACTCTTCATGCGTGAATAGTGAGTAGTGAGTAGTTATGCTTTCCACTCTGGACAGGTCTGTGCTTAGAGCAGTAATGGTGGGGAATAGGACCGTTAAAAAGATATCTGGAGTCACAGGGATACCCAATTTCGTGACCGAGAGGTCTATTGAAAGGCTCATCGAACATCAATACCTTGACATGGACCTTCAACCCACCAGCAAAGCATTCAGGGAGATCAAGCTTCTGGACAGAGAACACGGGTTCTCATTCTTTGGAGAAGACTTGAGAAAGATAGCCAGATTAATAATAGACGTTGCAACCGCAGTGGGAGTGATCATCCTTTTAAGTGTCATGTTCTACTACCTGGGGTTGATTTGAACTTGAAAATTCAAATAAGGTTTAAATAATCAGTAAGAGAGTATCAAATAACAAAAAAAATCGAAGATAACTATGGTGCTGGCAACTTTGCAGATAATGGCGGTTGTAACATTCTTTCTGGTAATACTCGCCTATTTTCTGGTATCAGGATTTAGGGTAGGGCCTCTGGAGAGGTTGAGCCTTATCTTTGAGAAGACGCAAAGAGAGACCAGGTTGGATGAGGTGTTCGAGGCACATAAAAAAGAAGCCCCTGTAACAAGACTCGCTTTCGTTCTGACGGTTCTTGGTCTGCTGATGCTCCTCGCATTAACTCACAACCTGTTCTTTGCTGTAGTTACTTCAGGAAGCATGGTCCCCACCTTCCACAAGGGAGATATGTTCCTGGCGCAGGCTATCGTGATCGAACCTGAAGTGGGTGACATCGTAATGTTCAACCGGCCGGACATCTATCTCCCCGTAGCCCACAGGATCATAGGTCTCAGCGAAGATAGAATATACACCGGTGGTGATGCTTCCGGACCTGATGAATGGCACATCACCGAAGACGATATTATAGCGGAAGCTGTACTGATAGCCGGAGAACCTATTGTTGTCCCCAATGTGGGAAGCTACTTCGTCCTGGAAGCAAAAGAGCTGAGGTCCATAGGACCTTACGGGCAGGAATACTTATTCTACAAGAATCTGGTGACCACCTTCAAGAGCTTTGCACTCGCTATAATCATTATATGTATAGCCGTATACATCTACCTCGAGATGGGAAGCAGGAGATCCTGAATGAGACTAACACAACTCTAAAGATATCTAACAATAACTTGCCCTAAACACAATGCCATAAAAAAAGGAAATGATGAACATAGTATAGTTTTTAGTAGAGTTCTTATTTTCTCATCCAGGAGATCAGGTCCCTTATGGATGTTACGATCTTATTGTAGAGGAAATTTGATCTCCGCTTCAATCCTTCTTCCCCAGCTATCTCTTCCTCTTCACCTTCACCTTCGCCTGCACCCTCAGTTTCTCGTGTCTCCACGGTTAAAGTCCTGGCATATTGGTAGTAGAGATAAGCGTAGACTACGACTGTAACGAATATAAGTCCCATCAAAAAGGCGATACCCGCGACTGTTCTCAGTATTAGAGCGCCTGCAGGGACCAGAAGGATGGGGATACCAAGTATGACCCATGATTCTATCCTGCTGAACAGGTCGAACTCTTTGGTTATGAACACCCACCAGTAGACGTACATCAAAGTGTAGAGATAGGGTTCATTGGGGATATTGAAATCGAGAAGGAACAGGTAAGTGCCAAAGAAGAACAGGGCTACGACCATGGTCCTCATGTAGAACGCTGTTTTCCTGAACATGAACATCTCCGTAGGGGCTTCTCGTTTCCCGTAATCCATGGGGCTGGTAAGCTCATCCTCCATATGGGTGATCTTTCTCTCCAGACTGCTGACCCTGGTCTTCATTTCGTCCAGCTCTGTTGTGCTGAATGCTATCTCTCTGAGGAGGGGCCTGAGGTTGGTGTAGACCACCTCTTCAAAAGCGCTTTGGGTCACCACGGAGAACATCACCAACTTCCTGTAGAGCTTGAGACCCCCACCGATGAGAACTGCAGAGAATAACAGGAAAGCCAGATCCACTGTCAGATACCCCAGATTCCTGCCCTGAGTAAAATCGTTATACATGGAAACGAGTGAGATCAAGAAAACAAATATGCCAATAAGTACCATGATAGCAATTACTGCCTTCTCAATTTTCATCAGTTACCAATCACCACTTCACTACTTATAAGTATTGCTTATTTTAGTTGTTAGTGGGGGTTAAACCTGTTCAAGTATCTTTTTCGCGGTTTTCTGACCGATTATAGAGGGTAGTTGATTACTGCTTTTCACGATATCGCTTTTCGATTTGATACCGGCATTGTACAGTTTTCTGGCTCTTACTCTACCCACTCCTTTAAGATCGACCAGGTCAACCAGCTCTGTTTTAACTCCAAACTTTATCCTTTTTTCCATTTCAGAGAAGAGTTTTCTCTGGGGGTGATCGGTGAAGCTGGAGAGCCTTGTGAGGGAGTAGGAGAGCCATTCAGCGTTCTCCATTATTCTTCGCACATCACCAGGGGAAATGCCGTAATTGCTACATATTTCGTCTTCATCAACTTCATTTACCCATTCGTGAAGTAGAAGTGCTGTCTTGATCTCTCTGAGGTAATAATCAAAATCAGGAGAATCTATAGATGGAATGAGGTCGGGGTCGAACCTATCTATCAGGTCTTCGATCCAGTCATCTGCTTTCTTGATGTATAGAGTTTCCATATCAGGTGCCCGGCACAGGAGATGAAGAGCATCATATTCATTGAAATCGCTCTTATTGTTCAATGTATCATAGATGAGGTATCCTGAAAGAGGGTCAATATATAACCTGGATATCAGCTCCCCAAGATTGGTGACGGACAGGTTGACACCATCAAATTCGAGCATTTCCCACTCTTCCAGCTGCATGGCGATCTTCTCCAGCTCGTACCTGGCGGAGACTTCGTTCTGGTGGAAGAAGAAGGTGAGGGAGAAGAAATCGTCCAGCTGGTCAATCGTACTGGCATAACCTTCGGAGATTAAAGAGAGGGCATGAAAACGCAGGTGGTTCAGTGAGCCCAGCTTCGACATGATCTTTTCGGGCTCACCGTAGATGTACCTGTCAATTACTCGCTCCTTCTCCGACTCGTTCTTAACCTTTATAACCGCCTCACCCTTCACATCCAGGCCAGGTCTGCCTGCCCTGCCAGCCATCTGCTTGTATTCCAAGACCTTGATGGGCTGGTTCATGGATTGAGCAAACCTGTAATAGCTCTTGATTACCACTCTCTCCGCAGGAAGATTTACTCCCGCAGCCAGGGTTGGGGTTGAAGCTACAGCCTTAATCCTCTTTTCTCTATAGGCATCTTCTACCAGCTTTCTCTGGGAGTTGAGGAGACCAGCGTGATGAAAGGCAACCCCCACTCTAACGCAATCAGCCAGTTTCTGGCTCAGCTCACCATCATTTTCCTCCAGAACCGCCGTTGCTAGATCTTCATTGGAGAACTTATCCTTGAATTTTTTATAGACTTTCTTGGACAAGTGTTCAGCCGAAGACTCTGCATTCCGTCTGGTGGAATCAAATATTATTACCTGAGTATCCCTCGCCAGAGAATCCAGTGCAAGCGCCAGATAATCCTTACCATCAACCTCTTTGGTCTCAAACATTGCAGAGTCCCTGTATAGCTCGATCTCCCCCTTCAGGAAAACTCCCTCATAGAGAGGGACCGGCCGCCACTCGGAAGCGATAACTTTAGCGTCAAGCCACTCCGCAAGCTCATCAGCGTTGGGTATGGTGGCCGAAAGAGCGATAATCCTGATATCTGGATTGATCTTCCTCAGTTTGGCGATCAAAACCTCTAATGTTGCTCCTCTCTTTGCGGAGTCAAGGAGATGTATCTCATCGACCACCAGACAGTTGAGGTCCTTCAGCCAGGGGGCCCTATTCCTCATTAAAGAGTCCGCTTTCTCGCTAGTCGTAACCAAAATATCCTTCTCCCCCAACCACTCCTCCTTCGACTCGTAATCGCCAATGGAGAGCCCGGTCTCAATCCCTATCTTCTCCCACTTCCGGAATTCATGATGCTTCTCCATAGCCAGAGCCCTCAAAGGAACCGTATACAGACACTTACCACCCTTAATGACATCGCTCACCATGGCAAGCTCGGTGATAAGGGTTTTACCGCTGGCCGTGGGGATTGAGATGACCATATTCTCCCTAGAAAATAAGCCTGCTTCAATGGCTTCAGCCTGAGGAGGAAAAAGCTCCTCAATACCATATTCCTTTAATACGTTGACCCCATACTGAGAGATGCAATCCTGAAGCTGCTCAACATTCATCAACGACAGCAACACCACACACCAAATTAATTTTACTGACCACGTGAAAGTGAACAAAATAAGCTCCTGAAGTGAAAAGATTAATACAAAGAAAAGGAAGAGGTTAGAAGTGGCTAACGGAAAAAATTAATAACAGATTTTCAAAGGTGATTATGCTGAAGATAAAGCCACGGTAGCTCAGCGGGTAGAGCGCTTGCTTGGTAAGCGAGCGCTTGAAACAAGTTCGCCCAAACAGCAAGCGGTCGGGGGTTCAAATCCCCCCCGTGGCTTCCACGTTTAGGTTCAAAGCCACCCAGACGAGAACAACGATTATAAGAACGGAACATATTTGTTAATAAACCCAATCGTTAACACTTTATTCTCACAATAAATAGCTCCAAAATGGTTTAAGTCTTTGTGGATGAGAGCGGTGACCTCAGTTTCGCAAGAAAAGCTTCTAATTACTACATAATAGCTTGCGTTGAAGTATTTGACTACTTAGAACTGGCTAGAGCGACCAAAAAAACAAGAAAGACCCTCAGTAAGAAAAAGAAAAATATACCAGAGCTAAAATTTAGCGAGTCCGAAGATAAGATAAGGAGACGTTTTCTGGATAAGATTCTGAAAACAGATGCCATGTTCTCAACCATAGTTCTTCGGAAGAAAACGGTCTACAATCACTTAAGAGAGAGAAGAGAGAAGTTGCATAACTATCTCGCAGGATTCCTAGCTGAATCCTTAACTTACGAATACGGCGATGAACCAGAGTTCAGCATAATTGTGGATAAGTTCATGAATTATACTCAGATAGAAGAGTTTAACTGGTATTTGCGAGCCAAAATGAGTTGGCTGACGACCTCACCAAAAATCGAGATCCGTCATGAAGACTCACAGCTATACCCGGGACTGCAGGCTGCCGACTTTGTTGCAGGGTCCGTTTTCCAGTATTACGAAAGAGGAATAACCAATTACTACAATAAAATCCAGCCAAAACTTAGAACTGAATTAAGGAAATGGTTTTAAACAGCTAACGGCCCCTGCCTACTCCTTCCATCCCGCTTACACGGGCCTCATCGTTTCGGCAGGAGGGGGCTGAGCCCGACCTTACCCTTACTATAATTAGTGGTAACCAATATATAAGAATTTTGAACATTCATTGTAGATTATCGCCAAAGCCAACTAACCATTTGAAACCATCTTTCTGCTTTCAACTGACTTTCATATCTCCTTGGCTTTATCTGAGCCGTTTTCAATAATTTCAGCCATAACCTTCTTCTTAGAGGTTTTCTCTTAACTTTAAATCGATAATATTCTGTTTATCTTTAAATTAAATATTATATATGACTACACTCTTTCCCACACCATCAGATACTCTTCTTCCTTTAAATTTTCATTATCTAATTCTTGTTTTATAGTAAAACCATTTCGTAGGTAAAACTCGCACGCCCTGCTGTTCTTTTTAAAGACCTTCAATTCTATACTGTCTTTTTGCTGTTTCACGTAGTCCAATAACTTCGTTCCGTAACCCTGGCTTTGAAACTCTTTATCCACAAAAATCGCTGCCAGATAATTATCTACCATCGAAATAAAACCCCGAATCTCGTTATTTTCCTCTATAACATATACATATGTATCAGACCCTGGAATATACTTTTTAGCCATATCTTCTTGTGCCTCTTCCCAGTATTCTTTATCAATAAAGTCATGTGCATCTAATGAAGCTTCCTACCATAATTCAGCTAATTTATCAATATCTTTCTTTACTGCTTTCCCTTATCACAGGGTGAACCTACCTCAGGATAAACCTTCTTCCCACGCCCTTCCTATAAAAGTCCTTTCAACGCTCAAATCCTGAATGAGATGTGTTACCTTTAGCCAAATTTGTATTCATGTAGATTCTTTTCCATTAAACAACAATCTAAAAGACTTCCAACAGTTATCCGTTCCTTTCGCTTTAAAACCAATTTAAAACGTCTATGTAAACTCTATAATCTCTGTCAGCCTGTTTAAAACTTTAACGTATCATCACATAATTTCTAGAGCCTTATAGAAAATATTATATGCTTTAACCCATACTTGACTTACATGAGTAATGAGTTTAGGACTGTATCCGAAAAGAGGTTTGATTTGAGTTTTGAAGGGATATAGAGTCACTTTAAGGCTTATTTTTCAATATTATTTCGCAGGAGATCCGATTGAATGAAGGACGATATGAAGAATGATAAGATACAACCGATAATTGAGTGGGAGCATATCTGGATCCCTCTATCTGACGGCTGTCGTCTCGCCGCAAAGGTGTGGATGCCCGAGAACTCTGAAAACAATCCTGTTCCCGCAATTCTGGAGTATATTCCCTATCGCAAGCGCGATTTTAAGGCCATCCGTGATGCTGAGATGCACCGCTACTTTGCCCAACACAGCTACGCTTGTCTTCGAGTCGACTTGAGAGGTAGTGGTGAGTCTGAAGGGGTCTTAAAAGATGAATATCTTCCTCAGGAGCTCCAGGACGGTTTAGAAATCCTCAATTGGATCGCTGACCAGCCGTGGTGCTCAGGAGAAATTGGGATGATTGGTCTCTCCTGGGGTGGTTTCAACTCCCTGCAGCTGGCCTCCCTTGATCCTCCTCAACTTAAAACCATTATCACTGTCTGCTCATCTGATGACCGGTATGCTGATGATGTTCACTACATGGGCGGTTGCTTGCTGACGGATAATCTTTCCTGGGCCTCCACCATGTTCTCGTATAATTCTCTCCCTCCTGACCCCCTTCTGGTGGGAGATAGATGGAAGGATATGTGGATGGAGCGGCTGGAGGGTAGTGGACTATGGCTGAAGACCTGGCTGGAGCATCAGAAGAGAGATGATTACTGGAAGCACGCTTCAGTTAGCGAAAATTACGATAGGATAAAGTGTCCGGTCTTCACCGTGAGCGGGTGGGCTGACGGGTATTCTGATACAGTGTTCAGGCTCATGGAGAACCTCAAAGTTCCTTTTAAGGGTCTCATTGGGGGATGGGGGCACAAATATCCTCATATGGGGGGACCATCTCCCGCGATCAATTTTCTGGATGAAGCTCTCAGGTGGTGGGACAGATGGCTCAAGGGCGTCAGGAATGGTGTAGAAGACGAACCCGAGCTCAGAGTATGGATGCAGGATAGTGTTTCCCCCTTGGTTGCCAGAAGACCGGGAAGGTGGGTAGCAGAAGATTCCTGGCCTTCACCCCGCATCAAATGGGTTGATCTTGAATTGGGTCACAACTCCCTGGGTACAGGTACCTGCAAGATAAGCTCGGATTTCAAGCTTCAAATCCAGAGCCCATTGAGCGTGGGCTTGTTCGCCGGGAAGTGGTACTCTTATGCGGAGTCCACTGACCTTCCCTACGATCAGAGAGAAGAAGATGGAGGTGCGCTCTTATTCGATACTTTGCCTCTGGAAGAAGATGCGGAGATACTTGGTCCTCCTCAGGTGGAGTTGACGTTCTCTTCTGACCGGCCGGTCGCCATGGTAGCCTGCCGGCTTTCAGATGTTGACCCCGGAGGCAGATCAACTAGGGTCACATACGGTCTCCTCAACCTTACCCACCGCCATTCTCACGACCAGCCAGAAGAGCTGGAATCGAATAAGAAGTATAAAGTCACTATCGCCCTAAATCATGTCGCCCAGTGTTTCCCTGCGGGGAACCAGATCCGGCTGGCTATTTCTACTTCTTACTGGCCTCTTGCCTGGCCCTCTCCTCAACCCCCACAATTGACCATCTACCCCACTGAAAGCCGGCTCTTCTTGCCTGTGAGGTCTCCAGCAGAAAAAGATGACCAACTCAGGGATCTGGGAAAACCGGTTACTGGCGATCCTCCAGCGACCACTTTACTGGCACCATCACACAGGGAATGGACCGTCACCCACAATCTGGCGATCAACGAGGTTAACTTGAAGGTGATAAACAATGATGCCCGATACAGATTTGAGGAGCACGGCCTGGAGATCAGCAAAGAAACCACAGAAGTGTATTCTTATCGGAACAATAACTATGATACTCTTCGAGGGGAAGTGTGGAGCCGCCGCACCCTGAACCGTGGCAAATGGAACGTGGTGACCATCACACGAACTATACTGACCTCTGATCCGACCAATTTTCGGCTTAGAGCCACCCTGGATGCGTATGAAGGAGACAGCAGGGTCTTCACCAGGAGCTGGGATGAAAATATACCCCGCCATTTAATTTAAAGGAGGAAAAGAAAGTATGAATAAAAAGAACGTTTTTGTAGTTGGACTTGATGATTTTAATCTTAATAAAATGAAGCTGGTACCGGAGGCTTCAGAATGTGAGTTTCACCCGGCTCTCCATATATCAGAGATACGTGAAGTAGAGAAATTCGATATAGGGGCCCTTATAGAGACTGCTATTAAGCGCATGGAAGAATTCCCGGGTAAAATTGATGCGGTGGTTGCCTATTACGACTTCCCTGCCACGGATATACTTCCTATCCTTGCCGAAAGATTCGGTCTTCCGGGACCAAGCCTGGATAGCGTTTTTAAGTGTGAGCACAAATACTGGAGCAGGTTGGAGCAATACAAGGTGGTTCCCGACAACATCCCTATGTTCAAGGCATTCGATCCTTTTGATCCTGAGGCTTACAAAAAATTGAATATGATTCCGCCTTTCTGGATCAAGCCCATAAGGGCATTCCGCTCTTTTTTGGCCTACAGGATCAATGACGAATATGATTTTGTTACCAACGCCGAAGAAGTGAAGCAACAGATAGACTTCCTGGCTAAACCATTCCATTATTTCATGGAGAATTATCCATTCCCTGCTGAAATCGCAGAGATGGAAGAGAGCTGTATCGCAGAAAGCCTGCTGGAAGGTAGTCAATGCACTTTAGAAGGATACGTCATCAATGGCGATGTGGTCATTTACGGCATTGTGGATTCGGTCAGAGAGGCAGACAGGTCTTCATTTGCCCGTTACGAGTACCCATCATTCCTCCCTCAAGAGATACAGTTCAGAATGGCTGATGTGGCGCGCCGGATTATTAAACAGATCAAACTAAACAATTCCCCCTTCAACATGGAATTCTTCTACAACTCTACCCTCAACGAAGTGTTACTACTGGAAATAAACCCCCGGATATCTCAGTCCCACGCAGATATTTTCGAAAAAGTGCACGGCGTATCTCATCTGAGTATAATGCTCCAGATAGCACTGGGTAAAAGACCTGCACCGCTTGATAGAAAAGGACCGTTTCAGGTAGCGGCTAATTGCATGGTAAGAACCTATGAATCAGGAAAGCTGATAAGAGTGCCAACTCAGAAAGAGGTGGAGAACATAGAAAGAGAAGTGCCGGGAACGGTCATCAAAATGATGGTAAAAGAAGGTCAGCATCTAAATAAACTTCAACTACAGGATAGCTATAGTTTTGAGCTGGCAAACGTATTCATCGGTGGTAGAGATAGGCTGGAGCTTCTGGAGAGGTATAATCAGGTGCTTAATATGCTGAATTTCGCTATCGAGAGGGATGAAGAAACAGTTATAAGTTAACTCGAACTGCTATGTTACATGATTAATCATAATAAATTTTATATAGTTGAACGTGAACTTATAATCCAATACAGTGGCCACCCCTTAAAACCAAAAACCTTCAAACCCGAAAAAGGTGTTCCTGCCTCCGAGAACAGAAATCACCTGCCCTCCCAAATAATAGGGGTGGCCTAAATCATTTTAATGTAGAACACTAAGTTTAGCATATTGAAGCAATTATACTGCTGGCCCTGATCCTCGCCTTTAAATAGTTTTATTACAATAGAATTAGAATTGTTTTATGATCTACGCCGATGGCAGAGAGGGCAAGTGGATACCACAGAGATTGAGAGAAATGGGAATAGAAGTGGTAATCAAAAGACTGAGTGAAGCCGATTATGTCATAACTCATTCAAGCTACATGGTTGCTGTGGAGAGGAAAAGCGCCAGCGATTATATAAGCTCCATCACTGATGGACGGTTTTTCGACCAGTTGCACAAACTCAGCAAGACCTATGGATTATCCTTCTTGATCGTGATAGGGCAACCGGATTACTACAGAATAAAAAAGGATGCTTTCATGGGCAGTCTGGTGAGCGTAGCCCTCAAGAGCAAACAGAGGGTCATACCTCTCCATGTGGAGAACGAAGAGGATTTCTGCATAATTCTCAAATCCCTTAACAAGCAGGTAGTAGAAGGCAGGCTGAGGACAGCCCCTAGAATGAGGAAAACAAGAGCTGATGATAATATTGCCATGCTCACTGCAATCCCCGGAATTGGAGAAGAGAAAGCTCGAAAGTTACTGGAGAACTTGGGGAGTGTTCATAATGTGGTTAATGCCTCAATTGCTGAACTCAGGAGGGTTGAAGGAATAGGGGACAAGCAGGCAAAGAAAATATACGATTTCGTCAGGGGTAGAAGCGTTTAATCAACAGTCAGCACAGGACACAGGAGAAGAATGAATTATTTGAAAAGGTCTTTAGTTTATAGGTTTGGGTCATACTCGTCACAAGATTTTTTATTCAATAGTGCAAAAATTTTTAAATTGAATTTCGCAAACCATAGCTATGAATGAAATGCTAAAGAGACCTCTTGAAAAGCTGGAAAATCTGGTTAGTTATTCTTACTCACTTGAAGATATAAGAAATATAGATAAATTCATTACTAACTCTATGTGCTCTTTGAGTTCCGGGTACGGTGACCACCCGGCTATCAATGAATACATAAAGACCCATAAACCGCAGAGAATTATGGAGATAGGGATAGCTAATGGCGATAACGCCAAAAAAATGATAGAAGCTACCGGTGGGAAAGTGGAGTACTACGGTTTTGATATCTTCCCCGGCAACTTTCTGGATAAGATCAAAGAAAAACTGGAGGAGACCGGGGCGACCGTAAACCTCTTCAAAGGATACTCTAACGAGACAATACCGGCTAACATGGATAAATTACCCCAGATGGACTTGATCTTCATAGATGGAGACCACTCATACTCAGGAACCAAAGATGACTGGGAAAACTCCAGGAGATTAATGAAAGATGACGGAGTCATTTTCATTCACAACTACTACAGCCATAAAGGAGTTAAAAAGGTTGTAGACGAAATCAGAAAGGATATCTACTCCGTAGAAATATTTGACGACTACGGATGGGGCCTGGCAAAGGTGGAAAGGATAGAGTCGAAGCTATAAGCAGATAAAAAGTCAAATTAGGATATCAAATATCAAAATTTAAAATTGGTTTTCTTATCTTCACTCCACTACTTTATTCTATCCCCATCAAGCTCTTCCAGGTGTCTCTTTCCACGAAGCTGCTTTCTACGTTCTCTTCCATTTCCTTGAACATTTTGTAGGGTACTGCGAAGGTTAATACGTCTTCACCCAGTTGTCTTCTGACGTTCTTTCTGGCTGTGAGGTCAGTCAAACCAATTACCCCCCTGGGATTGTCGAATTCCGCTTCCTGATATGGGAATATACCTATCTGGTGGCAGCCAGCACCATAGGGACGATAACGTTATTAACGTCTTCTCTGTCGTAGTTGGCCAGAACGATCAGAGCTGATAATTGGTGAGGATTGACTACGAACACAATGACTACCGGTTGCTCGTCTTCATCTATTTTGCTGAGGGGTTTGAATACCACGTATCTGAAAGGAATATCCCTCATGGGGAGTTTTTCAAGGAATTTCTTTGCCAGTTCAGGGGTCTTGACGTACCTCTCCCCCTTCAAGAAGTTGTCAGCAGCCTCTTTACACCCGTATTTCTCTATTTGCTCTGCAATCTCTTCTCGCTCAGTGTTCTCATTCCCGGAGGATAAGAAGCGGCAAAAACCCTCTACACCTCCCATGGAGTTCTCGAACTGGTTCCCGAATCCCAGACCGGTTCCTCCTCCCGGACAGCCAAAAGTATCTCTATCGAAAGCACCAGCCTTCCCTTTAGCGGCATTGGCCAGCTTCCACATCACACAGCCTACCTTGCCCTCCTTGAATTGGGTTGCATCCTGAGGTTTCTCATCACTCCACAGAATAGCTACGGGTTCATAATCAAGCTTTAAAGCATCAGCAATCTTGCTTTCCATACCAGCTCACCTTCACTTTTTGTAGTGGTATAGAGCCCTAAGAAATAATTTTTCAAAATATGCTTTAAATATATGCTTTCAAAGAGTTGGGGTTAAAAGAGGTTTTCTAAAGGGGATATTAAAAAAGGTGAAAAGGTATTAAGTTCAGGCTCAGGCTGTTTGTAGTTCTGTTCCTTCTACAAGCCTTTTAACGTCGAGCAGTATCACCAACTGTACATCTCCATCGCTTTCGTCTTTAACTATGCCTCTGGAGTACTCTCCTATACCCGCATTCGTGTCAACTTCTTTGTTGCTGAAGTCATTTACGGAGGAGACTTCATCCACTTTGATCCCTACGTTGCTTTCTTCAAGGTCCAGAACTATTATTCTTTCTTCTTGACCTTCTTCGCTTCCAGCGATGCTCAAGAGTTTTTTGGGGTCCACAATGGTGCACACAATTCCTCTGAGATCGATTATGCCGTCAACGTGGGGAGGAGAATTGGGTGTTCTGGTGATATTCTGCATTTTAACTACTTCTTTGACTTCCTCTACCGGTATGGCAAAGTATTCATTGCCCAGTCTGAACTTGACCACTTTGTCGAAGTTAACTTCGCTCATATTTCCTCCAGCTATTCCTGTTTCTTCAGTTTGAACTGGTGAACCATTTGCACCAGCTTGTCCGCCATTTTAGCCAGTCCTTCTGAGGATTTGGTGATCTCATCTATACTGGAAGATTGCTGTTGCGCTGCAGCGGCGGTATTCTCTATCTCTTTAGAGTTGGAGAGAGCAACCTGATAGACCTTATCAGATGTTGCCGCCATATTCTGGACCGAATTGGCCTGATCGTCCATGGCCTTCTTTATTTCTCCCATACCGGAAGTAGTATCTTCTATGGATTTTTTGATGTTCTCTATTTTGTCCATGACTTCTGAAACTGCTCTAACAGCTTCATCAGTCTTGCCACTGGAGTCCTTTACAGAGTTGACCAGTTTTTGAGTGGTTTCCTGCATTTCGTTAATCAAATCTCCAATGTTTTTGGCTGACTCCTGAGTTTCGTTGGCCAGTTTACCTACCTCACCCGCAACGACGGCGAAACCTCTGCCCTGCTCACCCACTCTTGCAGCCTCGATATTGGCATTCAACGCCAGAAGTGAGGTCTGTTCGGCTATTTTGGTGATGATGTCCACGATCTTCCCAATTTCTTCTGCTTTCTGCTCCAGTTCTTCTACCTCTTGTGATACTTCTTCGTTGGACGAGGCAAGCTCTTCCATATCCCTTATCGCTCTAGTAGACGTGTTATAGCCTTCTTCAGCAGCTTCGTTGGCCTCGTTGGCGATCTTCAACACGTTTTCTGCGCTGCTGGTGGTCTCTTCCGCAATACCTGAAATGTCCTCTGCGGATTTATTGGCCTTCTCGATTTCAGAGGTCTGCTGTTCAGCACCCGCAGAAATCTTCTGGGCTGCCTCCGATACTGACCTGGATGTGTTGTTGATCTCCTGAATGCTCGCCGATATCTGCTCAGTAGTTGAAGTAACATTGTTGGATACTTCGTTAATGTTCTCCACAATCTCTCTGAGGTTTTTGCGCATGTTGTTAAATGCAGTAACCAGTTTACCCAGCGCATCATCGTATTTGGGTTCGATTTCCTGAGTGAGGTCACCCTGAGCTGCTGCCTCAACCACGGGTAAGAGCCTGTCAACTTCACTCTCCATATACTTCTGGAGCTCTTTCTGCTTCGTTATATCCACCAGGAATCCCAAGGCGCCTATAACCTGACCATCTATTTTTATAGGGATTCCAGAAGTGACCAGAGGCATTTTCTTGCCGTTCTTGAGCTTGGCCATCCCTTCTTTTCCTACAACGGGTTTTCCTGAATCAATGACCTTTTCTGCAACGGTTTTTACTCCCAGCATGTCAAAAAGGTTCTTTCCAATGATCTCTTCTGCCTTCTTGCCCAGCACATCTTCCGTGAAGACGTCACTGGCATATTTGATGTTCCCATCTGTATCTATGAAGTAAACGTAACCGGGTCGAGGGAATTTTCTGAAGATCTCGAACAACTCCCTCTCTTTCTTCTTCAACTCTTTTTCTTTCTCTTTTTGTTCGGATAGGTTGACCGTATATTCCACAGCCCCTACTACGTTATCGTTCTCATCAAATAACGGAGTTGCCTTATAAATGATCGGTATTTCTTCTTCACCTGTTCTGGCGACAGTTTCTCCCTTTCTCGGCTGTTTATATTTCATTGCCTGTGCAGTTCTGCACTCTTCAGTATTGCAGTGGGGGGTCTTGAACAAATGATAACACTTTCTACCGATAATATCATCCACTTTCATGCCTACAGCATCAGCAGTTGCCCTATTAGTCATGGTTATAGTGAAATCCGTGTCAACAGCGTAAACGGGGGTTGCTACTCCGTTCAACAGATTCCTTATCTCCTGCTCCTTGCCCTTGAGCTGGTCCACCATCTGCTTTAGATTCGTCTGTAACTGGCTCGTTGAGTGTTCAAGAGCCTTGATATCGCTCATGGTGAACATTTTCTGTATAATAGAGTCTTTTCCTTCTGCTTTCAGTTCTGTATCAAAATTACCCTGTGCCAGTTCAGTTGTAAAATGGGCAAGGGAATTCAGAGAATCCCCTACACTCCTTATAAAGTAGTTCGTCACTCCCAAAACAAAAAGCAGTCCGAACACGGAGAGGGGGAAAGCATACTGTTCAAAAATTCCTCCCATCACTGGAGCCAATTTGGTGGCGAATAGGAAAATCGCGAGAATCAACGCCGAGCTTATTAGTATTCGGGTTTCCAACTTTGTCTCCAGTACCATATCATTATCACTTTCTTTCATGGTATCCCTCATATCATTACAATAATCATAACTATGACGTACGACAATAAATAATTTTTTCCAGTATTTAATTACAAGTTAAAACCGCAAATTACATCCTGTAAGCTAAAAAGACAAACAAAAATAAGAGATGGTTCAGGAATCCAAGCCATTCTTGGACTAAAGAGACCTCGAGGAATTACTGTTCAGCTCAGGAATGCTGTAAATGTCAGGAGACTATTTTTACCAGTTTTTCAAGCTGGTCGTTGCTCCCCATCACGTATAACACATCGTCTTGTTTAAGCACAGTATCGGGTTAAGGAATGGAAACAATATCATTCCTCTCAATAGCCACTACCAGAGCACCGGTCTTTTTCCGTACGTCCAGATCCTGCAGGGTTTTGCTGGAAACCTTTTCGGATGTGAGAGTAACTTTCTGGAGCATGAAGTCACCTTGCTTATCAGAGATTATGTCAATCAGTTCTACCGCCGCAGGAGTTTTGAGGGTCATGTAGATCTTTTTGGCAGCATCAGAGTAAGGAGAAAGCAGCATGTCCACACCTGCTCTGGTGACTTTCTTACTCCCGCTGGGGCTTCTTAACACTGCAATAGTGTATATGTGGGGATTCAAATCCCTGGCCACCATCACGGCAAAAGCATTCGCTGCGTCAGTAGACATACAGGCTACTACAGCTTTGGCGGTCTTGATATTGGCTGCATTCATGATCTCTTCTTCAGTTGCATCTCCCTGCAAAGCCAGAAAGCCTTTCTCCCTCGCAAGATTCACCTTTTCAGAACTGGAGTCCACTACCACTACATTTTCCATGGGGAACTCCTCTGCTATTTCTCTGCCCATGACCCCGAAGCCGCAGACAATATAATGATCCTTAATATCCTTCAACACTTTTTTCCACCTCTCTCGGCCCATTTCCACCAGAACTGGCATAAATAAGTTAATAGTATAGAAGAACACTCCCACTCCCACGAACATGAGAGCCATTGATAGAATTCTTCCAGCCGTGCTCATCTCCGCTAGCTCTCTGTAACCGGTTGTGGTTACGGTCATTGCGGTCATGTAGAGCGAGTCAAATAAACTCCATCCTTCTATAAGGTGATATGCGATAGTACCAAATACTATAATAGATAAAAGTAAGAGTGATACTTTGGTTATTCTCCATTCTAAGTCGAATTTGACCATCTTGAATTAAGGTTTAGTTGAGTATTAATATATTTATTCTTTTTTATACCTGTCTATTTTTTCCTGAGTCTTTTCTTTATCTATTTTCTCTACTAAGGATTTCCATTCGGTGAAGCATTTTTCTGCTTCATCGTGTCTACCTGTTTCGTTGTAAAGCATACCCAAGAGGTTATACGTTTCGGCATACATCCCCTCAAATCCTTTATTGATCTCTACCAGCTCTTTAAATATCTCTAAAGCTTCCTTAAGCTTCTCTTCCGATTCAGCATGTCTACCGGTTCTCTTCAAAACAATGCTGTAGTTGTTGAGAGTCGATGCCAGATTAGCTTTATGAAAGAAATTTTCCTCCGCAAGTCTTGAAAATATGGATATTGCTTCTTTGTAGTAATCCTCTGATAATTTGTAGTTCCTCTTATCGCCGTGGAATGCTGCTGCATTACTCAAGGTCTCAGCCAGCTCAGGTAACCTATTCTCATCTTCTTCTGCCAGCTTCCTCCGCATCTCAAGAGCTTGCTGGAGGTAATCTTCAGCCTCTTCAACCCGTCTGGTCTCAATGAATAGAGCGCCAATGTTGTTCAGGATGGCAGCATACTCTCCAGAATGATCGCCTTCTATATTCTCTATCAGCCTCTTAGCCTCCATGTAGCACTTCAGTGCACGATCCTTCATGTCCATGTGGGTCAAAGTCTGCGCCGCATTGAACATGAACGTGAGCTCGAGTTCCGGGAACCCCAGCTCCCTACTTCTTTTAGCAGCGTTAAGAGAAGATACAGCACATTCCGTCAAGCTCTGAGTATCGACCTGGTCAGAAGTAATATAGGAAAAATATGAATTATAAATCAGTGAGACCAATTTGCCCCACCCCTCATCCAACTCCTCTATTTTTTCGGGATTATCGAATAGATTATTGATAACTTCTTTCACTTCTTCAGGGCTATTTTTCTTTATTATAGTCAGTGCTTCTATGGGTGATCTCTTATTAATTAGATCTCTCACCTGTTCAGCGATTTCTGTCATACAACTTTCTCCTTCACTAAGTATATTTAAATCTAATCAAATTGAAGACGAAATGATTTAATGACAACAGTTCGTCCACACACATCCAGATGATATAAAACTACTAAAGAGTAACTACCTTTAAATCCAGAACATAACGGTGAACATAGGGTGCAAAGTGTCCACATCTCCTTATATTCTCTATCTCCACCAGCATTTCATTCTCTTTGAATAAATCCTTTACCCTCTGACCCAAGATGCCTTGCTCCTCCTCTTCCTCGCCCCCAAATGTATAATAGTGAATGAGACCTCCTTCTTTTATCCTGTCGCGGACCACATCCACGAACCTTTCAGCAGTATTTGGCGAAGGCATTAAAATCCGGTCGAATTTGCCGTCCAGCTGGGGCACTACATCCCTTACATCCCCCTCATAGACCTCAACCCTGTCCTCAACCTTGTTCAACTCGATATTTCTCCTGAAATGCTCCACAGCCTTGGAGTTGGCTTCCACCCCTACCACCTGAGAAGGATTCCTGTTGCGGGCGGCGATTATGGCGTAAGGCCCCACACCAGCGAACATGACCAGGACACTCTCTCCCTCCTCCACTAAGCTGGTGACCCTCTCCCTCTCACCAGATAGTTTCACGGAGTAATAGACTTTGGTTGGATCGACCAGGAACCTGCAGCCATGTTCCTTTACTATGGTCTCTGTTTCATGGCCATAGATTATCTCGTAAGTGGCGACCCGGAACTCTCCTTCCACTTCTCCCACTTTTCTTAAGATGGTCTTAACGTGCTTATGCTTCTTCAGGATGGCATCAACTATTTCATTCTTAACATGCATTAATTCATCCGGGATATCCACAATAACTATATCCCCTATGATCTCAAAACTTCTCCTCAACTTGGATAGCTCTTCTTCTTTAAGAGTGTCCTGAAGCATTTCTTTAAGGCTCACTATGAGAATAACTTGAACTGGTTTTTTAATTTTAATGCCCGCACAATCCTGACTTCCTGGCTTTCTACAATAATAACCCACAATAAACCTTATTTCCGTTGAGCTGTATTAGAAGTATGGACCTCGGGGTCTATTTTATAACCAGCCGGGATTTCGGACGTTCCCACGAAGAAGTGGCTGAAATGGCTCTGAATGGAGGGATAAGAGCCATACAGTTCAGGGAAAAGAATATGAACAGTAGAGAAATGCTAAAAACCGCCCACAATCTCAGAGAACTGTGTGACGACTACAACGCAGCCCTCATGATCAATGACAGAGTGGATATAGCTCTGGCAAGCGATGCCCATGGAGTGCACGTCGGTCAGGATGATATGCCCCCTCAGGAAGTGCGCAGAATCTTCAAGGGCATAGTAGGGGTTTCTATAAATAATGTGGATGAGGCTGTAGAAGCCGAAAAATATGCCGACTATCTGGGAGCAGGTCCGGTCTTCCCCACAACAACCAAAGAAGATGCGCGAGATGTGATAGGGGCTGACGGCTTGAAAAAGATAGTTGATTCAGCAGATATACCTGTGGTGGCTATAGGCTCTATAACCATTAAAAATGCGCCTGAAGTCCTCCAAACCGGAGTTGCGGGGGTAGCCGTGATATCTGCTATCGCCGCATCCAGTGACCCTTCTGGTAGTGCCGGAAAGCTGCTTGATGTTGTCAAGCGCAGCAGAGATCAGTATTCTCCTTAACTGTTGTGGTTAAGAAAGGTAAAGATAATGAACTGTATAGAGAAAAATTTATTTAAAGTCCATGTTAATTTAGTTGTAATACACTACGGGGTGTCAAGATGGATAAAACTACAGGAATGATCGTAGCATTTATAGTGGCTGTCATTGCAGTGGCTGGTGCCATTACGTACTTCTTCGGTTTGTCATTTCTTTTCAGGCTGGTCTTTGGGTTGGGATTTCTGGGTCTGGCCATTTTATTCCTCATATTTACGGGAGTCCTGATATACGCCACCTCAAAATACGTGGTGGTCTCTCTTGTAGGGCTTTTGACTTCAGGTTACGCAGCCTACCAGTGCTGGGTGTGGACAGCACCAATGCATGTGGGCTACATTATAGCCCTGTACGTTGTGGCCGCTGCAGGAGGGATCTGGTGGCTCAGCGAGCCCGACATGAGTATTACCGAGAGGTTGAGAAGTGCTGAATCCCTCAAGAAGGCCGGGAACCATAGGGCTGCTGCCCGAAAGTACGAGAAGAAGGGAGACTACATCAGCGCCGCAGAATCATATATTAATGCTGATATGCCTGAATCAGCTGCCTGGAACTATGAGAAAGCAGAGAAATTCGATAAGGCTGCCGAGCTCTACCAGAAGATCGCAGAAGAAAAGGGAGAATCATATTACTGGAAAGAGGCTCACGAATTCTGGAAGAAGGCTGGAAAGAAGGATAAAGCTGCCGAATGCCTGGAAAAATATGCTGAAGACGAAGCATGGTACTGGGAAGATGCAGCGAAACTGTGGGAAGAAGTAGGCAACCAGGAGAAAGCTCAAAGCGCATGGAGAAGTGCTCTGGATTACTACCTCAAAGAAGCTCAAGAAGAAGGAGTATTCTGGGAAGACGTGGCGGACATATATCAGAAACTGGGGGAAGAAGAGAACGCCACGAACGCCAGACAGAAATACGCTGAATACTGCGAGCAGGAAGCCGAAAAAGACCCTTCATGGTGGAAGCACGTAGCCGAAGCATACGAAAAACTGGGCCAAGAAGAAAAAGCTAAAGAAGCGCGAAACAAATACGAAGAGCACAAGAAGAAATAACCTCCAACCTTATTCTCTATTTTATAATTTATATTTTAATAGTTACTTCCATTATAGAGCTAAAGAGTGAAAGAAATGATCAGTTAAAATCATTTCAATTCTGGGCAGCTGCAGTCGAATTTAGATTGAGGCTCCAGTTCGTTTTCTCTGTGGCAGTCAACGCATTCCTGCACACTGTAACTCTCTTCGTGGCAGGTGATGACAGGCAACTCCAGTCCCAGCTCCTCATAATAACTTCCCAGGTCGCAAGCTTCTTTCCACCCTATGAACTGCTTTGAAGTGTTATTTGTTACTACGACAATGGCAGGAACAACTTTCAGACCGATCTTTTCCTTTAATTCGATACTGGCTGGAGAGCAGTCCCTCTTTTTGACGTCGCAGTACTCGAACTTTATGCTGTCGCTCTCCATATTGGAAGAGAGATACTCTACATATGGTTTAACTATTCCACAGTAGTGACAGCCCTCATAATGGTAAAAGTAGGTGGTGACACTTCCTTTCTGGAAGGATTCATTGCCATTGTGTTCACTGGTCCCTTCCGAGTCCTGTATGCCTGCACATCCGGTAAAGAGAATGACAGTCACAACTATCATGGAGAACAATGAGAACTTTAACCACTGCATAATGCTGAACTTGACTAATATAAGAAATAATTTTTGTTTGAAAGGCTGAAGGGTTAGAAGTTCAATGACTGCAAGCTCATTTATTACCGACCTCTACTGGGTTACGGAGTGGTACCAGCCCATTATGTACTCCGGAAGCTTTAGACCCCTTGAATCGAGTCTGTCCACCAGGCTCAATGAGATGGGGCTTAAAACGAAGGCAGCTTTCATGTAGAATCCCGATGGCTCAGAAGGTATTACAAAACTATCTGTATTATCCGAGAGGGTTGATTCTCTACCCGTTATGGAATAAACGTTCGCTCCAAACGTTTTGGATTCCTTCATCCACTTCAACAGGGTCTCGTTCTCTCCACTCCACGAGATCAAGATGATGGTGTCACCTGCCCTCGGTCTGGGAGCCAGAGAGCCGGTGAGGTATGCTTCATCCCCAATAGCTCTCTTCACGTGCTGGAACCTTATGACCGACATTAAGGCGACGACTCTGGCTATTCCTGTACCCCCTACGATCACGTGTCCTCTCTTCTCCATGTTGCTTACCAGACTATCGTAGATATCGGATTCTGCAAATTCGTCTATGAGCCTGGATATCTCTTCCATATCACTGCCAATTCTCTGGAAGATGTCATCGTTTCCCTGAGAGTTGACCAGCTCCCTTATCTTATGAGCCAGTATAAGACTGCCCAGCTCGTATATGTCGTTCATTATTCCGTGCTTCATGAACTCTATGCCGGTTTTAACTCCAGGTCCCCTCCCCTCCAGAACTACCGTGCTACCATATTTCTCACTGACCTTACCGATGGATGAATCGGGATTGGATACAATGGAGTCGATTGTAAAGCTCTTGCTCCCCGATCTATCGATATAATCCTTCAATTCCTCCACCACCCTCTTGGGGTTGGTGGTCTCGCCGCTACCCGAGTTCACCAGAAGAGAGACTCTGGAATACTTTTGCTCCAGGATCTCCGCCGCCTCATACATGTTCTCCCCGGGGAAGTCGATTGCTTCCACCATCTTCACGTCCCTGTCGATATTCCTCAGGCCAATGTACAGGGCGCACTGAGACCTGCCTTCACCAACAGGGATTATGCACTCTGCATTGGAGATATTGTTATAAAGAGCGTCAACCTCTTCCTGCTCGAGGTTCATCACATTCTTGTAAACTGTATTGATGTAAGGGACCTTCCGGGATTTTTTGTAGGTCATCCTTTCGCCACACCAATTGGGTTTAGTTTAGCAACCAGACTGGAGAGTCCAGCGTTGTGCACAATATTCACCACATCATCACTGACTTTGTATGCTGCTGGAGCCTCTTCTGCGAGTAAGGCTTTTTGGGTCGATCTCACGTAAATCCCCTTTTTACCCAGATCCGATGCCACCTGAGTACCTCTTATCTTCTTCTTGGCCGCAGACCTGCTCATGGTCCTACCGCTTCCATGACACGTGGAGCCAAAGGTTTCTTCCATAGCCTTTTCAGTGCCCCTCAACACATAGCTGGATGTTCCCATACTCCCCGGAATGAGGACCGGCTGACCAATGCCCCTGTAATCCTCCGGAACATCTGAGCTTGAGCCCGAGAAGGCCCTTGTGGCACCTTTTCTGTGGACGCAGACCTTCATCCTACTACTCTCTACCGTGTGCTCCTCGAATTTGGCTATATTATGTGCTACGTCGTAAATGAGGTTCATTCCGAGGTCAGAATCGCTCAGACCAAAGATCTTCCTGAAAGCCTCTCTGACCCAGTGAGTGATTATCTGCCTGTTCGCCCACGCGTAATTCGCGCTGGCAGCCATACCTCCAAAGTAGTCCTGTCCTTCCTTGCTATTAAGGGGTGCACAGGCGAGCTGCCTATCTGGAAGAGAGATGTTGTATTTCTTAACTGCTCTATCCAGGACCTCCAGGAAATCACTGCAGACCTGATGACCCAATCCTCTACTACCGCAGTGTATCATGACGGTTACCATACCCTCTTCCAGACCCATAACCTTTGCGGCTTCTTCATCAAGGATCTTATCCACATACTGTACCTCAAGAAAGTGATTCCCACTTCCCAAGGTTCCCAGTTGAGGTTTGCCCCTGCTCCTGGCCCTCTTGCTAACCACATCGGGCTTTGCTCCTTCAAGGGCACCTTCCTCTTCGCAGTGCTTCAAATCCTGATCATATCCATAACCGTTCTCTACTGCCCATTGAGCTCCTTTGACGAAGACCTCTTCCAATTCCTTATCGGAGGTTTTCAACCTACCTCCCGCGCCTACTCCTGATGGTACGGCGGAGAATAACTCGTCAATAAGGGATTTGGTCTTATTCTTAACTTCTTCAGCCCTCAAATTTGACCTTAACAAACGTACACCACAGTTAATATCAAAACCTACTCCACCCGGCGAGACCACACCCTCTTCACTATCAAAGGCGGCAACTCCACCGATGGGGAACCCGTAGCCAACGTGAACGTCGGGCATAACAAGAGAAGCTTTCCTGATCCCCGGCATCATAGCGACGTTGGCAGCCTGACCGACCGCATCCTGTTCCAGCTGTGACATGAGTTTTTTATCAATATAAAAATAAGCAGGTACTTTCATCCCCGGCTTATAGCTCTGAGGCAATTCCCACTTATAATTGGTGACCTTCTTCAAGATATCTTCCATAACAGTGGATTTAAGGTTTAGTATTATTAAAAGTTACGTGTTTTTCTTTATGAAGAATTCAACGGTCACAAATGATAAGTATTATATCACAGCCTTAACCAGTTTCTATATGGACTTTTTAAGAGAGGTCTCTACCTTTCTGGACCCCAAAGATATGAAACTCCTCCGTATTCTTATGCGAGATGATGTTGTCGCCACTCCCCTCACCAGGATCTTTGAAGAGCCGGAAAATGCTGGAAAGTATTTTGTCCTACTCCAGGAGAGGCCCAAATCGCTTTACATTGTTGCGAAGATCGCGGAAAGGATCGAGAGCTATCTGGACGGCGATGAAGCCAATCTAAGTTTCGATCTGTTCATGAAAGCTCTAGAGCAGATCAAGGAGACTCGGGACAAGGACCTGGAGCTGAAAGTCTATTTTCTGGTGAGAGAAGCCGTAGAGAAGAGAATAAAAAAGGGAGAATACGAGAACTCTGCCATCCTTATCACCGAATTCTACGATATGGGTCTCAATGACCTGTTCAAGAAACTGCTCCTGGTGGTCTCAGACCTCTCGGATAGTGGAGAGTACTCCAGAGCAGTAAAGATACTCAACATTCTCACTCCCTCTCAGGAAGTGAACTCCATGAAGTCCTACATACTGGAAGAGTGGGGTAAAGACCTTATAGCCCAGGGCGAATACACCAGCGCCGCCTCACGATTTATGGAAGCAATAAGAACCAACTCCCGAAGCGAGCTGTACCTGAGTCTGGGCGACGCATATTACAAAGCCCAGGAGTTCGAGAGGGCTTACGACACCTACTCCTCGGTGGAGGGCTCATACAAAAATGAAGTAGAGCTGTTGAGGAGAAAGTCCATGCTCCTCAACTCATGGGGAGAGTACCTGGTCAACAGAGGGGACTACGAGAGCGCTATAGCCAAGTTCAACGAAGCATACCAGACGGCAGTGAGGATCAGCGACGACCACATCAGTGAATCAGCACTGAAAAGCGCCAGAAAAGCACTCGAAATGAGCAAACAGATAAGCCAATAAACCAAAAGAATGGAATTTCCTAAGCTTTAAATTAGATTATATTATTAGATTGGAGTGCTTGATTGGAGTGCTTGAGTATATACTATATGTTCTCCCCTTGATAAACGCCCGAATACGCCTGAGTTTTTCCCGTCAATCTTAAAAATATCAACTGCATTATTCTGGCATTCCTTTTAAGCCATACTCCTCCGGGGTTATGCACCACCAGGCCTACCACACTTCTTCCGTTGTAGCCGGCGTCCCATACCGCTGTTATAAGGCTTACGCCTGCTCTGGCGAGGGTCGATCTTGGTCTGCCGATGGCCATAGTGGAATCATCCAGATCCACGACTTCATTCAGATATGCTCTATACGTCCCTTCCTCCAGAAAGACCCACTCATCCTCAAAACTCACTGGTTCCCCTCGGGGTAACTCTCTTTGGGAGTTGTCGAAATCGATCTTTCCAGCTTCACCCAATTTTTCGACTTCTTTAAGAGTGCAGTCGAAACCGTTCGGCTGGACCTGTTTTCTAAGGTCAACGTAATCTGATATAAGACCTTCCTCAACTATTTTCTTCTCCAACTCTTCTTTGTTCAAAGCGCTCATCAACAGACCTCCCTAATTTGTTTAAACTTTATTTCCTGCTTTTCTCTCTCTTAATGAAGTCAACATAATAAGCGTCCACACTATCATACATCTCCAATTTTTCGGCTACTTTGACCGCCAGGATGTGCGTGCAGGGTCTTTTGGATTTCAGGTTTATCTGGAAGTCCTTACAGTTGCAGTAATCCCCTTCAACAACGTATTCTTCTTCGCCAACGACCACATAGAAGTCTTTATACTTCTTGACCCTGTTCTCCCTCAAATAAAAAAAGGCTTTTTCCCCTCTCTTCCCGTAATCGAGAAGAAGGGATTTATATAGTCTGTAACCCAACTTACAGGTCTTTATAGCCAATTCAACGTCTTTTGATAGGGGAAAATCACTTTTCATCAGGTTACTCTTCTTCGAACTCCTCTGAAGGAGCATCTATTTCGGTAAGTATCATAACAGTGTTTAGAGCGTCAAGTCCGTCAAGCCAGTTAAGCACGTAACCGTCTTCAGGGAGTTCCATATCCTCGGGAAGCTTCTCCCCCCTCAGCACTTTGGTACCCATCCTGGCTACTGCCGTAAAAGCTCCTTCAAAGTCTCCATCCTTCTCCTTATCTACAGCTTCCTGGAGCAGTTTATCAAAGTCTTTTTTGGTCTTCTTACCTTCAAGAAGCATTTTTGCTGACTGGACCGCAACTTTAAGACCTTCTCTGGCGAATTCGAAGAAGTCATTTTTAAAAGGCTCTTCAAAATCTACGCTGAGTATCAAAAGCTTTCTCATCTCTTCAAGCTCGTCCAGGGCCTGCGTTTTGTTTATCTCTCGCTCCCTGACCGCGTTGATCAACTTGGTACATGCTACTACGAAGTCTTCCATCATCTGATCGAATACTGAAAGAGAGTTGGGGTCATCTAAGTCAACATCCGTTTCTCTTATCAAATTAATCCAGTTATTATATCTGTTCTCACTGTAATACTCCATAATTTACCACCGTTTTGGAGCAGTTGCGTTAAAGGTAGCTCTTGATTTCCGATAAACACAAAACTATTATTAAGACTTTTGCATTTATAGGACAAATTTTAGAAGAAAGAATTCCACACCTTGTCTTTAAGGTGATGCAGATTCTTTATGGCTTTCCCTTTCCCCTGCTTCATCTCCTGTGCATCTACAAGGGCAATGCCAATAGCAATGGGAGTATCTTTTCCTTCTACCGTGATGTAAACAAAATCATCCTGTTTTATGTTCTCATCAGCCTCAACTATACCGGGTTTCATTATATCAGCCCCATTCATTACGAATGACATGGCTCCCTGATCGACCATTACTTTCCATTGAGGGGGCCTATATTTCAGGGCACCGTATACAGTGAAATAGTATCTATCCTCGTGTTCAATAATGATGGGTTCCTGATCCACCAGGATCACCACATAGCCGTCGACTTTAACTCTGTCCATATCTCCAGATACTTCAACTCCAGAAGTTTCTTTCAACTTTCTGGTTACTTCTTTAGCCGTCTTTTTTCTTAACCTCTTTTGCATTGAATACACCCCGTAAAAAGATAGAGATATGTTACTGGACTCCGATATTTTTAAATACTATTCAGATGACGCATCTTTAAAGCCTTTCGGGAAAGAAAGGAAAATTAGCTGAGCTGGAAACCCAGGAGGATAGAAATATGGCAAACAGACCGCTAGATGTATTAAACAGGGCTTTACAAACATCTGTTATCGTCAGGATAAAAGGTGGCAGAGAATTTAGAGGCGTTTTGGATGGATATGACGTCCACATGAACCTCGTTCTTGTAAGTGCAGAAGAGATCCGTGAGGGAGAAACTGCCACAAAACTGGGAAGTGTAGTGATAAGAGGAGATACAGTAGTGTTCATATCTCCATCACAAGTTTAGTGACAGAGAGGTGATAGGATGACAAAAGGAACGCCTTCAATGGGTAAAAGAGGAAAAAAGACCGTTCACATTAGATGCAGGCGTTGCGGTAATGTATCTTTCCATAAGAGAAAGGGTTATTGTGCATCCTGTGGTTTTGGAAAAAGTAAGAAATTTAGAAGCTATAATTGGGTAAACAAAACTAAAAGCAGAAATTAAATGTGCGGAGTTGTTGGAGTCTATAGCAAAGACGGAAAACTTTGCTCGCATATCTCTTATTATGCCCTTTTTTCTCTCCAGCATAGAGGCCAGGAATCAGCAGGGATGGCCACTATCTCCAAAGACCACGTGCAATTACACAAGGGGATGGGACTGGTCAGCCAGGTCTTCGATGAAGAAACCCTCAACCGGATGGCCGCAAATTACTCTATAGGTCATGTTAGATACTCTACTACAGGTCAATCCCAACTGGAGAACTCTCAACCCCTTCTGGTGAAATCCAAGGCGGGTAACATTGCAGTTGCCCACAACGGCAATCTGGTGAACTACTGGCATCTGCGTCAGAAACTGGAGAATGAGGGCAGGGTATTTCTAACCGATTCCGACACAGAAGTCATATCCCAGCTCCTCTCCATGTATCTGCTGGAGTACGATATCGTTGACTCCCTCAAATTGCTCAATGAACAGATATCCGGAAGCTTTTCCTTCACCATGCTGGTCAACGACATGCTCATCGGCTACCGGGACCCCATGGGATTCAAACCCCTGTGCGTGGGCGAGGCCGACTATGGATACGTGATCGCCAGCGAATCGTGTGCGATCGACTCCACTGGAGCTACTTTTCTGGGGGATGTCGAGCCAGGTCATGCAGTCATAATAAAAGACGGTGAGATCAATTTTGTTAAGATCGGTGATAGCCCCAGAAAAGCTTTCTGCGTCTTCGAGTACATCTATTTTGCCCGTCCCGACTCAGTCATCGATGGTAAGAGTGTTTACGAGGTACGACACAATATTGGAAGAATCCTTGCGAGAGAGAGTCCGGCAGAAGTGGATACCGTATCACCTGTACCCGACAGCGGAACCACATCTTCACTGGGGTATTCCTACGAGTCGGGGATCCAGTATCTGGAGGCATTGATAAAGAACAGGTATGTGGGAAGAACATTCATAATGCCTGCCCAGAAAGAGAGAGAGCTCTCAGTGAGGATCAAGATGAATGCCATCAAGAACAATGTGGAAGGAGAGAGGATAGTTCTGGTTGATGACAGCATTGTGAGAGGGACTACCTCCCGAAAAATAGTTAATATGCTGAGGGACAGCGGCGCTAAAGAAATCCACTTCAGGGTCGGCAGCCCGCCCATAATCGCCCCCTGTTACTTCGGGATAGATATGTCCACCAAAGAAGAGCTAATAGCTTCCTCCAAAGACATGGAAATAGTTAAAGAAAAAATAAATGCTGACAGCCTCGCTTACCTCAGCATAAAGGGTTTGCTGGAGGCAATCGGTTTCGAGCAAAAAAATTTGTGTCTTGCGTGCTTAAACGAGAAATACCCTGTAGATATTCCTGTTAAAGAGTACGAGAAGGTTTCTCAAGACCATTGTTGATACAAAGATCATGGGGAGGTTTTCAAATGGGTAGAGATGATGCGCTTGATCTATTAAAGAAATACGTCAGCAGTGATACCCTCATAAAGCACTGCATAGCCACAGCAGCAGTAATGAAGAAGGTTGCGGAGGAGCTCGGTGAGGACGCTCACAAGTGGGAGCTCATCGGAATACTCCACGACATCGACTACGAGGTGGTGGGCGAGGACATGAGCCAGCACGGTATTAAGGGTGCTGAGATCCTACGGGAGAACGGAGTAGACGAAGACGTCGTTGAAGTGGTGAAGACCCACAACCACACCATATTCGGCAACTATGAAAAGCCCGTGGAATTCGCTCTACAGGCGGCAGACAGCGTATCAGGATTGGTAGTGGCCACAGCCCTAGTGAAGGATGGTGAGGTTACTAGCGTGAAGCCCAAGTCAGTCAAAAAGAAGTTCAAGGACAAGAGCTTTGCAGCAGGCTGTGACAGAGACAGGATTAGAGAGATAGAGAATGTTGGTCTGGAGCTTTCTGACCTTTATAAGCTGGCTATCGATGGGTTGATCGAGGTAAAGGACGAGCTGGGGTTGAAATAAGGCAAGACATTACCAAATTAGCCTCTAAAAAATGATTTAAGGCGATACGTTACTTAGTTCTGTCTTCAATAATACGTACTGTCTTTTCAGTTACAATTACAAAATTACCAGCAAGTTTATCAAAATAAGACCTCAAAACATGGTTTAAAACCTTAATTATATTCTCAGGTCTTTCATCCTCTAATCTCAACAGAATTATACCCCTTATGGGGCTTCTTCATTCGAAATACAAGTTCACCGAAATCCTTATCATTTGTGATTAATACGTAGCCCTCCTGATTTGCCTTTCCAATGAGGTTTTCATCGTCCAAACCTCTAGCTTCGTCATAAACAGAAAGATACATCATAATTTAATCTTCTCAGCCAATTTACAACAGCTGGGCCTGTACACTAATCTATTAGAAATTTCATGACTCAAGCGGTTTCTTCTAGAGGCATAAAAGTAGTATCATCAAGCGTTTCAGACGCATAGAGTAAGCAGGATAGTACGTCTTCTCTGCTTAACCCCTCATATTCCTGAAGAATCTCTTCAATAGTCATTCCATTAGCAAGTAAATTCAAAATAAACTGTACAGTCAAACGAGTACCTTTTATAACAGGCTTTCCCGTCATAACCTTTGGGGTCTAGAGTAATGCGTTTCAGTAACTTGTCTCGTTCCATTGTTATTCCCCTTCGAAGTTGTGTTTATATTTACATATAAATCTAATGATTATATTTGTTTTTTCCAATAGGTTTCAAAATCGGTTACACCACTTATTATAAATTCACTACTTTTCCAACAACTTTCTATTTTATATCTTCTCGAACACCATAGCGAAACCCATTCCGCCACCGATACACAAAGCAGCCAGCCCATACCTAACATCTCTTCTCTGCATCTCTTTCAGCAGGGTAGTTGTTATTCTGGCTCCTGTAGCCCCAATAGGGTGTCCCAAGGAGATTCCGCTTCCATGAACGTTCACTCTATCGTCATTGACATTGAGCTCCAGCTCCTTCATTACGGCGATGGTCTGAGCGGCGAAAGCTTCATTCAATTCTATCAGGTCAATATCATCCAGCTTGAGGTTGGCTTTCTCCAGAGCTTTCTTTACTGCTGGTACTGCTCCCAGACCCATGTATGCGGGATCTATTGCTCCTGATGCGTAGCTCACGACTTTAGCCGCGGGCTTTAGCCCTATTTCATCTGCTTTATGGGAAGATGTCATCAGCATTGCTACTGCACCATCATTGACGCCGCTGGAGTTGCCTGCAGTAACACTCCCGTCCTTCTTGAAAGCAGGGGGCAGTTTGGCGAGCTTCTCCACGGTGGTGTCCCTGCGGGGGTGCTCGTCAGTATCTACTTCTACTTCCTGTTCCTTTTGTTTGACCGGCACACGAATTATCTCCTGCTCGAAGGTTCCGTCGTCGATAGCTTTGATCGCTCTTTTATGGCTCTGGTAGGCGAGCTCGTCCTGTTCATTTCTCGATACTTTATAGAGGTCAGCGAGATTTTCTGCGGTATATCCCATGTGGTATCCGTAGAAGGTCTCCCATAAGCCGTCGTTGACCATCAAATCGATGACCTCAGAGTTGAACATCCTCATACCCCATCTGGCTTTGGTCATGGCGTAAGGGGCGTTGCTCATATTCTCCATACCCCCGGCAACCACTACATTATAATCTTCTCCTTTGATGCTTGAGGCTGCCAGAGCAAGAGCCTTCAAACCGCTGCCACAAACCTTGTTTATTGTCGTGGCAGGTGTTTCTTTGGGCACTCCCGCATAAATAGATGCTTGTCTGGCAGGATTCTGGCCCAGCGCCGCCTGCAAAACATTTCCCATAACAACCTCATCTATTTCAATTTCAATTCCGGTGTAATCGTGATAGGTCTCCTCCAGCTCGATTTTATCCACATTCAGATTTGAAATATAATTTTCATTTCTGGAGACTGGATTCAGCTCCAATTTTTTTAATAATCCTTTTATAACCAGTGAGCCAAGTTTCTGCACCGGGAAGCCTTTAAATACTCCACCAAATCTTCCAACCGGTGTTCTCATTGCGTCAATGACTACTGCATCTGCCATGCCTCTGCTTGCTGAAGGTGGGACTTATAATTTTTCCCGCTCTTATGCCATCAACAAACCATCAAGAAAATTTAAGTGTTTGAAAAACTTAGTAGCACTGTGGAGAAACTTGAGAAACTTGACGACAGAAAAATGGATATCAGGGAGCACCTGGGTGAGCTAAAGACCAGGACCATTCGTATATGTGCCTTTATGGGTGTAGGAATGGCGATCATTTTTTATTTCTCCGGCGGCTTGATAAAACAGGTGTGGGGGACCATCTTCCCTCAAAAACTCGACATGGTCGTCTTCGCTCCCACAGAGATGATCATGGCGCAGATCGTCTTCTCTTTCGTGTGCACGTTCTTTATAGGTTATCCTTACCTGGTTTATGAGCTGTATAACTTCGCCAAACCCGGTTTGTATGGACATGAGAGGTCTTTCGTAAAAACATTCTTGCCTTTTTCATACATTTTGTTCTTGATGGGCACTGCACTCTCCTACTTCGTAGTGATCCCCAGAGTTTACAGTCTGGCAACGCTCAACTATTTTGGAGCTGAACCGTATCTCTCCATCCAGGCATCACTTTATGGGATGTTCAAGATATTTCTGGCCTTCGGGTTGACTTTCCAGATCCCGGTTCTGGCCACCATAGCTGTGAGACTGGGAATGATAGATGCCGCATGGTTGAGAGGTAAAAGACTGATCCTGTATATTGCGGTGTTCATTCTGGCCACCAACATCACATTCGATGTTTCAGGTCTAAGTCAGCTGGTCATACTGGGGCTGGTGGTCATAATGTATGAACTGAGTATATTAATGGCATCACTAATGGAGAGGACCAGAAGAAGAGAAGAGACCGGCGATTACGGCCATAAAACCCCCCCAAGATAGTTGTGGTCCAGATATCTGGAGGTTCACTTATAGCA
>CAZHOR010000020.1:0-47541 GCA_964534325.1 uncultured archaeon
TCAAAAATCTCATCCTTCGTCAAGTCTGAGATGGAGAGCAAATGTTTCATAACTTCTGGCGGTTAATATGAAAGGTAATAAATTTTTTGCTTTTGGCAGTAAATAACAATCAGAAACTTTATCTTTCCAGCGTGCAAACAATCATTTAGGCCGGGATTGCAGAGAGGTACTGCGCTGGTCTGGAGTACGGACACACAGAAAACCAGTGTCCGTTACAGGACGCGAGGGTTCAAATCCCTCTCCCGGCGTGATCTCTTTTCTTTTGATGCTCTATGAGATTTTTACACTAGTAGGTACGTTAGAGAGGTATCGACGGAGGAGATACCTCAGTTTGATGGTCCAGCTTTCTGAAGCTGGGGTTGCAAATCCCTCTCCCGGCGTAAAAAGCTTCTATTTGATGTCTTAAATTTTTTTGAAAAGAATAAGGGCGTTCTATTGTTTGCGTTGTATTGTTTGATGAGCTTTAAAGGAAAATCTGTTGTTATATTGGAAATATAAGGTGAATTTTACTTCTCTGGGTTCACATTCAAATTATTCATATTCCTCTAATTGTTTTTTGAGGTTGTAGATCTTCTTGTTGTGGTCGAGCAGTTTTCTGGCGTAAATGAATGGGATAGCGAATCCTGCTACCATAATGGGGTACTCGAATACGGATATCCCGATGGCTATAGTCAATGGGATCATCACAAATATCCCTATTTTTGATAATCGAGAATGCTTCCTCTCCATGTCCTTTATGGTTCCCTTCAGCCATCTTTTACTGGGTGGTTTCTCTTCTCCTTTGAGGACCTTCTCCACAAACTCTTTATTGTCTTCCATTCAGTAGGGGTTAGTTCTGCATTATAAAAAACTATATTCTGTGGGGTCTTTGTGGTCAGTATAGGGTCACGGAAAAATTATTTGGGTTGAAAGATTTGGTTCCAGAGTTATGGAAGTAGTGGGGGTCTTATACTTCTTAATCGTGGTGGAAGCAATCGGGTTACTTGCGCTTCCACTGGTCTCTTTCCTGACCAAAGGCTTCAAGGAAGGTGGTCAGTTCTTATCTAAGCAATTGGGTATTATTGTCATCGTTTTGACTGCATGGGGGTTATCCAGTCTTAAATTGATGGGATTTGGTTTCAGCATCTATTTTGGCATTATACTTCTTTCACTCTTCTCCTTTTTGGCCTATAGACGTAAAGATCTGATATTCAATAGGGAGAACGTCTGGAGTGAAGTTATTTTCTTTTCCGCATTTGCGGTCGCCATTTTTTATTTGATGCACAAGCCCGAGATCTATTTTGCTTATTCTGAGGATTTTATGGATTTTGCTTTTCTCAACTCTATTTTGAGGACTGAATACTTTCCTCCTGCAGACCCCTGGTTCGCTGGCCGCGATATGGTGTATTACTACTTCGGCCATATGATATCTGTTGTCCTCATAAAGCTCTCTGGAGTTAAAGCCCATATAGGATACAATCTTGCTGTGGCAGCATTCTACTCCATGGCGGTCCAGACCGCATTTGGTGTGGGCTATAACCTGGTGGGGAAGAGGTTGTATGGACTGATCACGGTGGTTTTCACTCTGGTCATTGGCTTTATCTCCGGTTTTATGCAGCTCCTGTCATATTTCTCAGGAAAAGATCTCCTCCAGTATGAGGCATTCTCAGGCAACTTCACTGAATGGGTATTCCATTTTGACTTTACGACGGCTAACCGCATAATCCCTCATACCTTAGAGCTGTATCCTTCGTTCACATTCTTGCAGGGAGATCTTCACGCCCACTTCATGTCTTTAGCCTTTCAACTTGCATTTATTGGCATGTGTCTGGCAGTTTACCGGAGATTCAACATTTACACCTTCCTCTCTGCGCTTGTATTCTGTTTATTCTTTATAGGGCTGGACCTATGGAGTTTTCCGGCATACTTCATCCTCTTGGTATCCACTGCCTATTTCGCTACAAGGTATAGGATCTTCTTAATCTCGCTGGTGGCTGTTGGGGCTGTCTTCCTCCTCACGTTGAATACAGAGATAATAGGTTTTGTTCACCGCAGAACAGAACTACTCGATTTCCTGCAGATATTCCCTCTCTTCTTTTTTGTATCGCTCACCTACGTCTTCTCTTCACTTGAGTGGCGCTCAGTTCGACAGGTCGGTATTGTGGTCGCCTTATTCCTGGCAGCATTATTAGCCGGGTTCATTGGTGGTTTTCAACTGGCATTCCTCATGGTTCTGGCGGGTTTGCTCGTGTACCTGCTTTTTACACAGGATGCAGGTTATCCAGTTGTTGTGGGAGCAATAGCACTGCTCCTGGTCATCTTCTGTGAGCTGTTCTTCATAAATGATTCATATGCAGACCCTAATGAGAGGTTGAATACGGTAATGAAGCTCTATTTGCAGGTTTGGGTGCTGTGGGGTGTAGCATCAGCTTTCTTCCTGTCCAGAATGAGGAATAGGGCTCTGATTGCCTTCGCTGTATTTCTTATAGCTGCCTCAGCCGTACATCCCGTATTGACCTCATTTACAATGCCCAACAGCGATTACATGGGCCACACCCAGAATTTGACACTGGACGGAATGGAGTGGATGGAAGAACAGCATCCTGTGGAGTACAAGGCTATAAGGTGGTTGAACAATAGGAGTGGTGTTGTTGTGGAAGCTCCTGGAGAAGCTTATCAGTATTCTTCGCGGGTATCCTCCTTAACGGGAATGCCTACATTAGTGGGATGGAAGCCGCACGAAAAGATGTGGGGGAAAAGCTGGAGAGACATATATGAAAGAGAGAAGGCTGCCCAGGACATTTACTTGAATGCCTCCATCGAGGCGATTGAAGAATATGATGTCAAATACGTTTTCGTGGGGAAAGTCGAGTACCAGGAATACGGCCGAATAGGGCTCCACCGGTCAGAAGATCTGGAAGAGGTTTACAGGGATGGCAGACTGATCATTTACAGGGTGGGCTCCTGAACGCACCTGCTGGTTGGGTAGAAGCCAAAAGAACATAAGAAAAGTAATCAAATATCATGATAGTTTTCATAATGTTAACAATTTAACTATTTTTAAATAATGGGTCAACTGAGACACTAATATGGTTATGGAAGGTATGTTTCGAGCCTGGTTTAAAGATGTTTCAAGGAACTTTAGAGTAATCAAATTCGACCAGGAAACTGGTAAGGTGTTCTTTGAGATCTTTTTTAACGAGGAACGGGGATAATCCCCCAAATACCCAGCATAACGGCAAAACAGAGCCCGCCAACCCTGATATTGATGGGGAAAATGATGCGGCTTTTTGATTAATAACCAGTCAACCCTATGTGAAGCGCTTCATGCTATAAATTATCACGAAAGCCTTATTAACTATAAACACATATATGATTTAACCTGGGGTGGTAGCCAAGTTTATTATTCTAATAAAACTCGACCCCCCTCAACCCTCCCAAATAAACTCCCATTACCACCCCGGGCATTTATTTTCCGCCTATCAAGACTATCAAGATTACTAGTTCGTGTTCTGGCTGATGGTGACCTTAAAGTTGCCCATTTTGACTACTCCCGTCATGGTGTTATCGTCTCTGTACACGTTCCCTTCGATCACTGGCAGGGAATCCTCTCCGTCTACCATTATGTACCCGATCCTTTCCGCTTCCTCGATTTGTGGTCGCTCGCTACTCTCTTCACTCTGAAAACCCATTTTCACGCTCTTGCCTGCTTGAGTGGAAGCACTATCCGTGTCCGGGTTCGGCAATGCCATGACGGTCCACGAGACCGCGACCATCATGGAAAGCATGAATATGGCTAGTAGAAAACCTCTTTTCATACGCACCCCTCCGGCATAAAGTTTGGCCACAATCCTATATATTATTTCCACAACCCAAAAAATTGTAATTATCCTCATTTAATTATCAATGAAGTTCTTCTAAGGAGCTTAAGCTTATAAGGGTATGGAACTCAGTAGTCAGTAGCGAGTTCTTTAAAGTCTATATCTTCCTCATCAACTCGGAGTACTCTCTTATTTTGAGCTTTTGCTCATCATATTGGACCAGCCAGGTCATCCAGCACAGCTCTATGGGCCTGTAACCCGTTCTCCGGCCTATCTCTTCCACCTTTCTAACGAACCTCACATCGTCCCGAGGTATTTCCTCACCGCTTTTCTCCGAGATCTCCTCAAACACTCTTTTAACGATCTTGTCGGGCATGACGGTATCTACGCCACCCATCATCCTGAGATATTGGTAGGTGTTGATCCCCACACCCTTTATCCTGCCCACGGGGTCACTTCTCCAGTTATCCAATGTGCTTTGCTCTGCCCACTTGACCAGCGCATCTCTGTCGTCTTCGTCGAGAGAGGAAAGATAGCCTGCAACTTCCTGGGCTACGTTCCAGCTCCTCTTATTCTTCCATAACCCAGTCAATTCTGCTACATCATAATCTGCGAGGTCATGTAGGCCAGCTATCTTGTTGGCATCAACGAACTTCTTCTTGAAGTCGAACACCTTGGGAACGACCACCGTGAAATAATTCATTCCCAGGGAGACAAAAGATGCATCTACTAACATTAGAACAACGTTCCCATCGTATCTTTCCACCCGCAAACACCTTTCACACAGCTCCCTTATCTGGGGGACTTTCTTCATGTAGCTGTCAATAATTTTTTCCAGTTGCATCCATTTGGTGTTGACAGAAGCGGTTTTTTAAAGTTATTCTTCCCAAAAAGTCCATCAAAGTTCATATAATGGGTATCAGGGCGAACAAATTGCTCTGAAAGAAATTGAGATGGGCGTCCTCCAATGTTATTTTTCCATATTAGGATATGATGATGAAACAGAAAATTTTATATTTGGTAATGCTGATTATCAGTAGGAGATATTATGACACTTGAAAGAGTACCAACAGGCATTTCAGGGTTCGATGAGTTGTGTGAAGGAGGCTTCTTGAGAGACCGAACCTATCTGGTTTCAGGGACTTCAGGTTCCGGGAAAACTGTTTTCGCCATGCAATATCTGTTTAATGGTATAAAAAAGTTCAATGAGCCGGGCATCTTTGTAGCTACGGAGGAGAGACCCCAGCACGTTAGAGAACATTTCTCGGAATTCGGCTGGGATCTGGAGAAGGAAGAGGATGAGAACATGCTGGCAATTGTTGATGCCACCTCTACGAAGATAGGGCTACCCTCTGATGAGAGGTTTATTGATGTAAGACCTTTTGATACCAGATCATTAATTGATCAGATGATCACCATTCAGGATGAGATTGGGGGAGAAAGAGCCGCTCTGGACTCTACCACAGCCATTGGTTTTGCAGTTCAGGACCCAGCTAAGTTCAGGGTTGAATTGTTGAAAATAGCTACCACCATGGAGATACTGGGATTAACTTCGCTTCTTACTTGTGAGATCGTTGATGCTACCGGAGACAAGATAAGCAGATTTGGTGTAGAGAACTTCGTAACCGAAGGAACCGTGGTCCTTTACTACAGTAGATCAGAAAACGTTCGTGTAAGAAGCCTGGAAATATTCAAGATAAGAGGCAGCAACCACAGCAAGAAGATCCATCCATTCGAGATAATGGATAACGGAATAGTAGTACACTCCAGAGAAGAAGTGTACTCAGAGATCTAAACCAAATCCAATTTTTCTCTATTATCTTCTTTCCATTTCATTTTTAGTTCGGCTTCTAAATCCCACTTGATTTGATGTTTAGACTATTCTATGTCCATTTCTATTCCATAGATCTTTTCCGGGTTCTCTTTGCAGATCTTGTAGACCAGACCTTCTCCAAATTCTTCTGCCAGCTCTCTAACCCTCTTGGGAACCGTCTTCGGACCCAGAACCGAGCCCGGCCTGTTCTTGTCGTCTATATAATCTGTTTCAGCCATAAATCTGGTGCCCTGCTTCGCAGATTCCTTGAGATTCTTACCGGAGGCGAGGACTGAGGGGAACATCCCTATCTCCCCCAGCTCTTCTACGGCCGGTGGAGAGAAATGCTTGACTATTCTATCTGGTGGTAACCCAGCTCTCCTGGCTATATCAGCGATCTCTTCCATCCCTTCCTTGCTGTAGCTCTCGGTGTGGATCTGAACCGGACAATCAACGTCTTTGGCTACCTCGAACGCATGCTGGAGCACTTCATTGCTCAACTCCCAAATATCTGGGGAGACTGTGTAGTGGGGTCTCCCATTCTTGATGGCCACGGCTTTGCCCTCTTCAACATAACTACCGGCAACGGAGAGAGCATCTTTCATGATCTTGGCAGCAGCTTCGTGACCAATTTTATCGCCCAGAATGGTTATCTCTGCAGGATGGACCCCCAGAATGGGATAGGCATGAACTACTTCGCAGGCGTCCTTCACCATATCGATATGGGAGTCGAATATGTACCTGAAATCCTCTCCCTTAACAGGAGTGATATCGTAGCACGTGGTGGTGAGGGACACCAGAAAAACGTGGGTCCCACCCACCCTCTTGAACTGCTTAAGGGCATCGAGTTTTAAGTGGTTGTAGAGGTGCATGTGGTTGTCGGTGATGATCATATGAGGTATGAGAGAACTGATTTTTTAAGTGTTTATACCACTCAATCTTAAAACCGAGAAAATAGAAATTATGGTTTTTATACTAGCTTTACTTCTTTATAAAGTTATATTCAGGCTTTAGCCTTTTTTCTTTCTTCAAGCAATTGTTTCCACTCTTCTTCTGCTTTCTCAATAGTATCAACTGATTTTGTGGGTAGTTCAACATAGTCACAATCAGAACAAACGTATGCTTTTAAATTGGCAACTGCCAAATTGATATCCGGAATAATGTAGATGTAATCATCTCTCTCTACCATTTCACTACCACATTTCTGGCATTTCATCCTCATTTTATACCTCTCCAGGTAGTTATAACTACCAGTCTTTCCTCACACATTCCAGCTGACACAAAGATCGCTGGATTATAGGATTGGATTTGGACCTCGTCACAGTACCCAGACTCTGGATACTCATACTGAGCTATTATTTCGCCTCTCCTTATCGCCTCTTCAATCTCTATTCTGGTTAAATCTCTGGTTTCAAGTCTCATTCGGTCAACTGCATGTAAAGTAAACACTAACATTTTGTTCATTAATGCCACTACATCTTCTTTTGAGTATTTGTTTAAACGTATCTTATCCATAATCTTAAAATTTGCTCTCGTTTAAATAATATTTTATATGTAAGTTCATTAACTCTATGTAACTAATTGACCTGACGTCCTCCCAAAATAATTAAAGAAAGTTTAGACTACCCAGATGTAGTTGTAGAGGAAGTGCCATGTAACAGTCATAACGTAGATGATGGGGATCAGTTCGTAGCTCCCCTTTTTAAGGCTGAGGTTGATAATAAAGCTCTGTAGCAACCCATTTATTGCGTGAACAGGCAGTACAGGGGCAACTGTCATGATGTGGAAGTTACCGTAGAACATTGTCTTGGTGAACAATTCCATAGTTCCGAAAGTTATTCCTGCCGCTATACCCGCGTTCATTGCTGTGAGATTGGTGGTTTCCCTGTAAATGAAGTAGAGCAACAGCAAAGGCACAAGCCTGCCCAGAAATTCTTCGATAACAGCAATAAACAGGGTTGGAGCCAGCCTCTCCATAAAAACAAGTAATGACATCGGTATGTGGGATTCAACAAAGAAAGTTACAGGGAAAAACAAGACTACCAGCAGGACTATGGCTATAACTCTCTTCATTAAAGTGATGACCCCCCAGTGGAACAAATAATTTTTCAATCAACTATATGACAAAGAAATTAACTATATGACAAAGATATTAACTATATGACAAAGATGCAGAATGAAATACCGAATGGACTCGGCGGGATCGAACCCGAACTTCTGAAAATTAATTGTTTTTTTTAAATCGAGTAATCCTCTCGTAACCTGCTTCTTTTGGATAGTACCATAATTCACTCTTATAGACTGGGTCGGCACCAGTTTCACCCATTGTTATGAGTCTGGTGTGCTCAATCGTCCTACTCTTCAAAACATACTCCCTGAGAAAACAAAGGGTTGTTTTATCGCTGTGGTATGAGTTAACGGTACCTGTTCACCCTACATACACCGTAGCCCCCCTTATCTACGAATGCCTTAGTCTTATTGTCCTTTTTAAGTCCTTTACAAAAAAACTTATAAATTTATAAAATACGTAGTATCTTGTGGAGGTGAAAAGTTTTGAAACTTAACTCAAATAAATCGTTTATCGTTGCTTTGTTTATAGTGCTTGCTGTAGTCACTATTTCAGGGTGCAGCGGTGATGGAGCTCCAGATGTAGATACCACAGGTACTCCAGACGGGGGATCTACAGACGGAGGAACAGATGGGGGAGCAGATACCACAGATGGAGGAACAACAGACGGGGGAACTGGCGGTGAAACGCTAACAGGACAGAAAACGTACTCTGGTGATTGGTCAGGCTCAATAGGTGTTTCTGGATTCGAGAAAGACTTTAGCGGAACGTGGCAGTTTGAAGTTAACTTCGACGAAGGTACTGTGGAAGGTTGGTTTGAAGGTGATGGTTCTGGAGATATAACTGGATCTGTTTCCGAAGGTGTAATAGAGGCCTCGGGTGAAGCTGGATTTGGTGCTGTTGAGTGGTCCGGTGATTTCTTGTCGGGTGGAGAAGACGTTGAAGGTACCTGGGAAATCTCCGAAGAAGCTTCTAATTATGGAGCAGGATCCGGGACGTGGAGCGGTTCGCTAGGTGAACTGGAGACAAGTTCACAGGGAACAGAAGACGAGGAGAAGAAACCACCTGAAGAAGATCAGGCCAGCGGAGACGAACCACTGGAGCGATATCCCGGAGCAGTTATGTTGTCTCATAGCATTACCCAAACCACTAAAGGCTCATTAATAGAAATTGAGTATGGAACCACAGACAGCATTGATGAAGTTGTAGACTGGTACGAGGGAGAACTGGATGATCGAGCAGTGAATAAGAAAAAAGAAGAGAGTTCAGGAGAAACTACGCTTAACTACTTGCTCGATAAGACAAGCACGGAATACGCTGAAATCACGATCTCGACAGAAGACTACACGATCATTGAAGTAGAATACACCAAAGCATCCTAACCGTCTGTTCACATCCACCAAAACCCAAACCCCCACTTCTTATTTTTAATTAACAACACTAATCATCCAGCAGTCTATAGGGCCCGTTCACACGGGCACAGACCCTACAGACCGCTCCAGAGGAGAGGGGACAAAGGATTTTTTGAGAGGACATTCAGTTGGTTATTCGTTTATTAGTAGGTTCCTCCAAACCTTTTTTTGGTGCCGGCTAGGGCCTCCTCTTTTATTTTATTTTGAAGCAATAAGAAAGCTTGAAATACTACTTAACTACCCCTATTTTGCTTGTTTACCTAGGGCGTAATCATTAAAACAGCCATACCTTCTAGTAGGTTCTGGACTGTCCTATACCGATAAGCTAACTTCTATACTGTTGAATTATATAATTGTTAAGCTGTGCTGGACTGTGGACCATGTCTGTGAGTGATTTGTACTAATACATGCTTTATTTCAATTAAAAAGGATTAGTGTTTTATTAGTTCTGGGTCCCAACTCAATCCAGCTCACTAAAATTATTACTATTATGGTCAAAAATTAAACCATAAAACTTACCATTTTCGCTCAACGAAACCTTATTAAAAGTAACTAAGGGGGTGAAAGTCGTGAGAAAGTTTTGGATATTACTGCTTGCAGGAGTACTAATTACAGCTACACTTGGTTTCAGCTCAATAACAGCACAAGATGCCGAACCCCAAATGGAACCTCCCGAATGTTCATGTACACATGAGATAACTGGGAAAACGATTGGTGATGTCCCCCACCCAATAGCGAAGAAACTCGATAAGTCACCTGTTTGGACCTGTTATTGTCTTTGGTAACGACAATATATAAACACTTAAAAAACTTTATTTTTTATCCTATTAACTTGAACATCTGGTATATGACGTTAGAAGTTAAAAAGCACACCTATTTAACGCTTTAACTCGGGCGTAATCATCAAAACAGTGGTTATCTCTTCTTACCTCGTTTCTTGGACTTCTTCTTAACCTTCTTACCCCCCAGATCAACTCCGGGAAGATCGTATAAAGCAGGGTTGTTGAACCATAAATCAAGATTCTTAGGCAATGGAGCAAGTAGACCTTCATCTATTTGCTGAGCTTACAAAGAAATAAGCAGTTGCCTTATAGTAACTTCAACCCAAGATATTGCAGGTTAATTAAATATTCCATCATTATGGTTGTGTAGGTGCAATCAACAAAGATTAAGAATAATCCCTTTATATTATTTTCTAAAAATTTTGGAGGGTCGTGAAAGATATGAAAAAGATTTTAGGAGTTTTAGTAGCCATTATGGCTCTAGCTATTTTGGCAGTTCCAGCAATGGCAACAGAGGAAAAAGACCTGCTTGCTGGACAAGATATTGATGTTGGTTACGTAGAGGTTTGGAACGATGGTGACAACCTTTATGTAAAATATGTTGTTGAGAAAGAAGGCTGGTGCATGACCGAAACCCATTTGCACGTAGCAGAATCTGAAGAAGATATACCACAGACAGACTCTAGGGGAAGAGGTAATAGTGGGGGCAACCCAATACCCGGTCAGTTCGAATACTCCATGGAGCATGACTGTGTAACAGAGTACACTTACGAGATCTCGCTTAGTGATTTTGATGTAAATTGCAGTGAAGACCTTACTGTCGCGGCTCATGCCGTGGTTGAATACAATGGTTACACTGATGTTGAAGAGACATTGTATCTATCTAATGGAGGAACAGATGGTCAAGATGGTCTTTTTAGTGTAGATTTGAGTGGAGAAAAAGCTAACTTAACCCAACTCTATAGTTTCGATGAATCAGGTAACTTCAGTTTTGTCAACCACATCGGTGCAACTCCCGATGGGTCAACGGTCTATGCGGTCAGTGAAGACACTGGACATTTGGGAGCTTATTCAGTGTCAGATGAGACCTTCACTGATCTTGGAGAGATTGAAGGTTATCCTGGGGAGGTAGTACAAGTAGCTGTGTCGCCAGAAGGTCAACTGTATATGACTAGTAAGAATGATAACCTTTACACGGTTAACACTTCTGATCTTTCAGCTACGCTTGTTGGAGACACTGGAATCAATGTTGGGGGAGCAGACATAGCATTTGGTGCTGACGGCACTCTCTACCTGTATTCCAGTGCGATAACAAACCTTTACACGGTTGATACCACAACTGGTCTAGCGACTTTTGTCGGTGATACGGGGAAGGTCCTTACAGGTCTTGCAATTAGAGATGGTGGTACCGGGCAATTAGTAGGATCCGGGACCGATGATAACATCTATGTGATAAACAAAACAGACGGTAGTGTAATGGACACATATCCTATGGTTATGGATGGAGAATCTTATGACCACAAATGGGGTGACATGACTGTTGGAGAACTCAGCAAACCAATATATCAGGAAGAAACAGCTTGGGGTGATGGACTCGACTTCGATGGCGCTAACTGGGCTACCTACTTTACTTACACAGTGCAATGTGTTTGCCCTAGTATTACAAGCTCGTCAAATGTTATCGTACTCGATGCACCTTTAACCGATGTTAGTCCCGGAGGAGATACAAGCGAAACGCCACAGGTATTCGCGGAGTACGCGGGAACGGATCACGGAGGTTTCATGATGGACATCAATTCCACTAATGATGTCAGTCTCTCTAATGGCGGATATTCAGTGGCAGCGGACACTCCAGTATGCAGCTACTATGTGCACTTCGATGACGGTGACACTGGTGATCGTGATGTCGTAACAGGTAATATTAGCTTTGATGGGTCTGTGATGGGTCTCATTGTTGCTGGTACTTATACAAACGACATTTTCTCCCCTCACGATATCTACACTATGTATGATGTGGACGATATTCTGGGGAACAATGACACAATCTATCCTTCATACGATCCCAATAACGGACGTGGCTTGGAGTATCCCAATCAGGACCCAGTAAGTATTTCTGGAAACACAGTAGACTTTACAATGGAAATTTCCAACAAGCACGACTCGTTCAGAATAATCCTGCCTGCCACCTAGATTGCAGAGAACGTAGACCACAGAGAACAGGATGGGGCTAAAGCCCTTAAACTTTTCTTTTTTTATTATACTATATCTAACCGGGCACACCTTTTCTTTTCGTTTCACAAACCTCTATAATATTCTACATTAATTCTTCTCAGGTTTGACCCACAAAAACAGTAAAATAAAAAAATATAATAAAAATCTCTCGACTTCACATAATTCTCTTCCAGTTGGGGCTATCTAATTCTTCAGCATTCACTACCTCAATGTTTATTTTCAAAACTTTTGGGTAGGTTCTGCTGTTTCCTGCATCTTTCTTAATGTGGATGGTTCCGTTGTAAGTGGTTCCGACTTCTACATCTTTCGGCATATCTATTTCTGCTGTTAGGTTCTCCCTCTTTTCAGCTTCTAACTTATCAAAGGTTGTGTTATTCAGGAAAGATATGTAGGGGTCGATCTCAGGGGATATCCACACACTAACGCTCGTCAAATTTTTCTGGGCCTCTATAGCTAAGACGTCAGTGTTGCTCTGACCGGGAGCTACTTCTATGTTGTACTGAATAAAGTATCTATCTTCTCCTGGACACCACCATAGTATCGGTTTGTCTTGCTGGGACTCTTCTATGGGTTCCTCATCAGCACCCTTGACAAAATCCTTGTGTCCTGGAGATCCAACAGTAAGTGTAGTGGCAGCCAGCAGGGTAGCAAAAATTGCTAATACTATCAGGCATAAGCTTTTATTCATTCTCATCTTTTCACCTCCCACTCAGTGGGGAATCTATATGCACCATTACCTTGGCACTCAATTAAATATATCATCGTACCTCTGGGTTGCATATTATTCTTCTAAAAAATTAACCAAAATTTTTCCCTTTTTATCGGTATTATAATCACAATCATCAAATACAAAATAAACTGAAATATGTTAAGAAATGGCTCCACTCTTCTCAAACATCAGCTTACAAAGAAATAAGTCTATGAGTTATGTTTTATCCACTATTTTATAATTCTTTAAATCTCCTTCCTCCTTTAACTTTACTCAATGGTTAATTATATCAAAAGTTACTCATAGTTTGTTCTCGTTAGAAGATTAAGGGATTGTGATGGGGGAGTCGAATGACTCAGGAGACCGAAATCCTGAATGCTTTTATGGGGAAGATCAGCCCCATTAGCCTGACCTTTAAGGGTAGCAGGGAGAAGGGCTTGGTCAATTTTGGTGAGGTTAGATTGCCTAATGAGATGGTTGAAGCGGACGATGAGTTGCTTGCTCAGCTGGGAAGAGCTCATAGTTGCGAAATCAAGAAGAAAGAAAATTACGTGTACATAGTTCCCCTAGTGATAATAGACAAGATTAAGAGAGAGGTTTTCGTTACTTCTCACGATGAAGAATTCATTGGAGAATTAAACAGGTGGATGAGAAATAACTTTAAGGTGCTGTTAACCAAAATGAGGGGCAATCCATGATGCAAAAATAGTGGCCAGGATAATGCTTTAATAGCTAAAAGATAAAATATGTAAAGAGCGCTAATGAATTTCAAAATTTTTGTAGCCAAGTTATCCTACACGGGATGTTGCACTACTCTTTTATTTAGTAATTAGTAAAAAATACAAAATTGGGCCAAATTAAAGCAATGTTCAGCCAAACATTACTCCTTTCATCTCTGAGTTTTCATCTTGTTTGGTAATTTTTCTTGTTGCTTTCATGAAGTCCTCAGTTTCAGCCTCTGTTCTTTCTTCTCTTATTGCCTGCATCCCTGCTTCAATAATTATAGCTCTTATATCAGCACCGCTGCAGTTCTCTGTTATTTCTGCCAGCTTGTTGAAGTCTAAATCATCAGTTATGTTCACGCCTCTGGTGTGCACCTCAAATATCTGGATTCTCTCCTTAAAGCCAGGTATGGGGATCTCAACAATGCGGTCGAACCTACCTGGTCTAAGGATTGCCGGATCCAAAATATCAATTCTGTTGGTGGCTCCTACGAGCATTACCTCACCTCTAGGGTCGAACCCGTCCATCTCTGCCATTAACTGCATTAACGTTCTTTGAACTTCTCTATCCCCACTCATATCACTATCTGTTTTTCTAGCTGCTATGGCATCTAGCTCGTCAATGAATATGATTGAAGGTGCCTCCCCCCTGGCAAACTCAAAGACTTCTCTTACCAGCCTTGCTCCTTCCCCGATGTACTTCCTTACTAGCTCACTGCCCACCACCCGAATGAAAGTAGCTTTGGTTTGATTGGCCACTGCTTTTGCTAACAGCGTTTTACCTGTTCCAGGAGGGCCATTGAGCAACACACCGTTGGGTGGGCTAATACCAACATCCTCAAACAGTTCAGGTTTGGTGATAGGTAACTCAACTATTTCTTTTAACTCTTTGGTCTGGAGTTGCAGGCCACCAACATCAGTGTATTTGACATCAGGCCTCTCAACAACTTCAAATCCATAGACTGCGGGATCTTTTGGTGAGGGCAATACACCTACTATAGCCAGGGTTTGCTGATTTATGGTAACCCTTGTGCCTGGCTCCATTTCTTCTCTATCCAAGTATTGTGAGCTATGAGAGACGAATTTTGGTCCAGTGCTGCTCGTTATAACGACTCTACCATCATCAAGTATATCTGATACGTAACCAACAAGCAAGGGTGAAGACTTTAGTCTTTCAATTTCACTCCTTAACTTCCTTACTTCATTCTCATAACGAGATCTTTCGCTTTCAATAGCCTCATTTTCACCTTTTAATTTCTGGTAATCATCTTCAAGCCTGCTATATTGTTCCTCCATCTGTTTGATTCTTTTGATTAAGTCCTCTGATTGCTCCATACTTCCATTCTCATCTTTTCTATCAGCATCTTCACTCATAAAAGCCTTATTAATACTAGGAATTTACAGTATATGAATTTTGATATTAAACCCAGATTTAAACTCCTCTAATAACTGTTGGCACAAAGATGATATAAGGGTTAGAGTAATTAAGAAATTAAGAAGATGCTTATTAGTGGTGATAGAATTTGGAAATAACACTTAAAGTAAATCAAGCTTACCCCAGCGATTCGGGCAGAGGAATAGCAAGGTTAGACCCAGATGCTATGCTTAAGCTCCAAGTATCTCCTGGAGATGTTATTAAGATGGGAGGTAAGAGGGAGACTGTCGTCAAGGTGTGGAGAGCCCCCAAAAAAGACTGGGGAAGTGGTATAGTAAGAATTGACCGTTTTGTGAGGGAAAATACCGGCTCCAGTGTTGGAGACGGACTCAAAGTAGAAAAGACCGAATATCAATCTGCTAGAACTGTTACTATTGCTCCCCTTCAGAACATGGACTTTAAGGTATATGGAATGGACATCGGAGGTTATCTCAAGCATCAGTTACTAAAGAGGCCTTTAATCGAGGGAGATCTGATACCCGTAATTGGAACTCCCGCTCTATCCGGTTTTGGCAAATACGGTCAGAGCCAGGTACTTCTCTTTGTGGCGGTCAAAACCGAGCCAAAAGGGGCTGTAGTCATCGATGAGTCCACAAGAGTGATTTACCGTGACAGACCTGCCAAAGGTTTTGAAAGGATGGGCAAGGCTGGAATTACTTATGAAGATATTGGAGGGCTAAAGGGAGAGCTCCAGAAAATAAGAGAAATTATCGAACTCCCCCTCAAACATCCGGAATTGTTCCAGAGATTGGGTATAGACCCCCCTAAAGGAGTTTTGCTCACTGGTCCACCCGGAACAGGCAAAACACTCATTGCCAAGGCTGTGGCCAACGAAATTGGAGCCTCATTCTACACCATAAATGGACCAGAGATAATGAGCAAGTTCTACGGGGAATCAGAACAGAGATTAAGGGATATTTTTGAGCAGGCCAGAGAGAGCTCACCCTCTATAATACTCATTGACGAGATAGATGCGCTCGCACCCAAGAGAGATGATGTCACCGGTGAAGTTGAAAGAAGAGTGGTTGCCCAACTGCTCGCTCTAATGGACGGCCTGGAAGAAAGAGGACAGGTTGTAGTCATAGGAGCAACCAACAGAATTGACGCTGTGGACCCGGCCCTGAGAAGACCGGGAAGATATGACAGAGAGCTGGAGATCGGGGTTCCGGATCTGGAGGGCAGAAAAGAGATTCTTCAGATACACACCAGAAACATGCCTTTGGAACCCGATTATATCAAAGAAGAAGTGTTAGAATCACTGCAGAAAATTAATGATAACTTCGACAAGGTAGAACAAGAGACAGGAATGACAATAGAATCCCTGAAATCAATTATAGAGGAAATAAAACATGCTGAAGACGAAAAAGTAAGGGAAATTACAGACTCTTTGCACCAAAATATTCTCTCCGAACTTAAGAGGTACAACGTTAAGTACATACTTCGCAGGATTAGTGAGCAGACCCATGGATTCGCGGGAGCTGACCTAGAGTCCCTCTGCAAAGAAGCTGCCATGAAAGCCCTCAGGCGCTACTTACCCCAAATTGATTTTGAAAACGAAGAAGTCCCTACTGAAGTTCTGGACTCAATTAAGATTACAATGGGTGATTTCAAGGAATCACTTAAGGAGATCGAACCATCAGCCCTAAGAGAAGTCGTAGTAGAGGTGCCCATAGTCTCCTGGGAGGATGTAGGTGGACTTGACGATGTCAAGAGAGAAGTTATGGAGGCTATAGAATGGCCTCTAAGTTATCCGGAGAAGTTCAAGAAGTTCAACATCAGGCCCCCCAGAGGAGTTCTGCTTTACGGGCCTCCGGGAACTGGAAAGACCTTGATTGCCAAGGCTGTAGCTAACGAGACCAATGCCAACTTTATAACCGTCAAAGGCAGTGAGCTTTTAAGCAAGTGGCTGGGAGAGAGCGAAAAAGCTGTAAGGGAGATATTCAAGAAAGCAAAACAGGTGTCGCCATGCATAGTATTCTTTGATGAGCTGGATGCTACAGCCCAGATGAGAGGGACTGGGGATAACCGAGCTGTAGGAAGAGTTGTAAACCAACTACTTACAGAAATAGACGGCCTTGAAGAACTGGAAGATGTTTTAGTAGTGGGTGCTACCAACCGCCCCGACATACTTGACATGGCATTGCTGAGACCGGGAAGATTTGATAGGCTGGTCCTTGTCAGGTCGCCAGGCAAGAAGAGCAGAAAGGCAATACTCAACGTCCACCTGAAGGATATGCCGGTGGCAGAAGATGTAGACATTGAAGAACTGGCTGACATCACGGAAGGATATGTGGGAGCAGACATTGAGGCGGTTGCCAGAGAGGCGGTCATGCTAGCCCTCAGAGAAAATATAGACATAGAAAGAGTTGAGATGAGGCATTTTATGGATGCACTGAAGAAGGTAAGACCAAGTGTTGATGATGCAACACTCAACTTCTATGGGAGCTTTGAAGAGAGAGTGAAATCGGAAAGCAACAAAGCTACATGTTCTTTCATGGGATACGAGTAAAACACTCCATATTTTTTTTGATTCTTACCAAGTCAATGGGATAAAACAATAAGTTCAGGAACTTTTTTTAAAAAGAACGTATAGACATGCAAAATAAAGATGCCCCAATAAGATATTACACTGATTATGCTAACCCTTTAGAACGACTTAAATACGATTACATTGAACTAAATTACCGAATAAAGAGGCTTGCTCATGATGTAAGGCATAAAGGCACACTGCATGGTTCATGCGACAAATGCCCAAAGGTTAGCCGTAATAATATTGGAGAATGAGACACACCAGCAATCCTTATTGAATTCACCGATAGAGAATCCCGGACGGAATTCTTAGCTATTATTGAAAATTCACCGAGTCCTATTCAGTCTGTTTCAAATCCAAGTATTGACAGAAGATAAAAAATAAAGGAGTTTGGTTCACTCCGAAGGCCCCTCGACTCTTTAGAACTTCAACACAGTAATCAACTTCTTGAAGGATGAGAACTCGACAGAGATTTTGGAGAGACTTGTTGCCATAACAGCACAACCACTCAGACCGTTGAAACAGATTTCGCTATTGATGCAAGTGGTTCGCTGTGTGGAGAGGAGTATGGTCAGAATAATTTTCATATGCACGAGTACAGGGATAGGATAGTTGTAACGCAGCTTGGAAGCACTGAGTTCAATATAACCAGGCTAAAAGATAAGCACACCAATAATACGTTCTACCCGCTCTACCATATAGTGGACTTCAATGATGGTAGGAGGTATCAGAGGGATGTGGCTGCAATTTCGGTTGATCATGTACTCTCCATGAGTTACAGGGATTCAAAAGGTAGGCTAGAGAGGACTATGGGCCCACATCTCATACCACCATATGGAGGAGGATGCAGGAGCTAGGGAAGGAAGTGAAGGCTAATTCCTTGGAACACATGGCTATGTCTCAGCAGACGGGACAAAGCTCCATGGAATTGGTAAGAAGAAGCTGGATGTGAAGGTTGTTGCCGGGGAAAACTTTGTTTTGGGAGTTAATGAGAGGTACAGTGAGATGGCAGACACTGATTGCTTGGTAGTAGGAGATGCTGATAGAGAGCTCGAGTGCTTTGATGACAGACAGATCGACGTCATACACGACACAGAAGTCAACTTCAAGCTGTGGAAGCATGGAGTCTGGATACCAGGAAGAAGTACATGAATAAGGTGAGAAAGGCGCTGCTATGGCTGAAGAACTCCCTGGATATGCCCGACCTCAAAGAGAGGATAGACAAAGTTGGTGAGAAGATAAGGGAACTCATAAAGGAGATGAACCAGAATGACTACTGGAGAGTAGCAAACTTCTTCACCAAGCATTCCAGGAACATCCTACTATTCGCCTACAAGAAACTCCAGGGCATTGAGACCCATGGCACAACAACTGGATGGAAAGACTAATGGGAGAGATCAGCAAGAGAATGAAAAACAAATGGATGAGCTGAACCAGAGGAGCAAAAAACCTGCTTAACCTCTTACTGAAAAGATATGCCGAGAGAAATAAGTACGAGACGTTCATCCAGAAGCTAACTGGAAAAAATTATAAGATGGACCCACACACGATGAAACGGGACCAATAATTTGCTCCAGAATGCGATATAGTAGTCAATAACAGGGCTAAAAAAATCGGAAAAGTTCAGGATATAATTAGGCCAACTAAATCTCCTTTTGCGCTCATCAAGCCGGAAAAAGAGGCGGTTAAAAGCTTCAGGATAAATCTGGGGCTGTTAGTCTTACTGAAGAAGAATTATTTGTGGTGATTCCTCATGCCGGAGATAGAAAAAATAAGGGAAAAAGAAAAAGAAGTAGAGAGAAAAGAAGTTGAGAAGGAAGTAGAGAAAGAGGAGACACTGGAGGCTTGCCCTGAGTGTGGCAGCCCCAGGCTCATCAGGGACTACAGGCGAGGAGAATTTATCTGTCAGGATTGTGGTCTGGTACTTGAAGACACATATATTGATGAAGGGCCCGAGTGGAGAGCTTTCGATAGTGAGCAGAAGGATAAGAGGAGTAGAGTTGGTGCTCCCGTAACCAACACAATCCATGATAAAGGTCTTTCAACCACAATCGGTTGGGGGAACAAAGATTTTTACGGGAAAGCCATCTCTGTGAGAAACAAGGCCCAGTTGTTCAGGCTGAGAAAGTGGCAGAGAAGAATAAGGATCAGTAACGCTACGGAAAGGAACCTGGCTTTCTCTTTAAGTGAGCTGGACAGAATGTCCTCAGCTCTTGGACTGCCCAAGAGCGTTAGAGAGACTGCTGCCTTTGTTTATAGGAAGGCGGTGGATAAGAACCTTATAAGAGGTAGGAGTATTGAAGGTGTAGTCACAGCCGCCCTCTATGCAGCATGTAGGCAGGCAGGAGTTCCCAGGACGCTGGGTGAGATAGCCATTTACTCTAGGGTTGACAGAAAGGAGGTCGGTAGAACTTACAGGTTCATTGCCAGAGAGCTGAGCCTCAAATTGATGCCTACCAGCCCAGCAGACTACGTGCCCAGGTTCTGCGCCGCTCTTGGTTTGAGTGGTGAGGTCCAGAAGAAGGCTGTGGAGATCATTAAGAAGGCAGAAGAAATGGAGCTCACCAGTGGGAGAGGTCCCACGGGTGTTGCAGCAGCTGCAATCTATATAGCCTCAATTCTGGGTGGAGAAAGAAGGAACCAGAGAGAAGTGGCAGAAGTTGCGGGCGTTACAGAAGTTACCATAAGAAACAGATATAAAGAGCTGGCTGAAAAGCTGGGAGTAGAGATAATACTCTAAAAATTTTTTAGAGGAGATTGCAGGAAGGATGGCCATATCTCTCTGAGAATCTACCAGTATGCATCTTCAAAAGTTCCCACACCCCGACCTGTGTTGTCCAGGGTGATTGTTCTACCTTTAATCTTTAGGTTAAATTCTTTGGGTATAACAGCATATTCAATATAAACCTGGGAGCCACCACCTTTCATATCATATCGCTTTGTTGCGTAAATTTCCAGGACCATTCTAAGGCTTTTGCCATTACTCTTTCCTTCAATGACCCACTCATTTTTTGTTTTTGATATTTCAAGTTTTGGATTATTGAACTGGATAACCTCATTGTTCTCAGTGTCAAAAAATCTTATGGATTTATGAAAAAGCCTTTTTGAATTTTCTCCGGTTTTCAGGCAAAATAATGAGGTTGAAGAACCGTTTTGAAAAACAACTCTCCCCCAGTGAAATGGACCGAATATTGTAACACCATCCACCTTTTGTAAATGTGCTGTTCCTCTGAAATTTTTTCCTGACACAACACCATCAGCATTTGAAAAAATATCTATCCATCCCACACCAAACGGTGGTAGGAAAACGCCCGTTGCGTTTTTGTTTTTTAGGTAATTCCCTTTTGTTATTTTTAAATCAATCAAATCGCCAACAACCAGATCATAATTTGGGAAACCACCGCTAAGCATTAATTTTTGTCCGGAAATCTCTGAAACAATCTTTCTGTCTTGAATTTCCACAGTAGCGTTTGTATCTCCTAGATCATGAAGTTTCTCTCCATCATATACCCAGCCACTGGTAACAGCTTGAAATTTATTTCGCTCCAATTCTTCAAACATCATTGTTTTACCATTAAACAGCATCTTCTTTCCGTGTTTTCTGAAGATAAGAAGCATAAATTGTATCGGTCTCTCACCATCCTGACCAGAGAAAAGAGACCACCAATATTCTTTTCCGAGTGGAGGTAATGTTTCGACATTATACATTACACGGTCTAATGTGTTCTTGTTCACAGTTGAACCATCTATACTGGAAAGCCTTCGTATAAGGCTGTATGTTCTCCAGATTCCCTTGGCTTTATCGACACCGATCATTTTAATTCAGATGATTTATTCTTCAGGTAAGAAGAACCTAGATCAGCCGTCAATGCAAAACATAATCTAAGCACGTTAAAAATACCATTAATATTCCCTGCCTGCTTCAGCAAAGGGATATAATTCATTGGACTAAATGGTGAATTGCCATTAAATGAATCAATCGCCTCATCCAGATCAATATCTACACCTATAGATGTGTTATCCTGTTTCCCAGAGATAGTTTTTATGTAGTCCACAGTTTTGCTTGTGGTTTTTACAACGTAACTTACCAGCTGGCCATCATACCTCAAGGTAATTTGGATGGTTTGCGGCCCTAAAATTTTAAGGAATCTTGACATCTCTATTACATCATGCATACGCATCTTTCTTCCTTTTTCCTCCATTTCAGCATCTACAAGGGCATCTAAAACCAGTTTGATGTGGTCTTTAACCTCTACACTCCTCAAATCATCACCGGCATCTCTGGCGAAGTTTACTTTTGAAATTATATCATCTACAAACCACTTTAATGATATCTTATTGCCTGACCTCTTTTGCAAAACGCTGGCTCCATCTAATATAGTATTCAATGTCCAGAATCTTGCCATGCAGTAACTTTCAAGTTCTTCAAGCCTTTTTCCACTCAAAGGGTTTAACTTAAACACGGAATGCATCTCATCATATTTATTCCAGTCACGCTCAACAATCAAACCGTCTCTTTCTAAACTGTCATAAAACTCAGTCCCAGGAAATGGTGTTGCAATACCGACCCCACAGTTCACCAGACCTATATCTTTTGCATATACAGGAAATCGTTTTATCTCCTCTTCCGTCTGGCCAGGCAAACCAATAACAAAAGTCCCGGATACATTTGCACCGTTATCCCCCAATATCTTAACAGCCTTTTCCTGCATTTCAAGCGTTGTCCCCTTCCTAACATTATTCAGGTCTTTCTGATTTGGACTTTCAAGGCCCATTTCATAACTAAGAATACCAGCATCGCACATTTTCTTGACAAGTTCAGGATGCTTGGCGATACTATCAACTCTTGTCATAACAGAAAAGGTTACGTCCAGTTCACGTTCCTGGAGAAGGTCACACAAACTGTCAATCTGCTCAGGGCTTCCCATAAAATTGGGGTCTGTCACAAGAACCTGCAACGGTTTTCCATTATGAAAAGAGATAATTTCCAACAGTTCTCTCATTATGTTTTCAGGTGAACGGAAGCGTTGCCTGCCTTTGTTCATCATGGGTTCGCAGCAAAAACTACATCTTCCCCAGCAGCCACGAGACATGTTAAGCACATCCCGTTCTCTGCCATTGTTACTCATGTGGTCTTCGTATTCGTGCCTTCTAAGATGCCTTGCTGGAAAAGGAAGAGAATCCAGGTTTTCCATCAATGGCCTGTCAGGATTGTGAATTATCTTACCATCCTCTTTGTAGGAAACTCCAAGAACTTCGTCAGGTGAACCTTTTTGTACAAGCTCTCTTACCGTAAGTTCGCCTTCGCCTCTGACAACAATATCAACCTGTTGATGTGAAAGCAACTCATCTGGTATTGCAGTTGGATGATAACCGCCCAAAACAGTTGTAATACCATTGCCCTTGGCAGTTTTAGCAAGACGCAACCCTTCATTGTGATCAGTAGCTGACATCGTTATACCAACCAAGTCAGGATGAAAGATATCAAGAAAATGCTGAAAAGGTTCTTTTTCAAATTCCATATCAATTATATGAATTTCATCAACTTCCTCCTCTATTGATGCGGCAATATATTCCAGGGCTATGGGTATTACATCTGACGCAAAACCCAAGCCCTTTCTTCCTCTTGGTTTTACCAACAAAATTCTCTTAAATGACATTTAACCACTCTTTAGCAAATTATACCTTATCCTCCTTCTTATTTTTTATGCATCCAGTGTCTGGAGCCAAAATGTCATCAAAATAAGCATATGCTCTTGCTCTACATCCACCGCAAATGTTTCTTGAGCTACAGGTTCAGGAGACAGCTAACATATCGGATAAGCAGATCAAGGAGGTTAGGCGAAGGTTAACTCGTTTTTCTGAGGCCCCCACGAAAAACCAGTAGTTATTAATAAAGTCGAGCTCAGATACATATTGTAGTCAGGGCGGTAGGTGGTCATTTACAATCACTTCCTCTTTCCCCTCCTATTCCTGCCCTGACAACACAATAACTCAAAAAGAGGTATACGGCAATTTTTAGGTTTCTAAGGGTATTTGAAAGGGTTTTCTGGCTTATCGGGGAGTTTTTACTTTTACTAGGTGGTAAAGAGGGGGTTCAGATGGTTTCATTTACTTTATTCGGATTTGGTGGCTTTAAAACCTACAATGGCGGGTTACTGGTTTTTGAGGGTTGTTGGGGGGGTTATAACTCGTTCTTTAGGCAAAAGCTATAAATAATTTGGTTTACAGTCCTTTGTTTAAGAGGAGGTGATTGTATATGGCTGGAATTCCAACAGCGCCTATTGATAGGTTGATGAGGAAAGCTGGAGCTAACAGGGTTAGTGAAGAGGCTAACAAGAAAATGGTGGAGCATTTGGAGGATTACGCCTCAGATGTAGCTAGAAGAGCTGCTGATGTGGCAAGACACTCTGGCAGGAAGACCGTTAAGGCTGAAGATGTTAAACTAGCTCTCAAAAAGTAGAACCATAATCAATTATAGCATACTTTCCCTGTAAACACAAATCAATATAATCCATATTTATACTATAACTAAAATGGCAATACAAAAACCCAATACTATTATGCTTACTAAGAAATTTCACAGTGAACAGTCGGTTATAAAGAAATAAGTTATTACAATTGCTTAGAGTTGGTGGAGGTTAGAGCCTGACTTTAGAACAGGGTTGAAGAGTAAGAATAGCATTCTGGTTAAAAACCCTCCTTTCAAAACTCCTGATTATTTATATACTCAACTTCGAGTCTCTTTCGGTTAAAAAGGAAATGTTTCTTAAACAATCTGACCCCTAATTTTTGAACTTTTAAGTATTTTTTAATACGTAATTACGTCGGTGAATTGGAAATGAGCTCGAAAAGTTTGTACTCAACCAATTTGATTACTTCAATGGGAGTCTATTCTCGATGATCCGGCAAGAGAGTACCTCAGAAAGTTCAATTATCAGAATGAGGTATTTCGGTCCGCTCAATACCGCTTTGGTATATCTTCGAGTGTAAAATGATATGTTCGCGGTCATTGAACATATGGACTCGGCGGGATTTGAACCCGCGGCTTCGGCCTCGCGAAGGCCGCGCTCTTCCAACTGAGCTACGAGCCCTAATTAAAAATAATTGGATGTATCTTTAAAAAATTTATCGTTACAGGCTAAGGCTATAGGGTATCACTATCAACTTGCTGATGGTGTGGCTGCTCCTTCTCCTTCTCCTTCTTCTCCTTTTTCTCCTCCCAGGACCTGCATGTATGCGTAGGTTATGGAGATGCTTGCGTAGGGGACCAGCACTAAACTGGCGATGGCGGTACCGACCACAGGTATTATGTTGAGGGCCATGGAGATTATCGCTACTACGATCAGGAGCACGATGGCGAATACCAGGACGTTCCCGAAATTTTTCTTGACTATGTCTATGCTGTTGGAGATGGCGCCTATTCCGTCTTTGTTGGCTATCATTACTTCCTGTATGGCGAATATCACCAGGAGACCGAAGATGAGTCCGGGTATGATCAGCAGTATCAGGCCTATGGTCACTCCCACGGCGATGATGACCGCAGCGATGATAAGGGGCACGATCTTGGCGATAGCATCATTTATACCGTCCATATAATTCATTTTTACTCCTTTGAACTCTGAATAGGCTATGGAAACGATCGCTCCCTCTGCAATCAGGTTGAGGATCACCATCACGAAGGCAAATACTCCAAAAGCCACCAGGACAGCACCGACATTAAATCCACCCATCATGGGGTTCATGGGGCCTGTAGGACCCACTCCTCCCCATATCCCCATGGGTATCCCCATCATAACAGCTACTATAGCCGCAAAAATGATGGAGGCAACCGCTGGAAGCAGTGCGGGAACAATTATGCCTGGATTTCGCTGGGCAACGTCTAAAGGTTTGGTTAATGCATCACTAATATTGATTTGAGACATAAACGGTTACTGTATAATAGGGATTATATATTTTTTCTATGGGGTGGGATACTATTATTAACAAATGGATTATAATTTTCTTGGTTGCATAGTTGCATACCATTTGATTTTTATTCCCCAGCTTGAAGTATGTCTATGAATTCTGAATTTTACGATATTCGTCACATCGAATCATCAAATTTGTCAATCACACTGGAAAACGGGAACATTGAAAGACCAAAATATGATTCTGCAGTAGCTAAAGGGTTTAGAGCGCTCAATAACGGCTTTTGGGGTTTGTTCTCCGGTGATGTCCCCGATGAAGAGGGATTGAGGAAGGCAGAAGATAGTGCAGTCGTCTCAGGGAATTCTTCTGTGGTCCCTGCAGGCAAGGGAGGGAGTTACACATTCAGGGTCAAGCAAAACCCTGCTGACGTTCCCATTGAACAGAAAGTCGGTTTTTTGAAGGAAGTGGAAAAGGAGCTGAAAGCAGATCACATCGTCAACACCAGAGTGAGCTATTTAGAGAATACCAGAAAATTCAGTTATAGAGACTCTAATGGGACGGAGGTCGCCTATGAAGTCCCCCGTTCAGGGATCACTATTCAGGCGGTGGCTAAAGATACTACCCTCCAGTTCCTGTCCAAAAGGAAGTTGAAGCCAGCAGGCTATGAAATCGTTGGAGATGACGTTCTTCAGATGGCCTCTGACATGAAAGACACTCTGAAGGGTCTGCTGAAAGCATCTCCTCCTCCCTCTGGTGAAAACAATGTCTTGATGAACCAGTCACTGGGTGGAGTGTTCATTCACGAGGCATTTGGGCATGCAGTCGAAGGGGATCACATCCTGCAGGGAGCTACTGTCCTGGCTGATAGGCTGGGGGAGAAAGTTGCCGTAGATAATGTCAATGTTTACGATGACCCCACCATCCACGAATTCGGCTTCTTCCCCTTCGACGATGAAGGAGTAGAATCCAATAGAAAGGCCATAATAGAGAACGGCGTACTGGAGAACTATCTTCACAACAGAGAAACAGCATCCAAGTTAGGGGGTAAAGCAGGGAATGGTAGAGGCCATGGGGTTGCAGAGCCCATTGTCAGGATGAGCAACACTTATCTTGATGAAGGTGATATGAGCTTTGAAGAGCTCCTGGAAGAAGCCGGAGATGGTGTTTACCTCATAGGCTCCCGAGGAGGAGAGACCAACCCCGCAACAGGCTATTTCCACTTCAGCGCCCAATACGGTTACCTTATCAGAAATGGAGAGCTTTCCGACATGGTGAGGGATGTTTCTCTATCCGGGAACACCCTGGAGGTCTTGCACTCCATAAAGCTGGGTGATGGGCTGAGGTTCGACCCCGGTTTTTGCGGAAAGAGCGGTCAGATGGTTCCCATAGCAGATGCAGCACCATATTCGCTGGTCAAAGCAGTAGTAGGAGGTTCATAGATGACGATGGACAAAGCTGAACAATACCTCAACTCCCATGCAGATGAGTGGGAACTCTTCTTCAGCAGGAGTCATACAAAGTCCTCTTCAATCGAGAAAGGGAAGATAAAGAACATCTCGCAGAGCAGTGACGAAAACTTTGCGGTGAGGGTCATAGTCGATGGAAAAGTGGGATTTGCCAGCACCAGCTCTTCCAGCAAGCTGGTAGATGCATGCGAGCACGCGATCGAGCTGTCAAGGATTTCTGGCGAGAACCTCAAAGATCTTCCTCTGGGGAAGTCCAATAACGTTGAAGGGATCTACGATAAAAGAGTTGCAGAAGTGGATTCTTCTTGGATCCAGGAAGCTGTGGAGAGCATGGTGAATGCCTGTGAGGTTAATCCGGCTCAAGGAAAAGTGGAAGTGTCTGAGAAGGAAATCGGGATCATCAACTCTTCGGGAACCGATCTTAACGGTAAGGGTACTGGCTGCGGAGCGTTTCTGGAAGCGGTAGTTGAGGACAGCAGTGGCTTTGAAATGGGGCAGAGCAGGCAACTGGATGTTGATTTTGCTGAAGTAGGAAGAACTGCATCTGAACTGGCTTCCAGCAGCCTTAAAGCAGAGAAGATAGGAAAAGTGACCACCGATGTTGTACTATCTCCCGTAGCCGTGAGTCAGCTATTGTTCTTCACCCTATTCCCCGCTTTTTCCGCCGAGAACATTGCCAAAGGAAGAAGCCTGCTTGCCGGCAGGACAGGAGAGGATTTTGGTGACTTTACATTGATTGATGATGGAACACTACCCTATGGTTTGATGACCGCCTCTTTTGACGATGAAGGAATCGATTCCCAGAAGAAAGTGATATTCGATGAGGGAACGTTCACCAACATCATAAGCGACTTCCGCTACTCTCAGGTGCTGGATGTGGAGCCCACAGGAAACGGTTTTAGAGAAGGAGCATCCTATCCAGCAACGTCTCCCTCCAACATAGTGCTGGACTTTAAAGACAAATCAAATAACGTCAAGGAGGACGCTTTTGTGGTCAATTCCTTCATCGGAGCCCACACTTCAAATCCGGTGAGCGGGGACTTCAGTCTGGAATGCCAGAACTCCTTCTTCCAGGAGAGGCCTGTCAGGTCTGCAATGCTCTACGGCAACATTTACGAGCTCTTGACCAAAATAACTGCTCTGGGCAAGGGTGTCCGCCAGGTGGACAACATGGTGACCCCCTCAGTAAGGTTCAGCGACCTGGTGATCAGTGGATAGCCGCAGGAGCAGTTGGACATGTAGATGAGATCTCTGGATAGCTCAGATGGGTGATGAGCGGGCTGCTATGTATTCGGTTATTATTTTGGCTGCCAGCATCTGGGTGACCTTGTTGCTGTCGGGGATGACTTCTACCACGTCTATTCCACTGATGAGGTCTGAGAGGTCGTCAATGAACCTTAACAGGTGGATGGGGTGAATGCCGAAGGGTTCAGGGGTGGCAACGCCGGGAGCGAAAGCAGGATCGAAAACGTCCATATCAATTGAGAGATATATCTCATCGAATTCTTCTAATTGCTTGACCACCCAGGGTATTCCGTTGTTGATAACCTCCCATGAATAATAGACATCTATCCCATTCTTTTCCGCAAATTCTCTTTCTTCCGCAGTCCCACTCCTCACACCGATTTGGACCATGTTGTCGATTTCGCCTGCTTCCAGTTTCTCGTAAACCCTTCTGGAGGTGCAGGCATGATTATATCTGCTTCCATCGAACTCGTCCCTCAGGTCAAGGTGGGCATCAAACACCACGTAGCAGGGAGTTGATCTCTCCCGCATGCAGGCATAGCTCACTGTGTGCTCTCCACCGATGGCGATGGTGTTGGTGTCGGGCTCCAGTTTATCTAGGAGGTGGGTGACTCTACCAGCAATAGAGTAAAAGTCGCCGTCACAGTTGACATTCCCTGCATCACAGATGTTTACGTCATCTAAATTAAAATCGAAATACAGAGAATATTCTTCCAGATTCCAGCTCGCCTCCCTTATGGCGTTGGGAGCGAACCTGGAACCCGATTTAAAGGATTGGGAAGCATCGTAGGGTACCCCAAAAATAACGAAATCAGCTTCCCCCAATATTGAATTACTGCAGGAAAAATAGGAATCAATATGCATGCCGTTATTTCTCAGCGATTTTTCTCTTGCCCATGGCCTCAATATAGACTGCCTCTTCTCCTTCTCTGACCCTATCCTGGAGCTTCTTTGGTATGGGAAGCTCAAAAGTCTCAAATGTCTCCAGATCCATTAAATGGGCAGTATCTCCGGCAACAGACATTACCTGTGACCTCTTCCTCTCCACAATAGGCACATTTGTCTTGGAAGTAACCGGCTGGGTAAGACTCCTTCTCTGACCATCGAATATTCCGATGGCGTCAATTCTGGCTTTCGCAGAACCATGCTTGCCCGGTTTGCTGGTGGACATATCCACAATCTCACATGGCTCATCATCCAACAGTATATAACTGCCTACTTTTAGCTGTCTAATCTCAGCCTGCTGTCTCATGTTTATCCCTCTATTTCTTCGTTTTAATTAGACTGGTTGATTTAAATCTTTCTGTTAAATCCGTGGTTGACATTAACCTGATTTTCTCCTATCACTCAATTTAATGTTTACATAAAGATTTTAAGTTTTGGAAAAGTATTTAAATTATAGGTGAGAAAGTGTAAGTGTAAGGTGATGGGATGTATAGAGCGACAGCGATCGTGAAGGGAAGAGTTCAGAAGGTCAATTACAGGAACAACGTTCAGGAGATCGCTCGCCAATTGAACATAACCGGTTATGTGCAGAATATTAAACCGTATGATGTTAAAATTGTTGTTGAAGGCGGAGAGCCCGAGTTGAAAGAGTTCCTGGAAAGGATAAAAGTGCAGGAATATCCTGTCCATGTTGAGGACCTCTCCGTAGAGTGGTCTGAAGGTACCGGCGAATTCGAATATTTCGAGGTGGTCAGGGGAGATTGGGAGGACGAACTCTTCGAAAGACTCGACTTCGCGGGAAGCCTGCTGTTCAGCATCAATAATAAACAGGACACCCTGTTGGGTAAGCAGGATGCTATGTTAGGTAAGCAGGATTCCATGCTGGAGAAACAGGATTCCATGCTGGAGAAACAGGATTCCATGCTGGGTAAGCAGGACTTGATGTTGCAAAAGCAGGATGAGACAATCGGGGAAATAAGGTTGAACAGGGAGGAGGTAAAGTTGACTAAAGAAGAGGTAAAATTGACCAGGGGAGAATTGAAGGATGAGATCAAGAATGTCAGGGAAGGAGTAACAAGTGAGATAAGAAGCTCTACTGGTGAGATCAAGGGGGAGGTCAGGGGTTTGAGAGATAACTTCAAGTCCCACTCCGAGGAGAGATTCAACAGGATTGAGAAGGATATTGGGGAGATAAAGGACAGGTTGGGCATGAACGGTTAGTAGTTCGATCTTTTTTCAATCTAAAGGTTGATAAATCACTTGGTTATTCTGTTTTTAATGGGTTGTCTGAAGTTGGGATGGGATAGGATTGTGGACATTATGTGGAGGGAAGCTGAGGCAAGGGAAGCGCCTGTCGGAAAGAAGAGATCTGGAACCCCATTCAAGCATCTGGTGTCTGCAGTCCTCTCTTCCCGGACCAGGGATGAGAATACCATTGAAGCCACTGAAAAACTTTTTGAGCTTATAGAAGGCCCTGAAGACCTTAGGCGACTGCCGGTGGACCAAATTGAAGGTCTGATCTGGGGTGTGGGTTTTTATAGGGTTAAGGCCCGCAAACTGAAGGAGCTGGCCGAAACACTGATCAAGGAATACGGTTCTGAGGTTCCTGCAGAGTTTGATGAGCTGGTGAAATTGCCGGGTGTGGGGAGGAAGACCGCCAACGTGGTTCTGGCCAACGCGTTCCATAAATCGGCTATCGCTGTAGATACGCATGTCCACCGGATATCCAATAGAATGGGGTTCGTGGAGACGGATAAGCCTGAAGATACCGAAGATAGATTGAAGGAGATCGTGCCCCAAGATCGTTGGGTGGGGCTGAACAGGGCTTTTGTAGGTTTTGGGCAGACTCTGTGTAAGCCACAAAGGCCCTTGTGCAGTGAGTGTCCGTTCGATTATTGTTGTCCTAAAATTGGGTTGAAAACTCAAAGTAGTGTATCAGAATAAAAAAGTAAAAAAGAAATAAAAATAGGTAATTTGTGGTTATCTCTTAATCTCTTATCTCTTTCTCCTGATGAGGTAGGCGACTGCTAATAGCCCACCGATGGCGAACACGGCTTCAAATCCAGGTAATCCCTGGGGACCCTGGAATGATTCTTCTGTCTGAGTGGGGGCTGCGTTGGTCGGTGTGGATGACTTTGGTATGGATGGAGCCGATTTCTCGGGGGTCTCTGTCTTGGAGGGTACCCACGGTATGTTTACAGGTGTTCTGAGTCTGGTGGCTGTTGGAGTGGGACTGCTGTCGCCTTCACTGGGTGGTGGGCCGAAGCCACCTCCACCACCGCCTCCTCCGCCGCCACCGCCGGAGGAGCCGCCAGCAGATTCACTTTCTGCTACACTAATAGTTCTGGTAGTGGAGTTCGAGTCTCCTGAATTATCTGTAACCGTTAATATAACTGTGTAGTCTCCTTTTGAGTTGTATGTGTGACTGGGGTTTTGATTATTTGAGGTGGTTCCGTCTCCGAAGTTCCAGCTCCATTCTTCTACTTGTCCGGTGTCGTCGGGGTCGGAACTCTCATCCGTAAAAGTTACCGAATCACCTGCTTTGGGTGAGGATGGGGAGTATGAGAAGTCGGCTACGGGTGGGACGCTATAGGTAACTACGTCCAGTTCGATGGTTCTTTCTTCGGTGCTGGCCGAGTTGCCTGCCCTGTCAAAGGCGTAGACTCTGTATGTGTAATCTCCATCTACGAGACCTGTCCTGTTGTAGTATCTGCTGTCCCCGTCTCCCATCATGGTGATGTTAACTCCGTTCCAGTTCAGGAGCGCGTAGGATAGTTCTTCGTTTGCTGATACGCTTATGTTGACCCATGACTTGTTGGTGAAGTTCCCGTCCGCTGGTGTTGGTTCTACAAATTCTACTGTTGGCGCTGTACTATCTAGGGTAATCGTTCTTTCTTCACTTACTTGTGAGTTGCCGGAGGGGTCTTCTACGTTCACGTAGAACATGTGTTGCCCTTCTCCGGTATCGATGGTGTAGTGCCAGCTTCTTCCACTGCCATCCATTTCATTGGGTGAGCCGTCCCAGTAGAGTGTTGCACTATCAAGGTCCTCGCTAGCCGTTACTGAGACTGTTACGGGTAATGAGACGTAAGAATCGTCGGATGGGGTGAGGCTCTGGATGGTTGGTGGAGTGGTGTCAGGAGGTCCGACCTTAACTACTTGAGCTACACTGTTTGTGTCTCCATCGTTGTCGGTTATGGTTAGTATTGCTGTGTATGTTCCGGGGTCCTGGTAGGAGTGAGTTACTGTTTCACCGCTGGCAGTATCTCCATCACCAAAGCTCCATTCATAGCTCTGTATGCTTCCATCGGGGTCTGAACATTCGCTTGCATCAAAATCAACGTCAGCATCTCCGTTTATGATTATGGGGTTACTGGGGGAGTAAGTGAATGAGGGGTGAGGAGGTATGTTGTGGGTTAGTCCAAAGTAGGGTTCCCAGAATTGAACCAAAACATAATGATCTTTATTTTCATCATTTATGTAGTATCCTCCACCAGCTTCACTTCCTGAAATGATTCCATTGTCATTGGTATCACTTCCGGACATATCACTCCAGTAATTACCCATCTTACTGCTTGATTGGTTACCTTCCCAAGTATAATTGATGGAGTAAGGAGACTCCCAGTTGTTATCTGATGGAGAGCCAGCTTGAAGATCGTTTTCAATGAGGTTATTGAGGAAGATGTAGTTGTTCTCGCTGGGAATATATGGTCCGCCAGATGGATCGTAATCGACCATCGATATTCCAAAACTTCCAGACTCAAGGGTGCTTCTTGTTACGTTATTATACGATGAGCCCTGTAGGAAGATGCCCTTACTGTTCTCATATATTATGTTGCCTGTTAGGTTGTTTCCCCAGGAGAAAGCCAGGAACAGGCCTTCTCTGGAGTTCTTTATCTCTATGTTATCTTCTATGAGGTTGCTGTCAGAGTTATCCAGAAAGATTCCTTGCCCGTTACTGTTGATGTAATTGTTGGCAACCCTATTGCCGTGAGAGACTTCAAGGAAGACAGCTTTGGAGTTGGAAGTGAGGATGTTTGTATGGATATTGTTTTGAGTTCCATTAATGACATGGATTCCGTAAGAGTTCCTTATCAAAATATTGTCTGTTACAAGATTGTATCCGGAGTTAACGGTTATCCCGTTATAGCTGCCAGAGATCGTGAATCCTCTCACGACACAACTGTCGGCATTGATGGTGATGCTATCTACGATGGGGTAGTTCTCTCCTTCAAGAGTCAACTCCTTATCAAGCGTTACTGCCGAATATTTACCCTGATGAACAATGATCTTATCATTTACGCTGGAATTGATCACTGCCTGTCCGATAGTGTTGAAATCCGGATCAGAATAATCTTTACCATCATCATCCACATGCAGTGTCGCTGCGGAGACTGTCGCGGTTAATTGCGTAGAAAGGAAGAAAAGAGCAAGTATAATAGATATACGTCTAACTGCTTTTTTAACAGATTCTCTAGGGGGTGACATATTTAATCAATCTGTCCAAGTGATTATATATAATTTACTTAACCCAACATCAATATTATAATGAGTGCTCTATTGCTAAATTACTCAGTATCTGATAACTGGGAACCTTGGGAACCATCTATTGAACCTTGGGAACCATCTATTGATCCTGTTATTATTCCATGATGGACCCAATGTTTATATATTATGTTGTTTTAACAACTTCTGATAAACTATTGTGATGAAGGATTATTAAGTTGGTTATAATGATGAAGGCAACCCTTTTATATTACTCTGTTCTTAATGATTTTTAGCATGCTTTAGGCATGCTGTATCGGAAGTAGATGCTGTGCCACCGCCGGTTGGTGGCACGCAGATAATGCCGGTTGGAGAGGTGTAAATAAATGGAGAAAAAAGTAGTTAGAATAGCCTTAGTGCTATTGGCAGTTTTTGCCATAGGAGTACTGGTGTTGCCCTCGACTATGACGTTGTTCGCAGGGCAGCATACATGGTATTACAAAGAAGCTCTGCCGTGTGAGAAGTGCCACGCAGATGTTGCAGACGAGTTCCAGAGTTCAGCCAACTACCATCCCCCCGGGAACACTTATCCCGTTTGGGAAGCTTGTGTATTGTGCCACCAGGTAGAACCATTGTATCCTGGTGATGTGAGTGCTAGTGAAGGTAAGCACGCCGCAACTGTTGTGCCTTGTGATTATTGCCATACCCCAGAAGCCAACGCATTCGAGAACGATCCACACAAGCCGTTTGTAGATGCAGCAGAAAAGGATGATCAGATGCCTAATGGAACTGAAGCTTGTGTCGCTTGCCACACCCATGCTGAAGTGAAGATAAACTTCACATGGAAGAAGTACATGACCTTTGCATTCGAGGTTAACGCAACCGCAGATAGGGAGAACATGACTTCTGCCGAGACATTGTGGAGTGCAACAGATGATTTCGGTGCAAATGGAACTGAAACCCATTATGTGGTAGATTATGGTGCATATGTAGCGGATAGTGACTACAATAACGCAACACCGTTCGGTGACGACATAGATATGGAGAACGATACCTACGAAGACAATCTCCACTAATTTCTTTTTGGAGATAGAGAGGTGATAGAAAAATGAAGGTAAGTAGAAGAGATTTCCTGAAAATTTCAGCGGGGGCTGGTGCTGCAGCGACATTCATGAGTACTGACGTATTGAAGCAGGCGATGGCTGTGATTACCCAGAACAACAATAACTTAAACTTGGTATGGATTCACGGCCAGGCATGTACAGGTTGTACAATTTCCGCCCTCTCATGGGTTGGTGATACAGGACTTGGAACCGGTTACACAACTAACTTGTTACAGGTTTTAGGTGCAACTGGTACAGATCTTGAGTTCCATCCCACTTTGATGCCGCAGGCTGGAGCATACTTTACGAATGATGGAGAAAACTATGAACCATATGCTGGCCTTGATCTAAGTGGAGGTAGCAATCCAGAGGATCAAATATATGTGGATGCCATTGAATACCTCAAAGATGTTGTAGATGATGGTAGCCAAACGACTTATGTTATTGTGGAAGGAGCTATACCTTATGAAACCTGGGGAGACAACGAAGAGCAAGGATTCTGTGAAGTAGGAATGGAAGACTTAGGTGATGGCACTTACAAGGAAGGCCATATGTGGTTGATTTCAGAGATAGTGAGGTACTGCGAAGAAGCATCAGGGGTTGCTGCATTCATTGGATTCGGCAACTGCGGTGCTTTCGGTGGTATACCTGGAGGGAACCCCAATCCCACTGGTGCCAAAGGGTTAAAGCACTACCTTGATGATGTTTATGGTGTAGGTAATCATAAACCAGTGGTAAACTTGACTGACTGTCCAGCACACCCAGAACACCTTGTATTAACATACGCAGCCATATTGCAAGATGGTGGCGGATTAGGATACATACACTTTGATCAGTGGAACAGGCCTGCTGAGATTACTTTAGATGGAACTAGTTGGTACAACATTTACGGTAAGCCAACTCATGACGAGTGTGAGAGGATAGCTGCATTTGACACTGGTGACTTTGCTACATCATTTGCTGACGCGATAGAGAACCCCAATAAGTGCTTGCTGAGACTGGGTTGTAGAGGTGTGATTGCACACACCAACTGCTCCTACAAAGCCAATTACACTGAGGGTCCAGCACCCAATGGTTGGAACCCTGCTGGTGTTGGTAACTGGAACAAAGACAGAGACAATGAGTTTGGTACTGCTAATCCAGGTAGCTGGTGTGTGGCCCAAGGTTCACCATGCTATGGTTGTGCTGACGTAAGCTTCCCCGACAATGTATTTGGAAGCGGTTTCTTCAGAGAGCCTTCGCACTCTGAAAAGCTTGCTGCTGGCGATTTCCCTGGGGAAGCATCAGGTGCTACACCAGAATACGAAGGTAAGGGGCTTGTGTGCTATACATGCCACGCAACTTCGATGCCCAGAAGCAACAAGGAATGGATTGAGAACGATGGAACAGTAGGCTACGGATCTGGCTACGGTGGTTCTGGAGCAGGATACTAATTGAGAGGTGATATAAATGGCAGATTATGTTAAGATAACCCCCCTAACAAGATTGGAAGGCCACTTGGGAATAACAGCTAGAGTAAGTGATGAAACACCGTATTACGTTTCTTCAGCATATAGCCACGGTGAGATGTTCAGAGGACTTGAGAAAATATTGCTTGGAAGAGATCCCAGAGATGCACCCATAATCACTTCAAGGACATGTGGTGTATGCCACTTCATTCACAGGCACTGCTCTTTAAGAAACATTGAGACCGCAGCAGGATTCGTATTCCCCTTCGCTCAAGCAGGGGATGCAAGCTATAGTAGTGGCGTTTCAGGTAGTGCAATAGACAGTGGCAGTTTACCAGGTTACTTATATAGCGACACCCGATGGCACGGTTACGGAAGGGACATATATAGAGAAAGCGGCTTACCAAGCGGTGCTGACAAAATGCCAGTTGGAGCTCAGCTGGCGAGGAACATAGTGCATGCAGTAACCTATGTATACTCGCATGCAGCACACACGATTGCTCTGGCTGCACCGGATTACAAGGGATGGATTGACAAATTTGTTCAGGATGCAAACGATGGAAACCTAAGCTCCCCATGGGATGGATTTGTGTCAACAGCAAATGCTTACATTGATTCAAGTGACCTTACCTCTAATGATGGTAGTTTCTTTGATAACTTCTACAATGAAGCAGTGGTAGCACAAAGAATATTGCACGAGATTCTTGGATTCCTTGGGGGTAAAGTACCTCACCAGCAGTCAGCTATACCTGGCGGATTCTCAAGGTCCTTTGAAGGCGCACTAGATGTGGACAACCTTACCACGGCTGGTACTGACATGAATGCTATAGCATTGCTTGCGAACAAGTATATAGGGCTTGGAGGAGCAGAACCAAGTGGTGCGTCTGGTGATAAAGGAACTCAGTACTTCCCGCTGATTGATATCGTTGGAGTTACTTCAGGAACAGCTGGTACAATTCTAGACTCTCAGAGCAATTTAGGTAATACAGATGATGATGGATGGCTAGTAAGAAGAGCATCTCTGTTCACTGTTGCATTGGCTTATGCTTGCTCGGCTGATGAGGGTCAAACTGCAGCAGTTCTATGGGGAAGAGGTTCGGACAACTTCGTATGTGCTGGAACCTTCGACATCATAGATGACGCCCCATCGATAACTGGCGATCAGTACTTCAGAGCTGGTGTTAAACTATCTAATGGTAATTGGTATGGATTGGATCCCACTACTGGAACCCCAAGAGACAGCGATGAACCTGGTTCTGGCTGGAGGACTATCTATGAGGATATTACCAGTGGTAAATATCCCGAGCCAGATAAAGCTACAGGTAGGCCAGTATGTGGTGGATATCCCGGAGATTCTGAGACGCAACCAGCAACCTATACCCACGGCCTTGGTGATAGATACACATATACATGGTATAAGGCAACCAGAGCATTCGACGGTGAAAAGACATTTACCGTAGAGTCAGGGCCGTTTGCCAGATTAGTGGTTAACGGTTGCGACCCAGACTTAAACCTAACAGGAGATCCAGATGTTGGACTTAGAGAGTACTTGTATGATTACCATGGCAGTTTAGTGTCAGGAGTAAGTTCTGACTATGCTTGGCTTTCTACAACGGCCAACAGACTTCTGGGCAGAGTTCAGGATATGCTACTGATAATTGACATGATGTTCGGAACCGATTATTCAGGAGAAAACAAATCTAGTGATGCTGGAGACGGATCTGATGGTTATCTTAAAGAGATAAGGGATAATACCTCTTGGCTAACAAGGCTGCACACCATCTTGACGTCATATAGTCCTATACCTAGCGATCTCTTGGTCCTAGATAAGGATTGGGAGAACTTTGAAGGAGAAGGCGCTGACTTCTGGGATGCACCAAGAGGAATAACTTGCCACTTCAGCAAAGTTGAGAATGGTCTCTTAACTCAGTATCAGCACATAGCTGGAACGACATGGAATGGAAACGGTAGAGATGCCTGGGGCAATCCCGGACCATTCGAGTGGAGCCTCATGGGTGTGGCTAAAGAAGATACAGAATACACCCTCTATGGTGATCCCGATGTAGAAATCAATGATGATAACCTGAGTTCTGGTAAGGTCGTGATTACCCTGAACAATGCTGGAGATACTTCACCAGTGGTTGAGAGGACTTTGAAGATCAAGTATAAGCTAGCGGGTACACAATATGAGGCCTACGATAAACCTAAGACTGGCGTTGATGAGAACGAAGGCCAGATCGTAGGGGTAGGTCTCAAAAGCACATCCAAAGTAGTCTACGACGGTAGCGACTCTGGATCTACGGAGAGCACTGCTGGAAAGGTCGTATTGGAATTCAAGCCTGACACTAGATACCCGGATTATAGCCACGTAAGCGATATTGAAGTTGTGAGGTTCTGCTACGTAGCAAATGCCAATCCATCAAATCTTCCTGTACCAGCAAATGCTGTATGGGCAGATAGCGCAGGAACCGATGCATATAACTGGGGTTATGATGCACAGGGCAGTGAGACAAACGACGGTAAGCCCAACCCCATCAATGTCTTGAGAACCATCAGAAGCTACGACCCATGTCTCGCATGCAGTATACACGTTGTGGATAAAGAAGGCAGAGAAGGCAAATACGAAGCGGTCCCCATGGCTGGATGGGACCCCAAATAATTCCCTTTTTTTATTTTTTGTATCGTTGTTTTTAGCTTATTTGCTTCAATGGTATCTTGAATTTTGACTTGAATTTTGAGCGATATTTTCTGTGTCATAATGTATTGTATTGTGTGTTGGCTTGGCCTTCAAGCATCTTGAATCTTTTAACTTAGCTATTATAAACTTAAGAGATCTTAATTACATACATATTAAGTTATTTTTTTCATGATGGTCGAAAGTTTTTTAAAATTTGGTGGAGGGTTATTGAGATGAAGCTGAAAGCCATTATCACCGGTGAGGTCCATGGGGTTGGCTACAGGGTATTGCTCACCAACATGGCTCTGGAATATGGTATAGATAATTTTTCAGCTTTTAACCTTACGAAGAACGGTGAAAAGACTGTTATCTGCCTGCTTGACGCTCCCGATGATGTAGTCGAGGAGTTAAAGGAAAGAATAAGAACTGAGAGACCGGAGAGAGCTATAGTCGACTCTATCGAGTTCAAGGATTACGCTTACTACGTCCCGCCAACAGAGAGAACGATCCAAACCTTCCAAATGGAGCACTGGGGAAAAGCTATTCCCATACTGCAAAATATAAGCGACATCCAGGAGAAGATGTTGGGTAATCAGGGTAAAATGCTGGATAAGCAGGATACTGCGATCAGTAATCAGGAGAAGATGTTGGGTAATCAGGGTAAAATGCTGGATAAGCAGGATACTGCAATCAGTAATCAGGAGAGGATGTTGGGTAATCAGGATACCATGATTGGGAACCAGGGTAAAATGATCGGTAACCAAGAGAAGATGTTGGGGAACCAAGGTAGGATGATTAGTAATCAGGAATCGATGATCGGTAATCAGAGCACTATAATAGGTAACCAGGATAGGATGCTGGATAAGCAGGATACTGCAATCAGTAATCAGGAGAGGATGTTGGTTAATCAGGATACTATGATAGGGAACCAGACCAAGATGATTGATAGGCAGGACACTACCGTCAGCGAAATAAGGAGGGCAAGGGAGGAGTTGAAGACTAAGGTAGAAGAGGTCAATTGCAGCGTTAGAGAGGGATTTGAAGGAAATGGAGAGAAGATCGACTCTCTGAGAGACGATTTAAAGCACATGGATCCGGCCTGAAGAAGATAGATAACGAGCTCTCCAGGATCAAGAGGGCTCTAAAGAAATCCGGTATAATGTAAGAGGTATATTGTAAGAGCGTCTTCTGTTCTATTGGATGGAAGGAGCGGGATTTGGCTGTTTTCGAATGATGTACGGAACTCAGGACATATGAGTTATTTTTTACTTTTAAATTTGCTCAATCTATAATTTAATAATTAACTTTTCTATTATAGCGCTAATCTCTATTTTATTATGAAGGGAACCACTAACACCCAAAATACCTCACGTTCTCCTCTCAATAACCAATTTGAACCTAAAGTTACTCAATAAATTCAAAATGAATTCTAAATTTCTGTTTAAGTTAATGAATACTTTTAAGTTTTCTTGTTATTTATTTATACTTAGATTTTTAAACTCATTAATTTAACAATCGAAAAATTATTATTAGTTCTGTTACATATGTAGTATAATGCCACCGATTGAACCAGAGCAAAAATCCCGTGAACCTCTGGAGGTAATTCAGGTAGCATGTCCTATTTGTGAGGAGTTTTTCACTCCTACAGGCAAGCAGTTGGCCGCAATGAAAAAAGGACAGAATATCTTCTGCAGCAGTGATTGCTACGCCGAAAGCGGGCGGAAAAGGTCGAAGCAGTTGTCAAGGCAAAAGCTGGAGAAGGAAGTGGTCCTTGCTCTGGATGACATCCACCCAAAGATGAGCGAGTTCATCAGGGATGCTGCCCTGGAGATCGTGGGAGACATTGATGGCAGGAACGGCTATGCCGCTTCGGATGTTGCCAGGGCAGTATTGCTGGTCGCCTGCGATAAGTGCCGGGTAGGATATAGGCTGAACGCCAATCCCAAGGTCCTCAAGATGGTGAGGGAGAAGAGCGGGGTTCTCCCCTTGATCGACGTGAAGGATATTATACCGGCGCAGGTCGATCTTATCGGTGCGATTGCGGGTTGGGACGATGAAGTGAAGGCCAGGGTAATGGAGAAGTCAGTAGAGGTTGCCGATGCTATAACCGACATTAAGGGGACTATGGCCGTTAAGGCTGGAGCCATAATATATGCGGTCTCCAGGATATATGGAGGACACATAACCCAACAGCAGGTTGCTGACATAATAGGGGCTTCTGATGAAAGTTTAAGAAAATCCTACAAGGGTTTAACAGCTGAACTGGGTATTGAATTGCCAAGTTAAACCATATATAGGCGTATAAGAGCATTTTAGACCTGTATTAAGTTCATAGGGCTCAGAGCAGCGGCTTCCGATAAGTATATATACATCTTAAATTTATACAATATATAAGGATTGAGGTAATCATCACAGAATTAGGTATATTGTTATTACAATTATAATTAATTAGCAACTATATAATAATCATGAAGGATATTTTTAAATAATGTTAAATTAAAAAGATATTTGTTTGCATGTAAATTAGCATGCGAACGAAGGAGAAGATGCCGTGCCACTCCGGTGGCACGCAGGAAATTATGCCGGTTGGAGAGGTGTAAATAAATGGAGAAAAAATTAGTTAGAATAGCCTTAGTGGCTATGGCCGTTTTGGCCATAGGCATATTGGTGCTGCCTTCGACTATTACGCTGTTTGCGGGGCAGCATACGTGGTATTACAAAGAAGCACTGCCATGTGAGAAGTGCCATGCAGACGTAGCAGATGAATTCCAGAGCTCAGCGAACTATCATCCCCCCGGGAACACTTATCCCGTTTGGGAAGCTTGTGTATTGTGCCACCAGGTAGAACCATTGTACCCTGGTGATGTTAGCCAGTCCGCTGGTAAACATGCCGCAACTGTTGTGCCTTGTGACTATTGCCACTACCCAGAAGCAAATGCATTCGATAACGACCCACACAAGCCGTTTATAGATGCAGCAGACACTAGCACGCAGATGCCCAACGCAACTGAAGCTTGTGTAGCTTGCCACACCCATGCTGAAGTGAAGATAAACTTCACATGGAAGAAGTACATGACCTTTGCCTTTGAAGTTAACGAAAACGCAGACAGAGATACCCTAGCAAATGCTGAAGAGTTGTGGAATGTTACAGAGAGTTTTGGAGCAAATGGAACTGAGACACACTATGTAGTAGATTATGGAGCATATGTAGCGGATAAGAACTACGACGAATCCTACGTATTCGCAGACGGTACGAACTTGTCAACTGGAGATGAGCCAACTGAAGATGACGACTACGAGAACAATCTCCACTAATTTCTTTTTGGAGATATAGAGGTGGTAGAAAAATGAAAGTAAGTAGAAGAGATTTCCTGAAAATTTCAGCGGGCGCAGGAGCTGCAGCCACGTTCATGAACAAGGACGTCCTCCAAAAAGCAATGGCTTTGATCGTACAAAACACATACGCGACGAACCTTGTGTGGATACACGGTCAGAACTGTACTGGTTGTTCCATATCAGCTTTGCAGTGGTGTGGTGCCGTTCCCAACGACATAATCAACGCCAGAACTGGTTCAACCTTACCTGCAGATGGTCTTACTTATACGACCAACCTGGTACAGGTTTTAGCCAACACAGCAACAGATCTGGAGTTCCACCCAACCTTGATGCCTCAGGCTGGAGCGTACTACTCCGGCAATGGAATGGATTATACTCCATACGGTGCTGCATTTACTGAGGGGGCCAGAGAAGATCTGACGTATGTGGATGCTATTGAATGGCTCAAGACGGTGGTCAACGATACCAGCGAACAAACTTTCGTCATTGTGGAAGGATCAATCCCCTACGAGAAGTGGGGTGACAACGAATACCAGGGATTCTGTGAAGTCGGTATGAAGGATCTTGGCGGTGGAACATATAAGGAAGGCCACATGTGGAACTTCGCCAGTATAGTTGAATACTGCCACGATGCACCCGGAGTTGCCGCTTTCATTGCATACGGTAACTGCGGTGCTTTCGGCGGTATACCTGGAGGTAACCCCAACCCCACAGGTGCCAAGGGCCTAATGCATTTCTTAGAAGATGTATATGGCATGGGTGGTCACAAGCCAGTTATTAATATAACTGACTGCCCAGCACATCCCGAACACCTGGTGTTCACATACGCTGCGGTTCTATGGGGATTAGCACAAGCATCAGACCCATTGGCTTACGTAAGACTTGACCAGTGGAACAGACCAACCCAGGTTTACATTGAAGATGTTGGATGGGTCACCATGTTCGCAGAGCAAGTCCACAATGACTGTGAGAGAATAGCTTCATTCGAAGCTGGAGACTTCGCTACAACGTTTGAAGAGGCCATAAATAACCCCAGCAAGTGCTTGCTGAGGTTGGGTTGCAGAGGTGTATCGTCACATACCAACTGCTCCAATAAGAGAGGTGGAACCGTAGGTCCAGCACCAAGCGGATGGAACCCCGCAGGTGTAGGTATCTGGAACAACGACATGAACAATCCAATAACTGCCGAACAAAACCCAGGTAGCTGGTGTGTTGCTCAGGGTTCACCGTGTTATGGGTGTTCGCAGACGACATTCCCCGACAATGTGTTCGGTAAGGGATTCTTCATAGAGTCTACGCACTCTGAATTCCTTGCAGCAGGACAGATACCGGGGAGCGCATCAGGAGCTACGCCAGAGTACGAAGGAAAGGGAGTTGCCTGTTACACGTGCCACGCAGTAAGAATGCCCAGAAGCAACAAGGAATGGATCGATCCAGGAGCCCCAGGCTATGGATCAGGATATAACTACCCATGAGGTGATGAAAAATGGTAGAATATGTTAAAATAACCCCCCTAACGAGATTGGAAGGTCACCTGGGAATAACAGCAAGGATCAACGGAGATAGTCCCAATCAAGTATTAACAGCAGCTTATGCTCACGGTGAAATGTTCAGAGGTTTCGAGAAAATATTGATAGGCAGAGACCCCAGAGATGCTCCCGTTATAACGTCGAGGACATGTGGTGTATGCCACTTCATCCACAGACACACTTCATTGAGAGCTATTGAGAATGCGGCCGGATTCTCGTTCCCCGCACCTCAGGCTCAAGATGGAGGTACACCTGGGGATGGATCAAACGTCCGCTGGCTTGATGGAAACAGATCTATGGGAAGCCTTGGTGGCGCAGGTGCGAACCCGCTTCCACTGGGTGGTCAATTGGCCAGAAATATTGTTCATGGTCTGACCTATGTGTATTCACATGCTGCCCATACGATCGCTCTGGCTGCACCGGACTACAGGAACCGTATTGATACATACGTGTCGGCATACTCTGGAAGTCTGCCTGGATTTATAAGCTCAGGAGAAGCTGCGGGTACATCTAGCTTCTTCGACAACTTCTTAGCTGAGGCCATAGTGGCTCAGAGAATACTGCACGAGATGATGGGTTTCCTGGGAGGTAAAGTACCTCACCAGCAGTCCGCTATACCCGGAGGATTCTCCAGGTCTTTCACTGGACCACTGGGAACCGGCGGAACTGATATGGACGCCATCGCTGCGCTGGCAACCAAGAGTATAGGACACGCTGGCCAAGATCCAAGTGATCCGAATGGCTTAGGTTACCAAGTCTGGCCATTGCTTGACCTAAGTGGTGGACTGGATGCAGGTAAAACTCTGGACAATGGTGGTGCCAATGTTGCCAGTGACTGGATAGCACAGAGAGTTACGGTCTTCACACTTGCTCTGGCAGTAGGTGCAGCCCAGGAGGGAGCCCACAACTGGGGAGAAGGTTCAAACAATTTCGTAGCAGCACCCACCTTCGATATCGTCACTACTAGCAGCATTACTGGAGAAGCATACTTCAGAGGTGGAGCATTAATAAATGATGGACTTGCAGCAAATGGAGCCGGAACATACAGGCTGGATAACAGTGTTGCGGATGCTGTAGATTCAACATGGGTAACTATATATGAGGATATTACCAGTGGTAAATACCCCGAGCCAGACTACATTACGGGTAAACCCAACTGCGGAGGATATCCAGGAGACACCGATACTCATCCTCTAGTAGGTGAGGCAGCAAATAGGTATGTCTACACGTGGTACAAAGCAACCAGAGTTAAGGACAGCGCCGATAAATTGTTCGCAGTCGAATCAGGTCCACACGCCAGATTGGTGGTCAACGGATTGGACCCACACCTGAACCTTAATGGCTTCACAGAACCCTTTACAGGCAATCCATTTACGACGAGTGGTGTAAGGACTGATGTTAACGGTTGGTTAGGTGGGGTTGGCGCATTCATGTCATCCACCTGGAACAGACTGATATCCAGACTTCAGGACACATTGATGGTCATCGACATGATGATCGGAAGCGACTACTCTGGTGAGAGAGGTGCCTGGTTAAGTGAAATAGCTACAAACGGAAGCTGGTTGACCAGATTGGATGCAGCAATAACCGCTCTTGGTAGCCCGATACCCGGTTCAGCGTTCGTTCAGAATGTACCACCGTCTGGAGCATGGGAGAATCTTGATGGAGTTGCAGGTGCCGGTTACTGGGATGCTCCCAGAGGTATTACTTGCCACTTCTGTAAGGTCGACCAGGGCGTCTTATCACAGTATCAGCACATTGCTGGAACTACGTGGAATGGTAATGGTAGAGATGCTCAGGGTAACCCGGGACCATTCGAGTGGAGCCTGATGGGAATGACCAAGACAGAAACAGATGTAGCAATGACCCAGAACCCTGGAGGTAACTGGACAGCATCACTGACAGGACCAGTATGCGAGAGAACAGTGTTCATCAAATACGACATCCAGTATGCAGCATCTGGTAGTACCAAGACATATACCGCAAAAGATGTACCCAAACTCGATGGTTCAGAAGAAGGACAGATAGTGGGAGAAGGACTGGAGAACACATCCAAGATCGACTACACCACAGGTGCAGTATCTCTGGACTTCAAGTACAACTACGACCTGGGATACACCTACATGAGCAATGTAGTAGTAGACCAATATGGAACAGCAGCGAATCCTGTACCAACTCCAGATACGTGGAACGCAAATATGGGTATGGGGTATAGTGCTGACACTTCAAAACCAAACCCCATTAACATCCTGAGGACCATCAGAAGCTACGACCCATGCCTCGCATGCAGTGTACACGTAGTAGACAAGAAAGGCGAAGTAGGTAAATACGAAGCGGTTCCAGTCGCTGGCTGGGATCCCAAATAATCTTTTTTTATTTTTTGTATCGTTGTTTTAGCTATTCTGCTTCAGAGATTGATTTGCGAAGTAAATTATTGATTGATTTATTGATTTGATTTTTTTCATGATGGTACCTTTGGGTATCTCGATAATTAAAACAAACATTTGAACTGCACATACCAGAAACCGTCTTAAGTGAATTGACCTTTAAAAAAGATAGTGCATATAAAGAGGTTAATGGGCTGATTGAAGATTCTTCTATAATTGTTGATGAAATAAATGCTGAAAAAGTACTAAAATCTTTTGCAGTGGTGAAGCAGAAGCGATTGGTCTAGCAAAGAAAATGGGTTGTTGGGTTCCACTGGATGACTCTAAAGTGAGGAAAATTGCTGAAAAAGGAGGGTGGGTAAAACAGAGCTGGTAAAGAAGTTCTCTGAAGATAAAGACCAGAACTTTGTTCAGAATGTGGAATTATATTTTACCTTGTATGTGCATCCTATTACATCCAGCTTCTTCAATCTCTCCTGATCTTTCCTTCCGATATCTCTGAGCCTATCCACCACACCAGGAGGATAATACCTCTCTCCACACTCTACACATACACCTGCTTTTTACATTCTCTACTACGATAAAGTCATTTCCCACCCTGACTTCCTTACTCACTTCTCGCTCCTCAACTTTTCCTCCACATAATGCACATCTTGATATTTTGAAGAACTGGTTTTGCCTGAAATAGAACTTATTGAAGAAGTAATTTATCACAGGAAAATTGAGGAAGGATTCAGGTATGTTCCTGATGAAGGGAGCGGAAGTAGTAATAGGTTGGAACGCCCCTGTAACTATAGATCACACTGGCGCAACCACCCTAACATCCCCTGAACATTACGTGAAGGAGACCATGACTTTTAAGAGCTATGGAACCGACAGTAAGGAAATCAGGTGATGGTGAATGGTGATAACCCATTCTATAATGCTTCACTAAAACTAAAGTATTACCCCGAATCTGTGGCCAGTGAAAGAGTGTACCTAAATTTTAAATATTCGGAAGTAAAAGATTATCTTTATGTTCCGATTTATTGATAGAGAAAGAGAACTTGAATTTCTGGAGAATAACTACGGTAAACAAAAAAGTCTGATAGTTATCTATGGTCGCAGGAGGGTGGGTAAAACAGAGCTGGTGAAGAAGTTTTCTCAGGACAAGAACCTCATCTACTTCCTGGCAGACAAAAGAGGAACACCTATTAATGCTGAAAGATTCGCTAATGTGGCCTCAGAGCATTTCGAAGACGTTTCACCCAGGGTAGAGAATTTTGATGACGTATTTAGATATATAGTATCCAGAACTGAACAGGCTGTTATTGTGATAGACGAGTTCTCCTACCTGGTTGAGAAGGATGAAGCAATTCCGTCGGTTTTTCAGCTTATATGGGATGAAATCATTAAGGAGGGGATAATGCTCATTCTTCTGGGCTCCAGCATATCCATGATGGAAAAAGGTGTTCTCTCTTATGAGTCACCCCTGTATGGCCGAAGGACTGGTCAATGGAAGGTTAC
>CAZHOR010000021.1:0-38138 GCA_964534325.1 uncultured archaeon
AAATCTATTTTCATTCAGAATTGGTTAAAAAATGTAGGGTAAATCAAAATCCTCCCATGTCTTATTGAACTCACACAGGTGATGGAGAAATGGCTGGAAAAGAACAAGTAGCCAGAGACTTCCAGTTCCTCAAGGATAAAGTTCTGGCAGTCCTGTTATTCGGCTCCAGCACTGAAGGAGAAGGTAGAGATACCGATATTTGTATTGTGGCTCCTCATGGTTTTGACATCAAGGAAGTATTCAAGAGGGTTGATGTGACCGGCAAGAAATACGATGTGTGGACCTTTGAAGAGCTCCCCCTATACATGAAGATGGAAGTGATGGAGAACCACATTATCGTCATTTGTGAGGACGTCCCGGAGCTTTTTGAGTACTTTTACCAGTTCAGAAAACTGTGGAAGGACCAGGAGCACAGAAACAAGTTGACAAAAGAAGAGATTAATTCCATTCTGGAGGCACGGAAACTTGAAAGAACCAGTAGATAATTGATTATAAGGCAACTAACGATTTAATCCCACTTCAGCTCCACGTCATCTATTCTGAAGTCCGGTCTGGCACCGGATTCCTCTATCTTAGTTTCGTAACCGTGCTTGTGCATCAGCAACCCCGTGAAAGCTATCATGGCTCCGTTATCCCCCATCAGTTCATTGGGTGGCGAGTAGAACTTTGCATCCCTATCTTCGCACATGATTCTCAGTATTTCCTGCAGCCTGCTGTTGGCTCCTACACCACCCACCAGCAGTACCTCTTCCAGATTCAGGTAGGCCAGAGCTCTTTCGGTGACCTCGGCCAGCATGGCGAAGGCGGTCTCCTGAAAGCTGAGAGCCACCTCCTCCGGACTCACTCCACCATCATACAACTTCTGGGCGGCGGTGACCATCCCGCTGAATGACAGGTCCATTCCCTTGACCACGTAGGGCAGCTCGTGATACTCTTCTCCTTTACCAGCCAATTCCTCTACTCTGGGTCCTCCGGGATGCTTCAAGCCCATGTGTCTGGCCAGCTTATCCACAGCGTTCCCTATTCCAATGTCCAGGGTCTCCCCAAATACTCTATATCTGTCTCCTCTGCGGGCTATGAGCTGGGTGTTGCCTCCACTAACATATAATACCACGGGATCAACAGCGTCAGTTGCCCACTTCCCCACTTCGACGTGGGCCAGACAGTGGTTGACCCCCACTAAAGGTTTGTCAAGCTTAAGGGAGATCAGTCTTGCGGCAGTGGCCACCACCCGGAGGCAGGGACCCATACCCGGGCCCTGAGAAAAGGCGATAACGTCAATGTCTTCTTTATCCACTTTATCAAAAACGGCCGACAACAGATCGGCTATATTCTCAGAATGGTGTTGAGAAGCTTCTCTGGGATGTATGCCCCCTTCCAGGGGGATGTAGGGCTTATTTTCAATTAAAATAACATTATCTTCGTCGACTACACCTGCGCTGAGGCTCCATGCGGTGCCCTCGATACCCAGAGCATTCATTTACCTGTTTACTTACATGCTACTTGAATTCGGTATAGCCGCACTTACCGCATGTCCTCCTGTCCTCATGCTCTGCGAGGAAGACGCCTTCACCACAGCGAACGCAGAACTTCCTGTTCCTAGTGACCTTCTCACCTTTTACTTCATAGAACCTGGACACTTTTTCCGATTCTTCAGCCATATAAACACCTCTTAACTAATTCTAACTTAATTACCTCATCTCGGTCAGTTTGAATCTAAAACTAAACACCATGATCTTGATTTATTCACCTTCACCTTCTGCCGCGGCCTGTGGAGTATTCCTTTTGATTATGTGCTTTGATTCGAACCTTTTCAAGTCATCCACATTATCATAGATCTTGGCATAGCAATCCGCGTCCCCCATGCCGAACTCCGACTTTACGTAGTCAACAACTACGTTCTCTGCATTGGTCGCGTACAGGCCTGCCAGCTTCTGCCTTAGGTCGCTCCTGGAAGGTGTCTGGGAGTCGAACTTCACCTTAAATTGAATCTCTTTTCTCTTTAAGACGGGGTTCTGGTTGTCTTTTTCTACAGTTACTTCCATAACTTCACCTCCTTTTCCTGAATCGGTTATACTTATTGTGCATCGTTATATCTCGGTATTATCCATCCCGCAGATGGTCATTACTTCATTTCCGTTTCCATTAACTTTCTCCATCTTCCTTAATAAGTGGTGTATTAGTATTTTTTTATCGGGTGTGACTTTAAGGGCCACAACTCCTTCATGTGGTTGCCCGTAGATGACCACAGAGTTTTGAGGCAGAATACACACCAGAGGGATCACCGCCAGGTCTTCTTCACCCTCCACCACCACTTTGATCTTCTCACCGTAATTCACTCTGTCGAGTGAGCTTTCGATCTTCTGGGCGAGGTCGGCGGAAACGTATCCGGTAGGGTTTTGGGCATCGACAACATCGTAGTCCTGGCTCAACTGGTCTATCTTACCCGCTACCTCTTCATTAACTTCTCTTTTGGTCTTTTTATCCATCAGTATGAGGTGGGGCTTCAATCCGGAGTTAAGAGCGTGATAGCTCACCATATCTCCCACACAAACAAGTATTGAGTGATCCTTCAATTCTTCAATATCCTTTAATTCAACATTATTTCCAGAATAGAGCCTGCCAAAAGGTCTGGAGCACTCTTCTCTCAGCTCTTCTGTAAGTTTCAGCATCTTATCTTTTATCTTCTCTCTCTGGCCTTATTGCCTTTTATCCTACTTTTAAGGCGTATTTCCCTGGAAGCTTGATACCCAGTTTCTGGGCCATTTCGCTTTTCTCGGGGTCAATAATAATGACGTAACCATACCATTCTTTGGTAAGGTCAGTGCTTCCACAATTCTTGCAGGCCGAAGAATCCATGTTGATAAATTTGCAGTTCCTGCATGCCACTTCCATAACAGCACCTCAATCTCAATTGATTATTCCGTTTAGCTTCCCTCTACTTTCTCTTCCACTTTCTTTATATCGTCTTCGAGCCATTTGAGCGTCCCTAGCCAGGGCTGTCTCATGGTCAAGCCTATCTTGCTTTTTTCCGGCTCTCTCTCTTTAAGGCTGAGGGCAACTATTCTCGCTCTTACGGAGTCACCTTCAGTGATGGCTTTCTTGGTCTCTTTACCCAGCAATTTCTTGTTCTTTTCATCATAAACCATATAATCGTCCATTATCTGACTCATGTGAAGTAGGGCATCTAAAGGACCGATGGAGACGAAAGCCCCGAACTCAACAACTTCTACCACTCCACCTTCTATAACTTCCTGGAGAGTGGGTTTGAAGGCGATCGCCTGGAAATCTACTTCATAGTAGACTGCTCCGTCCCCTTCAATGATCCTTCCCTCGCCTATCTCTTCAATGGTTTCAATGCCCACGATCATTCCGTAATCCCTGTCCAATCTTCCCTCGAACTGCTGCCACAGCAAATCCCTTACAACTTCTTCAGTATCTTCTCCGAATCTTGAGGGAGGAACTCTGACTGTATCGGTAACCTTTATCCTCGCATACATAAAACTTCACCAGAAATTTTTACTTAAAAAATGCCAAGAAGTCATAATATAAATTTATCCTTCCATATGTCCTCACCAAAACCTAAAAAATTTAAACCTTAGCAAATTTGCTTCCTCAGGAAGTGATTTAATGCTATCTCCGGTAGAGATTACTTTACTCAAATCATTAGAAGTGGGAAAAGAGTATTTGGTTGATGAAGCAGCCGACGTTACCAAAATGAACAGGGACTCTGTTCTTAAAGCCGCTCACATGCTGGAGGAGAAGGATTATGCTGAAGTGAACACCCAGATCCACACGGAATACTACCTGAGTGAAGAAGGCAGAAAGTACCTCCAGGAGGGTTTGCCGGAAGAAAGGGTGCTGCAAGCAGTGAACAATGGAATAACCGAAATGTCCCGCATCCAGGATGAAGTGGGTAAAAAAGATGTGGGAATCGCTGTCGGCTGGCTTAAGAAGAAGGGAATGATCACCATAGATAAAGGCCACATCAGTATCAAGCCGGATAACCCGCTACAGCAGCTGGAAGAAAAAGATGCTTTGAAGCTTGTCGAAGAGGGAAGACAAAGTGGGTTAGATGACCAGACGCTATCAAACCTGTTGAAGAGGAATTTAATAATTGCAGAGGAGCATAAACAGATATTCGTCAAGCTGGTGGATAAGCCTGATGTGGAGCTCAAGGATGCGGTAGCCGACTTGTCTCCGGACCTCCTCGCTTCTGGCAGGTGGAGGAATGTGGAGTTTCTGGAATATGATATTCACAAACCTTCTGAAGATATTTTTACGGCTAAGATGCATCCTTATGAGAGAATAATTGCGGAGTGCCGCAAGATTTTCCTGGAGATGGGTTTTACGGAGATCAAGGGTAATTATGTTCAGAGCTCTTTCTGGAATTTTGATGCCTTATTCCAGCCTCAGGACCACCCCGCCAGAGATATGCAGGACACCTTCTACCTCGATAAATATGTTGAACTGGACAGGGAATACGTTGACAGCGTGAAGAGCACCCACGAGAATGGGTGGGAGACCGGCTCTACCGGATGGGGTGGCGAATGGAGTCTGGAGAGGGCAAGGCAGCTCGTTTTGAGAACTCATACCACGTCCATCACCATCCACTATCTGGCCAATAATCCTGAACCGCCGGTCAAAGCCTTTTCCTTCGATAGGGTGTACAGGAGGGAGAGCATTGACGCCACGCACCTCCCGGAGTTCGATCAACTGGAAGGCGTTGTCCTTGATAAGGATGTGGGATTCAAGCATTTGCTGGGACTGCTCAAGGAGTTCTTCATCAAGATGGGATTCGAGGACGTCAGGTTCCGACCCGGTTATTTCCCTTACACGGAGCCCAGCGTTGAAACAGAGGTTTATGTGGAAGGAATGGGGTGGATAGAGTTAGGAGGCGCCGGAATATTCAGGAAGGAAGTCACATATCCTCTAGGGATCAAGCATAAGGTCCTTGCCTGGGGGATCGGAGTTGGGAGGCTGGCCATGCTGCGCATGGGAATGAAAGACCTTAGAAGGCTTTATCTTCCGGATATCGGCTGGCTGAGGGACTTCCCGGTTGTAAAGAGCTTTAGAGAGTGAGATTAGGAGAGGAGATCATGCCTGTAATTCATCTTTTCTGGGACGAGCTGGAAAGGCTGGTGGAAAAGGATAGGAACGAAATTCTGGAGAGACTGCCCATGCTGGGATGCGATATCGAGAGGATGGATGAGGAGACGGTCGATATAGAGTTCTTCCCCAACAGACCAGACCTTTACAGCATCGAAGGGGTCGCCAGAGCCTTGAGAGGCTTCATGAATGTGGAGAAGGGTTACAGGCAGTACGAGGTGAAGAGCAGCGGCTGGGAGGTCACAGTTGAGTCTCCGGTGTTCGAGGTCCGCCCGAGAATCGTTTGTTGTGTGGTGCGCAACATCGAGCTCAATGATGAGGTTATCCGGTCTCTTATGGATGTTCAGGAGGACCTGCACTGGACCATCGGGAGGAACAGGAGAAAGATGGCCATAGGAGTCCATGACCTCAGCAAGGTCTATTTTCCCCTCAGATACACTGCAGTTGATAGAGATTACTCTTTCGTGCCTCTGGACTTCCACAATTATATGAGCGTAGGGGAAATACTAACGGACCATCCAAAAGGTAAGGATTACAGTTTCGTACTTGAGGGTAAGGATAGGTTCCCCATGATCATTGACAGTAAAAATGAGGCGATCTCTTTCCCCCCGGTGATCAATGCGGAGAAGACCAGGGTGACCGAGGGAACAACTGACCTGTTCATAGATGTTACAGGGCTCGATGAAAATGTGGATAAGGCACTCAACATCCTTACTTCCATGCTCGCCGACAGAGGCGGGGTGCTGGAAGAGGTCAAGGTCATATATCCCGATAGAGAGGAGAAGACACCAGACCTGACAGGAAAGGAGTTGAGCATCGAAAAACAGGAAGTAGAGGAACTTCTCGGCTTCGAACTATCCGGTGAGGAGATAAAGGAGGCCCTCAATAGAATGAGGTTTGGGGCAGAAGTTGATGGAGACAAGCTGAGGGTTACAGTTCCTGCCTACAGGGCGGATGTGCTTCATGAGTGGGATGTTATAGAGGATATCGGTATAGGATATGGTTACGACAGGATCGAGCCTGAGTATCCTCCTACTACTACTATAGGCTTGAGCCACAAGTGGAACGACATAAAGGATATTGCCAGAGAGATCATGATCGGGTTGGGCTACATGGAGGTCATCAGCTTCACCCTCACCAACGAAAAGATGCAATACGAAAAAATGCTCAGAGAAACACGGCCCTGGGATCATCACACTCCCGTGATGCATCCCATAACGGAGGACCATACCATACTGAGGACGGATATTTTGCCCAAATTGCTGGAGATATTGTCCATGAACAAGCATTACGCCCTCCCCCAGAGGATCTTTGAGGCGGGAGATACGATCGTCGGGATGGAGAACAGGTTGAAGCTGTCTGCCTGCACCACCCACTCCAAAGCCAATTTTGCAGAGATAAGGAGTCTGGTGCAATCGTTTATGAAGGAGCTTGATGTCCAGTGGGATGTGAAGGAAAGTGAAGACGAGGCTTTCATCCCCGGAAGAAGAGCCAGCATAATGGTGGAAGGCGAAGAAGTGGGTGTTTTCGGAGAGCTAAACCCTCAGGTCCTGTACAACTTCTACCTGGGTACGCCGGTGGCCGGAATAGAGATCGACCTCTCAGCGATATTCGATACCGGAAAAATTCTTTAGACTGTATTCTTTGCTAAATAAGTTAATGAGAAAATAAATTTTAATCCAGCTCAACTTCTCCGGTGGGGTAGACGCATCTGGGCTCTGCTTCCAGGTAATCGCCGCTCACGGCGTAGGCTCTGGCCCTGGACCCTCCGCACATATATTTGAACTCGCATTTACCGCACTTGCCTTTGAGTTTGTCGGCGTTCTTCAAGTCTTTAAATATGTCCGTCCCCATGTAGATGTTCTTGAGGGTGGCCTCCCTTACGTTGCCTGCTACAATGGGCAGGAATCCGCTGGGGTAGACTTCTCCCAGGTGGCTGATGAAGAACATCCCTCTTCCATCAGTAATCCCCATGCTCCTCTTGATGCCGTCGGAGGCAAGGCTCCTGCCGTGAGCACCGGAGACGATAGCCTTCTTTGATTCGGGGGTGAAGTTCCTGGCGGATACGGTATTGTTAAGCTGCCCCATTAGCTCGTGGTAGAGGTCTCCAGGTTTCCTGTTGTATAGTCCTGCATCCCTCATGTACTCTATTCTTCTCAGGTGGGTTGCGGCGGAGCTCTTGACGTTCAGAGGGGTCTGATTCCCCACATCATATAACCAGCTCAATACGTCCTCGAACTGGATGGATGTGGGCATGTACTCTGTCTTGGCCCTGCCAGTGGGGACCACGAAGAACACATCCCATAGCACAACTCCGTTATCTATCCCGATGTTCATTATGTTGGGGAGGTCGTGGATATTGAAGTTGGTCACTGTGGTGTTAATCTGTCTGGAAATGTCCAGTTCCTTTGTCATGCGGAGAATATCCATGCTGATATCGAAGGTCCCGGATATCCCTCTGAAGTAATCGTGGATCTCAGGATTGCTTCCGTCCAGACTTATAGCGACTCTGGCTATACCTGATTTTTTCAGCTCCTTCATTTTGTCTTCAGTAGCAAGTTTGGTTCCACTGAATGCCATAGCAGACCTGATACCCTTGGATGTGGCGTAGCTGACTATCTCGAAAATGTCTTCCCTCATCAGGGGGTCTCCACCGGTGAAGACCACCAGAGGATAAGGCTCACCAAATTCGGTGATATGATCAATGACATTGAAAACCTCTTCTGTATCCAGCTCATCTGGATGTCTTTTCTTCTGGGCTCTGGCCCTGCAGTGCTTGCAGGTAAGAAGGCAGGCCCTTGTAACTTCCCAGAAAATTATGAAAGGTTTTTGCTGAATATCGAATCCGTGCATAATTCAACAAAATCCTGTAAGGATTTAAGTTTAACCCAGATGATCATAATCCGGTGGGCACGTCAACAAATTCAACGTCTACATCGAATTTGTCTCTTATGATATTCATCAAAGCCTTAACTCCTAAAGTTTCTGTGGCGTAGTGTCCGGCGAACATGATGTTCAGGGAGAATTCTTTGGCAGTGTGATATGAGCTGTGGTCCGTCTCACCGGTAACCAGCAGGTCGATCTCCTTTTCTCCTGCCTCAGGGACGGTGGACGTCCCCGCGCCTGAAACACAGGCTACGTTGTTTATGTCATTCTCTCCGAAGTTGAGCACCAGGGGATCCACACCCAATTGCTGGCTCAGAGTCTCATTAATTTCTTCCAGCGTCCTGGGCTTATCAAAACTCCCCAGATAGCCTATGGCCTTCCCATGGTACTCGCCGAAAGGTTCCTCTACCTTTGCACCCAGAATTCTCATCAACTCCACATTGTTACCTACCTCCGGGTGAGCATCCAGAGGCAGATGGGCTGCATAGAGGGAGATCTCGTTCTCCAGGAGGTATTTCAACCTTTTCATTATCTGCCCCTTGATATGACCGACGCTGCCCCATATGAGCCCATGATGCACGATGAGCATGTCAGCATCCTTTAATTCTGCCTGATGGAACGTATCCATGCAGGCATCAACCGCGAACACTACTTTGTTTATGTTCTTCCTTCCCTCTACCTGCAGACCGTTCATGGACTTATCTTCCCAGTCCGCGATACGCAGGTAGTCGTCAAGGAAATCTACTATTTCTGTGAGATTCATAACTTATCCTCAAAATAATTTATTGTTTTTTTACTTGATCCACACTCTTCTACCTTCTTCAATGAATATTAGTCTGGAACCCACTTTGCTCAGCAGGTCGGCTATTCTCTCGTAATGTCTGGCGATGAGGACCATATCCACCATATCTTCGATGAGTCCTGGATTCAATTTGGCTGTATTGACAATTATCTCAACCGATTCAACGTAGAACCTGTCCACCTGGTCGTCCAGAGTTCCCAGCTCATTTCTCAGTCTGTTGGTGTTCCCCGACTGCAATGCTTTTCCTATGAGGTCGAACATTTTCAATATGTTCTCTTCCATCTTCTTGAAGTGATCGATAGCATCTTCAAATCCGCTCTTGATGGTGTACATGGCTATCTCGTGGGCAAGATCGCTTATTCTCTCGTAATGACCTGAGATCCTGAGCATACTCAATGTGAAACGGAGGTCCCACGCAACAGGCTGGAATAGAGCAACTACGGAGAGACAGGCACAATCGATGTCTGTGTTCATGACATCCACTATATGCTCTGTCTTGGAGGCAATTATCTTCTGCTCATCATCTCCCTCCAGCCCTCCGATGGCAACCTCTACCGACTTTTGTGCGAGTTTGTGTATCTCGGTTACTGAGTCTCTTATGTTATTCAGTTTCTCTTCTAGTGCTCTCATACTTTCCCCCTGAGCATTTGTTGGGCTCAATTAAATAGCTTTACACCTAACAGTACTTTATTATTTATTGTTTTTCCTTATCTGGGTTTTAACTTGATATGGTGTCTTTAATCCACTACCAGATTACAAGAAGATTTATACTTGAATTAAGGCAACAATACTTTTTGATATTCATTCAGTATCTACCTCTTTATCTTGCTGGCAGTGAAATACCGAACCGCTTACTATCCGGAGGAAGATAATTTATATAATTTTTCTTAGGAAAATTATATGTCCTTTTACGCACCTTTTCCCCATCTCTCATTATTATAAGCAATACCAATTCAAACACTATTTAATAATAAAGATTCCATGATATTAATAACCGCTTCCAGTTCGGTTGGAGGGTTAGTGTGACAGACTCAGAACCACTAATAAGAATAAAAAATGGGTTGTACAGGCCCGTTCCACTTTCGGGGCTTAAAGACGAGAAAGGTAAACCGGTGTACATGTTCGTCAGGATCGGAGAAGCCTCTGCAGCTCAAGAGTAAACCGGGAAGACAACACAAAATATTTTTTTCCGGTTAGCTCAACCCCTTTTATGTACGCTCTGTTAATAGTTGATATGCAGAAGGACTTCTGCTACCCCGATGGAGCTTTATACCTCGGTGAACAGGTCAACAAGACTTTTGAACCCCTCAAAAAGGTTGTTGAGGGAGCCAGAGGTAAAATGCCTATAATATTCACTCTTGACTGGCACAGAAAAGACGATGCCGAATTCGAGGTGTGGCCTCCTCACTGTGTGATGGATACAGTGGGTGCGGAGATAATCGATGAGGTCAAACCCGGCGAACACGACCCCCTCATCAAGAAGAGGAGATACTCAGCATTTTACGGAACGGACCTCGATTTGACATTGAGAGAGATGGGTGTAAACGAACTGTATATTACTGGTGTGGCCACCAACATTTGTGTACTCCACACCGCAGCGGACGCCGGCCTTTTGAATTATGGGGTTACCGTTATAAAGGATTGTACGGCAGCTGCAGGCGAATACGAATATGAGTATAGTTTGAAGCACATGGAGGACGTGGTGGGAGCGAGTATAATAACTTCAGAGGATTTTTAGACAAAGAAGCAGCCTCAGACTTTAAATGTTCATCATCGAATCAGCTCGCCCATCAGTCATCATCGGCCATTCAAATGTTTAAGGGGGGAGCGAAAAAACTTGCGGTAAATTCCGGATCGTGCGGTAAAGTTAAAGTAGAGCCAAAGTAATTTTTAAGGTATGAATAAGCCCATCCTCAAGTCTTTCCTGACCCTTATTTTATTGTTGGGTGCGCTTGCAGTTTCGGGTTGTCTTCAGGAACCGAAGATAACTTCTACCCAGCACAAATGGGGCGATGTAACTTCAGAGGAGACTGAACTTATCTCTACTGTTATGGTGGATAGCCCCAATTTCGTTCCCATTCCCCTGAGTGACGTCAAGCTGGACATCTACATGAACGGCATACATATGGGTAAAGGTAGTGCCGTGGGAGATACTACAATCTCCGGTAAAGATGAGCTGAAGATTTCTTCCCGCATTGAGAACGAGAGGCTGAGAGACTGGTGGCCCACTCACATCAGGAACGGAGAGGAGACGGAAGTCAAGATTAGAGGGGATCTGGTTTTTGGTGTTATGGGTTACGGGTTGGAGGTTCCAGTGGAGAACAATGTAAGTTTTAACACTTCTGTTCTATCCAAAATGTCTTCAAAGGAGGTCAGAATGGGTTTCATAGGTTTTGAGGCCCTGGCGATGAGGAATATGGAGTTCAAGTGGGATACAGAGGAAGAGGATGGGGATACGGCGATCATAGTTACCATGGATGTTAAGAACAACTTGCCTGTAGAGATCCCACTGAAGTCGATTGACTATCAAATGGAGATGAACGGAGTTAAAATAGCGCAAGGAGCCAGCTCGGGCCATCTGGCTATTCCTGGATCCGGTCAGCGGGAAATAACCATGGAGATGAGCATGGATGAGACCAAAATACCTCAATGGTGGGTCACACACATCCAGAAGAGCGAGAAGACAGAAGCAGCTATCGATATGCAGTTAACCCTGGAGATGGATGGTGAGGAACAGATTGTGGAATTGAGTGATATGGAATTCGAATTCTCCACCAACATCGCCAGATCGATGAGTTAGCTCTAAACATGCATATTCGGTCAATAGTTTAATGGTATTGCTTATGAACCCGATTCCCCCGTATCGATAATAATATATGCATGGTGGAACGGTAAATACTATAAAAAATGGAAGCAAAAACAGGAAGTCCCGTAGGGTAGCGGTCAATCCTACCGGCCTTTGGAGCCGGTGACGGGGGTTCGAGTCCCCCCGGGACTACTATTTAGCTCCTTCTCTTTTTCAAGATGTTCTAGAAACAGCTACAGGGCTACAGGATTATATAGACTCGGGAACCTTGATTTCTCTGGAGGATGTTCCGAATTTCTTTGAGAAGTTGATCACAGTTAGGCCGTTGAGTTTTCCTGAGGAGGCATACCTTGCAAATACTCCTTCCTCTATCTCCTCACCTTCGGCCTTTTCGGGTTCACCGAAGCTCATGTAGAGCACATCTGCCTCTTTATCATAGCTTATTGATACTTTCTTTTCCATATACCAGCACCTTGTCACTGGTTTTTATTCTGGACAGGAAAAATCCTGTGATCACAAAACCCTCTTTATTCAAATGTTTGGCTATTATTAATAAATACTTTTTCGTAACTGGAGTATCCTCAAAGTACTTCAGATAGTGGTAATTTTCCTCTTTCAGTGAGTGGTAGATAAAGTCCGGGTCTTCAAGGGTTTCAGAAATTTTGTCCTCCTGACCATTCACCTCAGGATGCCTTGATGTCATGTGATCCCACTGGACTTCAGTTAACCTGATTTGTCTATCTGCTCTGGAGGTTACCTTAAGGACAGTCATAACCCCATCCACAAGCCTTGAACTATAATACTGTTGCCCACTATTATTTCAAGATAGCATAGTTCACAATAACAGATGCCTATTCCCGATATTCACCTTCTTCAAGTACTTCTTGGCGGTTTGGTAGCATACCTCTACCTGTTTGCGGGGAGTCACTGGCATATCCGTCATATAGAAGCTGGGGTGGAACACCAGCAATGAATAAGGGATATCCGGGTCGATCTCCGATATGAACTTCGCTATGCCCTATATTTCTTCCCTGTCCACATACCCTGGGACCAGCAGAGTTGTGGCGGTGAGCATTGGCTCGTGTCTATGGGGATAGTATTCCTCTCCAATCATCCTGAAGTTCTCGTATGCTCTCTTATTGGGAACCCCACTCAACGTTAATGAGAGATTCTCATTCCAGGTTTTGAGGTCGAATTTTATTATACCACCACTCTTGAAGGACAGCTCTACAGCCCTCCTTACCAGCTTTTGGTTTCCACAGCCATTCCATTCCCAGCAAATCCTTGGTATGGCCATTAACAGACTCTAAAATCTTCTCCGACGCACTTAATGCGAAGGGAAAATGCGGCTCTGGAGAACCTCCAAAATAGCAGACGCAGGAGACCCTCTTGTTATCTACCGCTTCCTTTACTTCTCTTTCTGGCTTAATATGGGCGCAAAATCGAGCTCTTTATGGGATGGGTTTTGACAGAAGATGCAGTCAAAGTTGCAGCCGTGGAAGAACACTGCAGGTTGAGACTTTTCTCAGCGCTTCCGGGGCAGAACCAGCTTGCACAACAATTTGTGGGTAAGGGATCGAGGTAGGTATGAACCAAACCCTCCTTTAAAGGCCTGACCAGGGCACCTCAGAGTTTTTGTTGACACCGCAATAACCCATACCTTCCTCAGGGATCATGCACTCGTTCTGGCACTGATCACAGGGCACTCCAGCAGGTTCCTTAGGAGGTTCTGGAGGAAGAAGAAACTCACTCCGTATTTTGTGGTGGACCTCTTTAACTTCTTCACCCAATCCCTTCCTGATGCAATCGACACATATGCCTAAGGCTTCAGAGATCGGAGTACTTTTCTTTTCACATATTTTGCAGCTGGATGTTTCCGGATTTGGGTAAAAGAATTTTATATTACTACTATGCAAGAAGTTGTTCTTGGTAATAAATAAAGTTTGGTGTCTTATTATTATTTTCAAGCCCACTCGATCAACTAAAGTAGAGCAGGACTAAAATAGAATAATAATGAAGAGACTGACACCCTACTTTTTTGGCCCACTCTAAGACATCCCCAGACTCTTCAAGCTGGAGTGACTACTCCCGGGGGGTTTAAGGGGGTCGATTAATCGACAAGTTGGTCGAGAAGCAACTTTGGAAAGTCACTCCAGTACTTATAAGTATATTGACATAATATATAAGCATTATTGAGCTGTGATTACATTTGACAGTAAATTAATTAATTTTTAGTTTGAATTAATAAGAAATTAGGTTAATAAAATCATCTTAAGCTACCCTGAAACTGATTCAGGTAAAAAATTAAAAAGGTGGGTTCTTCACCTTATTTGGTTATGCTAAACGTGAATTTAAACTACCTTCTTGAGCTTTCTTCTTGCACCATAAAGAATAGTTGGGAATCCGATCACACATGCTCCAGCCAGAGGAATTATTGCAGGTTTAAATATTGCGGGGAGCACACAACAGTCTGTCAGGAATGTCAGTAAACTACCTGCTCCCACAAACCCCAGAAATGCCGCCGGGATAGCGTAGAGCTGCTATGTATCCAACCACTACTAATCCCAATAATTCCCTCACATTTACGCTAACTGTATTCATTTAAACCCCTCCAAACACCTTGCTATACAATAACAATATATGCCTTTTCGTTATCCTTCAAATCTTAATCACCATAATGGAAAAGAGATGCTCTCCCGAAAATCCGAATGTGTTCAATGTCAGATCATCCGGTCCGTTTACTTTCACAACTTTCCAAAGATTTAAATTATAGTTATGTTCATTACCCATTAGCGGGAGGAGGCCCGAGATGAAAGTTAAAGAGTATGGGAATAGCCAGGCTCTAGTAATTAGGGGGTATAACTTCTGCAGAAGATACCACCAGGAAGTGGACGAGAATCTGGTCCATTCCATTGCAAGGTTCTGTGAGCTGAGAGCTCAATACGGCGGATGCGCCAAATGCCCACAATCGGATTACAGAGAAATTAAAGGCTAGCAACGCTGGAATGTAGTTCCAGAAAGCCTACTTTTCTCTTAAGTAGAGGGGTTGCTCTCGCATCATCCATGACCAGCTTTTAACTAAGCATATATGTGGAGTGTCAAAACCGATAAATAAGCTCTTTACAAACAGGACTACATGAGATGGGGATTCAATTTTACTAACTTGATTGTAGTATCTGGATCAAGCTGTTCAGAGGTGACTGAAAGATTATGAACTTCACCGTCATTTTCATCAATTCCTTTGTGCTGGTGTGTTTTATTGCCGCTGTCCTCAAGGACAGGGATAAGACCAGACAGGCCTTAAAGGTAGCTGTTAACGCGTTCTTTCGTATTTTTCCCATGGTCCTGGCTATTGTTATTCTCATAGGTCTTATACTGGGGTTCGTACCCCCAGAACAGATATCCCGGTTCATAGGCGACCAGTCAGGATTTGCAGGTGTACTGGTGGTTGGTGTTGTGGGAGCTGTTCTTCATATTCCTGCCTTGATATCGTTTCCTCTGGCGTCCTCCCTGTTGAAAGCTGGTGCGTCGGTTACTGCGGTGGCGGCGTTCATCACCACTTTGACCATGATCGGGACCGTTACCCTCCCACTGGAAATAAAGGAGTTGGGTAAGGAGATGGCGTTGTTGAGGAATGGGATAAGCTTCGTTGTGGCGATTACCATCGCCCTTCTCATGGGGGTGATACTGTGAACCAGAAGCAGAAGAGCGGGATGATCAGGGATAGTATCTTTTTGGGTGTGGTGGTGGTTGTCACTCTAATTCTGGTAATTATTTTCCCCGAAAGACAGGATGACGTTGCCCTTACTGCCTGGGATTACTTCCTGGATATGATATTCATCCTTCCCGCTGTAATGGTTTTGATGGGCCTGTTCACGGTGTGGGTGTCTAAGGATATGGTGGTGAAGTATCTGGGTAAGAGCTCGGGAGTTAAGGGTGTTGCTCTCTCCATTTTCTTCGGCTCTCTACCCACCGGACCACTCTACGTGGCTTTCCCTCTGGCCGCCAGCTTGATACAGAAGGGGGCTCGGGTTTCCAGTATCATCATATTTCTGTCGGCGTGGGCGTGTATAAAGCTCCCTCAAGAGCTGGTAGAGCTCCAGTTCCTGGGACCCAGCTTTATGTTGACCAGGCTGGCCCTTACTGTGGTGTTCATATCCTTGATGGGTTTCTTGATCGAGGTAATTATTGAATGGAAGAATGGAGGTGAAATCAATGAAAGTATTTGATCTGAAGGAGATGGAGGCTCACCCGCTGGAGGAAAGGGATAAGAACGTCTTCTACCGGGCTGAGGAGTTCAGGATGAGGGTTGTGGAGCTCTCACCCGGTGAAGAGATCCCCTCATGTGAGATGGAGTCGTACGTCATCTTCTACGTGGTAGAAGGCAGCGCTCAGGTGGGGGTCAATGAAGAGAGGACAGAGCTTGAGGAGGGACAGTGCCTAATCACTGAGCCAGCGACCATGTCCATGAAGACAGAGAAGGGTGTCAAGATAATGGGGATACAGATAATGAGAACATAGCGAAAATATGAATCTGTTGATTGACCTTCGTTGATTGATATTTTAAAATAATAACAATATTATACAAAACTTATTGAATAAAATCGAGGTTCGTTAATAACCCCAATGAGCCACTAAATTGACCACCAAACGGTTACTTCTCTATCATGGGATGAGCTAATTGGATTTAACATCTTCCTCATAAAGTTTGGGGGTATCGATTAAACAATGGAGTTATAGAGGTGTTTTACTATGTCCATCTCAGTAATTATTCCCTCTAATTTTCCTTTGTCTAATATTAAAGCTGAATCATAGTTTTTTTCCAGCATATTGTCCGTAATTTTTGATATGGGGGTATTGGGAGGGAAAGTTAAAGGTTCTTTGTAAATTAAGAGTTGGGGGTTTTTTAGAATGGTGTAAACTGGTTCATCCAGTGTCTCCTTTATATCACCTAATAGCGATGCCTCTAAAGCCTCCCCAGTTCCAAAGTATCTCAGTATCTCCCTTACAGTTACCATGCCCGCAAGAGTTTCTTCCTTTATTATGGGCAGCTTTTTGAACCCTTTGAGAAGCATAAGCTTTATTACTTCTCCAATTGTTTCATTGAACCTGGCAGTCAATACATTCTTACTCATACAATCCACAGCACAACCCACCAATTCTGCATGTCCTATCAGGAACTTTAGCATATCTCTTTCTGTAACTATTCCTACGATCTTATCATGTCCATCAACCACAGGACACCCCCCAATGCTTTCCTTAAGCATATACTCCAGTGCATTATCCCATGACTCAGTGTCCCTGACTGTGACAATCTCATCCTCCATAATTTCCTCTGCTCTCGCATTCACCGCTGCCTGAAGATTGCCACAATAAACTCTCTCCACGATTCCGTATTCAGAGCCACCTCCAAAAAACCTTAAGAGATCAGTAGCAGTTATAATTCCTTGAATTATTTTAGTCCCCTCTTCAGCAACGGGAACCCTCTTGAGATTGTGGTCAAGCATATATCTAAGAACATTAATTATTGTGGTTGTGGATGATACGGTAATAACGTCCCTGGTCGCAAGATCCACGACGTTATATTTAACATTAGAAGAGGATGATTTTGTTTTCATAGTTTTAATTAACTTGTAATATTTCTTTAATTTTTCTGTAAATAAATTAAATCTCAGGACATTAATAATAAGCGGAGTAATTGTACATACATAGCTCATACATTAGAAGATACGGTAGGGAGAGTTATTCAACTTATTTGGTGACTTTATTAGATCCGGTAACCAATCACTGAGCGAATCGAGACACATCGGTTTGATCTTCAGCTTTTCTGGAGCTGGCTTTTCATCAGGTTTTTGAGACAGCATGCACCCAAAAGCTTTTTTTAGAATTAGGTAGTCGTTTTATCATACTTTCAGTTACTCATACTTCAATTCTTTTATTCCTTATACGCTATATAAATCTCCGAAATAGGTGATGAAAATGAAGTATCGAACCAAAAACAAAGAGGAAACAATAAAAAAGGTAATGATTGAGAATGACGCATTCCTGTTTAAAAATGGTATGCGGTTTAATGAGATCTTAGAAGAAATAAATACGCTTAAGGAAGGAGGAATGAGTAAAATCACCCTCTCGAGAGTCCTTAAAAACATGGAGAAAGCAGGCACAGTTTACCAGTATGTTAAATCTAATGATGGTGTCTATTACATCCTATCTGATCCAGCAATATTGCGGGTACACTTGGTAGACCTAGAATTATTATATATATCCTACTATAATTTGGATAAGATTAGGAAAACTCATGGTCTTGAAGGTGATGACGCTCACTCTTTGTTAGTGGGTAAACTCTTAAAGTATTTTGCATACAGATATTCCAATAAAAAATCAACGAGTGATGTTAGTGATATGCTGTCTTATTTCTTTCGATTGTTCGCAGAAAAATATGAAGACATTCCACCAGAACATTTCTTAGACAAGGAAAACATTAGAGATCTGGATGAGAGATTTGAAATAATAGAATCAATATCAGGTCCTGAAGAACTTGTGAAGCTGCTTAATAAGAAAACAGAAGAATTTGAAGAGTTTTTGAAAGAGAAGGGGCAGGAATTAAACCATAAGGTTTTTTAAAGTGAATAAGTAGTTTACAGTTTACGGAAAATTAATTAAATTGATCTTAATATATCCAAGGACCCAATAAACCCCAAAATCCTTTTCGAATAACCAACCCCTTACCAGAACTATGGTTAGATACCAGAGTATACTTCTTCTCCGGAGTGTACCACTATTCCGTTGTCCGTTATTTCGAATGGATGGATTTTCTTGCTGTGGTTGCTGCCTCTTATCTTGAATATTTCCAAACTCCTTACTCTCATGTTCTCCGATTTATTGTTGTATAAAACGATGGTCCCTTCAGTAACGAAGTTCTCCACACCGAATCTGCTTATCTTGTCTCCGGTGGCGTCAACGATTTCGCAGGTCAACATCGAAGTTAGTCCCAGTATTTCCATGGTGGTAGCTATTTTCAGCAGCTCAACTCTAAATTTGGCGGGATCTTGAACTGTGAAACCAATTGCTGTTGTTGAATCGAGAGCAGATCTTTCTGCTCCAATTTCGTCTTGGATGGTGATTATCTGATCTATTAATGATTTGGTATCAAAAGGTCTAACGTCAATAAATCTCTCATCTGAGGGGAGACCGATCTTGGTTGAGGTGGCGTCAACTATCGCCAGCATGTTCTCGTCTTCTTCCTTCTCCAGATCCAAACCGAATTCAGAGAAATGTTCTCTAATGTGCTGGGGCCTCTCCTCAGTAGCAACAAAAATACCGGGCTCATCGAACTCTTTTATACCATTAACCAAGTACTGCATGGCGAAAACGGTTTTCCCGGAACCTGAAGTCCCTGAAACCAAATAGGTTCGGTCTCTCAAGAGTCCACCTTCACACAAATCATCGAACCCCGGAATGCCAATTGGAACTCTCTCATGTTTCATGATACATCATCTATACACCCAATTTTAAAAACTTTGTCCCATCACCATACCATAATAATATAAAAACAACTAAGTGAACCTACATAACTTTATAAATCACTAATGATAACCAACGATAATATTACAATAGGGCCGCAGATGTGTGTTGGCCTAGACGGTCCCCGTGGAAAACAGATTAAACGGAAAAAGGGTTTATGCCCTCAAGTATCGACCGCGAACTGCTCTTGCTCTCCCCTATGAAGTCTCTGTGAGAGCTCCCTTAACTTTTTTATCACCTCACTGATGTTGGGGTCGGTAAGGCTGTAGATCCTCTTTTGCCCCTCCACCTTTTTCTGGATGAGGCCGCAATCTCTTAACCGCTGAAGATGGTGTGAGATCACTGACTGTTCTTTATCCAGTGTATCCATTATCTCGCAGACACACATCTCTTTTTCTTCCAGCAATTTAAGTATCTGGAATCTGGTATCGTTTGCCATGCACTTCAGGAGGCGTAATTCCATAACATCACCCATTTTTGGGATATTAATGCTCGGTCAACCTGGGGATTTAGCCATTTTAGGCTGGTAGAGGCGTTCTTTAAAGTAGAGGGCTGCATTTACCAGGGAGATCAGCACTGGAACCTCGATTAGGGGGCCTATAACTGTGGCAAAGGCTACGTCTGAGCTTATACCAAATATTCCGATGGCGGTAGCAATGGCCAGCTCAAAGTTATTGCTGGCGGCAGTAAAAGCTACAGATGTTGAGATGGGGTAGCTGGTGTTCACCGCCTTCATCATAGCGAAGGAGGCGAAGAACATTATAACGAAGTACAGTGCCAGCGGAACTGCGATCCTTACTACATCCAGGGGGAACTGAACGATGGTCTCCCCTCTGAGGCTGAACATGACAACGATGGTGAATAGGAGTGCTATGAGGGTTAGAGGATCTATTCTGGGTATATATTTTTCGTAATACCACTCCCTGCTCTTCACCCTGGGAAGAAGGAAGTAGCTGGTTATTCCGGCTATGAACGGAACTCCCAGGTACAAAAAGACTGTTTTTGCTACCTGAATTATGCTCAAATCTATGGCTACTCCTTTCAACCCGATCAGTGGTGGCAGATAGGTGATGAAGAACCAGGCATACAGGCTGTAGAATATCACCTGAAAGATGCTGTTAAAAGCAACAAGCCCTGTGGCATATTCAGGACTGCCTTCTGCCAGATCGTTCCACACGAGGACCATGGCTATACAGCGGGCCGAACCAATGAGCAGAAGCCCTACCATGAACATGGGTAAGTCGTGAAGGAAGACCACGGCCAAAACGAACATCAGGATGGGACCAATAATCCAGTTCTGAGTTAAGCTCAAACCAAGTACTCTCCAGTTCCTGAAGACCTCCGGAAGTTTTCTGTAGTCCACTTTCGCCAGAGGAGGGTACATCATGAGAATTAATCCGGCTGCTATGGGTACGCTGGTAGTCCCAACGCTGAACCTGTCAAGAAGGCCCTGGATACCGGGGAATACATAACCCAATCCGACTCCAAGCACCATCGCCACGAAAATCCACAGAGTCAGATACTTGTCCAGGAATGAGATATCTTTCCCTTTTTCGCTAGACATAATTCAACCTTTCACCTACTTTTAAGTTATATGAAATTTTTTTCATATTTAAATTTTTACATATGATATGCCGAACCAATTTTCCTCTGACATAAGAACAGAATGAGAAAATGGTCAGTTATAATCTCCACTCTGAACAATCTTCGATCACTTTTTTGATCTTATCATTACAGATCCTGTAATAAACGGACTTGCCTTCTCTCCTCGACTCCAGGATCCCCAGATTCTCAAGCTTATTGAGCTGGATGGATACTGTTGACTGGGTTCTTCCTGTCTCGGGAACTATCTCGCAGACGCATTTCTCTCCATCCATAAGTAATTCCAGAATCCTGAATCTGGTCCTATCTCCCAGAGCTTTGAAGATCTCTACAGGGTCATTCATCGTCACGAACCAAATTTTAACCTTACTTTGTATTACTCTATTTTTTACTATTTTATATGGTTTTTAGGTTTCCGGTTTTTACCTGCTTATATCTGGTAGCCAAGATTGACGGTAATAACGTAGTAAAGGCCGGCAGCGATGAATACCATAACTGCGGCCTTACGCATCCATTTTTCAACCGCTCTTACGCCGGTTACGAATTGTCCTACTGTGGAAACGCTTTTCACCAGGAGCACAGAAGCTATAATTACGGGGATACCTGTAGCAACACCGAAGATGGATGGGATCAGCACTCCATCGTTGGTGGTTAGGGCGAGGGGCATGAGCATTCCGAAGAACAGGACGGCACTGAATGGACAGAAGGCAAGAGCGAAGATTATTCCCAGAATGAAACCACCCACGTAACCTCTTTCTCCCATTGCAAGTTTAAAGTTGTTGAGCCTGCTATTACCGAAATGAAAGGTGATCTTGTTGGCCATTAAGATCAGGATCCCCAGCAATATTAGGAAACTCCCCATAAATCCTTCACCGTACTTCTGCAAGAAGAAGGAGATCTGCTGGGTGTTCGCTCCCACATAGACTATGAGGCTCGCCAGCAGAACGTAAATCGATACTCTTCCCAGCGTGTAGAGTAACCCCACGGTCAATGTGTACCTGCTGTTCTCCACCTTTTTTGAAGTGTATGCTATGGCTGCTACGTTCGTAGCCAGCGGGCAGGGGCTTATGGACATCATCAACCCGATGAAAAAGGCGGCAACAACGGCTATGTTGCTGGTCCCCATCTGCTCCATGAAGGTCATCAAGTCCATTTAGCTCAGATCTCCTGCCAGCCTTTTCTCCAGAATGCCTTTGAGGTAGGTCATATACTCCTCCTCATCCCCTATTTTATACCACACCCGGTTGTTTACCTCTTTATGGAAAGAGCCATTGATGTAGGTCCCGATCCACAGAGATGAGCCAGTGGCCCCATACTTGCTTACTATCTCCCTGTTCTTGGCCAGCTCACCGTTCACGTGCTTGAACACCAGCTCTCCTGACTGGAGCTCGTCTTTAAAGTAGGTCTTGACCGTCTTCTCAGCCAGCTCACCCACCCTCTCGCAGGAATAACACTGATTGGTCCCATGAAAATGAATTACCTCAACCTCAACCTCAACACTACCATTCTGGGTGACAGCGGAACCCTCAGTCTGTTCAGTTGGATTAGCATGTGGAGTGCTCAACTCTTGGTCATCTGCACCGCTACTGCTACTGTTACCGCTGCATCCCGAGAATGCAACTATTAAGGTAAGGGTGATCAAAAGGATTGTGTACAGCTTTATCTTCTCCGGCAATTTTCCACCTCTTCACACATATTGATGAATGTCAATATAAATATGTTGCGGAACATGAACATGAGAGTAAGGATGATGCAGACCAATGTTATTCTTAATATAAACTATTCACACTAAAGAGCAGTAGTGGTTTATGGTCCGGGATTTGTTCCTGTAATAGAAAGTATAGGTCAATGGTGTAAAAGGAATGAAGTGGTATCCGAAGGATGCCACACGGCTCCAGAACGTATTTCTGGTTGAACAGCTAAAAATCGAGGTCGAGGCCCGCGTATGTAAGAAGACCTTGTAAGGCTTCTCTGATCCCAGCGTACTTCTCTTCACGAAATAGTGGTTTACAGGCTTTGATATCTATTTCACCATTTAGTAATTTTACGGTAAATGCCATGCATGTCTGCTCTCCACATTCTTTACAATTTGTTTTTGGTAAATAGCTGTAGATCTCCATTGGGCTTATCGAAACTCTTTCTCTCGGTTTGCTCAAATCAATCTGGTCTCTTTTGAGGTGAGCTTCTTCAACAACTTCTTCGATCTCCTTTAGAATCTGTAATGCCTCTGGCTTATCTTTAACGTGAGTCATCGCAACGTAGCCATCTGAATGGATTGTTATGATTTTCACCCCTTTTTTGTAGGATATCCACCCCAGTTTCTTGTTGTAACCTGAGTTTGGAATGAGGTGTGCAACGTATGGCATGATCTCCGTAGAAAAGCTCACATTTACCCTGCCAGTAACCCTTAGCTTTTCTGAATCAGCTATACACGGTATAATCTCCTTGATCTCACCCATAGTATCTTTAGACCTTTAAATATATTCCAATCCAGCAGCACTCATTCCCTATTGAGGCAGTTTAAAACTTAAAAAATACTTAAAACTTTGGTTTAGAAATTAAACCATTTGAATCGGAGAAATAAAATAAGAGGAAACACTAACATAGAAACACTAACCTGGAATAGCTCATCGAGGTGGTAGCATGAGAGGAGATACTTTCGGATGCAGTTGCAAAGGGACCGGGAGAATAAAGCAAATCGATGTTGATGGAATGAAGGTGGGGATAATTGGTTTGGATGAAGTGTTTTCTGAGTATTACAGGCTGGGGAAGAAACCGGATGACTTGAGTGGGGATGAGCTTGTTCAAGACCTGAGGAAAAGAAATTACATTGCAAAGGGAAGTGAAGAAGCGTATAAGAAAGCTTTTCTTACGGAATACAGGAAATACTATGAGAAGAAGCAGAAGTAAGTTGTGTAGTTAAGCTGTTTTAATCCCATTTGTTCTGTCCATCACGATAAGTAGTATTCCGGCAGTATAGGCTGCGAAGCAGAAGGGGCAGTAGTAGGAAGTAACCAAAGCGTAACAGGATAAGATGATGATACCAGAAACAGCTAATAATTGCCATATACTTAGTATACGCCCTCTTAGAGCAGGGTAGCCTGAGAACCAGCCTAAGCCAAGAACTGCCGGGATGTTTATCCCTTCATACATGAGGGCGGTGCAGCTGAATGAAGTGCAAAAGTCTGCTAGAAGATCTGAGAGAAGCAGATAGACTGAGTCTGCTATTCCGAACAAAATTAAAAGGGGTTTAAGGATTTTTTTGAAGCTACTAATTTCTTTCACGCCAGACATATGTATCCTTCCCAGATGAATTTTAGTGATACATACAGGAAGACGAAGCCGAAAATTGCTTTTATTGCCCAGGGTGGTACGACTTTGGTGAGCCTTGCTCCCATCTGAGCGCCGATCACTGTTCCAACTCCCAGTCCAATGGCTGCGAACACATTCACAACACCCTGGTACAGCTTGAAAGCTCCACTCACAACTGCCATGCTGATGAAGGATGCGAGAGATGTCCCTACAGCTATTTTGACGGCCGAACTGAGCAGATAGATGAAGGAGGGAACCAATACGTAACCACCGCCAAGCCCGACTATCCCTGTAACAACCCCAATAGCAAAACCTACCACTGATTTTGCTTTATAGGAACCTGGTACCTTGTCACCCTCTTTTTGAGGCATCTTCCTCCTTAAGATCCCCTCGTAGATCATTCTGATTGACACGTAGAGGAAAGCAACGCCGAGAATGAAGTTGAGCAACCATAACTGGTCCGAGATGTAGAGGAAGAGAACAGAACCTATAGCAGCTCCAATTGCACCACTAATTGCTACGGTCTTCGCTGTAGTATAATCAACGTTTTTGATCCTGAGATGGCCGTAAGCCCCTGAAGAGGCGGTCAAGATCACGGCAGTGATCGTGGTACCAATTGCAACAGGCAATGGATAACCAAAAACAAATGCCAGAGCAGGTAGCATTATAACGCAACCACCAATGCCGAGCAAACCACCCAAAACGCCTGCAATCAACCCCGTTATCAATAGTAAAGACCCTGTAATAACATCAATCATAAAGACACCTCACGTCGCAAGATCAAGTACTTTTTCAGGCTCCTTTTGAGAAATCAACTGGAACAAGCACTTTCATCCTTCCTCCTCTTGCTCTTCCGTCAACCTCCTTAGAGCAGGAGTTGCGGTCGCAAATACTGTGGATGCTAACGCGAATCTGGCAATTAATATTGCCTCACCGATTTCTCTATCTTCGACACCCTTTTTTTTGGCAATCTTGGTGAACATCTCTGTACACATTTTGCTTCCAGTACCGGCAGCGACCGCGATCATTATAAGGTGTTTATACTTCTCTGGAATTGTTTCCAGTTGCATCACAAACTTTCTCTCATCTGCCTGCCTTGGAATCCACTCCGGAACTACTTTTGATAACAGAACCTGTGGTTCTGGCTTCTCTCCTATCATTTTCTCCATGTTTTCCAATATATCTTCTACTTCCATAGTTAAGGTGATTTTGTAAACGATATTAATAACTTTGGTTTAGATTTTAAACTGATAGATTAACTGAGAGGAAAACTAATCATCGAAGAACATGTAATCTTAGGCTTAGTATAGTTTACTCAGATAACAGAAAACGTTTTGGAGCTGTTTGGCTTGCGATAACACTATTTCTTATTAAACTCAGATTGTCGTAATAATAAGCTGGGGAGATGGTGTTGTAGATAACCATATAGTCTAAATGTTCAAAGGTGGTTTTGTGCTATGATACATAACTCGATACCTCTTAACCATAGAACATCCATTCGGAGAGAGAATAACTCTCGAAACAGGAATACCACTTTCGCCAACAATTACCACCGAAAAATTGAGTAGCCGGAGGTTGGAGAATGCCACTGGCTGGGATTTGGTGTTGTGTGGGGTCGTGTTTTTGACGGTGGTACCCCTTCATTCTCCCTATCTTCATAATTTTTCTAATTTTCACTCTCCTTCAGGGCACTTTCGATCATTAGCCTAGTTTTCATACTGATTTCCTACTCCTGAAACTCCCGCTGTCGCCAAAAGAATCCAAGTAAAAAGGGGTGAGTGTTATAATCTGGTAGGTTTCCTGAGAGGCCACCAACACCCCCCGGCCTGCACTTTCTGTAGCGGCGGGAGTTCAGGTAGGTTTGTTGATAACTCCTTCTTCTCATACTTTCTTTTCCTCTCTGTCTCCCCAGTAGAATATGCCTTTACGTATAGTGAACTCAGTGGCTCGCTTCTTTCCATACTCTTCAGTCTCCAAAACGTAATCCCCGCCCTCTAAATTGTATATGGAGTTTATTTTATGCTTTTCACGGGTGCTTACCCTCTCCTTCCTACTTGGATGCACTGGCTAAAGTAAAAAATAGAAAAAATTAGATTTGGGGGTGTCCCTCAATTTGAGTTGTGTTGTGACAGCTCTCACAAACCATCTTACCTCTTGAATCCTCAAATGTGCTTCCCTTGGTGTGGCATCCTCTGCAAGATTTGGTGCTACTGTCTAATGGATAGGCAGCTGCAAATGTTCCATCTGCCTTGGCGTTGAGCATCTCAGCAAGTTTCTTTGCGGTGTCCGCTGTTAATCTTGCACACCTCTCACTTCTCTCATCTGAAAACATCTCGTAGCCATGTTCATTAGCCCAGACACTTGCTGATGCGTGACAGAGAGGAGAATGGGCGACTGAAGTTGGGAATGGACTTAAATCAGCTTTTACCGGTTCTTTTGGAACGTATTCTGGCAGTTCTTCGTATTGGTACCAGGAGTAAATGTCGTTAATAACATCGTCTGCATCTCCTTCAGGTAATACAAGGTATGCTGCCATGGATGCACCATTTAGTGTGCCGCAAAGTGTGGATACTCCTGATACGCCTCCTTTTCCGTACACTGCAACGCGGGCTGGGAACTCTGAATAGGGAAAGCCAACTTTTTCCTCCAAAGCAGCCAACACTCCATTGAAAACACCATACATGCAATGTCCCTCCGCATATGACTCATAAGCAAGATCTGCAACGTGATCTGGATCGAGCTTTGTATACTCCCATGGAGTCTCCGGTAAGTGGACTTTTTCAGGTGTGGCCGATTGTTCAGGCGTGTTTATTGTAGTTTGCGTTTCTTTCTCTGTGCATGCCATGCCAAAGGCTGCTGCGGCTATAGCTCCCGCTAAACCTAAAAAACCTCTTCTGGTTAACATTTCTCAACCTCCTTTTTCCTTGAATCATATTGATATTCATAAAAATACTTAAAACTTTGGTTTAGAAATTAAACCATTTGAATCGGAGAAATAAAATAAGAGGAAACACTAACATAGAAACACTAACCTGGAATAGCTCATCGAGGTGGTAGCATGAGAGGAGATACTTTCGGATGCAGTTGCAAAGGGACCGGGAGAATAAAGCAAATCGATGTTGATGGAATGAAGGTGGGGATAATTGGTTTGGATGAAGTGTTTTCTGAGTATTACAGGCTGGGGAAGAAACCGGATGACTTGAGTGGGGATGAGCTTGTTCAAGACCTGAGGAAAAGAAATTACATTGCAAAGGGAAGTGAAGAAGCGTATAAGAAAGCTTTTCTTACGGAATACAGGAAATACTATGAGAAGAAGCAGAAGTAAGTTGTGTAGTTAAGCTGTTTTAATCCCATTTGTTCTGTCCATCACGATAAGTAGTATTCCGGCAGTATAGGCTGCGAAGCAGAAGGGGCAGTAGTAGGAAGTAACCAAAGCGTAACAGGATAAGATGATGATACCAGAAACAGCTAATAATTGCCATATACTTAGTATACGCCCTCTTAGAGCAGGGTAGCCTGAGAACCAGCCTAAGCCAAGAACTGCCGGGATGTTTATCCCTTCATACATGAGGGCGGTGCAGCTGAATGAAGTGCAAAAGTCTGCTAGAAGATCTGAGAGAAGCAGATAGACTGAGTCTGCTATTCCGAACAAAATTAAAAGGGGTTTAAGGATTTTTTTGAAGCTACTAATTTCTTTCACGCCAGACATATGTATCCTTCCCAGATGAATTTTAGTGATACATACAGGAAGACGAAGCCGAAAATTGCTTTTATTGCCCAGGGTGGTACGACTTTGGTGAGCCTTGCTCCCATCTGAGCGCCGATCACTGTTCCAACTCCCAGTCCAATGGCTGCGAACACATTCACAACACCCTGGTACAGCTTGAAAGCTCCACTCACAACTGCCATGCTGATGAAGGATGCGAGAGATGTCCCTACAGCTATTTTGACGGCCGAACTGAGCAGATAGATGAAGGAGGGAACCAATACGTAACCACCGCCAAGCCCGACTATCCCTGTAACAACCCCAATAGCAAAACCTACCACTGATTTTGCTTTATAGGAACCTGGTACCTTGTCACCCTCTTTTTGAGGCATCTTCCTCCTTAAGATCCCCTCGTAGATCATTCTGATTGACACGTAGAGGAAAGCAACGCCGAGAATGAAGTTGAGCAACCATAACTGGTCCGAGATGTAGAGGAAGAGAACAGAACCTATAGCAGCTCCAATTGCACCACTAATTGCTACGGTCTTCGCTGTAGTATAATCAACGTTTTTGATCCTGAGATGGCCGTAAGCCCCTGAAGAGGCGGTCAAGATCACGGCAGTGATCGTGGTACCAATTGCAACAGGCAATGGATAACCAAAAACAAATGCCAGAGCAGGTAGCATTATAACGCAACCACCAATGCCGAGCAAACCACCCAAAACGCCTGCAATCAACCCCGTTATCAATAGTAAAGACCCTGTAATAACATCAATCATAAAGACACCTCACGTCGCAAGATCAAGTACTTTTTCAGGCTCCTTTTGAGAAATCAACTGGAACAAGCACTTTCATCCTTCCTCCTCTTGCTCTTCCGTCAACCTCCTTAGAGCAGGAGTTGCGGTCGCAAATACTGTGGATGCTAACGCGAATCTGGCAATTAATATTGCCTCACCGATTTCTCTATCTTCGACACCCTTTTTTTTGGCAATCTTGGTGAACATCTCTGTACACATTTTGCTTCCAGTACCGGCAGCGACCGCGATCATTATAAGGTGTTTATACTTCTCTGGAATTGTTTCCAGTTGCATCACAAACTTTCTCTCATCTGCCTGCCTTGGAATCCACTCCGGAACTACTTTTGATAACAGAACCTGTGGTTCTGGCTTCTCTCCTATCATTTTCTCCATGTTTTCCAATATATCTTCTACTTCCATAGTTAAGGTGATTTTGTAAACGATATTAATAACTTTGGTTTAGATTTTAAACTGATAGATTAACTGAGAGGAAAACTAATCATCGAAGAACATGTAATCTTAGGCTTAGTATAGTTTACTCAGATAACAGAAAACGTTTTGGAGCTGTTTGGCTTGCGATAACACTATTTCTTATTAAACTCAGATTGTCGTAATAATAAGCTGGGGAGATGGTGTTGTAGATAACCATATAGTCTAAATGTTCAAAGGTGGTTTTGTGCTATGATACATAACTCGATACCTCTTAACCATAGAACATCCATTCGGAGAGAGAATAACTCTCGAAACAGGAATACCACTTTCGCCAACAATTACCACCGAAAAATTGAGTAGCCGGAGGTTGGAGAATGCCACTGGCTGGGATTTGGTGTTGTGTGGGGTCGTGTTTTTGACGGTGGTACCCCTTCATTCTCCCTATCTTCATAATTTTTCTAATTTTCACTCTCCTTCAGGGCACTTTCGATCATTAGCCTAGTTTTCATACTGATTTCCTACTCCTGAAACTCCCGCTGTCGCCAAAAGAATCCAAGTAAAAAGGGGTGAGTGTTATAATCTGGTAGGTTTCCTGAGAGGCCACCAACACCCCCCGGCCTGCACTTTCTGTAGCGGCGGGAGTTCAGGTAGGTTTGTTGATAACTCCTTCTTCTCATACTTTCTTTTCCTCTCTGTCTCCCCAGTAGAATATGCCTTTACGTATAGTGAACTCAGTGGCTCGCTTCTTTCCATACTCTTCAGTCTCCAAAACGTAATCCCCGCCCTCTAAATTGTATATGGAGTTTATTTTATGCTTTTCACGGGTGCTTACCCTCTCCTTCCTACTTGGATGCACTGGCTAAAGTAAAAAATAGAAAAAATTAGATTTGGGGGTGTCCCTCAATTTGAGTTGTGTTGTGACAGCTCTCACAAACCATCTTACCTCTTGAATCCTCAAATGTGCTTCCCTTGGTGTGGCATCCTCTGCAAGATTTGGTGCTACTGTCTAATGGATAGGCAGCTGCAAATGTTCCATCTGCCTTGGCGTTGAGCATCTCAGCAAGTTTCTTTGCGGTGTCCGCTGTTAATCTTGCACACCTCTCACTTCTCTCATCTGAAAACATCTCGTAGCCATGTTCATTAGCCCAGACACTTGCTGATGCGTGACAGAGAGGAGAATGGGCGACTGAAGTTGGGAATGGACTTAAATCAGCTTTTACCGGTTCTTTTGGAACGTATTCTGGCAGTTCTTCGTATTGGTACCAGGAGTAAATGTCGTTAATAACATCGTCTGCATCTCCTTCAGGTAATACAAGGTATGCTGCCATGGATGCACCATTTAGTGTGCCGCAAAGTGTGGATACTCCTGATACGCCTCCTTTTCCGTACACTGCAACGCGGGCTGGGAACTCTGAATAGGGAAAGCCAACTTTTTCCTCCAAAGCAGCCAACACTCCATTGAAAACACCATACATGCAATGTCCCTCCGCATATGACTCATAAGCAAGATCTGCAACGTGATCTGGATCGAGCTTTGTATACTCCCATGGAGTCTCCGGTAAGTGGACTTTTTCAGGTGTGGCCGATTGTTCAGGCGTGTTTATTGTAGTTTGCGTTTCTTTCTCTGTGCATGCCATGCCAAAGGCTGCTGCGGCTATAGCTCCCGCTAAACCTAAAAAACCTCTTCTGGTTAACATTTCTCAACCTCCTTTTTCCTTGAATCATATTGATATTCATAAAAATATAAAATAATTTTGGTTTAAAACCTAAACCGTGTTTTGATTTATTGATAATAACATTTTAACAATTAACTCACTCTTTTTAATAACTATTCAATGTTTATTAAAGAAGAGGGAGGTCAAGCTAAACAATTAATCGTTCACCACAACCTATAAATATTGATGTTTGTCAATGTGTTGACAATTGTTTCTTTGATGACTTACAGGAGCGATAGGATGTTGGGAAAAGTGCAGCGAGTTTCGAATTGGTTGAAAAAGCTTGTGCCGGTTCTGGTTTTCATTGACCTGGTATTGGCTCTAACTGTGGGTTATTATCGTCCACATGTTGTGAAGTCCTTGAATCCCCTGGTTACTCCTGCTATGATGTTGATGTTGATTCCTCCGATGATGGGTCTTGTTATAGGGGAATTAAAGCTGGTAACAAAGGATAAGAAGATATTGGCTGTAGCATTGACAGTTAACTTTGTACTATCGCCGCTCATCGGGTTTCTCTGGGCGCAGCTGTTTTTTATGGGGCTTGACCCCAAGTTTATTGTTGGCTGGCTGCTTAAGTTAACCATACCATGCTCTGCGATGGTGGTTGCCTGGACCGGCATGTCAAAGGGCAAGGTTGAGACTGCACTGGTAATCCAGGTTGTGAGCTTCCTTATGGCTATCCTTGCAGTGCCTTTCTGGATGGTGACCTTAGCAGGAGCCTTTGTCCCGGTCGACTCCGTACTCATTTTCAAGAAAATACTGCTTATAATTGTAGTCCCCATGGTAGTGGGGGTTTCCCTCAGAGAATTACTGATGAGGAGTTTTGGTCAGGAATGGTTCAAAAAAGAACTTAAACCGTTTCTACCTCCGCTCTCCACCTTAGGAATGTATCTGATAATCTTTATTGCCGTTGGTTCAGAGGTATCGCTCGTTCTCCAAAACCTGCACCTTTTCTGGATACTGATCGCCTCCGTGGTAATAGTCTACCCAGCCATCGCCATACTCTCTCTGGTCTCATCTAAACTGGCGGGAATAAAATATGAGGACGGTATCGCAATAATATTCTCCACCACAGCCAAAAACCATGGCATTGCTATAGCTCTGGCTGTATCTTCATTCGGAGGGCTCTCAGTTATCCCACCTTCAATTGTGCCCATGATCCAGGTGCTGCTGATGGTGTCGATATTTAAGTCATCTGGAATAACGAGAAGAATCCTTTCAGGGTAATTAAGATTAAGGTAAACGCCTGTAAGGTACGTAAAATAAACCATAATCGTTTTTTTAAGTTTAAGAAATAAACTTTTTAAGTGATGGTGATCTATCTTTTTTATGGACCACAGGGATAGGAAGTTGATATCACACCTGCAGAAGAACGGGAGAGCCAGTCTCTCCGAGCTTGCCCAGGACCTGGGGCTATCCTCTATGGCAGTAAAGAAAAGGCTTGAAAAGCTTCAGAAGAGTGATGTGAAGGTTGGTGCACAGGTTAACACTGAAAGCTTGAATATCATACTGGCCATTCTGGTTATGGAGCTGGAGAGCTATGATGCCATCCAGAGGATGCTGGAAACCTTTAAGGACTGTCCCCGAATAATAAAGTTTTTCGTAACCACAGGAAGCTATGATCTATTTGCGTTAATATTCACAGAAGATTATCACTCGCTGGAGAGCGTCAGCCTCGAGAGGTGTTCTCTAAGGAATCAGGAGGGGGTGAAAAGGTTTGAGATCTATCCCGTCCAGGAAACCGCTTACGACCCATTCATGGAGATAAAGGTCGATTCGGACAAGGACCTGGAGTATGCACCCTGCGGTATCTACTGTGGAGATTGCAGCAGATATGAGGCAGAAAGATGCTTGGGCTGTCCGTCCACAAAATTCTACAGAGGAAAATTGTGATCAAGAGTTATCTCAATCAGCATATGGGGAAAAATAGTTAATTAAAACAAGAATTCAGATCATAACGTCAATCATTTTGTGAACCTTCCATCATCTTTTGTTTTTTTGAGTTTGTGCACATTTTTATCCAGCCACCCTATTTTCTCTACTTCTCTTGTGTCGAATTCAGGTACGTAGGGCTTGATATCCAGGAGGGGAGTACCATCTACGATGTCCAAGTCTTGAATATGAAGTGTGTTCTCTTCAATTCCGGTGAGACGCACTATGGAGATGCCGATGGGGTTTGGTCTGCTGGGACCTCGCATGGCAAAAACTCCATGTTCCTCGTCATCCATAAACGGCTTCTCTTTTAGGGAAGTCTCTTGGGATAAATGAAAGTGGTATATCAAGATGATGTGGGAAAAATCTTCAACATCTTTTAACCCCTCAGCGTATTGTGGATAAACCTCGACTGTTCCGTTAACACCCTCAGCACCTGAAGGTTGTATAGGTGTTCCTTTTGGCTCCTTAAATGGAGAATGAACGACTCCGATCGGTTTGTAACTTATCTCATCCATAATCTCATCTCCTGTATAGGTTATAAATAGAAGCGTAATCGATCGATTCCACATTCTACAATTCTACAATACTAAGATTTATCAAAGAACTCACAAGTTATCTTATAATGCTTCTCATTTGAACATCAAAAAGAGATAAATAATAAATAGTATTATCTAACCTTATAAGAAATAACGTAAATTGGAGTGGTGTGACCCATGGAAGATAGGCAAAGAATTATCCTTGGCAGTGTGGTTATTGTATTCGTAATTTTTATAGCTTTCTCTTTTCAAAGTAATATTTCACCTTACACTAGTGTTTCCCAAGTTATTCAACAAGAAGAGATGAGGGATGCCCAGGTAAATGGAACGATAGTCCAGAATTCGACAAAATACTACCAGAATAACAACACCAGAATTTTTGAGCTCACTGACGAAAAAAGTAAAATGAAAGTAAAGTATACTGGCACTCTCTCGAATTACCAGGAAGGAATATCAGCAGTAGTTATTGGAGATTATAGTGCCGGGATGTTTCACGCTAATAAGGTACTGCTAAAGTGCCCTAGTAAGTATGAATCCAGAGGAGAAAAACATCCATCCGATGTGGAGATTGATAATTAATGTTTTATCTGACTACCAAACTAAATTTTAATTTATTTTTTGGGGTGAATAGATGAATCCTGGTCAAGTGCTTTTGTTAGCTACGTTTCTTGTCTCAATTGGCCTCATATTCTGCTCATTCAGGAGTGTTAAGAAACAAGAATGGGATAAGAATATTGAGAGAATGCTGTATCTCACAACTGCTATGGTTACATTAACCAGCGTATATCTCGTTTACAACATCTTGGTTGGTAATTTCAATTTAATATATGTGTTTAGCTACTCATCTAAAGCACTACCTTTGGTTTACAAAATTTCTGCCTTTTGGGCAGGCAATTCCGGTTCACTTCTCTTATGGAGCTGGATTCTAATTATTTACATGCTAATTTTCTTATTAGTTGAAAGAAAGGACAGGCTTTCAGCTTTTTCAATTGGAGTTAGTTCTCTTGTACTTATGTTCTTTTTGCTGGTTCTTAATGTCGCCTCTAATCCATTTAATGAGTTCAATACGAATATGTTAATTCCCGATGGTAAGGGTCTCAACCCGCTATTACAAACTTATGAAATGGTAATTCATCCCCCGCTCCTTTTCCTGGGTTTCACATGTGTAACTATACCTTTCGCCATGGTTGTCGCAGGGTCATGGTTATCAGAGGACTGGCTACCCAGATCCAGAAAATGGGTGATTCTTTCATGGATATTTCTTACTCAAGGTAACTTTTGGGGAGCTTTATGGGCATATGCAGTCCTCGGATGGGGCGGTTTTTGGGCCTGGGATCCTGTAGAGAACACTTCTCTACTACCCTGGTTGATAGCATCAGCGCTTCTCCATGGAGTTTTAATGCAGCGAGTTACAGGGAAGATGAGGAACTTAAACGTCATTCTAGCTGTATTCAGCTTTGAGCTAGTGCTGCTTGGTACCTTTCTAACCAGAAGCGGCTTACTTGGAGCAGTATCCGTACACTCCTTTTCTTCAGCACAAATAGAGCTCATAATAATGTTCCTGGTAGCCTTGATAGCAGTACCTGTGGGAGCAGCGATTGCCGTTATGAAGGGTAGAACTAAGGGTAAACCTAAAGCTGCATATCAAGAAGAAGTAAAAGAAGTAAAAGAAACAAAGAAAAGTTCATGGAAAGAGATGTCTTTCTGGTTATGTATTGGTTTTCTTGTTATTTTTACACTGGCTGTACTTTCCGGTACTTTAATTCCTGCTCTATACAAAATTTTTACTGGGGGCGAATTCTCCTTGAAGCAGCCATACTACCTCAGTTTTGCTAAACCCCTTGGAATCCTTTTTATAATCCTGATTGGTGTGTGTATCCGGCTAGCCTGGAAAGGAAAATTGGATGAAGAAAAACTACTTGTCCCCCTAATTGCAGCATTCGCTGGCATCTTAATAGGTAAAGTTACATTCGGTACTGAAGCTGGTTTGGCACTTGGAGTTACCGCTTTTGCCCTAACCTCTCACATTTTAAGTGTCAGAAGAAATAAAAATTGGGGAATGTTAGTTACCCATACAGGGTTGCTACTAATCTTCATTTCTGTGGTGTTTGCATGGAGTTATTCAGAGGAAACGTTCACTGTTTTACAACTTGATAAACCAGAACACATAGGTCAATACACGTTAGTGTATAGTGACATGGAGTATTCCAGGGATAATCTTAAGGAGACGTACACTCAAAAAATTCAGGTTTACGAGGGTGGAGAGCTTATAGGGGTAGCAGAACCAAAAATACAACGCTACTATTCGCCAATGAGCGAACCTATCCCAGTAGGAAGAGTATCAATCATCGACGATTGGTTTAAGGATATATACATAGCCGTCAACCCCCACAAAGATTTTATGGGTACCGGGATTACAGGAGTAACAATTTACATAAAACCAGTGATTGATCTCATATGGATAGGCTGCATTATTATAACTGCTGGAGGGGTAATCTCTCTTTACCAAATGAAAAGAGTTAAGAATTTGACGATAGAGCCTAAAAGATGATGTTGCTTGCATAGAAAATGAATACTTCCAGTGAGCTTTTATATGATCTTCCATTGGCCTTTACTTCCTTCTCCGTGTATATCATAGCATTGAGGAACTCTATCTCCTGCTCCCTGTTGTAGAAGATGTTGAGCGAAGCGATACATGGTGAGCTAGCTGTTCTATGCTCGGCTTTTTAGGAAAGTCCCCTGGCTATCCGCTTGTTCAGGTGTAATGTAAAAGGCGGAGCTGGTGCAATAGGTTGTCCTGCGCTTCCACCACCGATAACTACTACTTTCACAGAGATACCTCAATTCAATTTATCACTTGGGTTGATGCATTCGTTTTCCAGGCAGTATTTTATCTTGCCTTCTATCTCTTCTCCTATGGAATCATTATAGCCGACCCAGTACTCTTCGCCTATAAAAGTTGTTGGAACTCCACGAGCATTTGTTCCATATGCTTTTGCAACTTCCTGGAAGAGTTCTGCGTTATCAGGATTATTCCAAGTTTCAAACATCTTCACTTCAAGGTCCGGATACTTCTGTTCCAGATCTTCCAAGAAAGGTTTTTCTTCAACGCAGTGAGGACAACCTTCACCCCAGAAGAAATATACAGTGACCTTTTCGGGATCATCTTCCAAGTCCTTTGTGATGTTTCCTTTTGGACTGGTGTTTTCATCCGTTGCGTTCACACAGCCCGAAACAAATACTGCGAAAACTAACAAGATCACTATGAATAGTGTCGTTTTAATGTTCATATACAATTAACCTCCTTTAGTTTTAAAGTTCGATACAGGCTTTTCTCGCCCATTCTTTCCGGAATTCATATTTATCACCTCCTTATAGAAAGTAACACCTTATAAACATTTTTTGAGGTGCACCCTTAAAAGTGGACAAATAAGTTAAGCAATGAAACTAAAGGGGTATATAATGGTATAATGGTATAGTGGGTAAGCAACGAAGGAGGTTCACTAGGGAGTTCAAAATCTCAGTTATACTACAAATGGAGGAAAAGGCAAGTATACACTTAAATGTCGAATTCGTCCATAAAATCGATAATAGTCTGATACTTCTCCAGGTACCTGAAGCCCTTATCCGTCAGCGAGATGTACTTTTTCCCCTTCTCATCATATACCTCTCTCACTAACCCTTTCTCCAGCAGCTCATCCATGTACTCAGAAAAACTCTGAGAAGAGAGGTTAGAGAACCTCAATAGAGGGGTCGGCAGGATGGAGTTGTGATTATCCTTGATTATTTTTAGGATGTCATAGATTATCTCCAGCCTCTCCCGCTTTCTGGTCATTGTCACAACCTCCTGACAACTCTGTAGGCGATTGACAGGAGTACTATAACGGAAATAGCATACAAAGGAGCCCTGAACTCAAGAGATAAAAAGGGTATTCTCGCCAGCACCAGCAAACTGGTTATCCAGAAAACGAACAACAGGATATAAGTTATGTGAAGTCTGGAAAGGAACGTCTTTTTTTCACTTTTAGAGTTGCTGTATGCCATGGCGACCGCAAATATAATCAGTATCAGCTGAATAGCAACTAAGAACATAGGACTCCTGGTTAAAAATGTGATCAAGGCAATTCCAATGGCAATGAGATTAAGAACAATATCCTGGTTAATTGTCTGGGTTTCAACCCTCTTCCATATTGTGCTGAAGGTCAAAGATAGAATTGCCATTGAGCTGAAATAAGCCGTCAGGAATAAAACAATAGGAATAAGATACCATGGGGGAAAGAATGCGAAATCAGTTGTCCTTGCCAAGACCACGTAGAGAGACTGCAACAACCTAAAGAAGTAGGCAATGGCGAAGAAGAGGAATGTGTTCCTGAAGTAGAACAAACCCTTGTATTTGGTAAGGTCGTAGATCTCTCTGGTCTTGAAATAGATGATCATGCACAGTAATACTACAATAACGAAGTAGGCTATCTCCGTTCCCACAATAGCCAAAAAGTCGTTGGAATGCCATGGTCCAGGTCTCATGTCTGCCATATCATCTAATTCCACTTTGTTATTTATAAAGAAAATGGATTTCAGATGCACATTTTGGCTTCTTCTCGTTTATATAACTCCTGCACTCATTAATAGATAGAAAAAAGGAGGTGATATTAAGTGAAGAGAAAGACCATATTTGGAATACTGGCATTGGTGACGGTGGGACTGTTGGTGACCGGTGCTTCAGCTTTCGCCTTTAAACCAATGATGGATGAACAGACAAGAGAGGAAGTCAAGCAAGCTGTGGAGAACGAGGACTATCAGGAATGGAAAGAAGCTATTGAAAGCACCTTGACAGAAGAGAAGTTCAACACAATGGTTGAACAATACAATACAAGGGAAGCTATAGCCCAAGCGATCGAGAACGAAGACTACCAAGCATGGAAAGATGCTGTAACGGAGTCAATGACAGAGGAGAAGTTCAACTCATTGGTTGAAAG
>CAZHOR010000022.1:0-33156 GCA_964534325.1 uncultured archaeon
AGAATTTCTTATCCTCTACACTAAGCTCCACCACATACTTCTTATTGACCATAAAGTATATAGTAACTCGTCATATTTAAAATGTTCCTCTACTAGGTTCATTTAAAGGGGTCAATGGAGAAAAATTACTCCATCAGAAACATTAAATAACTTCTCGCAGAGTTAATTTAGATGTCAGATGTAGAAGTAGACGGAATGGTAAAGAAAACCCTCCAGCATCGAGTGGAAGAAATAAATCACAAAATGCAAGAAATTCAAAAAAAATATTAGTTACTTTGAAAGAAAATATGGGATGGTTACCAAAGAATTTTTCGAGAAATTTCTAAATGGCGAACTGGGTGACGATATGGATTTCTTCGAGTGGAAAGCAGCAAAAGAAGTCTATGATGAATTAGAAAAGGAAAAGAAGCTTTTATTAATTGCAATTAAATGATCCAAAGGTACTTCGAGTTTTTGAGTACGTGACATCTGTTTTACGAAAGACAGATTACTCCTATCACTGGCAGGATAAAAACAATCAGATGATTATACATGGGATAATGCCTCCCACCATCCAGAAATCAAAACTTTCCCGCATCACAGGCACGAAGGGAATGAGGTGGAAGAAACAAATGAACCAACACTTGCTGAGGTCCTCATGGAAATTGAGAGGAGAGTTATCCACGAGAAACTGTAACTGTTATGTGGGTTCTGATGCTCTGAGTGATTAAAGGGTTTCACAGAGTCAAAATAACTGCTGAACCATTCTGTAGGTTTAATTTTGATGGAATTGTTTTTCAATTTATAGGTAAAATATAAATATATGTATCGGATTCTGGTTTTGAGGCATTAATATGGGTATGTTCGATACTATCTATTTCCAGAGACCCTATGCGTGTGGCCAGTGCGGGGAGGAGTTCCATTCGGTTCAGACCAAGGCATTTGAGAATATGCTGGAGGAATTTCAGGTAGGGGATTGTGTGGGTCACGCTGAGGAAGTAAGGATCGTGACCGAGGAACTGTTCTGCTTGAATTGCAGGAAGGATGTCAAAAACGTTTATCTGGTGGTGTATAGGGGCATACTCCTAAGTGTAACTGATGACCTGGAGGGGGCCAAGAGGCTTTTAGAGGTTAATGTAGAGAAAATGGTGTTGTGGTATCACGACCTATACCAGAGATACGTAGAGGTGAGGGGAGAGAGAAACTCATACGAGAGGTTTCTGAAGGATCTTTGTGAGTGGTACAATGAAGGATTACACCAGAAAGGTGAGCACAACTCTTTTACCAAATTGCGTTTCCTGTGGAACTTAAAGCATCTCGAGGGTGCCGTAAGCCCCATAGAGTCGATTGAGAGGTTCATTTCGCACACCAGCATGATGAGGGTACTGGATGAGCTTTGCAGGAAGGGTTACGAGGTACTGGACATCTACTATCCTGAAGAGATGAGCGATGGAGAGACGGTGTGGTCTGTTGACGTTTATCAGGACGAGATCAATGAGAGGTGCGACCTGAACTGGACCTGGACAGTGATAAGCAGGAGGCAGGTAGAAATCGATGGAGACACAGAGGAGGAGTTACCGGAGTGGACTATAGTGGTCGATGAACCTTTCTCCGAAGAATTTGTTTGCGATGCAGTTGAGAAGTGGTTGGAGGATAGGGGATACCAATTCAAGGTTAGTATGATTCCCTTAGAGCAGGCAAAAGGTTCAGGACTGTCAAAAAGTTAAGAGAAGAGATCGATGAAAAGGAGCACGTTGCTATGGATGTGAGGCAGCTTGATATGGAGCTGAATAATAGGGAGAGGGATAGGTTGGCGCAGTTGGTGGATAAGGTGGCAGATAGGGGAAGGAGAAAGGTGTTTTATTATAAGGGGTTTTATGGTTCTCTGGTGCCTGATGTGGAATCAGGGAAGCTGGTGGGCAGGGTTGAAGGAATTGAGGAGAATATTGTTTATGAGGGAGAGACAGTGAAGGAGTGCGAGAAGAAATTTATTGAGGGCGTTTCACGGTATAGCACTAGAGTTAAATAAAACTAAAAATATCTTAAACTATGGAACTTCAGAGTGTAATATGGAAAGAGGAAGATACTTACATTATTAAAGAGGTTGTAACCGGTGTAACAACCCAGGGGAAGAGCATTGAGGATGCTGTATCAAATATTAAAGAAGCAATAGAACTTTACCTGGAGGAGATACCAGAGATGAGAGATGAATTAAGGAGCCGGAAATTGATTGGTGCAGTTAATGTCGAAGTCGAAATTACCTAAACTTTCAGGAAAGGAGATAATAAAATAAAAGTCTTAACAAAGAAGTTAGGGTTCGAAGTTGTGAGGCAAAAAGGAAGTCATGTTATACTGAGAAAATTTTCCAATGGAAGAAAGGTAGTTACCGTAGTCCCTTTGCACGATGAGGTGAAACTAGGAACGCTTTTAGGTATATCGGAGTTGGCGGAAGTAAGTAAAGAAGAGTTCATAGAGAATTTGAAGTGATTGGCTTTATCGCTTAATTTGGCTTTCCAGTTCTCGGAATTCCTGGCTGATGGTATCACGAGTTATTTTAGATTCTTCCCTTATGGCAGTGATAGTGTTATCCTGTTTTTGTATCATTATGTCTTGTTTGCCCAGCATACTCTCTTGACTGCCCAGCATTAAGTCCTGTTTATCCAGCATGGTATCCTGCTTCTCCAAGGCCCTGTCCTGCTTTTCCAGCATCATATCTTGTTTATCCAGCATGGTTGAAGTGTCTTTTTTGATGTCGCCGAGAATCTCAATTCCTTTTTCAAGTTTTTTGTCGGTTGACTGAATCAAAATAAATAACTACCACCCCAGCAGTTAACTACCACCCAGTAGTATATGTCGTTAAGTTATATAATCATTTATGGATTGAAGGCCTCATCTTGTCCTCTCCGTATAAGAGTTCAACTTTGAATTGAACTGATAACCAAATGGGATTTAGAAAACTAAGGATATCTTCTTAATCAATTCTCTTGTAATCGGCGTGGGAAGGATAGTATTCTAGAGTGCTCTTGTAAACTGGATCGGCCCCTATCTCACCATAGGTGGTTTGTATTGCTCTCTCTATAGTCATCTTCTGGTTAACAAGACCTTTTAAGGAGATTATGGCTGCACTATCACTATGATCGGGTGTGACTGGTCCAGTCCAGCTTAGAAACACTTTGGCCCCCTTATCTTCGGTGAAAGCTCTAGCCATATTGTCTTGTTTTAGGCCTTCGCACCCCATATGCAAGATGGTGGCATTATCAAAATCGCCGTCCAATCCCCTAATAAATCCGGGAGTAACACCAAAATAGTCTTCTTCCTCAAATTTGAAGTATACTTTCTTAAGGTTATCAGCCAGCTGCGCAAACCGATATTTTCCTACTTCATATTTTTCAGATGTGAATAAAACCACAGGATTATCACCAAAATCACTTTGGGAGGAATGCACTCTGAAGATTATAATGTCATAACTCTTTTTTGGGAGTTTTTTGTAGAAATTAACTGTGATTTCTTCAGCAGGGTAATAATCTACCTGGTAATTAGCTTCTTCCAGTATACTGGTAGCTTCATTTACAAAGGTCTGGTTGGGCATACCCGTACTTAGCTGGTTGACAATCGCTGCCCGCTTAAAGTTAGGTTGGGTAGGAGTGCTGCTGTCATCGGCGGTAGGATCAGCTAGGGTAAAATAGCCTAGAGAGCTTAAAAATAAAATAAAAATTGTGGAAGTAATAATGAGCTTCCTGCTGCTCATTATCTTCTCCTGGCTACTGTTGTTGCTCCTATTGCGAATACACACATTATGGTTGCTACTATGTATGGTGCTGCTACTGCTAACTTGTCAACCGGTCCAACGAATCCACCTATTGCAGGCGTCCCTGACGTAGGTGCCTCACCAGTCTCTATCGGTTGTCCACCTGCGCTGAATACTGTTCCACTAAGTTCAGTCAAATTAGGTTTTGAAGAGCCATTAATGGTTGCAGAGACATATCCCAAGTAGCCATCTCCGTCTGCAGTATTAACAGTTGTATTTTCGCATATATCCCATTCACCAGCAGTCTCATTCCACCAGTACATGTTAAGCGTACTCTCGTTCTTGCCAGTTATGTCCGATTCTGCATAGTAAAGCTTAACTGTTACAGAATTCGGATTAACAGTTGTCTTGAAAACATCCACGTATTTTTCAATGCTGGTTATGTTGTATCCGTAGTATACACCCTTGACCGGGTTAGTTGAGTATTTTCCTATAGAGATATCTGCTGTGCCGCTTACTGAGACATTTACATCTGTTTCTTTTCTAGCATCAAATTCCTCGTCAGTAATTGAACCCGAAGTAGCATATCCAGTGAAGTATACAGATTGGCCTTCTGTTCCCAACCATGGCTCGTAGGTTATGTTCACATTATCTATGGCATCTCCGGTACCTTTGCCCTGTCCTGAGGGTCCTGATGGATCTCCCCACCAGTTGCGGGTTGCATCTAGTGTTCCACCAGCGGTGTTGCCGTAGGAAACTCCAACATCTGTGTTGTCTTCTATATCACTATTGTTTATCTTGTTGTTTGAGCCGTCACCGATATAGACTCCTTTGGTATTGTCATGAATGTAGCAGTTGGTCACGTTGGTGAAGTTAGTCATTGAAGAGTTGACACCTATCTCACAGTTCTTGATTTCAAAGCTATCTATTGTTACGTAGTCTGAAGTAATGTTTACACCATTCTTTTGACTTGAACCGGAACAGTCAATTACTGGGCTCGAGGCTGCCGTCAGGGTCACATTCTTGTTGATTTCTACTGGACTGAATACGAATGATCCTGCTCTGATTGTGTCACCAGGGTTCGCATTATCGATTGCATCCTGCAGGTTACTGTAGTAATCACCATTGACTTCAATAGGAGCAGTTGGCTCACCACCTGGTGCATCCAGCCAAGGAGTAAATGTTACATTATCTGATACATTAATCCCTGTGTTCGGTAAAACATTAGTCGAATGGGAAGGTCCATTTTCTGAGCCCCACCAGTTGTATCTAGCGTCAAGAACCTCATCATTGTCTTTATTAACAACACCGAAATAGGTATCTCCGAAGTCATTCCAATGAACAATAATTTCACTAGCATTAGCTATCGTTCCGCTATCAAAATTGCCGCTTTTAGTATCCATAGCCACAGCTACTGCCCAAGTAGTGTTAGGCGATGCTGTAATAGATGAAAAACTGTTCCTCTCTATCGTAACATTCTTAGGTGTACCGAATTCCGAACTAGATGGAGTCGCCACAACTCCGTATGACCATAGACCATTGACATTTTCTATAATGTTGTTTTCTACTGTAACATTATTAAGGTCTGCTTGCAACTTGATACCGTCAGATCCATAGTCCGGTTGGGCAATATTTCTAATTACGTTATCAAGGATTTTAACACCATCAATTTGGGTACCACTATCATACGATTTAACGTGAATACCCTCCACAGCTTTATCACTTGAGGTGCTGTTAACACCGTCAATGACATTGTTGCTTATTTCTATAACTTGACTAGAGTAATCTGTATAGCCAGCTCCATCGACAAAGATGCCCTCCTGCTCGCCAGAGTTCCCCATATTAGTTACCTTGAGGTTTTTGATGGTGACCCCGTCAACTTTGACATTGATTCTATCTTTTACCCAAGCAGGGTTGGCTCCATTTGGATCGTTAACGCCAGTCAAAGTTACGTTCTTGTTCACGTTAACTTCTTCATCGTATATCCCAGCAGCAACGTTAATTGTGTCTCCACCAGTTGCATTGTCTATTGCGTATTGAATCGTTGAATATCCTTCTCCGGCACTATCAATTTCTACTCCATCCACAGTCATTGTATCTGTGCCAGTTGCATTGACTGTGGCAGTAGTCATATTCAAAAGTTCTATAGAGATCGAATATTGCCCTACAGGTGCCCCATTGTTTATGGTGAAATTAGCCATTGCACTCATATTGTCAGAAAGGTTGATTCCAGAGACAGAGTCTGAAGTACCATCCGGTAATTGGACTGACCAATTGCCACCAGAGATATAAGGGCCTCCAGATGGCCATTCAGATTCTCTCCAAGTTCCATTAAGAGCTTTATATTTCATAGTAATGTCTTGAACATCAAAGTCTACTGGCCCCGAGATCGTAATGTTATATCTGCATCCAGGGTCCAAGATCGTATCACTCGAAATATTTACTAAGATCTCATCACCAACCGAAGCATCATCCGGAAAGTCAAAGTATACATTTCCAACTGCGCTTGCGCTCCCTGATAAGGCTAATATTGCCAGTATAGACAATATAGAGATTAGAAGTTTATTCATTGTAATTCACCTCCCAGCCTTCTAGAGTTAATACCTCGAATTTCTTCACCCTGCCATCCTTGTTGAAGAGCTGGACACCCGAATTCACACATGGGTCAAAGCTTCTTATGGTTCTGAGGATGTTCAACGGGTTGGGCTGACCGGAATTGCTGCCGTATCCGTATTTGATGTTGCCCCAAGAATTAGGTGCTGGTACAGGGTCGCTAACCCATCCATATCTATCCAGCTGGACATCTTTTACGTGACCGTAGCCCCATTCAGAGTGCTCCTTGAATTCAAGAGTTATTTTTCCTGTTGAGTAGTCGATCTCAGAAGTAGCTCTAAGGCCCTGACCAGCTATCAGTCCTTTATCACTACCGTCGTATTTGGGCTCATCATATGCGTAGTATGTTCTCCATGAATTACCAGTCCTAAGTTTGTAAGAAATTCTAAGTACTCTCTCAACAATCGGAGCGTTTAGAGTTGAATTATCGAGTACATATTTACCTGAGCCTAAATCAGTAAAGCTCACAGAAGTATCTTCCTTCTTCATACCCATTATGCTCCACTCGATTGGTCCTGGATTTCCCCATAAATCTCTGCCTCCTCCATTCCAAGTAGTTCCACCTACTTGCTGGTACTGGTCGAGTAGTCCATTAGATAATCTACAGAAGTGGAGAGTTGCTCCCTCAGGTGCCTCCAGAAGAGCACACCCTGCCACTCCGTTAAGGTTCTCCCATGGTATTCCCGATGGTGGAGAATCTTCGACTAAATCGGAACCATAAAGTGGTGTAACCCCAGTCAATCTAGTTAACCAGCAATTTTGCGAGTGTACTTCTTTCAAATACTTCCCGGTCTTACATTCACCAGAGTAATTGCTTCCAATTAGCATATCAATGAGGAGCATTAACTCCTGAATCCTCGTCCATATTCTGTTCGCAGTTGTTGAACGCCAACTACTACTGAATACGTCATCTCTTGACATACTATTGTTTAAGTCTGGGTCTACTCCATTCACCACCAGTCTGGCAAGTGGTCCAGCTTCGACTGGATAGAATACACTGTTGCTATCTCTAACTCTTGCTGCTTTGATCCAATTGTAAACGTTTCTATTACTACCGTCCGGTAGATGTAAATCGTAGCTGCTTACAAGAGGATGTGTTTCAGAATCACCTGGGTAACCATCCGTTTGTGGTCCTGTAGAATCTGTTAGAGGATATTTAGCGGCAGTAATATCTTCATGAATAGTCATCCATCTGCCACCAGAATTTTCTGCTTGAGTAGGGTCTAATTTGTATCGTTTAGGGCCTGTACTACTTCCTATAGAATCAATCATTACCCCTGCTCTGAAGTACTGGTCACCTTTAATTGTTAAACTTCCACTGCTTACTTGAACTATGTCGTAAGCACCTGCACATACAAAGTTATTTGGCCCGTATCCCCAAGTGTCAGCATTAACAGCATTTAAAGCATCCTCTAAAGCACTGACAAAAACTTGGAACCTATTCGTGAACCAGTCACTTGCAGAAGTAGGACTAAAAAGTTGATCCTGCTGGTCTATCTGACTTAAATCAAGAAGTGGCCAACTAATGTTACTATTAGGATCTCGACCTGAGTAAGCTATTTCTTTTTCCAAAAGCGTCTTAATAGCAGTTACATCGTCACTCTTAAGACCTCTCGAAAAGCCACCTGGAACAGCTGACATCTGATGCGGAGCTTTTCCCCCCACGAAACCGAGTACCTCATGTAGAATTCTTTGTGCTACAACAGACTCTCTATAAAAGTTATTAAAGAAACTCTGCCCACCACTTTGTTCCTGGTTGGATACAAAAGGATTGGAACTTTGAGGACTACTATAAGCCCCTTGGACATAATCATCGATCAAAGCCTTGTAATCCGGCCCTACTAACAGAACCTGATTTGTTATGTGAGAAGACATGCTTGCTATCAGCTGTACAATGTTTCTGGCCAATTGTCCTCCACCCTTTAGTTTTGTTCCACTTGGGCTTGTCGTCCTTTGATATGTTCTACCTGTTGCCCCATCTCCTAACCAGAGATCATCAGTGTTCGTTCCATAGCCTGGTTGATTGCCATTGGAATACTGTGAGTCATCTTCATAAGCATCAAATGCCTGTGGCATAGGAAATACCCAACCTGCAGCATTCTCTATGTTTCTCAAAGCCACATGTCTATTTGTGAAGTTGTTGATACCACCTGCTCTCGAAGTAATAACCGGAGCATCCCTGACATCCCTTCCAAGCATCAATTTCTCTATACCTCTGAACATGTCACCATGGGTATAAGCATTCGTTACGTCATAGTTGATATCGTCAACCCTAGTGGTAACTCCAAAATGCCCGCTAATTCTGGTTACAGGCGTTAACTTAACATATTTCACCATTCATACCACCCCACTTTCACTTAATCCACTCCTTGCTTTTTCTGGGCATACTCACAGCGTGGCAGGTATAACAAGCGACTCCCTTACCTTCGTACTCTGGTGTAGCTCCCGATGCACTTCCAGGTAACTTACCAGCAGCTAACATCTCTGAATGTTTGCTTTCCTTGAAGAAACCGTTTCCAAGAACATTGTCTGGAAAAGTTGTGGTAGTACACCCATTACACGGTGCCCCAGCAGCCACACACCAGCTTCCTGGATTGTCCTCACTCACAGTATTATCCCTGTCGTTGTTCCAGATGCCTACACCACCGGGATTCCAACCACTTGATCCTGCTAATCCGAATGAGTGGGTTCCTTTATCAGAGCAGTTGCTAAATGTATCAGGCCCTCTGCAACCCAATCTTAGTAAACAGTAGTATTCTTCTGGAGAAGTTCCTACTACAGGATCTATTGCTTGGGACCAGCTCGTGGCAAACCATCCCTTCTCAAAAGAATCTTTTCTGTCACACATATCGTGAACTGTTGTGCCAAACAACTTTATCCACTGATTTCCATCAAGAGTGACGTTAACTGGTCTGTTCCATCGATCCAGGTGTATATTGTTCATTCCACCTTGAAGTAAGGCGGCATACACCATGATCAAATGTTCAGGATGCGCTGGACAGCCAGGCAAGTTTATAACCTGTTTCATTGGAGTGCTTAGTGAAGGTCCAAACTGTCCTCCATCAGATGCACAATCTTCAAGGAAATGCTGCAGGCCTTTGGCACCTGTAGGGTTTGGGCTACCTCCTGGTACTCCTCCAAAGGCAGCACAGTTCCCAAATGCTATGAAGACCTCTATATCTGAGTCATGGACCTTCTTTATGATTTCATTGATGGTCCACATTTGACCTTCCTGGTACTTCCCACCAAGATTTTTCAGTCCAGACACACAAAAACCCTGTTCTTCATTGTCACCCCACTTCTCGTAGGGAATTGGTCCTTCAACAACGCAATAGGTAGTTTCAGAAGTACCGTTATTATTTACTACGTCCAATAGGTAATCCATAACATTACCTACATACGTCTCGTCATTTGTTGGACTATTAGAGCCAAAGGTTATGCCGCTATAAGGGTTGTAGTCTACGCCATCATCAGACCAATATGCACCAGCTTGGGGCATTAGCATTGGATGAAACTCTATGTCAGTGCTTTCTCCATTCTGAAGGAACGATATTAGGTTGGTGTAGTAAGTACTATCAACATCGTATTTATCAACCCATTGTAGTGCAGATATCGTACATCCGTTACAGCTCTGACCTTGAACCCATGCAAGATTGGTTGTTGCTTGATTTTGAAGCACTATAGCCATAGCTTGATGCAGAACTTCTCTATTCATGAATGTCGCTGCTGCTCCTGCGCCCGCTGAAATTTTGAGGAAATCTCTTCTACTTACTTTCATTTTTCTACCACCTCAAAAAATTATTAGTGTAGATTGTTCTCGTAGTCGTCATCAGTAGTCGGGTATTCTCCAGTGCTCAAATTCGTTCCATTTGCAAATACATAAGCCTGGTCGTAGTCCTTATCCGCTACGTATGCTCCATAATCTACTACAAAGTGTGTCTCTTCTCCATCCGCGCCAAAATCATCTGTTGCGTTCCATATAGACTCACTGGTTCCATAGGCGGAATCTCCACCCAGGTTATTGGGATCATCTCTGTTTCCTTCTGCATTCACTTCGAATGCGAAGGTCATGTACTTCTTCCAGGTGAAGTTGATCTTCACTTCAGCGTGGGTGTGGCAAGCGACACAAGCCTCAGTTCCATTAGGCATCTGATCATCGTTTTCAGCTGCTTCTACAAACGGGTAGTGCGGATCATTGTCGAATGCATTCGCTTCTGGGTAGTGGCAATAGTCACAGGGCACAACAGTTGCGGCATGTTTACCAGCGGACTGGCTAACATCACCAGGGTACAATGGTTCTACCTGGTGGCACAACACACAAGCCTCCCAGATGGGGTATGTATTTCCTGGGGGATGGTAGTTCGCTGAGCTCTGGAATTCGTCTGCTACGTCTGCATGGCACTTCTCACACGGCAGTGCTTCCTTGTAATACCATGTGTGCTGCCCTGCGAACAGCGTTACAGTCGAGGGCAACACCAGTACTCCAATCGCCAAAATGGCTAAGGCCAATAAGGCCAATCTAACTATTTTTCTTTCCATTTTTCCACCAATAAGATGGAAAACAAGTCTAATTTAAATGATTAAAGAAGTAGCAGCCTCAAAAGCGTGCAAGTAGCATGCAGAGCGTGCTCATTCGCATGCTGTTTTTTGGGCAGAAGCCAAATTAATATTTAGAGAACCAAAAATAGTTTACGCCATTACCTACCTACAGTTTAGAAAAGTGAAAAAGATGCTATTCTTTTTTCATTAACCTGAAATAGATTTGCTCGGTGATCAACGGCACTACAGTCAACCCCACAGCCACCAGCAAAGTATTGGTTGCCGTAACAGCAACCCCCACCTTATTCAGTCCCAGAACAAGGAGGGTCACCAAGGCTATTGAAAGCCCGATGCTCAGACCAGCTCTCTCCAGCTGGTCGATATCTCCCTTTGTGTACAACACCCTGCTCCAGGCGTAACCGGGGATGACCATAATTATTGCCAGACCGAATACGGCTCTAAGTGTTTCAATTACGACCATAACCATGGTAATACTCCACAATATTTATATCAAGTTGTTTAACTAAAATCTTTATGAAATTTTCCTTTGACAAGTATCCTTCCTCACTAACTCCCCTCATCTCCCTCGAAAATAAAGTCAGGAACCTAAATGTTGATCCCAGGTACGTACTTGTCCTTATCTTATTAATAACAGCTATCTTTGCTTATTACCCTCATCACGGGTATGACTACCCCATGCACCGGGATGAGTGGATAGATCTGGCCATCAGCAAGGCGATTATCGATGCGGAGAGCGTGAATTACGTTGAGCCATTCTATGGTAAGCGTGTGGTGCAGCACGATCTGGAGATCGGGTTGAGATTATGGGTTTCCGAGCTGATCCTCTCCTCGGACATGAACGAGTACATGCTCATGAAATACCTCCCCATCTTTATGTCGTGCTTCATCGTGTTCTCTGCCTTCCTATTCGCTAGACAACTGGGCTACGGGCTGGAAGCTGCCTTTTTCACTGCCCTCATCCCCACTACAATACGTTTGCTGGGCCCTGCTTTTGTGGTGGCAGTATCCTTAGCTGTGGCTTTTATGCTTCTCGCAGCCTACATCGCGTTCAAGCAGAATAAGAAGAAGGTTGATTACGCTGTACTATTCATATTCCTGATATTTACATTCCTCACCCACCCGCCCACAGCCATAGCCACCTACATACTCCTTATACTGTATGTTGCCCTCTACAGGGATGTGAGGGTTCTGGCTGTCCTGTTAATACCTGTCTTTATGTTCCTGTTCTATTTCCCTCAGATCTCGTCGGCCATGGGTGATCCGGCCAGACTTCTGGAAAGGCTATCCTTCGACACATTCGTGGAGTTCGGCAGTCCTGCTAAGGAGTTCGGGTACATCCCCGCCATACTGGCCATACTGGGGGTAATCCGATCCAGAAGAACGGACGTTCCTGTGGTAGCTGCTCTTCTGTTGCTCCTAATTCTGAATAACGTATACAGCATATTGGGCACTATCCCCCTCCTCATGCCGGAGCGCAACTACTTCTACATAATGGTCCTCACCTCCATAGTGGCGGGATACGGCCTGTACACCATAAGGAGCAAAACCATTCTTGCTGGACTGGTCATTGCGGTTATAGCCCTAGGATTTTCGGCTCAGTCACACGCAAATGAGGAGTACTACTATATAGTGAACGATCAGGAGTTTGAGGACTTCGTGTACATCAAGGAGAATGTATCGGGGGATAAAGTATTGCTCCGCCCCTGGGAAGGCTTCGCATTCCCCGCGATCACCGGAAAGCACGTGTACGTGTATCCTGCAAGTCCGAGCGAGGGGGTTAAGGAGAAAAGCGCTAAGGCATACACCTTCCTGGAGTATAAGTGCAAGGACACCTCCTTCTTGAAGAAGAATAATATCGACATAGTTCACGCCCATGACGGATGCCAGAATTCAGCTCTGAAAAAAGTGAAAGACCGTATTTACGTGCTCAACGATACCGCTGAAGAAAAACGGTAAAATTTTTTTACTGGAAATAACGCTCACTTCATGGAAAAGCTGGCGAAAAAAGTGTTCCCTTTTTTAGTAATCCTCGTGGCTTTTTTGGTGAGATTGCAGAATCCTGGTGAGGTCCTTTCTAATCCCATTCTATTCAGAGGTTTCGACCCCTACTATCACATGAGGATGGCCGAGCTCATAGTCCATCTCGGTTCCAGACCGGAGATAGATTACTTTCTTGCCTATCCCAATGGAGCATCGGTTTCCATACCGCCACTATTCCAGTACCTCATAGCTGCACCGGGATTCATTTTCGGTTTTAAGGCTTCAGAAGTCTTTGCCGTCTTCTTGCCGGTTATACTGGGCGTAATATCCACCATCCTGGTCTACCTTATCGCCAAAAGGATAATAGATAATGATTATTTCGCGGTCCTGTCGGCACTTTTCTTTGCCCTGTCGCCAGCAACTGTACATCCAAGTGTTCTGGGATTTGCAGATTATCATGCCTGGGTCCTGACCCTGATACTCGCAGCCACATACTTTGCTCTCCGCGAAGACCATTATATACTGCTGGCTGCCGTATTTCTGATGTTGCTATCCTTTTCGTGGATGGGCGCTCCCATCTACGCAGGTGTTCTGGCTTTAGCCATGCTGGCTTACAAGGAGAATGACAGGGATTTCCTTTATCTGTCGGCGGCTTTTGCCATTCCTGCAATATCCGTTATATATAAGCCTTTCATGGGGTTCGCCTTCTTACTTCTCGCCTTATTCCTTTTGGGGGGGATGTACGCCAAAAAGAAGGGCATTAAATCCTATTATATTGCTGGTTGTCTGGTGATTGTTGCGTTAATCTATTTTATTCCCTCTGGCCAGTTACCGGTACTCAAGCAAGAGTTCTCCACGCTGCAGAGGGGAATCGATTATATATTAGGTAGAACGGTTACCCTGCCCATAATCATTGAGGCTCAAAGTTTCCAGCTGCTGAGCATTGTTCAGAATTCGGGATATTTTGTGTTCCTGCTGGCTATACCCGGCCTGCTTTTCAGGAACCTGTTCTTGAGGTCATGGTTCGCCATCGCCTTAATCCTTGCCTTATTCCAGATAAGGTTCACCGATATACTGGTCCTGCCCGTCTCCATGCTCGCCAGCTTCACTGTCCTGTGGCTGTTCGAGAAATCAGGGTATAATGTATATGGAACTGCGGAAGATACAGGAGCTAACAAAAAGAAGGATAGTAAGAAGAACAGGAAGAAGAATGAAAAATCGAAACAGAGGAAGGATGAACCGATCACCTCTGGCGATGTAGCTTTCATTGGGGTTTTCATGGTCATTATACTGGCCCCATCCCTCATTTTCTCTTTGAACCCCTTTGAGATGAATGAAGATTGGGTAGATGCACTATTGTGGGTTAAGGGTAATACCGAGGATGTGGATCACTTGAGCCCAGAAAAGAAGCCGGAATACTCTGTGCTGAGCTGGAAAGAATATGGAAATTATATATTCTACATAGCCAAGAGGCCTGCTATAGTCGGCGCGGGTACAGGTGATGTGGTGGGAACTGCACAGTTCTTTACAGCCCAGAGTGAGAGTGTAGGACTGGATTTTGTCCAGAAGAAGGAGGTAAGGTATATCATGACCTCTGAAGAGATGGGGATGGGCGAGAACTACGAAGGAGGCAAGTTCGGGTCCATGATGCGTGTGGTGGGGATGGAGCCTGAAATGATGGAGATAAATGATACCAAGGACTTTTACAACAACTCCATGTATTACAAGTTGCATTACGAGAACGCAACTGACCTCAAGAATTTCCAGTTGGAGAAGAGCTTTGATACGGTTAAGGTTTTCAGGGCTAAGTACTAACTCTTAAGTCTTTAATTAGACTTTTCCATTTTAATAAGGAGGCAGGAGCTAAAGAATAATAAAGAAAGGAATACAGCAAAAAGAAAAAATGGAGTGAATTGATGATCGAGTTTTCGGATCACGCTGAGGATAGATTAAAAAGAAGGAAAATAACTAAAGAAGAAGTTATAAAAGCTATAAAAGACCCAGAAGAAACTCTTTTAGATAAGGCCACTGGTTATTTTATAGCCATTCGCAGGAAAGAAGATAGATATTTAGTGATAGCGTATACACCAACAACTGTGAGGAGAATTGTATCTGTAATCGTAACCTCTAAATTTAATATAGATAGTAGAAAACAGAATTAAAAGAAACAGATGGATAAAACAATGAAGGTAAAATATGACGCTGATTCCGACATCATGTATATCTCGATCAGAGATGAGGATGTCGAAGACATGGACGAACTGGGGGGAGGATGTTTTTGCAGAGTACAACAAAGACGGGGATATCATAGGAATAGAAATATGGCAGGCCCGCAAGAACGTGATTCCAGAGATACTGGATTTTGTTAAAGTAGCTAAACAGACATAATTATAGAGAACAGCCCGATCTAATCACCTATACGAGTTACTTACTGGCTTAATCAAGAATGTTACTATCCTCTGACCATGGTCCAGAAATGGATTTCGTATTGTTTGCCTAAATCATTAACCACGTTCACCTGAATCTTCTTCTTTTTGTACTTGTACTTTTCTACTTCCGTATTTTGTATTATGGATATCTCTCCCCTGTCATTTTTTATCTTTACTTTTTTATTGATCAAATCATAACCATAAGAAGATATATTATCCAATTCACTACTTGAAAAGAATGGCGAGGCCGATATGGAAGAATTAGATTCTTTCTTTGTAGAGTAGGTGAATTCATATTCCTCCTCTAAATTGGGGTCTAAAGATACTTTTGTTACCTCTTGCTCACCTATAGGAATTTTTACAGGTATTTGAAAGCCGTTTACAGGCCAACTTTCTCTATCAAACTTTTGTACGAGGACAATATCTGATTTATTGATCTTTATTTGCTTCACACTCCCGTTCTGTCCCACAATGAGAACCCTGTTATCCGTCTTGTTTTCGATATGGAAAAAGCTTCTTTGAATATTATTTCCGGTCCATGTGTTATTATTAAACAGTACAAAGATGTTGTCCGATTCTTCAATCTCTATCTGCTTTACACTCCCGTTCTGCCCTACAATGAGAACCTTGCTCTCCAGGCGCTGTCCCTGACTTATATTAATAGTATTTTTTTCAGTACTGTTTTCAGTTTTGACTTTACAAAGTGTAGATTCTTGGGGAACAAAAGAGACCTGTTCGGTCTTCTTTTCACCTGAATTTAAGCTAAACGACCCTCGTTCTATTGTACGTCCTCCAAAAGTGACATTAAAGCTGTATGCCGTTAAATTCTTTTCATGAGAGACCACGGTAAAGCTGAAGGTCTGTTTACTGCCTACATCAACACCACTTGGTAGTTCCTTATGGTCCTCAAAGTAGAGCTCCGAAAAGTATGAGCCCGACGGTATTCCTGTAATGACCAGAAATGCCACTATTATAATGCCTATAATGCTCGCACCGATTATGGCGTATGTTGCGGTTTTCTCTTCCATGTTTTCACCACTAGGGTTATATATTCATTTAATTGTTTGGAAATAATATTTATATCTACTGACAGGGAGAGATGATTATGGTCAGAATAGATAGGATGCTCATAGACCTCTTGATCGTGATCCTTTTCGTAATTGTTTCCGCATTATTCGTCACCATCCCACCCCTTAATGAGACCCCTATTAGGGCAGTGCTCGGCCTACCTCTGGTATTGTTCGTTCCCGGTTACGCACTGATCTCAGCTCTATTCCCCCGGAATGACGACCTGGATGGTATTGAGAGAGTGGCGCTCAGCATAGGACTGAGCATATGCGTGGTGGTATTCATCGGTCTGGCCCTCAACTTCACCCCATGGGGGATTCGATTAGGACCAATATTGCTGTCCCTATCCGGTTTTACATTGCTGATGGTCGCTGCCACAGCTTTAAGGAGAGTTAAGGTCCCTGTTCAAGATAGGTTCACTATATAATATGTAACCATTCACTGTATTTTGGTTCCTTCAATCCTTTCTCAGATGTGTAAACTGGAGAAAGGAAAGGCAAATGTTAATAAATATTGAAGGAATCATATTTTATTGTAGATGATGACTTTACAGAGGTTGCGGCAAAGGAAAGAGTTGCGGAGGAGAGAACTGGAGAGAGAACTGGGGAGGGTCAAAAAACAGCTCATAGACATGGGTGCCCTCAAAATCATACTGTTCGGCTCCTATGCTCAAGGGATGGTTAGAAGTTCAAGCGACATTGACCTCCTGGTCATAATGCCATCCCATAAGTCAGGAAAAGAGTGGATGGGTGAGATATACGAAAAAGTGGAGAGAGAGGTAGATTGCGATATACTCGCTTATACCCAAAAGGAGTTAGAGGATAAACTCCCCGTAAGCAGATTTCTGAGATACGTCCTGGATACAGGGAAGGTAATATATGAGAGAGGATCGTAAAGCCGAAGCAACCAGGTGGTTGACACAAGCAGAGGAAGAATACAAAGATGCTTACAATTTAATGCAACAGGGCCGTTACTACCTTTCTCTCTTTCTTTGTCAGCAAAGCGCCGAAAAGGCCTTGAAAGCATTCATCTATCTCCAAGAAGATGAGCCCCTGTTCACTCATTCCGTTGCAGTTTTATTGAGGATAGCCAGGGAGATAGATCCCGATTTTGAAGAGGTCAGAGGGGCTAAACGACTGGATGATTACTACATACCAACCCGATACCCCAATGGGCTGCCAGGCGAGGTTCCCTCTAAATACTATGACGACCCACAGGAAGCTAAAAATGCAGTGGAATGGACCAAAAAGATCTTAAAGATTGTTAGGAAGAAGATTGAGGGTTACCAGAACGAATAACCGAGAACACTTTTTAAACAAATGACGATCTTTTTAGAAAACAATTTATAAAAATCTTGAAAAGAGAAAATATCGAATGGATTCGACAAAATTTTCATAATTTATCGAATGATTTCTAAACTCCAATATAAAGTGGGACTATACTCAAAAATAGAGTGCAGCTAAAGAAATTTTAGGGCATGAAGAAACCGAAAACAAGATAAGAAAATTGAAAAGCAATGAAGAAGAGGTGGAATATTGCTTTGGAGATAATGGAGAACCATAAAAATGAGAGAAACCAATTACCTTCCACAAAAACTGGATACCAAATTTGATCTCTATGAAGAGTAGTTTTAAGATGAGGAGGTTGTTGCTCGGAGTTGTGTTTGTACTCCTCTTGCTCTCCACGTGCACTTATCACTGGATGTATTGCGATCTTCACGAGCTGCCGGAGAACGAGGATATTGTGAAAGGTGATTATACTGGGGAGAGAGTATCCTTATTCGGTGTAGTTAGCGATGAGAATAACTTCAGCATTACGATCGAGTACGGTGATAAAAGCAGGGAAATCGAGGTCCTATCCCCACGGAAAGTTGATGAGGGAGATAAGGTAGAGGTCCTGGGGGTGATGCAGGATACAGATACTGTGGATGCGGGAGAGATTATTGTATACGATAAGTGGTCCTATAACTCCATCTTCATCAGGTCGGCTTTTGCCATTCCCATTCTGGCAGTGGTTTTCTTCAGGTACTGGAGCTTCAGCTGGAGGGAGTTCAGGTTAAGGAGGCGATAGCTTGCCCGACTGGCTGGCCCACATAGCATTCGCTTTTGTGTTGAGTGCGGTTCTAGGACTTAGGTTCGGTATTTTCAGGGAGAACAGATATATTGTAGTGGTTATGGTGGGGTCTCTGGTCCCCGACCTGTTCAAGATAACTATTCTGTTCGACTGGATGGGGTATGAGGTCGGAGAGTTCCTTGCTCCTCTGCATACACCAGCGGGAGCTTTGCTATCGGCAGGCATTATTTCGTTGCTTTTTTATGGGACTATGTTGGTATTTTCGTTGCTTTTGGTGGGGGTTGCCAGTCATTTTGCACTGGACCTGCTGCTGGGGCATGTGAGTGGTGGTATGCTGATGTTGTTCCCTTTTAGCTGGCAGGGGTACCAGCTGGGTCTGATCCAGTCGGATAATTACTGGATAACATTGGTATTAGTAGCGCTTGCACTGATCCTTCTTCTATTTACCAAAAGGAAAAGAATCTTAGATTATGTATTCAGCTGAACCCATGATTTTTTGTAAACAAGTCAGTTAAATTAATATACTTTCAAGTAATATACTTTCAAGTAAATGATATTTATAGATAGGGAAGAGGAACTCAAAATACTGAAGGAGAGATTCGATAGTGGAAGAGCAGAATTCCTGTTAATTTACGGTAGGCGCAGAATAGGGAAAACAGAACTCATCAAGAGAATAATTGCAGAGAAAGACGGAATTATACTGATGGCTAGAGAAGAATCCCAAAAACTCCAGCTCCAGCGGTTCTCCAGATTGCTTGGCGAGCATTTTGAAGACAACTTCCTCATGAAACAGGGCCTCAACAATTGGGATGCTTTCTTTGAATACATATATGAAAAATCAAAAAATAAAAGGCTGATCCTAGCTCTTGATGAGTTTCCATACCTGGTTAAGGAGGAAAAAGCTCTTCCTTCCATCATCCAGGATTACTGGGATAACAAACTTCGAGAAACCAGATTATTTCTAATTATCATGGGTTCCAGCATCTCCATGATGGAGAACCTTTTGGGCTACAAATCACCCTTATATGGTAGACGAACAGGACAACTAAAAATCCAGCCATTTAAATTCAGAGATGTGGCACAACATATTGGGCATTTTGAGAAGGCTGTAGAACTCTATAGTGTTTTTGGCGGTACGCCAGCATACATAATAAAGGTTGATCCCACCAAAGAAACAAAGGAGAACATAAAAGAGAAATTTCTGCGCATGGATTCCTTCATTCACCAGGACGTGCGATTCGTCTTAATGGAGGAGTTAGAAGAGCCCAGATATTATTTTTCCATTTTGGAAGCTATTGCTACCGGCAATGTTACTGTGGGAAATATAACTAATTATACTGGATTGGAAAGAAGTCTGGTGGGGAAGTACTTGAACGTTTTAATTGACCTCAACCTCATCAAAAGGGATATCCCAGTGACCGCATCCCCTAAAACCAAAAAGGGAATTTATAGTTTTCAGGATAACATCTTTTCGTTCTGGTTCGGATTTATTTATCCTTACGAGGACCTCATCAATCTGGGAAGAGAAAAAGATGTTCTGGCAAAAATAGACAGGGACTTCAACGCTTATGTGGGGAAAACTTTCGAGGGGATAGCTAAGGAGTTCATGTGGGACTCTAGTTACCATAGAACAGGGAAATGGTGGGATCGAGGCGAGGAAATAGACTTAGTTGCTCTAAACGAAGTGAGTAAAGAAATTGCTTTCCTGGAGTGCAAATGGAAGAACATCAACACAAAAGATGCGCTAAGAGTTCTTGCCAATCTTGAGCAAAAAGCAAAATTAGTAAAATGGCACAATGATAACAGAACGGAAAGTTACGGCATTATCGCCAGGAGAATCCATAGCAAAGAAGAACTAAGAGAAATGGGTTATCTTGCTTTCGATCTTCAAGATTTTGAGGGTGTTCTTGAGTATAACCAATGATCTCGGGATTGACATAGCTCTATATTTCTTGTATAAGCCACTTCCAGAGAGGAATACATTTTATTGTTTTACTGTCCACCTGAATGCTATCTTCATAATCCCAGGTTATACAAATCAAATTTTTACATCTTAGACTATCACTCGCTCTTATCAATGCTTTAGTTTCTCTCTGGTTTATCTCACTTTCTGCGTATGTGACCTGAATTAACTGTATTACTTCTGTACCTTGTTTAACCACAAAGTCAACTTCTCTTTGCTGGTAATCTTTCCAGTAATAAATCTCAAGTTCAGTACTCTTTCTCCTGAGCAGCTCCACCAGAACAACATTCTCCATCAATCTCCCCATATTCTCACTCATTCTAAAGGTCAAAGAATTGATCAAACCTGTGTCTATTACATAGGCTTTTTTGGAGGGCGCTAAAAGCTCTTTGTGTTTGAAAGAGAATTTGCTCAATAGATAGATCATGTAGGTCTCTTCCAAGTATGAGGTATAGTTCTTGGCCGTGTGAGTGCTCCCCATTTCGAAAATATTCTTGATTTTATGATAAGATATAGGCTGAGAGAAATTGGAGAGAAGGTAGTTGGCTATTTCTTTGAGGGTTTGCACATACTTTAGGTTATATCGACTGATCACATCCTTAGTTAGGATGGTGGAGTAAAGTGTTGAGAGGTATAGTTTGGCATTATCTCTATCTTTAACCGATTCTGGAAAACCTCCCCATTCAATATAATCCCTCATCTTTTTGACCAGCATGGATTTCTGCTTTGTGCTGTATAGACTCTCTTTAGTAATCTTAAAGTTCTCAAAATTTAGGAATTCTCTGAAAGAGAATGGATATATCTCTATAGGAATGTGCCTTCCTGTCAAGTGGCTTGCTAATTCTCTGCTCAAAAGGTTTGCATTACTCCCCGTTACCACAACATTTAATCCCATTCTGTGCAACCTGTTAACGAACAGCTCCCACCCACCGATATTTTGAATTTCATCCAAAAAAACATATTTTATATCGCCATAAAGCTCATAAAAAGCCTGAAGAACAAGATTCAAGTCTTTTGTGTTTATGCCAGCCAGCCTTTCATCATCGAAATTTATATAAGCGTATTTCTTTCCCTCCAAGAGCTGTAGGGAGAAGATAGACTTTCCTGTCCTCCTTACCCCAGTAATTATTTTGATTGACCTGCTTTCTATGGAACTCTTCCAGGTGGTCAGAAACTCTCTTTCGATTATTTTTTCTTCTCTAAAAATCCTCTCAACTTCTTCCTTCTGATCAACAATTATTGGTTTTAGAGTTTCAACGTTCATTAAGGTATTAAACTGCAAACTTTCTTATAAATTTTTGCAGTGAAGTGCAAACATTTTTTACGAATTCGGTACAATAACGAGGTTGGATGTGAACTACCTCAAGCTAAAGCATAATGCTCACTCAACTACGTTGAGGAGGTTGCTTAGTCAACTACGTTGAGAGCATTATCGATATTTATTGTTTTGACGAATCTCTCCAGACTTTCTTTATCCCCTTCTGCAGCAATCTTGACCCTACCATCAGGTAAGTTCTGGATAAAACCTTTCAGATTAAGGGTCCTGGCTATGGCCACCACTCTGGAGGATGCCCCACTCTCTGTACATCACCATGAACGAATGCCGTTAGTCTTCTCATTATACAGGATGAGTTCTCAGACATAATAAAACCCTATTCCATATCCGCTCTAAACAGAATACTCAATACCGTATTCAGTCCTCTTAACGTTTCTCTCAATAACAACTCTCTCCATTGTTTTAATGATACCTCTTAATTTGCTCTCATCACCTATAAAAACGATAACTCCTTCCATTACATCAAAAGCAAAGGGATTCATGTCCTCAATCATATTCCTGAATTGCTCATATCCATAGGGGAACACGTCTATCACTCCACAGCCATCAAATTCTTTTAGCTCACCCATCTTCTCCAGGATGGGTACTTTCTTCTCATTCAATATAACAGCAACATCAGCATCGCTATCTTCAAGATAATCTCCTCTACCCAGAGAGCCGAACAGGATTACGGCTACTGGCTCAAGCTCAAACACTCTTTCCAGAAAACCTGTTAGCTCTTCCCTGAACCTATACCTGCCCAACTTCTTCTTCAACAAATCCGATGATTCTTTCCACATATTTTATCGCCTCTTCTGCCTGTGATTTATCATAATAATCCATCGGCGCACCCACATCGAATCCGTTGGGATACCTTGTGGGAACATAATACTGGTCCAGCTTTTTTGCCATACCCAGTAATTCCTCAGGTGCTTTTATAGTTGAGAGCATAAAATATATTGAGTGCCCTCTCCTCGAGATTCCCTTTTTCTCAAGCAGTGCCTTTGCCGCAAGTTCAGCAGCTTGCTGAGACGAAAAGCAGGCATCCTCATAAAATTCTCCAGATAAGTCCCATTTCGCAGATTCAAGTTTTCTCTTCGCCTGCCTAAACCAATCTCTATACCTTCTCAATTTTAGACTCCTCCTTCAACTTTCAGCTCTCATTTAGTTAACAGATCCATAAAATCTCTCATTTCTGTTCTTAACAGGTTCACTATATCTCCCAGCTCACCCCTTCTTATGAGACTCCTTAATCGCCTTTTTAATGTCACTAACTCCGTTTCTGTATACATCAATTAACTCTTTTAGATATTTTACGATCCAATCAATCCCTCCCACCCTTTCAGATTAAGGGCCCTGGCTATGGCCACCACTCTGGAGGATGCCCCACTCTCTGTACATCGCTATGAACGAAAGCGTCAACCTTCTCATTATACAGGATGAGTTCTCAGACATAATAAAACTTTTGATTTTACCTGTAAAAAACCAGCTTCAGAAAGCTGGACCAACAGATTGAGGTGCCTCACTGCGTTCAACATTTGCTTAGTTTGCTTAGCTTCGCTAAGAAAGTTGTCAATTGAAACTGACTAACCCTCCATAAAGTATCTTCTAGTGTAAAAGGTTCTGCAAATGGCTTTAGATCTATCCTTGTACAACAGTAAAAAACATCTAATTGACTAGCTCTCCTCTAAATGTTCGGCCTTGTAGTGTAACCATGGTCTGGTGAAGTATCAAGATAGTACGAATTTCCATAATGGTGTAGCTCTAATTTCTTTGTCATCTACTGCTATATTTTCCTCCTCATCCCACGTAACTATCAAAGCTTTCTTCAGATTTAGCTCGTCCATCGCTCTTTTGACTTTGTTTATATGCTCTTCATCTAACTCGTAAGCAACTTCGATCAACTCCAATTTAGCGTCTCGTTTAACTATTAAGTCTATTTCTTTCCCATCCTTTGTTTTATAATAAAAGATATGGATATTGGGCTCAAGACCCTGTTTAACAAGTTCCAGAAAAACGGAATTTTCCATGGACTTCGAAAAATCCTTCTCAGCCAGATAGTTGTATAAACCTGGATCCGATAAGTAGATCTTGGGTATGGTTAATTCCCTCTTTTTTAGCCCTCGTGAGAATTTTTTCAGGGAAGATGCAAGCATTCGCCGCTTCAAGATTTTGTATAGAAACATAAGTAAAATATCTATAACAAAATTTTTAAATACTATGATAGTGGTTTTACTGACCATGATTATACTGACCAGAAATATAGATTTGAGTAAGTGGGATAAACTGAGCAGTTGGAGACTTGTATACGGAAGAAGGAAAACTGGAAAGACTTTTCTCGTAAAAAAGTTCACTAAATGGAATCATTACTTTTTTTTGAGGCGAGATGGGATGGTAATTGATGAGAAAAATGAAATATTGTCTTATGAAGCTTTTTTTGAGATCTTCAAACGTGAACTTGATAAAAAAGTATTGTAATCGATGAATTTCATAGGTTGCCAGAGGATTTTCTGGACTACCTACACTATCTGGGAACTTCTGGAGAATTAACACTAATTTCGTCCATGTTATGGTCAATTAATCAGTTTTTTGAACCTAATTCTCCTCTATTAGGCTTATTCTCCGAGTTCAGGTTCTCGCTTGTTGACGAGAGGGACCTGATACTTTCACTTAACGAGCGCTTAAATAACAGTGAGTTGATTGAGGCTTCGGCCTATCTAAAAGAGCCGTGGTTGGTCAACAGCTACAGTTACCAAAAACCCGTCAGAAATTTTTTGACTAATATATTCTATGAGAGCAAACTAACAGTCCCCAGGCTGCTGGGTGAGGTGTTTAGAGAAGAGGATAGAAGACTGTCTAATGTTTATGAGGGGATAATGAGAGCAGTCTCAGATGGCAAGAATAAGACAACTGAAATGGCAGACGTACTCTACTCCCGGAGAATAATCCCCAAAATGATCCAGGGTATCTGCATACCTACCTGAAGAATATGATAAACATGGGTTTAATGGAGAAATTACCGGTGATCAATACCAACAAGTTCCTTTATTCTCACGTATCGCCAATAATGGATGCATATTATTATCTCGATGAGAAATACACCTTCTCTGAAATGGATGTATCAGAAGAACAAATCGAGAGGGTGGTTGAAATACTGATTCCCCGGCATGTGGAGCAATTCTACAGAAATCTTTTACCAAAAATATTCGGACTTCAAAAAGGGGTTGTTATAACCAATGATTATGAGATCGACCTAGCTCTGACAGACTTCAAGAAAATAAAGGTTGTAGCTGAAGTCAAATGGAAAAAAAGTGTTAGCAGGACTGAGATATCTAGGGTAGAGGAGAATTTGAATGGTTTTGAGGCAAGGAAAATCCTAATAGTGCCACACAAACAGATAATTGAGAGAGAGCCAGAAGGTGTGGAGGTGTGGGATATTCACAGGGTCATTGAAGCGGTTAAAGCCGAAACACCAGAGCGCAACCTTCGTTAGGTTACTGATTACTTAATCATTTATAATTAAGTGGTTAAGGGGAGAATTCTATTGATCGACTAATCCCACAAAACACGAAATTAGAGACAAAACACGAAATTAGAGATTATTACAACAAACTTTTTTTAACTCAATAATGTAACTTTTCGTGTCGGTTGGGAGGTGTTAGAACGGAAGATCTGTTCCCTGTATTAGTGCTCGTAGGAGGAGTAATCGCTGGTTATTATTACGTTTGCTGGCGATACATCAGCAGCAAATTGTGGCTTAAGAAATAGGGGAATCTGATTGAGTGAACTACTGTCCTTGCCATGCAGGTGGTAAATGTCAAGATATTAATATAATCTCATGATAATTATTGAGGTCCAATTCATCACCTTTTTGTAATAATCAACAAAGCTTTTAAGGTAAGTAACCAGATGAATACCACCAAATAGGTTAATGGGTTGGAATTAGGGGCATGCTTTTGAAGCATGCATTAAAGATGTAGTAGGTGTGTTGTATCTCATATCTGCCGGTTGGAGAGGTGTAGGTAATGAATAGTAGTGTGTCATATAAGAAACTCGTATGGTCTGTCGAAAGTAAATCCAAATTAGTTCTCAAGTTTTTAACTGTTCTTGTTTTGATGTTTCTGGTGTCGATTCCTGTATCAGCAGATAATTCTACCTCCGAAGAAAAGAGAGTAATTATAGTTTATCACAACCCTGTTTCAGAATATCAGACATCCAGCCTGGAGAACGACTATGGTGCCAGTATAACGCACAGGTATGACATTATTCCAGCTGTAGCGGCCAAAATGAACGAGAACGCCATCAATCACATCAAGAGCAGACCAAATGTAAAAGCAATATTTGAGGATCAACAATTCAGTATCTCCTTAGATGACAGTGTACCCCAGATTAATGCCAGCCAGACCCACAATGCAGGTGTCAACGGTTCTGGAGTAAGAGTTTGTGTTCTTGACACTGGAGTGGATGACTCTCACTCTGCCTTAAATCAATTAGTAGCTGAATACGATTTCGTTAATGGTGACAATGACTCAAATGACGATAATGGCCACGGAACGCACGTGGCTGGAATTATTGGCTCAACAGATAGTACCTACAGGGGTGTTGCCTACAATTCCTCTATAATGGCCGGAAAAGTTCTAAATTCCAGTGGCGTGGGTTATTCCTCTGATATTATCAGTGGTATAGAATGGTGCGTTGATAACAATGCAGATGTTATTTCCATGAGCTTCGGTACAGGATCCTATTCTAGCACTTGTGATGGTGATCCCGTATCCGAGGCAGCTAACAATGCATCAGACCATGGGGTTACTGTTCTGGCCGCTTCGGGAAATGATGAGTATTCGAATTCTATTAACCTACCTGCTTGCGCCAGCAATGTGATAGCAGTGGGAGCTGTGGACAAGGATGATAGTCACGCATCTTATTCCAATGGAGGCTCGGAGCTGGACGTAGTTGCACCCGGAAGCAATATATATTCTACCTGGCCGGGAGATAGTTTTAACACTAAGAGTGGGACTTCTATGGCCACTCCTCATACCTCAGGTACTTCAGCCCTGATCCTGGAAACAAATAATGGTTTAAGTCCTATTGAGGTCAGGGATATCTTGAGAAATACTTCTGTGGATTTAGGTGATGAAGGTTTCGATAATGAATTTGGTTATGGGAGGATAGATGCTTACGCTGCTTATCAAGCTGCCTCACATCCATCCTGTACTGCAATTGACAGCTGCGGCAGTTATGAGACCAGTGACACCTGCTACTATCTTTCACAGGATATCAGTACTTCTAACACTGGCGAATGTATAAAGTTGGAAGGAGATAATGTTACTTTGTATGGTGACGGCTATACAATCAGTGGGCCAGGCAGTTCTGGTACCGGAATTAAGATCAATGGTACTGTTAACGTTACAATCAGGGATTTGACTACCACAGAATGGAATCGCGGGATCCATGTAGATGGGTCTGACTCTAAAGTTGTTGACGTAACATCGACCTCAAACTATTGCGGAATTTATCTGGAAGAATCTTCCAATACCAACGTATCCTACAATAATTTCAGCTATAACACCAATAATGGTATTAACATTGAGGGAGCAAGCGGTATCGCTGTTTTCAACAATGTATTCAATAACTCGAACAACTCTAATATCCAGAATACAGGTACAAATAATCACTGGAATACCAGCAATTCATCTGGACCCAATATCATAGGCGGGCCCTTTATGGGGGGTAATGCCTGGTTAAAGCCTGATGGTAGTGGTTTCAGTCAGACCTGTTCGGATACGGATGATGACGGATTTTGTGATAGTCAGCTTGAGCTGGCGAGTGATAACGTAGATTATTTGCCCCTGGCTTCTGCTTCTGATGATGGGGGAAGTTCTTCCTCTTCCAGCAACGAAGTCTATGTGGATGATGATTTTGATTCCACTACTGATGGATGGGGAACCACTAAATTTGCCAAGATCCAGCACGGAATAGATAACGTATCGGTCGATGGAATTGTGCATGTTGCGGATGGAATTTATTATGAGCACGTTCTGGTGGACAATAACGTAACCCTTGTCTCCGATAATCCCTTGGGAGCTATAATTAAGGGCAATAGCTCTATGTCCGTTAACGGTACCATTTCCATAACCGCCAATAATGCTACTATCAATGGTTTCAAGATGAGAGAGTATTATGTTCCGGGTGGTGGAAAGCCTGTTATAAATGTCAGCGGTAGTTATGTAACAGTAAAGAACATGGACCTTTTGACTGAGGGAAATTATACTTCTGGTGCGGAACCAACGGAAATAACGGTCAGGGACACTACCACTGATGCAGAAATTATTAATAATACTATCAAAGCTGATATAGAGGGGCATCCATCTATTATGGTGTCAGGAGATAATGCACTGGTTGAGGAGAATACAATTGACCAGTGTGACTCCTGCACCACTGAAGCTGTAGGTGGTATCGGAGTTAGTATGAACTCTGGATATACGGTCACAATCAAAAATAATAGCGTTTCTCATGCTTATGACGAGGGAATATGGTTAACCGGTGCCAGTGGGAATATCTACTTGACCGGAAATACTGTCAACAATTATGATTTAGGCGGCAATAATGTTGAGGCAGCTGTGAAGATCGTGGATGAGCCAGCCACATTCAATGGGTTTACTAACCCTGTTAAGGGTAAGGAGGATGCTCTAAATAACAATAGTGTTGACGATATATATCTTCAGTGGTTGGATGGACATTTCTGGGTAGATGACGACTGGAGCGGTTCAAGCTATGGTGATGAAGTTGAAACGGGCAAATACTATGGAGAGAATGCCTTTGACAATATTCAAATAGCTTTAGATAATGTAACCGGAAGTACGGTTACTGTTAATGAGGGAACCTATAACGAGGACCTCTCCATAACTACTGATGGACTGGTGCTGGAAGGAGCCAATAAGGGTATCTCTGCAGGGTCGTGTTCTGGAACTAGAGGTGCTGAGAGTGTTATCAACGGAAGTATTGACGTCAGCGTCAGTAATGTGACCATAGACGGGTTGAAAGTTATCAATGGTGGAAGTCTCAATGGTGATACGGCTGGTATTTACCTTAGAGGGAGCACCAGCAACCATAGTGTGGTCAACAACATTATTGAGGGAGATAATACCGGTAGAGGTGTTCTGGTAGGCTCTTCTGTTATTGATGTAGAAGTTAAGGATAACGAGATCTATAACTGGACCACCGGTATCTATCTCAATCCCTCCAGCAATATTCTGGTGGATGGAAACCGCATTCACGACACCACTGCAGGAATCGGTTCTGATGGCATTAATGACGTGACTGTGGTGAGAAATAATTTCACTGCCAATGACGAAGGATGGGGCTACTCTGATGATGCTGGTTCAGGTGGAAGTAATCTGGTTGCAGAGCGCAACAACTTCGTCGGAAATAATTACGGTATAATGAATTATAATGATTCTGATATTATTATTGGTAAGTATAACTGGTGGGGCGACTCTAGTGGTCCTGGTGGTGCTGGTCCAGGTTCTGGGGATAATGTAAGTGCTAATGTTGATTATGAGCCCTGGATGGATGAACCTATTGATACGTGCGATGTTACGCCACCTGATTCGGTGGCTAATCTGGGTGAAAGCAATTATGGTTCCAGCTTCATCAACTGGACGTGGAGCAATCCCACTGATTTGGCTTTTGTGGAGATCTACTTGAACGGTAATTGGATGACAAAGACTTCCCACGATTACTATAACGCAACTGGACTTAGTTCAAGCACTAGTTATGAGTTAGGGACCAGGACAGTCGATGATGGAGGGAACGTGAATTATACCTGGGTGAATGATACTGCTACTACTGCTTCTGATGCAGGAGATACTACTCCTCCTGACCCCGTGAGTAATGTGGTCAATACTACTGGCAACTTCTGGATAAACTGGACCTGGGACAATCCTACCAGCGATTACAATCACACTGAAGTATGGGTTGACGGTGTACTGGTGGAGGAGTACAATACTAAGGGATGGTATAACGGCAGTTATTCGGCTCACGCCACTAAAGAGGTGGGGTTGAGGACCGTGGATAGCTCTGGTAATAAGGGGAGCTTTGTTAATCAATCAACTACCATACCCAATAATCCCATAACCTTGATGAATGTGGCTGATTCTTATAGTATTGCTGAGGGAGATACCCTGTACATTGATGCGGAGCACTCTGATGCAGATGGGGATACTGGAACTTATTCAACCAACGCTACTAAGGGTTCATTCGATTCTGGCACTGGTGAGTTGACGTGGAGCACGGGCACTGGTGATGAAGGAACTTATACCTGGGAGATATCCGTTTCCGATGGCTATGGTAGTTCGGATCAGCAGGTGTTCACGGTCAACGTGGCATCCGGTGCTTCTCCTACAGCCCCCAGCAATATTCAGGTGGATAATGAAGGAGATTACTGGTTGAACTGGACATGGGATAAAGGAGATAATAGTGATTACACTGAAGTTTGGATAGATGGAGTGTGGCAGGAAGACTCTGGAGATAACGTGTTCAATTATTCTACTTCAGCTCACGCCAGGCACACCATAGGGTTGAGAGAGTATAATTCGACGGTTGATGAATATTCTCCATGGAATAATGATACTGCTACAGTAGCCAACAACCCCATATATATTACGAATGTGTCAGCGTCTTATTCCCTGGAGAGAGGGGATACACTGTATATTGATGCCGACCACGAGAACAAGGAGCCAGGGGACACCATATTATTTTCCACTAACGGAACTTACGATTCATTCAACTGCTTCTCCGGAGAATACATCTGGGAGACCGGAGTAGGAGACGAAGGAAATTACACCTGGTACATCAGCGTGTCGGACGGTTATGGCAGTAGTGATAGGCAGGTGTTCACGGTTGATGTGTTTGAGATGGGTCCACCGGGTTCTGTTAGTGGATTAGATAATGTTAGTTATGCTCTTAGTTATGTGAATTGGACCTGGGATGACCCTGCGGATTATGATTTCGATCATGTTGAAGTTTATCTGGATGGGGTCTGGCAGGCCAATGTGAGTAAAGGTGTGGAGAGTTTCAATGCTACCGGGTTGAGTACCGGTACGAGTTATGAGATATCCACGAGGACTGTTGATTCGAATGGAAATGTGAATGAGACGTGGGTGAACGATACGGCAAGGACTGCTGCTCCACCAAGTATAGTGGAGTATTCGCCTGGTTCTCCTGTGCGTGATGTGGTGAACGATACGAGGACGTTTAGTATAAATGTGGATCAGGGTGTGGATGTTAGTTGGTATGTTAATGGTACGCTGGTGCAGACAAACAGCAGCGTGACGAGTGCGAGTTATACTGATACTGCTGAACTGGGTACTTGGGATGTTTCTGCTACTGTTAGTAATGAGTTCGGGACAGACTCGCAGAGCTGGACGTGGTATGTGGAGAATGAGACGGTTTATGATTATGTTTCTTACTGGAGATTCGATGAGAACTCTGGTAGTACAGCTTATGATGTTACAGGAAAAAATAATGGGACTATCCATGGAGCTTCATGGTCGAGTGGAGGGGTAAATTCTAGTTTATACTTTAGTGGAAATGACTATGTGGATTGTGGAAGCAACTCAAGCCTCGACATTACTGGTGAATTCACCATATCCACCTGGATAAAACCCACACAAAACAGTAAACACGCGACCATCCTAGCAAAAGAAGACTACCCCAACAACAAAGGATACCTACTACACCAACTCTCAGGAACCGACCTGATGTTCAGACTATACGACGGAACAAACAAATACACCTTAGAAGCTAGTAATCAAGTCAGCACAAACAACTGGCAACACATAGTAGCCACATATGATGGCTCAGAGATGAAGTTGTACAAGAACGGAACACAAATAGCCTCAAGAAGTGGTCCTAGCTCAATAGCAACCACCACACAACCCCTATACATAGGAGACAGATCAACAGTAGACCAAGCCTTCCAAGGAACCATAGACGAAACACAAATATACGACAGAGCCCTAAGCGCAACAGAAATCGAAGAACTCTACAACTCGTCCTCAAGCTACATCACTTCAGCTCCAGCTTATTCTCCATCGACGCTTGATTTAGAGTTTGAAGAAAACGAAGGATCAACCACATATGACGCTACCAGCAACAACAATGATGGGAATATCAACGGAGCCACATGGACAAGCGGAAGCATTGGATCAGCACTATCATTCGACAGGAACGACTACGTAGACTGCGGAAGTGACTCAAGCCTCGACATCACCAACGAACTCACCATATCCACCTGGATAAAACCCACACAAAACAGTAAACACGCAACCATCCTAGCAAAAGAAGACTACCCCAACAACAAAGGATACCTACTACACCAACTCTCAGGAACCGACCTGATGTTCAGACTATACGACGGAACAAACAAATACACCTTAGAAGCTAGTAATCAAGTCAGCACAAACAACTGGCAACACATAGTAGCCACATATGATGGCTCAGAGATGAAGTTGTACAAGAACGGAACACAAATAGCCTCAAGAAGTGGTCCTAGCTCAATAGCAACCACCACACAACCCCTATACATAGGAGACAGATCAACAGTAGACCAAGCCTTCCAAGGAACCATAGACGAAACACAAATATACGACAGAGCTTTAAGCGCCAGTGAGATCGAAGAACTATACTCAATCTATACTATGCCTTCAACGCTTGATTTAGAGTTTGAAGAAAACGAAGGATCAACCACATATGACGCTACCAGCAACAACAATGATGGGAATATCAACGGAGCCACATGGACAAGCGGAAGCATTGGATCAGCACTATCATTCGACAGGAACGACTACGTAGACTGCGGAAGTGACTCAAGCCTCGACATCACCAACGAACTCACCATATCCACCTGGATAAAACCCACACAAAACAGTAAACACGCAACCATCCTAGCAAAAGAAGACTACCCCAACAACAAAGGATACCTACTACACCAACTCTCAGGAACCAACCTGATGTTCAGACTATACGACGGAACAAACAAATATACCTTAAAAGCAAGCAATTCCGTCAGCACAAACAACTGGCAACACATCGTAGCCACCTACGACGGAACAACAATGAAACTATACAAGAACGGAACACAAATAGCATCAATGAACGGACCCACCACAATAGCAACCACAACACAACCCCTATACATAGGAGACAGAACAACAGTAGACCAAGCATTCCAAGGAACCATAGACGAAACACAAATATACAACAAAGCCCTAAGCGCCGGAGAAGTCGAAGAGCTTCACAATCAATTTATATGAATTAATTTTTACTATGGAAGCCTACTAAAGGTAAACCTGAAACAGTTAGAATAGATACCATTGGTCATCGGTTAAGCCCTCCACTCATCCATCAGTCTTTTCCGATTGACATG
>CAZHOR010000023.1:0-25244 GCA_964534325.1 uncultured archaeon
AAATCTATTTTCATTCAGAATTGGTTAAAAAATGTAGGGTAAATCAAAATCCTCCAAAGTTAATTTTTGGCAATTATTTTCGAACATATTAGGGAAAACGAAGATATCCTTAATTCCCCATATATAGGGCCATGAAACAGTGGCCGTTGAAGATATTGCTGGTGCATCCCGAAGCACCTTATATGCAAGAAGAGAAGCTAACATTCGCAGCTGACTGCAGCCTGCTCTTGAATAAAGACCTGGTGAACCAATTTGACAGTGAAACCATTCTTATTGGCTGTCCTATGCTGGAGGACCCCAAGAGAACCTTTGAGAAGATAAAGATGATAGTCAGAGAGAGCAACGCAAAAGAAATAGAAGTGAACTCCATGGAAGTCCCCTGCTGTCACGCACTACACCTCATGACAGATAAGGCCCTGCAGGAAGCTGGTAAGGATAAGGAAATAGAATTGAAAAAGAACATTGTTAGGGTTAGCGGGGAAGTAGAGCCCTATACAGGGAGAGTAGATAAGAGTATGATGGATGCGGAAGCCAGGGCACATGGAGGAGCCTGTGGATGTTCTGGTGGTAGCCATGAGCAGTAGAAGTAGAATAAACAGAATGATTATAGCGGTAGACATTGACGCATGCATTGGTTGCGGGAGATGCGTAAATTCATGTCCCACGGGAGCCCTGGAGCTGAAGGATGATAATGCGTGGTTGAAAGATGAGAAGCTGTGCGATGGTTTCGGTTCCTGTATAGCAGTCTGCCCCGAAAACGCCCTTTATATCGATATTAGGGCGGCAGAACCTTTCGACTGGAGCATAATGAAAAAAATAAGTTTCGAGGACTTTGTGGAGAAGTTGCAGAAACACTACCAGCCTGAAGCCATAAGAGAAACCGATTAGATAAACCGGGTTCAAAGAACTTTATCTGTGTCAGAAGACACACAATCACACTTTTACCGATTTAAAAAATAGAGAAAGATTCCAAGATCAAAGAAAAATTATTTAGTAATGGATTTGGAATTTAATGTAGAGGGGGTTAGTGTATGAAGATAAATCAATACAAAAAGGGGGTATTGTTAGCTGTTCTGGTGATTTTACTGGCCTTTATACCGGCTGCTGCTCAGGAAGACCAGAAAGCGTGTATAGCTTGCCATAAAACCAATACTCCTGGGCTAGTGGAGGATTGGAATAGGAGTGAACATTCTGATAATGGTGTGACGTGCTATACGTGCCATCAGGTCAGTAAAGGAGACTATTCTGAGGAACATCACACCTACCAGGTCACTCCAGTGGTCTCTCCTGAAAAATGCGGCAGCTGCCACGAAAAAGAGTACACTTCTTACTCCAAGAGCAAGCACGCTTATGCAGCAGTTAACGGTCCCTTAAAGCCCTGGTATCAGGAGATGAAGTCCAGAGAGCGTAGTCCTTTAGATTCAGAAGTAGCTGAAGAGAACCCGCCAAGAGAGTATATCAAGGAGGTAGTCTCTCCCCTTTATCCTGCTAGCGGAGTGGCCAAAAAAGCTGGCCTCTTCGAGAAGGGTTTCAATCATACCAACCAGTTTTTGGGTTGTATGGAATGCCATGGAAGCTATGTTTATTCCGATAATGGAAAACTTCAGGGTTGGCCCAATCTCGGCCCAGGAAGAGTTAATCCCGATGGCAGTCTGGGCTCATGCGCCTCATGCCATTCTGCTCACGAGTTCTCCATTGAAGAGGCCAGGAAACCGGAGTCCTGTGGTAAGTGCCATTTAGGTTACGATCACCCGCAACTGGAGATATACAAGGAGAGCAGTTACCATGGCGCCAGATATGAAGCACTGGGAGAAAAATGGAACTGGGAGGACCAGCCCTGGGAAGCAGGTGAGGACTTCTCTGCTCCTACCTGTGCTGCCTGCCATATGTCCGAAATAGCTAAACCCACTGGCGGAACAGTTGTCGAAGGAACTCATGACGTGGGCTCCAGACTGAAGTGGGAGATACAGGCCAAGTTCATAATGTACCAGAGCAATAACTCCAACCTCGCTCAAGGAGGATTCCAGCCAGATAAACAGCTCGGAGAGGAGAATAGGGAGAGAATGGAGAGGGTTTGTCATCAGTGCCACAGCGATAACTGGACCAGCGAGTACTTCAAGGAGTATGAGTCGGTGCTAAAGGACTACAACGTGACGGCAACATATGCCTACAATCTGCTGCAGAAGATGTACGATGAGGGATTGATCGATGAAGAGAATCCCATAGACGAGCAGCCGGAGATACTGTGGTATTACGTCTGGCATCACGACGGCAGAAGATGGAGAATGGGGGCATCCATGATGGGACCCGACTACACACACTGGCAAGGAGCAGTGGATACCATAATGGACAAAGTAGGGAAAATGCAGAGCTGGTACGAAGAGCATGGCGGTGAAGAGGATCTGTCTTCTATAAAAGCCGGACAGAGGCTGGAATCAACCCAAGGTTCGTTGCAAACGGCTCCAGCTGAACCTAAGACTAAAGATGCTGAGAAACCGCAGTTCAATGCATACGCCATGAGCTTAATAGCAGCAGCCACGTTTGCACTGGCATCCATAGGTCTGATAAGGAAATTCAAAAAGTAGTATGAGGAAATTCAATACCAGGGTAGCGCTAATACTTCTGGCTCTCGTAATAATTTTTTCAGGAGTCAGAATACTGGCTTTACCATCCTCTTTTGGTGATTTAGGATGGTATCGGAGCGCCTCACTTGAAGAGGTAGCCAGTTCACCCCAGAAATTCGCCGACAGCCGTCAATGTCTGGAGTGCCACCCCAAAGAATATACCACGTGGTCCATTGGCGAGCACCAGGGCGTTGACTGCGAAAGCTGTCATGGAGCTCTGAAATCTCACATATGGGAGCCTGAGGATGTCAAGGGTTACGACGATCTCCTCAGCTCTCATGCCTACTCCTCCACCCAGGATTTCTGCCTCAGCTGCCACGTCAAGAGCAGCAGCAAACCAGCCGACTTTCCGCAGATATCCATAACCCACAAAGAGAGGTGGAACTGTACTGAATGCCACGAGCCTCATAACCCACTGGAGGAGGAAAATGAGGGTTGATAGGAGGAAGTTCCTGACAGCAGCTCTGGGGATGGGAGGAAGCCTGCTGGGGCTTAAAGCCGTCAGGTCCATTGAAGACTACGATTTCACTCAACATGAATATGTCTTTGTAGTGGACTCCACCAGGTGTATCGGGTGCGGAAGGTGTGTTCTGGCGTGCAGGGTAGAGAATCAGGTACCGGAGGAACATTTCAGGACATGGGTGGAGAGATACAGTTATCTTTATGGCCAGTGGACTGTGAACTCTCCCGAGGGAGGCACTAACTTTCAGCCCACCGACGCGGAGAGAAGCTATTTTGTGCCCAAATTGTGCAACCACTGTGATGATCCGCCATGTGTTAACGCCTGTCCCGTAGGTGCCACATACAAAACACCGGAGGGTGTGGTGCTGGTGGACCACAACTACTGTATCGCCTGCGGATACTGCATACAGGCCTGCCCCTACGGCGCCAGATACCTCTACCCTTCAGATGGACCGGTCAAATCCAGGAGGCATACCGCCGATAAATGCACTCTGTGCTACCATAGGCTGGTTAAGGGCTCCCTACCGGCTTGTGTAGAGGTTTGCCCCACAAAGGCTCGAAGAATTTTCGATATTAAGGATGAAGAACAAAAAGAAGAGTTCCAGAGTTTGATGGAAAGCAAGAGAGCCAGTGTTCTCAAGCCGGAGCAGGGAACTGAGCCCAGAGTACTTTACATCGGCATCGGGTGGGAGGTGAAGTAGGAGATGAGCTACATCTACCCCAACGAGGCAGAGATTTACTGGGGGATTGTGGTAGTAGTTCATTTATTTCTCTCAGGAATAGTTGCAGGCTCCTTCTTCACTGCATCCCTGTCCAGAGTATTCAACTTCACTTCTCTTAAACACGTTTTCCGGTTATCCATCCTCACCGCACTGGCGTTCCTGGCTGCCAACAACATCCCTCTGGTGCTGCATTTGGGCCACCCGGAAAGGGCTCAAGAGACCATTATAAGTCCCCATCTGACGTCGGCCATGTCCGCCTACGGTTTCTTTGCTCCAGCCCTGGGAATTATACTCGTCCTGATAATCCTTTACGAGTTCAGGGAAGATGTGGTCCGGCTAACGGGTACAGGAGGGTTGAGAGGTTCCATCTATCGGATACTCACCCTGGGGGACAGCGATATCTCCCCAAAAGCAGTTGAGAGTGACAAAAGAATAGTTTACTATCTTATCTGGGTCGGTCTGGCCGTGGTGGCCCTCCTATTCAGTTTTGAGGGGGTCAAGCTGGCTATAAAGGCCAATCCGTGGTGGAATAACGCCATAATGCCTCTTTCCTTCATTATTTCGGGTGTAGTCTCGGGAATGGCTCTCCTGCTCATGATCTACATGCTGTGGTATCCGCAAAAGGGTAATTACTTGAAGACCACAGGTAGTTTGAGCAGCGCCTTACTGGCCGTCACGGTGGTCTTCCTCATTCTGGAGGGTTTAAAACTGGCTCATTACACCTACATAGGTGGACAGAGTTCTGCAATGGTCCTAAAACTGCTCTCAGAAAAATTGTTCGCTTCCTACTTTGTGGTGCAGGTGGGAATGGGCGGATTACTACCCATCTTCCTACTGGCATGGGCAAAAATAAGGAACCCCACGTCCAGAGCACTATATTTTATATCCTCCATCCTGATACTTGCTGGAGTATTCGCCATGCAGTGGAACAACATAGTCGGGGGACAGTTGCTATCCAAAAGCCTCAAAGGATTCGCCTCCTACCACATGCCTCTATTCGGTATGGAGGGCCTGCTGGCCTCGATCGGATTCTTAATCCTGCCTTTGGTGATCCTCGGAGTTCTTCTTGTACTGTTACCTCTTGGAGGCGAAGGCGAATAGATTTTTGCCCCATAATATAGTAAGCAGAGCTAAAAACGCTAATCGCTAACCAGTAATATCCTTTGTTTTTAGTAAAACTCATCTAAGTTACTGTCTCTCGTGTTTGAGCAAAAATCCTTATACACTTTAGTTCCCTTTTTTTATTAAGTAGGTAAGGTCGGGCAAACGCCCCCTCCTATCCGAAAACGATGATACCTCCTTGAGGAGGGTGAGAGGAAGTAGGATAGGGGCTACCTAAATCTTTTTCAATAATCATAGTTTATACATGTGATATATAGCTGCCAAGATATTGTCTCATTTTAAGCCAAAATATTTCATCAGAACTTTCTTCTCCCCTCTTCTCAGGATCTCAGAGAGGGTGGAGGATGCCATTCCAAGGTTCTTTGCCATCTCGTCCAGCCTTATTCTCTTGGGGAAATCGAAATAACCTTTCTCCAGCGCCATCCTGAGTATCTCTTCTTCTCTGTAGGTCACACTGGATTTTCTGTCGGGTCTTCCCTTATACAGTATCTCGAATTCTATTTGACTTCTTTCCATGCTCTTCATGAGGTCCAGAAAAGATTCTTCGTCGCAAATGATGTTCCACACCACCTCGTCTTCATCCAGCTCTGCGTTGGTGATGAGACAACCCGACTCCAGGATCGCCAGAGCAAGAAAACAGGTGTGCTCCCTGATGAGGACCGTAGCCTCCTGCGAAGAGGAGACAAAGCCTTCGCAAAAAGAAGGTAAAGAGTCCAGTATATTCTCTACCTCCTCGGTCTTGATGCTCAATAATCCCTTGATGCTCTCATCGTTTCTGGAAAGACCTTCTATTTTGGCCACAGAAGTCTTGAGCACTTCCTTTATTCCTCCCAGACAGCAGGATTCAGGTAAAGGGGTCTTTATCTGGACCTCGAACATATTACTTGTTCCCGGGAATGGGACATAAACCTTCCGAACATATTAGGGTAAATGGAGATATGGACCGTGAAGTAATCATAGAGCATGAATGAAGAAAAGGTTAGCTACCATCAAAGTATAAACGAGATGTATGAAAAGGTTAGGGAAGATGGACTATCAAATATTGTGGACAGATTCAGGGGACAGGACGAGACCAGATGCCCTCACTGTGTGAAGGGTTTGAGCTGCACCCTGTGCTCTATGGGACCTTGCAGGATAGGCAAGAAGAATCCAACGGGTGCCTGCGGTATTGATGCCGCAGGAATGACCACCAGGAATTTTGTCCATCTCAACAAGTTCGGAACAGAGGCATACACCTATCATGCCATAGACGCCGCGAAGACCTTGAAGGCGACAGCAGAAGGGAAAACACCCTTCGAGATAAAGGATGTGGATAAGTTGAAGCAGTTCGCCTCTCAGATAGGGATTAACAGCTCAGAAGTCAATGACATGGCCGTTAAAGTGGCGGATTTCGTCATATCCGATCTGAACTCCGTGGATAAGAGCCAGCTGGTAGACATAATCGCTCCTGAGAAGAGGAAGGAAGTGTGGAATAACCTGGGTATAAACCCTGCTGGAGTCTTTCAGGAGCTGTTGACCGTGGGAAGCTCCTCCATGACCAACGTGGACTCCAATTACGTGTCACTGGCGAAGAAGAGCATGAGTATGGGTATATCCACCTGTCTGGCAGCGCAATACGCTCTGGAGACCATACAGGATGTATTGTTCGGGACTCCCATGCCCCACGAGAGCTATGCTGATTTAGGTGTTCTGGACCCTCAATACGTCAACATTGCTGTGGATGGCCACGAGCCATTTGTGGGTGCAGCTCTCATAAAGATGGCGGAAAGAGAAGATGTTCAGAACAGGGCGAAAGAAACTGGTGCCCAGGGCTTGCGAGTAGTTGGTTTTATTGAGACCGGTCAGGAACTCCTCCAGAGAATCGACAGCCCTGTATTCTCCGGTATAGTGGGGAACTGGATCGTTCAGGAGTTCGCTCTTGCTACCGGAGCTGTGGATGTCTTCGCTGCTGACATGAACTGTGCCCTACCAACTCTACCCGATTACCAGCAGTACGGCTTCAAATTGGTGCCTGTAAGCAAGCTGGTGAGATTCCAGGGAATGGATGATGGCGATAGTATGGATTATGAGCCTGAAAAGGCAGAAGAAATCGCAAACAACCTTATCGACGTAGCCATCGACAACTTCAAGCAGAGAGAGAAAAATCCATCTGGACATAAGATCGATAAAAAGCAGAAGATCACTGTAGGGTTCTCACCGGAAGCTATCCTGAATGCATTGAACGGTGACCTCAATGTCCTGCTGGACGCCATCAAGAGCGGAGACATAAAGGGTGTTGTGGCTCTGGTTAGCTGCACCAGCCTGAAGAACGGTCCCCACGACAGCAACACCGTAGAAGTAGCTAAAGAGCTCATCAAGAACAACATTCTGGTCCTATCAATGGGCTGCGGTAACGCGGGATTACAGGTAGCCGGTTTGACCTCCCCCGAGGCTACCGAATTGGCTGGCGATAAGCTCAAGGCAGTATGCAATAGCTTGGGAGTGCCTCCCGTGCTGAGCTTCGGTACCTGCACAGATACGGGAAGATGCGCCTACCTGGTCAGATTGATAGCTGACGAGCTGGGTGTGGATATACCCCAGCTTCCGGTCGCTGTAACGGCGCCAGAGTATATGGAGCAGAAGGCCACCATCGACGCCATCTTCGCAGTGGCATATGGTTTGACCACCCACGTCTCGCCAGTACCCAATATTACGGGAAGTGAAGAAGCGGTCAAGCTGTTCACAGAGGACGTAGAGCAGCTCACCGGAGGGAGGATCCTGGTAGAAGAGGATCCGATTAAGGCCGCAGGTCTGCTTAATAATGTGATCGAAGACAAGAGAAATGGTCTGGGAATATAACAATATAACAATAACTAATTTTTTAAAGGAACAGTTCAAAAGAATGCAGAGGTGATAGTATGGGAGCAAAAGCATATGTGGATCCTGATCTATGCGACGCTTGCGGGACCTGTGAAGAGCTGTGTCCGGAAGTCTTCGAGCTGGGGGATGACGAGATAGCTCACGTGATCGGGGATTGCGAAGAGCACAGGGACTGCTGCGAAGAAGCCATGGTCAGCTGCCCCGAAGAAGCCATCAGCATCGAAGAAGAATAATCATCATCACTTTTTTCTTTTTTATTTCTTTCTGGCTTTTACTTCTTCACCTTGATAATAATACTGCTCCTTTTTCTTGGACTTTGATATTTCCTCGAACATCAAATCCATAAGTTCCCTAATATGAACCGCCAGATCCGCAACAGACAAAATACCCACCGGCTTTCCATCCTCCACAATGGGAAGTCTTCTGAACTTGCTCTCTCCCAAGATCTTTATTGCCTCAGCGACATCCATATCCGGCTTTCCCGTTCGAGGGTTCTCCGTCATGATCTCCTTGATTTTAGTTTGCTGGGGATCGAGGCCATCCGCCAAGCACTTACAGACAATCTGACGGTCAACTAATATACCAGACAACTCACCATTCTTAGTAGCTAAAACCGTACCCACATCATTATTTTTCATCGTTTTGGACGCATTCAGGACACTCTCATTCTCATCCAGCTTCACCACGCAATGCCGGGTCATCAAATCCTCTACCTTCATACCTTACCCACACCCCTCACAAATTTTTATCTACCAATATTCAACTTCTAGTTCTACTTATTTTTAGTTTTCTCGGCCATAAGAATTATGAAAAACAAAACGAAAATAGTGAAACTATCTTAAACCTTGAAATGGCCGAATGTGGGATGCAGGAGTCTATATTAAGTCTTCTTTCTGCCTATAGCTATAAAGTCATAAGCTATTATAGGTCCCTATGAGTGCTATAACTCCTCCTTTGAGGATTAAGGCTTACCAAGAAAAGTTATTTTGATAAGAAATGATCGGTGATTATGATAAAGCTGAAAAGAGCTTACGACTCATCAGACGAGGAAGACGGTTTGAGAATACTGGTGGATAGGTTATGGCCCAGAGGATTATCCAAGGAGAAAGCTAAGATAGATGTGTGGTTGAAAGATGTTGCTCCCACCAATGAATTGAGAAAGTGGTTCAAACACGACCCTCACAAATGGGATGAGTTTAAAAGAAGATACTTCAAAGAATTGGACCATAAACCGGATTCAGTCAAATCACTCCTTAATGAAATAGAAAAAGGGTTAGAGAACAAAGAAGCAGTTACATTAGTCTATGCAGCGAAAGACGAGGAACATAACAACGCGGTAGCCCTAAAAGAATATATCAGGGATAAATTAGATAAGCTATAAAATATCCTTTATAAGGAACCGAATAAAGAGTAGAAGGTGGGTGGAATTATGAAAGTCAGATTTGATCCAGAAGCAGATATACTTTACATCCTCGTCAAAGAAGGTGAGATTTCAGATAGCGATGAGATCGATGATGATCTGTGGATAGAGTACGATAAAGAGGGAAATATAGTCGGTATTGAGATCTGGAATGCCGGTGATAAAGTTATAATGAAGGCTCTAAAGGAAATAGAGGCAAAAACAGGGAAGGCTACAGTGTAACTTTTATACAAGCTAGATGTCTATTTGTTTACGATTTATTCGGAATTAAATCTTAGAAAAGGGATTCGAAGATCTGTTTGGCCCACGTCCCCATATTCCTATCCCTAAACGATAGTCCCAGTACCTTTTGTGGGTCCACTTCTCCTTCTTCTGTTATTGATGGTAGTATAGCCAGAAGAATGGTCCAGTCGAACCAGATAGCCCACACTTTGGGAGCGAAAGGTACTGTCTTGATCATCATGTGTTCTAAGAGGCTTTCCAAACCCATGTCCATATTGAGGTCTTCTCTCATCAGGATCTTCACGTCCGCATCGGCTTTTCTGGCTCTCAGCAGAAAATCGTTGGTGTATTCAGGATGCTCAAAACCTATCATGGAGGCGATGCTCCGTTCCACATCGTAGAGATTGTCTCTCATGGCAGATAAAATGCTTTTCCAGTCCCTCAAGACCAAAACTTCCACTTTCTGGGTCTCTACCTGAGAGGCTTTGATGGTCTTGAAATCCTTCATGACCTTCTGGGACTTTTGCACCAGATTGTCTTTCAACCCTCCAATTGCATGCTCCTCGTGCCTGGCTTTGAAAACCACTGGTTTTTCTTCCGTCCTCAGTACCCAATCCCGTGATTCAAGCTCCTTCAGGACATCGTAGATTCTGCTGTAGGGCACTCCAGATGCTTTGCTCACCTGTTGAGCGGTAGAAGGCCCTTTCTGGATGAGGGTGACATAGACTTTTGCTTCGTATTCCTTCATCCCCAATTCCTTTAGATTCTCTATTATCTGTTCTTTCATACTTTATACATATGTTGAGTTACATAACCTATATATAGGTTTTTCAAAATAGTGGGTTTAAATGCCCCAAGAGAAGAAGATGGACATACGGGATCTGACCATTACATTTGACGGGTTCAAAGCCGTGGACAACCTCAATTTTGAGGTTTACGACGGTGAGATAATCGGTCTGCTGGGACCCAACGGTGCGGGAAAGACCACGCTCATAAAAGCCATCTTCGGCATCGTCCCATACCAGGGAGAAATAATATTTGAAGGCGGAAAAGAGTCTATTGGGTGGATGCCCCAGTATTCCCCCCTCTACCTCAATTTGACGGTGGAGGAGAACCTCAATTATTTTGCTTCCATCTACGGCTTAAAAGAAGGGAGATCAGAAAGGGTTCAGGAGTTGCTGGACCTTGTAGAGCTGTCCCCATACAGACAAAGATTGACCAGAAACCTCAGCGGCGGTATGAAACGGAGAGCCATGCTGGCCTGCTCCATGCTGCATGACCCCGAACTTCTGATACTGGATGAGCCCTCTGAAGGAGTTGACCCCCCTTTAAGGAGGTCTTTCTGGAGACATTTTGAGGAGATGAATCGAGAAGGGAAGACGATACTGGTGACCACACACTACATGGAAGAAGCTGAGAACTGCCAGCGATTGGTACTCATGCGCGATGGGGTGAAAATAGCGGAAGGAGAACCAGATAAAATAAAAAAGGACGCTTTAGGCGGAGAGATCGCTTATCTGGAAGTAAAGGATTCGCAAAAAGCTCAGAAGGTGTTAAAAGAAGAGAACTATCATTCCACATATACTGATGGGGGTATTGAGGTGTTAGTTGACGATTCCAGCGAGGCTCTGCCCCACATAATAGAGATGCTGAACAGGAGAGGGGTTCAGGTGTTGAGGTCGGAGACGAGGAAAGCCACCCTGGAAGAAGCCTTCATGAAAATAATTAGCAGGTGATCTCATGGATGAGGTGATCTCCACTTTTGTCAAGGAAGTCAAAGTGGTGGTGAGGGAGCGAAGACTTCTGGCCCTCCTTATACTTCAGCCCATTATCTTGATCACCATATTTGGTTACGCCTTCTCTGGAGAAATAAACAATGTTCCCGTGGCTATAATTGATGAGGACTCTACAGGAGTTTCAGATGAATTGATAGCCAATCTTCAGCGTGGTGAGGTTTTCGACATCGACTACTTTGTCCATTCCAGAAGCGAGGCAATGGACCTCATCAAAGAAGGAAAGGTTCTGGCAGCCGTTTACATCCCTGAAGACTTTCATATAGATTTCTTTAGAGGGAAAGGAAAGCTGGAGATACTTGTTGATGAGTCCAACTACAATGTAGCCACCACCTCTTTGAATTACGTGAGAAACGTTGCCTACCAGATGTCCAAGGAATCCCACGGCGGCTTTGATGTGGAGCAGCGATATATTTTCACCACTCAAACCCGTCTGATAGATTTTATAGCTCCGGCACTCGTGGGGGTTATTGTCCAGATACTGGGCCTGATCCTGTCAACAAGCTCTATTTCAAGGGAGAAGGAAGAAGGTACACTTGACCTCATACTCGCTACACCCATCAAAAGCTCTGACTTCATTCTGGGTAAGTTCTCGGGGATAACGGCCATCATGGTAGCTGACGTAATAGTGGTCATGGGCATAGCCCACTTCGGGTTCGGAGTTGATGTGAAGGGAAGCGTTTTCCTGCTTTTCGCTACCATGCTGCTATTCCTTACCGGCTCTGTCGGTCTGGGTCTTGCCATATCCACCCGCTCCAACACTCAATTGCAGGGAATACAGGCAGGGATGCTGGTGGCCATAGTCAGCATATTCATGTCCGGCTTCTTCTACCCGCTGGAGAGCATGCCCAACATCGCTCGGTCAGTAGCCTACGTTATCCCCCTGACGCACGCAAACCTGGCTTTCAGGAACATCATGATAAAAGGGAATGGACTGGAAGTAGTATATCCCTATGTTGGTGTATTGATCGCATACACGGTTATCACTATTTTGCTTGCTACTTATTTATTGAGAAAGAAAACAGGAGGTGGAACATGATCAAAATTTCCAAATTAAAGTTTAAGATGGTGTTGGCGGTCTTTCTGATGGCGGTGGCAGTAGGAACCATACCTCAGGTCAGTGCAACCGTTGTCAACGACGAGCCGGAGATCACTGCTACCCTTACATCAAATATGGTGCCCGCTGGTCAGACATATCCCCTGCAGGTCTCCGTGATGAACACTGCCAAATACGAGTGGGTTGAAAGAGGAACCCCTGAGGAAGAAATAGCCTATAACAACAGCCTCAAGGCTTACAACGTAAGTATCTGGCTGGAGGGTAAAGAGCTGGACGTCAAGTCCGGAAAGGCCAGGATACCCATGTTGAGTCCGGGTAAAGTGCAGAACCTCAACTTTTTGATCTCGGTGCCCGCAGAGGCCAAAGGAAAGTACGATATGACCCTCCACGTAAAATACGAAAAGCTGAGGTCGGTTAATGTTAGAGGTAACATATCAGCGAGCTACGACGTGAACTTCTACTATAGAGAGGTCACAAAGGAGATCCCCGTCGAATTGGAGGTGGTGGAGAAATCCACTCCGGTTATTAAAGTAATTCCAGTAAGGACTACTTTTTATGAGTCAGAAGTTAATCAGTTTACCTTGCAGGTGGTGAACGAGGGAACAGGGACTGCCAGAAATGTGAAGGTGCAATTGGACGGTGTTGAAGTGCTGGACCCCCAAACAGGTTATGTTTCATCACTCCCACCTTCTGCTGCGAGGCCGGTCACATTCAATATTAGAGATGATAAAGGGTCGTACGAAGTTAGTGCAGACCTTAATTTCTCCTACTTTGATGGAGAGAAATGGGTCTCTACAACACAAGAAGATGAGTTCGTTTTGGACATAGATAGCTTGAATAAGGGTATAGTCATCTCTCACGGTGAAAACGAGTATGAAAGAGAGCAGGAAGGTTTCATGGACCTTTATGTAATGAACTCGTTCAACAACCCCGTATCCTCTCTCAAGCTGGAGCTCAATGAACCCCAAGGTGTCGACCTGGAGCTGGAATCCCTATTGCTGGGATACTTGAACCCGGGACAAGTGAGAAAAGCACAGATACCTTATGAGGTCGATGAAGAAGCCGATTTCGGGAGCAGGAATATTCTGGTGAACGGCAGTTTTCAGCTCATGTCATCCTATCCTACAGAAGGAAAAATAAACAGTATTATCCCGTTCTACATTAAACCCCAGCCAGAATTCAAGGGGTGGATAAACGATACTGCATATATCGGTGACAACCTCATCGAAGTTAATTTACAGAACAACGGAGGTACAGCCAGGGATATACACGCGGTAATAAAGCCCAGTCCCGGCATTACGGTGAAGACGCCCGACGCTTTCGTAAAACAACTGAAGAACAATGAAACCGCCAGCATAAGGTTCAAGGTAAATGTAGACGAGGATGTGATCCCCAACAGCACCTACCGCATGGAAATGAAGGTAACTTCCGAAGACTACAAAGGAGATGATGTGACAGAAGATGTTTACGTTTATCTGCCGGTAGAAGAGAGGTTCAACTACACCATCCTCGTCATCCCTCTGGCGATCATAGTAATAGCGTTAGTAGCCCTAAAGAAGAGAAGAGAATCTAAAGGATGAGCGGTTTAACCCAACATCCTTTTTATTTTAGCTGTTTTCAGTCCTGTTTAGCCCAGAAATGGCGGTGAATTGCTTGCCTGTGGCTCTTGTCTTCTTGTCTGAAAATAAGCAAGTCAGAATCGGAATGTGTCCAGTATCCACGATGAAATACATGTATGAAGTGGTAATGGGCAATGAAAAAGTTTTAACATTTTAATTAAGGATTTATAAGCTAAAAAGAACAGGACCAACGTTAATCATTGGTCATAACCTTGAAATAGTTGATAGGAATAAACTAATCAAGATGTCAGCCTACAGAACCTCCGCCATACTGGAAGAACTTACCGACTACGACAAAGTTGGAACATGGAAAGAGATCAAAGAGTACCTTGAGATGGTTCCACCTATCTCCAAATCGATTCAGCCGATCTGCTATGATGAGAAAGAAGGAAATATATTTGCTGTAAAGCTGTTGAAACCTTAACCATAACTTAGAGTCACCAGAGATAGTTCAGCTGTGAGGCAATAAATGGGTTCGATGGATGGCGTGAACGTTTTTAATGAATTTGCTGGTGATTATGACCGGTGGTTTGACCGTAACAGGCTGGTCTTCCAGTCAGAGGTCCAGGCTGTAAAGAAGTTCTTCCCTGATTCGTACATAGGTCTGGAGATTGGTGTGGGAAGTGGGAGGTTCGCATCCATCTTCGGCTTAACGGGGATCGACCCTGCCATGTCGATGGTGAAGATAGCCAGGGACAGGGGAGTGGAGGTTCTGGTGGCCACTGCCGAAAAAATACCATTTAAAGACAGTTCATTTGATGTTGTGCTCATGGTAACGACCCTGTGCTTTCTGCAAGACCCCTTACAGGCATTAAAAGAGGTTGAACGCGTTCTCAAGCCCGTCGGAAGCATCATAATCGGGATGGTCCCGGGAGACAGTTCTTTGGGTAAGAAATATTCCAAGAGCGACAGCAAGTTCTACAGGCACGCAAATTTTTACAGAGTGGACCAGGTCCTAACGTGGCTTAAGGAATTGGGTTTCAATAACCTGAAGACCTGTCAGACCCTCTTCGACAATCCTAAAGAGCTGAAGGACGTTGAACCAGTTAGAGAGGGGCACGGAGAAGGGGGATTTGTGGTGGTCCACGGCCAAAAGCGTTAGTCTCGGGTAGTTTCAGGATAAAAGGCTCAGTTTCGATTTCAAATTACAAAAAAAGGAAATGAAAATGGATATCAGTTTATTTTCTTCGGCTGTATGCGTAACCTAAAACAGCCGGCAGTCCAATGGCTCCAGCTATAAGGCCCATTGACATCGAAGTGCTTTCACTTGTGCCATCACTACCTGCGCTTGCATCACTATCTCCTTCACCGTTAGCATAGTTTTCTTCGCGGTATGGACATTGACATGGGTGGTTAGCACTTCCTTCATGGCGTGGGCAACTATCTACGTCGCAATCAACATTTGAATTGGCTCGTGGGCAGTCCTCGGGGTTCTGCACCCCACATGCCATTGCGGTACCTGTGGCCATCAGAAGCACTATTAGTGCAAAGAGTGCGATCATCTTTTTCACTTCATATCACCTCCGTTCCTCTCTATCCCCTTGTGAGTGGTTTATATTTATTGTTTTGGTGTAACAGCGCAGGAATACGGTTTCAAATGATGTAACAGTATTGTTTCAGAAAATGAAACTGACGAGAGAGCACTGCTATCCCGGATAATACCCTATCCGATATCCCTTATTCTTCCTTTACCAGCCAGTCAGCCAGCGAAATAATATTGGATTTCCCTGCGGACTCGATGTTCACCACATTCTTTTCGGATAGGCGGTAAACCAGCCGGTGAACCTTTACTTTATTGAAACCGGTCTCCATGGATAAATCCTTTTGAGAAATGCTTCCTTTCTCTCTTAATACACGGACAATCTCCTGTTCATCCGGTAAAAGCACCCTGTAAACCGAATCTACGGGCTGAGAGCCGACATTGATTTGTGTTCTCGTCTTCGTCTTAAGCATCATCAAGGACACCATCAAAACAATTGCCACCGGAAAGGACAGTTTGAAGAAGAAATGAGAAACACCATTTTGAGCAGAGTAGATATGATGACATCCGCCACCATTTAGAGAACAGTACAAGAACCACATAATATATGCGCCTGAAACCAGAATGATAGAGATAAAAAAGATCTGCTCCATTGATAACCTGCTCACCGGGTTATACCTCGAAGTGCTTTCCATACCTCATATTGGCAACTCTAAACTAATATATTTTCTCTTCTCATTTTCTCCCTTAACTCCCACCAATTTAATAACTATTTTACCGATCATTCAGTCATAGCCGACTATGACATCCTCTTTAAGGTTTTGCTCCTATTATCTGGCCACTACGAATTTTAAAGCTTTAGAACTCCGTTTAATTAGGAGAAGTTTCTCTAATCGGGTTTTTGTAAAACATTTATTCTCATTAATAATTCTTTTTTCATAGTTATTATTAATAACTATGAAGACATTTAATTTTCCTGCCAGTACAGCTTGATTTACAGTTAAAGGAGGGAACAGATCGGACTTTAGTTGGACATAGTTATCAAAAATTAGGGAGATCAGGTTTCTCATAATGGAGAAATAAAAGTGATGCAGAATTTTAAGCCATCTTCAATATTTTTGGGTTGTTTGCTTTTACCACCAGTACTGGGTTATATACCTTGCTGCCAGCAGCAGTATCAGCACGCTCAGGAGGAGTCTTATCTTTATCTCTGGAACGAATTTCTGGAATCTTGCTCCCGCATAGATCCCTGTCAAGCCCCCTACTCCCAGCAGGATCCCCAGCCTCAGGTCTGGTGGGTATCCCAGAGAGGTGAAACTTACAATGCCTATCGCTGAAGCGACAAAGGTTCCCAGGAGATTCGCTCCGGCTACAGTATGAAGAGGTAGGCGGAAGAATGCCACCAGCAGGGGAGACATGAGGGCACCACCACCCACACCGTAGGCTCCCCCAACAATGCCGATGACAAATGAGGTGAGGAACATCAGCAGGGGAGAGAAAGAGTATTTTTCATCCCAGAAGTCGAATACGATCTTTTTGAAGCCGATATCCTCCACTTTAGTAACTCCTTTCACTCCCTTATGGGTTTTGACCTTCTCATCATACTTCTTTACCTTTTCCTCGGCTTTCACGGCGGACTTCAATAGCCTCAAACCTATGTAGAGGAGGACAACCCCTATGAACAGCTTGAAAGTCGCAGGATCAAGTAAATAAGTTACTCTCGCCACAGAGCCCAGATATATTCCGGGAACGTATCCGGCAATGATTATTGCAGCCAGAACCCACAGCATCCTGTTCTCTCTCCAGTACCTGTAAACACCGCTGGGGATGGCTACGACATTATAAAAGAAATTTGTAGCATTAACAGCAGGACTAACAAAACCCAAAACGCTGACCTGGAACGGAAGCAGCAAGAACGCTCCAGACACCCCAGCCTGAGAGGACAAGAAACCAATCACAAACGCCACAACCGGAACAATGATCAGGAACAGGTCCATCTTATCCTCCTAAAAATCTTCCAATTATAATAGATAAACATCATGTATAATATATAAATTTTAGCTCTTATTAGAATTTGATTATACTCTTTAAGTAGAGATTTGATGCTAAAAGGTTCTTCTCTCATTCTCTGTCTATTTTTTGTATCTGTATCCCCATTATCTTGACCCCGTTCTCTGTTCTCATGGACATGGTCGCTGGCTCAGTGATTAGGCACTGTCCTTCCTTGAGCTCTGTCCTCTCTTCATTGACCCCCACCTGAGCGCTGCCTTCTACCACGTAGAAGATGACGTACGACTCCATCTCACATGAGGGGATCTCTTCACCGGGTGAGAGCTCCACAACCCTCATCCTGAACTCCTCAGCCCGGTAGAAGACGTTCTTATCCCTTTCCTCCAGCGGGTGAGCCTCCATCTCCTTCAGATCAAATACTTTCATTGATTTCACCTCCATTCTTCCATTCAATAATTACCTCGATCAAGAAACCCATCAAGGATATGAACACCACAGTAAGGGCCAGCCTGGTCAACATAAAGCTGGGTCCCAGGAACTGGAGCTCTACCAGCTCTTGAGGGAGCTTTATACACGCCCACGCCGACAGAAATATGATGATACTGGAAACCCGAGCCCCCTTCTGTATCAAGCTGGCGGCCAGAGGGAAAGCCACGTAGAGTGGTCCGGTGGGTAGAGAGCCGAAGAAAATGGAGAGAGCAACACCCTTAACTCCCGAGCTCTTACCCAGATACTTCACCACCATATCCTTAGACACCCACACCGTGAACAGGCCCATCAAAACCATTACAGCGGGAAGGATGAATATCATATCCAGGAAGTAATCCCAGGCAGTAAGGGCAACGTCATCCTGTCTTTCGGGGAAAATAATTACCAGAATTAGAGTGACAACCACCACCACACCCAAAAAGATACTATCCCTGATCATCCCGCTCTTCTGCTTCTGGTTCACAGTATCACCCCCATGAGAAGGGCGATGGTAATCGCCACAACGAAGCTTATCCCATTCCTCAACAACGCCATCTCCTTACCCAACTCCTTTATTTCCAGTGGGAGGGTAACGGTCCCGATCATGGTCAAAGTGGTGATGAACGCCGCCACCGCAGTAACCGACGCACCAGCTTTCAACAGGGAGGACGCCAGAGGAAACGATATCAAGGCAGGAATATGAAGAACAGCTCCCACAACACCAACCACCAGTACACCTGCAAATCCTGACCGGTCACCTATGAACCGGGATATCTGTTCAGGAGGGACGAACCCCAGTATAAGACCTATGAGGACAACAATCGCCAGCACCATGGGAAAAATACGAAAGAACGCGTTAACAGCTACCTTTAAGGCCTGTCCGGTCTTATCCCTGTCCTTGAGGACAGCGGCAATAAAACACACCAGCACAAAAGAATTAATAAAAATTACAGTGAAGCTCATCTACTTCAACTCCTGTAAGCAACAAACCCCAGTAATACGAGAACACCGCCAGTTAACCCATCAAAAAAAGAAAATGAGTTTCAGATTATCTTCTTCGGCTGTATGCGTAACCCAAAACAGCCGGCAGTCCAATGGCTCCCGCTATAAGACCCATTGACATTGTGGTTGCGGTTGTATTTGTGTCACTATCGGTGCTTGCGTTACTACTTCCTTCGCCTTTAGCATCAGGGTTTTCTTGGTGATACGGGCATTGACATGGGTGGTTAGCACTTCCTTCATGGCGTGGGCAACTATCTACGTCGCAATCAACATTTGAATTGGCTCGTGGGCAGTCCTCGGGGTTCTGCACCCCACATGCCATTGCGGTACCTGTTAATGTTAATAGCGCTATTAGTGCTAAGAGCACAATAATCTTTTTCACTTCATATCACCTCTTTTCGAGTTTGTTGGTGAGATGCAATCTATTTATTATTTTGGTGTAACTATTGCAGAAAACTGATTCAGATGATGTAACAGTTTTGTTTCAGAAAATGAAACTGAAAGTATAGGCGTCAACTCCCCCTATTCTTCATGGCTACATGCACAAAAACATCATGGAGCCTGCTGACATTATATAAATTCACTCGTATCTCAAAGCTTCTATCGGTTCAAGCTTTGATGCTATCCATGCCGGATACATTCCCGCTAACACAGAAACTCCAACCCCCACAGCAAACCCTTGAAGTATGTAGTAGAGTGTGGAGATATCGAAGAGGTATTCGGCGCTTCCTAGCATCTGGAGGTTGACCATATAACCACCGAGGAAGCTCAAACAGCCTCCGACAACTCCTCCCAGGAGTCCCAGGATCAAAGCCTCTGTCATGAACACAATTAGTACCGCATGCCTGTGAGCTCCTATGGCCCTCATAACTCCTATCTCTCTGGTTCTTTCCACCGTCGATATGAGCATTATGTTCAATATGCTTACCCCAGCGACCAGGAGGGAAATGGCTGCGATGGCTGTTAGAAAACTGGCCATGGTTGCTGTGGTCTCCTCTATGCTGCTTACGATTGATTCCATCTTGAATATCCTCACCTTCTCTTCTCTACTGTTTATAGTGTTGGTCACCATGTTCTCGAAGGCATCAACGTTTTCCATTTTTTCTACTTTAACGATAACCTCACTGTAACCGTTGTCTGAAATTTGGTCAAAGGCGTCTTCTGCTGATACGAATATGGCTGAATCAGGGTTTATGTCAAACCTTCTTCCCTCTTCTTTGAGTATGCCTGTAACCCTGAACTGGGAGCCATCAATACTTATTTTACTGCCAACTCTTAGATCCAGATCTTCTGCCAGGGTATACCCTATAACACATCCGCCTTTAAGCTTTATATTACCTTCATTCAACTCAAAAAAGCCCTGAAGATCCTCTTCACTGACCCCGTATAGGGTTACTCTGGCAGCCTCCTTTTTATACTCAAATCTGATGTTGTCCTGCTTAACGGGTATAACTTCTTCGGCGTAAGGCAGGGTCTTTATTCTGGTGATATCGGATTCCTCAATGTACTGGTAACCTTCGCGGGCATTGGCATTGATTATAACTTCGTTGGAAAAATCCTCAAAATTTTCCATCACGCTTTTCTGCATGCTGTTACCAAATATGCCGATGGTCGCTATGGCCACCACACCGATTACTATCCCTATGATGGCCAGTACTGTTCTGGTCTTCGTTCTTGCCAGGTTTCTGGTGGCGAGATCAAGATACATTCACTTCACCATCAATGATCCCCAAGGATCTGTCCGCAAACTCCGCATGGGATTGATCATGGGTGACCAGGATTACCGTAACCCCTTCCTGCTGGTTGAGGTCCCTGATTATCTTCATAACTGCCGTTCCCGTCTTGGAGTCCAGATTTCCGGTTGGCTCATCACATAATAGGATTGATGGCTTATTGGCCAGCGCTCTCGCTACAGCTACTCTCTGCTGCTGTCCACCGCTCATTTCTTGTGGCTTCCTGTGTATCTCCCTCTTCAGACCGACCAATCTCAAGAGCTCTTCAGCTCTCTTCAACCTCTTACGCTTGGAGATCCCCTTGAAGATCATGGGGAGTTCAATGTTCTCTTTGGCGGTGAGGGTGGGAATCAAATTGTATTGCTGGAAGATGAAACCGATCTTATCTCTCCTGAGGTTGGTGAGCCTTCTTTCCGACATTCTGGTGACATTGATACCATCGATCAGCACATTCCCTTTGGTAGCTTTATCCAGACAGCCCAGGATACACAGGAGAGTAGATTTACCACTACCAGAAGGGCCCATAATGGCTACATATTCTCCCTTGTATATGCTCATGTTAACGTCTCTAAGGGCGTGAACCTGATAGAACTTCGTCCTGTAGGTCTTCTGTACATTTGATAGCTGGATTATCTCTTCACTCATGTGATCTCTATTCTTCATATTCTTCTCTGTTCTGCTTCCTTCTTCTGTAAAGGAAAGCTACAACGATTGCTGCACCAATCAAAGGGACTACGTACATCCAGATTGGGGTCTGCTCTGTCCTTTGGACTCCAGTGACTTGGGCCATACTCTGTGCGACGTTAAACTCTTCATCGACCTCTACTTTCTCTCCTAACTGATTTGTCCACACCAGCTTTACAGTAGCTGTTCTCTCGTTACCCGTGACCGGGATGCTGAAGCTCTGGAAATCCGAGGGGTCAATGCTCCCCACGAAATAACTCTCGCTACTGCCGCCAAGGTCAACGTAGACGTAAGCGTTCAAAGCCTCACTCCATCCATTGTTGCTGACATCTCCAGAAATTGTTGCCTGAGTCGTAACTGGAGAAGTCTCTGAAGCGCCTCCTCTGAATATCCCTGGTCCTCCTTGCTGACCAGTAGATGTCCCTCCAGTGGTTTTAGCCTCGATGTTTACACCCGTTACCGACATGGAAGCCTCATCAAGAATTTTTACTGTTCTACTTACAGAGTATTCGTAGGAGTTACTCATGCTGTCCTCGTAGGCTATATTCAGGTTGATCGTGTCCTGTCCACTTTCTGTGGGGGAGTAGAGGAGGGTTAACTTCTTGGTATCATCTGGACCGAGCTTGGCAACATCTTTTGAGCTTTCGGAGAACTCTCCCAGCTGTGAGTTAGCTGTCAATGAGATATCATACAGGGTATCGTCTCTGAGGTTGGAGAGCCCTACCTTTATGGGTATCACATCGTAGAGATAGACGCTTGAGTAGGGGACAGATACATTAGCAAACAATCCCTGAGACTCCGAGTACGAGGCATCTACCTCCTGGACAAAAGAATGATAGTTATTTCCGTTGTAGAAGGATATCTTGAACTTATAGTCTTGCTCCTCCCCATAGAAATTAATGGTCTTCTGGGCAGAGTTCTCTATACTGTTAAAGTAAATGCTCTTCTGCTCGGTATCGAAGAGAGGCACTATTCTGACATTACTTATTTCAATAGGGGATGCGACCTCAAGGCCCATGTCATTGACCTCATTTAACTTGATCTTCTGGTTGAAGGAGATCTCTGGCATGTCGTCCTCCACGATAACGTTCATTCTTTGATACACTGTCTGGGAGGTTAGCCCACTACTCGTTCTACTATGGACTTCTACTTCAACTGAATATTTTCCTGCTTCTTCAGCTTCAACGTAGAAGGGTAGAGTATAGCTCGATTGTGGAGGTACGTGGCCCACATCCAGAACCGATTTCGGTTCAGCTGATAGGCCCGATGGCGAGTTGAACTGGATAGAAGTTATTTCGATAGTCTCACTGTTAGGATTGTGGAGTTTGAGAGTACATTCTGCTGTATCCCCTACCAATAACTTCTGAGGAGCAATTGATAGCTCTGTAACCTCAATGCTATCTGCTGAGACAGGTATAATTAGAAGCATTAACGCTAAAACCAAAGTAATTACTTTATTTTTCATACACTCACCCTGTGGAAACACGGTCCACTACTTTCACCAGCCTTAAAAGCGGTTCTTCCTGGTTGGGGGGTCGGATCGGTCATATTGGTCAAAACAGGCTTTTTGTGGCAGTGAACCAGGTAAGTTTGTTGTACCTTGACCAATGTCAACCTTATTGAGTGAATTGCTGATTTTTTAGGGTTCTTTGTTAAATTCTCTTTTATTAAGTCTTTCTTTTCTTGCATTCTTCATCACCTCATGTTTTAATCTGTAGTTTAAAAGTGTATAAAAGGGAGAAGAAGCTAAAATGTGCATTTCAAGTACATCTTCTATGGTTTACTATATTGTATTGGACTGTAAAATAAAAATAAAAATGAAATTCAAAACTGATTATATAATCAGTTAAAATCAAAAGCCTTATTCACTGGTTAATTCTTTTAAGATCTGGTTAAGTGTCTCTTCTGTCAGGTTCTCTGTAGAGCACCATAACTCGTAGTCCACGATTGCTTCTCTTATTTCACCCCGTAACTCTTTATTTCCCGCTGGCTTAAAGGCAGAAAAAACTCGCTGTGTGCTAATAAATTCATCTTTATCAGTTTTAGACTTCTTCATTGCATCACCTCTTTTTATTCTAAAATTAATTGGTTTTGGGGGTTATATAAGTCAGAAGAAGGGGGAATATACACTCAAAGTCCACTTAGGGTTTGCCATGAATTAAGTTGGTAAGTTTTATTTAGTATGAGTTCTTATATATCTTTATGGTTGAGGATGTGGAGTTTTGGAATTTGTTGAGGGTTTTTGGTTTGGCGGATGAGTCTTTGAAGCGTAAGTTGGCTGGTGCTATGGCGCTTGATTTGGGTTGGGGTGGTATTTCGGCTGTTTCGAGGATGAGTGGGATGTCTCCTACCACTATTAGGAAGGGGATTGGAGAACTGGAGGATTTGGAGAGTTTGGAGCAGTCGGAGAGGATCCGTAGTCCTGGTGGTGGGCGTAAGAGGGTTGATGTTAAGGATCCGGGGTTGGTGGAGGATCTTGAGGAGATTATGGGTGAGAGTACAGCGGATCCCATGAGTTCTTTGAAGTGGACCCACAAGTCAACTTATAGGATAGCTGATGAACTGGTTCTTCGGGGGCACAAGGTTAGTGCGGAAAAAGTCAGAAAGCTGTTGAAGGAGATGGGTTACTCTCTTCAGGGTAACGTGAAGACGAAGGAGAGTGGTTCAGCTCCAGAGAGAGATGCCCAGTTCCACCACATAAACGAAGAAGTAAAGAAGTTTATTGCAGAAGGCAACCCCGTTATTTCGGTGGACACGAAGAAGAGAGAGCTGATAGGTGAATTTAAGAATCATGGAAGGACGTGGAGAAAGAAGGGGGAGCCCAAGGAGGTTAATGTCTACGACTTCTTATCGTTGAGTGCTGGGGTAGCGATTCCTTATGGTGCCTACGATATTAGTAGGGATGAGGGGTTGGTGAACGTTGGTGTTAGTCGTGACACCTCTGAGTTCGCGGTTGAGAGCATAAAGCAATGGTGGAACGTGTTAGGAAGAAAACACTACCCCCACACCAAGAAACTGTTGATCTGTGCGGATGGTGGAGGAAGCAACGGGAGCAGTAGGAAAGGATGGAAATACTTCCTACAAGAGTTGGCGGACCAGACAGGGCTAAAGGTATCTGTCTGTCACTTCCCACCTGGGACAAGCAAGTGGAACAAGATAGAGCACTGCATGTTCTCCTTCATAAGCATGAACTGGAAAGGAGAACCCCTCACCACCTATGAGACGATCATCAAACTCATAGGTAAAACCACCACAAAGAAAGGACTCAAAGTAGTTGCCCGCCTCGACGAAAAAGAATATAAGAGAATAGAGTTCTCAAAAGAAGACATGGAAAAAATTAACCTGAAGACTCATGCACTACATCCTAAATGGAATTATACCATCACACCCAGAAATACTAAACTTTAATAGGTTATTCTCTGGCAACCCCTAAGTTGCTCTAATAAATCAGTGATTTCGGGCGAACAGCCGTCAAGATTTAAATACGCTTTAATTGTTACATTTTCATTCGAGTCTATTTTATCGTTAATAACATCTTTTTTTGTCTCATTGTTACTATAGCCTATGATAGAAACGAGAGCAATAGTTAATACCAATACTCCTAATGCAATTTTGTGTTTGGTTTTAAATTCGACCATTCTTTATTCATTCCCCCTTCTCCTTCTTCTCTCTAATTTATTTGGCTCTCTTTTTAAGTAGTTATTTTTATTACTGCTGTATTTAGCTGCTGTATTTGCTGGATAATATAAAAAAATAAATTATTGAATATTCACTTATCTCAGAGTATAGTTTACTACTTCCCACATCCTCTCTTATGATTGAATCCGGGACCTGTGCCTGAACCTGTGCCTGGAGTTCCAAAACCTTTCTCACCAGTTTCATTATATCTTTCAACCAATGAGTTGAACTTCTCCTCTGTCATTGACTCCGTTACAGCATCTTTCCATGCTTGGTAGTCTTCGTTCTC
>CAZHOR010000024.1:0-25126 GCA_964534325.1 uncultured archaeon
TGCGAAGAAATCCTGAAAGAGGTTGCTGAAAGACATAAGATAGAGATAATTGAGCTTAGTGTAATGCCTGAACACATTCACGCTGTGGTCTCCATACCACCAACCATAAGTATTTCTGAAGCTTTCCGAAAGCTAAAAGGAGCTTCTTCTCGCGCACTCTTCCAGAGAGAACCCAAATTCAGATTAAGATATCCGAAAGGCAATTTTTGGAGCAGAGGAAAATTCTTCAGGAGTGTAGGAGACATAGACCTGGATACAACCAGGAACTATGTTCAAAACCAACCAAAAATCCATCAATCCACCCTAACCCAATACAAGAACTAAAGAAGCCGCGTGGCTTTAGCCCGCGGAGTATTTCACTCGAACTTCTCACCTTTTTTCCCATTTTTGAGGGGTGAATACAATTCGAATTGGTATATGATAAATCATGTTACTTTTTCTCCATTATTAGTCGGGATAGAGAGCTCCAAAGCTCATTTTAATATTATTTGCGGTCCAATTTTTTGATAGATGAAACATAGTTATCACCCAAATCACTCAAGTCACTTCAGCTTCAATTAATTGAGCTTCAATTTCAAGATTGTCAAGATAGGGGTTATGACTTGGGTTTAACGTCCACCAAACTGATTCCTGAGGACGTAGATATTTTGGGATTGTTATAGTGGTCGCTATAGTCATATAATATTATTCGATTGATATTCTCTCCCTCACCAGAAAGAGGGAAAACTCTGGAGAGTATCTTTAACGAATAACTCTTCAAGACGGTGTCCAGTATCCTGTTAGCTGTTTTGGAGAGATATAGATAAACCACTGTAGCTCTTTCCAGATCCTCTTCTCTGGGATCGTATAATGACTCGTTTCTAAGTGTAATGTAGTTTTCCACTCCATTTTTCTCTATCTTCCTCATAGCCTTTTCATAAACTTCTTCAGATAATTCATAGCCAATCGCTCTTGCTCCAAACTCTTTAGCAGCCATTATAAGATTTCTGGCATCACCACATCCCAGCTCGAGAACAACGTCATGGGATGAAAGGCCCAAATGATCGAATGCTTCTCTAATCTCATTACTCGGAGTAGGACTAAAAGGAGGGTCTATTACTTCATAATCCACAACTGCCATCTCTAAACCTCTTCCTGAGTTACTTAACTTTTTCTGTAAGAAAATAGACTGTTTTTCAAGCATTATCAATAATTCAAAGCCTTTAAAACATGCTATATCCACAACAGGGGTTGTATTTTATTGGAATGAATTTTTAGTGCAAAATTTTATGCGATCATAATCTATATTTTGGACCCCCAAACCACCCAAAAAGAGATACTAAGTAGTATCATCTGAGACGTCCCGGAACAAAAGAGTCTAATACTGCCGGTTAGAGAGGCCACCCCCCGTGACCCCTTAAAGACCACATAAAAGGTCAATCTGAAATCTTTATGGCAAACTCTTCATACTGAACGTCAATTAAAAAATAAAGAGTGAAGGAATTATTTATGGCCACATTTGTTCCCATTCATGCCCTTTAGCCCACCATTTATAGACTATATTGTCCCAGAAATCGTCTCTTTCGAAGTCTTTTCCTGCGCCCTACAAAGTGGTACACTCCTGGAATTATCCAGTGATAGTTCCACTGCTTTATGTAGTCAAAAGAAGTTACGTGGTACCAGTCAGCAAGATAGGATACTTCACCGTGTGCGATCTCCACAACCCGGAAGTTCTTCTCATCGATTAGATTGCCATTTACATTATAGACATATGCTGTTCCTTTTTGAGTTAGTTCCTGGTTCACTGTCCAGTTACCGTCCCCGTTATCTTTCGTTACACATGCCAGGTGTTAACAGCTGTGTAGTTTATGGTTACGGTTAGATGGGTCTGTTTAAAGGCTTTCAGTATTTCTGGTCTCTGATTTTTGTCTCTCATCATCTTAGTCTCATGAATAAAATGGAAAAGGTTAATTAGGTTAGAATTTAATCTTATATTGCCAGGGTGGTAAGTGTGTTGTAGTTTTCTTACCTGTAAGATATCCTACCTCCATTCATCTGTGTAAAATGTGATAAACCCACTCTGGCAATTTTTATTGTTGTGGTGCTGTTACTATCTTGACTTGACTCAACTTAATGTGACTTAACTTAAAGCCCAGATAGATATCTCTTTTAAAAACGTCATCGAAAAGTATATATTAATACATACAATAGAGGTTTTTATTATGGCAGAACTGGAGGAAAAGATAATTTCAGCGGTCAAGGATTCACAGGTCCCTCTGGTAACCCCAGAGATTGCCGATATGGTTGAAGAGGACCGCCGCGTGGTTTTAAGGAGGTTACAGAGACTCGCGATAGAAGGTAAAATTAAAGGGAGGAGAATAGACGCGGCCAACGGCATATGGATCTGGTGGTTGTGAATTATTGGATTAGAGTTATCTGCCATCCTGTTAATGAATGAGTTGGTGAGAGCTGGTGAGCCAGGATGAATATTGATCTCATTTAAGTGGGAGTTCTACCCATTTGGAGTCTTCGGTGTAATCCTTTATGTCGAATCCCAATCCTTCACACATCTTCAGCATCCTGTAATTATCCTTTAGAACTGTCCCGTAGATTTTTACCAGCCCCTTCTCCTGACCTATGCCTATCAATAAGTCCACCAGCTTGTAGCCCAGTCCTCTTCCCTGGTAGTCGTCGTGAACAACTACTGCGAACTCGCCCTTCTCAAAATCGGACTCGATTATCAGTCTGCCTATGCCGATTATCCTTCTCTTCTGACCTTCTTTGACCTCGGCTACCATGGCCATTTCTCTATCGTAGTCTATGTTGGTGAACCTGGTGAGCATCTGGTGGTCGATGTTGCGAATGACCTGGAAGAACCTTCCCCTCAATGATTCTTCGGATAGTGTGGTCAGCATCTCGTACTCCAGAGGCTCATCTTCAGGTCTGATGGGCCTCAAAAGGACTTCAGTCCCGTCCAGCAGCCTCCAAGGGGATATGTATCTCGCGGGATAAGGGGTAATGACCATGTGGGGGTAGTGATGCTGGTGCAGGCATTCCTGGTGTTGCTCCATATAGCTCAAAGCCTCTTTATCAATGACTATCCTGGCGTCCAGGGCGAAGGGTTTGCCGTTGGAGATTGCAACCGGATTAATATCCATCTCGGCAATTTCCGGGAAATCCACTATGAGGTTGGAGAAGTTCACCACCACTTTTTCCAGCTGCCTCATATCCACCTCTGCTCCTCTATTCCCGGTCATGAACCTGTAAACCTTGGTCTCCTCCATCAACCTGCGGGCCAAAGTCTGATTTAGAGGGGGTATCCCCACTGTGTAGTCCTTGAACACTTCAGTGCCCACTCCCCCTGAACCAAAGAGTATGACCGAACCGAAGTCATTATCTTTTTTCGAGCCCAGTATTATTTCGTAATCAATATTGCTGAGCATCTTCTGGAGGACCATGCCGTCTATACGTGCATCCGGCAGTTTTTGTTCAATGTTATTGACCATATTGCTGTATTCTTCTCTTAATCCTTCTTCAGACCCTATACCCAGGGTTATACCACCAACATCGCTCTTGTGGGTTATCTGATTTGAGAGGACTTTGAGCACTACGGGAAATCCCATGTTTTTGGCTTTACGCACCGCATCTTCAGCACCCTTGGCCACTTGAGAATCGACCACGGGGATACCGTAGGCGATAAGGAATTTCTGGGACTCTTCCAGAGTTAGAACGTCTCGCCCTTCTTTGACTATTCTCTTGATAAGAGCTCTTAAGTTATTCTTGGGAGGAACCTGATCAACTGGCAGCTCTTCAGGTGTCTCATAAAGCAGCTCCAGATTCCTGCTGTACTTGTACATGTACTGATAAGCCTTTACTGCTTCCTCCGGCTTCTCAAAAACCGGCAGATTATGTTGAGAGATGATCTTGCTGGCCTTCTGCACGTCCTCTCCTCCCATAAGCACGGTTATTACTGGCCTCCTGGTTTTTATGGCTATATCCGCTAAAGCCTTCGCCAACTCCTCCGGTGAGGCAGCACCCTGGGGAGTGTAGATGGCCATAATACCGTTCACGTTTCTATCCTCTAAGCAGGCATTGACTGCCTTCACGTATCTATCCACACCAGCATCTCCTAAAACATCCACAGGATTTCTCTTGCTCCAGTGAGGTGGCAGTATGGAGTCTATTTTGCTTAAAGTCTTATCGGAGAGCTTTGCAAGCTGTCCACCCAGCTCTATGAGGGTATCGGTAGCCAAAATGCCTGGCCCTCCTGCGTTGGTAATGATAGCCAGGTTAGGTCCTTTGGGTATGTGCTTGGAGTCCAGAACCTCTGCTGCATTGAACAGGTCTGCTATCTCATTCACTCTGACCACCCCAGTTCTCCTGAAGGCCGCTCGATAAACGTCATCATCTCCTGCCATCGAACCCGTGTGTGAAACTGCTGCCTGAGAGCTTTCAGAGTATCTGCCAGCTTTAAGGACTACTATGGGTTTGTTGCGAGCAAAACCCCGGGAAGCACTCATGAATTTCTTGGCATTACCCACTCCCTCCATATAGATTATGATGCTTCTTGTATGGTAATCATCACCCAGAAGGTCGATGAGGTCACCGAAGTCAATGTCTATCATTGAGCCAAGAGATGCGAACATGCTAAATCCAATATGCCTGTCAATAGCCCAATCGAGCATGGCACTCCCCATAGCACCACTCTGGGACACAAAAGCAATTTTCCCTTGTCGAGGATCTGCCTTCAGGAAGGATGCGTTCAAACCCACGCTGGGCCTGATGACCCCCAGACAATTAGGACCAATAATCCTTATCCCATATCTCTTCCTGGTAACCTTTATCTGCTCTTCCAGCTCTTTACCCTCTTGTCCCACTTCCCTGAAACCAGAAGAAATTATTATCGCTCCCTCCACACCCGCTTCACCGCACTCCTCCACAATACCGGGAACAGTCTTTGCCGGAGTGGCTATCACCGCCAGATCCACTTTTTCAGGAACTTCCCCCATGCTGGAGTAGCAATCAAGATCAAAGACCTTCTCCCTATTGGGATTGACTGGAAATATTTTTCTCTCCTTTGACGACTGATGTGACTGAGGTGATCGGGACGATAACAGGTTCTCCATTATGGTCTTTCCTACGGACCCCTCTTTGTCTGAAGCACCTATCAAGGAGACCGTATGGGGGTCCAGCATCTTTTTGATGTTCCTCATAATATAAACCACCGATTACTAACTGTATATAGTGGAAGTATTTGAAACTTTTAACCAGAGATACTTAAAATAATTATACCGGTAGATTTCTATGCAAACCCCAAATTTGAGCCTTTTTTAAAGTAAAACTGTGTCCTTGGTTTAGGCCACCTTTTTTCATAACATGCCTTAAATCAAGGAAAAAAGGGTTTTAGGGTTAGTGATAGACGGTGTAGTAGATGGAATAGACGCTGACGATAACAAAAAACAGCATCGCTACCAATAATGTTGTTCTGGCTATTGAAACAGCACGGGTATACGCGATCACACCAAGCATGGTACACACCTCCAACCGGGTAATTAATAGTAATTAGTTTTAATTATTTAAAAGGATGGTGAAAATCAGCTGGTCATCATTACCAGATGGCTTAGCCTATAAGGATTAAAAAAGAAAATAATGAAAATTCTTTGACGCTTAAAACCGGTTTCATTTTCTTCTTCTGTTCATTATTGCCAGTATCGCCAGCAGACCTACAACTGGAATTGCAATGGTAGAGAACTCGGGAATGGTTTCGTGATCATATGATAGGCCTTTATCTATGATATCGTTTCCGCAAGTAAATGCGTAGCCCACATTACCAGTTCCTTCAGGAGGACTGCCTACCATCTGTCTGGGGATTTTAATTTCTATGAGATAATTAGGGTAACCATGGTCATTGATACCCAGAGACGTTAGCTTCAGGGATGCATCCCCTACGTATTGGCCGCTCTCGATGGTGGTCCGTTGCAACCCCTGCCAGTAACATTTGCTACCGTCTTCCTGGTAATAATCGTCTTTCCATACAGGGTTCTTGTAAACCTGTCCTGGTTCAAAACTACCGTGAGAAAGTATTACAATTCCATACTCCCCGTTACCCGAACTGAGGTATAGATCCCCTAAATTTTCATTATTCGAAACAATTATAGCGAAATACAGGGTATATTTGTCGTCGTCAAAGTACACGGCCTCAATATCGTTCTTCTCTCCACCAGACGGTTGTGCTATCTTGTCACTACCGCAGCCAGTGCATGTGTACTGCAGTCGAGGCTCTTTGTAAAGTGAATAGCTCGATCCCTGACCGGTAATATGAACTCCGTATGCGTAGCAATTACAACCACTATCTTCATCCCAGCATCCCGCAGCATTTGTATCTTTGGGATCAATATTATCCTCTACAATCCAATCAACCGTTCCTTCTGAAGGTATCCAGGCATCTTGGTCACCTCCCAGACCATCCATAATATCTTGATCGGAAACCCCCCAATCATCCATACTGCCGTCAGAGTAATCGTATTTATCGGCAGCCATCGCTGGACAAACCACTAGCAAGACCATTAAAAAACACAAAACGATTTTTTCAAACATCTCAACCCACCCATTTAATGATTAGATCAACATAAATAAAAACTTATCTATCATATCACACCATACTACTATTTATAAAATAAATTAAAAATAAGAAAGTAAATACTGAGTATATGTAATATTTGCCACAATAACACTGCCAAAAAAGAAATTAAAGACTAAAACCCGTTTTGAAAACCTCAAACCAAAAATAGACAAGTGCGGGGGGTGGGATTTGAACCCACGGACCCCTACGGGACTAGACCCTCAATCTAGCGCCTTTACCATTCTCGGCAACCCCCGCTTGGGTTCTTTTGTCTTTTTTTGGGTTTTCACTTCACCTTCCCACAAGAACTTAGTTCCTGTCACAGACAGGTTTGCAGTTCTCTGGCTTTCACATGGGCTAATAAGGATAACCCACTTTGGTACACTACCTCCTTTTTCAGTCGATATAAAAGGTTTATTTGTATTTTTGTTTGTATTTACTGGTGTCTTATGTTATTGGTCAAAGTACATAAAATAAGTTCACAAGTAAACCATTGAACAGGCTTTTGTTCTGATTGCTGATCGGTTATTCTCAGTGTAGGCTATGGTGGATGATGGTGGCTGCATTTATTCAGCCCAGCACCTTCAGGTAATCCACGATATCTGTGAGGTCTTTGTTGCTCATCTGCCATCTGGGCATGCACCAGTCGAGCTGATCTCCGTCATGGTCCTGTCCCTTGCTTATGGCATCCCTTATCTCCTGGTCACTGAATGTGTGACCGTGCTCTCCACCAGTCAGAGCGGAGTAAGTGATTTCCGGTGCTCTTACGTTGCACATCATGGGGATTATTCCGCCTTCACCGTTTCTGCCGTGGCAATTAACGCAACTCCCTCCATGCTGGTAGAGCCATGTTGGTCCGCTGTTAAAGGGTATTCTCTCTCCCTGCAGGTTTATTCCCGTGTAATAAATGCTTTCACCGTTGGATGAGAAGTTCTCCGGTCCCTGACAGCAACCCGGTGGGTAATACCTGTCATCCCCATAATTGGAGTAATATCTGTCATCAGACCGCCATCCCATAGGGCCCATAGGGCCTGTTGGATTTGGATTATACTGCGGGCCCATTGGACCATAGTAGTCTGTTCGGGGTCCGTAAAAGTAGTAGGGCCCCAGGAAAATGTATGCCAGAACCAGTCCCACGGCTACACCAAGAGCCACACCTAAAATAATGTATTGCGTCCCCCTTTCCATATACTCTCATTATCGTATCACTTATTAAGTCTTTCTTTCAGTGATTAGATTATAAATTAGTGTGCCCAATTAGGAGTTACCTCAAACGACTGGTTCAGTTTTATTTCAGTTCTTTGCAGACCAGAACCCTTACAGGACATCTACAGAAATGTGAGTATCCGAAGCTTATACTGAAGGGGCATTTTGCTGGAGAACAATTTTTATCATCGCATTTTATGTATGACTCAGTTATCAGTTCTCCTCGACACACACTCTGAAAGCCTGACTCATAGCACGCAAAGTTATAGGGACAAGATACTTCCTGTTTTAACTTCTCCACCTTCTTCTCAAAACTTGTTCCCACTGAACCGACCTCCCAACCTCATTCAATACAACTCTTATTTTTTATTTTTCATTTAGGTTTTCATTTTGGTTTTGGTTTTGATGCAATTAGATTCAATGTTCGTGGTGTAAATTCTTGTTATCTCCTCTTGCTTTTTTGGTCAAGTTATATGTTTTGATCTCTTCTACCCTCAAAACGTCCAGCTCTTCTTTTATTCTGCTGGCGTGCTCTTTAATCTTCTCCAGGACGTCGTCTTTACTTTCGTCGCCCATGATTTCTATAGATCCCAATATGACCGCCAGGGGGTTTCTTAGTCTATCTGCAGATTTGTTGAATTGACTTAAATTGGCTGCGAGCTGCTCCATAGCTTTCTGTTTATCCTGCTCTACCTCGTATGCACTTAAGGCAAAAGCGATGTTTCTGGAGAGGTTTTTAAGCAAGGAGGTCTCTTCTTCACTGAAGGGAGAGTTAGAGTAAATTGTTAGGGCTCCGTAATTCCTGCCGTGTAAAAGAGGTATGGAGATGGCGTGCCCAACTTGAGGGCAATCTTCTTCACCTACATCCATCTCCATAGTTTCTCCTTGAAGGGCCTTTGACGTGTTAGGGCATCTTTTGGCCAGAGATTCGATATCCTTATCTTCAACACCCTCTGATGCCGGAAAGGTAATTCCTTCTTCTGTCTTGAGGGCTATAAACACTGTGCGGTACAATGAAGTTAATTTCTTGCAAGCAGATCTTAGTAGCAATTCAGGCCTGTTGTCCTTGGCTATGTGCTCATTGATATCTGAAGAAACCCTCAATAACCTGTTAAGCTTCTTGAGATGGGTGATATCCATTAAAGAAGCTACTGAATCGCCTCTTTCGGGTATAAGGTCTATATTAAGGTATATGTTCCTCACAACGCCGCTCTTATTGAGAAGACGGAATTCATAGCTCTTGGGGACTTCTCCTTTCTCCCTTCTGGCCTGATGGTATTTTTTCATGCTCTCCAGGTCATCTGGATGGACGAATTCTGTCCAGCTCCTACCTATTATCTCGTCCTTGCTGTAACCTATAAGCCTCTCTGACTCTTCGTTGGCGAGAGATATAGTCGTATCATCTTTTACAACTATCATAGCGGTTCCCGTGCGCTCAAAAGTAGTCCTGTACCTGCTTTCACTTTCCTCTAAGGCTCTCTTAACTCTTTTTTGCTCGGAGATAACTTTCAAGAGATCGTTCCATCTTCTGACTGCAAAGATGGAGAGAGCGATCACCAAGGTTAAAAACACAGTAACCATATTAGTGGCTTCCCATCCCTCTCCGATGATAAAGTGCTCAATTTGGTGTAAGGGGTCAAAAACGAAAGTAAGAAGAAATACAAAGAAAACAATACAGGATATGATTACAATATCCTTTAAGGAACTTCTATTGGTATGATAAATCTCTTTTAGCTTATTGTTAATGTGGAAGGGCATTACTTTAGTTCGACCCCCTATGGTCCTGAACAATAATTGGTGGAATTATATATTAAACAGGGAGTTTCCCTCATGATGATGACAGGGGGTCTCTTATATGCACCCAATAGCTGACGATTTATAGATCCATCAGAAGGATATTAATCCTGTTGGATAATTTAAAAAGAGTTTCGTGCTCCTCTCCCGCCACATTCTGCAATCTGGTCATCTTTTCCTCATCTATTAATTCATACATCCCCGGGCAGAAGTAGTCCACGCAAATTATTTCTCTTGCCTTGATCTTGCACCCCTTCATTCCCTGGAAAAAGCATCCATCTTCTATCTCCCTCTCTGTGGGCATCTCGTACCCCATGAGGAGATTGACCAGCAAGGTTCTCTTATCGTACATCCTATCGATCTTTCTGCTGCAGCAACTACCGGTCTTCTGAGCGCACTTTGTGCACTCCTCTAAAGTCCCGGCATTCTCCATTTCCCTGTATGTCTCATCAATACTATTATTCAGAACAGTTAGTAATCTTTGAACCTCATCATCCTCAAGAATTATGTCGCCGTAGCGAAAATAGATTTCCTCGGCCCATGCGATCTTCTCTGTTATAGAGATGTTCTCATAGTACATGAAGGAAAGCAGAAGATGAGTTTTAAATTTTTAATTTTATTCGTCGAAGGAGTGAAAAGTTCCGTGGAGTGAAAAATAGTATTTGAGAATTATTATCAAAAATTGTTGGGACTAAACGAAAGCAGGTCTCGCTTCTTCTATCACGTCGGACTTGTGTATTTCCTGGACATCTGCTCTGGTATGCTTTCTTCCGTGTGCATAGTGTTTGGCTTCGACCACCACCATGCAGTACTTGGGGCATTTTCCATCTTCCAGGACGCTGGATTTGAGACATGTCTCATAATTGGTGCAATCTACAGTTTCTGCTCCTTTACTCCCGTCGACACCTATTATTGCGTTGATGGTGGAAAGAGACACCCTGTAATATCTATAATCTTCACTCATCATAGTGGATTACCTTAACTCCCTACAATTAGTTAAGCCTTTTCAAATTATTATGATTATGAAGGATTAATAAATATTAATAAACTTAATGAAGGAACTCCTGCTCCAATCCCTGCTCTTTAACAGCTTTCATCTGTCTTAGAGATCTCTCTCTGGCGGAAGACATGTCCGAACCCTTTAAGATCTTACCGTTCTCCAGATATTTTTCTATCAGCCCGCTTTCACCCGCGTCTTTGAAAAGCCTTACTTCACTTTCCAGCTCATTCTTTCTGATTACCTGTTTCATTCCGCTTCTCTTCCCTCTTTTGGCAGCGAATTTTTCTTCTCTCTCCACAATATCCATGGCGAAATCAACTGGTCCGGCGCCGGAGATGAACGTCCCTACACCGAAACCATCCACCAGATCCCTGACTTTCAGGAGGTCGTCCACGCCCAAACCTCCGCTGAGAATGATCTTGACGTCTTCTCTACCCCGTATCTTTAGCTCCCATCTTACTTCTTCTATTATCTTCTGGATGTTACCCCTACGGGAGCCGGGAGTATCGAGTCTGACCCCATCAACTCTGCTGATGTTTTCCACTGCCATAACGGTCTCGGATTTTTCGTCAGAATAAGTATCTACCAGCATTATTCTGGGCACATCCTGGTCAACCACTTCATTAAAGGCTTTCCACGCCTCCAGCTGCCCACCAAAAGATATTATGAGTGCATGAGGCATGGTCCCTACACTGTCAATCCCCAGATATTTTTCGGCCGCCACGTTGCTCACCCCGTCAACACCACCGATATAAGCAGACCGCTCCAGCATGGCAGCAAGACTGGGGTGTTGCCTTCTGGTCCCAAATGAGAAGAGGGTCTTATCTTCTGCAGCGAGCTTCGCCCTGAACGCGTTAGTGGATACACCGCTGGCGTGGCATATGAAACCCAGTAATGAAGTCTCGAATCTGGCAAAGTCAGCATAATTACCGGTCAGGGTCATAACCGGCTCATGAGGATAGAATATACTCCCTTCCGGCATGGCATAAAGGTCCACAGGAACCCCCTCAAGCAATTCCAGGACATCGTTCAAACCAGTAAATATTCCCCATTTGGATGCAGTGACCTCGGCAACAACACGGGGATTCATGTTCTTTTCCTTGAGGATCTTATCCGTCCAAACAAAGTATTTATCAGTTGGTATACCTTTCTTGATATCTTCATCTGAAACCCTGAGAAACCTCATTTATCACACCTGCATGGATTACTACTGCACTTGATGCAGTAGTCAGGATATTTCTTATTTACTTCTTTTTCTACATCGACATCATAGAGATTGGCTATGGATATAGTCCATGCAAGCACGTCAGCAACCTCTTCTCCCACGTTTTCGCCTTTTCTTAAAGCCTCTGCAAGTTCACCAACCTCTTCTACCAGCCAGAGCATGGTCTTATCCGCACCTCTATCACTATCTCTGGCATAATATAGGTCATGGATCATTTTCTGAAAATCTTTGAGGCTAAGGCTCATGATATCACATCGACATTACTATACAACATCTAATACCGAACGGTAAAATTGGAGAACTCTCCAGTGGCTTCCCTCTGCATACTCTCCACCTTCTTGACTATGGCGTGGACAGGACCCTGTCTGATGGTAGATAAGAACTTTTCAAGCTGCTCATCGCTACCCTCAGCCACCAGAAAAACCTTGCCATCATTCATGTTCATAACGAAACCAGTGACCCCTGATTCTTTGGCCATCTTCCGGGTATAATACCTGAATCCAACTCCCTGGACTACTCCACTTATATAAGCTTCCAATCTTCGCATTCAATTAGACCCCCATGAAGGGGAATAAAATCTTTACCTCAAGAGCAGATATGCCTGTGAAGGATGATAGGTAACTATGTTTAGGATAAAGACCGGGGTTAAATTTTCGGCTCAGGGCATATGAATAATCAAAGTGCTCTGCAATGACCTGTACAGAACTACAAAGCCAGCCGGTGGCTGTTCACGCTGTGGTTTTAAGACGATTATATTTTTATACTATCGACACAACTTATTTTTAATACTCTTCTGGGGTTTAATATAGTTGCCATTTATTTGATTTGTAAACAACCTATCACTATGCAACAATATTTTATTAAGTATAGAAAAACTTATTAATTGAATAATTATATGACGGTGGCATGAGCAAAGTGGTACATATAATGCCGGTTGGCCTTAATAAAGATAGGCTTTTAGAGAGTATAAGGCAGAGTGGTTATCCTATTCAAAAAGTATATCTTGTGATGGGCAAAGATAATGAATTGAGTGGTGAGGACGAAGTTTACAGAGTTTCAGAGGACATAGAGAAGACTTTAAGTGTTCTGGTTGAAGTGGAGAAGATATACGTGGACAAGCTCAACGTATATAGCGCTGCACTGGATATGCTTGGCGTTGTCAAGAAAGAGGTTGATGAAGGGAATAAAGTGCTTATTAATGCCACGGACTCTCCCAGGACCTTGTGTATCGCCTGTTACGTTTCCGCTCAACTTTCGGGCAACACGTTGTATATCGCTATGCCCAAATACGAGAACGGTAACGAAGTAGGCATCTCCGACGTGATCAACATACCAATACCGCCCCTAAAGAAGATCAGCGACGACAAGCTCACAGTAGTCAAAACAGTCCGTGAACAGGATGGAGAAGTAGAATCAATTAACAGGCTAATAGACCTCTTCGAGGGCAAGACAGACAACCAGAAGAAGTACATGGCCCAGAGAGCCAGAATGAGCTATCACCTCAAGGGCCTGGAAGAAGACGGTCTGGTAGAGATGCATAGAGAAGGCAAGAACGTCAAGATAAGGCTCACCGAGCTGGGTAAAGCTTACGCTCTAATGGCGAATTAAGGTTTAGGCCATAACTTAAGCTTTATCCCTCACTCATTATTTATGAGCTGGTAGGGAGTAATTAGTTGATAGTTGGTCGGAGAGCCTGAATAATAAGAAAAATAATAAAAAAGGAATAGAGTCGGTTTCAGTCTTCGTCTTCGCCCATACTGGGCCCGCCTTTAGGCCCTGATTGCATTCCTTTTCCTGAAATGACGTCATCTATTCGCAGTATCATGGTTGCGGCTTCTGTTGCTCCACTTATTGCCTGTTTCTTTATCTTTAGTGGCTCTATAACTCCAGCTCCTTTCATTTCCTGAACTCCGCCCGCGAACACATTGATCCCGGCGGTTACGTTGCCTTCCTCGTGCGCTCTTTTGAGCTCCACTAGAGAGTCTATAGGATCGTAACCTGCGTTGTCGGCCAGTGCTCTGGGAATGACTTCCAGTGCATCTGCGAATGCTTCAGCAGCGAGTTGTTCTCTACCACCGAGGGTAGGGGCCCATTGTCTCAACCTGAGGGAGGTCTCTATTTCTGGGGAGCCTCCTCCAGCTACCACTTTACCGCTTTCCACTGCAGTCTTGACCACCTTAATGGCATCGACCAGAGATCTTTCCACTTCATCGACGATGTGCTCTGTCCCACCTCTCACCAGTATGCTTACTGCCTTGGGGTTATAGCAGTCCTTGACGAAGATCATTTGTTCATCGCCGACCTTCTTCTCCTCTACCACTCCGGCACTGCCCAGGTCTTCTGGTTTGATGTCCCTCAAGTCGGTAATTATTTTTCCACCGGTTGCTTTGGTCAATTTTTCCAGGTCGCTCTGCTTTACTCTCCTAATGGCCATAATGCCTTTCTTGGCCAGATAATATTGAGCGAGGTCGTCAACACCCTTCTGGCACATCACTACGTTGGCCCCGGTATCGATTATCCTGTTGACCATGTCCTTGATAGTCTTTTCTTCCTGGTCGATGAACCTCTGAAGCATTGATGGGTCTGTTATACTTATTTCAGTATCTATTCCGGTCTCTTTCACTTCAAGAGCCGTTCTGAGTAAAGCGATTTTAGCGTCCTTAACCCTGGTGGGCATTGACGCATGAACTATTTCCTTGTCGATCACTATTCCTTCTATCAGCTCTGAATCCTGAATAGAAGCTCCCTGCAACTTTTCCAGCTTGATGTTTTTATCGTCAACCTCGTAACCATCATTCGCCTTCTCCGCAACTCTCTTGACTGCTTTGACCACTAATTCACCCAGATGCTCTACAGCGTATTCCGAATGCTTGCCTGTAATTGCTGTGGACGCTATTTTGGAAAGCGTGTTCTCATCATCCACTTCAATGTCGATAGCAATGCTGTCCATGACCTCCATAGCTTTTGCTGAAGCCAGTCTAAAACCCCTGACGATAAGGGTGGGGTGAACATCCTGGTCCAGAAGCTCTTCAGCCTTTTTCAAGAGCTCTCCAGCGATAACTACTGCAGTAGTAGTTCCGTCACCAACCTCATTATCCTGAGTCTTAGCTACTTCTATTATCATCTTGGCAGCGGGGTGCTCCACATCCATCTCCTTGAGTATGGTCACTCCATCATTGGTGATGACCACGTCTCCTATGGTGTTCACCAGCATTTTGTCCATGCCTTTAGGACCCAGTGTAGTCTTTACCGAGTTGGCAATGGTCCTGGCTGCCATAATGTTCAAGTTCTGGGCATCCTTACCCTTTGTTCTTTGGGTACCTTCCCTGAGAATGACCACAGGTGTACCTTGTAATATTGCCAATTAAATCACCTCCATAAATGAAGTTAGTAGAACAGTAGTTCTATATATATTTATGCATTAGAGTAGTTTATTATAAAAGCTTATAAAAGACTGAGACCCCTCTATTTACCCAGTCCGCTCTTTCTCCTGACCCTGATTGCGTGTCCGCTTCCCATATCAACCATTTCTTTCCCGAACATATGAGAATCGCCCACGCCCAACAGATTATCGTTATAAAATACCACTACGTCATTGGGTCTTATAGTGCTATCCGCTTCCAGTACGCCCGCCGCAAAAACAGTTCCCTTGGGGTCAAAATTATCGATTCTAACCGCATTTATTCCACCTTCCAGCAATCGGTGAGCGAAAGGGATATCTATGTCCAGCATGCCGTAACGGACATCCATCCTCATGACCCTCTCTTTACTGGAGTATAGCTCGAGGTAGGGGTATCTACCCTTCGGTTTATAATCCCCTTCCAGCTCAATCCCGAACTGATATCTGACCATGTGGTCGAACATGCTGCGGTACAGGCTGAAGTTGACCTGAGGCGAGCTCTTCATCTCTTCCCTCAATCTCTCGATAGAGCTATTATTCAAGATCCCGCTCCCCCCAGTATATACCACTTCGGTGTTATTCGCAACTTCTTCTACTGAGACTTCCACTATCTTCTGGTAAGTGCTGTCCACGTGAGCGATGATCTTATCAAAACTGCCCTTCGAAATGAATTTGGCCAGCTTACCAGCAACGAAATCTATCTCATCTCCGGTCCAATGTCCTGTGACCGTTGTATCGTAATTGATGACCGGGTAGCACAGCTCGAACTCTCTGGGAGAAACTAAGGGAGAGGATATAATGACCTCGTTCACCCCCTTGAAGTTGATCTTCTTTCTCAGTGCGCTGTGGGTTTTGGACTTGAGATAGGGTTTTGATGCAGTGCACGGCAGGATGACCAGCGTCTTTCCCTGTGGCCGGTAGGCTTCAACGCTTTTCTGCAGAAAAGAGGATACTTCGGGTCGGTTGAACTCCAGAGTAGTAAAAAGCGCTCTGGACCGCTTGAATAAAGGGCCGCCAAGTTGTTGTTCATGGGCAAAATCGGCGAACCTTAGCATTGCCGTTAGCTCCGGGTCGGTCTTGGTCCGCGCTTCCACCAGGTTCCGGAGGTTGTCGGCCCTGATGTGCTCTCTGACCAGCGAAAGCTGGTTTTTAAGCACGGTGGTGTTGTGCAATGCCAGCAGCTCCCCTCTCTCCCTCAAATCCATTTCTTTCAGCTCGGTAGCCGTGATGGAAGAGCACGCAGAGCAGCTGCAGGGAAGCTCTTTAAGCGAGTTCACGTCCAATTGATCCTCGGAGACCATGTAAACCCCTTTGTAGCCCTCGGCGATGGGTAGAATATTATCTACAATATCCACCCCCATGTATACCAGGAGAGGGGCATTTTGGGGCGTGGCCAGAGCTGGGGTGTAGAGGAGGTTCCAGTCCTTTTTCCTCAAGGAGACCAGAGCGTCCACCCTCTGTTTGGGGCTGAGGGTGTTGAGGCCGGTAGCAACTGAGACGTTCTCGTCCTTGCTCCCCAAAATATCGTACCTTCTGCTATCCAGGAAGCTCAGGGAGTATGGGGCCATACCGAAGTCAATGGATTGGAGGAACTCGAATTTCTCCTTCTCCCGGAAGTCCACCATCAAGGGTAGGGTGTGCTCACCCATGGAAGCTATTCTGGCCATGCCATCTCTATTCTCTAAGGATACGGCAGGGAGAGGCTCAGGGCTCATGGCAACACCACGGCGTTGGACGGCAGGTCCGTCAAGTATTCTTTCCACACGCTATCGGCCATTATGTTGAACTTTTTGTCTTTATGGTGGTTCAGGAACTCTTTTAACCCCTTGACGGCTTCTTTTAAAGCTTCATGCTCAATGTAGTCAGCGGGGGGCATTTCCGCATGACCTGCGGGATAGGTTTCCAGCATTTCGGCCAAGACCACTCCGAAAACCGGTTTGAGGTAGATGTCCGCCTGCTTGCTCATATCAGTGGAGATGGCATACTCATCTTTCTCCAGCTCCACGTTCTTGACCCTTTCCTGATGTCTGGCGACCGCAGGCCTGTACCCGCTCTCGATACCCGTGTAGAAGAAGAGCTGCTTGGTGGACGGGTCATACTCTTCCATTAACGGAGAATAGTGTTTTATCTGTCTCCAAGCAGCCACCAGATTCGGATGCCCTCTAATCCTTCTTTCCACGAACTCGAAGAGGGTCTTCTCCTTTATGGCCTGCTTTATCTTCCTCATCTCCTCAAAACTAACCCACAGGTTGTGCTCGCCAATAAGGACTTCTCTTTCATCCTTGCTCGTCTTCTGAAGTTCTTCTGGAGTGTGTGAGGAGCATATGGGGCAGTTGCAGGGCAGATAGTGGAGCTCCTGAAGTTTTTTGGTTCCATGGGGAGTTAAAAACCGGTCATCCTTAGCGTAGAGGGCGTAGGCAGCGGAGTCGAAAAGGTCACATCCCAATGCCACCGAAATGGAGAAGAACAGGGGATGCCCGGCTCCGAAGAGGTGTACGGGAGTTGAGGGAGATAGGACCGATTTAACGTCAAGCACTATCTTGATAACCTCTGCAAAACGGTACTCGTCCAGCAGGGGGACAATGGCTCCTATGGGGGCGACATCTCCCTGAAGAGAATTTACTTCTCGCGCACTTTTCATCCTCAATTGAGGGTAAGTGGAGCCCTGTACGGGAAGGGCGAGAAGGTTGCTTGCGTCTTTCATTATATTAGCAGCTTCTCTTTCCCTTTCCAGAGTTATTTGCAGGTCATCTTCAGCCCTGTCGTATTCTACGTCAGGCGAAGTGGGGATGTCGAGGGGGACCACTATATCCGAGCCGATGTCCCTCTGGAACTCGACTATCTCCGCATTATCCACCTCAACATCTCCATAGACCATCAGCTGATAACTGCCGCTGTCGGTCATGACCGGCATATCAACATCCAGCAGACCGTGAAGCCCTTTCTCCGTGGCAGTGCGGTAAAGAGAGGGGGACCGGTAGATGATGTAAGAATTGGTTATCAATATCTGGGCCCCATACTTCTTCATATCCCTGGGTGGAATATAGTTTATGTTGGGGTTGATAACCGGCATTAGAGCAGGAGTCTCTACTACTCCATGAGGTGTACTGAATTTGGCTATCCTGCCCATTGCGTCCTTATCAAAGATCTCAAAATGGTGCATTGTGGTCAGTCACTTAGAGAATATAAAAGGTTGAAGTTTCCCTCTCACCACTTATAATGACTCTCCCTTAAAATCGTGGCCCTGTATCCACATTTGACCCAAAGCCAGGGATGCATAGTATTTCACTTCTTCATCATCCACGTCCAGGAACTCCTTCAGTCGCTTTACAGCAGGCTCACCTATTTTGGAGAGAGCCATGGCAGCTTCCCACTTGACATCCTCGTTTCCTTCCCTCAATGCTCCAAGTAGAGGCTCAACAGCATCTGCGCCCATATCGGATAGAGCTATTGAAGCGTACATCCTGGCATCTCCTTCTTCGTTCTTAAGAACCTGTATCAAACCATCTATGTCTTTATTGGCCTTCATCTCATCAATATTCGACACAGTATCACCTTTTGTTGACATTTTACCACACCACACTATATATTTTTAAGTTATTGCTCCCACCCATCATACCCAAGATGACTGGACCTGCTGGAAACTTTAATTAATTTGTATTCATAATAGAATATTATGGAGCTAACTGATAACCAACTTGCAGCCATTGTTTTTGCCATAATTATCTTGACCATTTCAACCTTTCACCTGAACAATCAGTTCATACAGCAAGGAGAGATCACCTACAGCCTGGAAATCCCTCAAACAGTGATCTACATCAACATAATCATATTGTTCATGTGTTTCGTATCCATTATCGGCCTGGTAAAGCTGCTTCAGAGGATTAGAGGTAAATAGAAATAGCCCACTTACCTCATTTCAGCCTACAGCCTATTCTTTGTGTAACCGGTATTTGTTCAGGGATGCAGCAGCCGACTTCCTTACGAACCAGTGAACATCGGATAAGGTTGCTTCCAGCGGCTTTATGGCCCTCTCATCTCTGACCTCGCCCAACGCCTGGGCAGCCTTGTCTCTAACGTTCTCATCCTCATCCTTCAAAGCTTCTATGAGGGGTTCGACTGCCTTAAGGTCACCCAGTAGCCCGAGGGCCTTGGCAGCATACTCTCGCTTGGGAACTTCCACCTCCGTCTCCAGGGTCTCGATCAGGGGGTCGAGGGCCGGCTGACCTATTTCTACCAGAGAGTTGATGGCAGCTTTCCTAACCCTCCAGTGCTTATCGCTCAACACGTTGATAAGAACCTTTATGGCCTTCTCACCACCCAATTCACCCAGCTCTTGAGCAGCTTCCTTTCTGGTCCTCCAATCCCTGTTCCTCAAATCCTTTACCAGCTCATCAACGTCATTCTTCATAATTCAACCTCAATACAGCTTACAACACAACAGATTTAATTTTTTATTGTTCAAGTAATAGATAATAGATAATAGATGATGGCGGTGAGGCGGTGGGCTACCTGTCAATTAGTCATTCAGTTGTAATGGGATTTAGGAGATCTTTGCCGGTTTCTTGGTGTTAAAATCCGGACATCTCTCCTTTCTCTCTAAACCCAGTGCTGTGTGCGGGTAGAGTGTTCTATCTTCTTTTGCTCTGCAAATCCAAAATCCCAAATGGATTTCAGAGTTAGAACATTGTTTACACGTATACATTTTTCTCATAGCCAAATAGACTTTAGTTTAAATAAATGTTTCTACAAATACCGAATTACTATACAACAATCAATAATTATTGGCGAGGTAGTGTGACCCCGGGTGACAGGACTACATGTGTTCACTTATAGATAAGGATGAATAAAGATAGGGCAAGAACTAAGAGAGCACCAAATGAGGTGACGAAAACTTAAAAAAGTTCAAATAATTAACGTGTAATGAACTAAATCGGTCCGTTAAAAGACAAAAATAAATTATTCATCGACTACATCAAGCCGGGATTGCAGAGCTTGGCCACTGCGGTGGATTCGAGATCCACTGCTCCCCGCGAGCGCGAGGGTTCAAATCCCTCTCCCGGCGTGAGTGCTTCTCGTTCGGAGCCCTGAGGAATTTTTACACTAGTAGGTATGTTAGAGAGGTATTGAGCGAAGCGAAATACCTCAGTTTGATGGTCCAGCTTTCTGAAGCTGGGGTTGCAAATCCCTCTCCCGGCGTGAGTGCTTCTCGTTTTTATTTAACGCCCTTCGCAATCTTCTATGTAATTATGCTGTCTCTTTTAGTAGGTGGACAGAGTAGGAAGATCCCTTAATTATGTATAACGATTCAGGATAAATACTGCAGAAAACCGTTTTTTCCCTAAATTGTTTACCTAAAGCTAAAAAAAGAAATATAATGTAACACCTCTCCAACCGGTTAATATTAATCTGGGTTCCCCATATTAATAATACTAATTGATTTTGAGTCTATGATTATCATAAAGTCCTGTCATGTGTGTACACGCCTCAAACTGGTTTTTCTTTTTTTATCTTCTTTAATAATTCCTTTAACAATCCTTATTCTTAATTAAAGACATAATATATAATACAGGAGGGCGGTGGTGTGAGAAGGTTTGTTATTGTTAACATGAAGTTTCCAGAGAAAACCATTCACAGTCTCAAGGAGAAAACGGAAGAGGAGACAACCAAAGAAGCTCTTGCTAAAGCAGTGAAGCACTACCTTTACTGCCATCGTAAATAAGAGCTTTTGAGTTTAAAGGAGGTGTTTTATTATGTTAGGTGGTATAAATCAAAGAAGAGCTCATAGGGATGACATATCCCGGTTTTACAGTATTGCGAACAAGAAGATAATGCGGAAGTGCCCCAACTCCTTTAAGATCAATTACGAGGATCACCTCACTGAGAGCAAAGAAAATGAAGATGAATATGAAGACAGATATGAAGATGACGGGTGTGTGGGGGAAGTAAAGTTATTGGTGGAACCTTTTCAGGCAGAAGTATTCACCTATTCCCGGGATTTTCTCGATCTAAAGTTGAAGAGCAGTCACCTCATTGATTTCTGGATAGTTCCTTCTCGGGAAGATGTGGATAAGCTCCTGGAAGGAAAAGATTTCGATTATAACTCGAAACTGTCGAAGGAGAAAACCAAAGAGCACTCTGTTTCCGATTACGTCTCACCAGGAAGTTATATAGTGTTCGCCAATAGAAGCGCTCACATGGCCACAGTGAGGTTAAGGTCTGAGAATCTTAAAGACTGAAAAGAATAAAGAGAATAGAGGGTTAAAAATCGAGAAAAGGGTTTTAATGATGAAGAACATATTGAAGGTAAATAGTGATGAGGTCCTGGGCATAGAGTCCATTATATTCCTATCTGCCTTTATACTCAGTTTTCTCTTCGTTGTGGATTACGTTCCCGCGCTCTTTGCATTTCTAATAACAGTACACGAGCTATCTTACCACATAGAGAAAGGAATAATTAACAACATGCTTCAAGCTCTCCATAAAAAGTTCTACAACATTTATTCAACCACTTTTTTTGACTAACGAATTTTCTGGTTAAAAGTAAGGATAAAGGACAAAGGTTAAAGGATAAGATGGACTGCACCCATTTCTTTTCGTACATCGAGCTTCCGTAACCAAATTCCTGAACATCTTTTGCACAGAAATATATAGGCTGATGAGATAGTGTCGCGACATATGGGTGTGATTATAAGGAAAGAGGAAGAAAGGGACTACAAAAGGGTTTATGAAGTGAACCGGCTGGCATTTCAACAAGAGGATGAGAGTCAGCTGGTGGTAAACCTTAGAAAAAGTGATAACTTTGTTCCAGAGCTTTCTCTTGTAGCAGAGGTAGGCAATGAAGTCGTAGGACACATCCTTTTCACAAGAATAAAGATCGCTGGAGAATATACCTTTGATTCTCTTATTCTCGCTCCAATGGCAGTTATCCCCGAATTTCAGAGAAAGAGGATAGGAAGTAAATTAATTGAGAGAAGCATCGAAAAGGCAAAAGAGCTTGGCTTCGATTCCATAATTGTTGTGGGTCACAAGGATTACTATCCCAGATTTGGTTTTCAACGAGCTTCAAGTTGGAGGTTAAATTGTCATTTTGAGGTTCCTGATGAAGCATTTATGGTCATTGAACTGATTGAAAGAGCTTTAGGGGGTAAGGGTGGGACCATCGAATTTCCACGGGAGTTCATGGAATTTGTTCCTCAGAATGAAAGTTGAATCTTTAAGTTTTTGCAGGTCATAAATTGAAGCTGGCTAAAGAAGAAGTCCTCAGTAAGAGGATTTATTCGGCTGGTCTACAAACTTGGAAAAATAAGTAATCTTTAAACTGTTTATCCTCAGTATAATTTTTAAACCATTTTAAATAATTGCTTTACCAATAGTTTGTAAGGTTATATTTCTATATAACAAGTTAATATTAAACGTTAACTTTATAAATTAAATTATTAATTTTACTAAGCCGGTACGGAATGGTGTACTGGAAGGAGTGGTGGATGTTATTTGAAAGATATTTTGAGCTTAAAATACCGTTTGTGCTGTTGATCCTGCTTATTTTTTGTTTGAACACCGTATATGCAGCCGATACGGATAACGACGAATGGGATGACAAGGTAGATAATTGACTCCATCGGATTAGATGAATATCCCGAGGAGCTCAATCTTAATGTGACCGCCAACCTGACCGATGGATCGTCTGTAAAGGGCACTGGTTGCATAAAAATCCTGGAGAACACCAATAATGCCAAAAGCACAGGTAAAGGTAAATCCGAAGAAAACCGAAATTTAATGCTTGCATTACCTCTATTTGGTCTTATTGCCGCTGGATTTGCACTGAGGAAGAGATAAACATTCTCAATCCATCTTTAATTCTCATTTCCTTTTTTTGGGTTTTTAATTACACATAAACAGAAAATAATCTGAAGACTGATCCTTAAGATTAATGTGATAGAACAAGGCGTAGACCATTTTGGGGAAACACAAGAGAATTGATTCAAGACTTATTTCCTTTTACGGGATAGAAACTCTATCGGGACTGCTTCATAATTACGTTTACTGTAACTGGCAAGTTAGAACCAATGGTGGATGATGATACTATCAACATATTCGCATTTTCATATCTTTCCTGAACTCCCACCATTTTAATAACTATGTAATAGATTCTGGGACTTTGACCTCAAGTTTTTCCATGGTTTCTCTTTGGTTTTTGGTGACTTCTGTTAGTCTCCATTCCTTTCCTAGCTTAACTGCCCTCAATTTAGCCATTTCTAGGAATAATTCTTGGACGGACATCTTTTTTAGGAGGTCTGCTTCTCGCATCTTTTTCAGGATTTGGTTTCTGATCACTAGAGCAATAAAGTTCACAAATAATAGGCCGACAAGCGTATCATCTCTACTCACTCTCAGGGGTGACAGTGCTTTGAGGGAGTAGTAGAACTTCTCTATGACGTCTTTCTCTCTGTAGGTGGAGAGCAGTTCTTCTCCGCTCATCTTCTTGGTGCTGAGGATCACTAGCTTCCCCATCCTGTTCACCCTCCTGGAGATGGTTTTAGGCTTCCTAACGCAGTATACCTTCCCGTCCTTCACGCTCCACTTGAAGTATTTGGCTTCCTTTATTCTGGATAGGTATGAGCTTAACTTCTCCTCAATCTCCTCTCCATTGAGCGATTCTATGTCCATCAACCTGTTATAGAACCGGTCTGTCTCCTCAGCCTTCCTCTTCTCATCGTAGAAGGTGTAAGTGTACACCTCTTTATCCTTCACGGTGGTCGTGTCTTCAGCCACGAAGATGGTTCTCCCCTCGTATCTGGTGGCGTTCTCCGGTCTCTGAATCTTGTTGGAAGCCAATTTCTTGGCTAGGTTGGTGGTGAAGGGCAACGGTATCACGAAGTCGAGCTTTGCATCCAGTATCTCCTCCACATTCTTCTGGCTGTAGAATCCCTTGTCAAGGACTATGGAGCACTCCTCTACTCTCAAGTCTTCTAGGTCTTTTAGGAGGTTGTGGATGGTGGTTATGTCGGTTATGCTTCCAGGGAACACCTTAAAGTAGAGGGGGATTCCTTCTTTGTTGGTGACCACCCCCAGGTTCACCTGAGGCAGGTTGTCTCCATCCCTGTTGTATCCGAACTCTAATAGGCTGATGTTCTTGGATGTGGAGGACAGGGAGGTTATATCATATATTAGGGCTGAGGAATCCTTGTCCTTAACCCATTCCCCAAAGAACTCTGGTAACCTGTCAGGTATGTTTCCTAAGAGGGTACTTATCTTCTGGGAGGAAGGAATCCTGGTCTTATATTTCTCTTCAAAGTAAGTGTCCTCCATAAAACATTTGGTTAGCTTCATGGAGGCGGGATTCCTCAACCTGGAGAAAGCCAGGGAGAGGATCTGCTTCCATTCAGGGAACATCTTAAGAGCTTTATCTAATTCAAGCTGCGCCACTACCTCCGAGAAAAGGTAGACATCCCCATAAGATTTAGTGGTCTTCACCTTATTCTTCTTCTCCCTGATTACTCCCTTCTCCTCATCCCACACACCCAAATACCTTCTCTTCTGTCTTGCCTGCTTCTTCCCCTTATCCCAGTAACTCTCCACCTCGTAAGCGTAGTAGTTATCCCCTATCTTCTGCTTTACAACATAACTCATAGTTACTAATAATAACTATGTAGTATATATAATTTCCCGTCCTAGAAAGCCGCGGTTGAATAAATAGGAATTAAAGAAAAGCTTTCAGTCAGAAATGGTTATTAAAAATGAGGAGATCAGGATCTTTATATCTTTATATCGAAAACTTTTATTAGTTTGAAGTTGAGCTTGTTTTTGCTGGGGTCGGGAATTAGTGATATTTGAGATAATACCACCACTCCTATATCACCACTCCTAGTTTACTTTCCCACCCCAGTACATCATTTC
>CAZHOR010000025.1:0-25024 GCA_964534325.1 uncultured archaeon
ATTATAACATAAATAACTTTCCCCCACAACAGCGGATTCTTACTGGAAAAGGAGTGGAAAAGGAGTAGTTAGAAGAGGTTTTATTTTTTATAGTGCCTAATTATTCGGGAATGTTGGAAAATAATGATTTTTGAGAGCCTATCTTTAGTATCCTTACCTATATGCTATCCCATAGTTCATCCTTTCCGGTTTTGAATTAACAGCAGTTAGCCCGTTTTGGCAATAAATTATAAAGGAGAGCGGGTCTTAATTGGGTTCTCAACCCCACATGGAAAAAGATTATCTACTGGGAGGTCAGACACTATCTTGCCAGGGTGGGCATTCCAATTTACTTCTAACTGTAGTCTCCAATGGAGTTGAATTAATTTGAGACCCGCCCTGGCACCTTAAAATCCTATCAAATATCCACTTCGTCTCCACACCTCTGAGTTACAGTCGATTATCAGATGAAGAAGCAATTAGTATTCCTACAGCTTAAACAGACTGTTTCATAATTGCTCAATAAGTTAAGAGAGCAAGAACATTTCCTGAGAATGCTGTTGAACCTTAAGTTTCATAATTTATCATTTTTGAATTGCGAAAACTTTTAAATTCTGATTATATTTTCTGAGAGTTAAGGAGGGATCAAGTTGGGCGTAATATGGTTAAGTGATTTAGGTAAAAATGACACACCTATTGCCGGAGGCAAGGGTGCTAACCTCGGTGAACTGCTCAGAAATGAGATACCCGTTCCCAATGGGTTTGTGGTTGATAGCAGGATATTTATGGAGTTTATTGAGAAAACAGGAATTAAAGATGATATAAAAAAGATTCTGGATGAAGTTGACACTGAGAATACAGATGATCTTAATTATGCTTCCCAGAAAATAAGAGAGGAAGTGGAGTCCAAAGAGATGCTCCCCGAGATCAAGGAAGAGATAAAGAATGCTTATAACCAGTTGTGTGAAGAAGAAGGGGAGCAGGTCTTCGTGGCGATAAGGAGCTCGGCAACGGCAGAGGATCTTCCGGAGGCCAGTTTTGCCGGACAGCAGGAAACTTTTCTAAATATCCATGGTCCGGATGATGTGGTGGAGAAGGTCAGGAAGTGCTGGAGCAGTCTCTATACTCCCAGAGCAATTTACTATAGAGTGAGGCACAACTTCACCCACGAGGACGTGAGTATAGCGGTCGTGGTCCAGAAAATGATCAACAGTGAAAAGAGCGGAGTGATGTTCACCTCTCATCCCGTAACCGGAGATAAAATGTGTATTGTGGAAGCTGTCTTCGGTTTGGGTGAAGCTATAGTCAGTGGTAGTGTAACTCCTGACTCCTACATCTATGACAGGAACAAGAAAGAGGTAGTGGAGACCAAAGTAGCTAAAAAGAACTTCATGCTCGTCAAACAGGATGGTAAGACGGTCGAGGTCAAGCTGGATGACAAAAAAGCCAACGAAAGGGTTTTGACAGATGCAGAGCTGAGAGAGGTTTTCGCCCTGGGCGAAGTTATTGAGGAGCACTACGGATGGCCCCAGGATGTTGAATGGGCCATCGAGAACGGGAAAGTGTATATTACTCAGTCAAGACCTGTAACAACCATCAAAGGAGGAACAGGAGAAGCTGAAGAGGAATTAGAAGGAGAAGGAGAAGTGCTCATCAAGGGACTGGGAGCCGCTCCAGGAATCGGAGTAGGCAAAGTAAAGATAGTTCTGGAAGAGAAGGAAGTGGGGAAGGTCAAGGAAGGAGATATTCTGGTGACCACCATGACCTCTCCGGATATGGTCCCCGCGATGCAAAGAGCATCTGCGATCGTTACTGATGAGGGCGGAATGACCTGTCATGCGGCCATTGTTTCCAGAGAGCTGGGTGTTCCGGCAATTGTGGGTACAAGCAAGGGAACTCAGGTTCTGGAAGATGGTTCGATGATTACGGTCGACGGGGATAGAGGAGTGGTTTATTCCGGCAAGATAAAGAAAGAGGAGAAAAAAGAAGAAGCCGTTACCACTGCTGCAGCCCCCATAATAACTGCCACAGAAGTTAAAGTTAATTTATCGATACCAGACGCAGCAGAGAAAGCTGCTGCTACAGGAGCGGATGGCGTAGGATTGTTCAGGATAGAGCATATGGTCCTGGGTCTGAACAAGCATCCCATGAAGTTCATCAGGGACGGCGAAATGGAGGAGTACATTGACCTCCTGGCCAGAGAGACCAAGAAGGTCGCCAAAGCCTTCTACCCCAAGCCCATATGGGTTAGAACTCTGGATGCTCCCACCGACGAGTTCAGAGGGATGGTGGGCGGTGAGGACGAGCCCATCGAAGCGAACCCCATGATGGGATTCAGAGGAGTGAGAAGAGACTTAAAAGAAGAAGAGCACTTCAGAGCCGAATTGAGGGCCATGAAGCGGCTTGCAGATGAAGGCTTCAACAATGTCGGGATAATGCTACCCCTGGTGGGTCATCCCAGTGAAGTGAGGAGAGCCAAGCAGATACTCCACGAAGAAGGTCTGGATACGGAGACCATAGACTTTGGAGTGATGGTAGAAACCCCTGCCGCAGCACTGGTGATCGAAGAGATAATCGATGAAGGAATAACTTTCGTCTCCTTCGGCACCAATGATCTGACCCAGTACACTCTGGCAGTGGACAGGAACAACGAGAACGTCGCCTACCTTTACGCAGAGACTCATCCTGCAGTATTAAGGCTCATGGAAAGAGTGATCCTCATCTGCAGGGAGCGTGGGGTCAAGACATCCATTTGCGGGCAGGCAGGAAGCTACCCCAACGTTGTAGATAAACTGGTGAGGCTGGGAATCGACAGCGTATCCGCGAACTCCGATGCGGTCAAGACCATAAGAGAGACCGTAGCCAAGGTCGAGAAAAGGATCATGCTCGATGAGAGCAGGAAAAAGGATTAAATAGAGTTAGAGGTGTGTAGCTAATCCTGGAGAACATAGATTTTGACCAGGTCTTTGATCAGCTCAGGAAGTACTCTGCCAGCAAGATAGGCGTACAGTTACCAGATGGTCTGAAATTCAGGTGCAGAGAGATAATCGATAGGATCGAGGGAAAGGGTTACGAAGTTATACTCTCTGGCTCGGGGAGTTACGGGGCATGTGATATCGATACAAATCTGCTGGATAAAGTGGATGTGCTCCTCCATTTCGGCCATACCCAGATACTCAATCTGGATAGGGTTATCTACGTTCCCTATTTTATTGAATACGAAGTTAATGCTGAAGGCATCGATATTCCGGTTGAGCATGTAGCCCTTATCGCTACAGCCCAGTACGCTCACAAGCTCCCAGAAGTTAAAGAAGTGCTGGAGAGTGAGGGTTATAAGGTTGAGGTGGGAGAAGGCTCCCGGGTCTCCATGTCGGGACAGGTTCTGGGGTGCAACTACTCCGTATTAAGGAACAGCAATACTGAGGCGGTGCTGTTCATTGGTGACGGACTCTTCCACCCGGTAGGAGCTGCCGTATACACCGGAAAGAGAGTTTACCGCTACAGCCCGCTGAGTAGTGAATTTGAGGAAGTAGATACTGCAGATTTCTTGAGAAAAAGGTTGAACCTGATGGCCAAAGCCATGTACAGTGAGCAGAGAGGAGCTATAATAGTAAGCAGCAAACCGGGGCAGAAAAGAATTAATCTGGCAGATCTGTTAAAAAGAGAAGCATTTGATATGGGAAAGAAAGTGGATATTGTGATGTTCGAGGAGCTGGCTCCCTCCAAGTTAGCCAGTTTCCCCTATGGCTACTATGTCAATACCGCATGCCCCCGAATAAGCTACGATGATGCTGAATTCTATTCCGTCCCCATCTTAACTCCCCCAGAGTTTGAAGCGATATTGGGTTTGCGGGAATGGGATGAGTGTCTGATGGATGAGGTCGACTGATGGTAAAAAATAAAGAATAAGAATAAAGAAAAAAACAAATTCATGTTGACCAACTACCATTATGAAAATTGACCGCTATTTCATAAGAGGGCTTATTGACGGGTCCCTCTCCACCCTGGGAGTAGTGATCGGGGCCTCTGGAGCTGCACCTGTAATCGTGGTGACCGCAGGCTTGGGTGGAGGTGTAGCTAACAGCCTATCAAACCTTTTCGGAGCATTTACTGCCGAGAGTGCCGAGGTGGAGCGCGAGCTTTCTGATATGGAGAGGTCAATGCTTACTGAGGGGCATTTAAGAGATACTTCACTCCACTATGGAATGAGAAAAAGGGTTTTTTCGAGTGGATTGTCCGATGGTGTGGCTACATTTACAGGTGCAATAATACCCGTAATCCCTTTCCTGTTAGTATTCGTTCTGGGATTCACAAACCAGATAGCACTGCTTCTATCCATTTCTACCACAGTAATACTACTTTTCTTCCTGGGCGTCCACCTTGGCATGGTATCCAAAAGGAACATAGCCCTCTCCGGACTGAAGATGGCGTTGATAGGTATAATCACGGCTATAGTCTGTGCTTTGATCGAATGGGGATTCAGAGCAAATCTGGGAGGATGAGCTCAGCTCTTATCTTTTTCTATATACGGGCAACCCTTTTACGATCTCTGCACTGATTTCTGCGCCGTTTCAATAGAATAACAGGAAAGTAGTGACGTAAAAGTAAGCTAACGCACTGAACAGCCCTGCCACAAGCACATACCGTCTTACCGATTTCTTCATTTACTACCCCTCCAACCAACTAAGCTTAAGAATCGCTTCAACAGATATATATCTTTCCGTAAAGCTTAACGGGGATTAGGTATAAACCTGTATGATAAATGTAAAAATTCTGTATGCTCATGGTAATTATAGTGATAATATATAAATGTTTCTCCCAATTCTGTGTAATCCTGATCCCACACTCCATGAAATCAATAATCAAAAACAATTGAAAAAATTTTAGTTAATATATTAAATTTAATTTTTGATCTCACCCATTATTGAACGGAAAGGCTTAAATTTATTCCAATCTGAATAAAGCACATGAAATTTTTCGTAATAGGATTCGGTCAGGCAGGCGGGAAGATCCTTGATTTACTAATAGAAAATGAGAAGATTAGGGGTACTGATTCAGGATTAAAGTCACTAGCGATCAATACCGCCCGAACGGACCTAATGGGCTTGAAACATGTTCCCATGGACAACCGCATTCTCATTGGACAAACACATGTTAAGGGCCACGGAGTAGGGACCGACAATAAAATGGGGACAAAAGTAACCCAGGAAGAGATCGAGACTCTCCTCAACATTATTGATAATAAAGGTACCCATGAAATTGACGCTTTCCTATTAATCGCTGGATTGGGAGGCGGTACAGGAAGTGGAGGAACACCGGTACTAGCCAAATACCTCTCAGAGATGTATTCTGAACCAGTATATACCCTGGGGATCCTTCCGGCTTCTGAAGAGGGCAAGTTGTACTCTTTCAATGCGGCAAGAAGTATTGTTTCCCTCACTAAGTATGTAGATAACCTTATTCTGCTGGATAACGGCACATGGAAATTCGAGGGATTCAGCTTACACGAGTCATTCCACAAAATAAATGAAGAGGTCGTTAAAAGGCTCAGTGTGCTGACCAAGGCTGGTGAGCCCGGAGAGGGTGATGCAGTAGGTGAAATGATCGTGGACAGCTCCGAAGTCATAAACACCCTCAAAGGTGGGGGTATCAGCGCCATTGGGTATGCTACAACCCTTGCAGAAGCAGAGAAAAAGCCCATGGACAGGTTCTTCTCCTCCTTCAAGAAACCCAAGAAGCAAGAGGATAAGCCGGTTATGGATAGCGACAGATCAATGAAAATATCTTCCCTAGTTAGAAGAGCAACCCTCGGAAGATTAACAGTTCCCTGCAGCGTAAAGAGCTCCGAAAGAGCCCTTATACTGGTTGCAGGTCCACCTGAACACCTCGACAGAAAAGGACTGGAGAAGGCAAAGCTGTGGCTGGAAGAACAGATATCAGGTGTTGAGGTGAGAGCCGGAGACTATCCGACCAGAAGAACTAAATATGTTGCTGCTCTGGTTATCCTGTCCAACCTCACAGAGATTCCGAGGGTGAAGGAGTTGCAAAGATTGGCTGCAGATGCTAAAGAAGGTGTAGAAAACCTGGAACGCATGAAGATGGAGAAAACTTTTTCACTATTTGATGAAGACATCGAACCACTGATATGAAGTATGAGGTGACGTGATGAAGAGAGTACTGGTAATAGCCATCCTGCTGCTGTTCACCATAAGCCCTGTACTGGGCCTGGAAACACTTAATAAAAGCGATTTTACAGAACCTGATGTAAATATTCTCATAAATGATATAGAGTACAAGCCCACTCTGATTGACGGAGAATTTATATTGGAACAAAAGGTATGTCAAGAAGGTGACACTATAGAAGTTAATTACGAAGCGGGAGCAAAGAACCAAACCGCTTCGGAATTAATAGGAGGAGAAAGTGGGAGAGGTATTACTATTAAGACAGCACTGGATAATGCAGTAATAGACTCTATGATTCGGTACAACTCAGGAGCTGGTGTAGGAAAGAGTAGTACACCTGGAAAAGACTACCTTACTGTAAAAATTTCACAATTCGACTCTGATGCAGACTCAGGTTTAAATGAGATTGAAGTAAAGGTACAGGGTGATATAAGTTCAACCAAATCTAGATTAGAAGAAAAGAAAGTACTCTTCTTTGATATCCAAGAGAGTAAAGACAATACTTTACAACCAGTGGTAATACTTGTAGTTAATTTCGGTAAGTTCAAGGATGACATTAAATCCATAAAAGCTAAGCGTGACAATCTTTCTTCAATAATGGACGATTATTCAGGAAAAATCGAGATTTCAACTCTTAGTAAATGTCTTGACAAAGCCAACCAAAACATAACACTTGGAGAAAGCTACTATAACGATGGAGAGTACAAAAAAGCCGATGAAAAACTAGATAATGCGCAAAACTGGCTAAATAAAGCAGATAAGGCTGCGGACAAAGTTGAGGCCGAGTATTACTATCAGCAGGCAGATGAAAAGCTGGATTCCATTGGCTCAACTCTGGATAAGATAGAGCTTTACCTGGAAGAAATAGACAGCAGGGAAGTGGTGAACACCTCTACAATGCTGGACTACAAGAGCGAGTTCAAGGGAATGCAGCAAACTGCAACAACCCTTAATGAGAATCTGGCATCTGCAGAGAGCTACATAGATAATGAGAACTATGCCAAGGGTAAGACTAAAGCCCAAAGCGTGTTGAACAGCTCTGAAAGTATTGAGCAAGAGGCAAACTCCCTGTTAGAAGAGGTTAAAGGCGTAATAACCATTGAAGAAGATTTAACGGCTTCTGCACAATCCACTGCCACTGCTACCACCACGGTGACCGAAGAAGCGGCTGCTTTTGCAATGCCTAACATCGACTTCAAGTGGGTTGCGATCGCCATCGGGCTTGCAGTTATCCTGGGTGGCGCTGGAGTGGGTCTCAGGAAGTACATCAGACGCAGAAGATGGGACGAGCTGAAATAAACCAGTAAATCTCAAATTTTTCGTCTATTTCGATCTTGTTCAACTTTCAGCCGAAGAATCGTTGTGCGAGGGTTAAGCGTTGGTCCTTGCATCTCTGCCGGAAAAGGCATTTCTGGCATTTTTTATCGTCCTTCTTTTCGGGGATAAATCCTTTTTTGATGTTCAGCACTCTCTCCACTAGCTTTAACACGTTGCGCTTGTCCTTTCTTTCAACCTCCCTCTGCTTTAGTTCACCGTCATAGCAGTAATAAACGTATCCCGCGGGAGAGTCCAGCATCATGCAGAAGGCGGTGAGCTTTATCCTGTCCCTGAACCACACATCCTTTTCAGGGGAGCTTAAGGAGAGGATTAGAGGAGTTTTATCTTTTCCATTTCTTACCACCTCGTCAACTTTGCCCTTTAACCTGTAATCTTCTGACTGGAGCAATACATCCCAGTCCACACCCTCAACTTCCTGGAGAGTGGGGGAGTAAACGAATCTCTGGGCAGTTTGATCGAATAAAGGCTTATGCTTCTGGCCAAAATAGGATAAGAACTTTTTACATGCCCAATCCTTATTCAGGTCCATTCTAAGGCTGATGTAGAGGTCCCGGGCTGCATGCATCTCGCTCACATATGTCTCCTCAAACCTGTTCCGGTAATAGCAAAGGCGGGGGCAGTAAAGGTAGCTGGTGAGATCACTTACTCTTGCAAACATTAAGTTTACATATAACAAAATAATTCAAATGTCTTTCGATTTATTTCTATTTAAACTTCTTATTCTCTTTCTATTCCTCAACTTCTTTTACTTCCACCACTTCCAGAGGAGTGTTCTTCAGCCTCTTACCGATCTCGTATCTGGCGATCCTTGAGGCGTGCTCTTCGCTATCCGCATTAAAGACCTTTATTTCAAAAAATAGTCCTACTATAGCGGTATTGGCCACCAGAAATACGCTTTTAAGGGATTCATTGCATTTGGGGCATTCAACATCCCCCACATTAACTTCCACAAAATCCAGGTCCAGCTTCTTTCCCGCTTCGGATACAGCTATGTTCATAGCGTCCTCAGGGCTTTTGGCACTTTTAACTATCCATGCACCGTTTAGAGTTACCTTGTAGTTCATTTTTCAGCCACCGAACATCTTTTTAAGAAAACCACCTTTCTCTTCCTTCTGGGATTCTTCCTCTACTTGTGCTTTTTCTTCCTTCTTGGGTTTTTTATCCTTTGGCTTCTGTTTTTGTTTTGATTTCTGCTTGACAATGTTCACCGAAGCGCCGCCGTGTTTGCTCCTCTTCACTCTAATGCTTGCTATGATCGGTCTTTCCAGTTCGGGGCTGATGACCATTCCCGTGCCAGGAGGTATCCTCTTTATCTCCTCTACTGTATCAGAAGTCAGTCCTTCAACTCCTCTTTTTATGGCGTTTATATCGTTGGGGTTGGTCACTTTCAAGATTATCTGGGTATTGCACTGGCTGATGACGTTCTTATCCACTCTTGCCGGCCTCTGGCTTATCACCATCAAACCGAGTCCGAACTTACGGCCTTCGCTGGCTATGGTCCTCAAAACGTGATTGGAGACTGCTTTACCGAACCCTCTTTCAGGAATAAAGTTGTGTGCCTCCTCCAGCACGATCATCCCTGCCGGCACTTCATCCCTCTTTCTGAGCTCGAAGAGCTGGGAAGTGACTCTGGAGACTATGAGGTCCTGATGCTCGGGAGGGGTTCCCCTCATGTCCAGCACAATGGCCTTTCCGTTTTGCAGCAGGACTTGAATGGGAGTTGCATCCTTCCCAAATAACCCTGAATCCTTGATCTTCTCCAGGGAGCCCATCACAGTCCACTTGGAGTTGTGCTTCATTTCCTCGATCTCCGCAATGATATCGTCGATGGTGTAGTTCTTCCCCTTGAGGTCCTTAATGGCCTGATGCAGGATGGCTGTAGAAGATGGGTTGGTTATACCCGTAAGCTCGATAATCTCTTCTGCGGTCAAGTTCAGTCCATCCAGCTTGAGAATACCGTCTGATTTATCTGTAAAGGGTGAGTTGGGAGGGACGTAGAGCTTTATTTTATTGCCGTAACCCTTGGGCTTGATGCCGAACTTCTTCATCTTCTCCTTTTCTTCCGGGTCGTCATTCGACTCCGATATGGTGGAATATTCCCCGTGGGGGTCGATAATGAACAGGGGGACACCATTCTCCAGCAGTTCTTCCACCAGCACTCCTGCGGTATAGCTCTTACCGCTCCCCGTCTTTGCCAGGATACAGCAGTGCTTCTGGATAAGGGAGTTCAAGTCAATGTTAACCCTGATGTCACTATCCTTTAGATGGCCTATGTAGGCTCCTTCGGTTTCCAGACCGAGGGCTTCAGTAACTATTTCGCTATCCGCCTTGAACACATTCTCTCCGGGAACGAATGGTGATTTAGGTACCTTAAGCAAGCCATTCTCATCCCTCTTCCCGATGACTATTGCTTTTGCCAGATAAACCTCTTTTTCTGCATCCCTTCCCTGGAGGGCATCACTTTCGTTGAGGTCGGCTGTAGCCTTAATATCATAAACTTGAGCGATAATCCATCCTTCAGCGTCATTCCATACTTTAACATAATCTGTTCTCCCAAGTTCTCTGGGATCAAATACTACAAAACTGAAATTAGTTGAGCTGGCCTCACCATAAATCCTTCCTACTGTTCCTTTCATCCTTTGATAACAATGATAATATGAGATTAAAATGTTTCCGCTGGCTCATGATTTTACTTCTCTATCCGTTCGTCAATGCAATATGATAAAAAAAGAGAATGAGAGTTAGTAGAATAAGGCTCAAAACAGATCTATCTTGCATGAATGTGGGCCATGACATCTTCTCTAAGCTCTTCCCATTTCTTCTTGTTTATAACGCATCCAGGGTCGGCTTCTGCCACATCACCATAGTAGGCGTAGGCTCTTGCCCTGCATCCTCCACAAATGCTTCTGGAGGAACAGCTCTTGCATTTTTCAGCGTATTCTTCTCTGTTTCTTGCCTTCTCCAGAACAGGTGAATTCAACCACACATCCAGGAATGAGTCACGTCGGATGTTTCCCAGGGTTATGGGGAAGAATACGCATGGGGTTAAATCTCCGTTGGGCTGAAGGGCCCAGTAAAGTCTACCACACCCGCAACCGCCAATAAAATCCGCAAGGAACTTTACTCCCTCTTGTGCTTGCTGGTCCTGGCCCACAGTATCGAAATGGGTAGCAGAGACTATTCCACCCTTGGCAGCTACCCTACTGTACTGGGGAGCAGTAGAGAGTAAACTTATATCCTTTTTCCGGGATTCCGAAACCAACATGGATAAAAGCTCTTCCCTCTCACGTGGAGTAAGATCGAGTTCGACCAAGTCCTTTCCTCTCCCCGTGGGAATAAAGTTGTAGTGCATGAAGATATCTGCTCCCAGATCCTCTGTGAGGTCAATCACATCATCCACTTCATGAAGATTGTCCTTGGTTACGGTCATAGCTATCCCTACAGTTATATCCGAGTTTACCGCATTTTCGATGCCTTCAATAGTTCTTTCATAGGCATTTTTCCCTCTCATATTGTTGTGAGTTTTCTTTAAACCGTCTACCGAGATCTGGATGTACTGGCAGTCAAAGTCTTCCAGTTTTTTTACCTTATCTTCAGTTAGGAGTGTCCCGTTAGTGGCTATTGCTACCCCCATTTCTCTTTCTTTGGCCTTTTCCACTACCTGAAAGAAATCTTTTCTCATCAGAGGCTCTCCACCTGAGAATGCTATATAGGCTACTCCCGCATCTGCTATCTCGTCAACAGCATCCATCGCTTCTTGTGTGGTGAGCTCGTCCGGTGTAGGTCTATCTGCTCTCTGGTAGCAGTGTTTGCAACTCAGGTTGCAGGCGTTGGTGAAGTTCCACACCACTAGAAAAGGTGCATAGCTGATAAACGGTTTTTGGGGGCCTCTCCAGGCCAGTCCTTCAAGAGTGGCGGCCAAGCCTTTCCGCCAAATACCTTCTTTCAAATTCTCCTTGACAATTTCCCGAGGGATGTTCATGCAGTCAGAGGACTTATCTATAACTGTTTTCACCATAAGATAGGCCAGTTTATCTTTAAGGGTGAGATCAGTCTCTAGTCCCCCATAAGCTTTGAGCACTTTTTCTGTTCTTCTACCGTTTCCATCTCGAGCCGATAGGAAACTTAAAAGCTTAGTCGAGATGGGATTGCCCAACCATCTCTCTACCATTAGAGCCATGGTTTGAGCCTGATCACCGGCTTCGCCAGATTCGGCCTGAGCCATTCATATCCCCCCTACAGAGGGTTAAATTTTATACTACAAAAATATTATCCATGATTTCAGTTATAATAATGTAAGCAAATTATGTTAATAATCTATTTTAATTTAGTGTAACAAGTGATGAGTTAAATACTTATGGTATTCAAACCAATAAAAACACTTGGATTTGAGTTAAAAGATCATTTATTTCATGACACTCTGTTTTCAAGGTCCCCTGGGGCGTGAGCGAACTCCTTGAGGAAGTCGTACTCCATGAAATGAATTCCGGGTGCGAGTATTACGAGCGTGTGTAGGGGCTCTCCGAAGTCCACCTCTTTGAGGTTCTCCAGCCTATCACACCTCACAAACGGTTTATCACTACCTGCTCTGGCTATTCCCACCGCATAACAGCCCCGAAGAGCGTCTTCTTCATCTGCTTCCTCCAGTATCTCCACTGCCCGATCGATCTTCATGGGCTCAGGGTGGAGGTCCAGAAAGAGGAGTGTGTGGGCATCAATACTCCAGTTACACCTGATAGTGTTGACGGGAGACTTGAGAGGCTTTCCGTGGGGATAGCTTATGGACGCTGACTTTCCGAACCGGTAATTGTGAAGTCCAGTCAGTCCACAAATGGCTGTCAAGATGCTGGCATTATAGATGACTCTCACTCTCACCCCTTTTTTTCTGGCTTCCAAGCTGATGGCCGAGTGTGTGGTAGCTATCATGGGGTCCCCTGGCACCAGAATAGCTATATCCTTATTAACTGCCTTATCAACTATGGTGCCACTATTTTCTTCAAGATCGCTCCTCTCCAGAACACCTACATCTTTTTCCAGGAGCCCCTCAATTTTTTGCAGGGTGGTACCCCCAAGGTGCGAAGTGTAGAATTCGATATATACCTCATCACATTTTCTGGCCAACTCGTACCCTTTGAGGGAGATATCTTTCTCGTCCCACAGACCCATCCCGATAAACAATAACATGGGAATAGGAACAGTCCATGGATTAAGTGTTTTTCTACAATCGCATACTGCAGTAAAATCAATAAGTTTTAAAGGTTGAAATCCGGATTTTTAGCATGGATAAAAAAATTCTGATGGTTATTATAGACGGGTTAGCTGACAGGCCAATTGATGGTAAGACGCCATTGAGCACGGCCAGAACCCCTAATATGGATAAATTGGCGGCCAGCGGGATAAACGGCATAATGGATACCATATCGCCCGGCATCAGGCCCGGCAGTGATACGGCCCACCTAACCCTTCTGGGATTCGACCCCTACCAGTGCTACTCCGGTAGAGGGCCTATAGAGGCTACAGGAGCTGGCATAGATGTTCAGCCCGGTGATGTGTGCTTCAGAGTGAATTTCGGCACCGTAGAAGGAGAAGGAAGTGTTTTTGATAAAACCGTTGCTGATAGGCGAGCGGGAAGGATTTCGGAGACAGATGAGCTGGTAAAAGCCATAACGGAAAATGTTGAACTGGATGTGGACTTTACCTTCAAGAGAGGGACCGGACATAGAGGAGCTCTGGTCTTGAGAGGGGAGGGGCTCTCGGACGATATTACGGCTACCGACCCCAAAGCTATCGGCAAGAAGGTCAAGCAATGTAAGGCTACAAGCGAAGAGGGGGAGAAGACAGCCAGCATAGTTAATTCCTTTATGGAGCAGGCCCACAAGATACTTGATGAGCACTCATACAATGTGCAGAGGGAAAAAGAGGGTTTGATGAAGGGGAATGTCCTGCTTTTGAGAGGAGTGGGGCTTTCAGTTCAGGTGCCCTCTTTTGAAGAGAGATACGGTATGAAGCTGGCGGTTGTGGCCGGCACTACCTTGATCAAGGGTGTGGGCAAATTCGTCAAGGGCGATGTTATCACTCCTCCTGGAGTCACTGGAGGGAAGGATACAGACCTCTCCGCCAAGATCAGAGGGAGTGTAGAGGCTCTGCAGACCCATGATTTCGTCCTACTCCATATCAAGGCCACAGACGAATACGGGCATGATGGAGATTTTGAAGGTAAAAAAGAGTTTATTGAAGAGGTCGATAAAAACATGGATGCTCTGAAGGATATTGATCTTGATGAGGTCTTGCTCATCCTGACTGCCGACCATTCTACTCCCATAATGGCCAAAGAGCATACTGCAGACCCTGTTCCGGTAGTAATAGCTCATCAGGGTGTGAGAGTGGATGAAGTGGACGCTCTTTCCGAATTTGAAGCCTATAAAGGTGGGATGTGCAGGATAAGGGGACGTGATCTGGTCAACATATGTCTGGATTTGGTAGATAAATCCCAAAAATTTGGAGCGTAAATCGAATTGGTTGTCAAATTTAAAGAAAAACTTAAAAAGAAGATTTACAACCTATGATAAGGTCTTAAAAATATTATAAGTGATAGTAATGCTGGGAAAACTGGTAATCCCGGAAAACACCAAATTTGAGGAAGGGAGCATAGTTCTGGAAAAGGATGCTCTCATAGGGAATGGTTGTAACGTAGGCTACGGGCTCATAGGCAGGAAAATAGTTGTAGGGGAGAAGACCATTATCCACGGTGATGTCATCGGTGATGATGTCAGGCTGGATGCCTGGTGTGAGATCAAAGGTAATGTGGTGAGTAAAGGAGATGCCTTTCTGGCAGATTTTACTACCATAGATGGAAAGCTCACCGTTTACGGTGACCTGGAGATTGGAAGGAACGTAAGGATCAAAGAAGGTTTTGAGGCTAAAGGATTGATAACCATCCAGAACCCCTTACCCGTGCTGATCTTCGTCTTCGTCTACCTCATGGAGATGCTTCGACTGGGGAAGCTGGAAGAGGCTGAAGAGCTTCTGCAAGAAGTTGACGAGTTCGAGACGCCGCTCAGCATACCTGATGACTCCGTGGTGAACCTCGAGACCATTAAAGCAGGAAAGGACGTGGAAGTGTCTGCCAGCAGAGTCTTGGGTAATTTCAGAGGAAAGAACGTCTGCGTAGAGGGAAGTGAAGTCTTTGGAAGTGTCAGAGGCAAAGAGATACTTGTAGACGGAGCCAAAATACACGGAGCCATCGAAGGGTCCACAGTATATCTGGTAAACGGAAGCGAGGTCTTCGGACAGGTCAAAGCCGATAAGGTCTACATGGAAGAGAAATGCAATATTGACGGGGCTTTAATAGGAAAAGAAGGCGTATGGATCAAACCCGTAGTCGAGATCTCCAAAGATGAAGTCATAAAAGAAGAACAGATCGTGCTGGAAGAAGAGGAAACCGAGACGGAACCAGGAACAGAAACAGAAGAAGATAGTGAAAAAGAGATTCGAGAGGATGCTCAATAACTATTGCTGGTAAAAATAGCTATAAGCCAGAAATCCCAAGATACCAGGATAATAAGATAAGTCCCTAAAATCCTAAAAAACTCAGGCCATAACCCTTGGAGGAGATTTTGTTGATAGAGATCGGTCTCGCCGGAAAACCGAATTCAGGGAAGTCCACATTCTTCAGGGCAGCGACCCTTGCCGATGTGGAGATAGCCAACTACCCTTTCACCACCATTAAACCCAATGTGGGTATAGGATACGCCAGAGCAGAGTGTGCCTGCAGGCAGCTGGATATAGAGTGCCCCAACTGCGTGGATGGGTGGAGGTTTATTCCTGTAAAGCTTATCGACGTGGCCGGACTGGTCCCGGGAGCACACGAGGGTAGAGGTCTGGGGAACGAGTTCCTGGATAACCTCAGGCAGAGTGAAGCTATTATACACGTGGTGGACGGTTCAGGTTCGACCGATGCCGAAGGAAACGAGTTAGGGCCGGGTAAACACGATCCGGCAGAGGATATCGAGTTCCTCTATAAAGAGCTGGACATGTGGCTTTTCGGTGTGTTGAACAGGAACTGGAGCAAGCTGATAAGGCGAATAAATATGGAGAAAAGAGATCCAGCAAGATACCTCACCGAACAGCTCGCCGGTCTGGGTTTTGAAGAGTGGCAGGTAAAGGAGTCCATGAGAAAAATTGGTAAGGACCTCCAGGATTTCTCCCATGAAGATGTCAATAATTTCGCTGTGGAGCTGAGAAAGAGGAGAATGAAAACCCTTATAGCGGCAAATAAAGCCGATAAAGCCCCCGATGATGTGATGGAGAAACTGCTTCAGCTTGACGACAAGATAATCCCCACTTCTGCTGCGCTGGAGATGTCACTTCAGATAGCAGCTCAGAACAGCTTCATAAAATATCTTCCCGGAGATGAGGACTTTGAGATCCAGAAGGAGCTGACCGAGAAACAGCAAAAAGGTCTGGAGACCGCCAGAAAATACATGACCAAATTCAAGGGAACTGGAGTGCAGAAAGCAATAAATTCTGTTGTATTCGACCTCCTGGACTATATAGTGGTGTATCCCGTGGAGGACGAGAACAAGTACACCGACACCAAGGGGAACGTTCTCCCCGATGCTCTTCTGGTCAAGAAGGGGACCACCGCCAGAGGTCTCGCCTACCAGATCCATACAGACATTGGAAAACACTTCATACACGCAGTGGATGCCAGAAGGAAAATGAGGATCGCTGATGACCACCAGTTGGAGCACAACAACGTCATCAAAATAGCCAGCGGCGCCAAATAAGCAGTTTTTTACTAATCGTTACCAATCGGTAGCCCTACACTGAAGATATCAATATTAAAATAAAAAAAATAATTAAATTTAGTTAATTATTATGGGAAGTAGAATTTTTCAGGGAATGGCTTTTTATCTGTATGGATCCTTATGAAGCCATCGTGACATTCCTTGCATCCCACATCTACGGGACTGTGGATCGCGAACACATTTCCGTTGCTGGGTTGTAGCATGTCTTCGCCTGTGTGGCATTCTCCGCAGTCGGGCTTGATGGTCAGGTCTTGCTTGTGACAGGTGTAGCAGTCCTCGTATATTACACTGTGAAGTGAGTGTATATCCGAAACCACTTCGTCTTCAGTTTTATTGGCAGCGTTCTCTACGTGACAGTAAATGCACTGATCTGATGCATCCAAATGACCTTCTATTTTATCCGCCTGAGGTACGTAAGTCCTATTCTGGTTGTAATGGCAATTGAGGCAGTCACCGCCTATTATGTTCATCTGCACGGTAGGTGTAGGAGTTGGCGTGGCCGTTGGCTTCTCTCTTGATGGAGTCGGAACTTTGTACCCATCTTCTTCTGTTTCCTGAACACATAAAGAAAATGAGAGTGCAGAAAATAAAATAAAAGCAAGAACCAGATAGGATTTTAGCTTCATAGTAATTCGTTGACCTTCACTTAACCTTCACTTCACTTTTGCCTACTCACCCTGCTGGGTCTGCGCTGGAGTGTAATACGTTCAAGTCTTCGTCATGGCATGTCGAGCAAGTCTCTTCCCTTTCCAAGTGTATCTCTACCAGGTTCCCTCTGGGATCCGTTGGCTGAACAGGGTCCTGAGGACTGTGACACAATACACATGTGGTGTCATCTCCTGCTTCTTCCTGGAATTGTCTTCCCGTCTTGAACTGTGTTCCGCCACCGTGGCATGCTCCACAATCGAGCTGTATAGTTCCTTCACCGGTGTGTATAGCGTGAGGATCGCTTCCATGGCAGTCAAAGCAATATTCACCGCCATTTAAGTGGGGCTGATATTCACCCGAATTTTTGTGGCACTCACTGCAGTCAATGGTTCCAGCCTGAGTCCCATCTTCTGGACACAGGCTTGGATCAGGTGTCGGTGTTGGACATGGTGTGTCTGTTACCGTTGGCGTTGGTGTTGGCGTCTCCTCTGGACCACCTGTGTCGGCGCATCCCGCAAACCAGCCTGCTAAAACTACAGCCATTAATAATATAAGCATCTTGGTTTTCATTGATCTCCCTCCGATTAAGATGGAGTAAGCAGATGTCTATATTAGTCTTTCGGTTTTTTATTATGTAACTTTTTAGCCAATAAGAAGTCCCAAGAAGGTTAGTTATCGCCAATAAGCTGTTCCAGTGCGATAAGAAGATGGAAAATAAAATAATTTAAAGAATATTGCCGAAATAATAGAATACTTTGGGTTCAGTGTTCTCTTCAGGCCGGAGTACTTCCCACTCGGCTCTATTCAAGTACTGGTTAATAACGCTGTTGCGGTCGTTTAGATCGCCGAACAATCTCGCTCCTGTAGGACAAACGTGTACACAAGCGGGTTCCTTTCCGTTCCAAATCCTGTGATAGCACCAGTTGCACTTGTCTGCCAGCCCTCTCAGCTCCTCTACAGGATAATCGCTGGGATAAAGATATCTTGCTCCATACGGGCACGCCTGTACACATTGTCCGCAGCCGATGCATTTCTCCCAGTCTACTATAACCACACCATCTGAGGTCTTATGAGTGGCATCCACCGGGCAAACCTCAACGCAGGGTGGTTCTTCGCACTGATTGCACAGCTTGGGCACGAAAAGGCCAGCCTTAACTTCCTCTGAATCCAGATCAGTAGGGTGCTCCGCATAGCCTTCTTCTCCCATCTGGGGAGAGTCAACAACCACCTTATTGTCGTTCTTGACCTGATATCTTTCTACCCAGGTCCTGTATTCTCCCTCAGGTACATTATTTTCTGCTCTGCAAGCCTCCACACACTTTCCGCAGCCGATACACCTGGTGAGATCAACTACAAAACCATAGTAAGCATTCCGGCTCAGTTGAGAAGAAGCAACCGTGGAAACGCCACCGACTATGACTATGGCCTTGATACCCATCTTCATGAACTGTCTTCTATTAACTTCGTCCAGCATATTATCTACCCCCCAGGACCGCTTTCGGTGGCCACGGATTATGCGGGTTATGGCACCTGTAGCAATCAGTGTTCGGATAGTGGCTGTCATCACCCACCATTTCTACCTTATTCGGCCTGTACTCTATATCTTCGTGACAGCTCAGACATAGTTCTCTGGACCTATCGACATCCTCTGTTCTCTCCGGACCATGACAGGTCTCACAGTTCACTTGTCCGCTTCTCAGGTTATGTCTGGATTTGCTCCACTGGTCGTATCTGGCTTCATGACATTCCTGACAGTACTCATTTCCCTGATAGCTTACTTCCCGGTTCATGTTCTGCTCTTCTGCAGATGGTTTAGCTATGCCCAGAATTCTATCCAAAAAACTGGTATCAATATTATACGGACCTATATCCAGTGCCTGTGTAGCGGCAACGGATGCAGACAAAACCATAATAGATAATACCAGATAAAGAACATTCTTTTTCATTATCAAAACCTCCCCTCCATATTTGGCCCTGAATCCTTATTGATGATTTCGTATATGGTAAGCGCGATATAAATACAGCCCCTTGACATTCTTCCAGCCCACCTTGAAGTTTTGTTATGAATGAAGTTTATAAAATTTTCTATTTATGTCCCCACTCACTCCACTGGAGTTCCTAAACCGGATTAGAATAAATAATCGGTTGATTTGCTCCACCACAGGTATTATAAACCAAGATGTTCAACATAAAGGGTTGCAAACATGGTCTCCAAAACACTATCTCAGGTCTTAAAAGAAGCAGGGATCGAAGAATTGACCGAGCTGCAGGAAGAGGCTTCCCGGAAGATCGGGGAGAACAAGAACGCGCTTATAATAGCTCCCACCGGTTCGGGCAAAACCGAGGCCGCAATGATCCCTTTATTCAATCAAATATCTAAAGAGGATGAGGGTATCGTTCTGCTCTACATCACTCCCCTCAGAGCTCTCAATAGGGATATGCTTAGGAGGCTTAAGACTATAGCCCAAAAGATGGGTTTCAGTATCGGGGTCAGGCATGGAGACACCCCCAATTCCGAGAGAAGAAAACAGGCCTTAAAACCACCTCAAATCCTTGTCACTACACCAGAAACCCTCCAAATCCTTTTCATGGGTAAAAGGTTGAAAGAGGCTCTGAAGAAAGTGAGGTTCGTGGTGGTAGATGAGGTACACGAGATGGCGGACAGTGAAAGGGGAGCGCAGTTAAGTGTAGCCCTTCAGAGGCTGCGAGAGCTGACCAGATTCCAGACAATAGGTCTATCGGCTACCGTTAAGAACCCTCAAAAAGTCGCTGCCTTTCTGGGCGATGAAGTAGAAGTCATATTCAGTAAAGAGGAAAAACAGTATTCTTATTCGGTCATAAAACCCCAGGTCGAGGAGGAGGATGAGAAGCTCTCTGAAGAACTTTTCATCGACCCGGATGTCGCTGCACAGATAAGTGCCATAAAGGAGATCGTTGAAGAGCACAGATCCACCTTGATATTCGTCAATACTCGAACAACCGCCGAAGCGCTGGGAATCAAGCTCAAAAAACTGATAGGTGTAGAAGTTCATCACGGCTCACTCTCCAAGGAAGCCAGGATCGATAGTGAGGATAAGTTCTCTTCTGGAGAGCTAAAGGCTCTGATATGTACCTCCTCTATGGAACTGGGAATGGATATAGGCCACGTAGATGCCGTGATACAGTTCAATAGCCCCCGCCAGGTGGCCAGACTGATTCAGAGGGTGGGGCGAAGCGGTCATAAAGCCGGCAGGGTTTCCAAGGGCTACATCCTCACCGGAAGTTTCGACGATATTGTGGAGTCATGGATAATCACCGATATGGCTGAAAAAGGAATGATAGAGGATGTGGACTTCCACTTCCTCAGCCTGGACACTCTGGCGAACCAGATCGCTGCCATAGCCATGGAGTACGGTAATATTGAAGTGGAGAAGGCATACTGGATAGTTAAGAGAGCTTATCTCTTCCGCACCCTGGATTATGACGAGGTCGAGGAGGTCTGCGACTTCCTTTCTGAGGTCAACATCATTTATTTCGATGGAGAGAAGATCGGCACCAGGAGAAAAACCCGCACCTACTTCTACGACAATATCTCCATGATACCCGACGAGAAGAACTATCAGGTTTTTGATATCACCACGGGCAAGAGAATAGGTACTGTGGACGAGAGTTTTCTCTCTACCTTTGTGGGGGATGTATTCGCCATCAGAGGAGAGTTGTGGAGGGTCGTTTCCATAGAGAACTCTGTCAAGGTCGAACCGGTTACAGGAGAGGGAGAGATCCCTTCCTGGGTAGGTGAAGAGATACCAGTCCCCTACGAGGTCGCCCAGAAAGTGGGAGAGCTGAGAGAGTGGAGTGGTGAGCAGTTAAAGGTTTCAGGTAAAGAACAGACCGTCAAGTCGCTGGTGGAGAGGTTCCGGACCAACGAAGAGGCCTGCAGGGAAGTAGTGGAAGTCGTTGAGGAGCAGTTAAAGAATGAGTTCGTTATCCCCACCCATGATAAGATAACTATTGAATCTTCTCGCAATGTAGCCATAGTCAATGCCTGCTTTGGTCATAGGGTCAATGAGACCATAGGGAGGATAGTTGCTCTCCTCCTGTCGGCCAGAAAGGCCAGCAATGTCTCGGTGGAGATAAATCCCTACAGGATCAAACTCTCCCCCACCAACGCCGGTGAGGTTGAGGAAGTCCTCTACTCCATAAGGCACGAATCCATCGAATCCCTTGCAGAGCGCTCTCTCATAGATACCAGGCTATTGCAGTGGAAGGTCATCAAGGCTGCACGCAAATTCGGGTATTTGAGAAAGGATTACGATTTGAGCAAGCTGAACCTCAAGAAATTCATCATGAAGTTCAAGGACACCCCCATATGGAGGGAAGCGGTGAGAGAGTTGTTCATAGAGAAAATGGATGTGGAAACTACCGCAGATATATTTTCCAGGCTTAATGAGTTCAATGTCACTACCTATACCCAGATCTCTCCTGTATCCCTGGCATCAAGAGAGCACGCTTTTGACCTGGTGATGCCCGCCAAACCTACTTCCGCCATATTGAACGTTTTCAAGAAGAGACTGGAGAAAGAATCGTGTATGCTGCACTGCATAAACTGTGGGGCGACCATAAGGTCCACGGTAAACCTTATTGAAGACCCCCCCTCATGTCCCAGATGCAAGTCGAAGCTGGTGGCCTGCATCAACGGTAGAAGGAAGCTGGAAGAGTTCTCCAAACAGGATGTGTTCAGGATAGCGAACCTTGTCATGGCCTACGGGAAAAAAGCGGTCTATGCTCTGAACACTCATGGTGTGGGAGCGGACAGTGCATCCAGAATACTGTCCAAGTATTATCCTGACGAGGATTCATTTTTTAAGGAATTACTGAATGGGGAGAAGAATTATATCAGAACAAGAAGATTCTGGGACTGAAAACCAATTATATAATTGATACTTACGGAAAAATCCGAAATGTTCATTTAATTTGAAAAGAAGATTGCTTGGGGGGTAGGATGCCGAGGGCACAGCCAAATCCAAGTTCAAAGATTCAAAGATTCAAAGATTCAAAGAATTAAAGAATTAAAGAATTAAGCCTGCCAGACCCTCTTCCTCGGTGTTGATCCCCTTTTTTTATTTAAGAGGTTTTGATTGTTAAGATTAGGGAGAACAAAAACCACCAAAAACCAAAATTAAAAAATAGTGTTGGTGTGAATCCAATTTCATGGAGCGTTATGGTATCTTTTTGCTTTTAACGGGCTTTGTTTCAACCTTCATACTATATTTGGCTCTTGGTGATTAGATGCCGGAGAGAAATGAGGAGTTAGAGAACAAGAAGAAGGAGCTTAAAGAGCATTTTGGTGGCTTATTGAGCGATGAAACTCTTGAGATGCTCACAGAATACAGTTTAGGGATTTTAGAGCACGATATAGATGACCTCCCCAACATCAGGGGGAAGGTGACGGTCAGCGGCTCTATCGGCAAGATATTCGGGGTTAAAGAGTTCTCCACCGAGAAAGGAAGTGGTCTGGTAGGGAACGCTAAACTGACTGTTTCAGGTGGGGAGAACAAAGAGTTGAAAGCTGTATTCTGGAATGACGCTGCAGAGAAACTGAAGAGTATATCAGAGGGTGATTCGGTAACCCTTAAGGGTTTTGCCAAGCAAAAAGGAGAGAATGTGGAGATATCCGTTAATCAGGGTTCTGATGTGGAGGTAAAAGAGAAGAATGTTGAAGAACTGGTAGGTGTGCTTCTAGCCAGAAATAGAGGGAAAGACGGTACAGTTAAATGCGCTGTATCATGTGATGACGGAGTTCTTATTTGTGATGGGCGGGGAAATGCTGCCGAGGCTCTAAGTAAAATTGAAGATGGATCTACAATTAAGGTGAAAGGAGGCAGGCAGGAGAAAAAATTCTCAGTTGAAGAGGTTGAAGTTCTGGGTGATGCCCAGTCTGGCTTTGGTGCGGAGTTTACCCCTGTTACCAGCCTAACTTCTTTTCAGGTGGCCAACTTGAAGGGCAGGGTCAGCGGTCTGGGCAAGCTAAAGCAGCACAAGAACAGAGAGCTGGCAGAAATCTATATTTCTGATGAATCAGGTAGGGTAAAATTGGTATTGTGGGACGATAATGTGTCCATATACAGGGAAGCAGATATAGGGGACTCCATAGAAGTGTATAATGGATACTCCAAACTCGATTGGAACGAAGAGATGGAGGTACACTGCGGATGGAGCTGCATGACCACTTTGAGGAGAGCATAGGAAAGGAGAAGCTTATCAGGAAAGTACTGTTCCTGAGTGCCTTCATACTCATTCTGGAGATCGTCTTTGGGTTATTATCCAACTCACTTGCTCTACTCACCGATGCTCTCCACGTTTTCACCGACATCTTCTCCGCTTTGATCGCTTTGATCGCCGTGAGAATATCAAGAAAGGGTTGTGACGACAAGTTCACCTTAGGATACCACAGATTCGAGGTCATGGCTTCCTTCGCCAATGGTTTGCTTCTACTGGTAGCTGTGGGAATTATTTTCTTCGAAGCATACAGGAGAATAGTTGAGGGAGCAGTAATCGACGCCTATTATCTTTTGCCTGCAGCAACGATTGGACTGATAGGGAATCTCTATGTGGTGAAATTGCTGCATGCAGAGCATAAACACGATATAAATGTGAAAGGAGTTTATCTCCACGCCTTTTCGGACTCGCTGGCAAGTATAGCGGTCATACTGGGCGGAGTGGTCATCATATTGACCGGTCAGACCATAGTGGATTCCCTTATCAGCATATTCATCGGAGTGTTCATCGGTTATAACGCTATCAAGCTGATCAGAGAGAGCTCCATCCTCCTATTGCATGGAGTGCCTCCAGACATTGATATTGGTGAAGTCAGAGAGTTCTTGCTCTCATTTAATGGGGTTGAGGATGTTCATTCGGTCAACGCCTACGCTTTATGCTCCAATGTGAGGGCTATAGACGCCCACATCGTTGTAGGAGACATGAAGCTGAGTGAAGTGAACGAGATAAGACGAGAGCTGGTGAAAGAGCTCAAAAACAAATTCAAGCTAACCGCTACAAGTCTTCAGTTCGAACATAAATGATTTGGGTGCTGTTCTAAAAAATACCGGTTTTACTGATTTATATATGATCTCCACAGGAAACAAAGGGGTTCCTCATCATATTATGATTATGAGTATTACCATTTTCCACAGTGGTGTTACCAAGAAAGAGCGATAAGCAAACAAGTTTATTAAATAAAGGAAAAGAAGGTAAGATAGAACACTGAAAGACAATGGGCCCGTAGGGTAGAGGATATCCTGAGGGGCTTCGGACCCCTCGACCCGGGTTCAATTCCCGGCGGGTCCGTAATATTACGTACTTTATTTGTTGAACCCTTAAGCCATTGAAAAGAATTAAGCCTACAAAGAAATAACAAACTGTTAACTGTGTTATTTTTCGATAAGCATATTAATTAAATATAATATTAACCACTTCTAATTTGTGCATTTAAAAATCGACCTAAGTAATTTGGTTTAAAATAGAATGTAAAGAATAAATTTATCTGCTCAGTCTATAATGACCTATCTCGGGAGGATAGTATCGTAATTCACTCTTGTAGATGGGGTCAGAGTCTATCTCAGCACTCGTGTATACTCTTGACCTCTCTACAGTCAACCCCTTTCCCACATACTGTTTAAGGAAGTATATAGTAGCAGAATCACTATGGTATGCATTAACGTCACCACTCCAACCCACGAACACTTTAGCTCCCTTATCCACGAAAGCTTTAGCCATATTATCTTGCTCAAGTCCTTCACAACCCATGTGGATGATGGTGGCATTGTTGAAATCACCGCTTAACCCCTCTATGAACTTGGGGGAGATGGCGAAGTAGTATTCTTCTCCGTAGTTGTAGTAGACCTTTTGTATGGTGTCGGTAACCTGAGCTAACTGGTATTTGTCCCTGGTGTAGTTCTGGGAAGTGAAGAAGACAACAGGGTTATCTCCGTATCTGCTGGCAGCAGAATGAACACGGAAAATGATCAAATCATGGTAATGTCCCAATTTACGATAGTTTATTATAGTATGGGATATAATCTGTTTTT
>CAZHOR010000026.1:0-20761 GCA_964534325.1 uncultured archaeon
TCGGCGGGGCTGTTTCTATACACCCCACTATTAATAAAGAAAGCAGTATCACCAGCAATATTTTATTGTTCATATTCGCTCAAGTAGTAAGTTCGTTCTTACTACAGACACACCTCCGATACCGACACCCATACTTGTACACATCTGACAATAGAACCCGCATTTATAAAAAACCTTTCTACGGGTAAAAAGGTGATAATGATTTTAGAATGTTCACTAATCAGTGAATCTAACTGAGGAATTTGAGCTTTTTAATCCCGGAGAACAGTAAAACCACATAGAGGTGACTCATTTTTACGGGATAATCTCCATAACGGATCTCGAAGTAGGGGTTGATCTCCTCCAGCATACTCAAGCAGGAGAACATTCCGTCCATAGTTATCTCTTCAGGGTCACCAGAGAATACGATCAAGGCGCTGTTCGCATCCTTAATATCCACATCACTGCTGAGGTTCTCAATAGCATCCTCACACAACTCCACCATCCTGCGGGTCTTTAACCCCCTGATCTCGTATTCATCCCTGGACAGTAACTTCCGCAGCGGCTTGAAAGGCAACTTGGTTCCCGCCACGCCGATAACGGAGACGCCCTCTTTCATCATGGAGTTAATCACATCCGAGGTATCAACCACCACTTCTCCAGTGCTCTTGCTCTTAATATCGATCTCGCCTACCATGGAGATAATGTTCAAGGAATTTAGGAGCATGGACTCAGTGCTCTCTTTATTCTCGAAAAGGAGGAGAACGTCGGACTTCTTTCTCAGCTCCCGGATCCTCTTTTTCAGCTCCAGAAGGTCGGTCTCATCCAGATTGGGTAAGAGCCCTAAAGACAGGATGGGTTCCTCACAGATCTCGTTCAATTTCTCACATAACTCCACGCTCATGGAGAACCCGAATTCCTCATCCAAACCTGTTGGGACCAGGAACCCTTCATAGATATCATAATTGGAAAAAATGGTGTTGAGTATACTTCCCACGTCCTTGTGGTTCAAATTCCCCCATATATGAAATCTCTTCTCCTTATGGATGCTCTTTAACGTTTTGAGCGTCTCAACATCATTGGCTATAGCATAACTCTTGAAAAGGGGAGTCTTATTTACCCTTACCCCCTTTTTTGCCATCAAATCTGCCACAGCTGAACCCCTGTTGCCGCAGCCTATAGTGAGAAGCTTCATTCTATTACTCCCATTCTGTCAATTTAAATAAATGTTCTTGTTAACCCTCCTCATCCTATTTCCTATTTATTGCTTACCACTGAAAGCCTTATCATTGAAGTGATTGAAAATAGATGAAACCTCATTTAACAGAACTAAGTGATCTGTAGTGTAATCCCTAAAACGGGAGTATTATTATTCCTGAACTCGATTCTGTATCCATTCTTCATCTGTCTATAAATACACCTACTGATTTAGCAATGTAAAGAGGAGGTTAGAGCATGAAAAAGTTGTGGGTTAAAATATTGGTGGGAATGTTGGTGGCGCTACTGCTTCTCTACCCTACATTAGCAGACAAACCATCCAGCACAGGTAAACCACATGATGTTAACTGGCCAAAAATAGTCCCATGCTGGAAAGAGAGACCGGATGGAACAATATTCGAAAAAAAGTTCAATCCCCGGGCAGCAGAGAATATCGACGGTAAAGGCGGTTGGCACTGCGGCTACGGATATGGAGATGAACAATAGTTAAACTATTCTCAAAATTTCATTTATTTTTAATTTCTCTGTTAGCCGAAAATTAAGCTCGTCAAGTATCTTGCTTGTCACGCCTTCTACATCGTGACCGCAGAACTCGTAGAGAGTTTCGCCACCGTTGACCATTCTGGTGGAGAAGATGTTGAAGAAATCTCCGATGACGACCTTCCTAACTTCGTAACCGGGGACCAGTTTCTTTTCGATGGAGCCCACCAGCCCTACCACGGGGTAGACGTATATCCTGTGTCTGGTGAGCTCTTTGGGCTGGAGGTATCCCATAACTTCAACCTCTTGCTCTTCAATCCCCAGCTCTTCCTTGAACTCCCTGAGGGCCGTCTCTTTGGGGGTCTCTTCTCCTTCCTGAAATCCTCCGGGGAATGCTATTTCGCCCGCATTTCTCTTTAAATTGAAGGCTCGCTGGATCATTAAGAGCTGAGGAGACTCGGAATTGATTATGGGTATGAGTACGGCTGCGCTTTTGGGATGAGAATAACTCAGCTCATCATCCAGAACATCTTGAAGAATATCGATTCTCACTACAATATTTTAGTTTATAACCAATAATAAGTTTTATGCTGTCTCAAAAAGTGGTTAAAAAGAGTAACAAAGAGTAGCGTGACCAAAAAGAAGTGGAACCACTTGGTCAGAATATGACTTCGTCTCCACTGATCTTCACCTTATCTCCACTTTTGAAGAGCTTGAGGGGGTCCTCTTCCAGCTTATCTATCAGGGGCAGGGATGAGATTATGGCTCCTACTGCAATTACAGCATCACATTCCGCATTGATTATTGCTCTGGGAGCAACTCCATTCTTCTTCATGGAGAGCAGGGAATAGCTTCCCACCGTGGAACCCCTCCCATAGGGGAATACGAATATTTTACCGCTAATGGATTCGCCCTGGATGTCGCTGTCTTCTGCTACCACTACTCCAGTGCTCACATCCACGTCTCCCAGGAAAGAGAAGTTCTTGTGGCTGACTATAACTTCTCCTTCCGCTTCACCTGAGGAGATAATCCGACCCTTCAACCTCTTCATTTTACCGCCTTTTTAACACATTCTTCCAGACTTCCGAAGGCCACATCCACTTTCCTCAATTTGGGGAGATAAGTCAGTGCCTTACCAGAATTGACCATAACGCACTGAAACCTTTCTGTGGCAGGTGAGACTACCATACACGTATCGGAGAAGACCTTAGCACCGTAACCCTCTATCCTATCGACTATCTCCGCGTTCTGCTCTGCAATCTTTCTGGAAGTGAATACCCAAAACTCTCTCTTCACTTTCTCTAACCCTTCCAGCGCTTTCAGGACCCGCTTAAGCTCGTCCACCGACAGGTGGGGGCAGCCCAGAGCTATCAGATCCGGGTCGCATTTGGACTCCTCGATGTCTTCTAAGTCCTTAGGGCCGAGCTCCAATCTCTCTTTGGGGGTCTCGAAGTCATCCCACTCGGGCGTCTGCCCCTCGATGTGATAGAGGGCTGCGTTGCCGGTCGCTGCCATCGCTGCCCCCAGAAGCTTTAGCTCGTCGTGGGTGAACTCTCTACTGACCCTCAAAAGAGGTATCTCGTTCTTCAATGTGCTGCCAATTCTGTAACCGGCTGCAGATGGGTCTACATCGCCCTTCAAATCCACTAAAACGTTGGGTGCTCTCCTTTCCTTGATGTGAAGTCCATAGTATGGTGTTTTGCCTATTATCCCTGAAGCTATGGCGCTTATCCCGCTCTCCCTGTTGGTCCTTGCTCCTATCACCGAGTTGGCGTAGATTATGGCCGAGCTCTCTGCCCAGGCGAGATGCTCTCCGTAAAAGACCTCTTCTAAGTAATAGGGAGTGCAGGTCATAACGGATTGAGCTCCAATGTTCTCCAGAGCCCTTATTATTCTCTTCTGATTTTCGCAGAACTCTCTGTCTATACCCATCTCTTGCCATCTCTGTAAGTCCATGCCCGCCGGATTTATGGTGGTCTTGACCTTGAAGTCGGAATCCAGTCCCTCCAGCCACTCCAATCCGGCGTCTCCTATGTTCTGGTAGGAAATCCCGGATATGTGAACTGAGCTGATATCGATAAGCTCTTCAGCCCCATATATCTCCCCCAGAGCGACCAGTATCTCCATTGACTTGGATACGGACAGATTATCGCTTTCCAGCAGTTTTTCCTCTTCCCGAGTCAGGTACATTGATATGAACACACCTTCGAGTTATGGTAAATATGGTCGCTATCGAGTCACAGAACTCTCTCGAAATCCTCTTTTCTGTCCATGTATTTGGTAGCGTCTATTCCCCACTTGGCAGTTATCCCTTTGTCAGATGATGGGTCCAGGGTGCTTCCTCTTGCTCCCGGGATGACAGTGAGGTCATTGTCCGGTTGAAATCTGGTGGCCACAGCATATTCAACATCGGCGCTGTGGTAGATGTTTATATCCTCATCCACTACCGTTACGTGCTTCAGGCTCTGGTGACCGGCGAAAGCAGCCAGAATAGCGTTTTTCCCTTCGCCTTCTTTGTTCTTCCTTATCTGGACTAACGCATGTAAATAGTGTTTACCGCCTACGCTCATAACCACGTTCCTCACATCACAGACCTTTTTAACGCTTCTGAATATTTCCGACTCATAGGGAATACCCATCAAGACCTGGTGGTCTCCTTGACCGGGTGTGATGGAATAGTACACAGGGTCCTTCTTCATGTACATGCTGTCTATCTCGATGAGGGGCTGCTGTCTGACAGTATCATAAGTTTCGGTTATGTCCACGAAAGGACCTTCATCCACCATTTCCGACGTGATCCTTCCCGTAAGGACGATCTCGGAATCGGGGACAAGCATATCTTCTACCCTGAACATGTTCAGTCCGTTCATGAGGGACGAGGCGTATCCGAATTCTTTACCTTCAGGAACTCTGGTGGACGCTGCGAACAGGAACAGGGGATGCAAGCCTATCGCGATTGCTATGGGGAGGTCTTTACCATTCTCAACCGAGTTCTTCCACAAAAGGTAGGTGTGCCGCGGCGCCACCAGTCTGGCGACCAGCCTATTATCGTCAAGGGCCATCAGCCTGTGGATGCACGCATTGTATGCCTCAGGAGTATCCGCATCCAAATTACCGTTCCTGGCTATCAGGACGCCGGCAGTGATGTATTTACCGCCATCCCTCTCAAAGTGTTTTACCACAGGTAATTGAGAGATGTCAGGAGAATGCTTTTCCAGCTCATGGTCTTTGATGGTGATATCCCCATCATACGACTTCTTGCTGAGGTAGGGGGCCAGTAGCTCTTTTTCTATCCCCAGATAGTGGCAAAGGACTTCTCTGGAGGAAATGAAGTTCATGGCAAGTTTTTTTCCCTCCACATTAAGCAGGAGGGGGGTGGATTGATACCCGTTTTTATTGACGAACTCCACCACTTCATTATGTTTCAGCTCCTGTTCAACTTCAACCTTATTCACTGAAGAGATGGCATCTCGGAGATTCATGGAGATTCTATTGAACTAGGCCTATTTATGGTTTTAGTGATTTTTATGAAATCCCCCTCGATTTTGCATGATCTCGGTACACATTTTATCTACATGCACTTAAATTCAACTTTGAGTGATCTCAGGAATAAAGATGAGTAGCAGGGTGAATGAATGAGGAAATCCCTTAAAATAGTCATTGGGATGGTGGTCATTGCAGCTGTTATAGGCATCGCATGGACCCACACAAACGATTTGTATGAACGATCATTTACCGCCGAGTACAGGTATCAGGTCGATGCGGATTTAGACAGCGGTGCAGGCATAAATAACGTGACACTATATGTTCCTCTCCCCCGCGATGGAAGGAATATATCTATAGAAAACATATCTGGCCCACGTGATTGGGAGCTCTCCACTGTGGAAATCATTCACGGTAGAATGCTGGAAATAAGTGCAGAGAGAATTGAACCGGCTCACCGCTCCACACTTTCACCTCTTGAACCCGGAGAAGAACCCCGAAATGGGTCTCCCCACCAGACACCTCAACTCAACAGGATTACGGGAACTATCGCCTCGAATAAGGAAATAAATACTGTGAGCCCGCAGGGAAATGAGCCTTTGCTTCAACCCAAATACGATTTGACGACAACGGAATGCCGGTTCCCTCATGGAGAGGATCAGCAGTTGAATTGTTATGAATACCGGAGCATGGTATTCCTCAATTATGGATCCGAATCAAATATTCCTGATGTGCTTACCGTTAGCGTCTCCTTCGAGGGGAGCAATAGCTGGTGGATCTACGGGTGGAATGGAAACGAATACCGGGATAGGGTCTACTTAACAGTGGAGGGAGAAAAGGGGTGGCTCGATGCTGAGGGAAAGCTGGCCACGGGTTGGGGGAGCTACCGCTGAACTGAACTCGAAGTTAATGAAGTTAAAAATAAAAAAAAGATTGTTGGCTATTTTGTCTTGGTTCTGTATGTGATAACTACAATCCCTGCTAATGCAACTGCCAGTACGGCTATGGTAGCCGTGGGTACATGCCATGGCGCTGTAACTGATAAATTGCTTGCGCCTGCGAGATATGTTAGCATGCTGCCCACACCTAAATAACCAATAAATGCTGCAGGAATAGCCAATAGGGCCAGAAAGTAGCCCGCTAACAAAAATCCGAACATTTTTCCTGTACTATTGCTTACGCTCATCTCAACCCCTCAATTACCTACAATTATCACCATTTATAATCTCCTTATAATATTTAAACCTTTTTGCTCGTAGAGGCTCGAAAAGGATTTGAGCATCGAAAATTGAGCTTAAGAGCATAGCAAGCAGATGGGTCGAAGAAATGCGAATCATTAATATTGCAGGGCTTTTCAAGAGGGATCATGTTAGATAGGAGTTTTTTCCAGCGTGACACCAGAACTGTAGCCCGGGACCTCCTGGGGAAGACACTGGTCCATCGAACCGATGAAGGAGTGACGAGTGGAGCTATGGTGGAAACAGAGGCCTATTTTGGTCCTGAAGACCCTGCATCCAGAGCAAAGAAGAGAACAAAGATCAGTGAACCAATGTGGAAACGTGGGGGACATGCTGTGGTCTATATGGTTCACGCCAACTGGCTGCTGAACATTACTTCGGAAAAAGAAGGAGAGCCAGGTGCAGTTTTGATCCGCGCTCTTGAACCTCTGGAGGGAATAGATCTGATGAAGAAGAGGAGGAACGCCAGCGAGGCGAAGAATTTGACTTCAGGTCCGGGGAAATTGACCCAGGCAATGGGGGTCACGGGTGAGTATCATGGAGTGGACCTCATCGACCAGCACAACCTGAAGATCGTCGAGGGACACTATGACCGGTTTGAAGTTGGTAGATCCCATCGTATAGGAGTGACAGAAGATTTGAAGGAAGAACTGCGGTTTTTCGTTGCAGACAATGAATTCGTCTCAAGATAGCATAAACGAGATGGAAAATGAATTTTCCGGAATCAAATCTTATATTAAGGAGGAGCACTCAACAATTTAACAGGTGGTAGCATGGGAGATGAGAGCTCTAAAACCTGTTCTCTTTGCAATAAAGAGTTGCAGAATTACGTGGAAATAAATGTTAAACAAGAGGGAGAATCTACCTCGAATGTTCTCAATTTATGCCCCAAATGCTTCAATCAATCTATAAAGGAAGAAGTTCACCGGGACTTGAAGAAATTAAAGGGCTTTGCTGAAGGTCTCCAGGAATAGACCTTAAAAACTTAATAACTTTTTTTAGCGTGAGTATGCTTGAGTATTAATGAAAAGTTGTTTAATTAATAATTAGTAGCACTAATACCGCAAAAAATATTAACAAGTGTCATCAAAATAAATGTTAATGTTAATGCAAGGGAGGTTTTGATATGAAAAAGGGATTAGCAATGTTTTTGGGATTATGTCTTTTTTTGCTGCTGGGCACAGGAACTGCTTCCGCTCATTTTACTATGGTGTTCCCCGGAGGGGACATGCAGGTAACACCGGAAGACTATATAGCGGAGCAGGGAGAAACAAAGAACATAATTATTGTCTGGGGCCACCCATATGAGCACATTCTCTTTGACTGCCCCAGTAAACCTGAAGTTAGTGTCACAAAGCCCGATGGGAGCACCGTAGAGCTAACACCGTCGGAGACAACGGTTCAGGGGTATAAAGGGTATGAAGTTTCTTATACAGTAGATCAAATGGGCGACCATATAATCTCAGTTGAGCTGGATGCTGGAGAAGAGCATCAGGGTTTAATGGATTACACCAAAGCGGTTATCCACAGCGGTGAAGAGGTCTGGACCGGCTGGGATGCCGAGGTGGGCCAGAAGGCAGAGATAATGCCATATATGAGACCCTATGGAATGGAAGAAGGGTTCGTGTTCAGTGGTAAGGCTTTATATGAAGGAGAGGTCATGGCGGATGCAACGGTGGAAATAGAGGAGTACCACACCCAGGAAGAAGGTGAAGAAGTGGTCAGCAAGGCAGAAGAAAAATATCCATACGACCCCCCCATGATATTTACCAGGGTAACCAAGTCGAATGCCAATGGAGAGTTCTCATATACTCTCGATGAGCCAGGTATCTGGTTTGTGGGAGCAATCAAAGAGTTCGAGAACGAAAAAGATCAGAGAGGAGTATTTATAATACCCGTAATCGAAGAGTTCCCTCCACAGGAAAGCAGTGGAGCTGGTGAAGGTGATAGTGCAAGTGTAGATGAATTGAAAACTTCAGTGAACGACATGAAATCCAGTGTGCAGTCCCTACAAACGAAAGTCGAAGGAATGGAGTCCGGTGGAGCTTCAACTATGACATACGCTGCACTGGGGATAGCCATTGTGGCTATAATAGTAGCAGCTGTATCGATGAGAGGTAAGAAATAAGAATGGTTCACATATCGGATGGAATTCTTTCCACGCCGGTACTGGCGGCGGGATGGGCTGTAACCCTTATAGTAATGGCCTTAGTGTTGTGGAGAAGGGAGCAGAAGGGGAATGTAGCAGAGGACATACCCAAGCTCTCGGTCATTACGGCTGCATTCTTTGTGGGCTCTCTCATCCACGTGCCTGTAGGGCCAACAAGTGTTCATCTGGTCCTTAATGGTCTTGTAGGAGTGGTTCTGGGGTTACTGGCCTTCCCCGCGATTTTTATTGGACTCATACTGCAAACAGTCCTTTTTCAGCACGGTGGGATAACCACCATTGGAATAAATGCTGCTATCATGGGCATTCCAGCCTTGATGGCCTACGGAGTTTTTAGAGCAGGAGTCAAGCAGGGCGGGCAGAGATGGGGACCATTATTCGGGACCATCGCTGGCGGATTTGCGGTGGGGCTGGCAGTAATTCTCCTCATGCTTTCTCTTCTCACCACGGGAGAAGAATTTACAAGTGTGGCTGGAGTGATAGGTTTAGCACACTTGCCGGTTGTTGCCATAGAGGCAGCAGTAACGGGTTCGGTAGTGGGTTTTCTGCAGAAGGTCAAACCCGAATTGATAGAGAGTGGGAGTGAGCGAATATGAGAAAAGGATTGGTTTTTTTGGCTGTTCTATTGGCGCTTCTCATGATATCCCCCGTAGCTTCTCATAGAGTGCATACCAGCTGGGAGATAGATAAGATCGAACTTAAAGCCTGGTACGGTGGTGGAGAGCCGATGGAGAATGCGGAAGTTAAGGTGTTCATCAATCAGAGCGGGGAGCGGGTAGTGTACCAAGAGGGTGTAACAGATGAGAACGGCGTCTTTGCCTTCTCCCCCAAAACCGGTGTTGGTAATTATACGGCAGTAATTGGTTCTGCGGGACATAAAGGTGATGTGGAGATAGACCTCGGTAGCTCTTCCTCTTCTGGTGAGGAACAGGAACTACCTCTGTATATGAGAATTGGAGCAGGACTCGGCTACCTTTTGGGGCTGGCAGGTGTTGCTCTGGCATACACTGGCTGGAAGAAAAGCAAGCGTGAAGAAAAGTAAGGGATGGAATAAAGATAAGTGATATAGGGAACAAGAAATAAATAGGAAATAAAAAAGGCTTTACTATGGAATATCCGGAAATAGACCGTTACTCTTCGCTTGATTCTCCTCTTCACCGTTTTGACCCCAGGATTAAGATAATATCTTTTGTTTTCCTCATATTCTCCGTAGTTCTGCTCCCCGCTATCGAGCTGGCATTGACAGCTCTGTTTGCATCAATTATTTTTTTACTGGTGTCTCAACTTCCGGTCCGGTTCGTGTTGCAGCACATAAAGTGGGTCTTCCTGTTCATAATCCCTTTTTTGGTGATCATGCCTTTCACGGTCAAAGGTAATGAGCTATTCACCATTGGTGGATTGGGTGTTACTTATGAAGGAGTGGAGTTCGGCTTACTGGTCTCCATAAGGGCTCTGGCGGCTGTAATGCTCATCTTCCCCATGGTAGGTACAATGAGGTTCGACACCACCTTGAAGGCGTTATACCAGATGAGGGTCCCCAGTTTGCTGGTGCAGATGCTCATGTTCACCTATCGCTACATATTCATCTTCATAGACGAGTTCTCCCGGATGCAGAGGGCCATGAAGTCCAGAGGATTCAAGGTAGGGACCAACCTCCATACTTTCACCACCATAGGCAGAGCTGTGGGAATGCTCTTGGTGAGGAGCTACGAGAGAGCGGAAAGAGTGTACCAGGCGATGCTATCTGCAGGTTATACCGGAAACCCCCGAACTTTATTTGAGTTCAGATCCTCACCAAAAGATTATATTTATGGTTTTATCATAATCGGTTTTGCCGTTCTGCTACACTTTCCTGCGGTGATCTAATGAGAGAGGCAATAGAGGTCAGTGATCTGGATTACAAATACGTTGATGGCACCAAGGCACTTGACAGCATCAATTTCAGGATCTTCGAGGGAGAGAAGGTTGTGGTAGTGGGTCCAAACGGTGCGGGAAAGACCACGTTCCTCCTTCATCTCAACGGTATTCTGAAGGGTAATGGGGGCAGCATAAGGATATTTGGGGAGGATGTCTCCGGGATGAGCAGGGAGGACATCGTGCGGAAGATCGGTGTGGTCTTCCAGGACCCTGATGACCAGCTCTTCATGCCCACCATCTTTGATGACATTGCTTTCGGTCCCATAAATCTTGGATTGAGTGAGTCGGAGGTCAGAGAGAGGGTTACCAAGTCATTGTCCGTTGTAGGTCTTGAGGGATACGAGAACAGGGCTCCTCACAACCTCAGTTTTGGAGAAAAGAAGAAAGCCGCTCTTGCAGCAGTACTGTCAATGGAGCCTCAGATACTGGTCCTTGACGAGCCTACTGCTAACCTGGACCCCAGGAGCAGGAGAGACCTCCTTCAAAAGATTAAAGAGCTTAACCGGCAGGGGATAACCATTATTATCGCTTCACACGATGTCAATGCTCTTCCAGAGCTCGCCGACAGAATATACGTCTTGAACAAAAAAATTATGGCAGAAGGATCTCCCAGAGAAATATTCTCCGACAGTCAACTGCTCAAAGAGAACAAGCTGGAGGTACCGGAAGTATTCAAGCTGTTCGAAGTCCTCAACTGTTTCGGATACAACTGTGAGCACCTCCCATTATCCATTGAGGACGCTATCGAGGAGCTTACCCGGACCATAGAGACCGGCGACGGCCACATCCACCTGCATATCCACGAGCACACTCATGACGATGTAGAGAAGTTGAGGCACAAATACGAGCATGAAAAAGGAAGTTGACTCTATAGTTGTTTTTCGCATTGCACGTGATTAGTGAGCTTACCCATATAGGTGGGGGAGTAAATTATCCTCATTGTTTTTGTGATGATTTTTGTGATGAGCAATTCCTTCCCTCCATTCTTCCCTTTTTCCAGCATGTGAGTGATTTGACCTGAATGAAGGTGATACCTTCAGGGGGAAATTGAGCCTTTAATCTGCATAAATTGAAGTCTGAAGGTTTATGAGCCCCAAGAAATAGAGTAAAGGAGAAGTCACCATTAAGAACCCACTCAGGAACACCTCAAAATATTTATAATGCTAAAACTACCATATATAAAAACAAAAAATCAGTGATGGACATGAACGAGATAGAGAATGGAGGAATAGCCATGAGATCACCAACCGACACTACTAAGTACTTGGTACACTCAGAGATTGTTGCTGAGGGTATTGTAGAAAGGCCTGACGTCGTTGGTGCTATATTTGGCCAAACTGAAGGTTTACTCGGTGAAGAGCTTGATCTAAGGGAGCTACAGAAGACAGGAAGGATAGGAAGGATTGAGGTCAAAATCGAAAGCAAAAGTGGAAAAAGTTACGGAGAAATTAAAGTCCCATCCAGTCTCGATAAGGTGGAGACTGCGATTCTTGCGGCTGCCCTCGAAACCATTGAGAGGGTTGGCCCATGTTCAGCTAAGATCAAAATAACCAAGATCGAAGATGTTAGAGCAAGCAAGAGAAGGAAGATCGTGGAGAGAGCCAAGAATATCATCAGAGACTCATTCAAGGAGCCGGAAGTCGAATCCGAGAGGATATCCGAGCTGGTTCGGCAATCGGTTAGAGTGGAAGAGATCACGGAATATGGACCGGAAAAGCTTCCTGCAGGTCCAGCTGTAGACGAATCAGATGCTATAATCATTGTAGAGGGAAGAGCTGACGTATTGAATCTGTTGAGACATGGTATAAAGAACGTGATCGCTGTTGAAGGGACCAACGTACCTAAACCCATAGTGGAGCTAAGCCGCAAGAAGACCGTTACTACATTCCTGGATGGCGACAGAGGAGGTGACCTGATACTCAAGGAAGTCTTACAGGTCGCCGATATAGATTATGTTGCCAGAGCTCCAGATAGTAAGAGTGTAGAGGACTTGAGCCAGAAGGAAATAGTGAAGGCTCTTCGGAATAAGGTTCCGGTAGAGCAGATATACGTAGTAAAGACAAAAGAGAACCAAAAAGAAGTCAGCATCGAGCCCAAGGAAAAAGAAGGAAAAAAAGAGGGTAACAAGAAAAAAAACTTCACTAAATCGCTAAAAAAACACAAGGACCAGATCGAAGGGAGATTGGTTGCCAGAATGCTCGACAATAATTTTAATCTCGTCAAAGAGATCCCGGTGAGAGACCTTGTTAAAGTGCTGAAAAGCAACAACTCAAAAGCATCCTGTGTAGTTTTTGATGGTGTAATTACCCAACGTGTTATTGATCTGGCTGCAGGAAAAAATTTGCAGTATATTATCGGCGTCAGGCTGGGAAGCGTAGTTAAAGTTCCCACAACTGTTAGAGTTATCACATTTGAAGACTTTTAAATTTTTATTTTTTATTTTTTATTTATCCCTTATCATTATCTCAAACCATTTTCCCATTTTCTTAAAGCAAGATTCTCTTCTACTGCTTTCCGGGTCATTTTTCAAGCAAACGCAGCCTGTAGAGTATCTCACAGGAATGCTCCACATACTCGATGCTACTCAATGCTTCTTGAAGTGTTTGACCAGCGGAATAGATGCCATGACCCCTTAAAACTGCCACACCATGTTTTTGGATGGTCTGAGCGATCGATTCGGCACTTTCTTGCCTTTTAGGCTCAGGTTCTATAACCGGAAGGTCTCCCAGCAATAATTTTCCCTCGAAATCAAGAGGACTTATCCTGTCTTCCACCAGAGAAATGACCACATTGAATACTCCGTGGCAGTGAATAATGGCTTTGAAGTCAGTAGCCCCATAAACTGCTTTGTGTATAACATAGTCAGAAGAAGCATCTTCGATACTCTCCTCATCTTCATCCGGGTCCAGTGTTACCAATGATCCTTCGTTCAGATCGTCCAGAAAAGCACCTTTTTTCGTTATGGTGATCTTTCTACCTTCTTTAATACTGATATTGCCGCTTGCTCCTTCTATTAGCCCCTTTCTACCCATTTTTTCTCCTGTTTGCATCAATTGGACCCTGTTCATACTCTATCCCTCTTCAATCTTTTAAAAAGATATTCGGACCAGATGGATTCCTGAGGCTTACAGCATAAGACCACATTATGTGTCCACCAAAAACTTTTAACCTTTATAAATGCTTATGTATGTCATGGAGACCCGAAGACTTCAGTTGATTGGTGGTTCAAGTTTCATGGTCAGTCTCCCCAAGAGTTGGGTTAAAGAGAACAGTTTGCAGCAGGGAGATGAGCTTATTCTTGATGCGGACGGGTCTATGATAAGGTTAACTCCCAAAAAATTTGAAGAGGACAATGTTAAAAGAGTATACGTTAAAAAAATAATGAAGTACGATAAAGAATTTTTGTTCAGATTTATCCTCAGCCTCTATTTGCAGGGTTTTGATGAGGTAATCATTCAGGATGTGGCCATCACACCTCCCGTGATCATTAATATTAGCGAAATAGCCCAGAAGTTCATTGGAGTAGAAGTGGTGCAGGCAGGGGACCAGGGTGTGATCCTTAAATGTCTTACCGTTCCGGAACTGGATTCTTTGAGCCTGTTGCTCAGAATGGGTGAAATAGTATCAGGAATAATCGACTCCATCGATAACGCCATAATGTTCAAGGATAAAAGTGAGCTGGAAACGGTTCAAAAGCTGAAAAAAGATTCGGATAGATTATACTATCTCATAAGGAGGTATGAGAACAGAATGGAAGCTAATTCGGATAACAAAACAGCTGCCAGGATACTGGAAGAAACTTCCGACGCTCTCACAACTCTTTCTGTGGATATAAGGAACCTGGATGTAGCCAGTGACATACTCATCCTGCTGAGAGAAATGAAAGATGTTTTCCAGTCCGCTTTTCAGTCGTACATTGAATCGAACCTGGAAAGTGCTGAAGATACCATGGTCAATCTCTCCAACCTTCAGCCCAGTATTAATGCTTCAGGGTATCCCTTGAGAAGTACTTATAAATGTATCAAGTCTTTAGGCGAAATAGCTTTCAATAAGGCGGCCAAAGAAACAGTAAGTGGCGACGGCGATAAAAAATAATGAGAAATTATTAACTGGGATGAATTGGAGTTAATTGGTGTAAGCATGAGGGGAGAGCTATGGAAGATACCGGCATTCATATTAATGTTCATTTCCCTCTCTCTACTTCTCAGCTTCACTTCTTCTGTTGATCTGAGTGAGACCGGTTTTGGCGGGTTTATCGGTTCAGGACAGGAAAAAGCAGAAGATATTCCCCAGAAAACAGTTCCTGTATCGTATCATGAATCCAACATGAACGACCTCAATGAAGAAAGCGACCCTCCCCAGATACCCGTGTTCTTCGTTGACGGATTGAACGAGCAAACCTACCTCCTCAGGCTTTACACCTCTTCACAATATAGTGATGGAACGTGGGCAGAAGACAACGTGACCTACGATGATAAAAAGGCGTTAGGTGGAACAACTATAACCAGTTACTCCGTTACTCCTCTCAATAACTTCACCGGGCATATCCCTGTAGCCAAAGACACCTTCTTCGTAACGGCGTCGGCGGACTACAACGCAGAGACTGGTACTTATATGGTGGACCACTTGACATCCGGTTATGGGGCTTACTCCTCTGCTCACCAGTTCCAGGCTGAAAACGCTGCTTCAAATAACGTGGATGTGAACGTCTATGGAGAGGACGCTATCAGGCAGCTGACCCAGCGTGTGACTGATGGCGCCAGGGACGATCACGAAAGAGCTGTGATGATCAAAGAATATCTTCAGGAGAATTACAAGTATGATACAGTGCACTGGACCTCGCCTCACCCGGTCTACGACTTCCTGTTCAAGGAAGAAAAAGGTCTGTGCAAGCATTTCGCATCGGCGTTCATAATAATGTGCAGGACGGTAGATATTCAGGCCAGAGGAGTATTCGGTTATCTGGCAAAGCCCGTAGGATACAATCAAACGGTTTATGCTTCTCAAGCCCACATGTGGGCGGAGGTGAAATTCGAGGAGAACTGGAAGGAATTCGATGCTACCCCACCACCGCCGGATAAATTACCCACGGATACGGGAATAGATGAAATCGATAAGACGGCCAAGAGGGGGTCTAATTTCACCGTAGGCGGTTTCGTGAAAAGCAAGCATGGTGTGCCTACGGGTTATGTGGAGATATATTTGAAGAAGGATAAGAACGAGGATGGTTTGCTGGTGGACATAATCCCGGTGGAGAACGGGAGATTCAAGCGCAATATCACGGTTCCGGATATCTCTGGAGAGTACCACGTGGTCGCCCACTATGTGGGTACACTGAGGTATGAGGACTCCTGGAGCGACCCCATCATAAGGATATACGATACTGCCACTTTAGAAGCCGACATACCGGACATTACCTCCAGGGACTGCCAGGTCACAGGTTCTCTACACGACTTTAATGGTACCGGTATCAGTAATGAGACAATATATCTCAAAGCCATCAAGCTGGAGAACGATGGTAGAATCAAGGTTCAGACCAACGCTTACAGAACTGAGACCGATTCTCAGGGATCATTCCAGTTCGATGTCCAGTTCAAAGAGCCGGGCGAATATATTGTGAACGTATCGTATCCCGGTGGTGAGTACCTCTTACCTTCGTCGGTTGAAAAGAAAGTGGAAGTGGGAGAAGTCCGACTTTACCTGAATAACTCTTATGCGGTTAGAGGAGATTACTGGAATACCACGGGTATTCTCTATTTCAATGACAGAGCACTGAACTCCATGGTAACTTTCAGGGGATTGACCAACACCATGGCTAAAGAAGGGAAATTCAACATCAGCACCAGAATACCATCCGATTTTTCTCTGGGGAGGACCCAGTTGCGCTACGAAGTTTCGGACATGAACTACAGGTCATACGTCAACATCACCGTTAAAGCCAAAACCTATCTGGATGTAGAGGTGAAGAAGGACAACAACTGGGTGGTCTTCGTTTATGTAAAGGATGACAACGGCAACCCTGTATCAGGGGAGGTCTCCATAGCCAATCAAACGGTGTTCGCCCAAGAGGGAGTTGCCAGACTTGAGGCTGAAGAGCTCCCCGAAAAATTTGAGGTGGCCTTCTCCGGAAACGAAAAGTATCTGGGCTCTTCTACCAGCTTTGACCGCACCAGTTTCCCTTACTGGATCTTCGCTCTTCTGGTCCCGGTAGCAGCATTTGCAGCATATAAAATGAGATTTCAGAAGCTGATCGTGGTTGACTGGGGTAGTGAACTTCCCCCTATCTGGGATGTGGGTGAAGAGATTAATATTAACATTAGCTTGAAAGATGGGGGTAAAAGCATCCTGAGAGCTTCACTCGATGGAGAAGGGTTAGAGGCAGTTGGTAATTCTCTGAACCTGAATTTTGTTTTTTCCCAACCGGGCAACCACACCCTCGTAGCCGAAAGGTTTTTGCCTAATGGAAAGGTAAAAGAGACCAGACAACTGGAGATAAAAATAATGAGTTATAGCGATGCCATAATAGATACGTTTGGAGAACTGGTTAAAGTTGCGGAAGATAAGAAAGATATTAACCTCAGAAATGCTACGGCAAGAGAAGTATTCAAAGCTGTCGGGACCAGCGATGGGAGGGAACTGGTTAATCTTTTCGAGAACGCAAAGTATGGAGATAAGGAATACACCAGAATGGAGTTCTCTATAGCTTATCAAGCTTATTTGAATATTTGTAGAGGGATAGAATGAGGCGTTTAATTGCGGAGATAATCACTCTGACCATCTTCTTTGGAGTTTTCTACGTAGCGACAATATTTCAGCCCACCTTCTTTGGCAGGACAATATTTACAGTAGGATTGCCTACAACCGTGGTCATCTACGCGCTGCTTCTGGCTTACATTCTGTTGGGGTACAACAAGTATACGCTTCCATTGAAACCTTTTTCTCTGGCTATAGCCATTTTCTTTATTCTGGAAGTAATTGCATTCAACGCATTTGATTATTCACCTCTCTTCTATACCTTTTTCCAGTCAAATAAATTTGGGGTAATGCTTCTTCTGGCGTTCTTAGCCCTTGCGCACGTAGAAATACCGTTTAAAACCAGAGTTCAACCATTAGTTACTGCTGCGGGCCTTATTCTCGCCGGTTACTTTGGTTACATTCTTATCTCCACTGTACCAGTAGAGTACTCCACGGAACTGGGTCTGGTATTCTTATTGTTAATGGCAGTCTTATCTATAACCACTATCGCCAACATCACTGAAAACGAGCTCACAACCTGGTTGAGAAACTCCAGGAAATTCTTATTGTTCATTATAGTTGCAGTAGCAGCTTACTACGTATCCCTCAGGCCAATACTGATGGAAAGACCCGGTGTGATCAACCTTGTAGAATGGGGTGTGGTTATCCTGGTATTTCTGAAGCTATCCAGAGACTATAAAAGAACCCTTAATGTGGATGAATCCGAGTTTATTGAGCCCCATAGACAACGGATTTCGGTAAGAAGTGATGAGTGGGTTGAAGAGTTCCGAAGAGCTCAAGATAATTTCATTCAAAACGGAATAAAATCTCATTTCATTGCAGCCCTGACCAAACCCCTTTTCGACATGGATTGGAGTGAGGACAGGGTCGCCAGGTTCATTTCACCGGTAGTCTCCCACAAGGACAGGAGAGCACCGGTCTTTTCTTTTAAATGGGAGAGAAATATGCTGGAGAACAAGAATCAGAAGGATAGAGAAGAAATTGTTAATGATCTGGTTGAAAGATTGAATAAGGAAGGTGTTAATATTGCGCGCTGAAGAATTTAGGGATAAGAGCCACAAGATTATTGATGCCGTGTGCAGCGTTTACGTGGGGAGTGAGAACCACATTGAAAAACTGCTTGCCACGTGCCTCAGTAATGGTAACGTACTGTTCGAAGATTACCCCGGACTGGGAAAGACCATACTGGCAAAGGTTTTCGCCAGAGTGATTGGAGCAGACTATGGTAGGGTTCAGTTCACTCCGGACCTGCTTCCCTCGGATATAACGGGGACAAAAGTATGGAGAGCCAACGAAGGAAGGTTCGTGCTGGTCAGGGGTCCGGTATTCACCAACGTATTGCTCGCTGACGAGATAAACAGGAGCCCTCCCAAAACCCAGGCAGCTCTTCTGGAGGCCATGGAGGAGAGACAGGTGACCATCGAAGGCGAGACCCACAGACTGCTGGAGCCGTTCTTCGTTATAGCTACTCAAAACCCTATCGAGCAAGAGGGAACGTATCCTCTGCCAGAGGCCCAGATGGACAGGTTCATGCTCAAGATGAGCCCGGGTTATCCAGTGGATATAGATTCGGAGGTCAGCATCCTTGACAGGAGGATAAGCTGGAAAAAAGATGACCCCACTGGAGACATAGTTCCCATCATATCCATAGAAGAGTTCAGAGAAATGCAAAAATTTGTGGAGAACATACACGTAGGGGAAAGCGTTGTAAGGTATATAGCAGAGCTTATAAGAGCTACCAGACAACACGAGCTGGTCGAAATAGGGTCCAGCCCCAGAGGCGGTCTTGCTTTATTGAAAGCGTCTAGAGCTATTGCCGCAATAAATGGAAGGGATTTCGTGATCCCCGATGATATCAAGACTGTAGCAAGAGATGCTCTATCCCATAGGGTGCTTCTGGATGTGGAGTATGTTATCGAAGGAGAAAGACCGGAGAACATTGTAGAAGAAGTCCTGCAAAATGTAGACGTCCCCAAAGACCTCACCGCATAGGACATGAAGATACGTAAAGTCAGCTTCGTATTGATAAAGACATCAATTTTACTGGCCCTAACAGGGATCCTTATCCTCGATTATGAGCTGGTAGCCCTTGCAGCCTTCCCCATTCTGCTGCTGTTAGCCCCATATGTTCCCTGTAGATTAAAGGACGTAAAGGTTGACGTGGAAGGCGGTAAATACGTGAACGAGCCATTTACGGCCAGAATAAATCTCACCGCAAAGGGATTCGGCCTTCTAAAGGTCCAGCATACTCTTCCTGAATTCTTTGACATAACCGAGGGCCAGAATACGGTTCAGACTTTCGTTCCAGGGGTCAAACACATTCACCTATCCTATACAGCAATCCCCTCAAAGAGAGGTTTCTACCAGCTGGACAAGATAGCCTATCAGACAGAGAATCCTTTGATGACCGGCAGGAAATCCTACGGTGAGGTGGAGGTTGGCGTGACTCTGGAAGTAAAACAGAGGATCCAGAAAATCCTCAAAGTAGGTAACTTAAGAGGGATAGCCAGATCACCCCTACCCGATGTAGATATCTCCCGAATAGGTGTTCCCGGAACAGATTTCAGGGAGATAAAGGAATATACGCCTGGGGACCCCATGAAATTCATTAACTGGAAAGCCACAGCCCGAAAAGACAAATTGATGGTTAACAAATACGAGGTTGAGGGCAAGAAAGCTGTATGGATCTTTCTGGATGCCAACAGGTATATGGGGCACGGGACCGCAATAAAGAATTACCTGGAGGCAGCGATAGAAGCTGCGAACTCACTGACATACTATTTTGCCTCCAGAGGCTATAAAGTGGGTATGTACGTGGTGGGAACAGGACAGGTACTCTACCCCGACACGGGACAGAGGCAGTTCAGGCGGGTAGGAGATACACTGCTCACCCTGGAAGCCACAAACGAGGTTGAATCCTTTGATCACGCCCTCGAGTCCTGCAAAAGGTTCTTGATCATCTATAACCCGCTGGTCATGTTCATCACCAGAGTAGAATACTCCAAACCCCTGGGAACGATCCTGAAGATATCCAAATTCTCCAAAAAGAAGAGAGTCCCCATAGACATCATCGCACTCAAACAAAACCAGGAAGAAGAAGAACTGGCCACCATACTCCTTGAAACCCTCAGGGACTCTATGGTCACCAGAATGAGAACCAGAGGAAGAGTCATAGAATGGGACATAGACACCCCACTCTCCAAAGTCCTCATGAAACAAATGGCCCACAAATGACAGTATAACGACAACCATAACAGCATATCAAGGAAGATTAGAAGGTACACTAGATTGTATGATCCCTCCCACTCCAGCTTATCCAACAGTAGTAAACCCAAAAAGCCCACCAGCAAGACTTATTCTCTAAATTATTCTACTAACAGTAAACCAGAAAAACCTCCCTCCCCAGCTTCAGAAAGCTGGACCATCAAACTGAGGTATTTCGCTTCACTCAATACCTCCCTAATGTATCTTCTAGTGTAATTTCTGAAAAATCTACTTCAAGAGAGGGTTGGAAGAAAGATCA
>CAZHOR010000027.1:0-17721 GCA_964534325.1 uncultured archaeon
CCATGACATATGTTTTGGGCTGTTATTCACTTCATGGAGAAAACTTATTTAATTGCATTGTTAATATCTAAATAGGTGAGAGATTTTGATGGCTAAGCTGGATAAAATGCTTGTTGATATGGGTAAATATTCAAGTAGGGAAGAGCTGATGGAGGATGCTCTTCGTGCTCTCCTTAGAACAAAACCGGAATTGAGGATGGATTTGGCAATTGAATTATATAAAAAGAGGGAGGTGTCTCTCTCAAGGGCAGCTGAGATTTGTGGGCTTAATATAGAGGATTTCAAAGAATTACTTAAAGAAAGAGGAATTAAAGTAATGGTTCCAGAAGTAACTCCCGATGAGCTGGACAGGGAGGTCGAACTGATATTAAGCTTGTAATTATCGATCGATGTCTTGAGTATTTTCGCCAAAATAGATGAAGTTGATCTACTGAAGCAGAGAAGACTGCTTAAGGAAATACGAGAAGATATTTGATAAAGTATTAGATGAAAACTTTTAACTTATGAGAAGGAGAAAATCTTATATGATGCGTTAGATAGTTACGAAAATGAAAATAGTGTTCACAGATCATGCATCAGACAAGTTTTCTGTCCTAAGGAAACATAATTGCAAAATAGATAAAGAAAGTGTTTTAAAAGCCGTTAAGGACCCGGAGAAAGTTGTACCAGGTAAACATTATCGTTTAATCGCTCAGAAAGCATTAGATGAAGAACATTTATTAAGAGTCATTTACGAAGATAAAGGTAAAGAATGGGTGATCATAACGTTCTATCCAGCAAGGAGGGAAAGATATGAAGATTAAATATGATAAAGAAGTAGATATAATGACAATCGAACTCTCAGAAGAAGATATTGATTATGCTAAAGAAGCTGAAAACATGATCATTCATTTTAGTAAGGAGAATAGACCTGTGCTGGTTGAAATCATGGATGCCAGTGAATTTGTGTCTGAATTGAGTGGGGTTATGAGTAGAAGTGAGGGAGAAACAGTAAGAACTTGATGGTTTAGGGGTTTCCTACATTCCCGAATAATTAGGCATTAGTTTAATTAAAAATCTCTTTTGTCTCTTCTTTTTTCTCAAGCTCGATGGTTATGGGGATAAACTATTTATAACATAATGCCTAAATTAACCATGATGAGCTTTATAAGGTACAAGAAGTTTGGTAATCAGGAGTATGCTTATGAGGTAACGTCCTTCTGGGATGCTGAGAAAAAGAAACCAAGGCAGAAAACAAAGTATCTGGGGGTGGTAGTTGACAAGGAGAAAGGGATAATTGAAAAGAGGAATAAACAGAGGAATGAAAAACTTATCTTGGATTTTGGTGACGTATACTTCCTCAACCAGTTTGTGAAGAAAGAACTTTTCGACTCAGAGAAGCTTCTTACCCTCATCTTCTACCAATTGTGCTGTCCTTCTGCAATGAGGTATGCGAAGGTGTGGTATGAAGGTAACATAGTTAGAGAGCTGTTTGACGTGGACATTAGCTCTCAAAGAATAAGCGAGTTCCTGGAAGAGATTGGGGATGAGGAGTACCAGAGAGGATTCTTTCACAAATATCTCAACAAGATAGCTCCGAAGGAGGGAATAATAATTGATACCACCGCCCTCCCCAACCAAATCAACTTACCGCTCACCACATGGGGATATGGTGAGGGAATAGATCAGCAAATAAAGCTTCTACTGGTGGTGGACAGAAAATCCTCACTCCCCATATTCTTCAGGTACATGCCAGGGAACATCATGGATGTATCCAGCTTGAAAACTACCATAGATGAGTTGAGCAAATATGTGTCCAAACACCTCGTCATTGTGGATGCAGGCTTCTTCTCCGAAGATAATATCAAGGAACTCTACAAAGAGAAGATCCCCTTCCTGATACGGTTGTCTGCTTTAAGGAAGCTGTACAAGCAATTGGTGAGGGAGGAATTCAGTGATATGGAGAGGTTCAGGAACGCTGTAAGGTATGGTAAGAGAGCTCTCTTCATCAAGCAGAGGAAGGTGGAGCTGTTCGGCAAAGAGGTCTATGCCCACATCGTACTTGATCCGGAGAGGAAAGGTAGAGAGTTGAAGAAGACTTTACTGAAGGTCATGGACGAGATTGAGGAAGAGGATATAGAATACGATTTGATGAGGAAGGGAATAATGATCCTCATCTCCTCCGTGGAGGTAAGTAAAGAGGAAATAATCCCCCTCTATTACACCAGACAGACAGTAGAAAGGCTATTCGGTTTCTCCAAAGACGACCTGGACCTCCTTCCTCTCAGAGTGCACAGAGAGGAGACCCTGAGAGGATACCTGTTCTTGCAGTTTGCTTCCCTGATCACATACTCCATGCTTAAAAAAGAGCTGGGGAAGAAGTATACTGTGGAAGATGTCCTGCTCACACTCAGGAATTTAAAATGCAAGGTATATGAAGACGAAATCATTGTTCAAGAGCCGACCAGACAACAAAAAGATATTTTCGAGAAATTCGATATCATAGTGCCTAAAAGTATGGGAGTTTAGGGGTTTTATGAATCAATAGTTTATTTGGGGGAATATAATGAAGATGAAAACAAAAGATGTGCTGAAGTGGATTGCCTTGGCAATGAGCTGGAACATATAAAGAAGGATTTAATGCATTTGGAGTGGAGAAAAAGAGGAAAAAGGTTCTCTCTTTGGAAGTGTTCGTGGAGGGGAGTTCGTCACTTCCGTGACAACCTTGTCAACGTAGTTGGCTAAGTATTACGGATGAGATGATAGAAGAGGCAAAGAAGGAATTGTTCAGAATGGAGATTAATGATTTTCGTTGTTGAAGGATTAAGAATAAATTAATAATCTCAAGTACAGATATTATAAATCTGAGGATGATAAAATGGCAATGGGTGTAGAAGAGATTGAAGCTTTGCTTGGTATGAATATTTACAGTTCAAGAGAAGAGGTTATAAAAGATGCCTTGAGGGCGTTAATGGAGTCAAAACCCCAGTTAAAAATTGAGGTAGCCCTTTATTTCTATAAAAATGGGGACATTAGCCTTTGGAAAGCATCAGAAATCGCTGGCATGACGCTTGAAGAATTCAAAGAAATTCTTTCAAGTAGAGGGATTAAGATTGAGACGGGAGGAACCAAAGCTGAAAGCAAGAACAGGATATCAAGAGTGGTTGGGGACTGAATGCTTATAGTTCTGGATTGCGATTAGCAACGCTTTGCCAAGATAGATAGAATAGAGTTGCTGAAAAAGACATTTTCTGGCTCAGATCTTTGTATTACCAATTCTGTTTATATGGAACTATTAAGGGCTAAACGAGCTGGTTTTGCATTCCCGGATAAGCTTTTTGAACGTATTGAGCAGGTATCCCTTAAAGAAGAGGAGATAGAGCATTTCCGCATGTTTTCACAGGACAAAAGAATTCACGCAGGAGAGGCAGAAGGAGTGGCTATCGCAAACTCAAGAGATGGTGTCTTTCTTACCAACGACCACAAAGTGATTAAGTTTTGTGAAGAGAACGGAATAAAAGTGCTGGATTTGAAAGATGTGCTGTATCTAATGGGGAAAAGAAGAATGGTTAATAAAAAAGAGATGGATAACATTTTGAAAGATATTGAGATTAGAGACAATACTACCGTAAAAGGAAAGGAAGATATTACAGAGATCTTTGAAGACACAACAGATAGATAATTAAATCTTATAAAATTTGATGATTAAAGAAATAAAAGGTGGGTGAAATTATGAACGTCAGATATGATCCTGAAGCAGACATACTCTACATACTCATCAGAGAGGGAGAAGTTGAAGAGATAGGATGAGTTATTCGATAATTGGTGGCAAAAGTTTTAAGCCTTTAATAAGAGGAATAAATTATGAACATTGAATCCGATATAAAGGATATAAAGCAAGCCCTAAATGAAGTATCACGGAAGCTAGATGAATTAGTGCATGAGAAAGAGCTTGATTCCATAATGAAACTCTCAGAAAAGTCATTGAATGAATTTCTTGAAGAAGAACCGGATATCTACAGATTAGAAGATTTAAAAGTCAGATACAACACAAATATATAGATGAAGGGGAAAATTGTTCTTTTACCTTTTCCATTTACCGACAAAACTAAGACCAGCCTTAGTAATCCATGAGGGTAGCCAAGATGTGGTTGTAGTGTTCATATCATCAAAAATACCAGCCAAGGTTTCTGACGTTGATGTTCTGGTAACAAAAGAGGATAGTGGCTTTGAGAGGTCAGGTTTAAAAGTAGATTCTGTCATAAAACTTGACAAAGTGGCTACGATACTAAAAGACCTGGTTTTAGGTGAACTTGGAGAACTCAATAGAGAGCTGAGGGATATAGTAAATCAAAACATGCGAAGAGTTTTTGTGATATAAAACTGATAAGCCGGATAAGCTGGCGTATGAGACAGAGTTGAACAAGTATTATCAGATGATAGAAGAGGCAAAGAAGATTTAACAAGTTTGTTTTATAATCTAATGATGGTGAAGGATGCATATCGGAATTATTTCAGCTTTTCCTCACAGCGATAAAGTGGAGATCAGGGGTGGGGCTGAAGCCCGCACCTACCATATAGCAAAGCATTTAGTCAGAAAACATGAGTGACGATAATAATTTAAGTTTTAGTTGAAATACTAACTTGGAATTAGTTATTCAACAACCATCTGATTGTATAAAAAGAAGTATCGAGAGGGAAATGTCCAGAGAAATAAAGGAGGATGCTTTTCTCTCCATGCTCTTCGATAGTCTTCTTGAAGAGAGCGAGTTGACGGATGAGGATACTGACGAGATCGATTACAAGGTCAAGAAGGGCATCGTGGAGAGCCTTGGAATGAAGATAGTAGTCGATACTAATGTGATAATAATCTCAGCATGGTTGGAGAATGGGAGATGCTTGACATACTGGCGATGAGAAAATTACTCTGCAGTGTTATCCTGGAGACATGGAAGAAGACATAGATGCATTGAGGTCGCTCTAATGATTGTGGTTCAGATTTGGCTGCTAATAGCGTTACCAACTTTAATTACTCTTAGGTGTTGGCTTCCATTACTTATTTATATTACCACGAGAAATATTTTATATGACCAACACTATTCATATTAAGCTTGAAAACCTGGAGAAAGAACTTAAGGAGATCAAACAGATGATGAGGTCAAAAGAGAGGTTTTTCAAAGCTGCTGGTGGCTGGAAAGATCTGGATACTGAAAAATTAAAAGATGAAATATACGAATCCAGGAATCGCCCATCAAGGTGTTGATTAGTGTACCTGGTCGATACCGACTGGATTATTGAATATCTAAAGGGTAATGACAATATAGTTTCTATCCTTCAAAAGCTGTTTGATGCAGGTTTATTTGTGAGCACAATCTCGGTTGCTGAACTGTATGAAGGCGTTTACACTTCTAACTCTAATTCTGGTAAACTAAGACATGAAGAGAACCTAATGAATTTCCTTTCAGGAGTCGTTGTTCTGGGAATCGATATTGAAGCTTGCAAGTTTTTTGGAAAGCACAGAAGTGAATTGAGAAGAAAAGGAGAATTAATCGGAGATTTTGATCTTTTAATAGCATCAACGGCCCTGTCAAATAAGTTAACTGTTTTGACCAATAACAAAAACCATTTTGAAAGAATCCATCAGTTAAATGTTTTATCAGAGAAAGATTTTGAATAGAGAAGGGAGAATTGATAGAGGAAGTTCCTGCATAGATTGGCGCTCAATGAATAGAAGTATACTTTGAAGGAGACACGATCAATTTCAATTCTATACAGGAAGTTATAAACAGTATAGATGAGAAAGTGGAGAAAGTCAGTAGAGAAGGTAGGGTAAAGGTCTAATTAGAGGTTAGAGATTAGATATTAAATTAAAAATGTTTGTTCTATAAACTTAGTTGGTGAAAGATGCATATCGGAATTATTTCAGCTTTCCCTCACAGCGATAAAGTGGAGATCAGGGGTGGGGCTGAAGCAAGGACGTTCCACATAGCAAAAAACATTGTAAAAAATTATTAGGTGACGGTGATAACTTCGAGGGAGGAAGGTACGGAGAGGGATGATATTCTGGGGGTATACCTCTTGATTACGGTTAAGAGGTAGTAAACCAATCCTTCGAAGCTCGCTATTAAGTGGTTAAAATGAGATTTGGCTTTTGATACCTCTGCATTAATTTCTTTATTCAAAATTAAGCCATATGGAGATTAAGTTTGCTCTTGAGGCTCTGTTGAGGCTCATTGTAGTCCCCCAAATCGGGACATGAAGATACTATTCAGAAGCTTTTGAGATTTGCAGGCAAATCGATAGAAAAGATTCTTCTTTCGTTGCTTCGGCTCTGAAATTGAGTTCTCCTTTGTGGACAAATGATGTTAATATTATAAGATACGGTTTAAGATGTGGAGAATATCTGGCTGTTGACACAGAGGCTCTAGAAATGGTCCAGCAGGGTAAAAGTCTGGATGAAGTGAGAAGAAGTTGGAGAAAAAATATATCAAAAGAAAGGCCAATAACTATTGGGATTAGCTCCAATAAATCTCATAAGTAGGAGAAATAAGGGTTAAACTTTATATATGCTGACATAGAAGATTTAACGGTGTCCGAAATGACAGAAGTTGTACTGCCCAGAAAAATAGGGAATATCCTGCTTGAGCTCACCTCTACCAGTGATCTTGATTCAGCTCTACTGAGTGCAATGAAGGATGTGATAGATCACAGGATAGAGAAGTGTGACCAGGAAATAAATGCATTCGAAAAGAAGTACAAAATGAAGTTTGAGGACTTTAAAGAGAAGTGGAATAATAATGAGTTACCAGGGAATAAGTACTCGTATGAAATCGAAAAAGATTACTGGGAATGGGAAGCGGCAGTTTCAAGGAGAGAACACCTGGAAAAGATAGCCGATGAGTGGCTATATTAATATTTAATATTTAATATTTAGTATGGATGAAATCTGCCACCGATTTCTCTAAAGAAGTACTGAATGCTACAAAGAAGTATGGGTTTATCAAGAGTATATCATCTGAAATCCAGGACGGGATAATCTTCAGATGTAGAATGTATATAGAACAAGATCTATTTATTGATGTTTTTTATAACTCAGTTACGTCCAAAACCGCATATACTTGTGTACATAAGGATAGGAGGATTTTTGGCGCTGATAATACGGGAAAATGGCATTACCACCCTTTTGATAACCCCTCACAGCATATTCCGTGTAAAGAGTTTAAAGTAAATAATTTCCTGATGGAAGTTGAAAAGTTTGTGGTAAATAATATGGATAGAAATTCCCCCTAAAATAGTTGTGTGACCAAGAAAAAGGAAATCTAATCATTTTTTCAACTTAATGATGGTGAACGATGCGTATCGGAATTGTTTCAGCTTTTCCTCACAGCGAGAAGGTGGAGATTAGGGGCGGGGCTGAAGCAAGGACGTTCCACATAGCGAAGCATTTGGTCAGGAAGCATGACGTGACGGTGATAACTTCGAGGGAGGAAGGAACTCAGGATGATAATATTCTGGGGATGAGGGTGCTTAGAGTGGGTAGGAGCAGGAGGTACAGTCAGTCAGGTTCTTTTGTGGAGAGGGCTTCGTTTATGAGGGAAGCGATCAGGGAGGGAAATAAGAAGTATTATTGAAAACGAGAGATGGGATTATTAAATAATACGCCTTTAAGATTACTTATGAGGTGAATAAAGCTTAAAGTTACTTAATTAAACTTAAAAGGTACAAAGACATGATATCCATAACCCTTGGTACAAGACCGGAGATAATTAAGATGAGTCCGGTCATAAGAGAATGTGAAAGAAGAGGTTTAGACTACTTCATTTTACATACTGGGCAACATTACTCCTACAACATGGATAAGGTTTTCTTGGAGCAATTAGAACTTCCAGAAGTAAAATATAACCTGGACGTTGGGTCAGGTTCACATGCAGAGCAGACTGCAAAGATTCTCACTGGCGTAGAGAAGGTGCTAATGAAAGAGAAGCCTGACGTAATATTGGTAGAGGGGGATACAAATACAGTTCTGGCAGGCGCTCTTGCAGCTTCCAAACTTCACATTAAAGTTGGTCATGTGGAAGCTGGCCTGAGAAGCTATGATAGGGGCATGCCAGAAGAGATAAACCGGGTGTTATGTGATCACTGTAGCGACTACTTATTCGCCCCAACACATAAATCCAAGGAAACTCTTCTTGGCGAAGGAATACCTGATGAGAAGATCTTTGTTACTGGAAATACGATTGTTGATGCAGTGTACCAGAACTTAAAAATTGGTAAAGAGAAGCTAAATTCATTGAACGAACATGATGTTATTCCTAAAGAGTATTTTTTAGTTACAGTCCACCGGCAGGAGAACGTTGACGATAAGAAGAGGTTTGAAGGGATTATTAAGGGTTTGGAGCTGGTCGGTGAGGAATATGGGTTACCAGTTATCTATCCTGTTCATCCCCGGGCCAGGAAAATGATGGAGCACTTTGGGTTGAAATCTGATAAGATCAGGTTGATTGACCCTCTGGATTATCTGTCCTTCCTGTATCTGGAATCGAAGGCCAGATTGGTATTGACAGATTCAGGTGGTGTTCAGGAAGAGAGCTGCATATTAAATGTTCCTTGTGTGACCTTGAGAGATAATACGGAAAGACCGGAGACGACCGACGTAGGTTCCAACATACTGGCTGGCACGAAACCTGAGGAGATATTGAATAGTGTCAGAGAGATGTTGGAAGTCACAAATAACTGGGAGAATCCTTTTGGTGATGGTAGAGCTGGAGCGAGGATTGTTGAGATAGTGGAGAATAATTAATCTCGAGGGCTAGGATAAGAAATGTTTTACAAAAGCTTTTAAGGGATTTTGATAACATATAACAGGAGAAATTATGAATATAGAAGAGATAAAGAAGAAATATGAAGATGAGTGGGTGTTACTCAGGGTTTCAAGAGTTGATGATTCAGGCTTTCCTGTAGAGGGCGAAGTAATAGCTCACAGCAAATCCAGAGATGACATATATGAGAAGCAGCGAGAACTGGAAGGTGATTTAGCGATTATATACGCCGGAGAAATACCAAAAGAAGGTTACGCAGTTGCATTCCATGTATGAATTTGATCCTGATTCACCAGTAATTGACAGTGGAATTGAGAAAGCACCTCTGATTACTATTGATAAAGTAACTGTTCTGGGAAAGGACGCGGATAATGTAGATTGTGTTGTTCATGACCTCCCAGAGATGAGCAAGGTAGATGGGTTACTTGGCCTATCGTTCCTCAAAAGATTTAGAGTTTCTATTGACTTTAGAAACGGTAGATTAGAGATTGAGTAGTATATTTATGCTGGAGATAATAGTTCATGAAATAAAGGGCAAATGCCCCGTTTACAAAGAGGGAGATAGAATCGTAATAAGAGACCCTGAGATTGATTTGGGTAAAACTAGTGCTCTGTGTACGCATGCACTATCAACTTTACTTCATTATGTTCTGATACTTGAACATGATTGGTGTCCTGTAAAGTTAGGTTTAACTACAGAATCTGATCCTGATAATGCATACATGCAGTGCGTTGACCCGGGAAAGCCTTATACAGATGGCGGAACGGTAATATTTAGGTGTAAGAAGGTAGAGGAGTAATTATTATGCAGACTGAGAGGATATTAGTGACTGGTGGCGCCGGATTTATCGGCTCTAACCTGGTGGAAGAGTTAAGGAGCAGAGGGCATGAAGTGATTGCTTCGGATGCTTACAATACTGATAGGGATGAGTATGTAAGAGCTGACGTAAAGAATTACAGGCAGCTGGAGAAGGTGTTTGATAACCACCATTTCGATTACGTTTATCATCTGGCTGCTGAATACGGTAGGTGGAACGGTGAGGATTTTTACGAGAACCTGTGGGAAACAAACGTGATCGGGACCAAGCACATGCTCCGACTGCAGGAGAGGTTGAAATTCAGAATGATATTCTTTAGCAGTGCTGAGGTTTATGGTGATTATACGGGGGTCATGACAGAGGACGTGATGGAAGAGAACCCCATTAAGGATACGTACCAGATGAACGATTACGCTATCAGCAAGTGGGCCGGAGAGCTAATGTGCATGAACTCTGCCAAGATGTTCGGGACAGAGACGGTTAGGGTTAGGCCGGTTAACTGTTACGGGCCAAAAGAACATTATAACCCCTACAGAGGTTTTATTCCCAAATTCATATACCATTCGCTTTTCGGTATACCGTATACTGTGTATAAGGGTCACAAGAGGATTATTGACTATGTGGAGGATTCCTGCAGGACCTGGGCAAATATCGCTGAAAACTTTATTCCCGGTGAGGTCTATAACGTGGCTGGCAGGCCGGAGTGGGAGAATGATATTAAGGAGTACTCTGACATTATATTAGATGCTGTTGGGAGGGATGATTCTATTGTTACTTATGAGGAGGCTGAGCCCTTCACCACTCAGATAAAGACTATAGATTGTTCAAAAGCTGCTAAAGATTTGGGTCATGATCCTCAGATACCTCCTGAAGAGGGGATCAAGAGGACTGTGGAGTGGATGAAGTGGTATTACAGGCTGGAGGCTTAAATATTAATATTAATAAAGCCCAAGTTAGTCATAGGTGGTAACTATGGAAAATCTTAAAGCAGAGGTTAATTTACCGGAATCCTTCCTTAACATGCTGAAACTCAAAAAAGAGGATCTTGATCAGTTTATACGGCATTCTCTAGCTGTGGAGCTTTACAGGGAAGGTAGAATATCTTTAGGGAAGGCTGCAGAAGTTGCTGGTGTTAAAACCAAATGGGAGATGCTGATGTTACTGAACGAGAGAGGAGTATCCCTTGATTATACTGCAGAGGATGCTGAAAAAGATTTGAAGAATCTTCAAGAAGTTCTCGGTAGATGATAGTTGTATCCAATTCAACACCGCTTATAGCTCTCTCAAGAATTAGTAAACTTGGTTTGTTAAAAGAATATTTTGGGGAGACCTACATTCCCAGAGAAGTTTATGATGAAGTAGTGACTAGGGGAGGTCATCTTTCGGGAGCGAAAGAAGTTGCATCCTCAGAGTGGATAAAAGTTGTAGATGTGAATAACAAGGTGGCGGTTGAGTCTCTTGGTTTAGTTCTGGGTAAGGGAGAGGCCGAGGCTATTGTGTTAGCTAAAGAGAAAGGCGATTTGTTGATAATAGATGATGGTGATGGTAGGAGAACAGCAGAATCCCTCGATATAAAAATTACTGGAACAATTGGTATTCTTTTACTTGCCTCGAAAGATGGTAAACTTGATTTAAAGAAGACGTTGGACGAGTTAATCGAGACTGGTTTTAGACTTGGTGATAAAGAATACGAAAGAATACTTAGCATGAATAAATAGGGCAAGGTGATAGATATGAATAGGGAAATATTTTCTGAATATGATGGCAAGACCGTACTGGTAACAGGTGGTGCCGGCTGTATAGGAACCAATTTATGTCAGAAACTTTCTGACCTCAACGCAGAAGTGGTAATTCTGGATAACCTGGATAGCGCCTACGAGTGGAATTTACCCTCTGGAGATAATATTGCATTTGTAGAAGGAGATATTCTGGATGACGAGATGTTGAAGAGAGTGTTTAAGGAGAAACCTGAATATGTTTTCCATTTGGCTGCTCACTTCGCTAACCAGAACTCTGTGGATAATCCGGAGACCGATTTGATGGTTAATGGTTTAGGTATTTTGAAGGTTCTCCAGTATGCTCACTTGAGTAACGTTAAGAGGTTTGTGTACTCGTCTTCTGGTTGTGGGGTATATGGGTTGGATTCACAGATGCCTTTTAAGGAGCATGACATATCCATTAGCCTGCACACCCCCTATCAGGTGACCAAATTATTGGGTGAGCTTTACACCAATTATTTCTACAATCTTTATGGTTTGCCCATCGTGAATGCCAGGTTCTTCAATGTGTTTGGGCCGGGGGAAGTGCCCGGGAGGTACAGGAATGTAATCCCCAATTTCTTCTACTGGTCCATGAAAGGATTGGAGTTGCCTATTACGGGTGATGGTTCGGAGACCAGGGACTGGACTTATGTTGACGACATTGTCAATGGTTTGCTGGCCATGGGAGTTAAGGAGGAGGCTGTTGGCGAAGCCATCAACCTGGGCTCTGGTCAGGAGCACAAGGTGGTGGATATGGCCCAAAAGGTTATTGAGCTTACTGGTAACGAAAAAGGGATAAAGTTTACTCAGAGAAGGAATTGGGACGTTAAAGGCAGGTTATTATCATCTATCGATAAGGCTGAAAGGTTATTGGATTATAGCCCCCAGACCAGCTTTGAGGATGGGTTGAAGAAAGTGCATAGATGGTTTGAAGATAACTGGGAAGAGATAGACAGGTGTGCCGAGTTTTGAGAAAACCCTGTAATAATGAGTAAAGTTTTATCTATTAAATAAGAAGTATTAAATAAATGTTAAATTGACACGTCTGTCTGACGAACAGAGGTGTCAAATTGAAGGTCAGAAAGATTATAAAGCTTATAGAAGATGATGGATGGTATCTCGTGCGAACAAAGGGAAGTCACAGACAGTATAAGCACCCGGTCAAGAAGGGGTTGGTTACGATCTCAGGTAACCTGAATGATGAAGTTGCGAGGGGAACTTTAAATAGTATATTGAAGCAAGCTAATTTAAAGAAGGTGAAGAAAGATGACTAAATATGTTATAATAGTAGAAAAAGCAGGAAATAATTATTCAGCCTTCTGCCCGGATTTGCCGGGATGCATTGCCACTGGAGAGACTGTGGACGAGACGGTTGAGATGATGAAGGAAGCCATAAAGCTCCATATAGAGGAACTGAAAAAAGAAGGGCTTGAATTACCTGAACCCACTACTAAGGCAGTCTCTATTGAAGTGGCAGCCGAATAGACTTATTGGTGTGCTTCTGTTGAGACTAAAATTAAATAGAAAGGATGCATAATTTAAATTGTAAATAAATATGAGATTTGATGTGGTAATCGAGAAAGATGAGGATGGGGACTACGTTGCTACTGTTCCTACTCTTCCGGGTTGTCATACTCAGGCAAAAAGTATTGATGACCTTATTTCGAGGATAAAAGAGGCGATAGAACTATATCTGGAAGAGGACCCAATTCATTGGGGTGCAGTTAATTGAAATTGCTCGGTCTATAGACAAATCGTTTATTGAATAAATATGAAGTTGTTAATGGTTGTAGCTCATTTTGTCCCTGAAATTGCCAGTGCATCACACGTTTACTATGATCTGGCGAGGGCATTTGTGAAGAGGGGGCATGAGGTGGATGTGCTCACTTCTTATCCCCGGAGATTCAATTTGAATGAGGTGGATGCTGGTAAAGAGTTCCCGCTGAATGAGGTAATTGATGGTATTGAAGTGCACAGGAGCAGGCATCTTGCTCAAAGGGATAACATAGTGTTGAGGGGTCTGGAGCACTTCTTGATGCCCAGATCATTTTTCAGGGCTTATAAGCAAATGGATAAGGATTTCGATGTCTGTTTGATGTATATACCTCCTCTCCCCCTGTATTATCTGGCGAGAAAGATAAAAAAGCACGACGGGACTCCTTCGGTGTTGAACTTCCAGGATTTCCATCCTCAGGAGCTCACTGATGTGGGTGTAATGAAGAACAAGTTAATGATCAAGTTGATGGAGCACATTGAGAGGCAGGCTTATAGAAATGCTGATTATATTACTGTGCTGTCCGAGGGTGGGATTGACTATGTGGTGGACAGGGGAGGGGATGCGAGCAGGATCAGCCACATCTATAATGGGGTTGTGGTCTCTGATTTCGGTGGATATAAAAAACAGGATTTCAAGCAGAAAGAGGGGGTTGAAGACAAGTTTTTGGTGAGTTATGCGGGCATTTTATCCCCTTTCCAGGGCGTAGATAGTATATTGGATGCGGCCAAGGGAGTGGATGATGAGCTGATCTTTTATATTGTTGGCGATGGAATGATCAAGCATCAATTGGAGCAGAGGGTTAGGGATGAGAAGATAGATAATGTCAGGTTGATGCCCTTTCAGCCGAGGGACGAGTACTATAATATTGTGAATTCTTCGGATATCTCTTTGGTCTCTCTGGATAACAGGATGAAGGCTCCTTGTCTTCCGGGAAAGTTGATCAATCTCATGGGGATGGGTCAGCCCATCGTGGCCAGTGTTCCTTCTGATAGCGAGACTGCTCGTGTGGTTAATGAGGCTGGTTGTGGTATTGTTGTAGAGCCCGGAGATAGTGAGCAACTGGCTGATGCTGTGTTGAAGTTGAAAAATGATGCTGAGCTTAGAAGACAGTTTGGGGAGAATGGGAGGAGGTTTCTGGAGGAGAATATGGATTTAGAGAAGAATGTACTGAAATATGAGGAGATATTCGAGTCCTTAATTTGAAATTTGTTATTTAAGGGAAGTTAGTTGAAGAATCTTTAAATATCTTTACACCGAAATTAAAGTATGGGCCAAATCACTATAGATGTTCCCGATGGATATGAAGAGGAATTTCTAAGCATATTCAGGAGAATTCTTGAAAAGGTGGAAGTCCAATCAAGGTTTGAGATTTTAAATAAAATTCTGGAAGAATCTCAAATCTCGTCAGATCAGGCTGATGAGATTACAGGTGAGGTAAAAGAAAGAATAGCCAAAAGACATGGAATTAATTATTGATACAAGCATTATTATTAATGCCATGGTAAAAAGAAGCTACGCACTGTTCACTTTATTTCAACTTTATCTCGATGATGTTAAGTTGTACGCTCCAGACTTTACGAGGGAAGAATTATTAGATAAGAAAGAAAAAATTGAATTTTATTCAAATTAAGCCCTATGGAAGTTAACTTTGCTCTTCAGACTCTGTTGAGGCTCGTTGAAGTGGTTCCTAAATCGGAATACGAAGATACTATTCAGAGAGCTTTTGAGATTTGCAAGCAATTTGATAAGAAAGATACCCCTTTCGTCGCTTTGGCTCTGAAATTGAGTTCTCTTTTGTGGACAAATGACGGAGATATCATAAGATACGGTTTAAGATGTGAAGAATACCTGGCTGTGGACACAGAAGCACTGGAAATGATCCAGCAGGGTAAAAGTCTGGATGAGGTGAGGAAAAGGTTGGAGAGAAAATATATCAAAAGAAAGGCCAATGACTATTGAGACTAGCTCCAATACTCTGAAATGGAGTAAATAGGATAGTTTTGTCACCGCATTCTTGACCAGAAAGAAGCAAGAGCTCGATAAGAGGAGGAAGATATGGGAGCAATAGAAGTCAAAAAGATATTGAATATTGTACCTGAATTGCTGGATATGCCATCAAGAATGTGGACTGCGTATGATGAGGGGGCTGATGTCCTGTACATCAATTTCAAGAAGCCAAGCCATGCAGATGATTCTGAATTAACGGATGACGACATAATAATCAGATACGAGAAAGGAGAAGTAGTAGGGATCACTGTACTTAATGCGAGTAAAAGATAGCCATATAATTTGAGTAAGATACAAAAAGAAGTATCGTAATGAACAAATAGGGGTGCAGAATTTCAGCCACATGAACTTAGGACTCGCCAAGTCAAAGAATGGAGTTATGATTCGATTGACTTATAAACGATGGGTACATATTTTAGAATCTCATGATTATATGGCAGGGAACTTGGATCTGGTAATAGAGACTGTTGAAGATCCAGATTACATTGTCAGTGGTTGGACAGATGAATTGGTTGCACTGAAGCATTATAAGAAGACTTCAATTTCAGAGAAAAATGTAGTGGTGGTTTATAAAGAGAACCAAGAAGGTTTTATAATAACAGCGTTTATGACCTCCAAGGAGGATAAGATACTAAGAAGAGGTGTGATATGGGAGAAGTAAAAGATGATCTGTTAAGATCTATACCATATTTCTTAAAGATGCCCTCAAATCGAATATGGGTTGATTACGATGAGGATGCTGATGTACTTTACATAAGTTTCCAAAAACCACAGCATGCAGATGATAGTGAAATGGAAGATAACATTGTTTACCATTACAGTGGCAAAGAATTAGTCGGAGTTACTGTGATTGGAGCTAAGAAATACGGAGTTAAGGAAGAGAACATAAAATCATATTAGGTAGGAGACTATCGCAAAGTTAGAGATGGCTTTTTTGACAACAAGGTAGTTAAGTTTTGTAAAAGGTCGTAGCAAGAGTGAGATACAAAAAGCAGAAAACAACATAATAAACAAATAAATGTTAGATACTCAATTTGGTGATAAAAAAGACCATTGAGGTTTTCTATCCGTTGGATGATTCGCAGGAAGCACTCAATAAAGTTGTTTTGGAGTGGCTTGATGGCAGAGCAAACTTGAACAAGGGTAATGGAGTTTGAGCGGAAGTATGGTATGGAATTCAAGGAATTTGATGACAAAGTAAGAAAGGGAGACATCTCCTTTGAGGAAGAAGACGACTGGATAGACTGGAGTGATTCTATTGAATTGCTCGAATCTCTGAAAAGTTACAGGAGAGAAATGCTGAGATTGAAGAAACATTAACATTTTGAGGTTTGAATGTGGGTAAAAAGATAGTTTATACGGATCACTTGATATTTCGAATAAGACAACGAAAGATTCCAGAAGAAACTCCAGAACTTATATTGAAAAATGCTCAGGAGTTTTATTATGATACTAAAACTGGCTATTATGTTGCACTGTCTAAAATTAGATATAGGGGAAAGAAGAGAGAGATGGTTGTTGTATTTGAAATCAATGATGAGTTAAGTTTAATAACATCTCATCCTATTAAAGAAGATCAGAAGAAAAGAAGAGTTGAATCAGAGAGATGGACAAAAGTAAAGGTGGTGTTGGACATATGATAGAGTCTTTACAGGTTCCGAAATTTCATTACGATAAAGAGCACGATATTTTGTATATCGTTGTAAATGAAGGAGAGGAAGAAGAGTTTGTGGAGATAGCAGAGGGTATAAACATGGAATTAAATTCTGAGGGTGAAGTTATAGGTATTGAGGTATTCAATGCTTCTCAGATCTTTGAGAAACTCAAAGGTTAACTGAAGACCGTTGATAAAATGGCAATGGGTATGGAGGAGATTGAAGCCCTGCTTGGCATGAATATTTACGGCTCAAGAGAAGAGGTTATAAGAGATGCCTTGAGGGCGTTAATGGAGTCTAAACCACAATTAAAGGCTGAAGTAGCCCTCTACTTTTATAAAAATGGAGAGGTTAGTCTGTGGAAGGCAGCAGAAATCGCAGGCATGACACTTGAAGAATTCAAAGAGATCCTCTCAAGTAGAGGGGTCAAGATTGAGGCCGGAGGAACCAAAGCTGAGAGCAAAAACAGGATATCAAGAGCGGTTGGGGACTGAATGCTTCTAATTCTTGATTGTGATTAGCAACGCTTTGCCAAGATAGGTAAGATAGAGTTGCTGAAAAAGACTTTTTCCGCAGATCTCTTTATTACCAATTCTGTTTACATAGAACTTTTACGGGCTCAAGAAAAGTTAAAGAGATCTATCACAATCAACACTGTAGACGGAAAAAATAAAAGGAAAGTTGATAAAACATATGTTATGTGAAGAAGGTGGATTTCATCATGGACGATATAATAAGAGAGGGAATAGATAGCCTTATTCGGGCAGGATATTATGAGAATAAAGAAAAGCTTTTAGATGATGCTTTCAGGACCATGCTGGAGACTCGGCCAGAATTAAAGGTTGAGGTGGCAGTGGAGTTATATAAAGAAGAGAAGATATCTTTAAGCAGAGGTGCGGAAATCGC
>CAZHOR010000028.1:0-16728 GCA_964534325.1 uncultured archaeon
AAGACATCTTCGAAAAATTTAACATCATAGTGCCTAAAAATATGGGAGTTTAGGGATTTATAACATGTATATCGGTTGGGGAGAACTATGAGTCAGGAAGTAGCAGATACGGTTGAAGTGAACGTTAAGCTTTCCAGAGGTACTTACGAACTGCTTTACAAATACTGTGATTGGGCAGGATTCAACATTGACTCACTGGTTGAACAGCTGGTCTTCGAGAGTATAAGCTCTGACCTGGGATTTAAAGCCAACCCCAGATTCCAGAAGGAGATCAAATCCATAGGGAACAGACTTTGAACATTTTAAGACAGTCTTATCTCATTCCTACTTGAGCCAGTTCCTAAACTCCTCACCAAGCTCTTCATCCCCCATCGCCAGCTCAACGTTAGCCTTCAACCACTCCATCTTGTTACCGATATCGTACCTCTTCCCTTCGTAGGTGGCGGCATACATAGCGATCTCTCTGGCCATCTCTCTCATGGCATCGGTCAACTGGTACTCACCACCATGCCCCGGCTTCAAGTTATCCAGATACTCGAATATCTCGGGAGTAAAGATATATCTTCCCAGGGTCCCCACGTTCGATGGAGCATCCTCTACAGAGGGTTTCTCCACTATATCCTCCAGCTTATATAAACCGCCTTCGATCTCCAGCCCCTTGATTATTCCGTGATGGGGTATCCTCTCTTCCGGCAGATCCTCTACTGCTATAACTGAGCTCCTGTATTTCTTGAAGTTCTTCATCAGCATGGCTGTGCAGGAAGGAATGGTAATATTATCTCCCAGCAGCAAGGCGAAGGGCTCATCATCCACAAATGAGCTGGCATACCTCACAGCATCACCTAACCCCTTCTGCTCTTTCTGCCTCACAAAGAATATGTCCACTTCTTCCAGTATCTTTTCCAGCTCCTCTGTGTACTTCTCAGGCTTGGGCAGATCACTCTTGTCAAAATGGTCTTCTATGGCTCTCTTGCTCTTCCCCGTGATTATCAGGATATCCTTAATCCCTGAATAGTATATTTCCTCCACAACGTATTGAATTACTGGCTTGTGGACCACGGGGACCATCTCCTTTGGTTGAGCCTTTGTGATGGGTAACATCCTGGTCCCAAAACCTGCCGCCGGTATCACTGCCTTCTTGACCTTCATTTTATTCACCTTAATTGTTTAATTGATAGTTCTTATAATTTAGCCACATATTTATTTTTTCTCTATTCACCATCATTCAAAACCACTTGCACGCTGCTTGACAAACCCATATTTTAGATAGGTAACGGTTTTGGTGTCGCAACGAACAATATTGAGCATTTTGAGAGAATAGAAGATCTGGATTATACGGCCTTACTAAACAAGGGTGAGGAAAGCGAATAAAGAGGGTTGCGGAAGAATGTATCCTTAGATTAGATAGTTAAGGTTACCAGAGAAGTCAAAAGACGAAAACTTAGTCTTTAAGTAAGAGTTGTATGGGGGAGAAGAATGGTGCTGCCCATCTGATAAAGGTGAAGGGCGAATTCAGCCCGAAATGGGCAGAAGATAAACTGGAAGAATACGTTAGAAAGAAGATCAAAGAGGAAATAGATGATTACTACTCGCCAGGAAGTGTTGATGGGGCGGCTGTTCTAAATCTTACCAGCAAACCCCCTCGTAAACCCCTGCCTCTTTCCTCGCCTTCTCCACCTTCCTCCCATCAATAACGATCTTATTATGGTAGTCAAGATCCTTGAACTCATCCCACTCCGTGACTATTAGAACAGCATCACTCTTCATTACTTCTTCCACATCAGCATATTCTACTTCAGGGAAGACCTTGCTGAACTCATCCATTGCCTTAGGGTCATAAGCGACCACTTTGGCACCCTCATCCAGCAATCCCCTAACCACTGGTATAGCCCTGCTCTCCCTTATATCATCGGTATCCGGCTTGAAAGCCAGACCCAGCACGCCAACCCTTCTCCCCCTCAGATTAGGAACATGTTTCTTTAGCAGCTCAATCAACTTCAAAGGCTGTTCTTCATTGACCTCTATAACAGCATCCATAATCCTGGGGTCTTCACCAAGCTCTCTGGCCCTATGGACCAGCGCTTTAACGTCTTTTGGAAAACAACTACCCCCATAACCAATTCCGGACCTGAAGAACGAAGGACTTATCCGGTGGTCCAGTCCCACTCCTCTAAAGACTTCATAAGTGTCTATACCCAGCTTCTTGCACATATTTCCCACTTCGTTGGCAAAGGAGATCTTAGCGGCAAGAAAAGAGTTGCTGACGTATTTGATCATCTCAGCCGTCTTTATGCCGGTGAAGAGCTTCTCGCAACTAAAACTGCCGTACAGCTCCTCAAGTGCACCTTTAGTTCTACCATCCTGAACACCCAGAACGATCCTGTCGGGGTTGAAGAAATCCTCCACAGCACTACCTTCTCGAAGGAATTCGGGATTCATGGCCAAACCGAACTCCTCAAAAGCCCTCATTCCGGAACTATCCTCAAGTAGGGGTTTGACTACCTCTTCCGTGGTGCTGGGTACGACCGTGCTCTTGACCACCACTACATGGAACCTCTTCTCCTTTAAACGTTCACCGATACTCTCAGACACAGCTTTCACGTATTTCAGGTCCATGGAGCCGTCTTCACTGGATGGCGTACCCACACAGATAAAGGTTATATCTGAATTGCTTATAGCCTCCTCATAATCGTTAGTAGCCCGGTAATTGTTTCTGAATTCCTTCATAAGCTGTTCCAGCCCTCTTTCGTAGATCGGTGGTTCACCGGAATTGATTGCATCCACTTTATTGTTATCCACGTCAACAAAAATAACTTCGTTACCGAAATGAGCGAAACCCATTCCGGTCACAATACCAACATAACCCGAACCGATTACTGATATTCTCATTCAATCTAATTAGAATTTTTATCGGATTTTAATTTTTTCTGATTCTAATTCCAGTTGGCTTATGTGGAGCGGAATACTGTCTAACGGCATGGTCTTAATAATTGAAAAATAACTGCAGTCAAAATCGAAAAAGTAATATGTCTCACTACAACCCAAGGCCGAGTCAATAAAGTAACGGCGGGAGTAGTGGGGATCAAAAAGATAGTTTGTAGGATTATACCTAATCAACCTCACTATAATTACAATTACCATTAGTATTATAAACGATGACTACGGAAATCTTGTCAGGAAGGTAGTATGAAGAACATCCTTAGGGTAATAGTGATAACATTTGTACTTTTGTTCGCCGCTGAAACGGCACTGGCAGCCACCGGCACGATTACAGGCACAATTATTCCTTTCAGCATCGAAACTTCACCCGATTCACCATTAAGTGATACTGCCACTGCAACCCGAACCTTCACCGTAGACACCGGTGAATCAGCCCAGATCACCTGGTACTTCAACGGCAACAAGGAGAAGACCACCTCTAATACTACCACATCATCCCTTACCAAGTCCGCTGGTGAGGGAACCCATAAAATTAAGGTTGTAGCCTCAAATCAAAACGGGACAGTGACTGAAACGTGGACATGGGATGTGCAACCCGAACCGGTTAAAAGAAGCAGTGGTGGCGGCGGAGGAGGTGGAGGAGGTGGTGGCATCCCTCCCCTCTACACCGAGATCTCCTCACCAGAAACCGTCAAAACTGGCTCGGAATTCAATATAGGGGTTAAGGTGGATTACTACTGGAGCACAGAGGTAAATGTCAATGTGCCCGAAGACTGGGAGGTCTCAAGAGAAAATGGGGCCGACAACTTCACCATCATACCCCCCGATGATGCTGAAGGCAATTACACCATCTGGGTGAACACCACAACCCCATTCAACACCAAAACAGAACAGGTAACAGTAAAAGTAGAATCTGAAGAACAGCAAGTTTCCTTCCCCACCATAAGCACTCAAAGAGAACCGATACAAACTCCTGTTTCCACTTCTGATCTCATGGACACACAAACGCCGACGCCATCACCAACTACGCAGGCAATGGAGTCCCGTATGGTGGGCGACATTATTGACAGAATAATTTCCGGATTGCAGGCATTTGTGGGCTCAATATTCAATTTATTTGAGTTTTAATCCTTTCTATATCCACCGAACGAATCTTAGAAAACAGAGCGGTGAGATGCGATTAGATGGTTCGAATCAAATGCGTTCAATTCATCCTTCTCCTCACATTCACGTCCTGGGCTATTAAACAATAATCTCTCTACATCATTACACTAATAGCAGTATTGATATCCCTGCGACATGCAATAGTATTGATTTTATGGATTATTTATCTTAGAAAGATATTTATCCAATCAATTACAATGTTACTAAGGGGTTAGTGTGAATAAAAAACGTAGATGTTCATACTTATTGGTGTTGGCAGCTCTTACAACACTTTATACAGCATCTGCTGCCGCTCCTGGGGATGGAGGAGAAGTAGTATCTACCAGCTTGACTGTTAATAATCAGGCATTCGGAGATATTGTTGCCAATAGCTCTCTCTTCTATTACTGGAACGGAACTGTAACCAAACATGTTACAGAAAACACATTAGCTGAGGATATACAGCCTTTCGCTTACGTGGACCTGGATCAAGGCGAAGGTTCTGTATTGGTAGAAATTGGAGAGAATAATAACCTCCCGGAAACAGCAAAACTACTGATTGACGACGATAGGATCCCCAATCTCAACACCTCAGAGGATCCCAATCAAATACAAGTTCAGGGAAATGTAACGGCTAACTCTGAAATAATTTATTCAGGGATCAATAACAGCAATGAGGTCTATTATGAAGGTGATGGGGAGGTATATGTCTTCCTCAATACAGGTGAGGCCGCAAGTGGAAATATAAAAGTTGATATAAAACTTACAGTATAACAATGGATAACATGAAAAAATTCTGGATTCTCATGATCGCATTAATGCTTGCAGGCTGCTCTTCGGAAACGGTGGAAGATGGCGTTAACGAAACCCCTATTCCGACTCCAACACCGCAAGAAACTGTGAAGACTCCAGAACAGATAAAGTTGCTGGTATTTCAGGCCCAGGTACGGATAGTTGATAAAGGGCAACCTCCTCACATCGTAACTTCAAAGGACAAACTGGATTTCGGCGAATTGCCTCAGGGGATGACAGAGAAAAAGGAGGTTCTGTTGACCAACAATAGAGACCATAATATTACAGTCCACTCCAAGGCCAATGGCACAATCGCCCAGTTCATCTCCTTCGGAGAAGAAAGCGTTTCAATATCGCCCAAAAGCAACCATAAACAGGTTGTTTACCTGAAAGCACCTTCTGGAGCCCAGACAGGCAACTATTCAGGCTTTGTGATCTTTTACATCACAAAATGATCGTAATATTCTCTGGTTAAAATGATCAGCAGCCCGAGAATTAAAAGTAAAACAGGAAAAGACCCTTTTAGAACCGTCAGGAAGTCGTCACCCCATTCGAGATGAAGGCCTATACCAAAGCCCTTGTCACCAATCCCTAACCAGCTACCGGGGACCAGAAGGTACAATCCAGCGACTATAAACAATATGCCTATAAAGACCTTGTAAGCTGAACTCATTTATATCTGGTCTAAAGTATTTAGGTATAGTTATTAAATTTTTTGTTTATTAAAGTAAAATGAGAACTTGTTTGACTGCTTGCAGGAGGATATCAACGCTTGATTATAACCATAATAATTTATTGGGGAGAAATAAGATTAATAAATTTATAAAATAACTCACTATTGTGTGGGAGTTTATCAAATCATTACTTGAGCTGGAGAAGGTGTGTGGACTGGTATTCACCTTAAAGATATCGGAATTCCTGCTGAAAATCTGGGAGTATCTCCAACCATGAGGTTTCATACCGGATACACTACAATGAAATCTTAAAAAGATTTAAACTTGGGAGTAGTCTTGCTCACTTTTGGGTGTGGATAAAAAAGTATAAATTTTGTAAATAAAAGAGTTATAAAAAGATGGATACGATGACAACTCAGTTAAAGGTAGATTTCGAGGAATTTAAAGATAGTTGTAAAGGGATACTTTTATTTGGGTCTCATGCCAGATCTGAACAAACGGGGAGAAGCGATATTGACATCTGTATAGTTAAACCCCCAAAAGGAATAGTAAACCAGATCAACAGTAAACTGGGAGGAAAGTATGACATTAAAGTTTTTGAGAAACTCCCATTGTACATAAAAATAATCATCATTGAAAACAACAGAATCATATACGGCGATCAACTCGAACTCTCTGAGTATTTCTACTTTTTCAGGAAGTTATGGAAAGACATTAAACCCAGAGTAATGGAAAATGAGTTCAAAGATTTTGAGGAGAGAATGAAATTCAGGAGGTCATGGGTGAATGAGAGAAAAAAGATACTTAGAGAAATTGGAGAAATTTGAAAACGAATTGGAGTTCATAAAACTCATACAATGGATGATGAGGTTGTAAAAAGAGCTCTGTTGTATTCATTACAGGTTTGCGTTGATATTGGGTTGGATGTGGTTGCGATGGCGACAAAGGATTTGGGATTAGCTGTTCAGGATGACTATACTAATATTGAAAAACTGGAAAAAGAACAAGTATTGACAGAGGAAGCAGCAAACCGGATAAGAAGATTCAACAGCCTTAGAAACGCAGTTGTCCATAGATATAACCGACTGGATTTAGAACTGGGTAAGGAAGGGTTAGATGAAATTGAAGACCTTTACTTTACGAGGAATTAAATAAATTACTGAAGGTAATTGAAATGAAGGATGTATAGTCTCAAGTCTTAAAGGCTGTAAAATTATAGGATTTACAAATAATTCAGTTGGTTTTGAGGTTAAATCGCCTAAATCGCCTATTTTTGATTAACAGCACTATAAATATGACCAGTTGAGCCAATAAAAGCCCGATACCATCGGCGGTCAGATCCCATAGGCTTGCAGTCCTCCCTGGCACAAAGGTCTGGTGGAATTCGTCAGTGATACCGTATAGGAAACCAACAACGATCGCCAGCAGGGAAGAGTAAGCCAGCGTGTATCTGTATCGGAATGAACCGTTAAGGAGTATCCCGAATACACCATAGATAGCAATATGAACGAATTTGTCAGGATACTTTGTAACTGGATATAGGGGATAGGCAAGGAAAGCATATTCAGAATTTTTTATGGTCATATAGAGCTGTACAAGGAACTTGTTTTTCTCCAGAGAAGCAGATGGGTCTGACTGAGATGATAGATAGAATATGAATCCGGCATAGACCACTGTTAAGGCAATGACTATCTTACCTCTTTGCATCACAACGGAACTAAGGACAAGATTATAAATATGTTCTTAAATATCGAAACAGCAGGATTTAAATATAATATTTATATACTTCATATCGTTAAATTATTCAAAAAGGGTAAATGTGACTACCCAGAGGCTATAATATGGACTACATACAGGCTCTAATCCTATCGATCGTTCAGGGGATAGTAGAGTGGCTGCCGGTGAGCAGTGAAGGGCTCTCAGTGCTGGTAATGCTGAATCTATTCGGTCAGAACGTAGGGCACGCCATAACCTACGCATTCTTTCTCCATCTGGGAACGGCGCTGGCAGTCCTCATCCGTTTTAGAAAAGAGTTCTTCCAGATGCTCTACGGCTCCCAGCTATTGAAGGTGGTTGTTATCTCCACAATATCTACCGGAGTGGTTGCAGTCCCCCTTATCGCCCTCATAGAGCTGCAGAGCGCTAAGGTCATGAACCTTTTGATTGGTGTCCTGTTGATCATGACCGGCATTATCTTGAGACTTCCCAGGAGCAGTTACAAAGAAATAGAGGACCTGAGCCTCTCTGATATGGTGTTCCTTGGAGTTGCTCAGGGTATTGCAGTGTTACCAGGTGTATCCAGGTCGGGGACTACGATCAGCTTTCTATTGTTGCGGAAGCTGAATGAAAAAGCAGCATTAACCCTCTCTTTTATCATAAGTGTTCCTGCTGTGCTGGGAGCGATCTTCGTCAGAGGAATGCCATCCGAGATGGATCTCTCCATAGGGATACTGATCCTGGCCATAACCTGCTTTTTCGGCTATCTCACCATGGAAGCCCTATTGAAATTCGCCAGAGAAGTGGACTTCTCCAAGTTCTGCATAACCTTTGGGGCTATAGCCGTCATTCTTACTTTGCTTACCATGTGAGTTTCTACTATTACCATATTTATATATAATGTTTTAACTATTGTAAAAACGAAAAAATTATCTACAAGTGAAATTGGAGAGTATCATGGATCTGGTTATTATAGGATCTGCTGACACATCTAGAGGCAAACTTTTTGAAATCAAAGCCAATCAAAAAAGGATACGGATATTGATTACCTGACACGCTTTTGATGGGGCTGCCGACTATAATACCTCAACGAACTGTATTTTAGAACACCTGATCAATTCAGAGGAATCATAAGGGGACATTCAAATAGGTTCATTGCCCATAAAAAATTAAATCAACGTCTGGCAAGAATCTTTTATGAATACGAAGATTAAGTAATTGTGATTTCTAATATTTTTCAGAGAGTATATCCCTTAGCTCTGCATAACATTCTGAATTCGTCTATTTTATTTTACTGAATAATTGTAGTAATTTAATAACGAAGAGCTATTAAGAGTTCCGGGATCAAATCAAAAGATTAGAATAACGATTCTATTCTCTTATCATTCGGGAAGCGAAAATTATTTTAAACAGTTAGATTATTACAATAATAATGAGTATAAAACTCTCAAAGGAAATAGAAGAATTAGAACTTCCTGAGGACGAGTTGGAAATACTGGAAGAAGTTTGGTTGAAGGAGTATGAGGAAACTTATCTGAATCTTTAACCGCTATTTTATAAAATCAAACTTCTCTAATAGTCATAATAATTATTGAAAATAATTAGGTAAAAGTTAAATTAACTTAGCATTTCTGTTAATTGGTGGAAACTAATGCTTCGTTTGGAGGAAATATAATCATGAACAACCTGGACAGGTTGGAGGGGTCAATTTGAGAATAGGAGTTATTGGCGTTGGAGTAATGGGTAAACATCATGTCAGAATCTATAGCGAGCATCCTGATGTTGAGCTTGTTGGCATCTCTGACGTAAATAGAGGTGAAGGAGAGAGGGTCGCATCTGCTTATGGGACAGAATATTTTCCGGATTATATAAGCTTGCTTGAGAGCGATTTGGATGCTGTAAGCATTGCTGTTCCCACTTCACTACATGCAGACATTGCCTTGAACGCTGCAGAATACGGGATCGACATGCTCATAGAGAAACCCATATCAAGGTCGATCGAAGAAGCGGAGATTATAATCAAGGCTGCCAGAGAGAACAAAGTAAAGGTGATGGTTGGCCATATAGAGAGATTTAATCCTGCCGTGGTAAAACTGAAAGAAATGGTGGATAATGGCGATTTCGGCAAGATCATAACCATATCAGGAAGGAGAATAGGTCCATTCAATCCCAGGATAAGGGATGTAGGAATCATTATTGACCTGGCAGTTCACGAGATCGATGTTTTCTCTTCTATATTTGGGAAGATAGCAGAAGAAGTTTACGCTATTGCAGGCAACAACTTCCATACCATGGAGGATTATGCGTCCATCCTTCTTCGGTTCCCCGATAACACTTCGGGAAATGTGGAGACCAACTGGTTATCGCCCAAAAAGGTCAGAGAGATGACCGTTGTGGGCACTGAATGTGTTGCTCAACTGGACTTCATCAAACAGGACCTCAAGCTGTGGAGAGGGGATGATATAGAAGAAGTGGAAATCAATAAAGAAGAACCCTTGAAATTGGAGATCCAGCACTTCTTAGATTCTGTTAACAACAACCACGAACCTAAACCCAATTGCGAAGATGGGGCTTACGTGTTGGGAGTAGCACTTTCTGCCATAAAGTCTTATAGAGAAAGAAAACCTATTAGCCTCGAATGGTTCACTGCCAAGAAGTTTTTATGAAGTTAAGGTAGTCATAACCAGCATATTTATAGAAATATTTATTTTGTAAGCTACTTGCGTAAGCTTAGCGTCAATTTCAAGGTGGAAAATGTGAACAAAATACCGGTTGCTCAACCCTTTATCGATCATGAAGAAACATCAGAGGTTATTAATGTATTAAATTCTGGAATGCTGGCCATGGGAAGCAAAGTTGAAGAATTCGAAAAAAACTTTTCCCATTACCTTAACCTAAATCATTCTGTGGCAGTATCTAATGGAACAGTTGCTCTATGGTTATCTCTTAAGGCTATGGGAGTTAAAGAAGGTGATGAAGTCATTACAACCCCTTTCAGCTTCATTGCCACCGCAAACTCGATCCTTTTTTGTGGAGCAAAGCCTGTATTTGCGGACATCGATCCTAAAACATACAATATCGATCCTTCCAGTGTTCAGGAGAAGATAACCTCAAGGACTAAAGCTGTTATGGGGGTTCACCTATTCGGTCAACCCTTTGACCTCAAGACTATCACAGAGATATGTGAAGACCACGATCTTCCTTTAATCGAAGACGCTGCACAGGCACACGGAGCGGAATTCAACGGAAGAAAAGTCGGTACCACTGGAATAGGTTGTTTCTCCTTCTATCCCACCAAGAACATGACCACCGGAGAAGGTGGGATGATAACCTTGAACGATGAAAACCTTGACTATAGTCTCAGGCTCCTCAGAAACCACGGGGATGAAGGGAAATACAATCATACCATGATCGGCTATAATTCGAGAATGACGGATTTACAGGCGGCAATAGGATTGGTTCAGCTAAGAAAGCTGGATAATATGAATGCTGCCAGAATAAGTAACGCCCAATATTATGACAGGAACATAAATGTAGAAGGAATAACCAAACCCCATGTTAACACCAACGTAAAGCACGTCTATCACCAGTACGTCCTGAGAATAGAATCTGATTTCCCCATGTCCCGGGAAGAGTTTATGGAATATCTATCCTCCAAAGGAGTGGGTTCAGCAGTGCACTATCCCAAGCCCATCTACATGCAGCCCATTTACCAGCAGATGGGTTACCAGGGTATCTGCCCTGTAGCAGAAGAGGTGGCCCGGAAAGTGGTTAGCATTCCGGTGCACCCCAAGCTGACGGAAGAAGAGCTGGAATATGTGGTGGATGTTATAAATGACTCCCCATAATTTCTACGCTCATCCCACGGCCGTGGTGGAAAGCGAAGATATAGGTGAAGGCACCAGGATATGGCATTTCGCCCACGTGAGAGAAAGATCCAGGATCGGTAAGAACTGCATCATCGGAAAAAGCTCCTATATCGACACCGGCGTGGTGATAGGTAATAACGTGAAGATCCAGAACTTCGTATCCGTTTACAAGGGGGTTATAATTGAAGATGATGTCTTTGTTGGACCTTCGGTGACCTTCACCAACGATGAATACCCCCGGGCTTATTCCTGGAGCGATGAGCAGGTAGTGGCCACAAATGCGAAGAAGGGAGCCAGCATTGGCGCCGGATCGGTCATCATATGCGGGAACGAACTCGGTGAATACTGCATGATCGGGGCAGGAAGTGTGGTAACCAGAGATATCTCCCCCTACACGCTGGTCTATGGAAATCCTGCCAGATACAGGGGTATAGTATGCAAGTGCGGGTGCAAATTGACAGAGATACAGAGTGAGAACGAGCATTCTGTCTACTATGCGTGCGAGTGCGGTGAAACTATAGAGGTGTTGAAGGAATGGATAAAATAGCAGTAGTGGGATTGGGTAAGGCTGGATTGCCCATTGCAGCGGTCATAGCCGACTCGGGACTTGAGGTCACAGGCATTGACATTGATGAAGGAAGATGCCAAATGATCAACTCCGGAAAAAATCCTATTCCGGAAGAAAAAGGTTTGGGAGACCTCATTTCCAGGCACGGAGGTAACAGCCTCACTGCCGTATCAGAATACGAGCTCGCCAGAGAATGCAAGGCGTTCATTATCATTGTTCCACTATTCATAGATAAGAATAACCAGCCGGATTTCAGCATTCTGCTGGATGCCGTTGGGAAGGTAGGTAGGGTCCTTAAGAAAGGTGATGTGGTCATCCTGGAGACCACCGTTCCCCCACTCACCACCGAGACCGTAATCAAAGAGACTCTGGAAAAGGAAAGCGGTCTCAGTTTAAGCTTAGGGGACTTCTATGTGGCGAACTCTCCGGAGAGGATTATGACGGGCTACAGCATCTCCAGGCTGACGGAGTTCCCCAAGATAATCGGTGGAGTGGATGAAGAGAGCGGGGAGAAAGCCTTCGAGGTCTACAGCAATTTCATTCCCAATCTCTACAAAGTCTCGTCCGCCAGACTGGCCGAGTTCGTCAAGGTGATAGAGGGCTGTTACCGGGACGTGAACATAGCCTTATCCAACGAGCTGCTCAAAATCGCTGAGGAGATCGATGTGGATATTCAGGAGGCTATTGACACCGCAAAGCACGAGTTCTGCCACCTCCACCAGCCATCCACTGGGGTTGGAGGTCACTGCATACCGGTGTACCCCTGGTTCCTCATCAAGGAGATGGAGAGAAGGGAGAGATCGGAGAACTCCAGGTTATTGAGGACCGCCAGGGAGCTAAATGACGAGATGGCGGAGTACTGGGTTGACAGGATCATCGCGGAGTGCATCAAAATAGATAAACCCCTTAAGGACATCAGGATATGCGTGAAAGGTATCACCTTCAGGGAAGGGGTCAAGGAGCTCTACCACAGCAGGAATCTGGAGATAGTGAGGAGATTGATGGCTAAAGAGCTGAAAGTCTCTGTTTATGATGAGATGTTCACCTCTGAGGAAATTGAACAGATGGGCCTTAAAAGTTGCAGTGGGGAAGAGGATATCATTTTTGATGGATTCAAACCGGAAATAATGAAGAGTTAACCATTCCTGTTTTTAAGTTGCACCGATTGTTGTGGGTAGAGCAACAGTTTAAAGACTATCATATCGTCTGTATATGAGAAATATTTGTTAATATTCTTTAAATCATGGCATAAAATTTTATTCTCTATGATTATCATTACTATTACAACATATATAAATATCTCCTGATTTGGGATATTGATTGGTGAAATATGATGAAAAAAATATTAGGGGCAATGTTTCTGTTGACCACTATTTTAGCGGCGTGTCATACGGCTACGGCTTACTCTGCGACAGGAACGATCTCGGGGACTATCGTGTCTACCAGCATTACCCTGGGCAACCAGGAATTGGGGAAAATGCCAGCCAATCAATCCCTGTACTACTACTGGAACGGCAGCGGAACCAACTACGTTGAAGATAATTCGGCAGCTGGCGATGCAATGAAGTTCGCCACCATAGATTTTGCCACAGATAACGGTAATGTCGAAGTCAGCGTCGCCGCCAATAACTCCCTACCGGAGACCGCTGGCATTCTTGTGGATAATGACAACACACCCAATGCCAATACCGCTCTGGACGCGGATCAGGTGCAGATGGTAGGAGATGAACTGATGACAGCGAATATAAGCTATGCAGGAGCTGGCAGCGATAACAAGATCGGCTATAATAATGACGGAGATGTTTACGTATTCTTTAATACCGGGGAAGCAACAGAAGGAAGCTTGAACATGGATTTGACATTAACGGCTTCCTGAACTTTTATTTTTTTATTATGTTGTGAAGGATTAAGAAGAGAGCATTAAGGAAGTAAATAAGAAATAAGGAAGAACCTAAGCTCTTATCACATCCAATTTAATGATGACTTTAGGTTTGCTGGACGCACTCGGGTTTCATCTCCATCTCCGATCTTTTGGTCAAAGTTGCTCTTAGCTCGAATAGCTCCTCAAACAGCTCTCTCAATTCGTCGCTCAGGTTTTTGTAGCAGTATGAAGCATCCATACCGTATGGGCAGAGCTGATTTACGCATTTAAAGTCATATCTCCCCTTCTGGTCCTTTATACAAGGTGGTCCTTCTGCTTCCAATTCCCCAACTATCATGGTTAATCACTATAGATTCCCCAGACTAAAATAATTGTGAAAAGAATGGAGAAAAAATAGGTAGAAAGCTTTCACTGATGGAAAGACAGTTTTACCGTAGTTTCAACCTCCACAGCATTGTAAGGTTATAGTGATAAGGCAGAGCTTTTTCTCTATTTTCACTGAACTTTTCATAATTTTAATGGTATGAAAAACACCTGTAGTGAATATGTATGAGTTATCCAGTGGGGCAGTAAAAAAGTTGTATGCCGTTCTGGAGGAGCTGGAGAATCTGTATCCCCATATCTCTGGAGTTACAAAAGGGGCTTATGACCATAAGACTGCACTCAACTTACTGGGAGAAGTTGAACAAGAGATCAATTACCACCGAGAATCATTGCTTCTGGAGCTATCTTCACAGGAGCTGGAGCACGTATTTAATGCAGCCTGCCAGCCCGTTTGCCCATTATGTGAGAGCGAGTTGAAACACGTCGAATACGACTTATGTGGTGGGGAGAGCATTAACTACTTCCGTGGATACAGCGCTTACTGCAAAAAATGTAAAGAGTTGCGGGAAGTTGAGTCGGATAACCCGTTGGGTTTCATTGCTCTGGGTGTGATGAACGGTTACGACGACGAAAACATCAACTTTGAAGTGGTCCACAGGAGGGGAGAAAAGAGCACAATCCAGTTAAGACACTACCTTGACCCCGCAGTGCTGGAATTTTACAGCAAGTTGAGAACTGTTCTGGAAATAATTGCTGTTGAGGAAGAGCTCGTCTGCATCAGATCCTTCATCTGAACCTTAAATCCAGTGCGGGGGCCGGGATTTGAACCCGGGGACCCCTTCGGGACAGGGTTTCTTCCTCTCACCAGAGCCTTAAGCCCTGCGCCTTTTCCTGTCTCGGCAACCCCCGCTCAGTTGCTAAGCTATCACTTAATCTAATTCTTAATTCTTAATTCTAATTCGCCTTCTTTTCAGGAGCTTATGGTTTCTTGAGTTGAAGGTTTTTAAAAGTATTCATCGTATGGTCTAAAAAAGTTAAGGAAAGTTTGCCGTCTAACGTCTAATGTCCAACCAACCCACTTTTATAATTCTGGGGTTCAGACTTCATTCGATAATTGATTGGAATTGGTGCTTGAGAGAATAACAATGCTTGCGAGAAGTAAAGGTAAAGGTGTTGACGGAGGTGGAGATGAAGATAGAGATGGGGGTAGGGTTGAGCAAAAAGTGGAAGAATTTGATCCCAAGCTCCTCAAGACCCGCTCGCAGGAGCTGGACAAACTTTCTTCCATCTTGACTTCCAGGGACCATATAGAGCACATTGTGAGCTGTAACCTGGAGTTGGAGCTGGGAGGTGGGCAGGACGTTGGTTACACGGACCTCTCGGGTATTCTGGTCCATATTAGAGAGAAGACCGATAGGCTGCATTTTTTGCATCAGATCTACATTTCCCCCTTTACTGCAATGAAGTGGGTGCTTCAGGATTTAAGAAGGCGGTTATAGGTGATTTTCTGGTGGTTAAGGTCAAGAGCAAGAATGTGAGCAGTTTTGTGAACAGGCTCAAGGATTTCCCCCAGTTCAATAGATTACCGGATATGGGTAAACCCAAGTCAGCCAACATTATCCTCATTCTTGATCAGACCTATCGCATTACTTCAACACCCTGAAAAAGTATGAAGTGGGGTTGTGGATGGGATTGGGAAGTCTTACCGTTTACTGGAAGGATAAGCTTCCCAGGACTCCTTGAATGAAATGGAAAAAGCATCCATCAACTTCGATTTTCTTTAGAAAGTATATTCATAACCACATCCATACCTATCAATCTTCTATAATTATTATAATGAAAAACTTTATTAGGTTATAGGCAAAATTAACAAAAGAATGTTCAGTCTCAAAGAAAAATTATCCAACAACTCCCGGGAAGATGAGGAGGAGAGCACACAGGAAATCTCTACGGACGAACAAGAACACTCTGAAGATGCTGAGGAAACCGATGATTTTGTTGAAAGAGCAACCAACATTTCTGAAAACCTTATTGGTCTTAAAAGACCCAAAAAAGATTTAGTTCAACCGGAGAAAAAAGAAGAGGTTCAGGAAACTGAAGACAGTCAAGAAGAGGAAGAAGAAGCAGAAGACGATGAAGAGGATGAAGAAGTTGAACAGGCAGTAGAAACCATTGAAAAGACCAAAAAACTGGACAAATTATTCAAGGGAAAAGGCTCTAAAACCCGTTTATCGGGTGACGAACCCCTTTTCGAGCCTTATGACCCCGAATTTCATGGTCCACTCATCGAATACACTCCTCCGGAAGGCTGGGAGGTAGTTCAGGAATACTGGCTTCATGAGCCATATAATAAGATATACATTATCTATAACGATGATGAAAACGAGCATAAATACGTTGTAGTGGAACCGGAGCTGACCGATTACGAGTGGGAAGTTGTGGAAACACTAAAAGAGAACGTTAAAGATGTTTTAGAGGGTAGAGAGGTTAAAGAGGATACTGTAAAAGAAGAGATCCTGAAGGACAGTATAGATTATTTGATCAAGGATATCGGTATTCCTCTTGAGACCAGATCCTATTACAAGATAATTTATTACATTAATCGTGATTATATCAATTTGGAGAGGATCACCCCCCTGATGAACGATAAGATGCTGGAGGACATTTCCTGCAACGGCTATGACCTCCCCATCTTTGTTTATCACCGGGAATTCTCCAACATCGAGACCAACGTAGTTTTCGATGATCCCGGAAAGCTGGACTCCTTCGTTATAAAGCTTGCCCAGCAGTGCGGTAAGCACGTATCCATTGCCGAGCCGA
>CAZHOR010000029.1:0-16122 GCA_964534325.1 uncultured archaeon
AATCTTCATCTACCTATTGGCTCGCTCCATTATCAGCTCAATCATGAAATACCTACAATCGTAATAATGTATAATCACAATTCAACTTTTCCTTAGTTGGCATTTTTTTAATTGGCATTTTTTTATTGTAAACCGTGATTTCCAGTATCAATTAATTAACGAATCCCAGGCTGGTTAGGGGCTGCTCAAACCGTTTTTTGGTCAATAATTATATATATTTTAAATAACTAAGTTAGATATATTAGGAGGTGATTGTAAATGGCTGGAATACCAACAGCACCTATTGATAGGTTGATAAGAAACGCTGGAGCACTTCGAGTGAGTGAAGCTGCCAGCAAAAAAATGGTTGACGTACTTGAAGAATACAATGGAGAAGTGGCCAGAAAGGCCGTAGATATTGCCATGCACTCTGGCAGAAAGACCTTCAAAGTTGAGGAAATCAAGCTAGCTCATAAACAATAAGCTACAATACATTCATTTTTTTATCCTTGAGTCGGTAAGTATGTTACTGAGGTAACTATGTTACTGGTTTTTTATGGGTTTATTTATGGGATTTGTGGATTTTTGAGGCGAATAGTCTTTTTCAGGTTATGAATGACTACGCAGGCAGTGTGAACAATAGACGTTAATCTCGTTAATAATTTTAAAACATTAATAAATAGTGCCGTACCATAATCCAGTAAAGAAGACCCTAGAAGAGAACGACATTGAAATCGCATTCCCACAACCCACAATCTGGTTCGCAGACACACTGGAAACAAAACAACACAAACAAAACGAACACGTCACTTAATTTTTTAATTACAAAATATTCAGTTACCGTAGCAGCTCAATTCAAAAAAGAATGCCTAATCAATCATTTTGCAACAGATTTGAAGGAGTGCTACTACGCAAGAAGTGCGAGAAATTGAAACTTATATGGGAAGTAAATATAGTCGTCAAAATCCTCTATCTTTGGTCTTCGCTCAGTTTCAAGAATGTTTTCCAGGTTTAGAGGGTGTAAACCAAAGTGCTTGCCAATTTTATCGATCTTTATTTTTAGTGGATATGATCATCAGCTTACTTAGTATGAAAATGTGTCAAAGAGGATAACTACAACTAAACATTTTATCCCCACTTCTAATTAGCAGAGCTTTTGTACGCTTCTTTGTAAGCTTAACTACTTATCCACTTTTAGGGGGTGCACCTCAAACACCAGATCCCTAAAATGACCTTAAATCAATTGCACATAGGCCAACCATCTCACAAAACCAACCGACAAAACAACTGAAGACATTCAGGGACCAGGGAAAGCAACATCAAAACAAAGAGATTAACAGAATCCAGATATATCGATAAAGAGCTCTGAATAAGAGAGTTCAAAAGAGAAGACAGAGAAAAAAAGATTGATACAGAATCTCTCCAACTGAAATCTATGATAACTTTTGGTTGTGACAACGGATTTCACTCCAGCCACACGCTTAACAACCAACCCAACTCCCATGATTGTGAGTTAATTGAAAACCCTTATAACATAAGGTCCCTAAATTATGATAATAATCCCAAAGGAGTTTTTTAAATGACAGACTGGAAAGAAAACTCGCGGTTAAGCAAAGTTAATAAAAAAAGGAGTGGTAATAATGATATGCGGGAAGAAATTAGATATTTTTCAGTCGTCATGAAAAATATTGAAGCCATAGCTCGAGTAGATACCGTAAATAAGCGTATCAAAATAATCAACTGCTCTAATTTTGAGCCCTGTTATCACCTCAAGCAGTTGACGCAGGGAACTTGCCCTGGTTATTGTCCGGCCATAGTTGAGTTAAAGAAATATGTGTTCAGGGATAGGAAACCGAGTGCAGAAATCCGTGAATTAGAGGAGTCAACCGCTGTAGAGGACGATAATCCTCTGCAAACCAATTGAGCAAATTATTGAGCTTGAGACCCGATTTTTGTCGATTTCCTCTGTTATCACTGGCGATCAATTATCAATGTCACATCATTTTGGAAACACAGAGTTTTAAGTACTCCACCCTATAATTATCATACGGTGATTGAAAATGGCTGAAATTGTTCATGCCCAAACAGTTTTGAGCGAGGAAATGCTTAACGAGCTGAAGAGGAAAACTGGGGAGAAAGCCACCAAGGACGCCATTGCAACAGCTGTTGATCATTTCTTGAGATGCTCATATACTCAAGAAGAACCTCTCAAAGGAAAACTGGAAGAAGTAATGAAGAAAAGAAGGTAATCACGAGTTCAGGGATTTTGAACCCCAACCTAAACTTTCCTATTATCATATTACTGCTTATCATTTCTCAATCAAATGGTATTTGAGGCGTCTTGGTTTTTGAGGCTCTTATCTCTACTCTGTAGCTACTTTGGCTTCTCTACCTCTGAAAAACGTTTTTCCGCACCTCTGAAATTATTTCACAGTGTTCGGAGCGAATCCCATCGACAAGAACTCCGGAATAATAGCGGAGACAAATTGGGGAGACAAAAGATGTTCAGCTACTTCCATATCTTTCCTCTGTAATGGCCTGTTACCGGGCAACCGAGACATACTTCACTGCTCCAGTAGTCGCATTGGCCGCAGGTAAAGTTGCATGACGGTTTATCGGCATGCTCTACGTGGATCTTCATGGGAACCACGGTATCTCTCTCTGCTCTAACCATTATCCCCACGTCAATGTCATGCACATCGGGACTGGGTCTGACGTGCTGGTCAACAATCGCCTCCAGTGTGGACAGGTCTTCACCAATGAACATCATGGTCAGGTTCCTGTTGCCTGCAACTATGAAACCGTTGAGAAAGAAGGGGCATCCGTCAAAGAGCTTCAGCAGTTCTCTCGGTTGTCTGCACTTAATGTCCACCTTGATGATATACAATCCTGGTTCCTTGATATTTACCCCGTAGGTGTAATTGATTATACCCATCTTCTTCATCTTCTTGATCCTGGCACCCACAGAGGGTTGGGAGAGGCCTATTTGTTTAGCTATCTCGTTTTGAGAGATCTCAGGAGATTTTTCCAGAATCTCAAGGATAATTTTATCCTTATCATCGAGTTCAAAAAGTCCGACCATAATCAATAATAATTATTTTCTCTTAAAAGATTATCGATTTTAATTGAAAATACATAAAACATTTAATCTTCGTTTAATTTTATAAGTAATAGATGGTTTTATGGTAGAAGAAAAAATAAAACTGATTTTGACCACCAAAGACTCCGATAGGATGACGGACGGAATATAAAAGCCCACACCCAAAAAAAAGAAAATCGAAAGGCTTATTAAATTGAAAAAATATGAGATGTATGGGGAGGTTGTTTCCAGGGATGATAAAGACAATTTTCAAGAATATTCACGCCTGCCAACCCTTGCCCTGAATTCCTTTACCTCCCCTGTTAAGGTTTTATAGTGTAACTATATATATTTTTGTCCTCTCCCATGAACATCATTTGAAAAATGGTAACTGTAAAAATACGAAATTCAATAAACCACGGAAAGGCCACGATACACTGAGCAAGAAACCTAAAAGAACGGATAGGTATTTAATTTAATATGAGTAACCCTTGAAGTCCGAAACCTTACTACTTCTGCCGAACGACCGGGAGCTATTTCTTCCCCACTACCCCCACGGTATTATATACCAGCTCCTCAAGCTGCTTTCTGCGGAAAGGCTTTTCAAGTATATCTACCGCACCAGCTTCAAGCATGGCCTCTCCCTTATGGGTCTTATAGGCTGTAACTGCCACTATCTTGGTGTCCGGATATCTCTCCAGGATCTTCTGGGTAGCTTCAATACCGTCCATCCGGGGCATCATGATATCCATCAAAACCAGATCGGGTTTGAACTCCTCACAGATCTTTATTGCCTCATAACCGTTCGAAGCCTCCATGACATTGAAGTTGTTAAGAATGACTCTCATTACCTCCCGCATTGCAGGCTCATCATCCACAATCAATACTTTGATATTCTTCTTGGCCATTTTACACCTCCCGCCGTAAAAAACCCGGTTTATCCATTTATCATTACCTGCCCTACTTATTTTCTTTCGATCTACCCTCTATCCAATTGCCGAAACCAGTAATTGAGACTATTTTTTTATGGGTTGTTAACATTTCATCATTAACTATATTTATAACTTATGAATTAAGTCGATTTTTATTTGGGATTATAGCCCCATCACACTTCTCTAAAACTTAATACAATAGCTAATCCCCATGCGGCATTTGATCTTCCCCTTCAGTTACAACAATACTTACGACAATAAAAATGTGAAGGTATAACACTATCCGTTTTACCTGGAAGTGTATCCTCCATCTATTACCAGCTCGGAGCCAGTGACGAATTTGGCTTCATCTGAGACCAGGTACAGGACACCATAGGCAATGTCTTCCGGTTCGCCTACACGACCAATAGGGTGCCTGGAGTCCAGCTCTGCCCTCAGCTCCTCAACACTCTCCCCAGTATTTTCAGAGAGCTGTTCCAGAAACTTTTTAACCATGGGAGTCCATATAAAACCCGGGTGGACCGAATTCACTCTAATCCCGTCCTGAGCATATAGTAGGGCGTCTATCTTGGCCATATTCCTGTTTGCGGCTTTAGTAGCGTGGTAAGCAGGTACGTCTGGTGCACCAACTATCCCGTAGATGGAGGACATATAGATTATATTCCCTTTTCTCTGTTCCTTCATGTAAGGGATTACAGCCTTATTACACATAGCCGCTCCCGTCACATTGACAGCGAAAGTCCAATCCCACTCCTCCTTAGAATACTGATGAGTAGGCTTATTCGGACCTGTGATGCCAGCATTATTAACCAAAATGTCAATCTTTCCGTATCTATCATACACCTTCTTGAAAACATCCGTGATCATGTCTTCGTCAGTGACATCCAGTGGATAGTAATCAGCTCTACCACCACTCTCGACTATCTCCTTCGCCACCTCGTTCCCCAAATCCTTACTTCTTCCAGTGATAATAGAAATAGCTCCTTCTGAAGCCAGAACTTTGGCAATGGATTCACCAATACCGTACGTGGAGCCGGTGACTATGGCCACATCACCTTCAACCCTTCCCCTATTCTCTGACATACGTTCCCCTCATAGCCACGTAGCTTTACCCAGTATTAATGAATTTAGAAAAACCAAGTGAAAAACAGAAAAACAACTGCTAATCACGTTAGCGGTAAGACCTTTTTCCAGATCAAGAGCAGTATCGGGCTTTAAACAAAAAGATAGGTGCCCGGAGCCGGATTTGAACCGGCGACTGTTCGGTCTTCAGCCGAACGCTCTCCCACTGAGCTACCCGGGCTTCAAGAAATTGTAATGTAGTCATACTTAGCACTTCATAGATATTTTTAGTTTTTGGTCTGGGGTCCGGGGGGTAATGAGATTGATAAGAATGATAAGAATGAAAGATATACTGGATGGCCATCACGGCCCTTGATGACAAAAATTTTTAAAGTGCTGGAGGTAATAAACTAATTAACAACAGCACATGTGTGCCGAATCATCCATTGCCGGGGTAGCCGAGTCCGGCAAGGCGTTGGTCTGCTAAGCCAGGTAAGGCCAACAGCCTGCGCAGACAACCAATGGGCATGCGCCCGCGTGGGTTCAAATCCCACCCCCGGCGTCCGTAGTTCGAGTTTTACGCCTGACATGACTTCCAGAAAGAGGGGTAGCCTTAATAATCATAAAATGTTGAGTTAAGAGAGTTCCAGTAAAGCCCTTTTAAGAGAAACAAGCATAGAAATAACCAATCATAATGGAATCAGAGAACTTGTTTTTCTCCAGCAGATGTTCACCAGATCCATTAAAGAGATAACACAAAATCCCAAAAGACACTCAATATCAATATCATGTTACCGTTAATTAAATGAGTATCTACTAGGTGGGGAGAATTGCCTTTTTCAGGACACACCATTTTTTATGGGATTTTAGCGATTTCTCCCTGGAGAATCTCTTACCACAGTACTCACACTCATTCATGGTGCTCACCTTATATATAAAGAATCCACGCTAGACCCTATTTAGCTTTTCCCATTTTAAATTTTTAAAGTAGACTTATATAAATTATTAACCACCTTCTAAATAATAATCCCAAGGATCACCAGCACAGAATTAGGTTTAGTTCAGATACCGCTACTCAACATAAGATTTATTGCGTCATATAGTCCTATACCTAATCCAATGGAGGTTCGGCTAACTCTACTCCATTTTAAGTTATCAAACAAATTTTCACTGGACCAGCTTTTTTTCTTATGGATTGAGATTTATATATTATGAATAATGTATCCAGGATGCCAGGCTTTGCTTCACAAAGTTCGACCATCAGAATGGGTATTTCCCTCTGTCAACAGCTTTAATGTGTCTACTAGTGTAAACTGGAATACTGCTGGCGGAAGGAGGGTAGAGGGTCAGGAAGTACACTAGTAATTATGGTTCCACTCAGAAGGCATTTTGTAGTTTGCTACAAATTACCACGTAAAATATTTTTTATCTTTGAATACATTTCAATGTTGATAACCCAAGATAGATTAATTTTCTAACTCCATCCAACCACCCAACACCCCTCCAATTACCCTAAAGACTATCTTGGGTCCCATTTTATTGTAAGAGCTTCAAAAATTCCTCTGATGGGTTTATTCTCTGTTTTGTTTAATATAATTAATATAAAAACTTGAATCGTTAAGTTGTTCTGGAGTTGGTCATTGAATATTTTACAGGAATTTGCTTCCTGTTCGAATATCTCCCCTCCATGTGTATACGGCCAGGAAAGGAGTTTTCCCTGTGAGCATGGCGTGCGGCTGGTTACTATGGTGGAATATCATGGAGCCAGCACTTTCTATTGATCTATTATCTCCAGTGTGCCACTCGGCTTCTCCTGAGAGGATGTAGTAGAGTTCAATCGAGGGATGAGCGTGTGGCGGGTACCAGGTCTGAGGACCAAGCAGGACCACTCCCAACTTGAATCTGGAGCTGAAAACGAGACCATAAGGACCTATGACATCCGCAACACCAAAATTTGATGCAAGCTCCCCCCGCATCTCGGGATCATTATATCCGTGCTGCCAGGTCAGATCAGGCATTATTTGTTTTAAACTACCTACAATAGACGCTACAGGACCTCTTGGGGCACTATATCTATACGCTTCTTCTAAATACCTGCAAACCGGCAGCACTGTAGGAACTGGATTATTTACCTTCAAATCATGACCTTCAAGCTCTTTAATTACCTTCTCAATTTCTACCCTAAGGTCCCCTGAAGCTTTATAGCTCTTAAGACCCTCTTTAGTCCTGGTGATGAACTTTTGCACCTTGTCCAGCTCTACAGTCATTAAAAACCCTCAAAGATTAACGCTCAACGTGATTACAGACACAACTTGGATATAGTTGTTTCCAATTCCTCATTTTATTCATTGTGGTTTTTACTGAATATTGAATGTTCAAAACCAGATTTATTACTGATTTTTACTGGAGATTAACATAATTCTATCAGCTGGTTATACGTTAAAAATTTATATTTCTATTTAGATAATGTAATTAAATGTATAGAATTGAGAGCTTAAACAAGGTGATAGAACTGGTAGAGAACCAGGAATTAGACCTATTTAACTTACTCAGTCTAGCCATAAAACTTGAAATCAATGTTCAGAACAACTACGAGACTCTCAGTAAGCTTGAAATTCTCTTTGACCTGAGAAAAACACTTAGCAGACTGAAAAAACAGGAAATGGAGCATGAAAATATTTTGAGAGACATATTTAGTGGTTTTTATCCGGGAAAAGAGCCCAACCCCGAAATATCAATACCGAACCAGGAATTGAATGTAGATAAGATTGATGATGTATCCACTTTGCTGAAGAGAGCCATGAAGGACGAGAAGATGGCCGAAGAATTCTACAGAAAAATGGCTCATGAATTAAAGGGCTCCAACAAGAAACTGGTATCCTACCTATCCTATATTGAAAGAGAGCACTACGAGATACTGAGGAAAGAAGTAGAGAAACTGGAGAGCGGAAATAGGGCTGAGCCGTATTTAGGCAAAAACAGGCTCTAAAGTCTCAAAAACAGTATTTTTTTAGTTAACTTAATTTATCCACTTTATCCAAGTATTTGTCCATATGGAACTTTCTCTCCAGACCTCTGGCACTCATATACCTCACCTTCCCCAATATATTCCTCTCCTTCCAGGGTCTGTCGTGTTTGCCAAAGCACCAGGCAACCCCCGTATAACTGTTGGGGTCCCTCCCATCCAGTTCATACTTATTGTTGAGGTGTAAAGTTATCTTGAAAGCGGTATCTGGCTTTTCAGTCCACTCAAGTATCTTTTTTCCCCAGTACATCCGCATGTAGCCCTGCATCTTTCCAGTTATCATCATTTCTTTCTGGGCGGCATTCCAGTAGGGATCATGAGTTCTTCCATCCTCAAACTCTTCCATTGAATAGTTGTATTCTCTTTTATCTCCCTGATGTTCTTTGAGGGTTTTCACAGCCCACTCTGGTAGACCTTTCAGGGAATAATAGTTCTGGTTGTAGAGAACATAATTCAAGCTGAGCTCTCTCCTCACGATCAATTCCTCCAGATAAGCATCTCTTCCCGGACTGTCAGTCTCCCAGACCTTTAAGGCGATACATAATGGGGATATCTGCCCGAAATGCAGGTAGGGACTCATATGCGACGTGTAGTCCTCTGATGGTTCATTTCTCCGTTCGGGGAAATCATCCAGTTTTGTGAGTATAAATCGGTCAAGAAGTCTCTTTGCCGTGGGAGTGCCACCCTGAAAGTGGTCCGTCTTTTTCACGCTATTATCCACATCGAGCTGATCGATTACCTTAGAGGTTTTGGAGATGTCTATGGAGTCCTGCTCCATTTCGGTGGAACTCCTTGAGGGTTCACTTTCCTTTAGGGTAACAAGGAATTGTTCCAGCTTTTTATTGATCTTTGGCCTGAAGGTGGCTGCGGAGTACTCTTCTTTGGGTGATGCGGTCTCCACCGGGACAACAGCATCGCTCTCAACTTCCACGAGAGGGCAACCGACTTTAGCGGCAACGTAGTCTCTCCACTGCCTCTGGAATTTGAGATAACCCCTATCCACCACTATAAAGGATGCGTCACGAGATAAATCGATCACACCATGCTCAGGAGGGTTGTATCTGACCACCAGCTTTATGTGCCGGTCGGCAAGAGCTTTTTCAGTCTCCTTTAACCCCTCCAGCAGGAAGTGGTAGTGCCTTTCGTTCGCTTCCGGAAAATCGCCAGTAAGTCCAAAATAGACCATGAGAGGTCTGTTCAATCTTTTGGCCTTTTCTATAGCATACTCTAACGCATGATTGTATAACACTCTCTGAGAGGCCTGCATCCAGTAGAGGACGTATTCTCTATCCTTTATCTGTTCGTTATTCAATTTTCTGATCCTTTCCCGCTCCACCATCTCTGGGATTCACCTCTGTATCAGGCGTTCATCTCCGGAAGCGATCTCTAAGGCTTTCAAGGCACTTTTCTCTTTATCTTTGATCTCCAGCATTATATCAAAATCAAAAGGTCTGGACTCTTCCAGAAATCGACCAAAATCTTCCGGGTCAATGGACTCAGAGTGTTTTCCCTGTCGTTTTCCGCTCTGCTGAGAGCTATAATCAACCATTGGTAGTCCATCCCTATTCTTCCAGGTCCCTGAGAACATATCAAAGCACTCCTTTATGGTTTCTCCATTGTTGTTGAGTCCGTGATGAAATACATCGAACAATAGGGGAATACCGGTCTTTGAGTGGATATCTATACAGTCTTTCAGAGAATAATTACGATCATCGTTCTCAATAATCAGTCTCTCCTTAACTTTATCCAGATCATGGTATCTTTCCTTGAATCGTTCCATGCTCTTATTCTTGTCATTGTAAACTCCACCCACATGTATCTGGATCTTTGCAGCGTTATCCAGACCCATTAGATCCAGCACTTGCTGGTGGTAATCCAGTTCTTTTATGCTCCTCTCCAGCACCCCCTTATCAGGGGAATTGATCAGAATGAACTGGTCCGGGTGCATGGATAACCTCATATCGTGTTTTCTTATGAAGTCCCCTATATGTTTGAACTCCTCCTTAAAATGGTCCTGCCAGTTGAATTTGCATACAGGATGAGAAGCAAAGGGTATCAGGTCTGAAGTTATTCTGAAGAATAGTATGTTGTGTTCCAGGTTGAACTGGAGCATCTCTTTAAGGCAATGAAGATTATTGTCCACCGTTCTTGTCAATCGTTCCTCTGAATACGATTTGAGTCGGAAAGTCTTATTCCCTCGGCATTCGATACTTCTGTTTATGGTGGGATATCCTATCTTCATTTCTCTCAATCGGTCAATACTTTTGCCCTTCCGATGATGCTGCTGGCAAGGTTCCTGAAGGTGAGATAGTGGAATGGTTTTAGCACCCACCAGTAAATCCTCCCCAGGACTCCTTTGGGGTAGAAATAAGCTGTCTGGACCAGAAGATCACCATCGATAGTGAATTCCAGCCAGGATTTTCCTGGAGAGCTCAACTGGGAACGCAGAAGCAGCCTCCTGTTGGGAACAATGTCCGCTACCTTCCAGAAGTCAAGGCTATCCCCCACCCTCAAATCCTGTTCATCTCTCCTCCCTCTATTAAGACCGTAACCACCTAAAAGCTTGTCAATAACTCCTCCAATCCTCCAGAAAATGTCGTAAGTGAACCAACCATTTTTCCCTCCAATAGATTTCACTGCCGCGAACACTTTTTCAGGTGGCAGATCACCGAAACTGTAAGCCCTCCTATCCCTATATATTGCCTGAGACACATTATCGTCCTTTATATCACAGGTCCGCTTGGCGCTGCTGTCACACCACCTGCTGATAACCTGGTTCCTCTCTATCTCATCCACCGCTCTACTGATACTCTCTTCAAATGACATGGGTGTAAAACTGAAGTATTTGGCGTTATCATTCTGCACGACAGTCTCCGACTTCAATCCATCCACCAGCGACCGGGCTATTTTGTAAGAGACAGGGGTGAAGAGGATTAGCCAGTAGGAGGATAGTCTGGGTGATAGCACTGGAATGGGGATCAAGGTCCTCTTTAGGCCCATGACCCCAGCAGTTTTCATCAGCATCTCCTTAAAGCTCAATTTTTCCGAGCCGATGTCCACTATCAAATCCCCTTCAATTTGGAGGGCTTTGGCTTCATCCAGATACTTTATCACGTCATCTACGGCTATTGCCTGGGATTTGGTGCGGACCCATGTAGGCAGAAGCATCACGGGAAGCTTCTGGACCAGGTTCCGGATTATCTCGAAACTGGCTCCTCCCGAGCCTATGATGACCCCTGCCCTGAACCATATGGTCTGGATCTTATCCGGATGAGCGCTCAAAACCTCTCCTGTCTCGATCCTACTCCGGAGGTGCTCGCTGGCACTCTCTTTAATTCCCAATCCCCCCAGATAGATCATTCGCTTAACCCCTGCTTTTATGCACGCATCCCGGAAATTCTCCGCACTCTGCCTGTCGAGGTCGGCGAAGTCCTTTCCCGCTCCCAGAGAGTGGATGAGGTAGTAGGCTACATCAACACCCTCCGCAGCCTTTTCAAGCGCCTCTTTATTGAAGGTGTCTCCCTCCACTATCTCCACTCTTTCTCTTGTGCTGGGGCTAATCTTCTTTTTGTTGCGGACAAAGAGCCTCAACTGAACGTCGTCATTTTCCAGCAGTTTCAGCTTCAATCTTCTACCTATATAGCCTGTAGCTCCTGTTAACAGCACTTTCATGTCACTCACTCTTGAATCCCATAATATCTTCCACATTCACCAGCTTCCACACCAGGTTTCTCTCTTCCTCGACTATTGACTCCGGTGGCTCCTCAGGGGAATGGCCCAGAGCCTTCATGATATTCTGTGAGAGGTTTTTATTCCTGATGAGGCCCACAAACCTGTTCCTCACTTCCTTCTTTTTTTCCGTATCTCCAATTTCTTCCAGCCTCCCAAAGAGGACCACGAATTTATACTCGGATAGGTTCTCAGTGTACCGCTCTATCTCTACCGCTACACGAGGGTTATCCCTGAAATAATCTATTTTCTTTCCGTAGTTAGTAGAAAGAAAGTAAATATAATGGCCGTCGAAGACATAGATGAATGGAGCTACGTAAGGATACTTATCTCCCTTGAAAATAACCCGGCTCACGTACTGCTCTTTTATCAGCTCATCATATTCTTCTCTCTCTAATCTGGGAATCTTAACTATCAAACCAACCCCTCCATTTTTTACTGATTTCTATTAACCCTTATTAATCGAATAACCCGCTAACCTACACTTTTTGGGCGACTATCTGCACCCTGTGAGGAGTATTCGTCTTAGACTTTTTATAATCGTGATAATCGCCTGTTATCTCAAAGCCCAGCACAGAACCTGCAGTAGGTCAAATCTTCAGAGCTCAATGCCCCATCCCTTTCCGACCACTCCACCAATTTTATCCCCCTTCTCCTTTGTTGATTTTATTGGTATTTATCACTTATGTTACTTCGCTCTTCCCCATACAGCGTATATGGGGTCGGATAGAGTAACTTGAGGGAAATAAGAGTCGTCAAACGGTCTGGGATACCCCCTGACGGAATAGGTCTCCAGGTCATCAAATTCCCCTGTTCTGAGATAGTACTCCAGAACAAGACCCATTCGTTCGAAATCCTGTAACTCTGTCCATATCTTGACAACTTTGGGCGGGAACCATCTGTTGGAGAAGACGTTTATGAACACTCCATTGGGCCTCAATACTCTGGCACACTCCTTGAACAGCTCCAGAGGTCTGGTGACGTATTCCACTGAGGAAGTGCATACGATGGCGTCAAATGAGTTGTCCTCAAAAGGCAGGCGAGGGTTGCGGTTTATGTCGTGGAGAACGTAATCCGTTAGTTGAGGATTATTCTTCATCTCTTCCTCATTCAGTGCCAGTCCTGTAAGCGAATTAAGGTTGATATCTGGGATATGAGATTTCCACCCGCTCATGAGGTCCAGCACATCCATCCCCGGCTCCAGGAGTTTACCGTATAATCCTCTGACGTTTTCCAGAGCCTTATCATCCAAGTGGGTGGTCATTCGGGGCTTTTGGTAGAATTGAGAGTCGTCCTGCTCGTCTTCACGGGTAAATGCGTCTTCGGTAAAGAAATCCGTTGCTACTCCATCCCATCTGGCCTGCATTCCTGGCCCCTCAGTTATGGTCTCCAGCCACGAATTGCATGACCCTCCTACCTCTCGCTTCTTCTGCTTAACATCCAGGACCTCTGTCTTCAGCTCAAAGTCCTTTCCGGCGAATGGGTGATTGAAATCGGCTTTGATGTTGTTGGGGTCGATCTCTACGCATCTAAAGGGTCTCAAGTCATCAGGGAAAATTCCGGGGAGCTTGAGAACGCCCATGGGGTAGTATCTACCTGCTTGGGGCTCCAGAGTTTCCATCCCGAGTTTCTTTCCGTTGAAATGGTTGTGGCCTATCTCCATTACCTTTTGGGGGTCATAGGGCCGGAAATTCTCGGCGGTGAAGTGAGTGTGAGTAACGTCTCCGGGCTCTTTTCCTTGCAGATCCTTCTTAACCTCTTGCGGAAGTATATCCCGCCATAAATTCACCTTTCCACCGTGATAGACTTCGGTATGATTGGCATGGTTGCTCTTCCAGCTAATAATGAACTGTAAACTGGCATAAGTATCATTACTTATCTTCATAAATCTACCTCCTTTTAGTTATCCATATACTATTTGTTTGCTACTTTATAAAATATTTGGTCTTAATTGAATTTATTAATTAATTATAATTTAGAATGTGAAGAACCCTATCAATGTTCAACCATCAACTTTTAAGTTCGATATTCAGTAAGGCCACAGCTTGTCATCTTTATATCCCAGAATACGGCTTATAGCCACCATGAACGCCGCTGTCCTCATGCTGACATCCAATTCCTGGCTGGAACTATAAACAATGTCATATGCCACCTCCATTTTGTCTTTCAATTGGGTATAGACCGTTTCTCTACCCCATTGCTCATTGTGAATGTTTTGATACCATTCAAAATAGCTAACAGTTACTCCTCCAGCGTTGATGAGGATATCAGGTACTACAAAAGCCGTTTCATTCAATATCTGATCAGCTTCAAAGGTTATGGCTCCATTGGCGACCTCTGCAACCACTTTCGCCTCGATCTTGGATGCATTGTTCTCGTTGATCTGGCCTTCTATGGCAGCAGGGATCAACAAGTCAACATCCAGCTCCAGCAGGTCTTGAGGAGAGAGGTGGGCGTGCTCTTCTGCCTGACAGACCATCTGAGAGCAGTACATACCTGCGAGCAAGCCACCAGATCTCTTCTGCTCCATAATGGAGTCCGCATTCAAACCATCTTCGCTGTATATTGCACCTTTGGAGTCGCTGACAGCGACCACCAGGAAATCGGGGTCATCTTCCAGAATCTTGGCCATGTTATACCCTGCATTACCAAAACCCTGTATGGCTACCTTTAAGGGCTCCTTCTGTTGTCTATTATTAAATACCCTTTTTATGACGTAGTATGCACCCATGGCAGTAGCATTATCTCTTCCCGGTATCCCACCGTTCCCGATGGATTTGCCCGTAACGACTGCATGGGTATTCTGCCCTGACAACCGGCTGTACTCGTCTTCCATCCAGTCCATGATAATCTCGTTGGTGTAAACGTCGGGGGCAGGCACGTCCCTATCCGGTCCAAAATCATGAGCAAAAGCCCTGATATACGCCCTGCTAACCCTCTCCAGCTCCTGCTTACTTAGAGATTTGGGGTCCAGCTCAATTCCGCCCTTACCACCCCCGAACGGGATGTCCACCAGAGCGCATTTATAGCTCATCAGCATGGCAAGCGACATGGCCTCCTTAAAGCTCAGTGTGGGGTAATACCTTATCCCACCCTTATATGGACCCCTGAAATTATTGTGCTGGACCCTGTAAGCCGTAAATATACCCAAACCACCATCATCCCTCTTTAACTTGACGTTCGCCGATAATACCTTATCCGGAGTTGTGAGGAGCTTAATATCGGGATCAGAGAGCTTTAACACACCCGCAGCTACATTGAACTTATCATAAACATCTCCTAAAAACGATTTCTCACCCATAAATCCACCCCATAAAGAGTTGAATAACATGGTATATAAACTATGTTAAACCACATCTAAATCCAGAAACAGATTATCTGAAAGCAAGAGATGGGTTTTCCTGATATTAAATGTTTTAAACAGTTTCAATTATCTGCGCTAAATTAAAAGCCCTTCGCTCTGATTCTTGCTATCCAGGAGTTCCTATTCTATATTTAATCAGATCTTCTCCAGGACTTCGATTAGTGAATTGTGCTCCGGTATCAGATAGAGTTCACACCTTATGTCGTTGTTGGGTGTATGTATCACAGTGTTGAACAGGAAGGCGTAGTCGTGGTCTTTAGCGACCTCTGTGATAAGTGAGGTCAGCACACTTGACCCGTTATCTTTCACTGTGTAGGGTATGGACATGTTTATCTCGCTTTCCAGGAGATTCGCCCACCCATCAATAAACAAACTGGTAATAATGTTCCCTAATTCACTTATGGTGGACATATCCATTTCAGTGAAATCTTGGGAGTTGTTCTCCTCAATTCCGTCCAGTAAGATGGTAGATACCTTTTTGGCGCTTCTCTTAGGAAAGAGGGATATGAGATATCCGGAGGGCATGCCCTCAAGGTTGAGATATACTCCTATCATCTCCTCGTCACAAAAGTTCTTGGGAGCTTCCGGGAGGCTAATGAGGTTTACTCTATTTATGGTCATATCAATATCTGTATCCAGCATCTGGGTTAAATTATCCGCAACGTTCCTGGCCCCTTCTCTGGCCACACCCTGCAACTTGGACAGTTTCTGGAGATCCAGCCTCACATTATGCACCTATTAAACCTAAATCACTGTTCGAAGTCCCTAATATAGCGAAAGTCCCTTTTAAAGTGTTAAAATATGGGCCTTAGTTCTATATTTACTTTATTGATAACTTTCATAATTAAATTGATAATAAATTAATTGATTAGTAACACCTGGGTCCATAGATCTCAAAGAGAATTTTGAAAAACCTTTCTATCTGTCATCCTTAATAAATGTGAGTAGGCAG
>CAZHOR010000030.1:0-14714 GCA_964534325.1 uncultured archaeon
AGTGTAATGCCTGAACACATTCATGCTGTGGTCTCCATACCACCAACCATAAGTATTTCTGAAGCTTTCCGAAAGCTAAAAGGAGCTTCTTCTCGCGCACTCTTCCAGAGAGAACCCAAATTCAGATTAAGATATCCGAAAGGCAATTTTTGGAGCAGAGGAAAATTCTTCAGGAGTGTAGGAGACATAGACCTGGATACAACCAGGAACTATGTTCAAAACCAACCAAAAATCCATCAATCCACCCTAACCCAATACAAGAACTAAAGAAGCCGCGTGGCTTTAGCCCGCGGAGTATTTCACTTCTTTTCTTTATTTTGGGAATTAATTCCCAAATTTTTTCTTCTGGAATCTTCTCCTCTTCCGCTACTTCCTTCACTGCCTTTATGAGGATCTGTTTCATTATCATTTTATCTCTACCTCCCTTATTACCCCAGCTTTCTTTAAATGGCTAAGAAAAATAAATAAACTAGGAATAGAGACATTAAGCATGCTGGCAGCTTCATTCCATGTTTTCCCATCTATCTCTTCCAGGATATCAACGGTAATGGTATTTCTTTTAAAATACCAGTATACATCTACACCCAATCCCTTGGATACCTCTAAGCATAGATTATTTTCTTGCATTCTTAACCTCCCGCAAATTCAAGTGCTTTCCTCAAAGTAACTTCTTTATAGCATTCTGAAGCTGATTGCCACTTACCAATCAAGGATGACTCCATAATTGAGCTTATTTCGTCCTCTGAAAAATTGTATAAAGCCAATTTAACACAAAGAGCTTGCTCAGCCTCACTTCTAGAAGGATAACCATACTTCTCCCATACCCCAAAGTAGAGGTCTTTGAGCTTCTCATCTCCTTCCAACAGAACTCGCAACTTTTCTGGAACTTTAGAGCGTTTCTCAACTTTTTTAGGCTCTCTAAGCTCCACTTTCTCTAAGTACCTGTATAATCTCTTATCCTCTCTCCTCACCGGATCAGTAACCGGATAACAGACTCTATGAGGTCTATCTGCTAAATTCCTGCCTTTCACGTTAAGGCAGCCCCAAATCCTTATAATTCTGCTAAGATTCCCGATCTGGTCAATCTTGGCTTTATCAGTCTGGTATTTATTTGCAATTCTCCTGTTGAACTCCTTTATCTTACCTTCAACACAATACCGATTGTATCCGTCCAGCCGGATAGCTGGGATAGCAAAAAACAACTGATAGCCTGACCCCGATAGAACTTTCACAGGTTTTTCAAACCCTTTTCTAGAGAAGTCAGATATTATTTTATCTGCTACTTTCTCTGCCTCCTTAAGCTCCTCCTCAGACGCTGGATATTCCCTAGGTTTAACAGCGTCAATATCCAAACAAATAGTCTTCACAGAACAAACATCATCAGCTTTACCTGGATGCTGATTAGTTCTTCTCTCCGAGATACCAGCATACAGGTTATACTTCCCATTATAACTCTTACATATCTCCACTAAACCTTGTGAAGACTTAACAAAGAAAACTTTAGGTTTTCTTTCCTCATGTAAGAGTCTGACCTCAGTAAACCGCGTATGCGCCAAAAACTGATAAAAACTTTCTACAGCTTTAACATCAACCCTACTTTTATCCATACTAACCACCCCCCACTCTAATCCTCACAAAACCCCAAGCATCATAGACCTCTTCACGAGTCATGATACGATCCTGTTGGGGCTCAATAAACACAAGACCATAATCAGCAGTTCTAACAGCGTTTATGGCGTGATCTGAACCCAATTCTCTTTCAAGAGTAACGTAGAGAATTGGGATCCCTCTTCTCCTACCATTCCCCCTCAACCTCTTAGCAAACCACTCACACGTCCTCACTCCTGGAATATAGGTGTAACCGCTGGTATCATCCTCTTCCAGGAACCGTCTAACATCCTCCAAACTTGGAGTCCTAAACGGAAAATTTGGATAGTAGGGAACAACCACTGGCAACATCCCTACAAACTTTAAACCACCTACCAACAAACTCCCACCGAACACTGACCACCACAACCAATCCAAAAAACAATCACCAAACCATGCCGGTGCCACCATAATAACATAAAACGGCAAACTAATAACCGGGAACCCTTCCCCACTCACTATATCAACAACTACACAAAACCCCAACCCCACCAATACCCAAAACTCCACCTAAACCACCCCCTCATCACTTTTTCTCCTTTCTTTCTCTCTCTTATTGCAAAGAGAAAAATGAAAATACGAGCTCATAAACACGTCACTCCAAAAAATCAGTTAGCAATAACGGTAAAATGTTCTCTGTTGCTTCTGATTCTTCCAAGATCTTCTCAATTCGCTCTTTTACTTCTTTATTCCTGGCTACAAACAGTATCCTGGAGAAGTTATCACCATTTTTTATAAATTTGTTTAGATTATCTTTTGTGGTTCGATGATCCATGAAAAATTCGATGGCAACTCTTTCTCCATTAGATACTACAACATCAATGAAGTTGTCACCAACAGGGTACTCTACCTTATAATTGTATCCTCTTTTCTTATAATAATCTGCTATGTAATTCTTCCATAGCTTATGCTCAAAACTCTCTTTAGGCCCAACCTTTTGTATACCAAGTCTTGAAAGATACTGGTAACCCTCTTCTGTGATTTCCAAGTATTTCCTTCTCCCATACTTCCTGCCTAAGTTAATATCAACTTCCTTCAGAAACCCTTTAGACACTAACTTCTCCTTAGTTTTCAACCCACTTTTAGTTCCAAACTGCTTATATCTCTGAGTAAGAGTCTGAAACTGATCCTCATGAACCGATAACAAGAATTGTTCTTCCACTTCCGTCAATTCGATATCCTCTTCCACCTCAAAGAGATCAGGGAAATTGTCTTTCATGTATTGGCGGACTTCTTGAATGCTAACAGATGGTAAAGAGTACTCAGGTATTCTAACTAAAAAAGCAGTAGGAAATTGAGGAACCCTAACAAAAGCAGTTCTCTCCTCCATAACGTCAACATATTCCATGGATTCTTTGTCTAAATTCAAAAAATTTTGTAAAGCTTTTTTGTCGTCCTGGAAAAGTGTTCTTAACCCAATTAAGGTGTGGGAGTTACTGATTATGTTCTGATCAATATTTGCCAATCTCTGAGTTATACAGATTAGGCCAATCCCATATTTCCTGAACTCTTCTGAAATTCTAGAGGTCACAGGCTTGTCTTCTGAAGTTACTTGTCTCTTGATCTGGTAAGCTAAATGCTGGGCTTCATCAATGACTATAACCAACCTTAATTTGTTTGTAGGCCCCAAAAATTTGGCTCTATCCAAAATCAAAGTTAATACGAGGTTAGATAAAATCCTATTCTCCATGCTATTCAAAAAGCGAGTATCTAAAATCGTTGGATGTTCGAAGAACTCAGCAATATTGGTATTGCTGCCATTAAACACTTTACCCAAACGTCCATCACTTATGGCTCTCAATCTAGTGATAATGGCTGAAATGGTTTTAGGTAGCTCTGGAAGGAATATACCAGGTTTACAGTTCTTTACCCTATTTATGAATTCCTGAGTGCCATTAATGTAACCAAGAGAATTTTTGATCTCCTTATAAACTACGTAACTCATTTGAGCTGTTAATCCAACAGTCCCTTCATACTCCCAACTCAAGATCTCGCTGAAAACAGAGAACAAAGACTCTGGGTCAGATGTAGAGTTAAAAATATTGAGCTTAAAAGGTATTTCATCTACAATAAAAGCTCTCACCTTCTTATCAGTCGTCTTTATCAAGTTAGTGGCTCCTCCATGAGGATCTATAATAAGTGCAGGAACCTCAGCTTCTATCAACTGATGAGCTATCAAGTTTCCTACCCTACTCTTCCCGCTTCCCGTTGTACCGGTTATGAGCCCATGTTTGGTGAGATCTTCTAAGGAGACTCCTACTTCATGTTTCTCTTCATCCCCTGCAAGAGCCCTTCCTATTATTATCGGATTAGAATTAGGTTCCTCAGGAGGAATCTCAATCACTGGAGAACCAGGATGCTTTAAAATCAATAGCTTATTAACTAAGCCTTCTACTCTCTCTTCTCTTTCTTTATTTCCTGTCAATACAGATAACTCATAAGCCTTCTGTAAAGAACTACCCTTCCTGTCATCATAAAGGGCACTTATTTTCCCTGTTTTATCCTTGAAATCCTCTATCTGTCGTAGTTTCTCCATAAGAATCACCCCAACCCCCTAACACGATCAGCAATAATAGAGAGATTCTGAGAGTAAATCTTCAGATAATCCTCCAAAATCTCTTCACCAGTAGAACTGAGACTATACTTCCTCACAAACCAAAAACCTTCCTGGATAAGAATACCAAAAGCAACCCAATCTCCTAATCTCTGTTCAATTACATGAGGATAGATCTTTACAATCCGAGCTATAGAAGATACATCACTCACGCCTAAGGAGATACAATACAGGATTTTAACATCATCTAAAGTATAAGTGGTTTCGTGATAGTTTTTGAGGCAGTCTTCACACAGAAGTTTTTTATCCTTATTATATGAGCACTCTGAATGAAGTAAGGCCTTACAAAAGACGCATCTGACAACATTATTAGATACTGGTCTACCGCAAGTTCCACAATAAAAGACTTCTTTTTTCTCTGACCACTCATCACCAATCACTTCTTCTATTCTGGAGATGACAGCACCGTTCTCTTTACCTAGAAATCCACCAGCTACCTCCGACTTAGATAACTTGTATCCTTCTCCCCTCAGCTTTTCTAATTGCTTTTGCAGAAATTCTATCTGCTTCTTTAGCTCTTCTATTTCATCTGATTCCGACATAGTTACCTAAAAAGTAGATGACAGACGCATTTACTATCGTCAAGAAAAGAAGAAGATACTGTTCAGTGGATAATAGTATAAATAATAAGCTTACAGCAATCATTGTCTCAAATCTTGCTTCCCAGCTACGTTGAAGATGATCTTTATCTCTTACCATTTGCCCTTTCTATAACGGATTTTGGAGAATATGTTCCCATAGCCAAAACCATCTACATCAGAAGTGAAGTCTTCGTCCATGTCTCTAAGATTGGTGGATGCCCAGCCCTCAATATCGCTGGCATTGTCAGCAAGACATACCACAATTCGGTAGTCAGTCCCTTCTGGTAATTTTTTAAGTGTTTTACATAATTCCCTTATTTTTTGAACAGGAACTTCCTTTACTTCCTCTTTAGGGTCAGAAGAATACTCTATTACTGTTTCCCATCTCTCCAGTGCCTTATCACTTCCTGGAATAAAAACTTCAAGGTGTATTTCCCTCAGGGATTTTTCAGATGTCCAGGTGAAAAAACCATTTTCAATCACTTTTCTGTCATTCACTATCTTATCCGGTTTTAACCCTCTTCCCTTGGTAGTTTCAAAAATCCCTTGAAATATACAGCTGACTGTGTAATTTACTGAGTTATTGAAGGTATTCACAACTACTTCACTCTTCTGTCTCGTCCGAGTCGTCATCCTCCTCCTCTCCTTCAATCTCTATTTCTATACCCAAAGAATCGAGTTCCAGATGCTCAATCATATCAGGGTCTCTAGCTATCAGGACAAAATCCACTTTTTCAGATTCCAATGGAAGACCTACTAAAGAAGAAATGTCGTCTTTGTCTTCTTCGCCGTCAGAATAAAGGAAGTTCAGTTTAATCTTAGCTCCATCCAGCAATACAGCAATTGAACTTATAGTAGAAGTGTAGAGCATCTCTGGTAGCTTGCCCAAAATCTCATCCCAATGGAGTAAAAATTCGTCCTTGAACTCAGGTTTGACGAGACCGAGAATGGTATTACCAATCTCCTTGAGCTCCGTCTCTATATTCTCCAATCTTGCGAACTGCACACCCACAAAATTTTTCTCAAAAATTTCCACATACAACACCTCCTTAAACCATCAGGTTCTTTCCATTAAGTTTTTGAGAAGTTCGAAACATATCATCAGTTGAAATTACTTTCCCATGCTCAATAACAGTTCTTAAAGCCAAAAACCGAACATCCCTCCCAGAAAGCCCTTCTTCATATCGTCTGGTTACTCTGCTAGCCAGCTTGGGTAAGTTGTATTTGTCCAGAATTCTGACTCCCATCTCTTTCTCGAGATGATTTATTGTTTCTCGAAGTATCTTTAGAGCTTCTTCCGGTTTTGGATTCCCAAAATATATTTTCAACAATGCTCTATCCAAAAAAGAGTTATCTAACATCTCTGGTAGGTTAGTAGTAGCTAACAACAAAACATTGTGCTCATTTTTCAGGTCATCTATTTCGGTGAGAACGGTGTTAATAGCTCTCATCACATCTGATGGGTCTCCTGCTCCAACCATCCTCCTACTCATGAGTATGGACTCAATCTCGTCTATGAGGAAGACAACGAAGTTTTTGGTGGACTGCATCTTTACAACCTTAAATACATCAGAAATTCTCTTTGACGTCTCACCCAAATACTCATCAAAGATAGCTTGAGATTGCAAAGTGATAAGCATCGTTGGCTTATTTATTAACTTCGCCAGATAATTTGCATATCCCTTCGAACTCGTTGTTTTCCCAGTTCCTGGCGGCCCATAAAATACCACTACTCTCAAACAACCTGCTATCACTGGGGACAAGTTCTTTGCCTTAAAAATCTCTACGGAATTAATCAACATTCTCCTTTTAGCTTCCGGAATGTGTATATTCTCCCAGTATTCCTCAAAAGAGGTATCAGGTAATCTCTCCACTTTAAAGTACGACTCTTTCACGTCATCACTCTCCATATCCACCACCTAACAAAATTCACAGAAAGAATCAGTAACTAATACAATATTGGCTTCATTCGTCTTAAATACCATTTCTGCAAGCGTTGAAGACAGCTCAATGGGTAATCCTTTCTCTGTCGTAATTTCACAAAAAACACAATCGCCCAATTTCTCGAAAGGAACAGCATCTCTTATAATATCAATAATTTTCTGGTCTACATATGCTCTGGTGCGGTATATTTCTCCATCTACCTGGATTTGAATTGGTAACTCCAAATCAAACATCTTACTACCTCCAAAACTATTGCTTTACTATCGTTCAACCACCTTCCATTCCACAAAAGAGGAATGGAAATGTTCAACAACAGACCTTCCTACAAACGATGTGATCTTTGTAGGAGCGTGAAAAAGTTTATTTTTTAAACGATTTCCTAAATGACTTTATAATAAGATTCTCAGGTATTTCCGGTAGATACTTGCTAACAAGAGTAACGTAATATGTCTTTAGTCGAGAAACTGAACTAAAACTGCTTCCATTAAGCTCATTAATTCTATCTCTTATCTTACCACAGGATTTTTTACTGGGATTAATACCTTCCTCATAACAGTAAGAAATTAACCTGTCAAAACTCCTTTGGAGTTTTTCCTCTGTGGATATCTCGCCTTTTAGCACTTTTCCACATCTAGGGCAATAAGGAAACTTTTGATTGGTAGAAGATTGGTTCTCCTTTCTAGGTGCGTAAACATATCGCCGATACCCATACCCCCTAGTATGAGGACATTTATCTCCCATAATAAATCACCCCCACTCCCGAAGTAGATACTTTTACATTATATAGAAAATACAGTTAATTGATTACTCAAAGATGAGTCACAAGTATATATTTAGACTTGAACCCCATCCTCGTCATTCATATACTACCTCGTTAACTTCAGTGTTAATTAATATTTAAAGTTTACGGTTATAGTTGTTTTTCTCGTTAATTAATATTTAGATTATATGTGAGCTTGCTTATTGAAAAGATTAAAATCTACGAAAAATTAATATTTATGTTAAGCAAATTGTTAACATGGCAATAGTAAGATATACCACCAACTCACTTGTGAAATTATTTGAAATTTTAGCTAATGAATATAGATTATTGATTCTAACAGAGACATGCTTAAACCACAAGACACTGGTTGAAATTGCGAAAGAAAATAATACTAGTTTAGCTGCTTTACAAAGACATGTTAATATTCTGAGAGATAGTGGATTAATCAAGAAAGGAGATAAAAGTTATGTAATTACAGATACTGGTGAGGAAATTATACGCAAATTAATAATACTATTTGGTGATATAATAACTGGATTAAATGAAAAAGATGAAGGGAAGGAATGGGCGGAAACTGCTTTTGAAAAGTATTTATCACACAATGAACGAGTTTTCTTAGAACAACTAAAGAAAACAAAAGATATAGTTGAGAATTCTTACCTAAAAAAGAGATATGACGATTACAGGAAAAAAGAAAGTAAAAAGAATGCCAACATACAGGATAAATTCGATGAACTACTTATAGCCAGCTATATTTAGTTATAAAACATTTGAAGAACCAAAAAAGGTTAATTTAAATCAGGAGTTTTAAAGAGAGACTAAGAGTTCCTACTAAAGGCTTTTGGGAAAAAATATCCACACCTAAGGGATTTTCCTCTTAATCCTCAAATACTTATTATTGCCCTCCCTCCTTATAATCTCAACCCCATCTCTGAAATAACCACCAAAATCCTTCCCATCCTTTTTAGATCCAAAAAGATAGTAGTTTAAATGGCTTCTAGAAACACCTACTTCTTTAGCTAGCTCATCCATCCAAATTCCTTTCTTAGGTGCTCTCTTCAGTATAGAATGTATCCTCTTAACCCTCTTTTCTGTTGTATTCCTTAGCTGTCTCCCCATAATTATATAGTTTAAAAGATATTTAAAACAATCAAATTCACATCAGCTCCTGTAAATTTATTCATTTTCATCAGTGATGGTAACAATGCCTTTTCTTCTATTCAAAATCAGAGAATACCTGTTAATGAGATCTCTGCCTAAGAGAGAGGGAATGCTTTTAATCCTTTCTTCCTCCCCCTTATCTCTTGGGGTGTGTTTAATGACGAAGACCTCAAGTTTTTCACTGTGTAATCCTGTTGTGGTTTTGAACATTAAGACGGCATCTCTTATGATGTAGGTATCTACAACGCCGCCTATCCCTGTTGTTCCTCCCTTATACTTCTCTAGAAGGTTGTGATCTATTCCCAGGAGTGCTGCATCATTATCAAGTATTGATGTTCTGCTTGCTCCAGAGTCAATCAGGAAATTGATGTTCTTTCTAATATCCAGTTTGGGAGAGATGAACAGGGCTCTCACGTAAGGAGCCTCAAATTTACCCCAAACACCATCTATCCTCATAAAATCAGATCTACTTCCTCAGGGGTCAGGTATTCTACAACAATCCTTTGATACTCACCCGGATATTCTGTTTTTAACCTTTCTCTTAATTCCTCTATACTCTTACTGTGATCTATCACTTCTTCATCTAGAACCGCCACAAACTCAAACGGATACTTCTCCTTTAACTCATCATAGTGCCTATTAATCCAATCAGTATCTCTTTCAAACTTTTCAAGTTGTGCCAAAATCTGTTCTTCCATTTTGCTCTCCCTCATAATACAATTACAAAGGACATATTAAAAAGCTTTCAGAAAAATTATAACACCGTTATTATAACACCGTTATATTCCCACGAAGGGGAGTTTGAAACAGCCTTCAAACTAAAATAAAGTCAGAAACAGCCTTCAAACTAACTTTTTCTATAATACTTTAATGCGTGATAGGGATGTTTTGATACAAAATAGACTATTTTAAAGGGAGTTTCAGGAAAATGAAACCAATAAATAACTGAAAACTAATATTATGGGAAAGAGAGTTGAGAAAATCAAATTAGGTGTGAAGAGAATTCGAAATTCCAAAATATCCAATGAGAAAAATGTGAGAGTTCTTTTGTCGGAGTTAATAGCCGTAAATGAGAAAGAGAAGAAATTCATTGAAGAAATCCTTGGTTTGTTCAGAAATAAGCCAGATAACATCATAAGTACAGAGGAGATATCCTCTTTGAGAAAAAGACTGGAAATAAGTAAGACAGGTTCATGGAGAACCATAAAACGACTTGAAGCATTAGGTGTTTTAGAGTCAATCATTAGAGTAGACAAGAAGAATTTTTATCTGCTCTCTCCCAGACTTGATAAAGCGTTGTATAAGTTAGCAAGGGCGTATAGGAAGTTAAGGAAGAAGGATGTATAAATCCTGTTAGCTAACAAGTGTGATTAGAGACTTTACCGGCCCCTAAGTCAATGCAGCTTAGCAAGAATAACCTAATCAATAATAGAACGAAGAAATGTGTACCAATCTTACTTTAGGAGTATGAATAAGCTTGGTAAGCCCTCAAATCCCATAATTTTAGCTCTCACGGATATCGTTTAGATATAATATTATATTTTGGTGAAATATTGTGCTCAACCTCCAAAAACTTGTATTCAACTTTTTCAATTTTTTCTTTGTTTAGTGCCTCAAAAAAACTTTTCTGATTCCTAGTGAGCTTATTTCCTTTAGCCTTGGCTTCAATAACAATTATTTTCTTGATTTCTTCATACTTGGATAGTTGAACTACCACGTAGTCTATTTTTGTATTTGATTCTCTAATAGCTCTGTATAGCTTCGACAGAGTCAGTAAATTTTCATAACGTGAGTTTACGTATTTGGTTAAAACATCGAGAATTTTTCTCATTTCACTGACTTCGCCTACTATCGTTCCGTCTCTTGAAAAAGTTGTTAATCCTTTAATGATATTTGGTCTCATGTCCTCTAAAGCGCTCAATAAAACGGCGAATATGACTAAATCTTTTTTCTTAAGCTTGGGCAAAGTCTTGATAATTTCATCATAAACACTAAGATAATAATCCCCGGGTTCCGTTTCTTCCTCCATTTCACCTAACATTTCCTCTCTTTCAGCTAATTCCCTTCCTCTTTCAGTCTTAAGCTCATCGATAACTTCAATAATCTCCTTGGAGATTTCCTTTTTTGTTCTTGAGGAATATTCTTCATATGAATCTCTGACCTTCTTTGATTTAAACGTAACAGCCTCTTTTCCCAATCCCATATAGTAATCACATAATTTATCTGATATGAATTCAAGAACAGATTCCTGCCTAAACATGCGGACATCGATGCCTTGCCTACTCCTCTTGACGCCCTCACTCTTAATACCAGCAATTATTAGTCTGTCTCCCTCCTCTTTATCCAAGTGCTCAATCACATACTCAAGTGCTACTTCCTCACCTACGATGCCAGCTAACCTGGCTCTCAAATATTTTGATATCGGATACTCAATTAACTCTTCGTCTTCTTCATTTGATGCTTTTTTGGATTTTTCACTTTCTAACTTACCTCTAAGAGCCTCAAAATCCTCCTCAGAAATATTTATTTGATAGCTTTTGGCAGGCCTCCCTTTACCCTTCTTTGTTTGCTGCCATTCAAAAACAAAATCTAAATCTTTAAGCCTTTTTAAGGCTGAACTAGCTTCTGAATATCTCAGATCAACGGCCCTTTCAATCTCAGAAGTTGTAGCTTCATTTACACCTGAAAGATATGCTAAAATCTTATATTCATTTTCTTTCAAATTAGAATTCTCTATTAAACTTCTATTAGCAAAAGAATCTCCAGAACTCATCAAAATGCTACTAAAGTTCTATTACTTAAAACTAATCAATAAATGTTAGAATCCTGAGTCTATAAACTTACAAAGAAATAAAAAAGGATATTAAATTATTATTTATTTTGGCCTGTACACCCTTCTTCGCAATGATATGTAGATTACAGCTGCTGAGAGAATACTAGCAACAACTATGATGGCCATGGTGGGTGGTAGGGTAAATCCTGCTTTAGTTGTTCGTGGAACAATTTTATGAGTGATCTCAATACCCTGCATGAACTCATTTTCACCTACTGAAGTTACGGTAGTAACATAAAGCTCTCCTTTCTCTTCTTTTTCACCATCAATATCCAGACCAACTATGGGGTCTCTCTCTATGATGAATACATCTTCTGACAAAAGCATGCTATTAGTGCTATAAGCAACATCTTTTGATACATTCAGAATGGTCCGTAGTATAGATCCAGTAGCATTATACTCGATAATGTTTACTTTATGAATGACCCTGTAGCCACTCTCATTTCCATAGTCAAATACTACAACAACCTTTTCGATTATAGTCTCATAGTCAAACTTTACACGATCTGTTTTGTTTACTACTTCCTTGGAACCTTCTTCTTTTTTAACCTCTTCTACCACAATTATTTCTAATGGAGGAGGAACCGGAGTCCCCCTCATGGCCGGAGATGGTGTTATACCAGTTTCACCAGTTTCTACACTTCCCGTGCCTTCGACTTCAGCACCTTCTATACCTTCTAGAGCTCCTGTAGTTTCATTAGTTGTTGTGGGAGGAGTAGCTCCTTCTGACGGTTCTGAGGTTGAAGGTGGGATATATAATCCACCTCCCCCTCCTCCCCGTCCTCCACCACTAGATGTAGGTGGTGTATCAGGGCAACCATCACTGTCCTGATACCCGTTGAAGTTCTCGGCTTGATCGGGGCATGCATCGTTTACATCAGGTATGCCATCCCCATCCGAGTCTAAATATCCGCCCAAACCATAGTTACTGGCATGATTGACTACTGCGTAAGCGTAATTCCGGGTAACATTGTTGCCTGCTTCAAATACGAAGGGTCCGTCCGGGATATTATCCCCTACATAGTTACTGCAATTAATCCATTTGCTTCCATTCCAGTAGTATATTGCTAAACCGTTCTTATCAAGTCCATCAATCTCTTCCTGTGTGTAGTATAGCTCTAAACTGATTCTGGATACATTGTCCAGTTCAGAGGAGATGTTCAGGTATTTAATGCCAGCATCTACTCCCGCTGTACTCTGATTCATGTTGACTAAACCATAACCAAAAGGCAGCGGAGATATGGTGGCGTTCAAGCTACCAGTGCAATTACTTTCATTTGCTGTACCACTAATTACCGCATGACTACTGTAGGTTATCTTGGTGGTGGTCTGGTTTCTAACAGAGACTGATGAGTTAGGAATAAAAATCACAGCTCCAAAGACCATGGATGAGTTGTTGGTATTCCCAGCCAGATCCCTCGCTGTCACCTCAAGGCCATATACGCCATATTCTGGAGCAAACAAAGTTGCCAAACCAGAGGATACATCAACGGTTAGGCTGCTCTCATTAGGATAGGTTAGAGTGGCATTCATATAATCTAAATTAGATTCTAAAACATCGACACTTACATTGAAAGAGCGGTTAGATTGAGGGATTAAAGGATCAAGGGATAGATTAGTTAATACGGGAGGCGCTGTATCCACAGTAAGAGTTCTGATAGGCGTGCAGTTCCAGTTATTAGCCGTATCATTCCCACACACCCTGTAATGATAAGTTCCATCCCCTACCTCCCTGACAGAGAACCAATTAGTCCCCGAACCACTCATTGACCTGTTTGTGCCATTCCAGCCAAGCCATGCAGAGCTGAGGGGCTCGCTCACGGTTACATTGACATAAACCCGGCTCTCGTTCTGATAAGAGTTATTAGCCGGAGTCGGAGAAACAAAGTTGATTGTTGGCGATATGTTGTCTACTGTTTGTGTAACAATTACTGTTCTTGATGTGGAATTGGTGCTGTTCTTATTATCGGTAACAGTCAAATTAACCGTGTAATTACCTTCCAACGGGTATCTATGTGTAATAACTGCATCTGTGGTAGTCTTAATGTTACCATCTCCAAAGTCCCATTCATAGCTAACTATAGAGCCGTCTAAATCATAGGAAGAGGATGCGTTGAAGCTTATGGTGTCGTTAACAACCGGATTTTGTGGGGAGTAAGTGAAGTTAGCAACTGGTAGTTGACTTTCTAGCTTAAAGTAATTCTCAAAAGGTTGCATCAACGGAAAACTATCATTATCTCCGTTTATGCTATAAGGGGTACCCCCAATTCCATCTCCGCCGGAATCTGAACCATTATAGTCGCTCCAGTAGTTGCCCAAATAGTTTGTAAACGATGTTCCATTAAAGGTATAGCTTATTTTCTCTGTAGAGTTCCAGATATTCCCTGAGCTAAACCCTGATTTTACTCCGTTGTTTATGAAGTTATTAAGATAGATTTTGTTATCATCGATACCAGGACCCGGGAAGGAGCTACCATATGCGGAAGAGATACCATAAACATTTTTAGTAATTGTGTTACCTCTAATGGTGTTATTAGTAGTGTAAGAAGCAGGTCCATCGTAATAAAGGTAGATACCATACTCGTTTGACTTTATAGTATTGTTGTTTAAGATACTGTAAGACCCGGCGATATAGATGCCGTAATCGTTATCACTAACGTTATTGTTTGTTATGTCGGAATAATGGGAAACACTAAGGTAAATACCACGACTGTTGTTTATTACGTTATTCCCAGCTATGGAGTTATTGCTCGACCTATACAAGTCGATGCCATACACGTTGTTCGAAGATACGGTGTTGTTGGTGACGGTGTTATTGCTCGAATAATGTAAGTGGATGCCATCCCTGTTGTTGGATGCATTGTTGTTCTTGATGGTGTTCTGTGAGGAGAAACCCAGTTGGATTCCTACATTAGTATTGGCAATGCTTAAATTCTCTATTTCCATTCCCGTACAATTAGCGAGGATGACCTGTCCTGCGTCTTCAGGAACATTACTTCCAATCTGGTTCTTAAAGTAATAGAGATGCTTACCATTAATGGTATTGTTCTCTATTGTGTGGGTGTTCCAATAATGCAGTTGATAACCACTGATGTAAAAACCATCATTGGCCATGGTGTTGTCGCTGATGGAGTTATTGCTCGAAGAAGACAATTGGATACCTTCCCCGTT
>CAZHOR010000031.1:0-14180 GCA_964534325.1 uncultured archaeon
AAGACATCTTCGAAAAATTTAACATCATAGTGCCTAAAAATATGGGAGTTTAGGATTTTACCGATTAATCAACGGGAGCTACATCCATTTTTCATCTAGAGGGTTCAAGTTTGAGATAGCGATTGGCTCTTGGTGGGGTCAAGACGAGTTTAAAGGGCATTGTTGAATGTGTTATTTTCCTAATCCATCCTACGTAGAGAAAAGATTATTAATTCTATTCTTAAACCCCCGTATGTGGGAAGCGTAAAAGATGTTATAATCCAGAAAAAACCTGAAGGAGGAAGCTTGGGTACAGGTACGTTTGTTTTCTCCGATCGATACTCTGTTTTTGATTATGGAGAGATGCCAGACCTTATTGAAGGTAAAGGCGCGGCTCTCTGTCTGATGTCAGCCTATTTTTTTGAGAAAATGGAAGAGCAGGGGATCAAGAACCATTACGTGGGCGTTGTGGAAGGTGATCGCACAAAGAAAATAGAAGAGGTCGAAGACCCCTCTAACGTAATGCATACCAGGCTGGTCAGGGTTTTAGAACCCTCCAAAGCCAATGGATATGATTACAGCATTTTCCAAAAAGAGAAAGGGAATTTCCTCATACCCCTGGAGGTCATATACAGGAATGTTCTACCTCCGGGCTCCAGCGTCTTCAAGCGGCTGGATAAAGGAGAGATAACTCCTCAGCAACTGGGCCTGAAGGAGTACCCGGCTCCCGGCTCGGTCTTAACCAAGCCCATAATGGATGTGAGCACCAAACTGGAAAGCGTTGACAGGTATATGATGTGGGAGGAAGCTCAGAGGCTCTCGGGTTTAAGTGAAGAGGAGCTTGAAGAACTAAAAAAGGTTGCAAATCAAGTTAACGAATTGATATCTGCTGAAACCGATAAAGCGGGAATAAGGAACGAGGACGGGAAATTCGAGTTCGCATTTGACCATGAGAGGAATTTGCTGGTAGTTGATAGTGTAGGAACTCCTGATGAGTGTAGATTCAGTTATTCGGGGATGCAGATAAGTAAAGAAATACTGAGGATATACTACCGAAATACGGAATGGTATAAAAAGCTTGAAAGCCTGAAAGGGCAGAGCGACTGGAAGGCTAAGGCTGGAGAGCCCCCCAAACTACCGGCGGATTGGAGAAATGCTGTATCCGATATGTATAAGGCATGCTGCAATGAAGTGACTGGCATGAAATTCTTTGAAGTAGATGATCTGGACAACGTGGTTAAAGATATTAAATCACTTGTGGAAGATTATGGAGGATATTGATGAAGGGGATGAAGGCAGCACTGGCCATTGAGGACGGCACATATCTTGAAGGAAGAGGATTTGGAGCTGAAGGAATAATCCAGGGAGAGCTGGTCTTCAACACCAGCATGACCGGCTATGTTGAAGCTTTAACCGACCCCAGCTATGCGGGCCAGATCCTGATGATGACCTACCCCCTAATCGGTAATTACGGGGTCAACAGGAATGATTTCGAGAGCGATGGCATCAAGGCCGAAGGATTTGTGGTAAGGGAGCTGTGTGAAGAGCCCAGCAACTGGAGAAGTGAGCTGGACCTTGACAGCTTTCTGAAAGAGTACAACATCCCCGGAATTGAAGGTATAGATACCAGAGCATTGACCATGAAGACCAGGGTCCATGGAGCCATGAAGGCAGCACTGGGCGTTGGTGACTTCGAAAAGGAAGAGCTGTTGAGGATAGCGGTGGAGCAGCCCTCCATAACGGAGATAGACGTGGTGGATAAGGTATGCGTCAAGCAGCCCACACGTATGGAAGCACAGAACGGTGAACACGAGGTCGTGCTCATAGATTGCGGTATAAAGATGAGCATCGTAAGAAATCTCCTCAAGAGAGGGGTAAACGTCACACTTGTCCCCTACGATTATCCTGCTGATAAGATCCTTGAATACGACCCTGATGGAGTTTTTGTTTCCAATGGACCGGGAGACCCTGCCAGAGTAGGAGAGACCATTGACACCATAAGAAATCTTACTGGTAAAGTGCCTGTGGCCGGAATTTGTCTGGGGATCCAGCTTGTGGCTCATGCAATGGGTGCGAAGACCTTCAAGCTGAAGTTCGGTCACAGAGGAGCGAACCAGCCGGTGAAGGACTATGAAAATGGAAGAGTATTCATATCCAGCCAGAATCATGGTTTTGCGGTCGATGGTAATTCGCTGGAAGGGACCGGTCTGGAAGTCACTCAACTCAACTTGAACGATAAAACAGTAGAAGGGATCAGGCATAAGGAACTGCCTCTTATGGCGGTTCAATATCACCCCGAGGCCTCACCCGGCCCTCATGATACTTACTTCTTCTTTGATGATTTTATACAAATGCTGCGAGGTTAAACAATGCCCAAAAGAGAGGACTTCAACAGGATAATGGTTTTCGGCTCGGGACCCATAGTTATAGGACAGGCTGCGGAGTTCGATTACTCCGGCAGTCAGGCATGTAAAGCGCTTAAAGAGGAAGGCTATGAAGTCGTTCTGGTCAACTCCAACCCTGCAACCATAATGACCGACCCGGAGATGGCCGACCGCACTTACATTGAGCCTCTCCACTCGGGTGTGGTGGATAAGATAGTGGAAAGAGAAGTTCCCGATGCTATCTTACCCACATTGGGTGGCCAGACAGCACTTAACCTTGCGGTGCAGCTGTCCGAGATGGGTTTAATGGATAAATACGGAATCAATCTTATCGGTGCCAATATCGAGGCAATAAGAAAGGCAGAGGATAGGGATTTGTTCAAGAGCTCGATGAGGAAGATCGGCGTTGGTGTTCCGGAAAGCGAAGTGTCAAGCGATGTGAATGAGTCGCTGGAGATAGCAGAAAGGATCGGCTATCCGGTAGTTGTGAGGCCAGCCTATACACTGGGTGGCACCGGAGGAGGGATAGCCTTCAACAGAAAAGAGCTGGAGCATGTAGCCGAGAGAGGGATCGAGCTCTCCATGATAAATCAGATCCTGGTAGAGCAGGGGGTTATCGGGTGGAAAGAATTCGAGCTGGAGGTCATGAGGGATATAGCCAATAATGTGGTGATAATCTGCTCCATAGAGAACTTCGACCCCATGGGTATTCACACCGGTGACAGCATAACCGTGGCCCCCTCCCAGACGCTGACCGATATGGAATACCAGCGGTTGAGGGATGCTTCTATTGACATAATAAGGGAGATCGGCGTGGAGACAGGGGGGAGCAATATCCAGTTCGCCCTACATCCCCAGACAGATGAAATGGTGGCCATAGAAATGAACCCCAGGGTCAGCCGCTCCTCAGCTTTAGCCTCTAAAGCCACAGGCTACCCCATTGCAAAAATAGCTGCCAAGCTGGCAGTGGGATACACTCTTGATGAGATTCCCAATGACATAACTAAAGAGACTCCCGCCAGTTTTGAGCCTACCATCGATTATGTGGTGGTCAAGATACCTCGCTTTGCTTTTGATAAGTTCCCCATGGTCAACTCCGTCCTGGGCAGTCAGATGAAGAGCGTGGGTGAAGTGATGGCCATAGGAAGAACCTTTGAAGAGGCTCTGCAGAAAGCATTGAGAAGCCTGGAAATGGCGAGACATGGATTGGGAAGCGATGGGAAGGATAAGAGCCCGGATAGAGAGATGGTTCTGCAAATGCTCCGCACTCCCAACATGGACAGGGTATACTACATCAGATATGCTCTCAAGCTCGGTTTCAGTGTAGATGAGATATACAGGGAGACCAATATTGATCCCTGGTTCATCAGAAAGGTAAAGAAGATAGTTGAAGTTGAAGAAGAGCTAAAAGAAAAGAAAGATTTCCAGTTCGATGAGCTGGATGGTGAATTGGTTCTGAAGGCCAAGAGGGCCGGCTTCTCGGACAAACAGCTGGCACACATGTTCAATACTGATGAATTCGAGGTCAGGGACATCAGAAAGAGGATGGAGAAAGAAGCCGTTTTCAAGATGGTGGACACATGTGCTGCCGAGTTCGAAGCCAAGACCCCTTATTATTACTCTTCATACGAAATGGAAAATGATGCTCAAAGAACTGAACGTAAAAAGGTGATGATCCTGGGTTCAGGTCCTAATAGAATAGGACAGGGCATTGAATTCGATTATTGCTGTGTGCACTCCGTTTTAAGCTTAAAGGATGAGGGATATGAGACCATTATGGTCAACAATAACCCCGAAACCGTTTCTACGGATTACGATACCTCCGATAGACTGTACTTCGAGCCCATAACTCACGAGGACGTGATGAACATTTACGAGAACGAGAAACCCGAGGGAGTTATAGTGCAGTTCGGTGGTCAAACGCCATTGAACATCTCCCGGGAGCTGGAGGCATCGGGGTGCAAGGTACTTGGAACTTCAGTGGACTCTATAGATATAGCAGAAGATAGAGAGAGATTTGCAGAGCTGCTGCGGAAACTGGATATACCGCAGCCGGACAACGGTATCGCTTTCAACATGGATGAAGCCAGGAGGTTTGCCAGAGATATAGGATACCCCATTCTGGTGAGACCATCTTACGTTCTGGGCGGCAGGGCCATGGAGATAATTTACGATGAAAAGACCCTTGAGTGGTACATAAACGAGGCAATAGATGTCAGTCCGGATAAACCCATTCTCATCGACAAGTTCCTGGAGGACGCTATAGAGATCGAAGTGGATGCCCTTTGCGATGGGGACGAGGTCATTATTGGAGGCATAATGGAGCACATAGAGGAAGCAGGAGTTCACAGCGGCGACTCTGCATGTGTGCTCCCGCCGGTATCTGTATCCCAGAAGGATATTGATATCATTGCGGATTACACCAGAAGAATGGCTCTGGAGCTGGATGTCAAAGGACTGATCAACCTGCAGTTCGCCATCAAAGAAGGTAACGTTTACGTGCTGGAGGCCAACCCCAGAGCGAGCAGAACAGTACCCTTCGTGAGCAAAGCATCCGGTATCCCGCTGGCCAAAGTAGCGGCCAAGCTCATGATGGGCAGGAAATTGAAGGAGCTGGGACATAAGGAGAATCTGCACCTGGACCACGTAGCAGTGAAGGAGGCAGTATTCCCCTTTACCAAGCTGCCGGAAGTGGATCCCGCCTTAGGGCCTGAAATGAAGTCCACTGGAGAAGTAATGGGTATAGACTACGATTTCGGAGTTGCCTACTATAAGGCAGAGCTCGCTTCCGGAATGGAACTTCCTTTGAGAGGTAAGGTGTTTATCAGCGTTAAGAAAGCCCACAGAGAGAAGATACTCCAGGTGGCCAAGAAAATGCAGGAGATGGGGTTCGAGATAACTGCCACGGACGGAACAGCTGCCTACTTGAATGAGAACGGGGTCAAATCCGACGTGACCCTCAAGATCAGCCAGGGAAGACCCAATATCGTAGATGCAATCATCAACAACCAGGTGGACTTGATCATAAACACTCCGACTGGAAAAAGGGGCAAAACAGAAGGTTACTACCTCAGGAGGTCAGCTGTTGACCACGCAGTACCATACATAACTACCGTGCCTGGAGCTATTGCTGCCGTGAAAGGAATTGAAGCCATCAAGAACGCAGAGATGACCATAAAATCCATTCAAGAATACCATAAAAGCGAATACGGAAAAGGAAAATGAATTTGAGGGAGTTCCGGGAAGAAAACGGGGAAGAAAATGACAGATGAGGATTTGAGAGACCTTTTTTACAAGAAGATCGAGGAGCTGGCCAAGATAGACCATAATAGAGATATTCGGGCCGGTAAGCCTGAAGCAATTTTTGCGGAGTATAAGGAGCCCGAAGAGATCCTCAAGATAATTAAAGGCTACCTGGATTCCTGCGGAAAAGCCCTTGTCACCAGAGCGAACAAAGAGGTCATAGAAGCTATCAAGAATGAATACCAGTCCTCCGAGGTGAATGTCCAGGTCAATGAGAAGGGGAGAACTGTATCCTTACATAAGGATGAAGGCCAGGAAGACAGGGAAACCGGTCAAGAGAAGGGTCAAGGAAAGAAGGGTAAGGTGGCTATTATTACTGCCGGAACCTCTGATATCTCTGTGGGGGAAGAGGCAGCATCTACGGCAGAATTTCTTGGTCTGGAGGTCCTGAAATTTTATGATGTGGGGGTAGCCGGAATCCACCGCTTGATCGACCCCCTTAAGAAGATATACAGCAAAAAAGTTGATGCCATTATAGCTGTAGCCGGCATGGAAGGTGCTCTCCCCTCGGTGGTAGCAGGGATTGTAGATGTCCCCGTTATAGCCGTGCCAACTTCAGTGGGTTATGGTACTAATATGGGCGGGCTTACTCCCCTGTTCTCTATGCTTCAGACGTGCTCGTCTGGCGTGGCTGTGGTGAATATAGATAATGGTTTTGGAGCTGCTGTTTTTGCCAATATGATCGCTAAAAGGTAAGGACAGTAGCATGATCCAGAATTTTAAAAGTATTAACTTATCTAATAAAAACTCTGAAGGCTATAAAATCGAAAAGAAAATATAGACAAATTATGTCCATTCGGTATGAATAGAATACTGACTGTAATTTTAGTGGTTACTGTGATATTGGTGTCCCCTGCCGCGGCTAGTCAGGAATCCTGCGGATTATGCCATGATTTGGGGGGAATGGATTTTAACAGCAGCATTCATAAAAGAGTAAGCGGTATAGACACGGGTTTCCAGCAGACGACAGGTAAGGACTTCAACATGGATACCCCAGACCAGTGCTTCCAGTGCCACACCGAAGATTGTAGTGCATGCCATCCAGTGCACAAAAAGACCATCGACATGGACGGATGCAATGAATGTCACGGTGGTAGGATCGGTGCAAATTTTGTGGGGAAACTGTATGAGTTAAAGGAAGACGCGCCCCACCCTGATGTCCATTACGAAAAAGGGTTTGAATGCCTGGATTGCCATGACGTGGATAAACTTCACGGTGATGGAAATTATTACACCTTCGCTGAAGAGGCTGTGGATATAACATGTGAGGATTGTCATGTGGAAGGCAGAGAATTCGAAGGTAAACAGGCGACCTATGACCCCGGAACCGATGCCCACAGAATGCATCAGGATGTTGACTGCTCCGCGTGCCATGCTGGATACTACCAGACATGCAAGAACTGCCATCTGGATACGGGCGAGATAGACAGCTCCACTATAGACGATTTCCACATAATGAAATACGACGACAAGTACTATCCTGCGTACATCCAGTCGGTCAGCCTGGGCGACATGAAGTCAAAAGGTGCAGGAACGATCAGTCCGCACACTATCACTTCTGATGCCAGGGAATGTGAAGAGTGCCATGATAACGAGGAAGAAGTGTTCATGACGAACTATGAAGGAAGGGTCTTTGGACCCCCCGGAACTGAACTCTCCGAGCCACCATCCCGGGTCGCAGCCGATTTGAGCTACTTCGGCGTGGATTACAAGGTGGATATCACCCTATTGGGTACAGTAATAATCGGTGCTGTGATACTGGGTCTGGCTGTGCACTTCATCAAAAGAAGGATCTCACTGGGGAGGTGGATCGGATGACCAGACTCTATCACACAGGAGTGCCGAGTGAAGAGCCTGAGGTCGAAAAGGAACACCATGTCGATTACGGAACTGTTGAAGTGAAAAGGCATTCAGCGCAGTACAGGATCTATCACTGGGCTACAGTTATTGTGGGACTTATAATCGGATGGACCGGCCTTAGACTGGGTGGGCTGTACGGTGTGGCCTTCCCGGACATGCAGTTGTCTTTGACCCTTCACGTGTACCTCGGCTTTGTGTTCGCCGGTCTCTTCGTGCTCATATTTGCCTACGTCATCGCACACGAATGGGAATGGTTCACGCTGACACGAATCCCCTACGCCACAAAGTTCTTTATTCTGGAGCTGTTATCGTGGATAAAGGTAATTCCTCATGTGGAAGACCCCAGAGGGTATGACACCCGAAAGAACAAGTACGTAGAAAAGCTGGTTCCCACAGAGGTCATGGTCCTGTGGCTATACATCGCCCTTGTCGTGATAATGGGAATTACAGGTCTGCCACTCTATTACACGGACATTCTATCCTCCGTAACCCAATTCGCCGGCCAGTTCGCAGTTTACTTTAACTTCGCCGACGGAGAAATGGTGCTCAGAACCATTCACCGCCTGTTCATGTTCATATTCCTTATGACCATGCTGATACACGCATACGCGGTGATAATCTTCGACGTGCTGGGCTCCATGATCACCGGTAAGAGAGAAGAGAAAGTCAGAAGATAACCATAAACCAGGAAAATTTAATCCCTTTCTTATTTTTATTTTTAATGTTCTTGCTGTAAACATTAACCATTGTGTAGTTAGCCGTATGATGTCCTTTGACCCCTCAATAGATAATGGATTTTAATAAATGCTAAGAAAAGTTTAAATTTATTTTGGACATTATATTATCAATGGCATTATTCCGCAAAAATCGGGAGAAGGTGGAGATGAGCAATCGAGTTCTCCATATCAAACTGGATAATGTTTATGAGCTATTAGTCTATCATAGAGATCAAATGTTTTCTCCATTCGCCAAGGAGAGAGAGGTCAAGGCTGCTGCAAAATCCCTCTCCAGACTGTTGAACGACCCTGAATACATGTTCTCCGAGGAGAATGCCAGAAAAATAAACATACTGGCTAAAGAGCTTCAGAGGTTCTCTATGATCAAACTGGGTGACATGGACAAATACACCTTCGATATCAGAATAAAGTGGATGCTCAAACTGATTGAAGACCTGAAAGAGAACGCTACTTAATCTACTGATTCTATGCAGGTTTCCTGCCGATTATAAGGCTGGTCACCGTTCTCGTATCCTTTCTTTCTATGCTTTTCAGACCTGCATTCTCCAACCAGCCCTTGACTTCGGATTCGGTATATGTATCCCCTGAAGGGGTGTTCACCAGCATGTTCAGAGCAAAAATAGCTCCAAAACCGGGTGTTGTTCTGCTCTCATCCATAATGAAATCCTGCACAACCACCTGTCCTCCCGGGTTTAATGAGTTCGCGCACTTCTTGATCAACTCCTGGTTCTCCTCGGAGGAGTTGATATGAACTATTGCCGACAGGAATACCAGGTCGTATCCCCTGCCGAAATCATCTACCTTGTAGTCTCCTGCCAGGGTGTCTATACGGTCATCCAGCCCCTCTTGTTGAACGTATTTTCTGGTGAGAGGGATCACATCGGGCAGATCAAAGACCGTTGCCTTAATGTCGCGCTTTGATCTGACGAACGTCATGGAGAAAGCTCCGGAACCCCCTCCTACATCCAGGACTTCATTGACTCCGGAAAGGTCGAGCATTTCCACTATCTTTGGTGCGGTATTCTGTGCTCGCTCATGCATGGCAGAAATGAAGCTCTTCAGATCCCGTTCATCTCTTTCTCTTTCAGCAGGTTCCCCTTCCTTAACAACCTGGGTAAGCTTGCTCCATGACTTCCACAGAGCAGCGCTGTGCAGCAGTCCAGCCATATAATCCGGGCTTTCTCTATCCAGATACCTGGCTGTGGCCTCTGTATTGGAAAAACTGCTCTCAATCTTCCTGAGAACGCCCATGGCAGTTAGAGCGTTCATCAACCTGTTGGTAGCACGCTCATCGGTGCCCAGAGACCTTGCTACCTCTGTTGAAGTCATCATCTCTTTTCCCAGTACTGAAAATAAGTCAAGCTCGACTGCCGTCAGGATTATTCTGCTCTCCTGAAAACCAATAGCAGTCCTCTTGATCTCATCAATGGACATTTCATCCTGTCCGCTTATTCTCATTTTTCACCCAAACCTTTAGTAACTAAGATCAATGGAACATGGCATCCACGTCACTATAGCCCTCAAACTCGTGCTGCAGATTCCAGATAATATACATCTTGCACCTGAAGACCTCTCTTAAACCCTCCATGAGGATGCTCTTCTTCACGTTCTCCGCATAGATGGGCAGGGAAAAATCCACTCTCTGAAGATTATCTTTTTCGGAATGCATCTTGAACTCTGCATCCCTGAAAAGCAGATCCATCTTCCACTGATGCATTAAATTCCTCTTCTTAGTGGAAGGTAAAGAATTGAAAGCTCTCATGTGCTTCTCCGACAGCGCCAGACCGCTCAGGACCAGAATAAAGTCTTTGCCCTGAGGCTTGATCACATCCGACACCTGATTCGACTCCGAAGGAAACTGGACCACATAATGCCACTCAGAATCATCATCGGAGACCTCTTTCTTAAAGATACCCTCTTCCGTTAACCACTCCTTAACCAGATCACCCAACATAAACCACAATATGTATTAAGATAAAAGTATTTTTCACTAAATCTTTGCAATCAACAAATAAAACCGAGTTCAATCACCCACTCTAAACATTATCTCCATTTGATTGTCCCATTTTCAGTAAAGACTAAGAATTATGAAATATATTCTTCATTATGGAAGAGGTGGGAAGGGTCTCACATTATTTTAACAAAATTGGAGTAGCCGCCATCGTGCTCAACATGTCACTTAGTTTGGGGGATAGAGTTAGGATATTGGGAAGTAAGACTGATCTGGTGCAGAACATCGATTCCATGGAGATCGACAGGAAGAAGATCGAGAAGGCGATGCCCGGGGACACCGTAGGAGTTAAGGTAACGGATAAGGTCAGGAGAAAGGATAAGGTCTACCGGATCGATTAACTATTTATTTGACCAGCTATTCAACTATTTTTATTATTTATTCTTTATAATCCCTCTTGTTGTATCTTGATGGGATAGCCCAGTGCCTCGGTCGCCTTCTCTTCAAGGGACTCTTTGGTGCTCGCGATTTTTTCTTCGGTTTTGTTTACTTTGTCTTCGGTGGACTCTATTTCTTTTTCGAGGGATTTCTTCTTGTCTTCGGGTTTGTCTCTTCCCATTTTGATCTTCATCTTTTTAATGTTCTCTTTTAGTTCGGCACGCTGTTCTTTGAGTTCTTCTATCTTTTCCAGCTCTTTTTTGATCTCGCCTTGGGATATGCTCTTTAGTGAATCAATTATTGATTTCTCCTGCTTCTTTTTCACGTTTATGTTACCTTTAACTACTTCGTTGATGGTGTTTGAGGCTATGCTGGCCATCTGGTCGTCATTGAAGTCGTCTGTGTCCAGTTTGACTTTTCTTCCGGTCATGTGGGCGTAGGTTTTGAGGGGCTTACGTGCTACGGCGATCTTCTTCTGGATTTCCTTTTCTTTGTGCTGTACCTTCTCGTCTAACTGTTTTTCTTCTTCTTCCAGCCGATTCAGCTCTTCGTTCTGTCTGGCTTCTTCGGTCTCATCTTTGCTCTGCTCAATATCATCAACTTCTGAAGATATCTTCTTGACCTCTTTTTTGAGCTCGCCGCTCTCTTTGAGGAGTCTCTTTAACTCTTTCATTTCTTCGTGCGCTTCTCTGATGCTGTGGGTGTTCATGCTGTTGCGCTTTTCATCTACTTCGTTGATTACGGTGGCGATGCCGCTGAGGTAGTGGTTGATATTCTCCAGTTCAGGCGGTTCAAAGGCGAAAAGGATCCTGAAATGCTTTCGTTTCATGTTGGCTGTCTTGTTCATTGCTTTTTCGATTTCTTCAAAGTTTTTTGTGTTCAAGTTCTTCCATAGATCGAGAAAAGATGTTTTGAAGCTGGTGGCCACACCTTTTAGACGAGGATGCAGGTTGGAGGGCTCGAAGCTCTCCAGCTCCGAAACAAGATTTTTGACCTGCTCATTTAGTTCAGGTTCCTTCTCAGAAATAAAAGAAGAAATGTCTCCCTCTTTTAACTCCAATAATTCTTTGAGCCTTCCGTCTAATTCGTCTAATGAAATGACTTCTGTTTCAGGCTCTTTCTTTTTCCCAAAAAGTCTTTTGAACATTTGGTTTATTTTTAAATCCCAATTTAGTTAAAATTTTTGAGGGGTTTTAGTCGTACTCTCTCCAGGTTTTACCGCATTTTGTGCATCTGAAGAATCTAGTCTCACTCTCATCAGCAGCTCTCAACTGTCTCAACCACCAGTAAGCTTCTCTATTACCGCATTCCGGGCAAGTTTTATCCGTGGTTGGTAGGGCACCTGAGGTCCCCTCGATAACCGGTACATCTTCTTTTTTACTGCTGGTGTGGATGACTACCTGTTCGTTTTCGGCATCTTTTTCGTATCCGCATTTCCTGCAAACGGCTTTATTACCGTTGTATATCATTATGCTTTTACACTCCGGACAGAATTCCACGTAAATCACCTTCCGCATCTTTTACGATCTTTTCATGGTCGAATGCCAGTTCTGGTAGGGCATCGAGACCAAAAGATTCTACCGATTTGGCATCGCTTCCCGCTTTAGGTTCGCCCTCAGGGAGGACAATAAAGCAAACGGAAACAAAGTGACCGCGAGGGTCACGAGCAGGTTCAGAATATACACCTGTAAGCTTATAAATTTTCCCTTTAATACCCACCTCTTCTTCCACCTCTCTCAGCAAAGCGTCTTCAACCATTTCTCCGTACTCCACAATTCCCCCAGGAAGAGCATAATGATTTTTGAAAGGCTCATTCCTTCTCTTGATCAACAGTATTTTACCCTCATAGGGTATAATGGCATCAACTGTTAGAGTTATGCACGTCATGGCCTATATTATTGATTCTCCGTTCTTGAAAAATTTTTTCGCCATTTTAAATCCCCATTCTACATCCGCAACACGTGAAAGGGAGTGACTGTCACTTCCCACAGAATACCTGATCTTTCTGTGGGAGCATTTCTGGAGTACAGACTCAGGTGGGGCATAGTGGCCGGTATTCACCTCCAGACCAACGTCATTCTCCTCTAAAAGGTCCAGGACCTCTCCATCCCTTTTTCCGTTCTCTCCTCCGAAAACGTTGAAGAGCTCCGCACGAAAGTGAGCTAGAACATCTACGTCATTCCTGCTTAAACAAAGCTCAATCCTCCTGTAATATTCATCCATAGGGACTATATCGTGCATGGAAACCAGCACGAGATCAAACTCGAACTCCGGCAAAACTATTTTACCGTCAGCCTGTATCCCGCACTCCACACCGTTTATAACTTCGATACCATACTTTGCCTCGGCATGTTCAATGTCCATACAACGTTTTTTCGCTTTGCTGCGGGTGAGCCCCATGGGGTGCTCTATGGAGTGGTCCACTATAGCTACCGCTCTGAGACCGCATTCTTTAGCCCTTCCTACAATGGAATCTATACTGCTACCCCCGTCGGAGTACAGGGAGTGAACGTGAAGATCATACATTTCTCCTCACTCCGACCCATATTTATTTAAAGTTGCCTGCTGTCCGGTAATTTACTAGCGATCAAACTAAAGAAAAAGTACGCAGAAATCATAGAGCGTAAATAATTTTTATACATTCGAATAAAAATGATATTTAGGGTTAGGTCATAAAATGCGTAGGTTAACACAAGTTTCGCAGCTACGATGAGAGAATGTTAGCGTAAAAATAATTAATGATTTAAAGGCCATAAAGAATGTTTATTAGGTTTTTCTTTCTTTTGTCTTTCTGAATGGGACTTAGGGAAGAAAACTCTTTCAAATTCTTCCAACGATTGGTATGTTCTTTCCTTTTTTTTATCTTCCGCCTCTTTAGTCATCTTCAAACCTCCTATAATAATTATCAAAGAACTGATGATTCAACTCGGGCTTAAAATAATGTTTCCTTTTTATCCATATAAATCCATCGGCTTTCGAGATAACTGCAACGTCAATAGGGCCAGCAACTGTTTCAGCTTCCATAGAAACTCTCCTCTTAAAAGAGGTTAAGTGAACAAATGTTTCTGCCATTATAGCAAGTTCATCCTTTGGTAATACCGAAACAATATCGAGTAGAGGACTAACAAATCTCTCTAATTTATAATCCTCGAGGTTACTTGTAAACTCTTCAAAAGCCTTCTCATCCATAATGTCGAATAATTTTTCCAGAATATATTGTTCAAAGTTTGGTTCTATACCTTCTATAAATGTCTTTACCATTTCTTTTTGAGCAAAAGGATATATTAGGGCAGTATTGTCAAAGTTAGCACCATCGTCTCCTTTTAATTGGTATTTAAGGTAATTATCAAAGACACCCTCAACCTCAAACTCTATAATAGATGGGAAAATCTCTTCTTTTCCAAAACCAGTAATCACAACTCCTGAGGATTCTGAATGAAATCTTTTCTTAATGAAAGTAAATATGGCAATTTCACCTATGTGGAACCCTTACCGGGTAATCAGATCCGTATTATTTAATACTTACCT
>CAZHOR010000032.1:0-11672 GCA_964534325.1 uncultured archaeon
TAAAAACAGATTATATCCCATACTATAATAAACTATCGTAAATTGGGACATTACCTAATTTTGCCAGGTCACTTGTTCATTCTTTACTTTTGTCTTTGTCAAATATCCGGTTGTATAGTGCCCAGGATTCCAGGTAGGTGGTGTTCACCAGCCATTTGAGGTGGGAATAGAAAAAATAGTTCAATTCACTTCCGCTTCCGCTGTTGCTTCTGACCTCTTTGATCATTTGGGGTATGTCGATGTTGAGGGGGCAGTTCTTCTGGCATTGCCTGCAAGTAAGGCAAAGTTTTAGGGAGTCCCCGCCATCTTGCAGAGCCGAGTGGAGTGCAAATCTTCCGCCCTTGAATTTGTTTCCGTGGGCGTTGTGAGCCGGGCAGTTGACCATGCAGTATCCGCATCCCACACAGTAGAAAAGCTCTTCAAACCCATTCTCTATCAGCTCTCTCCTCCCGTTATCTACCAGAACGACTATAACTTCTCTGGGATTGGCTATGCCGGTGAACAGCTTTTTCTCTATGTCGGTGGTCTTGGATACCCCGCTGATGACCTCTATGAAGGAGGGCAATATGCTGCCTGTGGCGTAAAAGCTCTGGATCTTGGCGGAGTTGACGGCATCCTCGATGGAGGGATAAATTTTGTCTATGCCGGTGACAACTATCCATTTTTTAGGTCGGTTCATCACCTCAAATATATTCCCTTCATTATGCAAAAGGACAATAGCGCCTTCTGCGGTTATGGCGTTGGCACCGCTTATACCTATCTTCGCATCCACCATTTTTTGTTCAATATCTCTCCTCAAGACCTCCAGGATCTTTTGGGGTGAAGGCTCTATCTCCTCTCCATAATAGTTGGACAACTCTTCTGCGATCAATTTTGAGAAGAGATGTGCGGCAGGTGCTGTGGAATGAGATGGAAGCTCCTCCATTATCTGGATGATCCTGTCCCCAACGTCTGTCTCCACAGCTTCTATGCCCCTATCAAAAAGCTCTTTAGCCAGCCCCAACTCCTTGGTGACATTTGACTTGGATTTAACCACCAGCTTCTCGTCCCCTATCTCTTCGATTATTGCACTAATGGCTTCACCACTATCTGAAGCCCGAATAACCCTAAGATCATTTTTCTCCAGGGCCTTTATAGCCTGCTGCAGAAGTTCGTCGTTCCCTACGCTTTTTTCCCTTACTCTCCGGAGCATCTGCTTTCTGTCTTCAAGATCGGGAACTGGGTTGTGCTTCTGTCTTTCCTTGAGGGTTTTAAAGGCGTTCCTCATGGAAACTATCTTTGCCGCGTCACTGCCATCCATCTCAATTTCACCTTATCAATGCCATCATTAATAAGTTGGGTATTACAATCAAAAAAGTTTCTATGAGCGTCGCTCCAAAAGCAGTCAACGGTTAATACAGAACCATCTTCTACCCATCAATCAGAAACATATTTATTGTCTTCATTATTCTATGAGTCAATGAAGAAAATCCTGGTACTTTTGATAGCACTATTGATAATGGGATGCGCCAGCGAGAAAGATGAGCCTGACAGAGGTGATCAACAGACCAGCTTTAAAACCCAAATCGCTGTTTTTAAGGACGATAGAGAATGGAAAGCGCAAGTGACCTTCACGTTGCCCAATCCCTGTCACAAGATCCAGTTCCTGACCAAGGAAACCACCGAACAGAAGATTATCCTAAACTACGAACACACACCCCCTGAACCCAATAGATCATGTGCCCAGGTGATCAAGACCTACAACGAGACAGTGAAACTGGGAGATTTGAATGAAGGTGATTACACCGTTTCAGTAATGGTCAACGACCAGGAAGTCAAAAGAATAAACATCAACGTCCAAAATGAGTGAAGCCAGGTCATAAACCTCGAAAGTTACACTGCCCTTGCTACGCTCAACACTTCCATAAAGCATTTTTTTAGTGTATCGGCTATTGTACTAAGTCAATCAGAAGGAGGGAATAACCCTTTAACCAATAAATTCTATTCAATCATTCTATTCAATCATTCCTGTTGGAAAACTCTTATATATGTACCGGTACTTGATTGTATGTTACAATGTTGCATGGGGAAGCAGATATGGCTTATTCGGAGAGTTATTGGCAGAAAGAAGAGTTAATTCCCAGGGAAGAGATTGAGGAGCTTCAGCTTAAGCGGTTGAAGAGCACGGTTAGAAACGCGTATGATAACGTTCCATTCTACAGGCAGAAGCTCAAGGAAAGTAGGGTGCATCCGGATGACATCAAGAAGAGGGAAGATATCACTAAGCTCCCCTTCACTACCAAGGAAGACTTGAGGGAGAATTATCCCTTCGGTCTTTTTGCCGTCCCTCCCGAGAAGCTGGTCAGGGTCCATACTTCAAGCGGGACTTCCGGTAAGCCAAAGGTTGTGGGTTACACCCGGAATGACCTGGATAACTGGATAAATATGGTTTCACGGAGCCTGTATATGGTGGGTGTCAGGTCTAAGGACGTTTTCCAGAATATGGTGAGCTACGCTCTTTTCACTGGTGGTCTGGGAATACACTACGGTGCAGAGCTGATAGGGGCCATGGTGGTGCCTTCTGCTACAGGGAACACCGAGAGGCAGATCCAATTCATTCGGGATTTCGGGACAACGGCAATCCACGCTACACCGAGCTATGCTCTGCACATCAAGGAGGTGGCGGAGAGCAAGGGATTAGATCCCGGAGAGCTGGGCATAAACATTGGCTGTTTTGGAGCAGAGCCGTGGAGCGACAGCATGAGAAAAAGGCTTGAAGACACCTTCGGACTCAAAGCCTACGATTCTTATGGCTTGAGCGAGATGAATGGGCCAGGTGTTGCTTTCGAGTGCACCCAGCAGGATGGACTGCACATTTGGGCAGACCACTTCTTCATTGAGATAGTAGATGAGCAAGGCAACCCCGTTAGTGAAGGTGAGAGAGGTGAGCTGGTGCTCACTCCGCTGACCAAAGAGGCCATGCCCCTTTTGAGGTACAGGACGGGGGACCTAACCTTCATAATGGGTGGAGATTGTCCTTGCGGAAGAACTCATCCCAAAATGCATCGCATTCTGGGTAGAGCGGACGATATGATCATAGTTAGAGGTATCAACGTCTTCCCCTCTCAGATCGAGCATATATTGATGCAGGTCCCTGAAGCAGGGGACTCATACCAGGTAATAATAACCAGAGACGGCACACTGGATGAAATGAAGGTTAGGGTGGAGATGAAGGACGAGCTGTTTAGCGGTGAGCTGGAGGACTTCAAACGAATTCAGGGGAAAATCCAAAAAGAACTTATGAAAGAACTTGGTATAAGGACTTACGTTGATCTGGTGGAAAAAGGGACTCTGGAAAGATTCAAATTGAAATCCAAGAGGGTCCTCGACCTGAGGGGGAGAAATTAAAGAAAGCTAAAATGGCTAACTTGAGGGGTTAAAATGTTCTGGAATCCAGGTGCGGAAAAAACTCCTGTTGAGGAGTTGAAACATATTCAGGAAAGAAAGTTGAAAAGCCTTGTCACTGTGGCTTATGATTATTCACCTTTTTACAGAAGAAGGTTCAAGGAGGAAGGTATCACTCCTCACGACATAAAGAATTTAGACGATCTAAGGAAACTGCCTTTTACCAGCAAACCGGATCTGAGAGATAATTATCCTTTTGGAATGTTCGCCACTCCCATATCGCAGATCGTGAGGTTCCATGCCTCCAGCGGTACCACCGGAAAGCCCACTGTGGTTGGATACACGGATAATGATATAAGAGTGTGGGTGGAGAGTCTGTGCAGGAGCCTTTCTGCCTGTGGAGTGGAGAGAGAGGACATAATCCAGATATCTTACGGTTACGGGCTGTTCACCGGCGGTCTGGGGTTCCATTATGCTGGGGAGAAGCTGGGCGCTACAGTTATACCCACTTCGGCGGGAAACACTCAGAGACAGCTGGAGCTCATGCAGGATTTGAAATCGACGGTTTTTGCCTGCACACCATCATACATGCTTTACCTTGCCGAATACGCGAACAGTGTGGGTAACGGCATCCAGGAGGACACCGTCCTCAAAAGAGGGATATTTGGGGCCGAGCCGTGGAGCGAAGAAACCCGGAAGAGGATAGAGGATAAAACGGGGATAGACGCCTTTGACGTCTACGGAACTTCAGAAATGAGCGGACCACTATTCACGGAGTGCACAGAAAAGAACGGCATACACATCTGGGGAGACCACTTCATTCCGGAGGTTGTGGATGAAGAAGGTGAGCCCGTTGGCGAAGGAGAGAAAGGTGAGCTGGTGGTAACTACCATAAGCAAGGAAGCCATGCCCCTCATAAGGTGGAGGACAGGAGATGTCACCATACTGGAGGAAGAGAAGTGTGCCTGCGGAAGAACTCACCCCCGCCTGATGAGGATACTGGGAAGAGCCGACGATATGCTCATCGTGAGAGGAGTAAATGTGTTCCCCAGTCAGATAGAGCATGCCCTCATGCAGATACCTGAAGTCGGCGAGCACTACATGATCGTTCTGGATAGACAGGAGAGTGGTCTGGATGTTATGACCATCCAGGTAGAAGTTAAAGAAGAAGCCTTCACCGGCAAGGTCAACGACATCCTCAATCTGGAAAAGAAAGTGTCCGAGACCCTGAAAAGCTCCCTCAATGTCACCTCCAAAGTAGAAGTAGCAAACCCCGGAACACTCCAGAGATTCGAAGGAAAAGCAAAGAGAGTTATCGATAACAGGAAATTATGAGGAAGAATAATAAATGAGCTTGAGGGGATTGAGAGTAGAATGAGGTGTTATTATGGACGATAAGGTCATAAAACAGGTTTCCGTATTTGTGGAGAATAAGCCTGGAAGGCTGGCAGCAGTTACAGAAAAACTGTATCAAGAAGAAATAAACATCAGGGCGTTTACCATCGCCGAAGCAGGTGATTTCGGCATAATCAGGATGGTTGTGGACAAAACAGAGGATGCTTACAAAGCATTAAAGAATGACGGGTTCACGGTATCTCTAACTGATGTGATCGGAGTAGAAGTCAAGCACTCTCCCGGTGAGCTGTACAAGATCGCCAACACCCTGGGCGAGAAGGAAATCAACGTGGAATACGTTTACGCCTTTATCTCCGGAGAGGGTACGGCAACCATTATTCTCCGGGTGGACGATATCCAAAAGGCCGTAGATGTTCTGGCGAAGGAATGGGTAGTACTGGACCGCTGAGCATCCTCACCACTCCCTTATTTTAATGCAGTAAACCTCATTAATTTAGTTTTTAGGGGTTACTTCCGAACGGGAAAATTAGTGGAGGATCAACCGTTATTTCAGCGGTGCCATTTCCCGGTAATGCCTTTTCTCTGCATGGGTCTCTGTTTCTGGCGTTTCCGGGGTTTCCGGTTTTGCGTCCTTTGATGCCACGACTTTCTTTGCGGAGATGCTCTCTATTTTGGAGTCCCCATCTATTATCAAGTTCCCTTCAGCTTCCACTGACTTGATAACTGAGCCTTCCTGTATTCTTACATCAGACCCGGATTTGATTGACCCTCCTTTGCACTTGTTCTGGACCAGGACATCGCCAGAGGAGTTAATGGTCCTGAATTCGGATTCCGGACCCACAACGATCTTCTTGCAGTTGATTTTCCCTCTCACAAAACAGCCTTTACCCAGAGATAGCTCTTTGCCTTCCAGATTGCCCCAGAAACAGGAGAACATGCCGGCAATAATCTTCCCATCGAATTTGAGGTGCCTGTCCACCACAGAATCCTTTCTGACTATCAGCACATTCTTTGATTTATCCACCACATACTTTTTCATTCCACCCATCACTAACCCTCAACTAAAACTAATTTTCTATCTTCTATAATTTTCTATATCCTCTTTTTCTTCTTCATTCTGGTAGTCTTCTTGTTCTTCATATTTTTCATCTTTTTCTTTTTTCATTATTCCCCATCGAACGTCCACTGCCATGCCCCTGTTCAACTCCAGCATCTCCCTGGCACCTAAAATTGCTTTCCCTGTGGCAAGGAGGTTATCCTCCTGGTCGACCAGCAGGACTTCATCGTTTGCTCTTATGCGGTTGTCAACATCAACCACGTGCTTGGAGAAGACGTTCCCTCCTTCCTTGATAAAGGGGGATACATCAGTTAGGACGATTACTCTCAATTGGGGATAGGGGAACAGGGAGTGGAGACGGCGGGCAGCCTCAATGCTGATGGTCAACCACCCGGACCCGGCTTTGACTGTTGCGATCCTGGTGTCATTGTCTATTATTTGCCTGACCCTTCCTTTAGTGGACATTATGAACTTGACCGACTCCGAGAACAGGGCCTTTCCTGCTCCCGTTCCAAACTGGTAATCTGCCAGCATCCTAATCGCTTTAAGCTTATTTTCCATATCTCCTCTCCCTCTGCTGGTAATCCCTAATATAGCGGAGGAAATCAACGTATCTAAAGCTCTTCCAGTCAATGTCCAGGAAATGGAGTTCACTGTATATGCTCTGCCAGATCAGAAAATCAGGTATTTCCTCTCCCGCGCGCATGATTAAGTCAGGAGAATCCTTTATGCTCAAAAATCTTTCTATATCTTTCTCTTCAATGTCTTCGGGCTCCATCTCATTCTCTTCTACCAGATGAGCCAGTCTTCTGACTGCATCGGTTATCTCCGCCCTCCCACCATACCCTGCTATCAGGTTGACCGTAAACCCATTTTGGGATGATCGAGCACGATATCCCTCTTCTTCCTCTTCTTCCTTTTCTGCCTCTTCTCCTTCGTTGTCCGCCTGTCCTTCTCTATGGCAAACTCCCTGCTCGTCTTCGGTAAAGATCCTTAAATCGTGGACATGGTCCTTTAATTTAAGACTGATCTTATCCAGAAGCTTGGAGGAAACGGGGTGGAGCATGTGAACACAAATGGTGATCTCTTTTACACCCAAATCTCTGCACCAGTCTATAAAACTCCTGAATTTGGAGATATTCTCAAAGAAATCCATCTCTTCGGCGACGATCATGATATGAGTGGGGACTCTTTCAGAATCTATTTGCTTCTCCACCCTTTTTTCGTATAGCTTCCTGATGAAGTCCATAAATCCAGAACCTCTAAATTTGATTTAGATAAATTTTTAAAATAAAGGATACTTAACGATTGCTGATGTTTGATAATAGAATGCTCGTACTCCTTTTGTTGATTCCAGCTCTTGCTGGACCCCTCTTACCAGGAAAGATCGTTTTGAGCATTCTACTGATCATCTTGCTCGTGTATTCTGCCTCTCAAAGGATTAGTTTGGCTATAAACGATGTCGATTTTGAAACATCTATTTTCAACACCCTTCTTTTCGCCAATGTAGTGTATTTCTCCACCTTTTTCGGTGTTCCGGAGTCCATTGTGCTGGCAGCGTTATTTATCGTGGCTGCACATGAGTTTAGAGGAGTTTCTCTCCAAAATATAGGGGTATTCACCTTATTTGGTTTAGCTTATTTCCTTTACTACCAACAGGTAACTGCTACACCTATTGATTACAATATGTTGTTCTTTTTATCACTTGTTGGCGGTCTGACTGCAGCGCTGGTGGAGAGCATCGATGTGAGCAGTGATAAGAGGGCGACCATGGTCCTGGCGGTGGCTACAGTGTATCTCGTCTTCGATATCTACAAGTTCAACGTAAACAGCTTCGACCTCGCAATCGCTTTCCTTATAGCATTCTTATTGAGTATGGCTGCAATGAAATCCGGTATCGCGGATGAAAGCGGTTTGATGAGCGCCACACTGGTGGGTACTCTGGTGATAGTTTTTACCAGGATAGAGTTCTTCCTGCTCTTGGTGACATTTTATCTCGTAGGCTCTGTATCCACCAAATACAAATACGACTACAAAATGGAGCAGGGAGTGGCCGAACCCGCTGGTGGAGCCAGAGGTTATGCCAATGTTTTTGGGAACAGCCTTGCCCCCCTCTTCTTTGCCATGACCTATGGGGTTTACGGTCACGACATCTTTCTGCTGGGTTTTGTGGCCTCCGTAGCAGCAGCACTCGGGGACACCATGGCCAGCGAAATAGGGAAAGCATCCGATAAAGTTTACCTCATCACCAATCTAAGCAAAGTTAGCTCAGGTATCAGTGGAGGGATATCAGTGAAAGGGGAAATAGCTGCTCTGCTGGGTGCTGCTATAATAGCCATAGCGTCCTTCCCCCTCAATATCCTGGTGAGCTGGCAATACATACTTGTGGCAATAGTGGCAGGATTCTTAGCCATACACGTGGACAGCATTCTGGGGGCTACGGTGGAAGAAAAAGGATATCTCACCAACTCGGGCGTGAATTTTGTATCCACCTTCAGCTCAGGACTGTTCTGCTACATCTTCATAGGCTAACATAAAGAAAGGGTGAATGACTGATGTTGCTCTTCTCAGCGCGACCTGAGAACTAATTCCGTCTGCGGTAGACGTAGTAGCTGCAGGCTGTGATGGCGGCGATAGCGGTGATTAATTTGAATCCGGGTATCTCTATTTGCTCTCCGGGGGCATCTATGGTTGATTGTCCGTTTGATGGTCTTTCATAGGATGGTGGCTCTGTCTTTATGAGGGTCCTGTTGGGGTTTTCTTTGGCCATGGTCATCATGGTCTCTGCGAGGCGTTCTGATAGCTTGTAGTACATGAGTTTTTCCAGGTTGTTGTTCATGTTGTTGGCGAACTCGAAGTAGGCTGCTGGCAGTATGGGGGTGATGAATTCTACTTGTGATAAAGCTTCTTTTGCGGATTCTTCAGCTGTAACAGTTTTTTCAGCGATCTGCGCCTCACCGGCTCCGATGAGCTCTACTGAAATGCTGGTTTTAACGATGGAGTCTATGGCAGAGGTAACTGCTCCTGCATAGAATCCTTCGTCGAGCATTTCGCTGGCGAGATTTGAGCTCTCTTTTGCTCTGTTTATGAGGACGTTATGCCCGCCAATCGATGAGGAATAGACTATCAAGGATTCTGCCTGACTGAGGTAGAATTGAGCCCTCTTCTTCACTTGCTCTTTGTCCAGCTTTATGTCCGTCTCGATGGTTTCCAGTAGAGATAACCAGGCTTTAGCGCTCTCCACTCTTTCTCTTGCCAGTGCCAGGTTGTTTATGGCGCTATCAAAGTCTCCTGACGATCTTGCGTCTGAAAGGTATTTTTCAGCTCTCTTGACCCTCTCTTCGGCTGCACCGATCAGCTGGAAGGAGTTAACTCCCATGGTGTCATAGTCTTCCAGACACTCCACGCAGAAGTCTATTTCTTCTTCTACTTTCTGGAACTCTTCTTCGATGTTGTTCGTGGTCAGCGTGTGTTTGTAGATGACGTACCGCATGTCTATTTTTGCCTGGAAGTACTGGCTGGTGGACGTGTAGTAGTCACCTTCTTCATAGTTCTCTTCGGCCTGATCAATGGTGTTCCTTATGCTGGCCAGCTCATCTTCCTGTGCATGTTTCTTGGTGTCCTCCAGAAGCTCTAGAGCATCTGCCTTCATTTTGTCTGCCAGCTTGACCATGACGTCAGAGTATTGGGAGACATTGAACGTCACTTCGGGCTTGCTTACGGAGTAGCCAGTATAATAAGCGAAAGCATCTTCTACGGTGTTCACTTCTGCAACACCCACTCCTAATTCGTTCCCCAGGTCAATGAGATTAACTTCTTTTGTCTCAGTTGTCCTGAAAACGAATGGCCCTCTCTCTTCTGTAACGACTTCTTCTACCACTACCGTCCGCTGACCCTGGGGAATGAGGAAGGTATCGGCACCTCTGTCTGCAGCAGCTCTCAGCTTGGAGGGAATACCACCTACAGGACCAATGGACCCGTCGGGGTAGATCATGCCGGTCATATAGACTTCTTCATTGATGGACAAGTTCTGGAGGGCAGCCATGGTGGCTATGGTCATAACGCTGCCAGCCGAGGGCCCTCCAACGATGGGGGACGTGGATTCGATGGTGTAAAAGAAGTTATAGTCAAGGAAGTCCTTCCCCAGAACATCGCATGCAGTGAGGGCCGACAATTGGGCGCTGCCCTGCATATCTATCTGAGTGTAGGGAGTGGTGGAAACGAATATCTTCCCATTGCCCGGCGTTATGAGGGCAGTTATATTGATGATCACACCTTCGGAGGCCTCTCCCGTGGTCACAGCCACAGCTTTAATGGTAACCTCGCTCTCGTTGGTGAATTGAGCATCCGCTGTATGTATAGATAGAAGGAATATTAAGATTAAAGGAAATAGAGATCTCTTCATGTGACTTAATTCTCTTTTTTGAACAAAAACTTTGCGACTGAAGAGTAGTGAACAATCATGAATTATATCGGTATTGGTAAGTGTTGAAAACCTTCAAATCGCAAACTTAAATAAGAAGGAACGATATATATAGTAATGTGAGTGAAACTCAGACTGAAGAGTTAATAAGAGAATTGATTGAAAGGATTGCTGGTGAAGTGGGGCTAATAATTTATTCTCTAAGACCCAAGAACGGATTTACAGACGAGCAAATCGCATCAGAACTTGGCATAGAGATCAACGATGTTAGGAAAGCCCTTTTCTCCCTTTACGAGGTTGGCGTAGCAGAATACACTCGACACAGAGATGACGAGACCGGCTGGATGGAATACCACTGGAAAATAAATTACGACAAACAATCCGAAGTCCTGAGAAGAGAACTCCAAAAGACCAAGAACAAGCTGGAAGAAAAACTTGAAACTGAGACGTCCACCATGTACTACATCTGCCAGAACGGACACGTAAAAGTCTCCTATGCAGAAGCCATGGAACTCAACTTCATGTGCCCCAAATGCGGGGTCGTGTTAGAATATCACGACAGCTCAGTAGCCGCAGACCAGATAAAAGAAGAAATAAAGAAAATAGAAGATATGCTGGACCAGATATAGCAGCGGATCAGATAAATCTGAGATAAAGCTGAGCTATATCGACCGCTGATTAAGAGCCTTCTTCTGACCCAGCTCCCTCACTCTCGGCTTCCTCTGCCTGAGCTTCTTCTTCCTCTTCTTCTCCAGCAATTAAACCTAAATCTTTTAGATATTGAGCTCCTCTGGTTGATAATCTGCTCATAAAGGTTAGTTTACCGCTTTTGAACTCTTCTAAGGTATCCGTAAGGCCAACAGCTTCAACATCGCTTATGGCATCCTTCGTCTCCTGCTGGAAAAACCCTAGCTGCCTGGCGATCTCGCTGAGAGACTTCCTGTTCTCCAGCTCCAGAGTTTTAAGAACCTCAATCCTTCTGGGGTCTTCAGATAAATACAATTCAATATCTATCCTCTCATCAGGTATAATTTTCGTCATTATACTCCCCTGATTTTTTATAATGTAAAAAGTTTACTTTTTGTTGTCTTTAGTGAATAAAAGCTAATAAATTCTTAGAAAAGATGTGTGTTTTAAAATGCTAATTTTGAACACTATAATATGTCCCTGACCTTCGCTATGGGCGGCATTCGCCTCTTATGAGAACTGCTTTCGACCATACTGATGACCCTCTCCATATCAGCCCTCTCTATCCCCTTCATTTCAACTTTCTCGCTCTTTTCGATAGTCTTTAGCACTTTATCCAGTTCTTCATAGCTCATTCCTATCTCTGATTCATCGGTCTGTCCTTTCCACAGTCCTGCACTGGGTTTCTTTTCGATTATTCTTTGGGGGACTCCAAGGCGCTCTGCGAGGTTGAAGACTTCTGTTTTGTACAGGTCGCCCAGAGGC
>CAZHOR010000033.1:0-11201 GCA_964534325.1 uncultured archaeon
GGCTGGAGAACCCACCCATCAACGTCCCCAGACCCATGATAGAGGCGCTGGATATAATCAGCATTCAGGGCCAGACCTACATAGGCAAACAGAGGGTGAGGAGGAACACGGAGATAGCCGAGATAATCGGTCTCGACCCCTATACCAAGATGATCCGGACGTCCTCTGTATTCAAGTGGGATAGTGTTAAGGATGAGCATGTGGTAATGGGTAACTCCAAATCGCTAGAGGGCATCAGGAAGACCAGAGGCTGGAGCAATGCACAATTAGAAGATGAGCTCACGAAGCGAAGGAAGATAATCGAGTTCATGGTGGAGCAGAACCTCAACGACTCCAACAGTGTGGCCAACATCATTCACGCTTATCAGGTCAACCCGGAGAAGATTTTGGAGAAAATGAATATTTCCACAGGTGATTAGATGATAAAAAGAGCCAATTACTTCTCATATCTCGGTTATAAGCTCTTCGGTGAAAGCATAAGGAAGAACGCCCACAAATACTACGAGCTGGAGAAATCCTTGATCCAGGCAATGATCTCCATGCCTCCGGAGATGTATATTGCCACGGCGAGAATGATCTCCATCATTTTTGCTATCGCTGGAGGTATAATTGGTCTAATCGTATCATTCGGAGTTATCTACCTCATCGGTCTTCCGGAGACCATATTCCCCATAGCCCTGCCAGAGCCACTCTACGGTGTCTGGATGGCTATAAGGTCCTATGTATTGGGAGGGCTGATCATTGGAGTAGTCACTACTGCTCTATACTTTATCGGGCGTTTTGCTTTCACGCTTTATCCATCTACGGTCATCAGCGACAGGAAGAGCAAGATAGACAAAGCTCTTCCCCACGCCATAACATACATGTATTCCCTCAGCCAGGGCGGTATGGACCTCATCCAGATCTTCAAGTCCATCTCAAACTATCCAGAAGTATATGGAGAGATATCAAAGGAAGCAGCAAGGATAGTCAGGGATATGGAAATACTTGGACAGGACTTGAGGACTGCATTGTCCAATGCAGTTGAGCTGAGCCCCTCCGAGAACTTGAGAGAGTTCCTTCACGGCCTCATAACCCTCATAGATAGTGGGGGAGACATGACCAAGTACTTTGAGAACAGAGGCGAGTTCTATCTGGAGAGGTCGAGGCAGGACCAGAAGAACTTCTTGGAGTTCTTGGGCCTGATGGCAGAGAGCTATATCACCGCCTTCGTTGCAGGTCCTCTTTTCCTGATCATTATTCAGACAGTTATGGTGGTCATGGGTCAGGGAAGCAATACTTCTCTCTACGCCGTGATATATCTGGTCATACCCGTGGGCTCATTCTTCTTTGCCATGATAATCAAGCTATTGACCCCCTCAGAATCGGGCAAGCCCCTTAAGCTGAAAGAAATGCATCAGCGAGAACCGGGGGATAGTGAGAACGCAGAGTTCATCAGCGAGAAGCTCAAGAAATGGAGAAGAAAGAAGACCATATATAATCCTCTGGAGCCCATAAAGAGGCAGCCATTTTATGCTCTGATCTTCTCTCTGCCTGCGGGAATTGGATTCATCATCTACGGTATATTGAACGGCCCGAGCTTGACCGCAATGGGTTTTATGGACTGGTTCTTCGCCGTTGACGATTATATATTCTTATCTGTGTTGATCATATTCGGTCCCTTCGTTGTATTCCACGAGATAGGGAAGAAGAAGATCAATTCAACTCTGAGGTTGACCCCGGTGTTCCTCAACAAGCTGGCGTCAGCCAACGAGAGTGGAATGTCAGTTTACAGGGCTATCACCATGATAGCCAATACGGACACCACACCACTCAAAAAAGAGATCAAGAAGATAAAATCAGACCTCGACTGGGGCATCAGCCTCAACAACGCCCTAATCAGGTTCGCCAACAGGTTAAGGGTATTCGAGCTATCCAGAACTACCACCTTGTTGAATGAGGCTTTAAAATCCACAGGGAACGTCACCGAGGTATTGATGATCTCCGCCAAGGACACCAGCAATGCCGAGCTTCTCAGGAGAGAAAGGCTGACCAACATGTTCATGTATGTGGTCATCATATACATTTCATTCTTCGTGTTCATAGGCATCGTTTACATCATATCCACCACATTCCTCTCCACACTGGCTGAGAGCGCAGGAAAAGCAGCTCAAAGCGGGGCTTCAATGGGAATGATGAGCAAGATAGACCCCAGCCTCTACAACAACATATTCATGCATGCTGCGGTGTTCCAGGGCCTCTTTGCCGGAATGGTTGCAGGAGTCATGGGTGAAGGTAGCCTCTCTGCAGGAATAAAGCACTCCCTGATCATGCTGACCCTGGCATACGTCCTGTTCAACGTGCTCATATAAGCCCTACTCCCTAATACCAACTCTTTAATTCTTTAACTTTTTATTCGAACTCTTTCAACTTTTTTCCATGCCATAGCAACACTGATCAGGATAAGCACTCCTCCCACGACCTGTTCTCCTTCCAGCAGCTCCCCGAAGATCATGTAGCCGATTATTGCGGCGGCAAGGGGCTCAATAAGACCGAATATGGGTGCCTGCTCCACATTACAGTACTTTAAACCGTAGTAGAATAGGGTAAAAGCTATAGCTGTGGGTATCAAACCCAGGCCCAATAACCAGAGAATATCTACACTGCGGAGAGGGAAGGCGAGTAGGGAGGGTGAAATGATCAGGGAAGCGAATCCCAGATAGACGAAAGTGAGGTGCAGGGATGACATGGACCTTCTGGCCGTCTTCATCAAGAAGAAGATGGCTGCAAGACAAAGGCCGGAGACCACTCCGGCTACCAGCCCTATAGAGAGCTCGCCATAGGGGGTCAGCATGAAGTAGAGACCCAGTAAGCCCACGGGAAGAGCAATCCACGTTCCCTTATCTATTCTGGCTCCCTTGAGATATGCTGCAGGCAAGACGTAGATGGGTGCCATGTAGAGGAGCAGTGCTGCGGTAGCAGCCTCTATCATCTGGACTGCAGTTATGTAAGAAGTTATGACCACCGTATTAACCACAATGATCGCCGCCATTATCCGGGGGTTGTTTATAACCGGCTTTTTTCCGGATAGGATTATGGGGATGCTCAGGAAGAGGAAGCCGAAGAACATGCGGAAAAAGGATATCTGGATGGGGTGGAGGGGTATATTCCTCACAAAGACTACCAGCGAGCCCATGAGAATGGAACCTGTGATGACACTTAATGCTCCCCAATCAGAGGACCTCAATTCCAGTGGCATTGGGCTCAACCTCAAAATAAAGGGTTTAAAAATGGTATTCTTCAGTATTTATCATTGTTTTTCTCTAATCCTTCTGATAACTTCCTTTTTCTTGTTCACCGCAGCATGAACCGCCTTATCAACTTCTTTCCGCATTTCCTCGAAATCGGGGGGCTCTTTCTCCCCCACAACCTTCTTTAGGGGAGTGTATGCCGACTCCCTGAATCTTGGCGTCAACGGTTTTCTTTCTCCGTTCTCTATTGTGTAGCACCCCTGACCTTTTTCCACCCACCCCACTTCCTCTATTCTTGTGCCTGAATCTGTTACTACTTTCTTTACCTCTTGAGCCACATCAGGGGGGCAGATGACCATCAGGGAGTCAATGGAAAGTCCCATAAAATCTATCTCCAGTTCCTCCAGCATCTTCAGGACCCTGGGTTTGACCATTTTCCTCACTTTCTCCATATCGAAGACCAGTGAGGTATTTGACACCCCTGAGATTTCCTCGGCATCCCCCCTGATCCCGCCGTTGGTCACGTCGCTCATGGAGTGTATGCTGGGAACCAGATCGGAGTTGAGCAGGGAATCGCATGCAGTGAGGAAATCGATGTTAAGGGTCTCCTCTATCACGTCATGCATCCCATAGTAGATGGCGGTGGTCACTATGGTCCCTCCACCCGCTCCCTCGGTGAGCAGGATAACATCTCCTTCTTCAGCGTTCTTTCTGGCTGTTATGTGCTCCCCAATTCCGGCACACCCCACACCGCCGGTCATTCTCTCTCCAATGACCATATCCCCTCCGATGCGCAGGGTGCTTCCCGCCACTAAGGGGACCTCTGTCAGCTCGCTCACCGCGGAAATGCCTGCCACGTGGTCGAAGATCTTGGAGACGTCACCGTCATCTCCCACGTGTATATCGGAGAACAGGGCTACCGGCCTGGTACCCATAACATAAACGTCTCTCATTGCTGCTCTGGCCACATGAAATCCAGCTATGAACGGAAATTCGCTGAGGCGGGAGTGCATGCCATCAATAGCAATAGAGAAGTATAGACCACTTCGCTTGACCACGCCTGCATCGTCGAGGTCCCTGGAAGATATGATGGCAGAGCTATCGCCGATGACGTCAGCCAGCCTGCGGTGAACGTAGAAGTCTCCTCTACCTCTGCTGCCAACTCCGAACTCGCCCATGGTGACATAGGAGCGGTAGTAATCCAGAAGGGGAGAGGACTGGGAGTAGGCATTCTCCACTTCCATTATAATGGCTTCAGCCCAGTTGTGAGCCTCCTGCTCATCCCACCCCTTGACCTCCACAATTCGCTGAGATAGTCTCTTCTTGACAGAATCTCTGTCTTCAGATGCGAGCAATCTCCTGGCATAACCCTCAAGGTCCATAACAACATTCCTCTTTTAGATTAATTGGTCCGTCAACCAAATAACATCATTATGCTCTCTATCACGTTACCGAAGCCTGATTTGAGGATAGCGACTATATCGATGTCAGTTATAAGCAAGACGTAATATGCACCTACAAAGGTCCCTATCATACTACCAACGTTGGTAAGAGCCGCCACCAGCAGTACCCTAAAGAATTTGTTGCTGAACACTTCTTTTAAGCTGCTGGCTCCGGTTATATTCTTCAGATCGTTTGAAGTAGGTTTTCTAACCCATACCTCAACAGCACCAGTGACCCACCCTGCAGCTATAGCGGGATTCAGTGAAGTGAACCACGCAAAGAAGAATGCGGCCAGTATGGAGAAGGGATGGGCTCCGGCTATGGTGGCGAACACTGCCGAGAAAGCTCCATTGATGATGAACCAGTAAATGAACGCCTTGATGATCAGGGCCGAGTTTAAGGTGGTAAGCAGCATCCCGAATATCAGGACCACAACACCGAAGATGAGGTAGCTGAACAATTTGAAGAAGTTGAACCGGCTCTGCTTAAACTCTTCCAGTGCCCTGGGGTCCGGAATGTTATGGGGGTCCATCAAATGGTTCTCTACTCCCTTCTTGTGTCCAGCTCCTACGACCGCCACTATCTTGTTGTAGTTGGGGAGGGAGTTGAACAGATTGGAAGCCATATAGGAATCCCTCTCGTCGATGAGCACTCTGGCGGCAGAAGGGGCAATATCTCTGAACTCCTTCACCAGCAGCTCCAGAACATCTTCTTCCAGCATCTCATCGATCTCCACTTCTTCCTTCCTGATGAAATCCTTTATCAAGTGCCCCAGTATCTTCAGCTTCTCCTTGAGGGATAGAGAGGTCCAGAACCTCTTGAGGGTGATGTTAATGTCCCTGTCAATGAGTATGATGTCCGCATTTATCTCTTTGGCCTTGTTGACCGCTGCCAGCATCTCATCTCCAGGTTTAACACCGTAGGTGTCACCCATCTTCTTCTGGAAATAGGACATCAGTAACTGAAAGAGAAGAAGGTGAGTTTCTCCTTTCTTGATGACCTCCATTATGGGTATGTCCTTCTGAACGCCTTTGGTTAGGGCAACAAAGCGCCTGCTGTCCAGCTCTACAGCTACTGCTTCTGGCTGCTCAGTATCTATAGTCTCTTCCACATCCTTTATGCTCTTGGGAGAGATGTGAGCGGTTCCTACTATAACCAGTCTTTTATTTTCCACTTCTTATCGCCTCTACAACTTCAAGCATTCTCATTAAATCAGTTCTGGATACGATACCTTCTAAATTTCCAGTGGCACTCACAACCGGTAATCTTCCAATATTGTTCTCGTTCATTATCCTGAAAGCTTCCAGACTTGTCCTATCTGGAGTTACTGTGGTGACATCGGTCTTCATTAATTCTTTGACAGACGAATCACGGGGAGCGTTGGCAACATCCTGAAGAGTAATAATGCCCACCAGCTTGCTATCCTCGATCACCGGATAACCGAGATGTCTGTACTTGAACATCAGGTTTATTACATCTTTTGCCGTCGAATCAGGGCTCACAGTGACCGCAGGAGAGCTCATGACATCTCTAACTCTGGAATCCGAGAGCACGTTCTCTACCGTAGCCGTCTTCTCCTCTTCATTGGCTCCCAGATATATAAAAAGTGCTATGAGTATAAGCCAGGGATTGGCAAAGACACCCAGTATCCCCATGAAGATAGCCAGACTCTTCCCTACTCCAGCAGCGACCTGAGTAGCCTGAATAAAATTGGTCCTTCTGGCCATAAAACCCCTGAGAATCCTTCCACCATCAAGGGGGAAAGCCGGGATAAGGTTGAAGGCTCCCAGAACCGCGTTAAAGTAGAAGAAGACCATGAAGAACTCTGCGATTACAGGGATGCCGGTCAAAAATATGAGGTAGGCTACTGCTGCAATCCCAAAACTGGTCAAGGGCCCCACAAAAGCAATAGCGATCTCTTTCTCCGGCTCTTTGGGGAATCTTTCAAGCATTGAAACACCGCCAAAAATGAACAGCAGGATCCCCTTAACCTCCACACCATTCTTCTTGCTCACCAGAGAATGGGAAAGCTCGTGTACCAGTACCGCAGCGAACAAACCGATGGCAGAGGCAATGGAGAGCCCTATCTTAACCGACTGAGAAAAACCTACATCAGCAAAACCAAAGGGAAAAGGGTTAAAATAAAGCAAATAACTTAAAATCACCAAAATGATGAACAGGGTAAAGTGAATCCTTATCTCAATACCCGCAATGGTGAATATCTTGAAAGATGACTGCATAAACCTCCCTTTGGAAATGATTATATAAAAATATGGATGAAATTGGTGGTGGGAAGGAGCAATAAGAAAAAAGTTAATATAATTGGTCCATATAACAAAAGTTGGTGAGTGTGATGATTAGCGAAATATCAACACTTTTCGGGTTAAACATTTACACAGACGAGGGGAGATATGTAGGAAGAGTGGAAGACGTAGTGATTGATCTGGAAAGAAGACAGGTGAGGGGTTTAGCAGTAAATGATTACAACAAAGTCCTTATCGACTCCAAGTCCACCGGCGTCATTGTTCCCTACAGGCTGGTAAAATCCGTGGGAGACATCGTCCTTGTAAAAGACGTCTTCAGGCACAAGAAGAGAAAAGAAGCCGAGGGTAGAGAAGAGAGCCACGTTGAAGGATCTCAAGAAGAAATGGTCAAAGCCCAGGGATAATCTCTCACAACAAGACATAACCATAACCTTAACTTTAACTTTACTTTAACCCGGAGTAGTGTTCCAATATAAGGATCAATAGATTTGGCAAGAACCAAGAAAACGAATCGGTTAAGAGTTAATTTGTTGAGAAAGGGTATTTCACAGTGAGGAATATCATTATCAACCCGCATATGTGGGCGGTGGTGCAGAAGGCGCAGTAGTAACCGCTTATAAATTCGATCAATTCTAAGATAATTATTCCTCCTACACCGGCTATTTGCCACCCCATTGTGGTTATTCTCCATTTTAGGGCGATGGGAGCTATCAAGAACCATGCGAATCCCATTACTGGTGGAAAGGTGGTGCACTCCATTCCGATGGGACAGGCCTCGCTGAAGTAGTTTATGTACATGAGATAGATGGATACGGCCAATCCCAGCAGCCAGAAGCAATAAAAGGCGATCCTGCTCTTTTCACTTGTTTCCATCCTTTGTATCCTTTGTAGTTTGGTTTTTATTTTTTTCGTATAAGGTTTTTTGATATATTAGCTACTACTCATCCTTCATCGGTAAGCCCATAAATATTTCCCGAGGGATAGGGCTTAACATATAGGTAGCCTTTTCTAACTCCGTTAGATCCATAACAAAATATTCCGTTACTCTTGATCTAAATATCTGCCTCTAATTAGGCCCACGATGAAACATATAAATATATTGCTGGCTTATTGACCTTTAATGAGAAGCAAGACCGTAATTGAAAGGGAAGCTGCAGAAGATTATCTTTACGAGTTTGTTAACGCCCATTGCGGTCTCAGCATTTATGAGATCGCTAAAAAGCTGGAGTGGAGCACAGGAAAGGTTTGTGATATTGTTAAGACTCTGGAAGATTCTGGATTAATTAAAACGCAAAAATTAGAGGAGAACGGCAGGATCAAGAAGAGAGTTTATCCCGTTTCTTGGAAAGGTCTTCTACCTGAAGATGTAAAGGATAAAATCTAAACCGGTTCTTTTCTTTTCACCTTTCCGCATCATATAGGTTGGGTTAAATTCAACACTCTTATATATGGGCAGTGTTGGTAGGTGGTTGTGGTGACCGGAATAGTTTACCATAAGGATTATCTGGAGCATGAGCAGGACTCATCTCATCCAGAGGGAAAAGAGAGGCTGTTATACACAATTGACCTTTTTAAGCACAGAGGTGTGTTCGAAAATCCTGATTTTAAGCTTTTGGACCCCTTAAAAGCAAGTGAAGATGACCTTGAAGGTATTCACCAGTCAAAGTATGTTCAATTCTTGAAGGAGAAGAGCAAGAAAGGCGGAATGATCGACCTGGATACCACCATCCCGGTAGGCCTGTTCGACATTGCTCTGCTGGCTGCTGGAGGAGCAATAAAAGCGGCTAAATCCACTCTGGAGGGAGAGGTGGACAATGCCTTCGCCATAGTTAGGCCTCCGGGCCACCATGCCAAGCCCTACATTGGAGCAGGATTTTGCTACCTCAACAACATCGCCATAGCCGTAAAATGGCTCCAGAGGAACGGGATCGGCAAGGTGCTTATAATCGATTGGGATGCTCATCATGGAGACGGGACCCAGGAAATATTCTACGAAGATGATAGCGTATTGTTCATATCCCTTCATCAGGTACCGCTTTTCCCCGGCACGGGCTACCCTGAAGAAGTGGGTAAAGGTAAAGGACAGGGCTACACGGTGAACATCCCCCTGCCGGCGGGAGCAAGTGATGACAGCTATATGCTCGCTTTAGAGGAAATAATCGAGCCTATAGTCCGGGAATTTGGTCCGGATTTTATTGCGGTCTCAGTTGGAATGGATAATCACTTTACAGACCCCCTGACAGATCTGGCTATAACTGCCAGAGGCTATGCAGAGATGATGAGCCGGGCGGTAAAACTCTCCCAGGAAACGTGTCAGGGAAGGATATTTGGGGTGCTGGAAGGAGGCTACAGCTATAAAAAAGGACTCCCTCACACCATGCTGGGAGTGATATCCGTTATGGCCGGAATGGATCCCTCTTCAGTAACAGAACCCGACGAATACACGGGTGAGCTGGCTGAAGAAAAGGATGAGAGCGCCATCGAGTCTGTGAGAAAAAATATTGAAAATGTCAAAAGATTTCACTCCAAATACTGGAAATGTTTTCAATGAACAAGAGTGACTATGAGCGAGAGTGACCACAAAGAGATCTGGGATAGATACGGGCTTCCGGAGAAAGTTAGGAGGCACTGCAAGAAAGTTTCAGAAGTGGCGGAGGAAATAGCTCTCAAGACCGGAGCCGATACAGAGATAGTTAGAGAAGGAGCACTTCTACACGATATCGGCAGGGCTACAACCCACGACCCCTTCTACCATTTTATAGCCAGCGGCGAGATACTGAGAAAAGAAGGCTGTGATGAAAGGGTAGTCAGGATAGCGGAAAGACATTTTGCCTCCGGAATGACTGAGGAAGAAGCAAAGGCCTTCAACCTGCCCCCGGGTGATTATATGCCCCACACTGTGGAAGAGAAGATAGTCTCTCTGGCCGACAACCTTGTCTTTGGTGACAAGAGGGCTACATTCGACCAATTCCTGAAGAGACTCGACGAGCTGGAAGAGCAGGAAAAAGATAAGGCCTGGTTCACCCGGAGAACGAGGAAAAGGGCTAAGGAGATAAGAAAAGAGCTGGAAGAATTATCCGGCCTGAAATTCTAAATTGTTACTAACAATTGCATCAAACCAGTCGACCAGACATGTCAACCATTGAACAAAAGGTAGAGTGGGCTGAAGACATCTACGCCAGATTCGGCCATGAAATCCTGGAGGATAGGCAGGTAAGAGACCTGCTGGAGACCCTCAAGGAGAACATTGAATCAACTTATCGGTGTATGGACGAGACAGGAGTGTCTGTAGAATGCACCTTGTGTGCCCAGAGGACGGGAAGCTGTTGCGGTAAGGGGATCGAGGATAAGTGCGGTAAAATTACGTTGTTGATCAACCTGTTGATGGGGATAGAGCTTCCCCATGAAAGGGAGCTGGAGGACGGCTGCTTTTTCCAGGGGGTTGAGGGATGCAAGCTGAAGGCAAGGGAGATAATCTGCATCAACTACCTCTGCGTTCCTGTTCAGGAGAAAATCGGTCATGAAGACCTTATCCGCCTTCAGGAGGTGGGGGGAGAGGAGATGGACACTTTATTTGCTCTGGGGAATAGAATAAAGCACCTGTTGAACAGCTGGAAGTAATAAATTGACTGGATTTGTGACACTCTAAACTACTCTCTGTTTACGAGTCCTGTTATTAGCCCGATGAAGGCAGCTATGAACGCCAGAGCGGCTGAGAAAAGGAAGACTGCTTCAAGGTTTACGTAGTCCCGGATGATCCCCAGAACAACGGGGGATGTCCCCATCCCGATGAATCTCAGTGTGTTGAAGACGGCGACGAGCCCCCCTATCCCTTTTTCGGGGGCGAGTTTAGTTATGAGGGTGTTTATCTGGGGCATCACAAAACCTCTGCCCACTCCGAATATGAACAGGAAGATGAACATGGAGGCTAAGGGATACTCGTAAGGGAGCCAGATTATGGCTAACCCATGCAAGAAGAATCCCAAGAGGATCAGCTTCCTGGGGGAGATTATTTTTTCCAGTTTGTCCGCGTTTATGGATATGATTGCTATGGATATCCCCTGCACTCCAATGAATATGCCTGCAACGAATGTGGAGAACCCGTAGGGCTCCTTGGTGAGTATGAATGGTAAGTAGGTGACGACCGCGTAAAGGAGAAAGAAGGTGAGGTAACCAGAGAGCAGGACAGCTACCACCCTGAGGTCCTTGAATGACTCTACAAAGGGTTTCAAATACTCCTTTAGTCCTTTGGCTTCTACTTTTG
>CAZHOR010000034.1:0-10716 GCA_964534325.1 uncultured archaeon
AGGTAAGTATTAAATAATACGGATCTGATTACCCGGTAAGGGTTCCACATAGGTGCATTGTTAATATTTAAATAGGTGAGAGATTTTGATGGCTAAGCTGGATAAAATGCTTGTTGATATGGGTAAATATTCAAGTAGGGAAGAGCTGATGGAGGATGCTCTTCGTGCTCTCCTTAGAACAAAACCGGAATTGAGGATGGATTTGGCAATTGAATTATATAAAAAGAGGGAGGTGTCTCTCTCAAGGGCAGCTGAGATTTGTGGGCTTAATATAGAGGATTTCAAAGAATTACTTAAAGAAAGAGGAATTAAGATTACGGTTCCAGAAGTAACTCCCGATGAGCTGGACAGGGAGGTGGAACTGATATTAAGCCTGTAATCATTGATACAGATATCTTGAGTATGTTCGCCAAAATAGATTCAGTTGATCTACTGAAGCAGCTTTTGGGTGAAACAATAGCGATACTATAACCCCTAAGATAATGGATGAAATTTCTGTTCCGTTAGAATATGGATACTCATTCCCTCTTAAAGTGTTCTCTACAGTAAAACCTGTACCCTTGAGTGAAGATTGCTTACAAGAGTATAAGAGATTAAAAGATAACCTCAACCTTGGTAAAGGAGAGCTAGAGGCCATAGCCTATTGCAAGATGAAGAATGGTATTTTTGTGACCAACGACGCAATAGCTAGGAAATATGCGATAGAGGAAGGTGTCACTGTTATATCGTTACAAGCAATCTTAAGGTCATTGTGGAAAAAGAAATTAAAAACCAAAGAAGAAGTTAAGCAAATCCTTAAACAGGTAAAGGATGCTGACAACCTTGAATTAAACAAAGAGTTTGAGAAAGAAGTATTTGGTTAGGCTATAGTAGAGCACTTTTAAATATGAAACCTGAGCTTAAGATAGAGATGGCTATTGAATTGTACTCAAAGGAGGAGATGTCTCTTTCAAGGGCTGCAGAAATAGCTGAAACAGACATAGAAAGTTTTAAGGAGATACTCAAGTCAAGAGGATTAAAACTGAAGAGTTATACTGGCTCGGAAAAGGAAGAGGATATAGAGAAAGGCGGTTATAACACAATAACCGAGAGGATAAGAAATGAAGATCAAATATGATAGAGAGGTGGATATAATAGTGATTGAGCTCTCAGAGGATGTAGGTTATGCTAAGGAGGTTGAGAACTGGTTATTCATTAGCAGGGAGAATAGACTTGTAATTGTTGAAATACTGGATGCAAGTGATTTTGTGTGTGAGTTGAGTGGGGTTATGAGTAGAAGTGAAGGGGAAACGGTTAAAAAATGATATTTTTATTAATTGGCTGTATTCTGTAATTGAAGTCGATGTCAGTTGAAAAGAATACTCTTGAAATAAATAAAAAGAAAAAATGAAACTTGAAATTGAGAGAACTATTCCCAATTTAAGACCTCACACAATAATAGACAGTTCCATAATTTCTTCTTCTGGCTACAAAATCTACAAAAGTGAGGATGAAGGAAATAGTTGGGATAAGTGTGCCAAACTACCTGTTAATTCATTCAATTACATTCTATCCAGGTTTAGACTAACCAGCAGGTTGACCAGAGCGGGGATATCTCAGATAAAGCGATTTGGGGATAAATTGTTGATCTCTTGCGACAAAAGAATGTTTGTATCTGACTTATCTTTTTCCTACATTGACACTATTGATTTAACTGTTCGTGCCTACCAGCTACTGGATAACAGTATTTGCACTACACCCGGATATGTTTATTATGGAGAGTACTTCCCCAATCCCAAGAGAGAAGAGGTGAGAATCTACAGAAGTAAGGATGGTGTGGATTGGGAAGTGGTTTATGCCTTCCCTGAAAGAAGTATCAAGCATGTTCATGTTCTGCAATACGATCCTTTCACCAATAAGATATGGTTCTCCACAGGCGACAGCGATAAGGAGTGTGTCCTGGGTTATGCAGATCAAGATTTCTCACAAGTGAAGATAGTAGGGAAGGAGAGTCAGCTATGGCGAACTCTTGAGTTTTATTTCACTAAGGATTATGTTTATTGGGCCACAGACACTCCACTGGAACAGAATAAGCTTGTCTCATATCACAGGGAGAATGGAGAGGTCAGAGACATCGTGGGAGTGAACGGACCGGTCTATAACCTTAAAACATTTGGCGGTGGTTATATTATGGCTACTGCGGTAGAAGGTGGTAAAGGAGAGTGGGATAATAAAGCGAGGTTGTGGTGCTCACCTGATCTCTTCAATTGGGAGGAATGTATATCGTATGAGAAGGATGGCTACCCCTATTTGATGGGGTTGGGGAGATTATTGTTGTGCGACAATCTGAAGGATAAGATAATATTTTCAGGTTTGGGGTTGAAGGGAATTGATAATAAACTGGTCATCGGCAGGATAATATGAAGCCAAATTACTTGATCATAATCTCAGACTGCACCCGCCCGGATAAGATGTCCTGTTACGGGTATGAGAGGAATACTACCCCTAATGTGGATGAGGTGGCTAAAGAAGGTACGGTTTATACTAATGCCTATACTCAGGGTGTGTGGACACTGCCTACTCACTGCTCTTTGTTCACAGGTCTATATCCTTCGGAGCATGGGTTGCTGGCAGCTAACGAAGAGCTGGACATTCAACTGGATAAAGGAATTCCCACTCTTGCTGAACAACTAAGGGAGTTAGGTTATGTTACTGCAGGAATCTCCAATAATCCCTGGGTAGGATATTTGAGCGGAATGAATAGAGGTTTTGACTTCTTCATGGAGTCAGATGGAACTATAAAAGATGAACTTGGACTGGAATTGGAGATACCTCTCACCATATCCCTCACAAATAAAATTCAGTCGGTGAGTAACAGCTTTTTCTTCAAGTTATTGATCCCTTATCTGGTTAAAAGGCCCTTATTCACCCAATTCTCTGTTGATGTTGCCAGGAGAGTTGTTGATCATGCAAATAAAGTGGGGAAGAACTTCTTCATATTCATGAACTTGATGGATACCCACCAGCCATACTACCCCCCTAAAGAGGTCTTGAGTAAAATAGCTGGAGGATATGGGTTGGGGTCGTCAGTTTACACCAATTACAAGATCAGGAAGTACTATAACGGGGAGAATATTGAGGTGAAGAATGTTTTGAACGATTATTACGATGCTTCTCTGAGGTATCAGGATGAGCAATTGGGCGGATTATTCTCTCACCTCAGGGAGAGTGATAAGATGGATGATACAGCCATATTCTTTACCTCAGATCATGGAAAGAACCTGGGGGAGTATGGAGTTAGTGAGCAATTGAACTTCTTAAAGGATAACATACTCAGGATTCCTTTAATTGTAAGGTATCCTGAACGCTTTCCTGCCGGTGAGGACAGCAGTTATGTGCAGTTGATAGACATAAACTATACCATCAGGGAGATGATGGGGGAGAGTAAGGTGCATGAGAAAGATAATACTCTCTTGGATGATGGTAAAGTTGCTTATGTGGAAGCTGAGCTACCTTTCAACATAATGGAAGAAAAGTCCAGTGTGGAGAAGGATAAGGTGATGGGTGTAGTTACCAAGGAGGGCAAGTTGATAGAGTCCCAGAGAGAGGGATTGTTGTATAGCGCTAAAACAAGTTTAGATGAGGAGAAGTTCTCTTCAGCAGATTCTAGTCACAGGCTTTATGAGTTGCTGGATGGTTATAAGAGGTCTTTAAGTAAGAGTGGTAAGGAGAAGGAGAGATTGTCGAAGGCGATAAAGAAGATGAAGTTATCTTGAAAATTCTTATTGTAGATTATTGTTTGAAAGATTACGGTACAATGTATGAGAGTGCTGAATGTAGGTGTAAGTAATAATTATGGGGGAGTACAAAGTAGAATATTAACAGTTGCCAGAGAATTGAGGAATCATGGTATAGAAACGATTATTTTAACCCCTAAAGAAGAAGGAGATTTTTTACAGAAAGCGAGTGAAGAGGATTTCAGGGTAATTCAAACTTCTTTATTATCTAGGCCCCGTTATCTGGACAGTTTCTCTTCTATTATTGCAAATCTAAAGTTATTTTTTACGTTCCCATTTTCAGTTTTCGTAATTGCTAGATTGATTAAAAATGAAAATATAGATATTGTCCACCTGAATGGGTTGTATAACTTCCAAGTGGCAGTAGCGGCTTTTATTACACGGAAGAAGATAGTCTGGCACTTGATTAGTACACTATACCCTAAGCTTGTGGTTCGATTTTTAATGCCGTTCGTTGAATTACTTGCAGATCACACGGTAGTTGTTGCAGAAAAAATTGGTACATATTACTTTGGAAACAAAGATTGTTTAAAAAGAAGTAACACCTCTATCATATACTCCCCCGTTAATATAAACACGTTTAACCCTAAAAATTCCTCAAATATAAGGAAGGAGAATTTTAAACAAGAGTTTAATATAAAGGATTATGACAGGATTGTTGGTTTTGTTGGTAGTATAAATCCTGCTAAAGGACTAGAATATTTTATACATGGAGCAAATTTGATAAAGAAAAGTTTTAACAATGTGAAATTTGTTATAGTAGGAGGTGTTATAAGCAGCCAGCAAAACTATCATAAGAGGTTGCTATCAATAGTAGAATCTTTACAAATTGATGAAGATATTATTTTTACTGGAAAGAGAAGTATAGATGACCTACCTGATATTTATTCTTTATTTGATATTGTTTTATTAACCTCTGTAGCAGAAGGAATACCTCTAGTGATATTGGAGGCTATGTCGATGGAGAAACCAGTCATTGCTACTGACGTAGGTGGTATATCAGAACATGTGATAGATGGAGATACTGGAACGATAGTTCCAGTGAGGGATCCTAAAGCTATCGCTGAGGCCGTAAAGTACTACTTAGAGAACCCTAAGCAGAGAATACGTGTGGGTAAAAGAGGAAAAAAAAGAATTGAGAAATACGCTTCTTTAGAAAAATGTGTTAAAGAACATAAAAATATTTATATGAATTAATAAAGGTAAAATAAAAAATGAAGGGGTGTTTGAACTACAAGAAAGTACTTTTAGTAGGTCATTTTGGTGCTGGGAATGCAGGAGACGATGCCATGGGTGTAGGTACTCTTTATTCTTTGAGGGAGTACTCTGTTGAGGCTCGTATTCTAACAAAGACAAGAGGGATATTTGAAAAATACGGATTTGATTTTTTGACTGAGAAGGATTTCTCAATATTTAATATTATTTCGAGTATAATTTGGGCAAATAGAGTTATTATTGCTGGTGGGTCCCACTTTAATGATTTTGATAGTCACATGTTTAGAAGGTACAGGGTTTTTATTTTTTATTTAGCTTTAGTAACATTCTCTAAATGCTTAAGGAGGGAGGTTCACTTAATAGGCCAGGGTTTTGGGCCGATAGAGAGATATGGCTTTAAACTTATTTTTAGGATTATAGTTCGACTTGCAGATTTTATAAGCGTGAGAGACAGTGATTCATTAAAAATAGACTTTTTAGATACTAGAGACTGGGTCAAGGCTTTTGATTTAGCAGCATTTATTCCTCTAAAAAAGAGGGAAGGGCTTGAAAGCAATATTGTAGGTATTTCAATAACTCCTGCCAACAGGAAATTTTACAGAAAACCTGAAGAGGATAAAAAGCTATGCGAAACTCTGGCAGCAGCCTTAAATGATTTAGAAGAAGTTGACGAAATAGACATCTTTGTTTTCCATACGGGCAGTGCCAAAAGTTCAGACGTAGGTATTTCGGAGGAGTTGAAGAATAACCTCAATTTTGATAATGTTAAGTTAGTTTGTTATGAGAATGATCCAGTAAACTTTCTTCATGAAGTTGGGAGGTGCAAATATTTTATTGGTATGAAACTACACTCAATTGTATTTGCTTACCTTAACAATGTTCCTGTGTTGACTATCGCTTATCACCCCAAGTGCAGTTCTTTTGCTGAGTATGTTGGATATGAACCTACGGCTATAGTTAATATTAGTGAATTGACGCTTAAGGAGTTAAAAAAGAGAATAAGTTTATTAACTCAAGGTTCTGGTGATTTTAAACCGAGCATGGAATTAAATAGAGCTATGGAGCTTTTAAAAAGGAATTTAACCAAAGAATTCTGAATTTTGATCTATTCAGAATAGATGGAAAAACTAACTGGAGAAGTAAGTAATATTGCACTGTTATTAGGGTCTCCATTATCCATTTTCCTTATAAAATTTATTTGTCTGTAATAGCCTTTCTTTCAGAAAATAGGTTGCTCCAGAAGAGTGTTATGTTTGTTAAATCCTTCTTCTTCTCACTCTTTCTACGAAGCGGTCGATGTTTATTCTGTATTTAACACAGAGTTGGCAGAAGAGTTGTGCTGAGTATAAGATCATTTTGACGTCTGTTATGGCGTATTTGCGGTAGTAGCAGTGCAAGTCCTTCAATCCGAATAATGCTTTACCTACTTTGAAGAATAGCTCTATCTTATATCTCTCCCCAGCGAACTCTTGGTAGGAGTCGACTCCTTCAACCGCCTTCTGGATTATGAACTCGAAATCCTCCTGTAGATGATCTAAGACCTGGTTGTATCTGCTGTCAAACCACAGCAAATTCATGGCCTGGTTTTCTATCATTCTCTTAAGTTTATCTTTGTCTATGCTGCTTCTTGCCTTGATTACGGGGATTACTCTCTGGTTTAGGGGTAGTAGGATGTTGTCGTAGGCGAAGAATCCTGCATCCGCTATCACTACCTTGATCTTCCCGTTCACTGAGCCCAGGTTGTTGGTGACCATCTCGCTCCAGATCTCTTTCTTGGGCTTGGATTTGGGGTGGATTTCGCAGGCAACGACCGAGAAATTAGATAAGTTGATTAAGGTGTGAACCATGAAGCCCGGTGTAACCCCATTCAAGGAATCATAGCAATACTCAGCGTCATAAGCTCCTTCCTTCACCTTCTTCCCTGACCTTATTCGGTTGAGGTCCACTGGAACGATGAAGGAGTCATGAGCATACAACTCAAAGTCCTTCTCCTGGATGTTCCTCTTAACCATGTTATCTAACCTTAACTTGGCTTTGTCCAGCCTCTTCTTGAAATCCTCGTAGTTAGAGAACTCCTTCAAAACCCTGAGAGATAGGATCTCTCTGAGCTCTGAGTTCCACCTTAAATTAGCGTAAAAAACTACGGGAGCAAATCCCAAGAAGAATCTGACGGTCTCCACCTTATAATAGTCGATCATGTAATCATCCTTCTTCTCTTTCTTGGTGAAGAGACCGTCAGCCTTACTTGAGACCTCCCTAGCAAACTCAAGCAGAACCTCATCATATTCCACCTCCGAGAACCTTCCACTGTTAATTTTATCCACTGTGGATTGAGCAATCATAAAAAAGAACTGTACAGCTTCATATTTAATTATTTCGGTTTTAAACAGCCCATTTAGTTAACCAGATGCTTCAAAACAGTATTTAACCTCCACACTCTACTGGACAAACTGAATAAACAATAAATTGGCTTATACAAGATTCTCAATTTTATTAAAGATTCAGAAAAAAGAGACCCTAACTGTTATGGAGCAAGAATTTTTAATTTCTCCAAGAAATACTGGAGGCTATTATGGGAAAAAAAGGTGTAGCTATAGTTAGAATACCACCATTAAATAGAGATGTAGATCGTAAGAAGAAAGCTATTGCAAATATTATTAGTTTATCTAGAAATATTTTTGATAGAATTTTGATATTTGAAGATACTTTTAAAGATCACAAAGTAGAAAATATACCTGTATATAAAAGGAGGGGTTATAATGTAATATCAAACATCATATTGAATTTCCAGTACCAATTCCGTCTTTCAGTAGCTATATGGCAGAATAGGAAAAAAATAGATTTAGCGATTTGGCACGGAAGTACTAGTTTAGTATTACCTTTGTTTATATCAAAGTTGGCGGGGCTTAAGATAGCAATCTGTGTAATAGGAAAGCCAACGGAGATACATGAAAACAAAAAAAAATATTTAATTTCTATAGTTTATCCATCAATCATTTTCTTCATTGAGGCTATTTCTTATCTGTTAAGCGATAAAATAATTGTGTTTTCTAATAAAATGAAAGAGTATTCAATCATTAAGAAGTTAGATAACAAAGTTTACACCTTAAAATTTAATTTTGAAAAAGTCTCTGTTAAGCAAAGTAGTATAACTGTGAGAAGTAATATTATTACATACGTAGGATCCATCAGCCATTCAAAAGGTGCAGATAAACTAGCTGATGCTATAGAATTGCTATATAATAGAAGCAACGTTAAAATAGACAAAGTTTATTTTGTTGGTACTGGTTATCTTGAAAACGAGTTGAAAGAAAAGTTAGTCCATTTCCCATTTGAATTAATTGAGTTCACTGGTTGGGTTACAGCAGAAGAAGTTAATAAGATACTTTCCAGATCAAAAATATTTGTTCTACCTTCCCTATCAGAAGGATTACCTAAAGCATTAATCGAAGCGATGGCAAATGGAACTATACCATTGGTGACTCCTGTGGGTGATATCCAAGATATTGTAATTGATGAAGAAACTGGTTTCTTACTTAAAGATAATTCACCAAACTGCATCGCTGAAGGCATCGAGAGAGTTTTAAATCATCCTGACTTAGAAAGGGTTTCAGAGAACGCAAAAAGTTTCGTAAGTGAAGAGTTAACGTATGAAGTTGCTATAGAAAGATATAGAAAGTTAATTAAAAGCTTAGGAATAGCTAACAAACGAAACGAATCATTGAGGTGAGCACACCTCAATTTTTATAGAATGCAACTCTCAGATTTTTTAGATATATAGCTAAGTTATTATAATAATATCATAATTGAAGATGCACATGAGGACATACGTCATCGGTTAAGAACTTAACCCTATATTGAACTACCCATCTTGTTCTTGCATTTTCTACTTTAGGACCGGCTTTGGGACAGAAATACTTTATCAAGGAGACTATAGTTCAACATGAGCTGAAGCATATTCTAGTGATCCAATGTAATAAACAACGTTATATTTCTCCAGTACCTCTATGAATTTATCAGCGTCCTTGTTCTTGACCAGGAATACTCCATTGGATACTTTTTTATGTGGTATTTCATCCAGTAACCCCTCTCTTTTGTAGATGTATCCTCCATAGTTGGATTTGTCTGTATACCCGTGTAACGTTCTTGATAGTTGTACGGATTTGCTTTTGTTTGGTTGTTTGTATATGATGACTTTCATACTGTTATTTGTTTTAACAGTAAATTATTTATACCTTTCGCTCCACACATTGGTATGCCCAAACCAAGGAACCGATCCGTTCTCAGGAAGTTGCTGAAGGCTATAGATGCTGGTGACTTCAAGTATGAGTGCAAGGAGAAAGAGGAGATTGATTGGAGCATGTACGATCAAGCCCAAATCAACGAGATAAATGACATGCTGGAATACATTAGGGATGTGGTGGATAAAGCTGTTCTTGAACTACGAATTGAGGAGAGGTATGCAGAGGACAGGAAGAGGCCTGGACAACCCCCAGTCTTCCCTGGGGATTTAGCCAAGGCTGTGCTGATGCAACAGTATTTCCAGGCATCCAACCGAGTAACCCAAGGCCTAATCCCCCTCTTCAAAGAGAAGATGCGGATGAATGAGTTCTCATACAAGAGCATTGAAAGAGCCTACGACAACCACTACGTCCAAGAGATACTGCAATACATCTTTGCCTTTACCCAGGAACCAGTGAAAGATAAGGAGACCAGCTTCTCTACCGATGGGACTGGTATTCCCACCTCCATGAAGTACAACTATGAGGAGGAGAAGAACGGGAAGAGGGAAAAAGGTGATAGGAAGCTGGACAAGTTTGAGCAAGCCATACTTACCGTTGGAACCACCTACCAGATAATCGCTGACTTCATTGTGACGGAGAACCCCCATGCAAACGAATCTCCCTACCTGAGGGAGGCGGTGAAGAGAGTATCTGAAGTCTACCAGGTGGATTTGTGGAGTGCGGATGCAGCTTACCTCTCCAGAGAAAATACAAGCGCTATCACCAGCGTGGGAGGGACCCCCAAGATCTACCCCAAGACAAATGATACCTTCAGAGCTAAAGGATCACCTGCTTGGAAAGAGATGCACTACGACTTTGTAGAGAACCCTCAAGAATGGCTCAGAAGCTACCACCAGCGCTCCATCTCAGAGACGGTAAACTCATCCTATCTGAGGATGTTTCCCAAACCACTGCTAAGAAAAATCACAGAAAGAAGATTATGCGAGGCGTTTACCAGAGCCTGCGATTATAACCTCAAGAGGCTGCTATACCTCAGGTATCTCAAGGGTATCAAGGTCCACTGTAGTATGACATGAAGAAATATTGTCCCAAAGCCATTAAGACCGGTAGGTTTATATATAACATTGCAATAATATTGCAATATGAAAAGAAAAATAAGTGATCAACCGATGGAGATACGGATGGAGGGTTATGAGGTAGTGGAGAAGGTAGCGAAACCGTGTGCCACTTCGGCCAGGGTTCTGGTACCCAAGGACTGGATTGGTAAGAAGGTTAGAGTAGTGAGGCTGGAACCATGAGCACTCAAGACCCACAGGTCATTGAGAAGGCCATGTACCAGATGTTCCCTCCTGAGTGGGTGAGGGAGAAGGCTAAGGAGACCGGGTTGGTGAAGAGGGAGCGTAAGGTGGATCCGGTGGTTATGTTGTGGGTGCTCGCCATGAGCTTTGGGGTGAAACTGCAGCGTACCCTGGCCAGCCTTA
>CAZHOR010000035.1:0-10570 GCA_964534325.1 uncultured archaeon
CTTGGCTCTTTATATTACTTTCGAGCTAACATTTCCTCATCTTTCACCCATCTCTCTCATTTATATTGAATAAAAACTCTTCCCTATCAAAAACAGTCTCCAATTGGTTTACCACTACTGATGACAAGAATTCTTCATTTTCCTTGAAATACTCTACAACCCAATCCAAGCAGCATTTATTCCCTTAACTCCCCAAGGGACTTTCAGTAGCTTTAGACTCCTCCCTTTGGTAGGTCTCCATGAAGAATCCTCGTTCATCCCCAAAGACCTTGGGCTTCACCAAAACAATATCGGGGATCTCCATTCTCTCGAATTCGAAGGGCATGGTATCAGCTCAAGAAGTCTTTTATGTAGGTCATTACTTCATCTAAATCCTTTAGGAGATCTCCGGACAAATAAGAAGGCTTAACAGTACCATCAGTTTGGTGGAAGTGATGGGGATACGTATCTATTTTGATGTGATGGGGTGCATTATCCCAGCCATAACCCTCTTATTCTCTTTTACTAGAGTATAACTATATTTTTCCAGGGTTTTATTGTAGTAGATATCCAAGATATAACCACCTGTGATATGGGCTCTGAGCTTGCTTCCCAGAAACTCTACTCTTATAACAATATCTTGGTCGGCTATTTTTCTGGCTGCTTCTCTTAAAAGAATGAACTCAATATTTTAGCTCCTTCAACAGGCTCTCCAGTTTCTCCACTTCTTCTACTGCGTTTCTCCATTCGATACTGTCTTCCCACATGCTGTGATCGTCTAAGGGAACTTTCTCTTCCTCAATTTTGTTCTCCAGCTCCTCCAGTGAGCATCCATACTTCCTGGTGAACTTATCGACAATAGCTTTATAATAATCAAGTTCATTAGAAAGCCTCTTAACGAGCTCTTCCCTCACATCATGTCTGATCGCAGGCATAAACCGTTGTATGAAGAATATTTTTTATTAAGTTTTCCTCGATTACCACTTCACTCTTCCGGTTGAATCCGGCTTCTCATCTGCAAGCGCCTCCACTGGAATCCACAATATGTCCCCCCAGAACAGTAATATTGTTAACTTTTCTAAAATTTATTGATTTAACCCCTTATAGGGGGCGTAACTTTAAATATTATTAAAAATTACTTGAAGTAGTGGAAAAGTTAGAGTTAGTCTATAGGAAACTTCTGCCCCTAAAGGTTGTTTCCTTTGATGAGGTAGTTGAGATAACCATGGAGGTTACTCAATCAAAGAAGAGACAGTACATCTATCGGAGGTACGTTAAAAAACTGGTGGACGAAGGAAAACTGGATAGGGTGAGAAAGGGTTTGTATACCGTCCTCTCTCCCTTGGAGTCCCCAGAGAACCCGGATAGATTCCTTATTGGTTCAAAGGTCAGGAAGAACTATTACTTGGGTTATCATACTGCTCTGGAGTTCTATGGGAGTGCTTACTCCTGGTTCAACGAGGTTTACGTTTCTGTGGAGAAAAAGAACAGGTTCAATACCTTTCAGTATAGAGATCTGAAGTTCAGGCCGGTCTTTGTCAAAGACGCTAACTATGATGTGAGAGAAAAAGATTACCAGGGAACTAAAATAAGGGTCAGCTCAAAAGAGCGAACTTTTGTGGACTGTTTGGATAGAGTTGATTATGCTGGTGGCTGGGAAGAAGTCCTTAAAAGCCTTCAGGGCTTGGGAGGAGTAAATTTTGACACTCTCTTCAGAAATTTGTTGTTCTACGAAAATGATTTACTTTTCAGGAAGGCAGGCCTCGTCCTCGACCTCCTGAGAGAATCCTCTGTCTTCTACGAGCACATCACCGACAAGATGCTGAACGATCTGCACAAAAAAATAAGTGAAAAACCACGGTATCTTTGTGGCAAAAGCGGTGATTTCAATGAAAGGTGGCGGCTTTACATCCCCCAGAATTTTAATGAAAAGTTGAGAGGGATTTAACAATGGAATACGATTTACAATACTTATCACGTACCTACGGATTTGATGCCAAAGAGTTGGAGAAGGTATTGAGGGTTTCTGACCTGCTAGAGGATATCTTTAACTCTTTGTAGAGAGAAGTCCCCTTCCGAGAGGGAGGGGATGAATCGTAAGTTATTTATGGTTAGAACGATAATATAGTAACTATGAACTATGAACTATAAACTTGATAAAGGTTCTCATTCAGTGTATTCTCTTCATGGACTGCACCCATTTTGGCGGACACTTTTCTAAGTTAATGGTTTATATACTTACTCCCCATCTCGAACTCATTGGGCGTTAAGTACCCGATGGATGAGTGGAGTCTTTTCTGGTTATATACCTCCTCTATAAACCCATCAACACTCTCGTAAGCCTCTCTAAACATCTCATAGTCTGTTAGATATACTTCTTCGTACTTCAGGGTTTTAATGAAGCTCTCTGCGTAGGGGTTATCGTAGGGGTTTCCTTTCCTGCTCATGCTGATCCTGATGCCATGGTTCTTGAGGCAGTTAACGTAGTCATGGGATGCGTACTGCACTCCTTGGTCAGAGTGATGGACTAAATTGAGGTTGCTACTCCATCTCTCCTTTAACGCCTGATGTAAAGCATTTAGAGTTAACTGTGTGTCCATGTTCCTATCAAGCTCCCATCCAATACATTTCCTGCTGAACACGTCTATGATCACTGCCAGGTAGATGAACTCCCTTGCAAGACGAACGTAAGTGATATCAGCAGCCCAGAGCTGATTCATCCCTGTCACCTCCATGTCCCTGGCAAGGTTAGGGTACACCTGTAAGTTGTGATTGGAGTTCGTGGTCACTGGCTTGAAAGACTTATTCCTTACACAGAGAAGGTTATCTTCTCTCATCAGATTTAACACACGCTTTGAATTCACTTTATAGCCATCTCGTTGCAATTGTTGAGTGACCCGCCTATACCCGTAACCAGGGAAGCCTAACACTATCCGGTGGATCTCATCTTTCACCTCCATCTCAAATGGAGTGGATAAGGGCCTCTTCCTCCAGTCATAGTAGCCACTGCAACTCACGTTCAAGCACTCGCAGGCACTCTTAACCGGTAAATCCTGATTCCTTTCTATCAGCGTGTACATCACCTCCTGCCGTTTTGCTCCCTCTGCTCTTTCAACCTGGTCTCCAAGGTAGACAACGCTTTTTTTAAAAACTCGTTCTCCGCATACAACTGACCAACAAGCCTCTCCAACTCCGCAACCCTTGCATCCTGATTAGGCTTATCCTCCTTGAAAGCACTCTCAGGATCCTCTCTATATTCCCTCTTCCACCTGGAGAAGAGAGCAGGGTGAATATCATTCTCCCGACAAATCTGAGCCTCACTCTTACCATTCTCATGCTCCCTGAGCAAGGATAACTTGAATTCCCGTGAAAACTTCCTCCTATTCTTCATGTGCACCTCCAATTCTCTTATTATTATATTAACTTAGCTATGTGTCCGAAATTTGGGGTGCACTCCATCAGTATCACTTTATTCAGGTAGTTAAGTATAGAAGAAGTATTTTTGATAGTTACGAGATAATTGATTTCTTGAAGCAAAAAATTAGGGAGATGAGTGACACTCATGAAGTTGAGGTGTTGAGCATAGAATGTGACAACGACCATTTCCACATGATTTTCAAGGCAAAACCAACTCTCAACATCTCTAAGTATGTGAACGCAGTAAAAACCATTACCTCAAGAGAAATACGCAGAAACTTTCCAGAGATAAATGAGAAACTATGGAAAAATGTTTTATGGAGTAACTCGTATTTTCTGGCTACAACAGGAGAAGTAACGCTTGACGTTCTTAAAAAGTATGTAGAAGAACAGGGTGGTAAATAATGCTTAGCTACAAATTCAGGATTTACCCATCAAAAACTACAGAACAAAATCTTTGCAAACAAATCGAGTTGTGTAGGTGGCTTTACAACCAATTACTTGAAGAAATGAATAACGCTAGAGAGAGGGGAGAGAAAATAACTAAAACTGACACTCAAGCTCTTATTCCGCACTTGAAGGAGGTGAGACCTGAGCTTAAGACTGTGAACTCAAAGGTTTTGCAGATGGTGAATTATCAGTTATGGAGCAACGTCAAGGCACTTGGCAAGTTAAAGGAAAATGGCAGGAAAATTGGTAAACTAAGGTTCAAGGGGGAGGGATGGTTCAAGACCATGAACTTCAACCAAAGCGGATTCCATATAGACGCTGACAGGAGCAAGCTTAAACTATCTAAAGTGGGTGAAATCCCTATAAAATTGCATAGAGAGGTCGAGGGTGAGGTTAAGGCTGTTATAATTAAGAAAGAGAAAAGCGGTAAGTGGTTCGCAGTTGTGCAGGTTGAAGACAATCCAGAACCTCTACCATCCACAGGTAATGAGGTGGGTATTGACATGGGAGTAAGGTATTTCGCCTCAGACAGCGATGGTAATCAAGTGGAGAACCCTAAATACTATGAGCGAACCCTTGAAAAGATAGCTAAATTGCAGAGGGAGTTATCGAGAAAGAAAGTAGGCTCTAATAATTGGTTGAAGTGTAGGCAGAGGTTAGCTAAAGCTTATGAAAAATTGCAGAATCAGAGAAACGATTTCTTGCACAAGCTGTCAAGGTATTACGTCAACAACTATGATTTGGTTGCGGTGGAAGACCTGAATGTGAGTGGAATGTCAAGGAGTAAGTTAGCTCTGAAGATTTTGGATGCTTCGTGGAGCAAGTTTTTGAGTATGGTTTCCTACAAGGCTGTGAGAGCCGGTAGGAAAGTAGTTAAGGTTGCTCCACATTACACTTCACAACAAAATAAGCACATAAGAGATAGGGATTATAGAGCATCCCTAAACATACTCAATAAGTGTTTGTTGGGGCTGGGACAGTCCTTAGTGCCTGTGGAGGAGAAACCTCTACATCATATCCCTGCAAAAGCAGTGATTATGGGGCAAGTTTCTCTAAAGAAACAGGAAGTTTAGTTAGCGAAGCTAACAAAGTTGTCAACGGAGTTGACTAACCTCCCTGCGAAAGCTGGGAGTAGTTCACGAATAAATCCCAGTTATCCCTTATGCAGATTCGACGTATCCTATCAAAACTCTCTGGGGTTGAGTGACAGCTTTGTTATTGAGATTGGTTATATAAGAAGATACCCTGTTCTGAAGAAAGATGCACGAGCTGAATTTCTGCATATAGGTAAGAATGAGAGAATGGAGATAATCAGTCCCGTAAAGGAGGAGCTTTTTGCTAATAAACTGGTCACTTGTCTTTACAGAACTACCTCCAGAGATATATACGACGTGTATAGAATTGCCGAAGAACATTTTGAAGAAGATGTTTTCAGAAAATGTGCGGTGATGGAGAGCCTTATGCAGGGAAAACAACCTTTAGACAAGTTGGATATTACCGGCAGGATATCGCCTGTTCCCCTGGACTCTTATCTCAGGAAACTATTGAGAATTGAGAAGGTAGATTTTCAGGAGGTTAAAACAAAGGTTATATCATTCAGCAGGGAAGTAGTTAAAGATTTGACTGGAGAAGAACTGGAACTCATTCATGATTTCTACAGCGGAAAAGGATTTAAGCCCGAATCTATTGACGACAAGAAGATTTTTCACGAAAAACTCAGAGAACATCCGGCAATTTTATGGGCTCTTAAAAAGATTTTTTGACACAACTTATCCTATGCCTGTAGATAAGTGGCCCAGCCACCGGCCAGTACAATCTCTTCATACTTCCTAATTTCAGGGTCCAATCAATTCTTAATCACACCCCCAGCTTCTTATATCAATTTCTTTCCTTCTATTCTGTTCTATGTCCTCCAGAAGTTCTTCCACCACTCTTGAGTACATTCCCTCTCATAGGGTATCAGCGATAATTTGTTCGATTACTGGGGTGAGGTAACCCTTCCTGTTCACCGTATACTTGAATACTTCTGGGTCATAAAAATAGAAGTTAAGGGGATAACCTCTCCCTCTCTCCTCTCGCTTTACCTCCATTCTCTTCAGCTTCTCCAGGTCTTCCCTTCTAACGTAAACCACTCCGGGGCTCGGCTCCAGCACTTTCCCCAGGATCCATATGGCTGAGGTTCCAGAGAACACCGCAAACTCTCTGACCTCTTTTGGTCTCACTCTATAAGTTACTCCCTTGATAATTTGAGGTATCTTTTTTTCTCCATCCCCACCACGCATAAATTGGTTACAGGAAAGCTGCGATTCAGCAATGGAAGTATCGTAGCTATATAATTTTAAGATACTTTGGGTAAGATGTAAGATACGAAAAGCAGAAATAACATTATAAACAAATAAATTAATGCAGGTGATTATAGATGACTTCTGATGTGATAAAAAAGACCATTGAGGTTTTCTATCCATTGGACGATTCGCAGGAAGCACTCAATAAAGTTGTTTTGGAGTGGCTTGATGGCAGGATGTCCAGGCTCGAACAGAGGATAATGGAGTTTGAGCGGAAGTATGGTATGGAATTCAAGGAATTTGATGACAAAGTAAGAAAGGGAGACATCTCATTTGAGGAAGAAGACGACTGGATAGACTGGGGAGATTCTATTGAATTGCTCGCATCTCTGAAAAATTACAGGAGAGAAGTCCTATCGCAATTGAAGAAACATTGAACTCACTTGAAAAAAGTGAGTTGGTGAAGAGATTAGTTGTAAAGGAGGCTATAGCACTACCACAAGATGAAAAACTCATTGTTGTTGCTTATTTAACTAATTCATCAGTTCTTCATATCAGAGAAAGGTATAAAGATGGAGAGCTTATAAAATGTTCTTACCATCTCATGAAGAGGAACAGGGTTGTCAGATGGGATAATGTGCCCCACCATAAAGAGATAAGCACTTATCCATACCACAAACACGAAGATAACGTAATAAAAGAATCCGGGAAAATGGAGATCAACGCAGTATTGAAAGAAATCAAAGAACAACATTTTGGATAAGAAATGAAGATCAAATATGAGTGAATACAGTAATGATTGAGTTCTCAGAGGAGGATGTAGGTTATTGCCAGCAAACCGAACCCTGTTCTAAACGTAAGTGAATTACCCTAAAGCTTTGCATTCTCTGATAATATCTACAGGTACAAGAGTAAGGTTATAAGAGCGAAAAACCAGCAAAATCTTGAAGACTACTTTGAGAACGGAGTAACAGTGGAATGGATGGTTGAAGCATAACGGATTAAGACAAGCTATATTTTTTGTAGTATAAATTGTATACTTTAACTTTTTATGCTTTGTAGTTGACCAGAACCACAAAAAAGTCTTTAAAAAGACTGAAGGGGGATATGGACATTCAATTGCCAGAAAAAAAGAAGAAGATTGTGGAAGAGTATATAGCTGCTCTAAAGAAAAAAAGAGAAAAGATAAAGAGGGTCATACTATATTTATGGGAATCTTTAAAGATAAAATTGACATAAGTGATCTTAGAAAGTTCATGAAATCCTTTAAGGTTAGGAGAGAAGAATATGGGATTGAGGTATGACAGACAGGAGAATCTAAAAGAAAGGATCGAATTCATCCGTTATTACGTTCAGTGGATTAAGAAAACTTCCAATGAGATCTGGAGCAAGCAGCAGGCTGAATTAATCGATAGTTTTATGCAGAATGCCAGAAACTTTAAGACCTCGCCGGAGAAATACCTGGAGATGGTGGAGAGAATAGAAATAAGAAGAACAAAATAAATCGAACATTGATTCTGCTCTCAAGAACTATGAATACAAAAAAAGGCGGATATCGCCACTAGTTCTCCGATGAGAGATCAGTGGATTTTGAGATGGTAGATGATGATGTGGTCGCCTACTACGACGAGAACGGACAGTTAGCCGGCTTCAAGTCTGAGGCCAGAGAATTGGTTCTGCCTCACTTCTTGCAGCTGATAAAGGAGGTGAAAGGTGTTTAACCGGAGCGTAAATCCTGTTTGACTAGATTTTTTAACACTTGTTTAGCAGAAATCTTCAGATTTTAATGCCTCCGCTAAATTCACGTTACAGGACCTTAAGAATGTAAGTTTTGAATTTCAAAGTTCAAGTAAGGTTGAAAGTGAGATTAAGGGGTAAAAAATCAGAGAAATCATATTCTTTGTTGAAGAAGATGCAGGTTATACTGCTCAGGCTCCTGGCTCTCAACAATCTATTTTTACTCAGTCTGAAGGAACTAAAGAAATGACTGCAGAAGATGATAAACCCAAGCGACCAGTGCAATTGTAAGACAGGAAATCCTAAATCTATGAATCTTTCTGATTCTCCAGAAAGTCCAGCTTATTTACCGTCATTATTACATCATCAAAATGGGGGACTCTGGTGATAAGCTGTCTCAATTCAGACCGCCATATATTTCTCTTCCTATCTACAGCCTCCAAAAAGCTTTTATCATCAAATTCCAGTTCATAATACGATAGTTTACTATCTATGGTCTCTATAGAAGTCTTTACCCCTTTTTTTGCCATAAAGTGCAGGTCGTAAACGTCTCTGGCTTTATCTCTAGTATAGATCGCCCTTATCTTCTCTGCCATTATCTCGGATAGATTCATCACCACCAGAAGGTAGGGTGGGACGTCTTTATATAGGGGTATGACCTCCTCAGTCTTTACAGGAAGCAATATATCTCCTCTTTTACTCATCTCTACGTTCACATAGGTAATACTCCTATCCACACCAGAATAGAGAGGGCCTTTTGATTTTATTTTTATGGACACGCTGTTCTCATCATCCTTCACTTTACTCCAGCTGGTTTCCAGCCCGAAAAACTCCATCTCCCTTACCGTGTTCTCCATCACTTCTGAGACTTTCAGAGTCTCGCGCAGGGTGAAGTCAAGGTCTTCACTGAATCTGTTGAGGGCGAATGTCTTTTGAAGTGCTGTATCACCCTTGAATATCAACTCTTTGTCTATGAACCTGTACAGATACATTAAGAAGATGTGCTGGACGTAATCTTTCTCCACCTGTCCTAGGTTGAAGCCAGTTGACTTTCTATAATCAGAGAGATCTCTTCTGGTAAGCATCACAACACCTCATTTATTTTAAGCCTCCACTTTCTATCCTTTTCTCCCGAGGGAGGTAGTGAGGGATTTAAAAGGTCGTATCTATTATTTAGCCAGTCTCTCAACTCATCATACACATCAATTCCGTAAAGAGAGAGTAGATAACCCATTCTCTTTAAAGTGACTATGGAACTCATCTTCTTTCCGTAACGAATCAATTTAGCAGTGTCAATCCCTTCCATGGCCCCTAAAATCTCGGAGATGGGGCAATATTTGGGTAGAAATAGTCCGTCAACAATCACCTTTTCTATCTCACCCACTGAAGTATATCCATTCTCCATTCTCTCTTTTTTAAATCCGAACATCTTATTCCTATCGAATTTAATAAACCTCACCTCTCCATTGCCATTGCCATTGCCATTGCCATTGCCATTGCCATTGCCATTGACGTTGATATTGATCCCTCTTTTGGTCTTTGAGGTAACTACCTGGGTGACAACTGGTATCTGGGTCGTCCTGTGATGATATGCCAGACCAGAAAGGAATGATACATAAGAAGGTACCACAAGATTTGTAGCTATGACTAGGGGATCGGTATCAGGCAATGAATACTTCCCTTTCTCGATCCTGTGGATAATACCTCTTTCATTCAGTCTTTTGAGGTATAAGGAAGTGTAATTCCTGTTCTTACCGATTATGCGGGCAACATCCCTGACAGTAAATACTCCTAAACTGAGATTTTTTATTTCTTCAATAAACTTGATCTCCTTCACCAACACTCGTATGAACAACCCCACTAAAAACTTTTTGTTTTAAGAATATTATCAAAAATGATAGATTTGTTTTAACAAAAAGTTAAAGATTTAAGTCTCAATAAGGCGTTTACTTTAGGGTCAAATCCTCTTTCATCTCTTTATCTAATTCTGAATAGTTAGCGCTATTTCATCCTTTTCCCTCAATCTCAACACCACAAAATACCGCCAAAGTTAAGCAACTTTTCTATTGGCTGGCGTGTGAGGGGAGGGGGTGTGGTTATGAGGGTGAAGCCAAAAATGATAGTTATTGATACCTCAATTTTTATAGACTTGATCTTTGAGTATGACCAGAAAAGGACTGAAATGGCCGATATCCTATTCGAGTCTGGGTGAGGCAGGAGTAGACCTTTTTTTTGAAAGTAGATTATTGTATTATCCTGAAGAAGCAGGATAGAGTAATTTGTTGGAAAACAAATAGTAGATCAACCATAATCTATCTATTCTGATTTAAGGACTTTTTAGACAAAACGAGAACAACCACTCGGAATTGCCATCTAAGTCTGGTATGTAAACCGGTTTCCTGCCAGGCCTCTTTCTTCTACTTCTTTTTTGCTTTTTATCACTCCCGTCGGTGCGCTGGCACTCGATGTAGTGTTTAACTGCCCTGTTCAAAGCCTCTTTATTTGTTTCAGCTCCACTTGCTTCCTTAAGCTCTCTAAGATCGGTCTTTGAAATCTCTGTTTTAGCAATAATTATCTTGTCTTTCAAACTCGACCCTCTCATCATTGTTACAATCTACTTAATTCCAAATACTTTATTTCTGAGTGATTTCCAACATTCCCGAATAATTAGGCACTATAAAAAATAAAACCTCTTCTAACTA
>CAZHOR010000036.1:0-10216 GCA_964534325.1 uncultured archaeon
CGATGGGCAAACCATAAAGATTGTAGAAATAATTGGTGTAAAGCTCACCCAATAACTTGGTCACCTGATAGGGGGTGTGCAGGCTAATGGATATGTCATGCTCCTTGAAAGGCATCTGTGAATCCAACCCATATACCCCACAACCAGAAGATGAGTACACAAACCTCTTAACGTTACTCAAGTGAGCATACTGGAGAACCTTTCAAAATACCTAAACCATTCACCATCAAGTCGGTCTCCGGGTTATCCACAGAGTTCTGGTTGGCGAAGTGAGCAGCCAGATGGAAAACGTAGTCAGGCTTTTCATTGAATACTCTCTTCAACATCTCGTCATCCAGAATATCTCCCTCAACAAAAACAATGTTATCTCCCCGGGGTAGATTCCACTCGTATGCACTATCCAAGTTATCCAGAATTATTACCTTCTCCGCATTAAGTTCAGACAACTTCTGACACAAATTGGTTCCAATACAGCCAGCACCACCGGTTACCAGCACGGTCTTTCCATCATATTCAGAAAATATTTCCCTATCCATAAAAATCACCTTATTTTAATATTCACTCTTCTAAAAACATCATTAATCTGTATATCTCTTTTCTATGGCCAAAAGCAATCAGCGTAATCTCTTTCTCCTCTTCGTCAACTTTGTAAACAAGTCTGTATTTTCCCCTTACTCTAACAGACCTATACGAAGAAAGTCTGTAACTTAAATCCTTTCCAGCGTTTGGCGTCTCCAGTAATTTTTCTACCTTCTTCATTGCCTCCTCGGATAAAGCCTTGTCCTTCTTCTTTATCTTCTGTATCCGTTTTTCAAAGGTTTCAGTGTATTTGAGTTTGTAAGTCACTCCAAGAACAGCCTCCTGAGATCGTCCGCAGATTTGATATCACTAACTCTCCCCTCCTTGATGTCCTTCTCACTGTTTCTTATCTGTTCCATCAAATTTTCATCACTTAAAATTTCTATTGTCTCCTTCAAAGATTCTAATTCATCTATTAGCTCCTCAAAATCTTCATTACTGATTATAATATTATCATCCACTTTTCTTGTTTTTATAACATCAACCATAAAGCTCACCCCTATTTTATTTTTAACTTATCAATATTAATAGTTAAGCCTCCATACCGTAATACGACTTTGCCTGTCAAGTTAATCCAAAGGACTCAACTTCATCATTTTTGAAAGAGCTATCAATGGTGTTGAATTGGATACAGCACTCATCTACCGAGAACTTCTTGTAGGTTCTTCAGATCTTTTTCAGCATCTTCTGCAGTATAATCAAGGGGTACTCCTCTCTCATTGAGCAACATAAGCATTTCCCATTTGGTCTTAACCCCCGCAACCTCTGCTGCCTTTCCTAGTGATAACCTACCTTCCCTGTAAAGCTCCACAGCTAGAGAATGTCTTATAAACTGATCAAGATCCTCTTTTTTGAGTTTTAGCATGTTAAGGAAGGATTCCGGTAAATTAACCTCTGCTTTAAGGTTTTCCATAGTTACCACCTATGACTAACTTCAACTTTATTAATATTAATATTTAAGCCTCCAGCCTGTAATACCACTTCATCCACTCCACAGTCCTCTTGATCCCCTCTTCAGGAGGTATCTGAGGATCATGACCCAAATCTTTAGCAGCTTTTGAACAATCTATAGTCTTTATCTGAGTGGTGAAGGGCTCAGCCTCCTCATAAGTAACAATAGAATCATCCCTCCCAACAGCATCTAATATAATGTCAGAGTACTCCTTAATATCATTCTCCCACTCCGGCCTGCCAGCCACGTTATAGACCTCACCGGGAATAAAGTTTTCAGCGATATTGGCCCAGGTCCTGCAGGAATCCTCCACATAATCTATGATCCTTTTATGGCCCTTATAGACAGTATAGGGAATACTGAAGAGAGCATGATAAATGAACTTGGGAATAAAACCTCTATAAGGAGTATAGTGTTCTCCTGGCCCATAGCAGTTAACCGGTCTCACCCTGACTGTCTCGGTCCCGAACATCTGGGCGGAGTTCATGCACATCAATTCCCCGGCCCACTTGCTGATGGCGTAATCGTTCATCTGGTACGTATCCTTAATGGGGTTCTCTTCCATCACATCCTCCGTCATAACTCCCGTATAATCACCGTAAACCTCAGCACTGCTAAAGAATATCATTCTGAACTTCAACCTCTCCTGCAATCTGAGCATGTGCTTGGTCCCAATCACATTTGTTTCCCATAAGTTCTCGTAAAAATCCTCTCCATTCCACCGACCATATTCAGCAGCCAGATGATAAACGTAATCAAAATCGTGGTTATCAAACACCTTCTCCAACTGCCTGTAATTCTTTACGTCAGCCCTAACATAATCATCCCTATCAGTATTGAAAGCATCCGAAGCAATCACTTCATGCCCTCTACTCCTCAACTCTTCCACCAGGTTAGAGCCAATAAATCCGGCGCCACCAGTTACAAGTATTCTCTCAGTCTGCATAATAATTACTCCTCTACCTTCTTACACCTAAATATTACTGTTCCGCCATCCGTGTATGGCTTTTCCAGGATCAACACATTGCATATATGCGGTATCAGGGTCTTCTTTCGTGGTCAAACCCAATTTTACAGGACACCAATCATGCTCAAGAATAAGTACGTAATGAAGTAAAGTTGAGAGAGCGTGGGTGCATAGTGCATCGGTCTTATCTAAATCAATTTCCGGGTCCTTTACTATGATTTTATCTCCTTCTTGTAAACGGGGCATTTACCCTCTATATTGTGGACAATTATCTCTAACATAGAAATCAACTTATCATTTATTCTCTATTCTAGCCTTTCCTTAACCTTATCGAAATCTTCTAGTAAATAATAAGCTTTTAAATTGAAGTTTCTGGCAGTTTCAACCTGCAATTTATCATTGGAGATCAGGATTGAATCTTTTTATTTGCCACTGCAACATAAAAGGAATTAACTGCTCTTGAGCCTGTTTCAAGGGCTATGGAGAATGCAGTCTCAAACAACTCGCCTACAAAGTTGACCTCCTCAAAAAACTCCTCCGCAATCTTTAGGGCTTCTTCCTTTTTAGTTCTCCTGGCAAGTTGTCCAATCAGTTCTATCTTGAAAATTTCAGGCTCAAATATTATAAACTCTTTTTGCTGAACGGACTCGAATAACGAGTCAGCCATTTCAGTTCTTTTAGAATCATACTCAAAGATTAAGTCTACAAAAATTGAGGTGTCAATAACTATCATATCATCTTCGCTCTTCTAAGAATTCCTTCAAAGCATCTTTTTCCACATTTACCCTGTATTTTCTCGCCACTTCAAGTAACTTACTTGGTTTTATCAATACCACTGCTTTGGTACCCTCTTTCAGCTTTATATCTCTCAAAAGTTTGAAAACCCCATTCTCATAAACTACTTCAATCTCCTTCATATTATCAATTAATCTTCTTAAACTAAATTTTTTTCTATCTAGTACCATATATTATTTTTAATATTTAAATTCAATAGCGATTTATATAGCGATTCAGGACTGAATTATATGTACATAACCTTCTTTTGGTATTTCTCCGGTGTATATAATCGCTAAATCACCTTCCAGTTCTCGCTGCTTCTCATATATGTCATCTCTGGATTTGCTGTGGGCTATTACTTCACCATCTACAGGAAAACCTGAATCGTCAACTTCCGAAACTCGAAGTAACACCCATTCATCTTTATATTTTTTCTTTATCTCTTCTATATTCATCGTTTCTCCTGTTATATGTCGTCAAAATCACTTAAAAGCTTTTGTATATCCTTAGATTAGCTTTATAAGCCCAAAATTACCTTTTAATTCTATTGATTCTCCACTATCTCAACAATCCTCTCTCCAGCCTTGCCATCGCCAAACGGGTTCTCCCAGTTATTGGTAACTTCAAAAATCTTTTTAACACAATCCAATATTCTCTCAGGTTTCGTACCTGCCAGTATGTTGGAACCCACATCAATCGTCTCAGGTCTCTCCGTATTATCCCTGAGGGTCACACAAGGAACTTTTAGTATGCAGCTCTCCTCCTGTAATCCACCAGAATCCGTCAATACCAATCTGGCTTTCGATTCCAGATACAGGAAGGACAAATAATCCAGCGGGTCAATCAACCTGATCTTATCAGATTTCAAACCAAATTGTTCCATCATTTTTCTGGCACGAGGATGAACAGGATAGATAACTGGCAACCCATATTCCTCACCGACCAGCTCTAAACCTTTGAGTTCTCGGTAGGAGCGAACAGATAGTCACTACAGTGATCGGCCAGCACCCTGTTTATCTCTTCAGGCATAGTCCTATCATAGCTCCTCAGACCAGCTTCAACATGCCCCACTCCAATGTGTAGCTTGGATGCTGCAAGAGCTCCCGCCAGAACCGTATTGGTATCACCTTCTACCAGCACAACGTCAGGATTTTCTTGCATTAGAACTTTCTCGGTGCCAGTAAGAATCTTCGCAGTTTGCTCCGCATGAGAGCCAGAACCCACATCAAGATTATGTCTGGCGTCAGGAAGCTCCAAATTCTGAAAGAAGACTTTATCCATGTTATACGAATAATGTTGTCCTGTATGCAATATAAAATAATCCAGCCCTCTTTCCTCACATTCTCTTATCACCGGGCTCATCTTAATGATCTCAGGACGAGTACCCAGAACTATAGATATCAATTCAATACCTCTAAAACTACTTATATCTCTCAAAAGTGATCTTAATAGCGTGCAAGACCATTGAAACGAATACGGCCAGCATTCCCACCACGACCAGCATAACAGTGATCAACGCACTACCTGTCGCAAGAGCCCCTCTCTGAGCATAAATCTCCACTACATTATACCCCAAAGCCAGCCCTATCAAGATCAAAGCCAATCCAGGCAACCCTAAAGAAACAAAAGGTCTCTCTAGCTCCACGAACTTCAGTATAGAGTATATAACACTCAAGCCGTGGCCAACAGCTCCATGCGTTGACCCTTCAACATCGTACCTGCAGAATATGGGCTTCTCCTTAATCTTCAATCCATTATTCTTGGCCAACAGTAATATCTCAGAACTCACGCCCATACCGGCATCCCTGACATCCAGACTATCGATAGCCCTCCTGGAATATGCTCTGAAACCGCTCTGAGTGTCCGTCACCCTCCCATTAGAAGCGACATTGGTAAACACGTTTATGGTCTTTATCCCCAGCCTGCGGTAAAACGGTATCTTATTCTCCTTACCGTTGAACCTCGAACCAATAACAATATCCGCCTCTTCCTGGGCGACCGGCTCCACCAGAGAAGGTATATCCGAGGGGTCGTGCTGTCCATCTCCATCCAGTATCACCAGCACATCCGCACCATAAGCTCTGGCAGCCTCAAAACAGCTCTTTATAGCCCCACCGTAACCGGTATTGACCTCATGCCTCACCACAATAGCGCCAGCGGCCTCAGCTATCTCCGCAGTCCTATCACTGCTCCCGTCATCGACCACCACCACCTCATCCACATAATTTCTGGCGCCCAGGACCACACTACCTATAGCGACCTCCTCATTGTACGCAGGGAGAGCTGCCACAACCTTCAATTTTTCCCTGGTCATGTGATCACCAGTAGCGATAGTTTCGCCGTTGCTAGCGCTCATCAATACACCTCTCCAAACCGACCTTGTAATAACATTTTTATTACCATGTATATAACCATTCTCAATCGATCTTCATGAATGCCAAAACAATATTTACACTTTCTTATGTGTTGCCCTACTGATTTTCTCAATGATATCTCATCAAGACTTGCTCAAGCAATTTTTAATTAAATAGTATTTTATTTGCCAAATTTTTGCTTTCATCTTCATATTCATGCTGTTAGTCTTTTCTACTATTTTACCTCTTCAATCTTTCTTGCACTCTGAAGCTCAAAACTCACGTTGGTAAGGTCCTGTAATGCGAATCGAGAAGAGGCGTTGAGGATTTCTATAGCAATGAGATTTCGTCCTCCATCGTAGTCCAGAATGATTCCGTCCTGGACTTCATCGCTCTCCACGTACTCTCCATCTCTAAATTTGATGTAAAGAGCATCAGCCTCTTCATCATAACTAATTTTCATCTGAACTCCTCCAGTATTTCTCTATCTTGGATGTTAAATATATTGTGATGACCTTAATCCTAATTCCGTCTTCTTCTTTGACAAAGAAAACTCTAAGAAGATATTTTCTATCTTCTCTCTACAATACTTTGGGCAATACTTACATTATCTCGCTCAATCACTTGTTCTGGATTTTTTAACACGCTCTCCACCATTTCTGAACTTATATCACGTTCTTTGAGCACCTCTATAGCATGTTTAGTGTAATATACTCTCAAATACTGGCCTCCTAATTTAAGCCTTCATATCAAAAAACTATTTATGTTTTCCTAAATTATTTAAGTATATAACCTAACAATTTTCATCTAGAATCAAAGGTAAAGGTGCATCGACTAGCTCTTTTATTTTATAATGAGTTATTTAAAACAAGAAGCTCATACCATAAACTACCTCCAACCAGCCCCCCTTCATCACTCCAGTGAGCTCAGTCTCTGCTGGCTGGAGCTAAATGCTTACACTCTCTTCGATCAAGTCCGGTGATACCTTAACGTATTTCTGAACAGTATTAACGTACAACTCCTTCTGTCTGCTGAAAGTGACCCACCAATTATCCGTAAATTCCTCTCTATCCTCAAGTTCATTACTTATCAACCTGATCTGAGCGTCAGAGACGTGATAACCTACATAATCCAACTTCTTTCTCAAACCTGATAAAGAGCGTATAAAATATCCGAGTTTCTTGCCCCTGTCGGAGGAGATGTTCTTCACTATACCGCATTTATCGCAAAAGGGGTGTACTCCCATAACTCCATTCTGCATGGATAACCAGTCTCTGCCACCAGGGTTATGATTGCATTCCATAGTATCCTCTCACATCTCCAACCGGCACAGTGATTCTTTTCTCTGTTGTCATATAAGTTTTTTAGGTATATCAAGCTTTTTCTTTTTCTATTATCACCATCATTACCAACCAAAATTTATAATTTTCCATCTTCTGCTGGCCCACCTCACTCTGTACAGTTGAACATGACTCAATTAGTTCTTCAAAAAGAAAAACACCACTCTCCCTAAAATCTCATGGTGTAATGATGCTATTAACAGAACATTTATTAGGATTGCGTAGAAAACTTCAATATTGTTTACACTTTGGAGGTAAAAAATGGAGCACGAAGTGAAAAACTCTGAAGAGGCCGAAGAAACAGAGAAAGAAGAAGATAAAATAGAGAAAACTGAAGAAGAACCAGAGATTTCGGAAGAAGAAAAGAAGTTGATAGAAGAAGAAAAGAAGAAAGAGGAACAAAGAAACACGGCCAGAGAGCTGAACAACCAGGGTTATGAACTCTTGAATCAGGGTAAGCTGGAAGATGCTATCAAGCTATTCGAGGATGCACTGGAGCTGCATCCGAAGCTCAGCGAAGCAAGGAACAATCTGGGTACTGCCTACAAGATTCAGGGTGATATCAAGAAAGCCGCAGAAACCTTTCAAGAAGCAATCAAGAGAGATGCCAGAGACCCCTTAGCACATAACAGCTTAGGCACCATCTACCACGAGAACGGCAGGCTCGACCTGGCCATTTACGAGTTCGAGCAGGCTCTAAGAGCCAACCCCAAGTATGCTGAAGCCTATACCAACCTTGCCACAGCATATTATGACTCGGGCAAGCTCGATCTGGCCATCCAGAACTATAAAGACGCATTAGAAATAAACCCCAATATTCCCGAAGCCCAATTCAGTCTGGGAATGGCCTACAAAGATAAAGGATTGTATAGAGAAGCCATAAATTGCTTTAAGACGTTCATCAAGCTGGCTCCAAAAGGATACGAGCCCTACGTTAAAGAGGCGAGAGAAACACTTCAGATACTGGAAGAAGTTTACGGAAAATAATGGATACGTTAATTTAAGCTCTTAAATTATTGATCGGAGGTTTTGAAAAATGGATAATACAGAAGAAGTAGACGAACCCAAGGAAATACCTCAGGAAGAGGCAGAAAAATACTACAAGACAGAGTTCGCCAAATACGGGTGCTACCCCACCCAGAGAGCTTTGACCACGTTCTTCAATAAATGTCTGGAACTGGATGGAGTCGTCGACAGTGAAAGAGTTCACCAGCTATGCGGTTTCCTGAAGACAATGGACGAAGAGAAGTTCTGGGTCAACTATCGAGATGTAGAGAACTTCTTTGAGAGAATAAGCAAGAAAAAATAAACAATCAGATATTTCAACCATAAGCTCCTAACCTATAAAGTCTAACCAAGTCGATTAAAAGGACGATGCCGGTCAACAAGGTGAAATACCCTATTCTAACCCCAATTCCAATTCTAATTCTGATTCTGATACTTACAGCTGTATTAGTAGGGTGCTCCCAACACCAATCAGAACAGGATACATTATCCCCAACCACAAGCCAGGAAGATGAGTTTAATGAAATCGTGAAATCCCTTGATACTCCCCAGGAGCTCAGCGATTTCATGGAGAAGTATTTCTCAATCGAGGAGCGGGGAGGCTGTTCTGCTTACGAGCCCCAAGAATTCTTTAAGTTACAGAAGGGTGATTGCAAGGACTACTCCGCATTCTCTTCTCTGGTCCTGGCACGTCACGGATATAATGCCCAGATGCTGTGCTTTGACCTCTATAACAATGAGAACGTAAGAACAACCGGTCACGTGGTTACAGTTTTCAAGGTAGACGGCCAATTAAAGTACATGAGCTTATACCACATCAAGTCCGCCTCCTCCATCCAGGAAGTCCTGGAGAACGAGCGGGACAGGCTGGGTTATTCAAGAGTAGGCAACTATGAGACCGTCCCCGCCGGAAGCACATATATCTGTCCTCAGTATAAGCCCTCCGGAAGATGATAGTTAATTTCCTCTAATTTCCATATCAAAGAAATTTTTATGTTGAATTGAAAGATGTTGTACAGGAGGAATAGGTTGAGAATTCGATACTACATTTTGATAGAGGGTGAAATGCAGAGAGTTTTGGATTAAGGAATTTTATAAAAAACACGCTCTAATACATGTGATCATGGGATATGCAGAGAATCTCAAGAGCGAAGTAATCGTGTTCGAATGAGAAGAAGAGAGCGTCAAAAAACTGCTTGAGGTGGTAAAAAAAGAGAGCCCCACCAAACACTCAAGTCGGTTAAAGAAGATACATCAGCAATCAAGGAGGATACATCAGCAATCAAAAAAGCTCTCACCGAACTGGAATAGATGCGTGAGTATCCGTACTAATATGGTGATTGAGTTTCTGTTTGTAATAGTTAATTATCCTACCGGAGATTATGATACAGTAGAAACAAGAACATGATCCAAACGGTGGGATAAGGCTCTCAGGTGTCGAGATGTCTGCCAAAACCTTCTCTGAAGGATACCACAGGGATTGGGGGGAGCTTGTGACTGGAATACGTGATACAGTGATACAGGAAAAATATTTAAAATATCAAAAAATAAGATAAGTGAGTATTTGAGTGATAATAACATGCGCACAAAAATAGAGAGAGTGATTGGAAGGATCAGGGAAATAGAGGGGTTTGAAAAAGTGCAGTTTGTCATTTTGTACGGTTCAGCGGTCCATGGGGGTATGACCAAAGAATCCGATATAGACCTCTGCATATATTATGAAGGCAGCCCTAAAGAGGCGTTGAAATACAGGTTTAAAGTTCTTTCAGAACTACTTGAGGGTTTTGATGTTCAGATATTTCAATTACTTCCCCTTTACGTGAGGATAGAGGTGTTGAAAGGAGAAGTCATCTACTGTAAGGACACCAGGTTTTTGTATGAGACAGCAATTTCAACCATAAAGGATTTTGAAGAGTTCAAACCCAGATTTTATGATTACATCAGATCTTGAGCTTGGAATTCCTCATGACACTGAAGATATTATAGAGAATCTGGTTAAGAATGATATCTTAAGCAATGAGGTGAGAGAGAAGTTAAAGAGAATGAGAGGATTCAGAAATATAATAGTTCACAGATATGGTAGAAATAGATGACGAAATCGGTTTTGAAATACTAAAAAACAATTTAGAGGATTTTTATTCATTTACCCAGAGTATAGAGAAATTTATAGACCGTGGCCAGAAGTCGTAAGTACGGAGTTAACCCTATCGAGCTTCCCGATCTCCAGGTCACTCTTGTAGGG
>CAZHOR010000037.1:0-9523 GCA_964534325.1 uncultured archaeon
GCAAAAAGGTAGGTAATTCAATATAGGGTCAAGTTCTTAACCGATGACGTATGGAATAGATACTATGTTCTTTAGTCCAGTTCGAGAAAGAAACTCTATATATTATTTAATAACTAAAAAGAATAGTGGATTAAGATGAAAGGACTAATTCTCTCAGGTGGACACGGAACCAGACTTCGACCTATTACATTTTCACAACAAAAACAGCTTTTACCAGTTGCGAACAAACCCATCTTATTTTATGCTATCGAAGACCTTATTGAGGCAGGAGCTAAAGAAATAGCGATTATTGTAGGTCCCAACAAAGAACAGGTCATGGAAACTGTTAACTCAGTTAATTGGGACGCTGATATACAATTTATCTATCAGGACGAGCCTAAGGGTCTAGCTCACACCATCCTCATATCAGAAGAGTTCCTTGATGAGCCTTTCATAATGTATCTGGGCGACAATATTTTGAGAGATGGTATAGTATTACATGCCAATAAGAATAGGGATTATGATGCCAGTATAATGCTTACGGAGGTTGATAATCCCAGCCAGTTTGGAGTTGCCGAGCTTAACCCTGATGGAACTATCAAAAGGCTGGTAGAGAAGCCAAAGGACCCTCCAAGCAATCTTGCCTTGGTTGGAATTTATTCCTTTAAACCAGTCATATTTGATGCTTGTAAGAAAATAAAACCCTCCTGGAGAGGCGAACTGGAGATTACGGATGCTATCCAATGGTTAATTGAGAACGGATATAAAGTTGGCTACACCAAGGTTGAGGGATGGTGGAAGGACACAGGAAAACCCGAGGATATACTGGAGGCCAATAGACTGGTATTAGATGATATAGAAAAGGATGTCAGAATTGAAACTGACTCAAATATAATTGGCAGAGTAATAATAGAAGAAGGAACAGAAATAAAGAACAGTATCGTTAAAGGACCAACTATAGTCGGAGGAAGTTGTAAAATAAAGAATTCTTATATTGGCCCCTACACCAGCATTGGGAAAGATTGCTTAATTAATGAAACTGAGGTCGAGGACTCTGTTGTAATGGAAGGTTCAGAGATTTCAAGTGGAGGGAGAATTATCGAGAGCTTGATAGGAAAAGAAGTGAAAATAAAGAAGAAAGTTGGTTTGCCTGAAGGAAGAAAACTAATTCTTGGCGACTCTTCAGAGATCTTGGGGTAGAATTATGAAAGTGCTGGTAACTGGTGGTTTAGGATTCATTGGAAGCAATTTCGTAAGACAAGTAAGACAATTGAGTAATGAAGAAGTTACTGTAGTAGATGCTTTGAAGTACGGCTCTAACAAAGATAATTTAAAAGATGTGGATTACAGGTTGGTGGAAGGCGACATAGGCGACATCAACCTCATGGACGAACTAGTTAGTGATGCTGATGTTATAGTGAATTTCGCTGCTGAAACTCACGTGGATAGAAGCATTTCCAACCCCTACACTTTCCTCGAGAGCAATACAATTGGTACATTCAATATACTAGAAGCTATACGAAATAACAACCCTAATGCTAGGTTAGTCCACATTGGGACAGATGAGGTCTACGGCGACATAGAAGAAGGCTCCTTCAAGGAGGGGGACAGACTCAAACCCTCATCTCCCTACTCTGCCAGTAAGGCTTCTGCTGACATGCTGGTATTATCTTATGCGAGAACTTACGGCACTGACGCTCTAATCACCAGGTGCACCAACAATTACGGACCATACCAGTTCCCAGAGAAGCTAATTCCCAAGGCGATAATTAGAGCCTCCATGAACGAGAAAATACCAATTTATGGCACAGGAAAGAACGTCAGAGACTGGATCTACGTTGAAGATCATTGCTATGCTATAAGGCAGGTGATGGAGAAAGGCGAGAAAGGAGAAATCTACAATATAGGTAGTGGTGAGGAGAAGACCAATGTGGAAGTGGTCTCACACATACTGGAGATAATGGGTAAACCGGATCTAATGGACTTCGTGGAGGACAGGCCAGGACACGATATTAGGTACAGCCTGGATTCCTCTAAGATCACTGAGCTGGGATGGAGACCTGAACACAATTTTAAACAAGGACTGAAGGATACTGTGGAGTGGTACCTGGAGAATGAGTGGTGGTGGAAGCCGCTTGCAGATGAGGAAGTACTGGATTCAACCCCCTGGAAAGTGAAGTGGTAGTTTAAGTCTTTTAATTGGGTTTATATCCGAAAGTTGTTTAAGGGTCAGCATCGTTACAATATTTGTGGGTGAGAAAAGTGAAAGAGATCAATGTCAAGGTTCCGGAGTGGATGGATGAGGACTTCTTTAAGTTACAGGTTGAAAGGATAATAACTCTGGAAAAGAAGAAAAGAGAGCTCATGGAGAAGACAGTAGAAAAACTGGACCTGAATGAAAATGACTTAAAAGATCTAGAGAAGGTCAGGGAACAAGTATGGAGAGAAGAGAAAAAGAAATTGGGGCTTTAGTTATTGATACGAACATAGTAATCTCTTCTTTAATTCCAGCAAAATCAAAACTGAGAGATGTCCTATTATCCGGAAAAATAAAGTTCCGTGCTCCAGAGTATCTTTTAAAGGAACTGGATAAATACTGGGATATCGTTGTGGAAAAAGCAGAAAAGAAAGGGGTTGCAAGAGTAGACCTCGAGCTTACAAAAGAAGAACTGCTCTCAAAAATTATCTTTGAGACAGAAAAAACCTACCGCCCTAAAATCCAGCAAGCTTACGACATCTGCAAAAAATTTGATGAGAAAGATACACCATTTGTGGCCTTATCTCTTGCCCTGGGAATTCCCATTCTAACAAATGACGGAGGAATAATAGAGAACTCCGGAGCCTATAAGGTACTAAAAATCGATGAGCTATTCAAAATAATTGAGTGATACCATGCCCTTCGAATTCGAGAGAATGGGGATCCCTGATGTTGTTCTGGTGAAGCCCAAGGTCTTTGGAGATGAAAGAGGATTCTTCATGGAAACCTACCAAAGAGAGGTTTTTGAGGCCAATGGGATTACGGGAGAGTTCATTCAAGACAACCACTCCAGGTCAGAGTATGGTGTGCTTAGAGGTTTGCACTTCCAGAAAGAGCCTTACGCTCAGGCCAAACTCGTGAGGTGTGTCAGAGGAGAGATCTTCGATGTGGCCGTTGATCTGAGGAGGAACTCACCCACTTTTGGTCGGTATGTTGGTATGGTGTTATCGGAGGAGAATAAGCATCAATTGTATATTCCTCGGGGTTTTGCTCATGGTTTCATGGTTTTGAGTGATTTCGCTGACGTATGCTATAAAGTGGATAACGTGTACGCTCCTGACCATGAGGGAGGGTTGCTGTGGAATGATTCCGATGTGGGGATTGAGTGGCCTAACAATAACCCCACATTATCGGAAAAAGATTGTGAGTGGCCCACATTAAAAGAGTTAGTGGATAAGGGTGATCTGTTTTGAAGGTTGCAGTGATAGGAGCTAATGGTCAGCTGGGAAGTGATTTGGTTGAAGTTTTTGATGATGTAGTCCCTCTGACCCACGATGATGTGGATGTTAAGGATTCTGAGAGTTTGAAGAAGATCAAGGAGATCAAGCCTGATGTGGTGATCAACACTGCTGCTTATGTCAGGGTTGATGATGCTGAAGTTGAGGTTGAAGAGGCTTTCAAAGTTAATGCTATCGGTGCATTAAATGTAGCTATAGTGTGTAACGAGGTAAATGCAATTAATGTCTATATCAGTACTGATTACGTTTTTGATGGTGAGAAAGGAGAGCCATACACTGAAGATGACATCCCCAATCCCATTAACGTTTATGGGGCAAGTAAGTATGCAGGAGAAATCTTTACTAGGAATTATTGTGGTAAATGGTATATCATAAGGGTTGCCAGTCTTTACGGGAAGGCTGGAGCAAGAGGCAAGGGTGGTAATTTTGTTGAGGCAATGATACGGAAAGCCAAGAATAGTGAGGAGATTAAAGTTGTTAATGACATCTATATGAGCCCTACTTATACCAAAGATGTTGCTGAAACGATGGGAGAGTTTTTGGAGGTTGGGCCTGATTATGGGGTTTATCATATGGTGAATGAAGGATATTGTAACTGGTACGAATTCACTAAGGAGATTTTTGATGTGTTGGGGTGGGATGTTCCGTTGACTTCTATTAAGTCTAGGGAGTTGAATAGGATTGCTGATAGGCCTAAATTTTCTGTGCTGGAAAATAGAGGGATTGAGAGGTTAGTATTGAAAATGGGGAGCTGGCAGGAAGGATTGAGAAGGTATTTGAGTGATAGATAAGATAATGGTTTTATGGATTAAAAAATTTTTAATATTCTTGGATAAGAGGTAATAAGAATGGTTGAACTATCGATAAAAATACCTGATGACTTGAAATGGATTCTTGAAAGAGAGGATGACCTGAGATTCCTGGAGTCCGTGCTAATCCAGAAGATGTCTGAGATAAAGTTAGGAGATATCTTAACAGAGGAAAGCGAGTTAAAAGAAGAAGACATTGACGAGCTGGACCACCTGGTCAAAAAAAGCCTGTTCAAAAGAGTGAAGGGAACTGAATGAAGCTGGTGATAGACACCAACATACTTTTCTCTGCACTACTCAGGAACTCCATCACCAGAAAGATAATCCTTAGCGATGTTTTTGAGATATATGTTCCCGAGTACTTATTTGATGAAATAGACAAGCACAAAGAAGAAATACCAAAGAAAGCAGAGATGAGTGAAAGAGAGTTTAATGCCTTGTTAACCCTGCTCCAGAAACACGTAAAAATTGTTAGAACAGATGTTTACCAGAATAAAATGTCTTTAGCAGAAAAAACGATGGAAGAAGTGGACATAACTGATTCTCCCTTTCTAGCTTTGGCTTTAGAACTGGATTGCCAACTATGGTCAAATGATAAACATTTTGAAGAACAGAATCTAGTCAGGGTGTATTCTACGAAGGATGTTTTAGAGCTACTAAAATAAAAGAATCTGAGTTTAGTTGAGTTTTTATTTTTAGGAGAAGTATGTCGGATGAAGTGAATCAGAGCCTGCAGAAAATAGCTAAGGGAACAGGTATTGTATTTATTGGTACAATATTTGCGTTAGTTTTTGGTTTTGCTGGTAGAGTAATGGTGGCAAGGTTTTTTACCCAAAGTGAATATGGTATTTTCTCTCTGGCTTTTGTGATGTTGAATATAGCTGTAATAATTTCAACTCTCGGTTTAAAACAGGGGGCTACAAGACAAATTGCTTATTATAGAGGGAAAAGCGAGCCTAAGAATGTTCAAGAAGTTGTATTTTCTTCCCTTAAGTTAACCATTTTTACTAGCCTTATACTTACAGCCTTGTTATTTTTCTCTTCAGATCTTATTTCGACCCAGATATTTCATGAATCGGACCTGGCCCCAGCTCTGAGAATAATATCTATAGCCATCCCTTTCTTTGCTTTGGTTAATATTCTAACTTCTGTATTTAGAGGTTTTGACGACGTTAAGCCAAGGGTCTACTTTCAGAATATCCTAAGGAGTTTTTCGTTTCCTCTATTTTTAGTTCCAGTTATCGTTTTAAATCTTTCTTTTCAAAAGGCGATGTACGCTTTTTTGGCGTCATTTATAGTTTCTTGTATCTTATTTTTGATTTACACAATCAAAAAAGCACCATTTAATATAAAATACTCTATTAAAAAAGAGAATAGAATAAATAATATTGAAAAAGAGCTAATAATTTTCTCTTTGCCCCTGCTCGGAGTGACAGTCCTCAATATGATCATGAGCTGGACGGATACTTTGATGCTTGGCTATTTCAAAGATGCTAATATCGTTGGATTGTACAACGGGCCAATGCCTCTTGCTCGTTTGATTCCCATTGCGCTTAAGTCGGCTGGATTTATTTATGTTCCAATAATTTCAGGTATATACTCCAGAGGATTAATGGAAGATGTGAGAATAACCTACCAAGTTCTTACTAAATGGATATTTTTGGCCACTATGCCTCTCTTTTTCATACTCTTTCTATTTCCCACAACATTGTTGGGTTTTCTTTTCGGAAGAGACTATATCCAGGCTGCTCCAGTATTAAGGATTTTAACTCTCGGTTTTATGTTTCACGCATTTCTTGGATTGAACGGTCTTAGCCTACTTGTGGCAGGAAAAACAAGACTTCTGATGTGGACCAGTTTGACCGGTGGACTATCTAATGTGATCTTAAATGCAGCTCTAATCCCAACTCTAGGGATAATGGGAGCTGCAATTGCTTCCTTTTCATCCTACAGCCTGGTAAACATTCTTAATTCAACTAGACTTTATCAATTACTAAGAATACAGCCGTTTACAAGAAGCTATGTGAAACCAGTAGGAACTAGCATAGCATTATTGACTCTTATTTATGCTCTTACTTACTCTCTTGTAGTTGAGATCTGGATGCTGCCTCTTCTTCTAGTTACCTTTCTTTTTGCGTATTTTATTCTATTGTTGTTGACGAGGAGTTTTGATAGAGAGGACATAGATATGTTATTGGCTATAGAAAAGAAATTAGGTGTGGACGCAACACTAATAAAAAGAGTTTTGAGGAGGTTTGTATAGTTAAATTTTGTCTTTAAATTTTAGATCTTTAATTTTTTTGCTAATTTTGGTTTCTTCTTGCTCAATCTTTTTATGTTCTAGGTGCTTTATAAACTTAAATAACTGTTCTTTTAGTTTTTCGGCAATCTCAGGTTCTGCTTCAACAATATTATGGTTTTCATATGGGTCACTATTCAGGTGATACAGCTCTTCAGTTCCTCCATGGATTTTGTCACAATACCTGCATTTTGCATCATTTTTTGAAGGAGAGTATATATATTTCCACTCATCAGTTCTTATTGCTGTTTTATTTTCTGTGTAGCGTTCTTCAGCAACTATGAAAGAACGTAGGGATGATAATTTTTCCTCCATTAACGGGACTAAAGACATACCATCAAAATCAGACTCTTCGAAAGGAATACTAAGAAGATCCAACACTGTAGGTGCTATATCAACATGTTGTATAAAGCTCTTGAATTTTTTGTTATTCGAAACAGGAACGTTAGAAAGAATTAAAGGAACCTTTATTGATTCATCATAAAGGCCATGGTGATCAAAGAGTATGCCATGTTCAGTTAAGCTTTCTCCATGATCTGATGTAATTATGAAAATAGTCTCATCAAACAAATCACTCTTCTTAAGAAAATCAACTAATCTACCAATCTCATGGTCAACATATCTAATAGCTGAATCATATTTTGAAATTACTTCTTCCACAGTTTTACTCCCAGCAAACATTCTTTTTAAATTATTTCTCCATTGCTCATTTCCAATTTCATCTATCAGCCTTGCTAAATCTTGTTTATCATTTTCAGGCTTAAATTCCTCATAGATTTCTTTTGGAGCATTGTAAGGAGTATGAGTATCCCAAAAATGTATAGAAAGGAAAAAAGGTTTACTATGGTCGTAATCACCAATAAGATCGATACTCTTATCCACCATCTTTGTTGCATTGTGGATCATATTTCTTTTCTTTAATCCGCATATTCTCCTTAGCCTTTCTGAGAGAGCGTTAGGGAGTCTATTTGTTATTTTTCCAGCAATCCTTAATGTTGGTGTTACCTTTTTACTACTCTGTTCTTCTTCTCCCAAATAGTATTCAAATCCCTTCTTGTGCCATCTCCCCAACCAATCTATTCCCAGAGTCTCGTAACCACTATCATCCCTCAATCTCTCCGATAAAAAAGTAATATTTTGCTTATAAAAACTCTGAACCTGAGTATTTGTTACTGTATTGCTATGACCTCTAATACCATGTGATACTGGATATTTGCCAGAAAATATGGTTGTGAAAGAGGGATCTGTTGCGTTGCTACAGCTAAATGCATTCTCAAATATAACACTTTTTTTTGCTATATCGTCTATATTCGGGCTAGTATTTCTATCATATCCATAGCAGCCTAGGTGGTCTGCTCTAAGTGCGTCTATAACCAGTAGAATCACATTCATTCCTTCACACTCTCCAAGATCCCTACACCATAGCCATCTTGATCTTGATCTTCTATTATCTCTTTATATCTGTAGTTACTCTTTATCTCGTTCCAAAAAATTGGTACTCCTCCCGTATACGATGTAGTAGGTTTACCATATCTAGTCGAATAATCTGGAACTATATCATGAAACGCTATAAGACCATCATCCTTCACCAGTTCTTTGTACATCTCAAAATCCTTTTTCACTCCCTCATAAGAGTGGTCCCCATCTATAAAAAGGAAATCAACCTTATAACCTTTCAGAATCTTCTTAACTTTTTCTAATGTTTTTTTGTTATGAGAATCAGCTCTCAAGAGATGCAATTCCTGTTTTGACAACGAGAATGCCTTATACAATGGAGTTTTCCATTTAGGGTAACCCCCATCATCACTTGGTAAATCTATAGAAATTATTTTAGCCTCTGGCGAAGCTACACGGGTAAATAGGAACAAAGTTCCACCATTAGCAGTTCCAATCTCAACAATTACTTCAGGTTTCTTTTCATTCAATATTTTAAGTAGCTCCAGAACCTCATAATGGATTTGTGAAGGATTGATATTTATACTAAATACGCTATGAGAGCTGAATCTTATTAAATTATTCAAACTAAATTCATTTAGATATTTTATCTTCAATATGGCAAAAGGAAGAAATAAGAACCCCAGTTTAAATATAAAAAATGACAATAATCTACTGAGAAACTCTCTTGGTCCTTCTTCCCGAAGAATAGCTATTCCATTCCTTAATACATTTTGTCGCTCACTTTGCATAAACATCTTTCTCTTGAGGTTTACTAATAATCCTACCTGCTGATTTTTTTTAAATATCTATACTTTCCGGAATAATAAATGTTTAGGAGAAATTAATTTTGTAAGGTGGGCTGCCAGGGTTTTTGCCAGTAGCAAATGATAACCATGACGGACCTGTGACTGGTGGTATTGTTGACTCTAGTGGCCCGTGGACTCCGTTGTCTATAAGTTTTTTAAAATTGGGCAGCTTGTTTCTCTCCACCTAATGGAAGAATTATATCCCATGTAGCTCCATCCAACCCAATTACTACGAGTTTTTTCATATTATCCCAGTTTTACAACCAAAGAAGTTAGGGTAACTCCTCATAGTCTTTTAGTATCTTTTCCACACGGTGCTTGTACGTGTGCTCTCTCTCCACTCTTCTGTGGCCGCGTTCTGCAATCTTTTGTCTCTCCTTTTCATTGTTAAGATAGTAATCTATCTTTTCGAGGAGTTCTTTATTATCCTTGTAATAAACAATTTCTTTTTCTGGGTCAAATAATTCTTCTAATGCACTTTTATAATCAACTAATTCAAAACCACCAGCCCCCAATATTTCGAAGGTTCGTGGGCTTAACCCATTCTTTGAGTGGGGATGGTGTATATTTAAACATATTTTTGTTGTATTGTAAATTTCATTAACTTTTCTAGGGTGAATGTTATAATTATTTATATATTTACCTAGTGCTTTGACATTTTAGTTTTGTTGTGTTGAGAGGTTGAATTTCTCTTTTGC
>CAZHOR010000038.1:0-8466 GCA_964534325.1 uncultured archaeon
ACGCAATTCATCTCACAGAGTAAACTCTGGAGATTTCTTGCTCATAAACTTAAGATCTAGGGTGTGATTCCCTCTTCCAACATAATTTCTTTTATCAAGTCTTTCATTTTTTCCTTCATGAAGTCCTGGAGGTTGTCGTCCATAACTGCTTCTACTATTTCATCTTCACCAAATTCCTGAACAAGCTTGGTTTGATCTAAGGCTGACTTACATCTCCAGCACCTATTTCTGTAGGGCTCATTTAACTCCTGACATATACTACATTTTACAGGAGTTAGTTTCTTTACATCAGTTTCTCTTTCCTCATCGGTTATTAAATCAAACTCGGAAAGGATTCTCCTGTCTGTGTCTGAGTCTACCAGTTTGGCATACCTGCGTAAATGTTTTGATCCTGGGATATGCCCGCTTCTCTTACTCAACTGCTGTTCTGTTAGCACTACACTCCACATTGTAATGCTGGTGTGCCTAAAATTGTAAGGACTGAACCTCTTCCTTCTTTTAATTTCAGATCTTTTGAAAAGCCTATCCAATACTCTGTTGTAAGCTGAGTTATCTATGGGAACAATTTCTCCTGTTTTTAATCTGTTTAAATCTATCCACATTGGTGCTTCAGGAGAGTTTTTCATAGGGTGGACCTCCATCCATCTTGCGACGTAGGGTATGCTGAAGCTGAGGTGAGGATTTCTAAGGTAGGTCTTGCTCCGGTTGATTTCTACTTTGATACCCCAGGAATCTCTAACAAAATTGCCGACAGTTAAGGTCAAAATTTCTTCTGGTCTACACCCTAAATCGAGATGGCACATAATCAAAGCAGGATCTCTCTCATTGGCTGCAACACCTATCAGCTTTAAAACTTCTTCAACTGTCAGTAAATCCTCTCTAGATAAATCATTATCCTTTGGTTCTTTCCTCTTAATTCTGGAAGCCAATTGGTCTTTGCCAGTAAAAATAAGAAGATATCTCAGCGCCTTTTTGTATTCATTTACTGTGTTAAGCTTTATATCTGAAAGCTCTAAATCTGCCAGAATTTCATCTATAGCGTATTCGTTTAGATTGTTTAGTTCAATTTCATTTTTCTTACAAATCAACCTTAATGACTGTAACTCTCTGTGAACTCTTGCAACACTCAAACCATTAGCTAAACGGTGGTTTTTATACTTAAGAATTAAGTTCTTATTGTTTTCAGAGATTTCACTCTCCTTTAGGAGTTCAATCTCGCGACTAAGCCTTTTTTTGTAGTCAATAGATCTCCATTGAGCCGAATTGGCCTCTTGCATACTAATCTTTTTGTTAGAAGAGCTATTTAACTTCTCTAAATTTGCTTCCGTGCTTTTAACGCCTGAATTTACGCCCGGGCCGGGATTTGAACCCGAGTCGCGGGCTAACTGCAGTGCTGTGTTATTTGCACTTCGACAGGCCCGCATGATGGCCGGACTACACTACCCGGGCATGTGATAAGTGAGCATTTATTATCCAAGCGGAGTTAATTTAAATTTTACGATGCCCCATATTTGATTTGATCACCTTCTCATCTGGTGACCTCTTTTCATCACTAAGTTTTTAAACCACTGGTAGACGGAAAGCCATGGATCCGGCTTTATCTCTCATCATTTCCATACTCCTCATTCTTTTGCTCATCAGGTTAAATATTAACATTAGTATATCCGTTCTGTGCGGTGCAGCTGTACTGGGTTTCCTCACCATTGGCCAGGAAGTGTTCTACCACATGATCGAGACTTCTTCTTCTCTCGAAACCCTCAGACTTGTTGCCCTGGTCCTGGCAGCCTTTACCCTGGGCTACTCAATGGAGTACTTCCAGCTGCTGGAGGATCTGACCGCTGCTGCCTCCAGGATGGTGGGGAAGCTGAGCGTTCCTATTCTACCTTCTGTAGTGGGTTTTTTGCCCATGCCTGGTGGCGCCCTCCTTTCTGCAGTAATGCTAAAGAAGCCTGTAAGCCTGTACAACATCCCTGGAGATGTAGCCACATACATTAATTACTGGTTCAGGCATTTCTGGATACCCATCTGGCCCCTATACCCCAGCTTCATTATTGCTGCTGCCGTGGTGGAAGCCGAGTACACTCAATTCATACTCTCTACATACCCCATAACTCTGGGAGCCATTGTGGGGGGCATATTGTTCATCAGAATAGGTAAAGCAGGCAATCCAACCGTGAACAAGCAGGACCTCTTACTCGTCGCCAAGTCCATATACCCCATCTTGCTGGTAGCTTTCCTCACCCTTATCTTCAAGATAGATCTCCTCTACACCATTCTCTTATCCCTGGCCATTCTGTATGTTCAGAATAGAGCGTCTTTTGGAGATGTATCCAAAATACTTCGCAAGACCATCGACTACAAGATAGTCATACTCATATTCGCCGTCATGATCTACAAAGACCTTATAGGGACTACAGGGGCTGCCGAAGTGTTCTTTGGGCACCTTCAGGCCTATAATTTCCCTATTTTTGTTGCTGCTTTCCTTTTATCCTTCATAGTTGGTTTTGCCACGGGTATCGAGCTCAGCTACGCTTCTGTGGCTATGCCCATGCTGACCATGTTCACCGGCACGGCGGCTGGTATCATACCTCAGAACCTCATGCTGGTGTTCGGGGCAGGGTTCTTGGGCGTCATGATGTCACCCCTTCACCTGTGTCTTGTTCTTACAGCTGATTACTTTAATGCGAGATTGAACAGCGTTTACCGATACCTTGCACCCGTTTTTACCATCTGTTTCCTTTTCATAGCGATATTCTTCATTATGTACAATCTGTAGTGCGGTGGAAAAAGTAATATTATCTTTATATTAACCGAAAATAGATGTTCTCCATCCATTACGGGGTCTACCTGTTCATAATCGCCACAACATTAGCCATTCTGGAGATCCAGATAGAAAGTAAAGCTGGCTGGGCAAAAAACCTTCCCTGCTGGAGACCCGACCCCCAATCACTGGTCTCCAGGGTTTATGGCTTCTTTATGGAGGGGAAGGAGCTCACCGGATATCATCTGGCGATATTCGCCCTCGTTCTGGTTGTAGTTCACTTCCCATTCGCAGCAGGTGTGGATTGGAGTTTGAGGGAAGAGATAGAGGCAATTTCAGCTTACCTTCTGCTGGGAATCTTTTGGGATTATCTGTGGTTCGTATGGAATCCTCATTACGGAATAAAACAGTTCAGCCCCCAATATGTTGGATGGCACCAGAAGTGGATAGGTCCACTACCCAGAGGATATTTTGTGGGAGTCGGGCTGTCTCTGGGTCTGACCGGTCTAGCCGTGCCGTTTATAGATTTTGTGCTGATGATTAACTGGTTCAAGGTGTTCGTCATCCTTCTGGCCCTTACCTTCGCTAGCAGTTTTATCTCCATTATATGGGGTGCTGTTGATTCAAGCTAAGAAGCCGATTACCGTTTTAATGACTTCAGATCGTCTTTTTCTCTGTTTTCAATCTAAATTCAATTTCAATTTTTATATTTAATTTAATATGAGTTTAGTTCCTTATTCGTTAGTTCATTGTAGTTGCGAAGTTATAGATTTTCTCTGTTTTATTGAACTCTAAATCAGCAATCGATTGAGTTGGTACAATTTTACGTAACCCGTTGTTTCCCTGTTTTCACCTAATTTTTCGCTATGTTTAATTTCACGGAAAACTGTAGTAATTTTTAGAGAAATTAAGGGGTGTTTTATAATGGATATGAAACAAAAGGTGATTGACAGCTTTAAGATGGAATGTGAAGCGGAAAAGAAGAAAGTAGAGAAGCAGATGAGTGATTTGGCCAAGAAATTGAACGTTAAAGAGGATGAAGTTTCCAAGACCGTTCAGGAACTGGTTGATGACGGTTATCTGGAGTACACCAAAATAAAGACCGTTTGCCCCGTGGTTAATCCCAAGACGCGAGAGATGTGGGGAGCAGAAGCCGAATACTGGGGCTGAATTCTATATATAGGTTATAGGGGGTTAAAAAACCGCGTAAGCTAAAAACCCCTTTTTATTTTAAAACATTATATCCTGTTCAACTGTTCACCAAAAAATCCAATAAAAAGTTGAGCAAAAAACAAAGTTATTGAGCAAGAGTTTTTTGGAACGTGTTAGCTGGTTATCCTGCTTCCAGAAGCTCCACACCATCGTCTGTCAGCTTCACCTGGTCGCCCTCTTCGGTGGCGAAACCCTCCTTTATCAGCCAGTCGAGATTGAATTTGAGCTGGAAGTCGCTCAGATTCAATTCGTTCTTTAGCTCTTCCCTGGTTTTCCCGAAAACTCCGATCGAGGCGACTATTTTTCTCCTGAGGGGGCTCATGGAGGCTTTAAACAACCTCTCATGGTGTTCTTTATCTCTAACTTTTTCTTCAGCCATTGGTTTGATCCCTCCTATAAGTTAGATAACTCTTTCGAATATCATCATATATGCCGTTACCGGTTGCTCATCTGGTTCGCCAGAACGTTATCAAGTTCTTTTATGAACTCTGATTCAGTGCCCTGAGGTATGGTGGCTCCCGCTGCTATTGAGTGTCCACCTCCCACACCACCTACTTTTGCCGATGCAGACTTGAGAGCGTTGGCCAGATGGACTCCCCTCCGCAATAATTTTTGGGTAGCCCTTGCAGAGACCTTGATCCCGTCATCCTTGTTGGCGAAGGCGATGATGGGTTTGTTCAGGTTGGCTTTGGAGAAACACATTCCGGCCACGATACCTACGATAGTGTCCAGGATCTTGTCTTCAGCATGGAAGTACTGCACATTATCCAGCTCTACTATACCTATCTCGTCCACCAGCCTGATCCCGTCGGAAAGGTTCCTCCTGTGGTTGAGGAGGAGTTCTCTGGCTTTACTTAAAGCCTTACCTCTATCACCCTGACAGACCTCCAAACCCGTCATGTAATGCCCATATCTTGCTGTGGCGTTCAATAGAGTGGAGAACTCCGTAGCGTCCCTCAATTCGGTCCCCTCTTCTTCCTGATTGAGTATGTAGGTCTCCCCCACTATCTTCTTTATCAGGGGGAGAGGAAAATTGGAGTAGATGCAGGTTTTCACCATCTCCGAGATAAGCAGCGATTTCTGCTCTTGAGTAAGGTCTATCCACTTCAACCACTTATCCCCATTCTTGGGGGGTACGCCAGCCCTCTCCATGAACTCCAGGGCTGCTTTTTCGTTGCCGCTGATCCCGGGGAGGAAAGGGTCGTAGGTGTACTCCAGCATCTTGTACACGGGCCTTGTCTGCTTGCCGAACAGCCTCAAGTCCCTCACAGGAGTAACAAAACCGTCATTAGCTCCATTCATCAATATGTCCCTATTGAGCCCCACCAGTTCTCCATTTCTTGCGTCCTGAAGGTCTCCAATTGCCCCTGTGATGGCTAGAGGGAGGAGATCGTAATTCAGTCCCATTTGAACAGCCACAAGATAAGTTGTGGTAGCTCCACTTATCTCATGAGAGCCGTCAATACCAAAGTCATGGGGGTTGAGCTGGAAGGATGATCTATCCTGAGGTATGTGGTGATCCGTTATACAATAATCCAGCCCATTCTCTCCTATCAGGTCAAGTTGACCGCTGCCCAGATCTGTAAACCACACGAAGCAGTTCTTATCCTTTATTTCCTTCATGTAGGTCTCTTCGAGCTGTTTGACAAAAATGATATCGTTCTCAATTCCAGACCTCTCCAGAGCCTCTTTGGCGATAGAACCGGAAGTGATGCCGTCAGCATCGATATGAGTTACTATAAGGACTCTATCCTGCTTTCGAATACTGCTGGCAATTTTATGGGCTCTGGTCAGAATATCTTTCGACTGCTCACAGGACAGCATTTATACCCCTTAGCAAACTCGGTGAGATTAATTAAATAGATTGCGACTGAAGTGAAAGTCTTTAGGTGACTTAGAGGATACACAGGAAATATTAGAATGAATGGTTGTCTCTTTGAGCGTTGGTGGTTGACAGGTCATTCAGTGAACATCCATGCACTTCCCCGGTCTTTGACTGGAACCCTCTTTACAGACCCTCAATACGGATTCAGCCACTTTTTCAGTTGTTATCAGATTTTGAGCCTTTTCAGGGAAGAGGTTGCGGTAAAGAGAGGTGTTGGTGCTTCCCGGACACACACCATAAACCCGGACATTGTGGTCGATCACTTCTTGAGCCATAGATTCGGTCAGGCCATTGACGGCGAACTTGGAAGCACAATAGGCGCTGAGCTCCGGGAATCCCGATTTCCCTGCTCCAGAGGAGATATTGATTATGATACCGTCCTGCTTGCTGATCATGTGGGGAAGAACCTCCTGGGAGCATAGGAATACGCCCTTCACATTCGCTTCCATTACTCTATCGAACTCCTCCTGAGATGTTTCGGTGAACAACTTCCTTATGCCAGTTCCTGCATTGTTTATCAGGACGTCAACAGCGCCATATTCCCGGATAGTGGTGTGGACCATTTCCTTAACGGAGTCGGGTTGAGTAACGTCTGCAGGAACAGATATGGCATTACTACCAGCAGAAGTGATCTCATCTCTCACTTCATCGATTTGGGATTCAGTGCGGGCAGTCACCACCACTTTAGCACCTTCATGTGCAAGGAGGACCGCAATAACTTTACCTATACCTCTACCGGAGCCAGTAACAATAACAGTTCTTCCTGAAATGTCCATATACCCAACCTATCGTTTACCACAAAAAAGTTGCTGATGCCGTAATGACTGATAGGTATAGTTTTAAATTGCTGTTCAAACTCCTTTATCAAAATGTCCTGGGAAGAGCTGAAAGACAAGATAATCTGGTCCGAGATGGGTAGAGGGACTATAGAGTATGCAGGGAGGGTAGAGTCCATCCCATCCTCTGTATGGATGAGCGGGAAGCAAGCAAAAAATGAGATCGGGAAAAGGCTATTTGATGGAAAAGAAGATCTGCTCTCTCAACTGATCGACTCTTCTCAGTGTTTGGAGGAGATAAGGATCACTCATGCTTCCTGCTGGATGGAGTATCATGTTTTCTGCATGGAAATGTCGACAGAGGACCAGAGAAAGAAATTTGCCTTAAATCTCCTACCTCCTGTAGAGAATAGACCGCTATTCAGGGATCGCTGGGATTTGAGCCTTAAAGCCTGGGAGATTGGTGTGGTAGCCAAACCCATCACTCTGTCCGCAGACGGGAGGTTATTCGTTCAGGAGTGGATAGAAGGTATCCCAGTATCGAGTATCAGGGGTGAGAAGTGGAGAGAGCAAAGGAAGGAATTAATCACTATGGTGTGCCAGGCTTTAGGTAAATTGAACCAGAGGGGGATCGTTTTTTATCCTTTGCTTGATTACGAGATGATTTACCTCGAAGAGGAGGGTAGAATAGTGTTCCTGGACATTACGAGGCTGAAAGAGGGCAACTATGAGAAGGCCGAGGACCTGTTCAACTTATACAGGAAATCGATTGTCAATGGCTCATCAATAGGAATAGATGAATTCTTAAAGGGTGTGGCCAGGAGCTATTCTGACTATGAAACTTTTTCCACATTTATTGATGGGTGGGACAGGGAAGTGAACCGGGAAGCTCTCACCGTATGGGCTGACAGGTTTAAAGGTCATTAGATCCAGTATCGATTACTATCACGTTCTTTAAACGAATATATTTAAATAAGGACGGGGAAAGTTTGGGCTTTGGGACAGAAATACTTTATCAAGGAGACTATAGTTCAACATGAGCTGAAGCATATTCTAGTGATCCAATGTAATAAACAACGTTATATTTCTCCAGTACCTCTATGAATTTATCAGCGTCCTTGTTCTTGACCAGGAATACTCCATTGGATACTTTTTTATGTGGTATTTCATCCAGTAACCCCTCTCTTTTGTAGGTGTATCCGCCATAGTTAGACCTGTCCATGTAGCCGTGTAGTGCTCTGGATAGTTGGACGGATTTGCTTTTGTTTGGTTGTTTGTATACGATGACTTTCATACTGTTAATTGTTTTAACAGTAAATTATTTATAGGTTTCGCTTCACATATTAGTATGCAGTCTAACCAATCCATCATCAGAAAGTTGTTGCAAGCTATAGATGCTGGTGATTTCAAGTATGAGTCCAGGGAGAAAGAGAAGATTGACTGGAGCATGTATGATCAAGCCCAAATCAACGAGATAAATGATATGCTGGAATACATTAGGGATGTGGTGGATAAAGCTGTTCTGGAATTACGTATTGAGGAGAGGTATGCGGAGGACAGGAAGAGTCCTGGGCAACCACCCGTATTCCCCGGGGATCTGGCTAAAGCCGTGCTATTGCAACAGTATTTCCAGGCATCCAACCGGGTAACTCAAGGCATCATCTCCCTCTTCAAAGAGAAGATGCGGATGAACACGTTCTCATACAAGAGCATTGAAAGAGCCTACGACAACCACTACGTCCAAGAAATACTGCAATACATCTTTGCATTTACCCAAGAACCAGTGAAAGATAAGGAGACCAGCTTCTCTACCGATGGGACTGGTATTCCCA
>CAZHOR010000039.1:0-4108 GCA_964534325.1 uncultured archaeon
TGATACAAGGCCTTCTCAATAACCTGCGGATCATTCATGGCTCCAACCTCACTACCCTAACCTTCTTCCCAATCCAGTCCTTGGGTACCAGAACCCTGGCTGACGTAGCACATGGTTTCGCTATCTTTTCCACTACTTCGTAACCCTCCATCCGTATCTCCATCGGTTCCTCACATATTTCCCTCTTCATATTGCAATATTATTGCAATGTAATATATAAACCTTCCGGTCTTAAAGCACAAAATGCAGAAACAGAACAGGTAATTCACTATAAGGTCAAGCTCTTAACCGATGACGTATGAATCATTCTCTGTACAGAGTCGTTATTTCAATATTTAAAATCTTTATGTGAAATGAAAGTGATTACTTTCACCCTACTCGCCAGCTATTTCTTACTTGACTGCTACCTTACTTTTATCTACCTAACCCGCCAGTCACTCACTCTGGTGGAGCAAGACTCCATCACTCTATTCTATTTTGTTAATAACCTTTAGCACCAAATGTTGTAAAATAAATGATACGAAAGCCCACTGCAGAGAGGGGCGGAGGGGAGATCATCAGGTACACTAGTAGATACGATCTCCCTCCCCACAAATATTTAAATTTTAATTTGTATGTGGGTTTATGGTTAAGAAGGTTATACTTGATGCTCAAGGGAAGAAGGTTTTTCTTCTGGGTAATGAGGCTATAGCTCGGGGTGCTATTGAAGCCGGGGTGGATGTGGTGGCCACTTATCCGGGTACGCCTTCATCTGAAATTGCTGATACTCTTGCTTTAGCCTGCTCTCCTCTCAGAGGTAGGATGGACTATTTTATGGAGTATTCTACCAACGAGAAGGTTGCTTTTGAGGTTGCTGTGGGTGCTTCCCTCGCTGGGAAGAGGGGTATGGCTATAATGAAGCATGTGGGCGTCAATGTTGCTGCTGATGCTTTGATCAGTTTTGCTCAGGTTGGTGCCAGAGGTGGGCTGGTTCTGGTTTCGGCTGATGACCCTGGAATGCATTCCAGTCAGAACGAGCAGGATAATCGGTGGTTCGGTAAATTCGCTATGGTTCCGGTCATCGAGCCCACCAGCACTCAGGAAGCCAAAGAGTTCACGGAGCTATCGTTCAAGTTCTCTGAAAAGTTCGGTTTGCCTGTTATTCTTAGAACCGTCACCAGATTGAGCCACTCCCGTGGTATCATCACTCTGGGTGAGCTCCCTAAAAAGGAGATGGAGAAGGTCAACTGGGAGAGCAATATCAAGACCGACGTCCTGCTCCCGGCTCACGCCAGGGTCCAGAAAATAGCGCTTCAGGAAAAGCTATCAAAAGCTCAGGAATTCCTTTCCAAGTCGGCCATAAACTGGATCGAACCCGGTAGAGGAGGTACCGGAGTTGGGGTGATCGCCAGCGGTTTGAGCTATACTTATGTGAAAGAAGCTTTAGAAGATCTGGGAGTGGATCTGCCTGTGTTAAAGCTTTCATCTACTTACCCTATTCCGGAAAAACTGATTGAAGAGTTCCTGGAGGACTTGAATGGAGTTATCATAGTTGAAGAGCTGGACCCATTTATAGAATGGCATGTAAGGGCTATGACCACCGGTGTGGAGATCTACGGCAAGAATAATGGCTATTTCCCCCTCAACTTCGAGTATAATATCGGTATTGTGGAGCAGGGGATAGCCAGAGTGCTGGAGATGGATGCCAGTGTTGATTATGCTGGAATTGAGGAGAGGTCCAATAGTATTGCCCAGAAAGCTCCTCCCCGTCCACCTGTCCTATGTCCGGGGTGTCCCCACACGGCCACTTATTACGCCATCAAGAAGGTAGCCAAAGAGAAGGGGAATGCGGCACTACCCAGCGACATTGGGTGCTACACTCTTGCCGCCACCAAACCACTGGAGGCTGTGGAGACCTGTATCTGCATGGGAGCCAGCGTGGGGGTTTCCAACGGGTTGAGCTATGTAGTAGATAATCCCGTTGTGGCCACTGTGGGCGACTCTACGTTCATGCACACCGGAGTTCCGGCGTTGATCGATGCAGTCTACAATCAGAGGAACTTCGTTCTGGTGGTGCTGGATAACAGGACCACGGGCATGACCGGCCATCAGCCCCATCCGGGAACTGGAACCCGTCCATGCGGGCTGGAAGGTAAGGAAGTGAGTATAGAAGGTATAGCCAGAGGAGTGGGCGTGGATTTCGTAGAAGTGGTGAACCCCTATGATATCCGCAAAACCAAGGATGTCCTGAAGAAGGCTCTGGACCACCAGGGAGTTTCAGTGGTAGTGGCCAGGATGCCGTGCTCCCTCCTCTGGCACAGACAGAAGAAAAGATCAGGAGAAAAAGTTCCAGTCTATACTGTAACAGATGACTGCAATATGTGTATGGAATGTTTAACATCCTTTACATGCCCTGCGATATCCGTCAAGGGCGATAAGGTGGCCATCGACGAAAACATGTGCGTAGGATGTGGCGTATGCAGCAGGATATGCCCCGAAAAAGCAATAAAGATCTGTCACCAGGACATCTGCTGGGTGAGAGGAGGAGTGTGCAACCAGATATGTCCTGAAAAAACCATCAAATTCAGGTGAACGAGGAGTTATCATGAAAGGAAATAATGGTGAATCCAACAAGTCCAACAAGTCCAACAAGTCCAACAGGTTCAATGTCCTTCTGGTAGGTGTTGGTGGTCAGGGGATCCTCACGTCGGCCATGATCCTGGGGGAAGCTGCCCTCAACGCCGATATCAACGTATTGGGTGCTGAAACCCACGGCATGGCACAAAGAGGGGGGAGTGTAGAGGTCCACGTCAGAATGGGTAACGTTTACTCTCCACTCATTCCGGTGGGAGGTGCTGACACCATCGTGGCCCTGGAGCCAGTTGAGGCTTTAAGATTCTCCCGCTACGCCAGAGAGGGGACTAAAGTGGTATTGAACACCAGAAGTATCGTTCCACTGTCTGTTTCCATGGAGGGGCTGGACTACCCTTCTACAGAAGAGATAATTGAAACACTGGAAGGTATAGGGTGCGAGGTCTATTCCTTTGATGCCACAGCCATAGCCGAAAGAGTGGCCAGATCACAGGCCACCAACGTGGTATTGCTGGGAGCCTTATCAAAGGCAGTAGAGCTGCCATTCGATATTCAAAGCCTGGAAGACGGACTGAAGAACGTGCTACCCGAAAAACTGCAAAAAATGAATGTCAAGGCTCTGAAATCGGGTTATGATGCTGTATGACTTGGATCACGCTCTACGCTCTGGACAGCATATATGAAGCTATCAGCAAGAATACTACTCCTCCCACCCCCATAAACAGGATGGGGTAGTTGAATTCGGCTAATGCATTGATAAAGTAGGGATATATCATAAAGACGATAAATGATACGAAGAATATGTATCCCCACTGCATTGCGGCTTCCTTGCTTAACTCCAGTTTTTCTGAGGTGAACCAGAAGATCTGGGCGAATATGAACATCCAGGTTATGGTCAACAACTCGATGAAAATGCTGGTACCTTCATAGGGAGTAAAAACGGATCTAACGTATTGAGAGAGGGCCTTATACCCCAGAACGTAAGCGGAATCCAGTAAACTATAAAAAGTCTCACTGTTAGCCAGGAAAACTCCCGAACAAACGATCAACAACAATATGTAGTGAAAGAAACTGAATGGATTGTGTTTTCTGATGAGGAAGACCAGAGGAACAGCCAGCAACGGAATAAAGAACAGATCAGAAGAATAAAAAGAGGAGAAAGGTGAAACAGAGTAAACCTTTATCGCATAAAGAACTGCAGCTTCTGCCAGAGCCAGATTAATTACCGAAACTAACAGTCGTTCCCTCATTTAATAGACATAAACCTCACTATTTATTTTACTCTTTATCTTTACCCTCTTTACCCTCTTCACCTTTTCCTTTTTCAGCCTTAACCTCGCCTTCACCGTAGTAGTACTCTTCCTTCTTTTTCTTGGCCTTTTCCTCTTCACCCTCATAATATTTCTTCTTCTTTTCCTCATTCCCCATTTTTAACACCCCTGTTAATTATTTATAATATAAATCAACTTTAAACTTTTTGGTGGGAGGGAGATCCTAATTTCTAGCGTACCTCATGATCTTTCTTCCAACCCTCTCT
>CAZHOR010000040.1:0-3567 GCA_964534325.1 uncultured archaeon
GCGATTTCCGCACCTCTGCTTAAAGATATCTTCTCTTCTTTATATAACTCCACTGGTATTCCGATTTGGGGACTACTTCAATAAGCCTCAACAGAGCCTAGGTTTTGGCGATCTCCAATCCACTGAAGGCCAGCTCTCCAATCTCAACTAGTTTTGACGCATCAAGTAGTTCAATCTCCAGTACTTTTTTATCTCTGTCAAGGTGAGCGATTATACCTTCTTCTATATCCACAGAATCTGAAGGCTCTCCCTCTCTGAGTTTTATTATCAATACATCTGCATCAGGGGAGTATTTTATCTGCATGAGTTCCACCTCCTCTAAAATACCTCTCTGTAAGGGGAAAGTAGACCGTCACTAACACAGGTAACTCACCTTCGTACTCATAAACAGCCCTATCTAATGAGATTGATGTTACTGGTTTCACTCACTTCTATCTACCGGAAGTTCCCTGACCCTAAATCTCTCGTCTTCGATGATAACAATGGATCCTCTTCTCAATGCATCTGCTATACGAGGTAAAAACTTAAGTGATGAATTGGCCTTTTCTGGAGAAGGATACGTCAGTCTGAAAATTATTACAGATGGTTTTTTATGCTTGGTAAAGGCCAGTATCTCTCCAAAATCGAGGTCAGCAGTAATGACAACAAAATCATGTTCAGCTGCATACTCCATTATCTCCACATCTTTCGCTCTTGCCATCCCTATTTCGTTTGCTCTGATAGCTTCGTAACCCATCTCCCTCAAAAAAATGTACAGTCCTGTGAGTATGCATATCAATTAGAAACTTCATGCAAGAACTTTTTCTGATACTACCCATGCAGCATATTCTAGGGCCTGCTTAACATCATCTTCCTCCAGCTCAGGGTAATCATCTAAGATATCCTTAACAGTTTTCCCAGAGGCCACAAGTCTGATGATCAGGGAAACAGGTATTCTCATCCCTCTAATACATGGCTGGCCACCCATAACCTCAGGGTCAGTTGTTATTCTATCCAACCAAAGTTGTCCCATAACCCAACATTAATCTGAAAGTATATTAAACTTTATCAATTAATAACTCTTCTTTTTCTCGAATATTTCTTTTTCTTCAATCATTTACCATTAGCTTCCCATTCTATAAAATCTTCAAAGCCATGAGAGTGCTTGCCCTCTACCGCACCCTCGCTCCAATTCTTTTTGAATTCCTCGAATTCTACGCTGTATTTTGTTTCAAAATTAGCAATACCGTTACACTCTTTTATCTTTGCTTTTATGCTTTCCTGATCATGTTGCCAAACTTCTCTTCAAAATCTCTTCCAGAGAGCGCAGTAACTTTTTGGTTCTTTCATCTATAGAGATAGTGGTCATTTTAATCAACCAATATTATTGTTCAATTACTTAATGGTGTTTATAACCAATAATACTCTCCATTACAATTATATTTTCTGTAGGCTATCACATGGTTACGCTTGATAACAGGAGGCAGTAAGTAATTATGCTGTTACTCCTTCTTTCCTGACTTTTTGTACTTTTTCATCTATACTGCTTATAACTTCCTGTATAGAATCGATTGTCTCCCCTTCAAAGTAGACTTCTCCGCATTGAGTGCATACCCATGCAGGAACTTCATGGATGAGCAGGTGATACCCTTTCCTGTTAATGGTGTGGGTAATTTTATCTCTCTTCATTTCTCCACCGCAATAAAAACACTTCATTCTCACTTCCTCCTGGTCTTCATATCATGCTCCCACTCATGGGGAGAAGGGATATAAGCTGTAACCACCAAAAGATACTCCTCTGCCGGAGCACAGACCACGTGCACCCATCTTTCACCTGAAGTTTTACAACCTATGAGACAACTATGGCCTCTCCTATCATCAGGGTAGTCCTCTATCAATTCTCCCTTCTCTATCACTTCGTATACTTCTTTAGTTGAGATTAATCTTTCAGGCAGACTCATCTGATTTAGAGCGTGGGCAGTAAATAAAACTTTCTTTTGATATAATTGTCTTATCCTACTCAATACATCCATGCTATCGTTTTACCATCCTCTTCATTTAGTTATTGGTATCGTATCTGACTTTTAAGTCTTCTACTTTGTAGATATCCGGTTCGTCTTCTAACTTTGCCACTAAAAGTTAACATCCCTTAATGTTCTCTTCTTTGACACCGTATTTCTTGGCTCCAATCACAGTAACTCCAACCAACTCTTTGCCACTGTAATGGTAAACAATGTTATCCTCCATTTCACTATCATCTGCGTGCTGAGGTTTTCGGAAACTTATGTAGAGTACGTCAGCGCCCTCATCGTAATCAACCCATATCTGATTAGAGGGCATCTTCAGGAAATATGGTATAGATCTTAACAGATCATCTTTCACTTCTCCCATATCACACCTCTTCTCAGTATCTTATCCTGCTTAGCTTCAATGTCACCAATTCGTCTGCCAACCACTGACAATATAATCTGGGTCTTCAACAGTCTCTATTACCAGATCCAGATTTCCTGCCATGTAATCATGAGATTCTAAAATATGTACCCATCGTTTATAAGTTAATCGAACAGTAACTCCACTCTTTGACTTGGCGAGACCTAAGTTCATGGCTGAAATTCTGCACTATTAGTTATATTCTCTCCATTTTCTGCAAATCAATTATGGCAACTTATCTACCTTTGAAGTTTTACATCTCTCTAAGCGTAATAGTAATTGAAATTCAAAATGAGACTTGATCCTAATCTATTAACTTAAATCAGGCTATAGCTTTAACATTGTCCACAAAATCATTGATTGCTCTCCTGAAATCGTCCCGTACATCTTTTGGTATCAAATCCAGGACATTCTTTTGTTTTGACAGGAAGAGTATCTCCAATCCAGCTATCTCCCCTTTCAAATCGTATTTCAGGATTATTCCGTCACTAACTTCTCTAGAGTAACCTTCTTCCGGCGGCTCATCAAACCAGATATCGATTGTATCCATTTCTTTATCGTAATAGACCTTTACTCTCTTTTCCATATGGTTTCTCCTTTCTTTATCCTGTCTGTCCTGTATGAAGTAATTATACAACCATCTCCATTTAAGTGTTTGGCAACTACACAAATAGAATAACCATCAAGTTTTTTGTAATAAAGATGGACTGACGGATCTAATTTTTCTTCAACTACCACATCTGGCTCTATGAGCGCATTTTTTACCATGTCAATGGTGTCTTGGACATCTAAGTTTTTGAAGGACTCAGGATGTTTCACTTCTATTATATATGTCCAGTAACTCGCAGTAGTCCTTATATTCTTACAAGTAACAGCATGAACCTCAAATAAGACTCCAGATCCCTCCTAATTGAGATTCGAAATGATGGCTTTTATATTATTGCGGAATTTCTCCAGAGTTCAGAGTTCAGAACTCGGCACACCTATCTATCTCTTCCCAGTTTTCCTCAAACCATTTATGCACTTTCTTCAGACCGTCATCAAAACTTGTCTGTGGCCCATAACCCAACAACCTTTCAGCCTTATCAATAGACGATAACAATCTGCCTTTAACGTCCCAATTCCTTCTCTGAGTAAACTTTATCCCTTTTTCGTTAC
>CAZHOR010000041.1:0-2528 GCA_964534325.1 uncultured archaeon
GGCACGAATTTTTTTACTACAAATTAACTATTCCAAATTAGGACATTAGGAAATATTAACTCCCGCATTAAGTTAAAAAAGACTTTTTTGGAGAAAAGAAGCGGTTAAGGGAACAGAATTCAAGCCACAGCACATAAGCTGCAGCTTAATTAATGATCAGGCTGATATTTAGAGAATTTGGAAAATGAATTAAACAGAGGAAGAGGATTACTTACCTCTTCTCTCCTTGGATTTCCCTCTCAGTCCCTTGTAACCGCATTTCCTGCATCTGAGAGCCTTTTTCGGGTTCCTTGCATTGCATTTCATGCATATCTGGACATTCAATATTCTTGCTTCGGCTTCTGGAAATCTTGCCATTAAATTCACCTCGAAATCGATTGATTATCGGTAGTTATTGCCTGCTGAGTGAAATGTATATAAGTGTTGTGTAGATGATTGGCGTAGGTAATACTTAATGAAGGCCATGCGGACTCGATCCTTTAGGGACTTAGCAGGTTTCCTGCGTCTTCCACTTTTACACCACTCCCAAGGTATATCTACTTCCGGAATAAAACTACCGGTGTGAATGCTTCAACACTCCAGCACCTCATAAGAGAGTGTAGATTTGACATTTGCCAGGATACCTTTAACCCATACAACCACATTTATTCTGCCAGAGGAGGCAACAGATGCGTCAAACTATTTAAGGTCCTGCTTTCCAGCAATTGCCGATTTGATTGCTCTTACTGCCCCAACGGAAGGAGAAGAGGCAGAGCGATAACTCCAGAAGAGCTGTCAAAGGCCTTCTTCATGCTGAGGGAAAAGGGTAAGGTAAAGGGGGCTTTTATCAGCTCCGCTATTGATGGTGACTCCCAAAAAGTGATGGAGGACATCTTGAGGGCTGGAGAGCTGATCAGAGAACGATTTAAAGGTTATCTCCACCTCAAGATAATGCCCGGTTCAGATAGGGATCAGGTCAGGAGGGCTCTGGAGGTGGCAAGCAGGGTGAGCATCAATGTGGAGACCACCTCCAACTCCCGGATGAGAGAGCTAAGCTCGGTGAAGGATTTGAACAATGATATAATGCGGAGGGAGAGGTGGATATCGGATGAGGTCAAGAAATGGAACCAGGATGCCGAGGACGTCGGGCGAGAAAGCCAAGTCAAAGGCCAAATGAAACTGAAAAGTCACACTACCCAGTTGATAGCTGGGGTGGGTGAGAGCGATGAAGAAGTTATTGACGCTATGCAAACCCATTACCGCAAATTTGAGGTTGCCAGAATGTACATGTCCCCTTTCCGACCCGTTAAGGACACGCCCATGGCCAAGAACGATCCAGAGGATAAGAAGAGGGTCGCTAACCTTTATCGGGCTGATGCACTGGTCAGGCTCTACGGATACGACATTCGGTACCTGAAGGAGATTTTGGTGGAGGGGACATTGCCCTACAAGGACCCTAAAGAGCTGATAGCTCAGAGGTTGTGTGAGAAGCAAAAGCTAAAGCCCATACAGATACCGGGGATCGGTAAAAAGGGAGCTGAGATGTTGGAGGAAGGATATACGTTTGCTGACCTGAAGAAGATGGGATATAGCATGAGAAAAGCTGCTCCCTATCTACCACCACAATCCAGGCTAGGAGATTTTGTTTAGGATTAATCACATTCTTCAAAAGCTTCTGTAAAGAAATCGTATATGGTTTTTAGATCTCCTATTCCATCCCGGATATTTTCATAAGCTAGTTCATCGTTTATTTTACCATACCTATGAACTAGAATATTTCTAAAACCTCTAATTTCTTTAATTCTCTCTCCTTGTTCTACAGAGAGGATGCCTTCTCTCATTAAATTATCTATGGCATTTAGGTCATCCACTGGAGTTGTGAGGTTGTGGTGCTTTACGAGTAAGTAGCATAAATCCACGAACATCTCGGATATAACCTCAATATTCTTGTAAATCCCATCCTTTACTACTTTTGGTAAATGAGAGAACTCTTCATAACTATCGGGCATACTGTCTTCTACAGCTTGAATACTATCTTCCACGGACTTGATCCTTTCTTGAGCCTCAATCATTTTTCAGCTCCAAATAATAATTTATATCTGTGTTTGGAATCTTCCCATTCTCTTATTGTGCTCCTCACAGTCCAAAAGAAAAAATCATAATCTCCATATAGTAATTTTCCCCTTACTACATTCTTCTTCACGTAAATTGGAAGGTCTTGGAAGGTTTGAACATCATAGTTTCTGGGAAGATCTCCCAGAACCTTTTTCCTGAATTGAAATCTCTCCCTATCGGACCCATCATAATAAACGCAGAGGTCCACATCAGATTCGACTCTCTGCGAACCCTCAGCTACTGAACCGTAAAGGACAATGAACTTGATCCTGTCTTTACCCTTTTCCAGGATCCTGTTGATTTTTTCCATACTCTCCATGAATTTACATTGGTGGGAAAAATTTAATTCTTTTCATGTTTGCCACCCTTGAGTTGACATTGTATTATCTGCAATAAATTTCGTCAACATTTAAGTAGTGGGCTCAGAGAGCATG
>CAZHOR010000042.1:0-2356 GCA_964534325.1 uncultured archaeon
TATTTCCGAATACATTGCGAAGATCGTAGGGTTTACCGCCATCCTTTGATAACTGAATTGGATATTAAGCCAGAAATCTGGAAGAGTTGGGATGTATCTTAAACGTTTGCTGGGAGTTTGCTCTCATGTCTTAAAAACAAGAATTATATATTAATGGTTCAAAATATGTTGTTGGGGTTCAGGCTTAGGGTAAGGGTGTTTAAAATCGTAAACAGGAGATCGCAAGACGGGTTCAATAAAATAAAATATTATAGGATTCTTTAACCCTTAACCCTATACCTTTGTGAAAATATGGGTGAGGAGATACGGTCAGTGAAGATTCGAAGAAGATTCGATGATAGGATCCGTAGATTGTTTTACGTACTCATGCTGATATTCATTGTTTGGATAATATACATTGTCACTATCGATTGGGGTGGAGACCTCTTCGCTCTCATCAGCCCGATCTTGAACGGCTTGGTGACGATATTCCTGGTGATCGGCATTTTTTCCCTGATATTCTACGGAAGGTATGGCAGGATAAAAACTATAAATGTCCTGAAGGTCTTGGTGGGCATCTCTTTCGTCTTGACTTTTTTCACCATCGTCATAGGTTACTCCCTATACAGACCTTTCATGTTCATTTTCTTTGAGGAGTACCTACAAGGAGTCGGTTCCTTCTTACCAGTAGTCGTCTTTTTGGTATTCTTCCTTTCCTATCTGGCTGGATTCCTTCTTATCCTGGTTCAAAGCTTCGGGTTGGTGAGCCTAATAGTGCTATTCCAGAGGAAATACTTTCTTAAGATCTTCAAAGATATAAAGGGACTCGCGGGGAAAGGAAAAAGAGAGAGTTCCTTGAATATGGCTTATCAAAGTTTTCTCCGATGGATATTCGATATCCCCAAGGTATTGGACACTACAGAGATAAAGGTGGAGAAAGAGGAAAAAGCCTTTCAAGACGGTTTTCCGTGGAAAGATTTCAGGGCAGCCTTATTTTTAGAGTCTGTATTGGCGGTAGTTTTGGCGATCTATATAAGTCTAAACCCTCTTCTGCTCATAGAGAGATCTTTGAGCGATCTCTTCGCTCTAGCCTCCGCGGTTTCGTATTTCATACCCGTTATAGTGATACCTCTTTTCATATTCCGGAAACTCGAGGTCAAGATCCCTGGCCCCGCCGCTGACTTCTTCCTCTTCGAAGGCGCTCGATCTAAACTGCTGGGTATTATCCTGGCCCTCGGAACCATCTTACTTTTCCTGAGATTGGCACTGAGGACTTTTGATCCCGAACTATTAGTGTATTCATTCCTTTTCTACCTGGCTGGCTTCCTGATGAACTCTTTCTTCATCACTTTTGTTTATTTCGATTATTTCGAAGACCCGCTGGCTGAGGACCTCCTCGATGAGTTCAAGAAGAAGACTTGACGCGTTCTATGGATTTACTTTTGAGCATATCTAACCACAACTAACCACACCCATAAAAATACATATAAGTGATACCGATATGTAACAAGTTGGAGGGAAAGGTATCATTGAGAGGGGTTGGTTCTTTGGAAAGGCAAAAAGTGTTAGCTGGAGTTCTACTTTTTTTAGTTGGAGGAATAGCACTTCTCGGGATAATAACTGCTGAAGTCTTGTACCCTAATTATTCGACCGTGCAGGAGATCAGTGACCTGGGAGCTACGAGACCTCCGAACAGCGTGATTCATCAACCTTCAGCCATGATTTTCAATCTGACTATGATGGTTTGCGGTGCTATTCTCCTTTTTACCACATACTTGGTGTATAACATATTCGAAGACAGGTTTTTCACCGGCTCTCTTGGACTGTTCGGTCTCGGGATACTGGGCGTTGGAATTTTTCCAGGGAATGTAGAACCTTGGCATCTGTTATTCGCATTACTGACTTTTGTGAGCGGGGGTTTTGCAGCACTTCTTTCCTTTCGGGTGGTAAAAACTCCTTTCAAATACCTTTCCTTGGTATTCGGGACAATCGCCCTAGTGTTCCTCTCCAGTGCCATCTTCCTTGGAGACACAAATCCACTAAACTTTCTCGAACTGGGTGGCATAGAACGGTGGGTGGTCTATCCGGTCCTGCTTTGGGTCACCGGTTTTGGAGGATATCTAATGGGAGAAGTATCCCGCAATCTCCATTAAAAAAATTTATTTTTGAGTGGATGTCGACATCGGATTGTTTCTTCGTAACCGACTGTTAACTGTGAAATTCTCTGGTAAATGGTTTGAGAATGAAAAATTGAAGCTTAACTCATTGTCTATCAACAGGTTCACTTCATGTTGTTATTTTTTAATCTGATTTGCTTTTGTTTAGGTATTTCATGATTGAGCTGATAATGGAGCGAGCCAATAGGTAGATGAAGATT